>JAJYZB010000004.1 GCA_021800275.1 bacterium
ACCTGCTGAATTGTGGTTGTTCCACTAGATTGATTGATCGCAGCTTGACCTGACACCACACTCCCACCTTGTGGAGACGCAAACACGCGAGGAGACTGCAAGAGCATTAATAAAAAAATAACCCCAACAAAAAAGAAGACTCCTATGAGAGTCCTTTCCAAAAACTTAAAACTATTAAATATTTCTGCTGTTCCAATCCTCTTCATGGTCTGTCTCCTTTTTCAGCAGCCTGTCATTCTCACTGCCGCAGGATTTCTATCCCATAAGCATTTATTTAATGATATGCTTCATAGAGATAAATCATAGATACAGCGTATAGGCTTTCTTCTATTCCCCAGCCCCATTCCCTGCAGAAAATTTAATCGCTTGGAAACTGACTTTCTTCTTCTAAATACTTCTTTTCGATCTGCTTAAAAAAAAGGGAAATAAATTACTGTCTCCTAATCCTTTGTCACCAGATGCTCCTATATTAGAAGAAGAGAAAAATTAGAAGCTCTAAAAAATCCCATCGAGCCATTAACAGGACTCTAAAGGAACTATTTTTTTTAAAACAAAATAAAGAACCATGTATTTACAATATAGTTTGCTACTGATTCCTCTCTTTCCACTGGTCTCCGCTTTTTTTCTTCTTTTCATAAAAACCGAAAAAACAATCGGCAAAATCAGCACTAACTTCACGTTCGCTTCCTTTATTGTAAGCGCAGCACTTTTAATATTTCAAGGAAAGATTTATCCGCACCCCTTTAATTTCAGTCTGTTTGACTTTATGCCAGATAAACTCGGACTTCTGCTTTCGACCTATATCCTGCTGGTCTGTTTAGTCGTGCACAAATATTCTCAAAACTATATGAAAGATGATCAAGGGCATAAGAGATTTTTTTTTCTAATGGATTTAATGACTGCAGATCTCGTGGCATTAGTGTTATCTGGCAATCTTCTGCTGTTTTTCGGAGCCTGGCACGTCATGGGAGTGCTCCTTTACCTGATGCTAAACCACAACTATAAAAATAAAGCAGCGCTTAAATTTTCAAGTATCACTTTTTTTACTCAGAGATTGGCTGATCTGCCTCTCCTTGCAGCAGTGATTATTCTGTATAAAGATTTTCACACTTTTAAAATCTCCATCATCAGCCAAGAAATCTTAAAAGGAGGAAATTTATCACACGATCACCTAGCAGCAGCAGCAGTGTTCGTGGTTTTGAGCGCTCTTTTAAAATCTGCGCAGTTCCCTTTTCACATCAGTTTAATCTACAGCATGGATGGACCCACTCCTCTGTCTGCTCTCATGCATGCTGGGATTGTGAATGCCGGAGCCTTTTTAGTCAATCGGTTTTATTTTGTTTTCACAAATCCAAGCCTGGCTCTGCAGGCAGCGTTTTTAGTCGGATCTTTAACAGCTGTCATAGGCTCAATGCTCATGCTGACCCAGAATGACATCAAAAAATCTCTCGGTTATTCCACCATGGGACAGATGGGGTACATGACCATGGAAATTGGGGTTGGAAATTTTCCTTTAGCCATCTATCATATGATAAGCCATGGAATCTTTAAAGCCACGATGTTCTTGTACTCTGGAAACGTCATCCATAAAACCAGAAAAAGACCGAATTTACCGGCGGACTCTCTGTACAGTTCTCTGGCAAAAGACCAGGAGCCTTCCCCAAAATCACCGTTTGTCTTTTTCGGTGTTCTAAGTGTATTACTGCCACTGGCTCTGGTGGCTGCAGCGCACTTCCTGGTAAACAAAAATTTTATAGAGTACAAAACCTCTTTAATCCTCCTCTTTTTCGGATGGGTAACTGCAGCACAAGTCATTCTAAGTGTGTCTAAAATCGAAAAAATAAACCCTATAAAAGCTGTTATTATATCTGTTTTATCTCTGGGCGCATTTCTGCTCGGTTATGCTCTGTTCAGTCATTACTTAGCTCTCTTTTTGTATCCTCAAAAATATGTGATGCAGAAAATCTATCAAAACGCGTTTTCTTCAAATATTATTTTTGGCATTGAGGTGCTGATTTTTGCCGTGATCGTCTCCCTGGGCTGGTTCTTTATTTACAACAGTTCTCAAAACCGATACATTGATGTTCGTGTCAGTTTTTATACTCATTTATCGCGAGAGTTTTATATCCTGGATTTTTATCAGAGTATTAAATCCGTTTTCTTAAAATTCAGCCGTCAGCTTTCAGAGATTAATGCTGCTTCTGTCAGCGCTGCTGTTTTTAGTGTTTCAGCATTCCTGGCAGCCATCCTTTTTCTAAACCGCGCGCCTTTAAATTTATTCAGCATTTTCCTGCTTGCAGCATCAGGATTTTTAATCCCGCTTTTCCCCATGAGTCTTTTTTCTTCAAAAATTTTATCCAAAGCTAATCTCTGGTTTTACACTGCTTTTCCGATCTTAGGATTCTTCTTATTAAAAGAGGTGAAAACACCCTTCAGCAGCTGGCTTTTCATTTTCAGCACTGCTGGCTTTGTTCTTCACAGCATTAAAATTTTCAGCTGCAGAAATATGAACGCAGCAGCCTCTGAACTGTACGCCGCTCTCTTCAATCTTGTCTGGGCTGGTTCACTTGCAGAGCAGCATCCTTATGCTCTCCTTATTCTTTCTATTCCTCCCCTTGCTTTTAAATTTGTGGATAGGCTGCTGGTAAAACTTTTCGGAAATTCTGAGTTTGTCTATATCAAAGGTCTTTATGAAGAAATGCCTGTTTTTTCTTGGATGCTGACTGCTTTTGCTCTATTTTCTTACATCATGCCTTTATTCCCCCCTTTTATGTTGTTTTACAGGATTCTCAGTATCAGTTCAAAATGGAGAGAGTTTTTTCTTCTGATCGGATGGTTTTGTTTAAGCCTTGGTGTGATGTCAAAAATAATGAATCTTATTGGAGGAAAAAGGAGAGAAGACTTGTATTATCAAGATTTTCAAGTTCTGTAGATGGGCGCTCTGCTGATCCTCGCGTTTTTTGAGAACTGGAGGTTTTAAATGGACTTAGCCAGGAAATTAAAAATCAGATCCTTAGTCAATGTGGCATCTGAGGGGATTCCATACTGCTGGCCCATGAGGAGTTTTATCTACAGAAACCCGCTGCACAATCTTGAAAAGATACCTTTTAAAGAAGCCGTAGAAATCGGCAGAACAACCTTTAAAGCCAAGGGGTATCTCAGCCGAGGAGAATATCAAAAAATTTACCGTGAAAAAAAAATAAAAAAAGAAAAATTGATAGAAGCTGTCGAGGAATTTTTAAAGCGCCAGACTAAAAAATCAAGTTTAGATCTGGATTTTAAAAATCTTGTTTTTAATCTTTTAACCCAGACCCCAGAATTAAAACCTTACGAAAATCTTCACAAAATCTATCCCTGCAGCGCATCAAAAGAACTTTTAGATTCCTTGACTCGCGAATTTTATGAAAATCCAAAAGAAGCCTGTGCAGAGCTTCTGCTTTCTGTAGGTTACAAAAACACTCTTTATGAAGCTGTAGATGAGCTTATCGGCAGTTCACTAAAAGACACCATAGATGAACTGACCATAAAAAGTGTGGAGGATTTTTTGGATGAGGGGCAGTCAAATGTAGAGATGCCTAAAAGAGAACTTGGATTTTTCAAATCCTGGAAAGAATTGGCAAGCCGAAACTTAAGGTTTTCCATAGCCACAGGGAAAAACCTAAAAAAGCTTGTCTCCCAATTTGAAGAACCTGAAGAGGCTTTAGACTTTGTTCTGAACACCTGGGAGCTGCCAGAATCGATATGGGACAGCTGTCTCACCCTTGAACTGTCTCAATTAAAAGGTTTTGCAGGATATATCAAATGGCGGATGAACAACAAAAACTTCCACTGGCAGAGAGAATATCCAGTGGATATGGTAGAGTATGCTGCTGTAAGGCTTACGATCGCAAAAGCGCTACTGGATGCCCAAAAACACCTTCCCTTTAAACCAACCTATAAAGGTTTAGAAGAATTTTTAACTCAAAATCCTGAAAAAGCTTATTTGATGCATGAATATTTTTCTTCAAAAGCCGAAAGTTCTTTTATTCAACATCTGCCAGACTGCTTCAAAAAACCAGAAAGGATAATAAAAAAATATCTCCATTTAAAAAGTTACACAAAAGCGGTAAATACTCTCATATTTTTAGAACAGTGGCTGAATATGATAGGGATTTCATTAAAGAATTTGTCTTTAGAGCATATCCTAGAGCTTTTAAGTTTTTACAAAAACCTGGAAAAAGAAGAAGGTCATCTCTGGTTGAGGGCTCTTGAAGAGTCAGTCTATGAAGAGCTCTTGACAAAGCTGAAATTTTCTTCAAATCATAGGTCAAATGAAAAAAAAATCTCAGCCCAGGCTCTTTTTTGTATAGATGCGCGATCTGAGCGCTTCAGAAGGAATTTAGAAGGTCTGGGCAGGTACGAAACCTATGGAACAGCCGGTTTTTTTGGCATACCCATGGCTTTTGTTGAATTGACGAAAGGGCATGAAGAATATCTCTGCCCTGTGCTTATAAAGCCAAGCAATGTAGTCCTGGAACTGCCTGTCAGCGACGACGAATCTCATCTAAAAGCTCATCATATAGTGGAAGAGGTCATCCATGACCTCAAATTTAACGTTTTGACTCCTTATGTGATGGTGGAAGCCATAGGCTTTTTGTTTGGATTTGATTTTATCGGCAAGACATTTTTACCAAGAGAATATTCCAGAATAAAAGATAAAATCCTCAATTCCTCTAGAGAAACAAGTCTGCTCACAGACAAATTCACAGATGAAGAAATAGAAAACATTATCGGCTCTAAACCACTGGACAAACTCACTCTCTCTCACATTAGGGACCGATTTAAGAGAATTGGTTTTTCTTATAAAGAGCAGGCTCTCCTGGCAGCAGTTGCCCTTCAAATGATAGGGCTCACCCAAAACTTTGCCAATCTTATCTTGATCATTGGACACGAAAGTCAATCAGACAATAATCTCTATGAATCTTCTTTGGACTGTGGAGCTTGCGGCGGAGCATCAGGGGTGTACAACGCAAAAGTGTTCTGTCAGATGGCAAACAACCCCCAAGTGAGGTCTATACTAAAAGTCACCCACGAGATAAACATACCAGAAGATACCGTTTTTGTGCCAGCCGTGCATAATACGACGACAGACAAGATAGCTCTTTATGAGCTTGGCAAAGTGTCTGCCAAATATACTCAAACTCTTAAAAACCTGAAAGAAGACCTTGAGATTGCCGCAAGACTGACGAGAGAAAAAAGAGGAGTTGAATTGGGAATAAATCCAGATCACGCCTCAGAGGAGATATACCAAAATGCTTATGATTGGTCTCAGATTCGTCCAGAGTGGGGGCTTTCTGGCAATTACGCTTTTGTCATCGCCAAAAGAGATATAACTCTTGAAATTGACTTAAAAGGGAAAGTTTTTCTGCACTCTTATGATTGGAAACAGGATAAAAGTGGATTTCTGCTTGAAAATATCCTGTCTGGACCTATGGTTGTGGCTCAGTGGATAAATATGGAGTATTATTTTTCAACTACAGACAACGAAGGATATGGAAGCGGCAGCAAAATCTATCACAATGCTGTAGGGACTTTTGGGATTATGACAGGAAACTTCAGTGACCTTAAAACAGGTCTGCCAGCGCAGACCGTGCTGAAAGGGGATATCCCCTTTCACAACCCTGTCAGGCTTTTGGTAGTAGTACAGGCTCCAGTGGATTTTGCGGCAGCCATTCTCAATAAACTGACAAAAATAAAAAAATTGGCGCAGAATCAATGGATCCACTTAATTATTCTAGATGAACAGAAACAGAACTTGTACAGATACCAAAACAAGGACTGGCAGGAAATCAATCCAAAGGGGGAAATCTATGAGAAATCTTTATCTACATGAACTTAAGAAAGTAGAAATCATCTGCACTGGAGAAGACAAAGACTTTGTGCTGGATCTTTTAGAAAAAGCTGGTGTAAGCGGCTATACCATTATCCACAATCTTTCTGGGAAAGGGAGTCATGGTTTTTATGAGGGACAGCTTCTCTTCAATGAAGAAGACCCCCTTGTCATGATCATATCCGTGATGTCTGAAGAAAAAGTTGACGCTGTGTTTGCTGGGATGACCCCCTTTTTAAACAAACACTCTGGTGTTGTATTTGTCTCTGATATTAAGGTCAGCAGGCTCGAAAAATTTAACAAATAATATTGCAATTTCGCAGCCACCCACATGGACAATCTACAGTCATCCCTTAAAATTTTAAAAACCAAAGGTTCTGAAAAAGTAGTAAAACCTGGGGTTTTTCTCTGGCAGGAAGGGGATCCCAGTTCAGAAGTGGTTTTTGTTTTAGAAGGCACATTCGAAGTGGTCAAACAAAATTTGGATGGGAGAGAGATCATTTTAAGATCCATCAGCAGCGGAAATCTTTTAGGGGAGATGGCTGCATTAGAAGGAAAACTTCATTCCGCTTCTATCAGAGCTAAAACCCTCTGCAAAATATCGGTTATTCCGAAAGATAAATTCTGCGCTTTTGTCAAAAATAACCCATCGGTTTTTGCAGCTTTATTCTCGCAGCAAGCTGAAAGGGTTAGAAGTTTGACTCAACAGGTCAATGATTTAGGCATGGATCCAATTCTGAAACGAATGGTAAAAAAAATTTTAGAAGAAAAAATTGAACAGAAAACAAAAACACTTCATTTAACCCACCAGCAGTTAGCTGACAAAATTGGAGCCACTCGAGAAAGTGTCACAAAATCTCTGGGAGAACTTGAACATCAAGGCTGGATCTCTTTATCACGAGGAAAAATTGAAATTATAAAAGAGGAAGAACTGCGAAATCTTTCAAGGTGATGCTTCTGTTTTCTTTTTCTCCGTTCTGAAAATACCGCAGAATACTCTCTGCTGCAACAGCCGTAATCAATAAAACAAGGGGACGGGACAGCGCTTGTTCACAAGGATCTTCTTTTAAATCCGGGGGAACAGAATAGCCTTCATTCCAGATGATTTCTCCATATCCATAAGGGCTGATCCCAATATGAAGGCAAGGAATATTCAGTTTTTTGCAAATTTTTTTCACTGCTTTTCTTGAAGCATGAGAATCAAAAGCATCCAGAACTAAATCCGCAGATTGAATCCATTTATCTCCATTCCCTTCTGTTAAAGTATAGTGGATTCCCGTGATTTCTGCCCCAGCAGCTTGAAATAAATTTTGTGAAAGAGCTTTGACTTTTGGATAACCGATATCAAAGCGGAAATAAGGCTGAACTGGAAGATTTTTTTCTTCAACAATATCCTGGTCAATCACCATTAATTTTTTGAACCCTGTTCTTCCCAGAGTTTCAGCCAGATTCCCTCCAAGGGTTCCAGCTCCGCAGATTAAAATTTTCTTTTCAAATAGATGGTTCATGGTTGAGAAATTTCTTTCAGAATCTCCAGTTTTGTTATATGTTTTCTTAAGGAATCTCGAATCTTTGAAAACCGATCTGGATCAGTCAATCGGGGAATCACTTTTACTTCCATCACCTCTGTCAGCAGCATTTGCAGCATGCCCAGAAGTTCAGCCATCTCTGCCTCAATTCTGGCTTTCACTTCCTGTAGATTCTTTTTTGAATTTGCAGAATTGAATCTAAAGACTTGATTGAAAAGCTTTGCTGCTTTCATCCAATTTTTCTTTAAATCTTCATATTTTGAGCGAAAATTTTTTAAATCTTTTTTAATTTCATCGAAAAATTGGGTTAAATCTTTAGGAGAAAATTTTAGTTCTTCAGATAAAGAAGAAAGCACTGCAGGTATCTGGCTGTAAAGCGCGTTATTTCCAAAAACATCAAGAGAAGGAAACTCAGGGGCTTGAGAAGATGGAGTGAGAGCAGGAACCTCAGGGGCTTGAGTTCTTGGAGCATTTCTCTGCGACACCAGAGAAACCAGAGAAGTAAAATCCTGTTTTTTCTCTTCCCCTCTTAAACAAATTCCAGCAGAAATCAGATTAAGCCCGGGATCAACCACAGAAACAAAGGATTCCCCCTGAGAAGTACCCCATTTAACTCTGTATCCATGCTCTACCCGAGTTAGTTCTTGCAGTTCTCCACCTCCGGTTTTTAAAGCTTCCAGGATATTTTTCTCTGAATTCAAATATGATTTTTCTTGATTCAATAAAAAAGCTAAACGATACACCTCTTTTTCTTGGAGACTCAGTCCAGAGATCCGTAAATCTTCAGGAGAACGATCTTTCTCAAGGCTTTCGCAAAGCGCTTTTCTTCTTGTCCAGCCGCAGCCACGATCCTGAAACAAATACCAGAAGATCCCTTTGTCTTCTATCGTGATCACCGAATCAAAAAGAGAAACTTCACTGGCAAGATAAATAGGAGCAGTCAGATTTTCTTTAAAATCATATCCCCACCAGACTCCTTTTTTATCTCTGTGAAAAAGAAGAAAAGGGCGTTTAATGCAAGTTTTAGCATACGCCTCTTTTTCCCATTCTTCTGCTTCTCTGACAAACCGAACTGAACGAGAGGGAAGAACTTCTAAAATTCCCCATCCTGAAAATTCAGTTTCAAGAGAGGTTTCCCAAACCAGGTGTCCTACCGTGATCCGAACTTTCCCTCCTGGAATAACAGGAGCCAGCACTTGAATCCCCGCCAATTTCTTTTCCTGATCTAAAAACTTTTCAAGAGTTTCAGAGTATTTCATAAGTTTCCTCATTAAACCCTGGAGGAAGGGTTTCTAAATCTTGTCTTGTATAAAGAGGCATTTTCAAAATTTCCCGAACTAAATCATGATGATTTCCTCCGATTAAAAGAGGGACAACGTTAGGAAGATTGTAATAATCCCCATTGAATGGAATAACCGTAAAATTTTTCCCCTCCATCTGCAGTTCAAGAGGAGAATTCAGGGTCGTTTGATCCACTTTAATAAAGATTACTCTGACCTCTTTTTGATGCTGCTTTTCGTAATCTTCCAGCATGGGCCTAAAATAAGGAGGGGTATTTTCTTCTCCATCTGAGATAAGGATAATCTGTTCAATGTCTTGAGACATGAGATCTCTGAATGGTGATCCAATGCTGGTTCCTCCGCAGGGGCGAATCGGGTTGAAAGCCCTTTCCCATTCCGCAAACTGATTCCCTGAGCTCTTGATTTCATAAGCCTGTGTGTCAAAAGCATAAACGTAAAATTCAGATTCAGTGATTGAGGAACACAGGCAAGCCAGCTGCTTCCCTAATTCAATGCACTCTGACATGCTCCCTGATTTATCAATTAAAAGCGCAGTCTTTACTGTGATTTTTCCTCTATTTCTTAATCGTTCATGGGTCAGTTGGAGCAGTTTTTCAGCGAGTTCTGCATCCCCTCTGATTTTTTTCAATGCGACAAGAGATTTAAAATCCGCCACTCTGCTTTCTTGAGATCCAGCTTTTAGTTTTTCTTCAATTAAGGCTCTTGTGTCTGGATCCTGGAATCCCCCTCTTTTCTCAAAAAAGTTCAAATGATTGATCACCTGCTGTGGAGTCATAACAGAAAGGAGGGCATAAAGAATTCCGGGGGTGATCTGCTGGATGGATCCAATCGCTGTGGTGAAATGAATCTTTTCTCGAGCGATGATTCGGGCTTGCTTTTCCGGATCATCTGCTGATTTAGCAAGCTCTTTTAAAGCTCGAACTCTACTGTCAGAAGGAGGAGCCTCCTGAAATAGAATCTCTTCCCCTCTTTCACCTGGTTTTATATGAAGTGTCGTGTACAGATATTTTAATGAATGCTGATCTCGAATCACGCATTCATCAAACCAGAGGGGATTGTCTTCTCTTCTTTTTAAATAAAATCTCACTGTTTTTCTCATCATTCGGGTGGGATAATGCAGCGTTTGTTTCGTGTACCGCACACAGCGAGCTGCTTGATAAGGACGGAGAAACTGAAAAAGAACCCTTCCATGTTCCCTGTGTTCAGGGAAAGGGCTGGCTAAAAGATGGGCTGCAAATAGTTCATGATAATCCCGAATCGAACCTGTTTCCTGATACCAGCGGGAAAGATGTCCATAAAAGATCGGATCCTTTTCCAGGATCTCCAGATGCAGAGAGGAAAAAGATGCCAGATTCCCGTGTGAGGGTTTTAAAAAGGAATTCAAAATTTTTCCCCTCACATTTTCCTCCTGCTGCACCTGTCCATTTCTTTTCGAATTTTCAAAAATCGTGTAAAAATCCAAGGGAATGGCAGAGGGCTGAGGGCTTCCCCCTTTTTTGCTCTGTTTATGCCTGTCGAGCCAGGCTGGCTGCGGAATAGTTTTTCCAATAGGAGAAAAAATATTCCAAAAGAACTTTAACATTTTCTCACCCCTTTCGAAAAGAATTTTTTGCTTGAGAAAATTTTTGAGGGGTGCAGGTTCGGAGAACCAAACTTAATCTTTCATCCCGTGTAGGTTCTCCGGGTCAGGGCAACCCCTCAAAAATCTTTACCCAAAAACTGCTGAAGGTCTGACTACAATCCCTTCAGGATGGCGATCCATGACAAGATTTTTCAATCCTTTTGCATCTAATTGATACATCGCTGCCAGAGATTCTTTAATCTGCTGATCTGTAGCATTGGGCTGGAGAGCCAATTCGCTTAAATCCAGAGTTTGGCTTTTCCCTTCCCATCTCAGATGAAGTTTCATAATTTTCCTCCTTGCTGCGCTAAATTTGTGATGCTGTTTTTATAGTGAATTGTTTTGATGGTTTTATGATAACAGGAAAAAAAGACGGCGTCTGTGAAATTTTCACAATTTGCAACGCAAAACTAAAATCTAATTTTTTTCAGAGCCTCTGGTCATCAGAGATATCAGCAGTTGCCTTGGATTCATGGGCATGAGTTATGGCGTCTTAAACAGTAGACACGAGCATATCAAGCTTCTATCCCGATATTGTACGACACAGCAAAAAAAGGAACTCATAAGACATTAAATAAAAAAGAAACAGGTATCAACTCATGAAAAAAACGCCAAGAGTTAAACAGATCAAGAAAGCCATCGGGAGATTGAGCTGTCCCCCAGAAAAGGTCATCCCCAATAAAAAAAAGAAGCTATTAGAAAAAACCATCAAAAAAGAAACGCATTTCCCATGACTCTTTTCAGTCATATCTGATCTTAAACATGCAGGAAGTAAGAGGAAATAAATTTTTTGTATTCTCGATTAGAGATTGATGATGCCCTACTCAGCGCGTGAACTGCTGTCAAAAGTTCTTCGTCACCCAGATGGAAGACAAACTTATATTGCTATGCACCTACCTGTTTCCGCTAACCATAAAATGAACAGCATCCGGATGACGAACATCCACATTGCTGAAAGGAAAATCTTGAGATCCAATCTTGACTGAGCCGCTGTAAGTTCCATAAAGAGGACTTGCAGTGATGGCAAAATAAAGGATGTGGGGTCCAATCTTAAGTTTGCTTAAGGGGATATAAAATTCTACTCTGCCAGGCCAGATTCCATGAATCAGGGAATCTGTATTTTCATAACAGCCGTAACAACCCCCTGGGGGTTCATATCTCCCCGGGGGTTTATCAAGAAAAACATAGTAAAACCTGCCATAATGATCCATTGGATCAGAAGCAGTAATCACAACTGTTAAAGAGTCTTTCCTGACTGTAAATGAAGGCTGTGGTTTTATCAAAAACGAAGATTGAGGCTGCTGGAAGGTGGGGGGTGAAGCCGGCTGGGCAGGATTCCCTATAATAAGACGCCGCAAAAAATAACCTGATAAGATGAGGCTTAAGAGGAGTAAAATAGAGATGAAAAAAACAGCAAGCTCAGCAGTATTAATGGGGCTTTTCTTTCTTTCTCTCATCTCATTCCTCCAATGCTTGCTTGTTTCATCGAGACTCTAAACTAAACCTTTATTTCCTTACCAAAAAAATTGCGGCAAAATTAGAAAACCTTCTGTTTCTTACCGTCCTCCTATAGATTTGAGATAATCTATAATCGTGATATTTGCATTTTTATCGGCAAAAAAGAGAGCTGATTGGTGATTTTTATCCATGAGATTGACATTAGCACCATGCTGGACAAAAAATTTAACCAGAAGATAGTTGTTATTGGCAGAGGCAATCATTAAAGGGGTGATCCCCTGCTTGTTCTGCGCATTAATATCAGCGCCGTGCTTCAGTAGAAAAGACACACTCGCTGGCGAGTACTCAACTGCATCCAAAAGAGGAGTCATTCCATCACGCCGGTTCTGCTGATTAATATCTGCCCCTGATTTCAGAAGAAGACTTATGAGATTAATATTCCCCTTTAAGACAGCCCAGGTCAAAGCTGTGTTTCCCAAAGAATCCGTGTGATCCACTTTTGCTCCATGAGAGAGAAAATATTTGACCATTTTAATATTGTCCATCTGTGCTGCTAATACTAGCGGAGAGCCTGATCTAAGAGACACCGGCAGAAACAAGACGTTTAACAGTCTTAAAATCTCCTGTAAAAATGGCTTTAGCAAGCGCTCCCGAAGGATCAGGATAGTACATCAGAACTGCAGCTCTGCGGGCAAGTATAATGAAGTATCCTCCCACAAAAAGCAGAAGAATGATAGTTGAGATCCTGAGAAGTCTGCGTGTTGTCAGGATTTTCATGAGCATCTCCTCTTATTCAGCTTTATCAGTGTATTCAATCACGTTTAACCCCTGATGTCCATTCAGAAATGCAAATAATGAACACAAGGCGATACCGCTGCATTCCTAATATAAATATCTAGCTCGGCTCGGGGAAGATCTGGTACAGTACAGCTCATAGGTTGATAGGTCGCTGATGCCCCTAAACCCATCAATGTGATATTATAGCGGCCTGGAGGAACTTTGACAACAATACAATTTCCCCAACAACCCGAACCTGTTGAATATTTAATTACCTTGTCCTTATTAACTGCTGAAAGAACAACCGGAAAAAATAACGGACCTTCTTCTGGACATAGGAAACGTGGACCATGATAAGGCAGAGGATGAATAAACTCCTTGACCTGCACCAAAACCTGGGCAGGTGCAGTTTGAGGCTGTCTCAAAACTGAAGGGACTTGATGTGATGCTGCACTTGATGGCGCAGATGGATGCTGTACTGTCAAACCCATGTAGGCATCCCGAAGATTAGCCTGCATATACCAAAACAATCCTGCTGCAGAACCCACCAGCAGAAGAGCCAGAACCAGATAAATTGTTGAATATTTCGTAACTAAATTTTTCATCCTAAAAAAATTAGTCGCGAAATCTAATTTTTTTTTCTTCTTATCACGAACTTAAGTCCTCAATCGCAAACTTAAAAAATCAAGATCGAAAAAATCCTAAGTTCTGCGACCATTCTATTAAAAGGAGGAAAAATTCCAGGAACATTTTTTAAAATCCCAAATCACAGGAGGCGCATCCATGAAAAATTTGTGGAAAAAATCGGTCATTCTTAAAACAGGAGTCTTAATTTTTCTCCTGCTTGTATTCTTCGAGATTCTTCATGTGAAAAAATTGATAAACACACCACAAATTCCTGCTGGAACAGTTCGAAGCTTCCGCCAGTCTCCTTTTTTCAACCTGCCTCCTCACAGACTTCCAGCTTACAGACATACCTATTACAGACATCTAACTGCTCAACAGTACCCCTTTAACAATCCCTCACTAACAACTGCCGGCGCAATTCCCGAAGAAGAATACACCAGATCTGAAGTTTCCAGAAATTCTTTCGAAGCCCCAACCGAGTATGGAATCCCAGAAGAAAAAGAACTTAGTTCCAACAGCACACCTCTCCTTCAGACCACCATGCCCCCTGCAGCCATCCCTGCTTCTTTTTCCGAGAATATGCCTGATCCATTCCGCAGGATTATCCGTTCTGCTCAATTCTCGATCCAGGTTCACCATTTAAATAAAACTTACAATCAGGTTTTAGAGATTACGGACCAGTTCTCAGGATATGTTTATCGTTCTGATTATTCATCTTCTGGCACAAAAGAAGCCACCCTGGTCATTGAGATTCCCAGCATTCATTTTAATGATGCCCTCCTGCAGATTGAAAAACTAGGGAAAGTTGTCTCCCGAGAAATTTCAGGGGAAGATGTAACAGAACAATATGTGGATTTAAAATCTAAAATTCGTCACCTCACGAGTGTTGAAAACCAATTCGTGGAAATTTTAAGCAGAGCCACCACGATTTCCGATATTCTCATGGTGCAGCAGAAAATAGATCAGGTGCAGGGGGAAATTGACCTGGCCAAAGGAAGACTGAAATATCTATCCCATGTTACCACTATGTCCCAGATCACCCTTGAGCTAGTTCAAGGGGCTGTTCCTGTGCAGCTAAAAAGCCCAAGTTTTTCCTCAAAACTGAGCAAAATTTTAAAGCTGCAATTTGAAGATTCTTTTCTCAGCGTAGAACATGCTTTTGCTGAAGCTCTTACCATTCTCGCCATTTTTGCGGTTTGGGGTCTGGTCTATCTCCTCCCTATTCTGGCTGTCAGTTTTCTCGTATGGAGGATTTTCATGAAATATAAAAATGTCCTGAGCAACTTTTCTTAAAGAAATAGAGAGCCTCACCCTGTCCCCCATTGATTAGAAATGAATCAACTCCGATCTTGATTCATTTACCGGGTCCCCTGTATCACAGCTGCTGCTTTCTGGGCTTGGGCAGCAGCTGCCTGATCGGCTTTTGCGCTTTGTTCAAGGCTTTTTGCCAATGCAGCGTCCTCTCGGGCAAGCTGCTTGTCAAAATTTGACTCTCCATACAGCCATGCGCTGAAAGAATGACTCTCTCTGGAATAATGGGCTGCATCTTGTTTCATATTTAAAATGTCCTGGTTAAACTGCTTCATTCCCTTTGTTAGATCTGAAGCCACTTTTCCCAGTCCTTGAGGCATCCCTGCGCTAAATCCATCAATATAGCCCTGGGCAAATGTGGTGTTACTTTCACTTTGTCCAGGGTCCGCTCCTGATGGATGCGTAACTTTGTAACTTTTCAAGAATCCATCTCTAAAAGCCTGACCCGCCTCTGAGGCTGCAGAATGATGTTTGTACCATTCATATGTTCCTTCAGGGCAGTGTTTTCCCATTTCAACCCCTTTTTGAAACTGATGATAATCCTTCATAATGGATGGAACGACTTTATCTAACTGTCCACCCAGATTTCGGCTCACATAAGAATTGATCGCCATATCAATGGCTTCATTTTTTCCTATTGAATACCCAAGCTTGTAATGGTCATTCGGATCGTACCGATAATCAACATGAGAACAGGTTTCACACCTTTCATCCTGCTCATTCTGAACCGAAAAACTGCTTGTCCTGGTTCCAGCCAATGCGGGAGAAGTTAAAGTCATCACTCCCATGGCTGCTCCTAATGCCATCCCTCCGATTTTTCGAACTGCTGTATTCATTTCCAACACCTTCCTTTTGTTAGATATGCTTAAATTATAAAACGCGAAAATTAAATCTCCGTTAAGCTGGCGTTTTATAACTGTTAAATTCAAAAGGAGCAGGTTAAAAAATTGTAAAACTTAGAAAAGCCAGACACGGCTTCTTTTAGGCTGTGCAGCTGAAGGGAATTTTGGAATTACTCTATTCTCTCATGAAAAAAGCGGTATGCAGATAGCCCTGCCAAACAGAACAAAGGAATTGAAGCAATCATAAGAAAAAATCCGATAAAAGAAAATGGTTTTGGTGTCGTGATCATAAAATGCTTCACCCGAAACTGAGGCTCCTCGGACGCCCTGTAATGATTCCTGAACCCTTGCTCAGTCGTCTCGGAGTCAATAGCATTTTTCCTGGAAGCCTCTGAATAAGTCACGCTCTTTTCATTTTCGATCTGTGCAGTCCTATTTTTTAATGCTGAATTTTCTCTCCTTACTGACACTTTTTGTTTTTCTGTTTCTAAGGCTGGCTGAGTGTTAAGGGATAGATTTCCTGTCGTTTGAGGAACTCCAGCCGCAGCTCTTTTTTCGTGTGCCTTAAACTGGCTCTGCTGCAGTTTTGGTTTTATTCTCACCCTTTTAGTCATGACTCTGATTCCGAGAGGAACATTTAATTGATTTAGGTTGTAAAGATAGCCGCTGTAAAAGAAAAGAAATCCCAGCACTGTGCAGAAAGCCATGGCAAATCCAGGCAGCAGAAAAAAATAATGTCTCTCTTTTTTAAAAGCTGCGCGCACTCCTGCTTTAAACCAGTCAGGGATTTTTTCTTTTTGGGTACGCCCTGCTTTAAGTTTATCATCCCATTGAAGCGCTGAATCAATGGCTGAACAGAGATTCAAAGCGGCCAAGTTTAAGCCCCCTTTTAATGCTTGAACTTCTTCTATACAGAAGACACAGGAGCCCAGATGGACTGCCATTTCATCCTTTTTTTCGCCGCTTAATTCTCCTTCAAGATACAGCAGAATAAAATTTTGCAGCTCAGGGTTTGAGCATGAACTCATTTTCTCCCTCCATTATCATGGTCGCATTTATCTGATTTTTTTTCACCCAGGTAAATTTCTTTTAAAGAAAGAAGGCACCGTTTTAACCGTGCAGCCAGAGCGCTGATGGATTCTCCATAATGGTCTGCAAGGGTTTCATAGCTGAGGTCCTCAGCATACCGCTTGTGGATCAATTTCTGGCATTCCGGGCTTAATTTTTGAACAGCTCCTTGAAGTGCTACTCGTTCTTCGAACCCGGCAGCAGTTGAATCATAGGACTGCAGCGTAGATTCTAAAATCTCGTCAAAAGGAACGGCTTGTTCCCCTTCTCCTCTTTTCTGAGCCACTTTTTTTCGAATCGCCGAAATACAAGTATTTTGGGCAATTCTAGAAATAAACGTGGAAATCTGAGCCTCGCCTCTATAGTTTTTCACTGATCTCACAATGGAAATAAAAACTTCTTGAAGCATTTCTTCCTGCTCTTCTTTGGAGAAATGCCACCGAGTCCAGGACAAAATACGTTTCACATAAGGGGCATAAGTTTGATAAAAAGCATACCAGTCCTTTTCATTTCCTTGACAAAGGGCTTCTAGATTAAATGCCTCATCCACGATGCAGCTATTTTACGACTGCTGATTCTGACAAACCTGCTGCAGAACGGATTGCCTCAGCTTTGTCAATCCTCTCCCAGGTTAAATCTAAATCTGGTCTCCCAAAATGACCATAAGCCGCTAAAGGAAGATAAATAGGCTTCCTTAATTTTAAATCCCGAATAATGGCTCCTGGCCTCAAATCAAAATGCTCTTTCACCAATTTTGCAATTTTTTCAGGCTCAATCTTCTCTGTTCCAAAAGTTTCAATTCCAATATGGGTTGGAGTAGCGACACCTATGGCATAAGAAATGCTGACTTCGCATTTATCGGCAAGTCCGGCGGCCACAATGTTTTTAGCCACATATCGAGCCATATAACTGGCTGAACGGTCAACTTTTGTCGGGTCTTTCCCTGAAAAAGCTCCTCCCCCGTGTCTGGACATTCCACCATAAGTATCCACAATGATCTTTCTGCCGGTTAATCCTGTATCCCCTAAAGGTCCACCAATCACAAATCTACCCGTTGGATTAACATATATCTTTGTTTTCTTATCCAGCAGATTTTCGGGGATTACCGGTTTAATCACCTGCTCCATTAAATCCTGACGAATCACATCCAGAGGAACATCTGGTTTATGCTGGGCGCTTAAAACAACAGTGCTGGCGCGAACAGGCTTGTCTCCCTCATATTCTATGGTCACCTGAGATTTCCCATCAGGAAGAAGATACGTCAGTTCCTCATTTTTGCGAACGGCTGACAGCATTTGAACCAATCTATGTGCCAGCATGATAGGCAGAGGCATCAATTCAGGAGTTTCTGAGCAGGCGAACCCAAACATCATGCCTTGATCCCCTGCTCCGATCCCTTCAATGGAATCATTCATCATTTCCCCCTGCTTCACCTCAAGAGATTTATTCACCCCAATGGCAATATCAGGAGACTGTTCATCAATGGACAAACAAATTCCGCAGGTATTTCCATCCATCCCTTCACTGGCATCTGTATAGCCGATTTTTTTAACGGTTTCACGGATCACTTTATTCATGTCCACATAGCAGTCTGTGCTGATCTGGCCGCAGAGGTGAATCATTCCTGTTAAAACCAGAGTTTCACAGGCGACTCTGCCATTAGGGTCCTTTTCTAAAATCGCATCTAAAACGGCATCTGAGATCTGATCCGCCATTTTATCCGGATGGCCTTCTGTGACAGATTCAGAAGTAAAAAAATGTCGAATGTTTTTCATGAGGATGTCTCCTTTATTTTATTAAAATTCCTTCCCAAATTTTTCTATCATTCGCCTCTTTTCCAGAAAATTCCTATATATAATGGACAAAAACCCTTCCTTCACATCTCCTGACCCACAACTTCCAAAAAAAAGATAGGATCAAACTTCTCAAAAAGTAAACGTCTTTGCTGAGACTGCTCCTGCTGTCACTGAAACCGAAGCAGTTTGCTGGGAGGTTGTTGTCAGAGCAGGGCTGCTTCCATTCCAGCAGCCGCTGGGAGGGAATCCAGAAATCCCAGACGCATAGCTCGGAGGCTGAACAACAACTGTATAGGTTCCTGCAGGAACCAGGAAAAAGTATGCGGTACCTGGAGTAAAGTTCGTGGTTCCCAAAGGAGAACTGCTGGAGGGTTCTGAGGTCAACGTGTCTGTGATCGCTTGTCCTGAACTATTTTCAAGCAGAACGTCCCAGTCACAGACTGGATAAGTGGAACTGGACACATCCACAGTCACTTCAATGGTTCCCATATTCGAAGCAGCAGAAGTATGCTGGGAAGCTGCAAGGACATTTAAGAGTCCATACCCATAAGTTTGAGTCCAATTAGATCCGCCCATCCCTGCAAGTTTTGTGGTATTATTATCTAAAATTGTGGCAATTTGACCCGACGTTGGAAGAGTTCCTCCAGCTTCTAAAATAATCGAATCTAATAGTCCTACAGTCCCTGAAGTGGTTGGAGAAGCAAAAGATGTTCCATCCTCTTCCTGATAAGAACTATTTCCGGTATTAGATGCTCCATACATCTGAACCCCTGGAGCAACCAATGACACAAAAGGACCCTGAGTGGAAAAAGGAGCAATGGTGTCATTGGGCTGGATCGCCCCTGCTGCAATAACCCCTGGATAAGCAGCAGGAAAACTGTAATCCGCATTAGCAGAATTTCCGGCTGCTGCAACCAGAGTAATTCCACGCTGGAGAGCATAATCAATTCCTTCAACTTCAATATTAGAATAAACTGGTCCCCCGAAGCTCATGTTAATCACATCTGGTTTATAAGGAAGATAGCCGCAGGTTCCACTTCCCTGTGTACAAGGACTTCCTACTCCTGCTGCACTGACAGTTCCTGTGCTGTTAGCAGCATCTGCAAGAGCTTGAACCTCCAGATCAGTGGTTGTGAACGTGCCATTTGATCCAAAAATTTTAATGGGTTCAATGGTGCAGTTCCAGCAGATCCCTGCCACTCCTGTTGGATCCCCATTATCTCCCTGGGCAGCAGCAGTGCTGGCAACCAGAGTGCCATGACCCACTTGATCTGAATTGACTGCTGCAGGGATATAACAGCCGCCCTTTTTAGCAGCAGTTAAACCGGATGGGCAGGAAGTGGTTCCAGAACCTTCACTTCCAGTAAAATTGTCAGCATAATCAAAACCGGCTAAAACATTCTGAAATCCAGCAGGAATCGTAATAGGAGTTGAAACTCCAATCGTATTGTCAAAATCCTGATGAGCCCCATTAACTCCTGTATCCATAATTCCAATGACAACTGACGGATCTCCTGTATCCCCTGCAGCACCTCCTGACCAGACAGAAGTGGCTTGAACAGCTTTTGGTCCCCATTGATATTGAGTGTACCCGGAACCACAGGGATAAGGAGCAGAACAAGAAGTTAAATAGCGGTACCAGTTCGGCTCAGCATGAACGATATCTGGATTAGTTTTCAACTGTTTAATGGTTTGAACAATCGAAGCATTAGAAGGGATCTGCAGGGTTGCCAGTTGATTCATCCCAATGGAGAAAGTGCGAACCACAGTGGCTTTTACACTGGCTGCAATCGTATTCAGATTTACATTCTGATATTGAATAATAATCTGGTCAGGAGCATGAGGAGCAAGCTGACTGTCAGAAGAAGGCAGTTGAGCAGGAGTTAGAGCCTGATCAGATTTTATAGGTCCCTGAGAAGAATTTACTCCGGATCCTCCTAAATTAAAAGTATTAGTTCCTCCTGGAAGATTAAATCCTGAATTATTGGGAGAACATCCATAAAATGCTAACATAGGCAGTATAAAAAGTCCAATTCCTAAAAACAGCTTTTTCATTATCTTTATTCCTCCTGTTCAACTCTTAGAGAGTCGAGATTCTCGCTCGCAAACCTCTCGCTTCGCATCATGGTGTCACAAAGAAAAATGGTCCATTATCAGAGCCTGTTGACAAACTCTCTCCTCCTGTATAAGCTTCTCCATTGCCAACAGAAATCGCTAAATACTGTCCAGTAGTGGAATCATACGATCCCAAAGCAGCAGCTTCAGCTAAATCCCACTGATAAATCACACCGCTTAAAAGAGGCACTGTACAGGGGTTTTGGTCTGTAGATGCTCCAAATGCCGAATACGGAAAACTGATGTCTGCTCCTGAATTCGTAATCGAAACCCCTGAGGGTCCGCTGGCCTCAGATCCATTCTTGACAACTAAAATTGGATTTCCGCCAACCAGTGTATTTCCACCGCATAAAGCCGTATTTGTAAAATTTAAAGTTTGACTGAGGATATAAGGGTCATATTCCTGTTCCTGTCCAACGGCTCCATCAGGATCATTCCATACCAGGGCAGGGCTTGTTGAAGAACTGGACATCACAGTTGGAGAGCTGCCGGAAACAGCAGGTCCCCCTGGAGAAACCAGGCTCACATGAAAAGCTGGCAGCACTGTAACTCCAGGAGAGGTTACTGATGAAATTTCCTGTCCTGAAGAATTATAGCCTGTTACTCGATAATAATACGTAACCCCTGGAGTCAGGGAAGGATCAAAATCCACAAAACAAGTTTGATCCGAAGTTCCACAGTTGTTTGTGCCAAAAGTAATGCCGCCGATATTGCCAAAAGGGCCCAGGAAGCTTGTACTTCGATAAATCGTATAGCCTGAAGGAGTGCTTCCGCCTGTTTGATTGATTCCGATTTCTACAGAGATAGAAGTATTCGGAGCTGTGCTGGAAGGCTTCACATTTTTCAAGTAAGACAAATTTATCTCTTTAGATCCTGGAAACTCTAAAATATTCGCATTTCCGCTTAAATGGAGTTTATTCCACAATACCTGACGATTAGTGGCAAGAGCCTGGAGATCCTCTCCAAAGGTCTGCGCCTGAATTGAAAGGCTGAAACTAGTGGTCGGAAGAGAACCTGTAATAGAAGCATTAGTGACATTATAGTACATTATCGTCACATTGTGAGCTGTATCCTGAACCAGCACAGTCACAGGAATGCTGCCAGGAGGATACTGAGAAAAAATAACGACCTGGTTCATGCTGCTGGTGACAGAACTGATTCCAACTTTAGCCCCATTAATCCTCAAGAGAATCAAATTAATCGCATTAGTTCCTGTTCCTGTTTCAGCAGCAGAAATATTAAAAATCTGACTTCCTGAAACAGTAGAACCAGGCTGCGGTGTTGGAGAGTTCAACGTAATGGTAGGAGTCACGTTAAATGGATTTGCTCCACTTGTTGTCCCGATCCCGCTCGACGGCATCAAAATTAAATTGGCATTACTCACAGCTGCAGTGCCTACACCTAAATTCTGAATGCGGGCGATTTGATAGCCCGATCCATCTTCAGCAATTAAATCATAAGTTCCAGGCTTAATGCCTGAGAAAGAATAAGCACCAGTGCTGTCCGTGGCAGCAGTTTGCCCGGTAGATGTTTGAGTGCTGGAATCATACAAAGTGACTGTAGCTCCTTGAACAGGGGGTCCCTGAACAGATTGAGAGACGTACCCCGAAACTGTCACTCCAGAGGGGGGGGTAGAACTTGATGGCAGGGTTCCCCCCATGGATCCTCCTCCTCCGCCGCATCCCGTTAGAAGAAAAGACCCGACTGCTGCCAGCAAAAGCAATTTATAAAAAGATCTATATTTCAACTTGACTCCTCCTCTATTTCTTTCAACACTTTCAAAGTCTTTTCTAAATCCTGTCGGGATACAATCCCCACGCAAACTCCATGAATAAAAGGTTTTGAAAGATTATAGTAAATGCTTTCTTTCACCCTATCACGCAGCAATCCTTCTCCCAGAGTTTTCATAACCAGAATCCCTTTCCCAGAGCGAAACCCTTTTTCAAGGGTTCGAGAATACCACTGAATACTCGCATCCATGTGAATTTCATACCGGTTAAAATTTGAAAAAATGACTTCTAACTCCGGATGTTCAACAGCCTTTTCTAAAACATGAATGTTATGGGTGCTGAGACCAACAGCTTTTATTTTACCTTCCTCTTTTGCCTGTTTCAAACCAGGAAGAACATCCTGAATCCGTTTTTCATACCCTTGCAGCGAATCCACAGAATGAAGAAAAAAAATATCCAGATACTTTGTTCCCAGATCAGCGAGAGATTGATTCAAAACTCTTAAAGCTTCTCGAGCTGTGCCCGCATAAGTTTTACTTGAGATGACCAGATTTTCTCTCTCTATGTTCCACATCCCTAATTTTAAATGAGAATAGGTCCGATAATCATCCGAAGTATCCCAAAAATTAATCCCATTCAAATAAGCATCCCGCAGTATCTCAGCATACAACTCGGGTTTAACTCTCGCCTGAATGCACTGATCCTTTTCATCTGAAGTCCCAGTCCCAATGAATAAACGAGGAATTTCAATCCCTGTCTTACCCAGAAGAATCCGCTGCATTCAAGGTCTCAAAAGTTCAAAAAATTCATGACTCACTCATTCGATATTTCAAAACTTTTATTTTCCCAAACAGCAGCGGAGAATGCAGAGCCAGAATTTTAGCGGCTGCAAGAGCAGCTGCTTCAGGATCTAAAATAGTAACACAGCCAAGACCTGAAGGCAAATAAAGAGAAGAAAAAATTTCTTCTCTTGCAAATCGCTCTGATAAAACAGGACAATTAATCACAGGATACGCCGTATTTCCTTCTGTCACTGGACCTAATCCATTGGATCTTCCAGCAGCAGCGATAAAAACAATGGGTTCACCAAGGCCTTCTGATTTTCGAATTTTATCGAATAGTTTAGAGGTTGTTTTATGAACTGAAGAAACAGTGATGTCATGCGGAATCTCTAATTGGGAAAGCATTTTAACCATAGGAGAGATAAAAGGTTCGTCGCTTTTTGAGCCTAGAAGAATCTCAACTTTTCCTTTAACATGGCTTGCAAATTTCTCCGTCATAAGAGCGACTTCACGGTAGTTTGCTTCAATGGCTTGAAGGGCTTCCAGGGAAGATTTTGGCAGGTCTCGATAAACCTGTTTGTCCTTCATTTGAGATTTTTCGCCATGGGGCCAGATCCTCCAGGAATCATTATCAATCACATCAGACAAAATGAGATTTCCTTTTAAATCAAACCCGAACTCCACTTTCAGATCCACCAGAGCGACCTCCTGATCGGCCCATGCTTTCTCTAAAATCTCAAAAATCAAGCGGCACTGCTTCTGCATTTTTTCTAAATACTCCATGCTCAAAGGTTTCCCGTTTCTACTTGTTATCTTTTCATGGAGAACAGTAAAAGGTTCCATAAAGGGATCGTGTCTAGCGTCATCTTTCAAAAAAATTTCAACCAGCGGCGGGTTAAATCTCCATTTGTCAGGAGTTCCTGGATGACGCTTCAAATAGGAACCAAAAGCCATTCTTCGAGCCACGACTTCAAGAGGAATCATATCACACTGCTTAGCAAGGAACGTTCTATCATCCAGCATTTTAATAAAATGAGATTCAATGCCGCAGCGATTCAAAAATGAAAAAACATGACTTGTGGTTAAATTAGCATGAACTCCTTTGTTAACAATTTCG
The DNA here is from genome assembly GCA_021800275.1 of bacterium. Classification (GTDB taxonomy): domain Bacteria; phylum Vulcanimicrobiota; class JABDET01; order JABDET01; family JABDET01; genus JAKAVV01. The sequence continues at coordinate 23,944 of JAJYZB010000004.1, forward strand.
TCCCTTTTTGCGCCATCTCCAGCAGTAATACTGTCTTTGCTCTGGACGAGAACGCATCCCGGTTCATCTGAACTCAGAATGATTTTAGTTTTTCCTTCTGCGAGCATTTCTTTGGTCGGCATAAACTCCTCCTTAAAAAGATCAATGTTTAAAAGATCTAACTCCTTTTGTGGTAACAAGAGCAATCTTATATTTATCGCACAAATCAATGGTTTCTCTGTCCCTCACCGATCCTCCTGGATGCAGAATGGCAGCAGCTCCAGCTTGAATTAAAATTTCAGGTCCATCAGAAAAAGGAAAAAATCCATCAGATGCTGCACAAGAGCCTTTCGCTCTTTCTCCTGACTTTTTCACGGCTAATACGCAGGCATTTACTCGATCCTGCTGTCCAACGCCTGTTCCCACGATCTGAAAATTTTTAGCCAGCACAATACTGTTAGAACGGCATTCTTTCCCTATCTTCCAGGCGAAGAGCAGATCTTCCAGTTCCTGATCTGTTGGATGCTTTTTTGAAACAACTTCCAATTTCTCTTTCGTCAATTGCAACACGTCAGGATCTTGAATTAAAACTCCTCCACGTATTTGTTTGAATTCCCTCTCACTGGAAAAACAAGGGGCAGAAAGAGAGGGATTCAGCAAAATTGTCAACTTTTTCTTTGCGCTTAAAATCTGAAGAGCTTTATCCTCAATCTCAGGAGCTAAAAAAATCTCAATGAACTTTTTCTCGGCTGAAAATTTTTCAGCAATTCTGGTTGTTAATGGACGATTTAATCCGACAATTCCCCCAAATGCAGCGACTGAGTCGCCTTCCCACGCCCTGTCAAAAGCCTGCTCAATCGTCTCTCCCATGGCTGCCCCGCATGGATTAGCGTGCTTGACAATGACACAGACAGGCTGCTCTCCGCCAAGGGCGCACAAAAGTTTTAAAGCACTGTCTGCATCCAAATAATTATTAAAAGATAGAGGCTTCCCCGAAACTTTTAAAAAACTTCTGAGAGAAAGAGGCTCAGTCTTTTCACTCCAAAACACACTCCCCTTTTGATGAGGATTTTCCCCATATCTTAAAGTCTCTCCTCCATAAAAACTAAGGTTTAAAATCTCTTCATGCAGATGACTGTGAAAATAAATATCAATCATGGAATCATAACGATTTGTCATGGAAAAAGCTTTGGCTGCTAATTTCAGTCTCTCTTCATAAGTAATCTCTTTCTCGGAAAGAAGAGATTTTTGAACTTGAGGGTAATCTTCAGGATCGACCAGGACCAAAACGTGTTTAAAATTTTTAGCGGCTGCCCGAACCAGAGTTGGGCCGCCAATATCAATCTGTTCTATAACTTCCTGCAGCGGCAGCTCTTTTGAGACCGCTTCTAGAAAAGGATAAAAATTGCACACAACCAGATCAATGGGAGAAATTCCCAATTTTTCAGCTTCTGCCAGATGCTCAGGCTTATCTCGATCAAACAAAATCGCAGAGGCAGTCTGAAAGCTCAAAGTTTTCATCCTTCCCCCAAAAGCTTCTGGATTTCCGCTCATGGTTTCAATTTTCGCTGCGGGAATAGAGTGCCTCTCTAAAAATTGAGCGGTTCCTCCGGAAGCAGTCAGCTCCCATCCTGATGAGACAAGAGTCTGCGCTAACTCCTTCAAGCCCCTTTTTTCCGAAACACTTAAAAGAGCGCGTTTCAATAGAGTGCCTCCTCCTCTTTTGCGATAAACTCTAATTCCTGTTTGCCAATCCAGGGTTAAAATTGGTCAGGAGACACAAGGTCCTTTTTTCTCCTAAAATCCAATACGGGTTCATTTTTTTCTTAAGTTTTATTAATTCTCCCTTTTCAATAAAACAGTAAGATTTTTCGTGACGCCATCTGAAAAGAAAGTTTTTCTGACGAGAAATCGTTTTAATCGCTGTATTCCCGTAAAAAATTAAACTGGCTGTTCCAGCGACATGATAAGCCATAACTGGTTCAGGCATTTTTTGGCGATACAGGTAAAGCTTTTCGGCAAGAGGTTTCATCGGTTTATAGGATTCAGCAATCGGGCTGAAAGTAATATTTAAAGTCAGCCAGAAAACCGAAATAGATATGGCTAGTAAACTAAACATGACTTTCTCTCGCTTAACCCATAAAGAAGCCAAAAGAGCAAGGAAAACTCCACCCGCAAGAATCATGACTATAGGCAAAAGGTGGCTCATATATCCTGAAAGTTCTCGAGGGAGAAGTTTTTTAAAAGCGAGAATTTCCAGTCCTCCCCAGAGGCCAGACACGACTGCTAAAGTCAAAAAAACGCCAAGGGCTTTTTCCCATCTCGAAAAAGACTGAAAAAAACGCGCAAGAAGCATGGCTAAAGGAGGGTAGAGAAAAAAGATATAATTCGGGAGCTTTGTTTGAACTAAAGTAAAGAAAATAAAAGTAGCAGAAACCCATACACTCAAAAAGAAAATCGAACGATTGGTGCGATTCTCCCAGGATTTCAAAAAAAGAGCCGGCAGGAAACCACTCCAGGGGAGAAAACCAAATAAAAGGATCGGGATGTAATAATACCATGGTCCTGCCTGGTTTAAAACAGGAGTCAACACCCTTTCATAAGTGAAATAATAAAAAACTTTATAAAGGAAAAGATTCCCATATTTTATTGATTCATAGGCAAACCAGGGAACAGAAATCACAAAATAAATTCCCAGACCTTCAAACCATGGAATCTCTTTAGTCTTTTCTCGAACCTCTTTTTGCAGCAGAAAAAAGATCCCAAAAATAAAAATAGGATAAACCAGCCCAAAAACCCCTTTGGTTAAAGTTGCCAAAGAGGCGCAGAGAAAAAACAATCTCCACCATATTTTCTTTTTTTCTTCAAATCCTCTCCACGCAGTGTAAAAAGCAAGAGTCAAAAAACAAAGGAGCATGCTGTCCATGGTCGCCATTCTGCCTTGAACCAGATACTGGAGAGAAGTGGCTAAAATTACGGCGGCAAAAAATCCTGTTGTTCTATCCCAAAGAAAACTGGCGAACTCAAATACAGCCAAAAGTCCAAGAATAGAAAAAACAGCGGGAAAGAAACGAGCCGTAAATTCGCTAGCTCCAAAAAATTTAAACAAAAAAGCGGTGCACCACATGTAAAGAGGGGGATGACAGAACCAGGGATGATGATTAAACATTAATGTCATCCAATGGTTTTTTTCTTCCATTTCCTTGGCTATTTCACTGTAGATGGCTTCATCGTTGTCCCACAAACTGGTGGACGCAATAGCCGTAAAAAACAAAAAAACTCCGGCTAAAATAAGAATCGGATAGTAAAAAACACGGGATTTCTCCTGCTGGGATCGACTCTGAAAACGCTCGGACGGTTGACTCATGGCAGAGGCAGGATATAGGATAAATTTTTCCCGATTTTATTAATCCTACTGACCAAATTTCCACTCCCCAGATTGAATAAAAACAAAGACCCTGTTTGACTCCCAACAAGAATTTCATTGTCACTGGACACAAAAGCCATGCTTTCCGGATGATCGACAGAAATGACTCCTTTTTTCGATAAAGAAGAAGCTCCATAAATTTCGACACGATCTCCTCCATAAGCAGCTACCAGAACCTCTTTTTTCAGCGAAATAAGAGTATAAGGTCCGCGAAAATCGAAAGAAATCGAATTGCCCAGAGAAAAATCAGAGGTGCTGTACGAGTTTAGAGTTCTCGCATGATTATCCACAACAAAGAGCCATTTCCCGTCAGGGCTTAAAGCAATATGATTCGGAGTAGAGGACAGCGATAAAACAGCTTTCACAAGATATTTTTTCGCATTGACCACAGTAATTGAATCAGAGCCAACATTAGCAATATACAACTCATCATTCTTGGGGTTATACACCACATCTTCTGGATCTTTCCCAACAGGAACAAGAACTTCAGGAAAGACCTCGATTTTTTTCTGGCTGACTGTTCTCCTAACACTCAGAGATTCCAGCAAATTTCTCTGGGGGAGAGAGACAAAAAGCATCTCAGTTTTCTTGTCTTTTTTTACAGCCACCCCCCCAATCGCCTCCCCCAGAAAATATTGAAACAGCAGTTTATCATTTTCGGGATTGATGAAAACCAGAGAACCACCGGAAGACGAGATTAAAACTCCCTTTTTTTTAAAAATGTCTTGAGCAGTTCCATTTCCACCCACCTTAGGAATCTCATCTGAGAGCTTAAATTTATTTAAATCAACCACATAAGTATTTTTAGCGCCTAAAATATAAGCGATCGGTCCGGTTTTCACGAATGGACCAAACTTGGATGAAGAATGGAACGCAAAATAAATTCCACCAAGGACTGCAGCTAAAAGAACAGCATAATAAAGTTTTGGAAGTATCTTGACTTTTGCGCGGGAAATACGAGAAGAAAAATACAATCTCACGCGTGTTTTTACGGATGGTTTTGGAGGAGCCTCTGGAGCAGGGGGATATAATATTTTCGATAATTCATCTTGAATTTCAGACACACTGGAATATCTTTTGACCGGATCTTGCTGCAGACAGGTCTCGATCAATTGACAAAGTGAAGCTGAAATCTGAGGGTTGTCTTTCCTTATTGGCTGAATCGGGAGAGAAGGCTTCTTTTTCGTTAAAATATAATACAAACAAGCCCCAAAAGTGTAAATATCCCCTGATATTGAACCCTCTTCATTTTCTTTCAGCTCAGGGGCCGTAAAAGCAGAAGAAACGTTATAAAATTTGCTGAAAATCAAATCCAAACCATATCCGCCAACCAGGATTTTCCCGTCCCTGTTGACAATAAAATACTGAGGACTCAAGTCTTTTATGTAAAAAGGGGTAGGAAGTTCATGCAGATATTTGAGAGGTTCGCACATTTGGAGCGCCCATTCCAGCACCTGTTTTTCAGAAAGTGTCTTGGCCAGTTTAGCAATCGCTTCCATGGTAAGTCCATCAACAAATTCCATCACAAGATAACTGCGGTTCGCCTCTGAAAAAGAATCCAAAACTCGAATTAACTGCGGGTGTTGAAATCCTTTAATGATTTCAACTGTCTTGCTAAACTTTTCTTCTGCCTTTAACTTCTCGTTTGGCGCTGCTGGCAAAGGAAGGTATTCTCTGGCAGCCCAGGTTTTCTCTGTAACTCGAATATCATCCACCAGATAAACTGCGCCCAAAGAGCTTTCTGACAACAATCTTCGAACTCGGAAGCGGCTGTTCAATAAGCTGCCATTCGGTAAAGTCTGGGTCATCAATAAAAACCCCTGAGCAAGTTATTCATCGTTAAATATTTTTCCATTAAGTGATTCTCTCCTGTATCAAAAAGCAGCAAAAACTACAGGCTTACTAAAATTGTGAGGAAAAGGATACGTCGCAGAGGAGTTTTGTCCTGACCCCAGAATGAAAAAATTCATGACTAAACCCCAAAAGCCGCCTTTTGGCCCTCTCATTACTGCCATGGTTACTCCTTTTAAAGAGAACCTGGAAGTTGATTATGAAAAAGCATCCTCCCTTGCCAGAAAACTAATCCAGGAAGGGAATGATGGATTGGTGACTGCTGGAACGACAGGGGAATCACCCACATTAACTCATCAAGAAAAACTTCAATTGTTTAAAGTGGTCAAAGAAGCGGTAGGAAAAGATATTCCTGTCATTGCTGGAACAGGAACTTATTCCACTCTTGAAACCATCCATTTTACTCAAGAAGCAGAATCCCTTGGAATGGATGGGGTTCTAGTGGTCTGTCCTTATTACAACAAACCTCCCCAGGAAGGGCTCTACCAACACTTTAAAAAAATCGCAGAAAATACAAAACTGCCGATTATCATTTATAATATTCCTGGAAGAACGGGCGTAAATATGACCCCTGAAACCGTAGAACGACTGTCTTATATCCCGAATATCATTGGAATCAAAGAAGCGAGCGGGTCAGTGGAACAAGTTTCTGAAATCGCCCGCCGAATCTCCAGAGCCGGAACAGAACTTTACATCTGGAGCGGAGATGATGGACTAACCCTCCCTTTCCTCTCTTGTGGAGCCATTGGAGTTATCAGTGTGGCAGCTCATTTAACAGCCCGAGAGATGAAAGAGATGATCCAAAAATTCTTTGAAGGAAAGAGGGAAGAAGCCTTAGCTCTTCATCTCAACCTTCTGCCTTTCTTTAAAGCTCTTTTCACCACAACAAACCCAATTCCAGTGAAAGCCGCTTTAAAACTTGCGGGCTTCCCTGTCGGCGGCTTGCGCCCTCCCTTAATCGAAGCCTCTGAAAAAGAGATTCAATCTTTACAAGAAGCAATGAAATTTTTGAGTCCGATTTAAAAAACTATTAAAGAATAAGCCGATGTACTGCACAAAATGTGGAAATCCTAATTTAGAGCAAAATGAAAAATGCGCTTTCTGTGGAGCCGCTTTACAGAAGATAGAAGCACAAACCGGAGGCAAAAATTTACCTCTTGCTGGCTTCTGGAAACGGTATGTCGCCAATATTCTGGATGGGCTCATTCTCAGCGGAATCAGTATCCTGGTATGGCTTCTTGTTTTTACTTCTGGTTTTGCTTTTTTTCATGGTTTTACCTTTTTCAAGAATCCTTCCAACCTACTCACTATCACTTTCATTTTCCGGCTCACTGACTATTTAGCCCTCTGGTTGTATTTCGCTTATTTCGAATCTTCTAAAAAACAAGCTACTCCTGGAAAAAGATATGTTGGAGAAATTGTCACGGACCGCATGGGAAATAGAATCTCTTTTGGCAGAGCCAGCCTCAGATATATCATTAAATCACTTCCTGTGCTGCTGATGATAGCCTTGTTTTTCAAGACACAGCCTGTTCCATTAGAAACAGTAAATAACCCGTTTTCTGCTGCCGCTTTATTCATACCACTTTTCTTTTATGGCTGGTTCCTTGTGGACAGCCTGATGATTGTTTTTTCTAAAAGCAAAGAAGCCCTTCAAGATCTGATTGCTGGAACACGGGTGTTTTTAATTGAAGAGAAAAAAATTGGATGTTTTGTTGACGTATTCTCAGGACTTTCCATGGCGGGCATGATCCTGGCAACCCTGATGCTGCTCTTTTTATTTCTGTTTGGGAAAGCTCTGACTAAAACGCAGCCCAATCTTTTTCAACAGAATTCAGGTATTGTCACTGCAGCAGGCTCAGGAAACAAGTTTTTGGTTCGACTTTTTTTAAAACAAAAAGGGGCAGTGAATCAAAAAGGGGTTTTAGGAAACACAGCGCTTATGGCAGCCTGTGCTGCCGGACATAAAAAAATAGTCATTCTTTTACTGAAACACGGAGCTGATGTGAACATAAAAAACAATTATGGTTGCACCGCCCTGTATTATGCTGTCCAGAATAAACACTATGATATAGCAAAAATCTTGCTGAAACACGGAGCTGATGTGAATGCTGAAGCGAATGATGGTAAAACTGCTTTAAACTTGGCAGTATTTGGTCAGAATACATCTGGTCATTCTCTAAAACTTGTGAACCTTCTGCTGTCTTATAAAGCTAATGTTAACCTTCCCGACAAAACAGGAATGACCCCGTTAATGGAAGCGGCATGGGGAGGAAATCTTGTTATAACCCGACTTCTCCTGCAGCATGGAGCCCGTGTCAATGCGCGTTATGGCAGTTCAAACACAGCTTTAATTTATGCTGCTCTAAGCGGATCTCTTCCCTGTGTAAAAACCCTAATTCATCATGGAGCAGAAGTCAATGAGGCTGGAAAATGTCAAATTACCCCCTTGATGGAAGCTGCAGGAGAGGGCCACACCACTATCGTAAAATTCCTGTTAAATCATAAAGCTGCTCTGAACAAAAAAGACTGTATCGGGGTTTCAGCCTTAACTTTCGCAAAAAATCACCGCCATCCAGCAATGGTGCAAATCCTGCAAAAGGCAGGGGCAAAATAAGAGCTTTTACTGCAGAAAATGCTGCACAGGAGCTCCTTGTTTTTCTGCTAATTTTTGGATGTAAGCTTTCACTTTTTCATAAGATTTTATCCCCTTAACTGCAATCCATCCTTCGGCAAACTGAACTCGTCCTGGAATTTTCATCAGGGTAACAGGAGAATAATAATATTTTCTGGGAATCTGAACTCTGCTCAAAGATTTCTCTTTTGTTGCTCCAGATGGGTAAGATCCAAGTTTTAATTTCAGTCTCTGCCATGGAGAACAGCTTCCTGGATTCAAAGCTTTTGGAATATCAGGCAGCATAAAATTAAGGGGTTTAAAATTAGGATGACGGGTAAATCCATTGATAATCACTTTTGCATTCGCATCCCACTGGGACATTGGAGGAACATGGAAGATCTTTTCAATGGTTGCCATAATCGAAACTTGAGAATATCTTTCCTGGACAAGAGCTCCTTTTCTAACCCAGGGTCCTATCATAAGGGCAAAAGTTCTGTGGGCTGAAATGTGATCTGCGCCAGATTGGGCATCATCCTCTGTAATGAATATCAGGGTATTCTTCCAGATTTTTGAGTGGCTGATAAAACTGATGATTCTGCCTGCGGCCAGATCATTGTTAGCCACATAATACTGTGGAGTGTAATAACAAGGAGTTGCGCCTGCAGTATGATCATCAGGAAGCCAGATGTAAGTAAATTGGGGGAAATCGTTCTTCTGAAGCCTGTTTTTAGCCCAATGTAAAAAGATTTTAGCTCTGGTGGTGTCCAGAATATAGCGATTCCAGGCAGGATACATTTCATATACATCAGATTTCATTTTTTTAGAAATCGAATCATTCCGGGAATGAGAAACAAACTCTCCAAAATCCTCAAAAGAAATATGATGCGCAGATAAATTGTTGAACAAATACAACCCATAAGGATAAGAGATCCAGGGATTGGACATGTGATAATGAAGAATCTCTAAACTCCTTGGCCCCCAATAAGTGCTGTTAGCAAACATATTGTATTCATTTAAGCGAAATGGTCTTAATGCCTGTGTCCATCCAGGATTAGGAACCAGTCCTCTGCCCGAATAATACATTGGCCAGGTTCTCTGGACAAAATCAGAATCAGAGGCGCCTGTAGTCCATTCATGACCCTGAGCCGTAACTTCTCCATCCGCATAAAAATTCGTAAAAAGAGCATAATGATTGGCAAGCTGATATAAATTAGGAAGCTCATTCTGATTATAAAGATCTAATTTAGGATCAGCCCACTCACCGGCTCTTTTGTAAGAGCCAAAATCTTCGTCAAATGTTTTGTTTTCTCTTAAAATAAAAATAACATGCTTAATGTGCCGCCTTAAAAATTGAACGGTCCTATTTTCCTCCATCTGTCTCTTCGTTCTCTGCGCTGTGGTAAAACCATTATTCGAAAGAGCGATCTGGGTCAATCTTTCAGCATGGGCTAAAAACCACTTGATCGAAACTTTCTGAAGGGCGCCATGCATAAAAGCCCCGATCCATTGAAATTCTAAATTAGGACCTGCCCCCAGTCCTTTTGCATTAGTAATATAAAGAGAACGAGCACTGGACGTCATTGAAGTTGGGTACCAGGCAGTCGGAATCAGTCCCACCTCTTTATCGTTCCGGGCATTAAAAACTTCAACATCATTATTTCCTGCATTCGAGACAAAAATTAGATGATCGGAAACACTGACCCCATCCGGATAACTACCATAAGGAGCATTTGAATAAGGTGAAACAGAAAGAACTTTTTCTATCTTTAATTTTCTTGCATCCACGAGATAAAGTCTATCCACATTGCTGGCGCAGACAGCTACAGAATCAGTCCCAGGAATAGCGGCAGTGGCAAGGGGATGAAAACTGGCTCTTGTACTCAAATGTTTGCTGAATGGAACTTTGCCATAAAATTTTAAACTTCGGGAGTCGAAAACCCTGACTTCATCAGCTCCCCAATCGCAAACCACAACTTTTTCTCCTTGATCTGTCAAACTCAAAGCAATCGGATAAGCTCCTGCATTCACATATTTCACTTTCCCTGTCGCCAGATTAATTTTTGCAAGGCTATTCGATAAAAGTCCTGTCACATAAAGAAACTTCCCATTTTTTGCCAGAGCCACTGCATCCGGATAGAACAAATAAGGTTTAATGGTTTGATGTCCTTGATATTCGTAAGGATACTGCGTCTTAGGGAAAGGCTGATAAGTTAAACGATAATTTTTTACCACCCTTAAATAGCCATGAATCAATCGAATTGCAATCACGTTATCTGTAATCCCACCGGCGGCATACAGAGTGCCATTTTTTGAAACAGCTAATCCTTGATAAAAACTTTGATTTTTAAGATTCGTGGCAGGAACAGAAGTCTTTACAACATGGAACATATTCCCACCCATGTAAGAATATCCAACTAAATTTTTAAACCTTCTGGAAGCTTTCTGAGGAAATTGAATCACACGCCCTGTATAAGGCTGGTTCCAGTTTCCTCGATAAGCTTTGATCTCTGCCACAGGTTTTAAAGTTTTTCGATTGTACAAGATTAAATATTGAATTTTTCTAGCTCCATTGGTTAAAACAGCAATATAATCCCCGAAAATTTTAACATTGGTGGGAAAATTAGGGGTTCGATTTAAAATACCTACGGGAGAAATAAGCCTCTGCGTTGGCAAAAGATGAGTCGCCATTTTCAGATTTCTAATCGTTACCTTTAATGGAAGATGAAGATCTTTTCTCAAAACAGAATGTCTGCGCGCAGAAATAATCCCCTGCGCACCGACAAAATCCCCGCCTGCCAGCGAGAAAAGCAGAAAAAAAACGAAAAGTCGCTTCCAATTTAATCTCAAATGAGCTGAAAAATTTAACAGCAGACTTGCAGAAAATTTATTTTTCTCCACAGAATCACTTCCTCATAAGTTAATTTGATATTAAAGCTTAATTCACTTCCACTCTGTTAAATTCAAATCCTTTGAGAGAAACCTTGAATGCGACTGTATAGTCCGTTATGGAGTGGAGCCAGACCGCAAAGTAGGAGCGCAGACAGAGTGCTAGAAAATAGCGATATATGTTTTCACCAATTTCAACTGAAAAGAGAATAAAAGCAGCCGTCATTTTTTTATTCTTCTCTCTTTTCTTCTCGGGATGCGCCAGAACCCGCCGCCGCGAATTTCAAATCTGGACAATCTCGCTGCGCCCTCTGTTTACTGATTATATGAAACACGTCATTGCACAGTGGGAACAAAAGCATCCTGGGATCAAAGTAAAATGGCTGGATCTCCCGATCAATGCTATTCAACAGAAGCTGATTGTCGGTTTAGCTTCTGGAGATCCCCCCTCTATTGTCAATTTAAACACTGATATGGCGCTGCAGTTTAAGGAAATGGGGGTTCTGGAAAATCTCGATCAGGATGTTCCACCGCGAATTCGAAAAAAATATTTCCCCGGATTCTGGAAAAATTTTGCTGTTCCCTGGTACGTGGCTCCTGAAATACTTATTTACAACCGAAAAATCTTCAAAAAAGCCGGATTGAATCCCAATAAACCTCCAAAAACCTGGAAGGAATTAATACACGACTCTGTCATCATTAAACAAAAAACAGGATTGTACGGTTGGTTTCCTGCCATTAAATTTTTAGATGAGCTGCAGGAACAGGGGATCCCTGTGATCAGCCCCAATAAAAAAAAGGCGCTCTTTAACAATCCTGAAGCTGTAAAATGGCTTAATATGTACGTTCAACTCTTGAAAAAAGGGGATCTCCCCCATGAAGCGATTCTGCTGGGTAAAGCTTATCAAGAAGCAGTTGATCAGTATCAAGCGGGAAATCTCGGAATTTTAATGACAGGTCCTCAATTTCTAGAGAGGATTAAACAAAATTCTGAGACAGTCTATCGAGAAACAAGGGTTGCCCCTCTTCCCCTTGGTAAAGGAAACGTTTATAATGCAGCCTGCATGAATCTGGTCATTCCTAAAAATGCCCCATTAAAACAAGATGCGGTCAGTTTTCTTCTTTTCCTCACAAACCAGGAGAACCAGTTGAAATTCTGTAAAAAAGCCCTGGTCTTCCCATCTCTCATCAATGCTGCAAAATCTCCCTTTTTTACGCACACTTCTCGAAAATCATTAACCTCTCAAGCGAGATCCATAGGAGCTTCAGAGTTAAAATATGCAAAAGATTTAACCCTTGAACTCCCTCATAAAAGGGACCTCAATGAAGCCGTACAAAATGCTGTCATTAAAGCCCTTTGGGGAGAAGAATCCTCTCAAACAGCACTGAATCACGCAGCAAAAATCTGGGATCGACTTCTGAAATGAAAAAAAACGAAACCATCAGAGCTTATGCTTTTTTATTTCCCGCCCTGGCGCTGCTAGCAGTTTTCACTTTTTACCCGATTTTTTTTGGAACGGCTTTAAGTTTTTTTCATTATAATGTCGTCACTCCACCCCATTTTGTCGGACTTAAAAATTTCCTGCAAATTTTACAGGATCCAAAAGCAGAACTGGCTCTGGAAAACTCGCTCATTTACCTTCTCGTTGTTCCTTTTCTGCAGCTGTCTTCCATCATTCTAGCGGTCCTGGTGAATCAGGATCTCAAAGGAATTCATTTTTTCAGAGCCTGTTTTTATGTTCCTGTCATTACCAGTATTGTGGTTGTGGCTCTGGCATGGAAATGGATTCTGGCGGGAAATGGGCTGCTGAATGCTCTTTTTCTTTCCCTGCATCTCATCTCCCATAAAATTCAGTGGCTGACTAATCCTCACATCGCCCTATACAGCGTGATGCTGGTCACTTTCTGGAAAGGGGTTGGCTACTATATGGTTCTCTATCTGGCAGGGCTGCAAGGCATTGATCCACAGTATGAAGAAGCTGCTAAAATGGATGGAGCCGGACCCGTTAAAATCTTTACCAAAATCACTCTCCCTCTTTTAAAACCCATGATCGCTTTCTGCACCTTGATCTCTTCTATTGCAGCTTTAAAAGTATTTGCTGAAGTTTATGTGATGACAGGAGGGGGACCTCTTTTTTCAACAACAACCATGGTATATGAAATTTACGATCAGTTCATGAAACGGTTGAATCTGGGTTATGCTTCAGCGCTGGGTGTTATTTTAGCCTGTGCTGTTGGACTTCTTTCCTTTGTAAATTATAAATTTTTCAGGAGGGGCGGATTTGAAGCAGATTAAACGCTTAAACCGCTATTTTATTTTGTCGGGATTAACGATTCTTTTTGCCGGTCCATTTTACTGGCTGCTCATCACTTCATTAAGCGGAAACGGAAATGTTTTTGCGTTCCCGCCTTCTCTTTTCCCTTCCCACATCACCTTCAGATATTATGTTGAGGTCTGGAAAACAGTGCCCATGGCACGTTTTTTTCTAAATACTCTCTGGATTGTTTCCTGGGGAACTTTTTTAACAGTTCTCATCAGTGCCATGGCAGGCTACCCTTTAGCCCGGATGGATTTCAAAGGAAGAAATATTATCTTCTTCCTCCTGTTAGCCACTTTAATGCTGCCAGATGAAGCACTTCTTCTGGTGAATTTTTTGACCTGTGCAAAACTGGGATTGACCAATACTTATCTCGGGGTTTTCATTCCGAGCGTGGCTTCTGTTTTCGGAATTTTCCTCATGCGTCAAGCTTTTCTCTCTATTCCGAAAGAACTGGAAGATGCAGCTCTTATGGATGGATGTGGTCCTTTGACGCTCTGGTGGAAAATTCTGCTGCCCATGGTCTCTCCTTCTCTGGCTACCCTGGCTGTATTCGCTTTTGTTGGCTACTGGAATAGCTTTCTCTGGCCTCTGATTATTTTAACCAATACAAAAATGTACCCTTTAAGTGTTGGGTTAACCTGGCTTTCAGGAACTTTTTCCACGAATTTCAGAGTCGTGGCAGCAGGGTCAGTTTTAGCCATGATCCCGACCCTTCTCATTTTTCTCTCTCTGCAGAAGTACTTTGTCAAAGGAATCACTTCAGGAATGGGAAAATAGCGGAATTTTAACCTCTCCACTGTGGACTTCTAAACGCGTCTAAAAGTTAATAACTTATCTATAAACTTCTCTTAACTTATTTGCTATACTTACAATAAATGAGAATGAATTAAGGATCCACAGAATCTTATAACAACAGCATAATAGAGGGGAAATTATGGATACGATAAAAGCTGGATCAACAAATCCGCTGTCTCCAAAGAGAACAGAAGAGTTGTTCTTCAAAGAAACTATCACCTGTTCTCCTAATGCTGGTCCTGTGAATCAGAAAAAAAATTCTCAAAAAAAAGACTCCTATGAACAGTCATCCCCTTTTTCTATAGAAATTTCAAAACTTAATCAAGATTTCAAATCCTTTATCCATTTCTTAAAAACAGAACCGGTTAAACTTCTCAAAGATCTCAAATCTTACCCAGCAGTAAAGCGGAAAATCCTGATAAAACCGGAAACCTCCAATCTTCAAACTGAAATTGCGCAGGAATCCGCGGTCTGCAAAACTTTTCTTCAAAAACACTTCCTCAATACCGGCGCCATTATCGCTTCTTTTGATAAAGCTTATTATTTTGATTGGGGAAGAGATGCTTCCATGGTTATGAATGCACTCTTAGATTTAAACCCTAATGCCCCTCCAGGTCCGAAAACAACGCAGGAGATTGAATCCCAGTTAAATTATGATCAATTATTCAGACAGCAGGCGCTGCAGGGGAAATTTCCAGGAGGATTGGGGGAAGCCCGAACTCTAGTGTCGCCCCAAAACGGAAGTTTGTGGGCAGGTCCATGGGGCACCCCTCAGTTTGATGCTCCTGCCTTAAAAGTATATACGTTTTCTAAATTCGGATTGGATTTGCTCTCTGATGGAAATGAACAGGACAAACAAAGGGTTCAGAACCAGATATATCCAGGTGTTCAGCAGTATCTCAATTATTTGATTCAAAATCAAGGAAAGCCTTGTTTTGACCCGTGGGAAGAAATCAATGCCCAGCAGCATTTCTGGACAGAAATGTCTGAAGCTGTGGCTTTTCACAAAGGAGCAGAACTGGCAAATGCCCTTGGGGACACTCAAAACTCTGCGCTCTATCAAAACTGGTCAAAAAAGATCGCTGCAGATATCAGACAGGTATTTCTTCAAGATACAAAAGACCGCATCATTTTCCCCGATTATGAAGTTTTAAATCCAGGTTCTGCAGGAAAGGAATCTATTTTAGATTCTTCTGTTTTGGGAGGCCTTCTCCTCGGGAAAAGTGTCGGATATCCAATCAAGCTGGACAACCCCTATGCTCTTCATACTTTCTCTTCCATTTTAACTGCTTTTAAAAACCTTTACCCGATCAATACAAATTCAAATGCCATCGCGATTGGACGGTATCCAGATGATGAGTACGGGGGTCCTGGAGTTGAAGGTCCTGGAGCTGGAAACCCATGGATAATCTGCACTTTATGGGAAGGACAATATGATTATGAATTAGCATCCCAGTATCTTAAAGAAGGAACGATCAATCTGCAGAATGGAAGAAAAGCGGATCTCGAAAACATTCTAGGATTTGCTCTCCCTGATAGCAAACAGATTTCAGAAAATGACCCCATCTTTCACACCGTCATCAATACCCTTGCCAATAACGGGGATGCTGTTCTGCAGTGGACTCTAAATCATACCCACAATGGAGGTATGATGTCTGAACAAATTGACAAAAATACAGGAAAACCGACGAGCGTGCAGGATCTTGCCTGGAGCTATGCTGAATTTCTAGAAGCAGTGCATTCTAGAAATGAATTAGAAGCTCTGCTCCGGGCCCATAGCTCAACGGTCAGAGCGGCCGGCTCATAACCGGTAGGTTCCAGGTTCAAATCCTGGTGGGCCCACCAGAAATGCAGCTGCCTTCTGCGCTGCCCTCAAATCCACCCCCATCATGATTCAAGTTTACTCTTGGAAGCTCATCCATGGGAATCCTAAAATCAGGTCTTGATCTTATTGCAGCAGCTTGAAAACAGTGTTATACTGTGCCTATGCTTCTTTAATCTATAAACATCTAGACGTGAACATTCCAAAGGAGAGGAAAGGCCTGAAAAAGCAGTGGGGAATCCAAAAAGGGGCGCAGATTCTTGCGCCATTCAGGACTTTCCACAGTTCAAAATCTGATATTCATGAACTGGGATACCTGTCAAAATGGCTTTTTGCCTCAAGAAGCATAATCCTTATTATATCCATGCAGGCTGCTGTTATCTCTGGGCTCTTAACGATTCTTTATGGCGGCTTCCATCTATTCTATTTTATTCTTGTTCTCATTGGATTTGTCACTGCTCATGCAGTCAGCAATCTCATGAATGATTATTTTGGGTACAGGAGAGGGCATGATATGATTGAATCTCCCAGGCTGAAATATACTGTGCATCCGATTGCTGATAAAGTTGCTTCTAAAAAAGAACTTCTTCAGGTGATCCTGGTCTTGATGGCTGCAGGTCTTCTGATCGCAGGATATTTGACCATGGTGAGAGGATACATGACTTTAATTTTCCTTGCATCTGGCGCTTTTTTCCTTTTCATGTACGATGTTTCTCCCATGACTTTGAAAAGCATAGGGCTTGGGGAGACTGCTGCTTTTATAGTATGGGGACCCTTGATGATCGGAAGCGGCTATTTTATCATTTCGGGATCTTTGTCCCTGACTCCATTTCTTGTTTCAATCCCTTATGGGCTTGGAGTGATGTCTATCTTGATCGGGAAGCATCTGGATCAAATCCAGTTTGATCATGGAATAGGGCAGCGCACTCTACCTGTCATTCTAGGAGAAAAAAACTCAAGACTGCTTAATATATCTGTTATCTTAATGATGTATCTTTTCACTCTTTTTTTAGCCGTTTTTGAAAGGGCGCCTTTTCCACTTCTTATCGTTTTCTTTAATCTGCCAGCAGGCTGGAGCACAGTGAAGACCCTGTATCGAGCAAAGCCTCTGGAAGCGCCAAAAGGATATATTGGCTGGCCGCTCTGGTATCACCGCTATTCTTTAAAACATGTCAGAAGTTTTGGATTCCTGTATATGGCTGGTTTAGCCTCAGCTGCTGTCTTGCATCTGTTCATCAAATAGAGGGTTTTTATTTTTTTTTACTAATCATTTTCTTGAGGAATTTACAGTAAAGACACAGAAGGAGATGCAAGAGCAGTGAGAAAATTTAAATCTTATCTTTTGATACCTATCCTGTCAATGGCGCTCTTTTCCGGAGCAGCATTTTCCGCGAATGTTTCCAAACAAAAAACGCCGAATCAAAAACCTGTAAAAAAAGGAAACCCTCTCCTATTTCAAAGCAGTCCCACTCAAAAAGCAGTTACGATCCATATCATCGCCAATGTTCCTCAGTTTGTGCATGGAAAATTAGTTGGAGGTTTTGTTCCTAAAAGAATCTTCGTGTACCGTGGGCAGCAGATCAATTTAGTGATAGAAAGCCTGGATGTGGAGCATATTTTTGTTCTTCCTGCTTATCAATTAAAAATACCGCTGATCCCTGGAAAAAAAGAACACGTTTCTTTTACAGCCAGTAAAACAGGAATGTTCTTTTTCCACTGCGGGAACAGGGAATGCGCTCCAATGGCTCTCCACCGTTTAATGGTTGGGCAGTTTATTGTCGAGAAAAAAACCACCTCAAAAAAATAAGGCAGCTCTAAATCAGTTCCCTACCTGACATTTACTATCAGTTCCTCACCCGATATTCAAAATCAATCCATTAACTTATTGTTTCACCCTGAGAATTGCCTTATACTTTTTAAAAGGAGGCAGCCGTATCTGAGAAGCCTCTAAATCTTTCTACGTAAGAGGAGGCGCATGATGAACAGCAGTCTGATCAGCATCAAGATAAAAAAACGACTGTATCTCTTGTTTTTAGCCTGTTTGCCTATCCTTTTTTTCCATCCAAATGCTTATGGCAAAAATAAAACAAAAGCCTCTTATGTTGGCACACAAACCTGTGAAGAATGCCATCCTCACCACTATGACACCTATATAAAAACAGTGATGGGTAATCCAAATGTAAAGAATTCTCCTGCTGAGAAGTTCGGCTGCGAAACCTGCCATGGACCTGGCAGCCTGCACGTGGACTCACAAGGAATGCTTCCTGGCGGATTGATCACTTTCAGCCCTAAAGAACCCGCAAAAATAAAAGATGCGGTCTGCCTTAAATGCCATGAAACAGGAGCGCGAGCTTTATGGGAAGGAAGTGACCACGAAGTCCACGGATTATCCTGTATGAACTGCCACAAAATGCACCAAATGCGTAGTTTGCGCAGCAGTAAACTAGAAACTGCGATTTTATACCAGTTAAGAAAAGACAGCATTTCAGCCACCTGCTACCAGTGCCACAATGGAGTTAAAGATGATTTTTTAAAATTTTCTCACCATCCTGTTCCAGAAGGAAAGATTACCTGTACTGACTGTCATGATCCCCACGGCAGCTTTGCTCCTCATCTTTTGGCAGCAGTTTCTATTAATGAACTCTGCTATAAGTGTCATGCCTCAAAACGAGGACCTTACCTATGGATTCATCCCCCTGTTGAAGAAGACTGTTTAGACTGTCATACCCCTCATGGGTCCCCGAATCGAGACCTCTTAACAGAAAAACTTCCTTTCCTCTGTCAGAGATGTCATGATTCTGCTTACCATCCTTCAACCTTGTATGCTGTTCCTATGACAAAAGCAGGACAGCCAGTGTATCAAGCAGTCTCTATTCAGGGGGTTTATTACTCCTGCTTCCAGTGTCATCCAGAAATTCATGGGAGCAGCAGCCCTTCTGGAATGTATTTTCAGAGATAAGGAGGAGTGATGAAGATGAAAAACATCATAAAAATTTTCGCGGCGCTTCTGGTTTTCTTGCTGCTCACAACCTGTCAATCTTTTGCCTCCTCTTCTACTGCTCATAAAAACAAGCCGGCTGCAGCAGCTCAGACAAAAGCCGCAAAGAAAAAAGATCCTAAAAAGAAACCCTATTATCATTTTCACTACTCCTATTATTTTAAACCTGTTGGGGTGGATGGACATGGAGATATCGCTAAATTCAATGAGTACCAGGATATCCAATCCGGAGTTTCGGGCGGACTTTCTGTGAATTATCTTAATGGCGCAAATTACTTTAGGCTGATGTCCAGAGACATCGGATTAGATACCACTAAAGTCAGGCTTCAGACAGGAATCTATGGAGATTACGGCGTGACAGCATCCTTTGAGGAAATCCCGCACAACTATGAGTTTGGAGTAAATACCCTTTACTCAGGAATCGGTTCAAATGCGCTTTACTTTTCACCCAACGTGCAAAATGCCCTTGCAGGAAATAAAAAACCACCCTCTGTCAGCGCAGTGGACAGTTTTTTATCAAATCCTGAGAATCTCACGAACTTTAATGAAGCCATTTATAGAAACAATTACAAAGTAGGGCTTTCTTACACCCCTCAAAACAACTTGATCCTTACCACACATGTCACCTGGGATCATGAAACAGGGGAACAGCCTTATTTTGCAAATTTACCTTCACCACCTTCTCCTGGATTTGACTCTGTAGAACTGGCTGAACCCATTGATTATGATACATTAAATGGAAATTTTCAACTCCAGTATCTCTCAAAACCATTTTATCTGACAGCCCAATTCAGTCAGTCCTCTTTTACTGACAACAATACAGAACTCCTGTTCTCAAATCCCTTTTACTCTATTAATGCAGAGATTCCGTTGGAAGGAGCGATTTCTCTCCCCCCCAGTAATCAGGCAGAAAATCTCTCTTTTTCTGGAGCAGTATTTTCTCTCCCATGGGAGGGAAGATTGACGGTATCCGGAGAATGGGGCTCTGAATGGCAGAACCAGCCTCTCCTCCCTTATACCATCAATTCTTCAATTATTGGAACAAATTTCAATGGATCTCCTTTTAATGCCAGTAATCCCGCTTATCTCCCTGTCAGTTCCTGTGACTGCACAGCCGACACCCTTTTTTATAATGCCTTTTACACTGCCAGCCCTTTGAATTTTCTTCATTTGAGAGGTCACTATAATGAATTTAGTTATGATAACACGACCCCTATCATCAGCTTCCCTGGATACGTGAGTTATGACAGTGTTTGGGCTCCCGGAGTTGTTTCAACCAGCCCTTACAGTTATCGAGATTACACGACCAGTGGAGCAGCCGCCTTTGATCTCTATCGAAATACAACATTTACGGCCAGTTTCAAAAATGAAATCTCGGATCTAACTGATCTAGAGGCAAGCCATTTAAATGAAAACAAATATGAATTTGCCCTTGACAGCAGCGATATCACGGATTGGCTGAATTTTCATATTGATTATTCAACAGGAAATCGAACAGGAAATTTCGATCTTTTTTCTGCAGCAGGTCCAACCCTGGGGGTTGTTGACACCAGTCTTTTCCCCTATTCAGTTTACTTTTTTGAAGAGAATCGCTATGATGACAAATGGCACTGGCTCATCAATTTTACTCCAACAAACAGCGCCAATTTCACGATTGATATAGTGAATGAAAAAGATATCTATAATAACCCGGTATCTGGAACTAATCCGGATTATTCCGCTTATATTCTAGTTCCTAACTTCGGACTTCAAAGCGACAACCACAGTTCCTATTCTCTGGATGGAGATTTTAGACTGACAAAGAAAAATCGTCTCTCCCTTTTTTACAGTAAAGCTGACTATCAATACAATCAGCTTTCAAGACAGTGGACCCCTTTTTCTGCGTCTAATCCTTATACAGGAAAATTCCACGGGTTCTTTTCTTATGACAACTGGACTGCTCTTACCAATGACAGAACTTACACTTATGGAGCAAATTTTACTTCCCATATTACGAAAACACAAGCTCTTAAGTTGAACTACACAAATTCTCAAAACTGGGGCAGCATTCTGCCTATTGATCCGATTGGACCTGCTGCTCTTGACAGCACTCCTTATGCTTTCCTCCCCTTTAACAACAATAATGATACTTATAAAAATCAAACGTTGAATTTTAGGTATATCTATACTTTTAATAAAGGAGGAAAAATTTTAACCATTGGATATGAGAATGAAGCTTTATGGGTGAATGATTATGATCTGTCAGGGGAGGTTTTAGTATATCCGGTTACCACTAATCCTGCTGCATCAGCCACAGGGCTCTGGATGGATACTCTTCCAGGGAATTATTCAGTAAATGTCTATTATGCGAGCATTGAATTTAAATTCTGAAACAAAGAGAGGTAAGGCAACCGCCATTCACAAGCTAGGCAATCGGATCTTGACCCGATTGATCTTAGGGTCTGATATGTGATATAAAAAAAGTGGAGGCACAATGAAAGGAGGAGTATCAAAATGAAGATTGTTAAAGAAGGTGTTCTTCTACTGCTGATCATAGGCTTAGCCTTATTCATGGGTTCAGAGGTCAGCGCGGGAAAAGGACAGGGGTCGGGCAAGCAGCTCTTTATTCATTTTGACTGCAATGCGTGCCATACCATAAAAGCCCTTCACATTTCACTTTTACGACCTAAAAACCCCATTGAACGAAGACAGATGAGAAAATCGCTGCGGAAGCTCAGAAGAGAAGGAAGGATTCCTCCTGATCTGTCTGATATTGGAAACAAACATAATGCTGCATGGTTGAACCGCTGGATGGAACACAAAGAAAAAATTGATGGAAAGCGCCATCAGGAGATCTTCCATGGAACAGCTCATGAGCGAGAAGTTCTGGCAGAATGGATGGGAACACTGAAGTACACTCGATTTTACGACAAAAATTTAAAGTAAAGGAATATGTTTCGAATCTGGAGCATATTGACAGGGCTGCTCATCTTAGGACTCATAGGGATGAGCAGCTTTTATTTTATTAAAAAGCTTGAAGCAGCCCCTTTGATTGAAGAACCTCTTCCTTTTTCTCACAAAGCTCACATGGCTCCAAAGCAGCATCTTAAATGCACAAGCTGTCATCCTGAAGCGCAAACAACCCCTTACGCTGGAATTGTCAAACTCTGGAAATGTATGCAGTGTCATGATGTTCCTCAAGGGAAGAACCCGGAAGAGCCTTTGCTTAAAAAATATTATAAAAAAGGGAAAGAGTTTCACTGGGTTCAGGTCAACCGCCTTCCTGGAGATGTTTACTTTTCCCATGCGATGCACGTCACTGTGGCTAAAATAAAATGCCAGCACTGTCATGGACAGGTGCAAAATCAAAGTAAAACCATTACCGTTCCAACAGCGGGAAAAATGACCATGTTTGAATGTATCCAGTGTCATGAACAAAAAGGAGCAAGAATCTCCTGCGGGGTATGTCACCAATGAAAGAAGATAAAACGCTGTCTGAAATGACGCGCCGCGACTTTATCAAAAGCTCGCTGACTGTTAGCGGGGCTGCTGCCATTGGTGTCAGTGGATCTCTTGCTGCTGTCCTTGGACTGGAAGGCCATGATTTAAGTCTTAACTTTCAAGAAGGGCATTTTCATATTCAAAAACCTCCTGTTCCAGGGGAAAGCGCCTGGATGAAGGGAGAAGAAATAACATACTCCACCAGCTGCTGTCAGTGTCCTGTAGGGTGTGGAATTCACGTCAGAGTTGTGGAAGGGAGAGGGATCAAAATTGAACCTGATACCACTTCCCCAATCAATAGGGGTGGAATAGGACCTAAAGGACAGGCGGGGTTAGAAGTTCTTTATGATCCGGATCGAATTCAGCAGCCTTTAAAACAAATGGGGAAAAAAGGAAGTAATAACTGGAAGCCCATTACTTGGGATGAAGCAATTCGGGAATTGACAGAAAAACTCAAGTCTCTGAGGCAGAAAGAAGAGCCTTATAAATTAGCGGTTCTATGTGGGAGACCTAGAGGGTTTATGAAAGAACTCTGGCAGCGCTTCTGCGCAATTTATGGGACTCCTAATTTCTTCGATTCTTTTTCATTTTCAGGAGGAGAGGGTCCCCTTAAAACAGCGGCAAACCTGATGCTTGGAAGCGAAGATATCCCAACTTATGATTGGGACAACACTATGTTTGTCCTCAGCCTGGGCGCTGCGCTCTTTGAGGCAGCCTGTCAAGGAATTTATTTTTCACGTCTAGCCTTTAATTTAAAACATAAAAATGCATTTAAAAGGCCCACCCTGATTCATGTTGATCCTGCTGCTTCTTTAACTGCAAAAGAAGCAGATGAATGGATCCCGATTACACCTGGGATGTTCGATCTGCTGGCTCTCAGTATTTCTCACATATTAGTAAGAGAAAACCTTTATGATAAAAAATTCATTACAGAACAAACTTTTGGTTTTGAAAAATGGAAAGATTCATCGGGGAGATTCCATCCAGGATTTCGCGATATCCTTAAGCAGTATGCTCCCGAAAAAATCTCCAGCAGAATCGGAATTCCTGCAGAGCGCATTATTCGTTTAGCGCATGAACTGGCAGAAAATCAACCCAGCATAGTGCTTGTGGATTCCCGATCAACTAGCACTTCAAATGGACTTGAGATTGCCCGGTCAGCTCTTGCCTTAAATGCTCTGCTTGGCAGCATTAATCGTCCTGGCGGTGTTTTACTGCAGCAGTCAATCCCTTTAACTCCGCTGCCTGCTCCTGTCCTGGATGACCTTTCTAAAAAAGGAGATCACTTTCCAAGAATAGATACTAGAGATGACTCCATTTCCAAACTTCACGCAGCCTCAGTTGAAGCAGTTCCAGAAAGCATTCTTTCTGATAACCCATATCCTGTTGAAGCTCTTCTCCTCTACTACACCAATCCCTTATATTCTCGAATTGATCCCAAGAGGTGGGAAAAAGCCTTTGAAAAAATCCCTTTTATTGCAAGCTTTTCACCTGTTATGGATGAAAGCAACTATTATGCTGATTTAATTCTACCGGACTGCACTTATTTAGAACGCTGGGAAGATTCAACTCCTGCCCCTTCTGTTGGATTCCCTGTTTTTGGAATTCGAAGACCTGTTGTTGAACCGCTTCACAACACAAAAAATACAGGGGATGTTCTCATTCAGACAGCAAAATCTTTAGGGGACCCTCTTAAAAAAAACTTCCCCTGGGAAAATTTTAAACACTTTCTTGAAGATCGAGTCAAAGGGCTTCATAAAATAAAAGAGGGGTCAATTCAAGGATCCAGTGAACATGCCTTTTTCAGACACCTTCGCAGAGCAGGGCATTGGGAAGAGGAAAAAACTCCTTTCCAGCCTTATGAAACCTTTTTTAAAACCCCTTCGAAAAAGTTTGAATTTTATTCCCCAAAAGCTCAGGCATTTCTTATGACATCTCCTCCTGTTTGGGAAGGGGACCCCTCCCAATTTCCTTTTTATTTTCTTCCATACAAACCTGCCACTTATGCAGAAGGAAGTGGAGCCAATCAACCCTGGCTGCATCAAATCAGAAAACTTCATCAAATGGTTTGGTGGGATTCCTGGATCGAGATCAATCAAAGGATAGGTGAAAATTTAGGAATTCAAAGTGGAGATTGGGTTTGGGTTTCCTCTCCTTCCGGAGAGTTTAAAACTAAAGTAAGGCTTTCAAAAGAAACACCTGTTGGAATAATATGGATGGCTCGTGGGATGGGACATACTCAAATGGGGAGATTTGCAAAAAGAAGAGGGGAAAATCCAAATCTTATTCTAATACCTCATATCAATAAAAGGACTGGAATCATGCCTGTCTGGGGAACCAGAGCAGCCGTTAAAAAAGCATGAACATGAATAAACTGCAAGACTTATGGATTAAAATTGTTAGAGGATGGTTTTCAAAAGAAAAAAAACCTTCCTCTAAATTTGGAATAACCCGCAGGGGAGCCATTAAAATCCTGACTTTTTGGTCAGGATTTTTAGCTGCTTTCATAGCAGATCCAAAAAAAAGTTGGGGTTTCGCTAAAAACAAAATCACTGCAAAACGAAAACAAGGACATATTCCAAAATGGGGTATGGTGATTGATTTAGAGCAGTGCACTGGCTGCGGGGGGTGTGTCATGGCATGTGCCCAAGAAAACAACATACCTTTTCCCAGACATGGAAAAGAATATGATGGAACCCAGATCTTATGGATGAATTTACTCAATAATCCCAGCCCTTTCCCTATGCCTTGCATGCAGTGTGAGGACCCTCCTTGTGTTAAGGTTTGTCCTGTAGGAGCTACCAGCATAAATGATGAAGGGCTTGTGGTCCAAAATTACGGACGGTGCATTGGCTGCCGCTACTGCATGGAAGCCTGCCCTTATTCTGTTAAATTTTTTAACTGGGATGAACCTGAATGGCCAGGAAGTTTAAAAGAGCTTCTTAATCCCGATGTTTCTACCCGCCCTAAAGGAGTAGTTGAAAAATGCACATTCTGCGAGCAGAGAATTCGCGCCTATCGAGAAGAGTGCGAAATCACCCAAACACCTATGAAAGATAAGAAATTGCAGAGGCTGACAGCCTGTGCAGCAACCTGTCCAACCCGAGCCATCATTTTTGGAGACCTTAATGATCCTGAAAGCGAAGTTTCAAAACTTTCACAGAGCCCTCGAGCCATAAAACTGCTGAAAGAATTAGGAACAAAACCTAAAGTCACTTATCTTACAAAACAAGGGAGTGTTAAACCATGAACTGCATCCTGCCAAATAGAATCTGGAAATTTTCATGGCACTGGCTCATTCTATCTTTCATTCTTCTCATTCCAATCGGAAATGGGATTTATGCCTATCTCATTCAGATTCATGAAGGGCTTATTTCTACAGGAATGAGAACTATCGGACTTGGTGGAGCTTCCTGGGGATTGAACATCTGCTACTATATTTATTTCGCAGGCTTAACGTTTGGAGGGATTACGACTGCTGCATTGACTCGCCTTTTAAAAATAAAAGAACTTGAACCCATCACCAGATTAGCCGAGCTATTAGCCTTATTCAGTTTATTTATGGCTGCCCCTTGTCTATTATCTGATTTAGGAAGACCGATTGATGGCGCTTTGTTTTTCCCTCAGTATGGAGAAGCGCGCTCTCCTTTTTTTGGAACGTTCACCATGGCAGCTGTTGGATATTTTTTTGCGAGCTTAGTCTATTTATGGCTTGCGGGAAGAGAAGATGCCTATATGTGCGCTCAGCAAGATTTTTCTTTTAAATGGTTCTATAAATTGTGGGCATTTGGGTACAGAGGAACTGAAGAAGAAAATGAGTGTCATCATAAAGTCAGCTTCTGGCTAGCTTTGATCATTGTTCCACTGCTTGTTGCAGCCACTTCTTCTTTAGGCGTTGTTTTCGGAATCCAGGTAGGACGGCCAGGATGGTTTGATGCCCTTCAGGCTCCTGAGTTTGTTGTCCTTGCTGCCATTTCCGGAGTAGGAGCCTTAATTTTTATCTCTGCTGTTGTTCGCTCTGTTCTTCACACAGAAGATGATCCCTATAAAGACGCCATTTCGCAGAAGACTCTGCGGTGGCTCTCAAACCTCCTCTGGATTCTGATTCTTATTTATCTTTACTTTATGGCTGTGGATCTGCTCACCTCGATTTATTCTTCTGAAACGATAGAAAAAGTGGTCACTCGAGCGACTCTTTTTGGACCTTATGCTCCAATTTTTTGGACTATGATAGGATTATTTCTTATCTCTTTTCTCATCCTGTTTATTCAATATGTTTTTAAACACTACAAAACCGGTTTAATGGTCGCTGCAGGAGTGATGGTGAACTTTGCTGCTGTTTTAAAGCGATATTTGATTGTCATACCTTCCCAAACGTACGGCACTTATCTTCCCTATATTCATGGACATTATTATCCGACATGGGGGGAGTACTCCATTGTCACCGCAGCTTTTGCGGCAGAACTTCTCCTCTTCTTATTATTCATGAAGGTTTTCCCTATCATCCCTTTAAAAATTACAGGAACAAGACCCAGTGTTCCAATTAAACCCTGGGGAAAAATTTTAAAAAAAGCTTTTTTTGTCGGAACCCTCTCCTTTGGACTCACCCTTACTGTGGTTGGATTCCTGGCATCGGCTCGAATTGGAGTAAAACCCTACCTGGATCCGATCATTCCCTGGAGTCCAGTCGTATTCATTATCGGTGTTATGATATCCCTTTATTCCCCTGCTGTCTATGAAGTTTCACCTTTTAACTTCTCCAGCCGCGATCTTTCTCAACCCATCAAACCCGTAAGTGGGAGGAAGCAGGAATAAGATCAAACGCATCCACGCAGGAAGCGCAGAAATTCGGAACTCAGGAGGGAGAAATCCCTGTTTCTGTTTCATCCAGGGTTACAAGGGCTTCTCTCTGCTTTGGAGTAAGAGACTGCGAAACTGAAACTGCTTTCAGCAATTTACCCGCTTCCTGGCTGGAAATTTTCCCGCTCTGCTGATCTTCCTCAATTTTCTTTTTAATAAAAGGAAAAACACTCTGTCCCATAACTGTCCCCTCAATAAATGCTTTCCTGTTGTTAATTGTAAACCAGAGATATTGAGTTTTCCCATGGATTTTTCGCGCAAACAGTTCTTTGTCTTTCATGTTCATACTTTTATAAAGATTGACAGCAGCTTCCGGCATCGTTAAAAGGGTCTGGACTAAATTAGGATGTTCCTGAGCTACTGTCTGCCATATTTGTGATGAAATCCCATAAAGATTCCCAGCTGCAGTTCCTTGAGAATTTGAAAAATTCCCTTCTGATCCAAGCCTTGAAACATCCACAACACTCACCTCCTGCCAATATGGAGCATCTCTTTAAATGATACTCTGGAAACGCGCGCCTCCATCCAAGCTTAATAGAAGACAAAATACTTTTTAATTAACTGAAGAATCCTTTTTATCTGAAACCCAGGAAAGTTTCAGCAGCTCTGATAATACGCTTTTAACCACTTCAGGAGTAATTTCATCCAGAGGTTTTTCCCGCAAGAATTGCAAAATAACTGAGATAAAGTCGGGCTGAAAATTCATCCGATTGATAGAATATTTCTCAAAAATTTCAAAAATGCGGCTGACCTCTGTCCGATGAATTGGGCTGGAAAAAAAAGAACCGGATGCCTGTTCATTTTTTGTTAAAATATAATATTTTTTATCAAATTCTGCGTCCCCAGTTTTTATTTTTTTCTCAAGAAAAAGCGGTTCTTCGATCTTGTCAAAAAGAATCTCCCTGCGAACAGAAAAATATTCATCTGAAACTAACGACGTGTAATTTTCGCATGAAATGCCGACCTCAAGCTCAGGTGGAGGTGAACCCGCTTCAGATAATACATATGCAACTGAAGCTAACGGTCCGAAATATTCAATTGTAAAATCTCTTCCTTGAAAGTTTCCTTCCACGACATCATTGTCAGAGACTGTCCCATTTAAGGCAGCCGCTAAGTTCTGCAAAAAGACACCTATATTATTCATTCTGCCTCTTCCTCCTTATGATTTGGAAACTCTATTCTGATCCAACCTGAAACTCTTAGGCAATCAAGAGAATTCGCGTGTCTAAGGGGTTCTTCTGCTTTTGGACAATTCCTTTTTAAAGGGATTTTTCCCTGTTCTGCTGGAAATCCTCTGCCTACGATTGCCACTGAACTTGTTGAGATTGGATTTGCTATCGCAAATTATTTCCGAGTAAAACATAAAGCCGATCGAAAGATGAATAAACAACCGAAAGAGGTAGATAAAGCATTGAAACAGTAAATGGAACCTGAGAAGGGAAAGGTTTTCTGCTTTATTATCCTTCTCTCACATCCAGGGTTTTGCGATCTTCTAACACTTTCAACATGTTTTGAGGATCGGTTATAGGAGGATAACAGGTGTTATTGAAACAAATATAGGCTTTTGTTCCTTGATTCTCATTCACTTCATCCAGTAAAACAGTTAAGTTAGGAAAAAATCCTGCCCTCAGCGCATGAATAAATGAACGGGTGTCCTCTTTAAGCCGATTTCCTTTAAGAGTCAGTCTTTTAGGAGCCAGTGCAAAATCAAATCCTATCATGAACTGCGCGAAATGAGAGGGAGATCCATTCACTTGTTTAGAAAATAAACGAGCAGTCTGATCCGCCTTTTCTTTCCAGGATGAATCTTCAATCAGTTCGCTCAATCTCCAAAAACTGCAAGCAGCCACTGAATTTCCTGAAGGGACTGCCCCATCATAAATCTCTTTTGTCCGCGTTAAAATCTCCTCAGAGTCATGAGAAGTCAGATAAAATCCTCCCTGTTTTTCATCCCAAAAATTCGAGACTAAAATTTGACTCAACTCTAATGCTTTATCAAGATACTCTTGTTTAAACGTGGATTCATAGAGTTCAATCAACCCCCATATCAAAAAAGCATAATCATTGAGATTAGCAGGAACAGATGCTTCCCCATCACGCCAGCGATGGGAAAATCCTGAAGCTCTTCTCATTTTATTCCAGATAAAGTGAACTACTTCTTCTGCCTTATCAGCATACTGCGGCCGGCTGAAAGCAAAAGAGGCTTTTGCAAGAGCTGCAGTCATCAATCCATTCCAGTCCATTAAAATTTTATCATCCAAATAAGGCGGAACTCTCTTTCTTCTTGCTTCAAACAGTTTTTCCCGAATCTTTTCGAATCTTATTTCATCAAAAAGAGGCGGCGAATTTTGTGTCAAATGAAGAATATTTTCCCCAACTGACTGACCAGAATGCTCTTCGTAAAAATTCCCTTCCTCTGTTATTCCAAACCGTGAACAAATGTATTCGGCATCAGATGGATCAAGGGTTTGAGAAATCTCTGACTTTGTCCATACATAATATTTCCCTTCTTCCCCTTCACTGTCAGCATCTTCAGAACAGTAAAAACCTCCTCCCTGATTTTGCAAAACTCTAAAAGCATAATCAAAAATCTCCTCTGCTGTTTTTTTATACTCTTTTTTCCCTGTCGCTTGAAATGCTTCTGTGTAAGCAAGAGCAAGGAGAGCCTGATCATACAGCATTTTCTCAAAATGGGGAACAAGCCATTCACGGTCAACAGAATAGCGGTGAAATCCGAACCCAATCTGATCCCAGATTCCTCCCCATCTCATGGAATTCAATGTTTTTTCAACGATATTCAGGGCAGTCTGATTCCTGGTTCTTTTCCAGTATCTTAATAAAAAAGAGAGCTGATGAGGCATAGGAAATTTAGGCTGAATGCCAAATCCGCCAAAAACAGGATCAAATCTCTCAGATAATTCGTGATAGGCTTGTTCTAAAACTCTTTCATTTAAAACCTCTCCACCCGAAAACTCTTCTTCAATTTTTAAATGTCGAATAATCTCATCCGAAGACCGCAGCAGATCTTCCTGCCGTGTCATCCAAGCTTTTTTTATCTCTGAAATCAAGTCTATCATCCCAATCATTCTGCTGCTGCTTCGTTTCGGGAAATAAGTTCCCGCAAAAAACGGTTTTTTCTCAGAGGTCATGATGATGGTCAGAGGCCAGCCCCCTGTTCCTGTTACCATCTGGCAGACTTTCATATAAATTGCATCAATATCCGGCCGTTCCTCACGATCCACTTTAATACAAATAAAAACTTCATTCAGCAGTTTTGCCACTTCCTCATCTTCAAATGATTCATGTGCCATCACATGACACCAGTGACAGGTGGAATATCCAATTGACAGAAAAACAGGCTTATTCTCTTTTCCAGCTAACTGGAAAGCTTCATCGCACCAGGGATACCAGTTTACCGGATTGCCTGCATGCTGGAGCAAATAAGGCGATTTTTCTAAAGCTAACCGATTTGGCATTCTCTTATAACCCTGCAGCCCAGTTCAAATATGCCTGTAAGACATTCAACTCATGCAGCGCTCGAATCTCCTGATACTGAGCTTTTGTTAAAACATCTTCTGCATTCAGAACTTCTTTCCCTCGGCAAATTTTTCCGCAATCTTTTCCAGCACTTCCTTGATGAGTTTGCCCCTTCATTTTTCACTCCTGAATTTAATTTCACAGAATTGACATTATATAGCATATATGCTATAATTTTATTGGTGACGTGGAATGTCGAATATAACGATGAATTCAAAGCAGAATTCGATGCCCTGGAGGAAGACGTTAAAGACGAAATTCGTGCCCATGCACTACTGCTTGAAGAGTTTGGGCCTGCGTTGAAACGTCCCAGGTCCGACACTCTCCACGGCTCGTGTTATGCGAACATGAAAGAACTCCGCTTTAATGCGGCTAATGGTGTATGGGGAGTGGCTTTTGCGTTCGATCCAGAGCGAAAGGCAATTCTCTTAGCGGCTGGAGACAAATCCGGAGTTAAGGAAAAACGCTTCTACAAGGAGCTGATTCGTAAGTCTGACAAACGATTCAGAGCACATTTGGAGCGATTAAAGAAGGCAAAGGAGGAGGCGAAATAACCATGCCTGTAAACATTCATGACGACCTCGGCACGTTAAGTCTGGAGCGACAGACGAAAATCAAGAAGCGAGCAGAGGAATTAATTGCTGAAGAGAAGAGTTTGCAAGAGCTTCGCAAAGCATTGAAACTTACACAGGCTAGTCTAGCGAAGAGGCTCGGGGTCAAGCAAGTTAATGTCTCGCGGCTTGAGCAGCAGAGCGACCTTCTGATTTCAACCCTGCGGAAAAACGTTCAGGCTATGGGCGGAAAGCTGTATCTCATTGTTGAGTTTCCAGATCGCCCTCCGGTGCAGCTTAAGGGACTCTCTGAGGAAATATCTCAGACCAAGTCGAAGGCCAAGAGGAAAGAGTGCAGGGCCCATACTTAACCTATTTCAACTATTTTTAAGAGGAGGTTCTTGGGTATGAGTTTGAAAAAGTTTTTACTCGCAGTTTTTTTTGGTTTTTTATTTTTTTATTTAAAAAGTTCGGTTCAGGCAAAAACCCATCAAACGGTTGGAGGCTCCCAAACTCCTGAATCTACTTACAGCCAGTGTTTTAATGGCTCTGTTGGTGTTAATGGCTCTATGCCAGAAAAAGGAAGCGGAAAAATTTTATTTGATTCTTACACTCCTACTGGAGCTGTATTTAACAATGTTGACCCCTATGGAAATGTTAGAAGTCAAACAACGGAACAACTCATTAAAGTATATGCTTATGATCCCTCTACTCATCTGGTTTCTGATCCTGGCGGCTTTACCTCTCACGATCTTCCAAGAATGACTTTTTATGGAGGGAAAACCGTAAAATATTTAAATGGTCAATTCACTATCCTTTATGGAAATGGGAAAAAGAAAGTGTATAGGGTTAACAATGCCACTCTTGGAGGTAGTTCTGCGGCGAACTGGTCCCCTGATGGCAGGTATCTGGCTTTCCAGGGAGGAGGTTCTGGGAATGGATATGCCTGGATACACGGTTTTCTCTATATCATGGATGTCAGAACAGGGGCAGTTTGCACTGTGGTCGATCCTGCAGAACCAGAACAACCTGTGGTTTTAGATGTCCACTGGCTTCCTGAAGGAGGGCTTGTATTTTCAACAAGAAACGCTTTTTATCAAACGACTCCGAATTTAAAACATTTTCAAAAACTTTCTGTGAATACAGGGGGAAAATTGGGTAATCATGGAAGATTTGACCTGTCTCCTGATGGAAGTTTGATCGCCTGGACAGGAAAGAATAATAATAAAGTGAGCCAAATTTGGATCAGCCATTTGGATGGAACAGGAAAGATTCAACTTACTCATGGGAAGAAAGGAGATCGCTCCCCTCATTTTTCTCCTAATGGGAAAGAAGTCGCCTATGTGGCGGCTTCAAAACGTCTTGTTGGAGTGATTCGAGTCGTTCAGATAGATGGCACAGATGATCATCCACTAACAGGAGGGGGCGGAAAACCGATTGGATTGGCAGCTGATATTGAGCAGTGGGTTCCAGAAGGCAGGATCGAAAAGAGCAGTTCCGCTGTCCTCGGAACTGAACCCACTGCTTTCCCTGCAAAGGGGTACAAGATATACAAAAATACGATAGATAATTTTTCTCTCCAGCTTCCCAAGACCTGGGTATGGCATCCTTCTAAAAATCAAATTCTCGCGGGATCTCCAAATCATCATGCTGCAATTGTTGTTACTGCTGAAAATTTCACGCATCCTGTGAGTTTGCGTCAGTATTTTTTGCTGATATTGAAGTATTTAAAAGAAAAAGATCAAATAAAGATTTACAAAACAGGGAAAGGGTTCATAAAAGGCAGCCCAACACGCTGGGCTGTTTATACTTCAACAAGAAATGGGAAAAATTTAATTTCCACGATGTGGGTGATTATGAAAGGACTTCACTCTTATGCTATCACTACAATCGCTCGAATTAACAGGTATAAGGAATATAAAAAGAAATTTTTGCATATTGTCAGGAGCTTCCAATTTTAGCCTGAAAAAAATCTTTTTGTTCTGCAGCACAGCCCCTTACAGTCCTTCCTCTTTCCCTACAGCCCACTCTAAATATTCCTGTGAAACAGCAGAACAATCCTCAAATTCCCCTTGGCAAATTTCACTTCCGAATCTTCACCACTTTATAATAAATAAATGGTTGATCAGTATTCACCGTGTATCTCCGCTCTTTAAGCAACTCATGGATTCTATTATAGCCTCGGCATTTCGGCATATCCA
The DNA here is from genome assembly GCA_021800275.1 of bacterium. Classification (GTDB taxonomy): domain Bacteria; phylum Vulcanimicrobiota; class JABDET01; order JABDET01; family JABDET01; genus JAKAVV01. The sequence goes on from JAJYZB010000004.1 coordinate 57,269, forward strand.
GCAGGGAGCAAGTATTATATTTATGCAGTAGAATCTTCATCTCCTGCCAATGCCTATTGGGGTGTTATTCCCCTCCAATGTTGACATTTTGTGTTTTTTACGCTACAATGTAGCTACAGATGTAGCTACTATTTTGCAAGGATGGTGTGTCATGAAATTTGCTAATGTTCGAGAATTAAAGAATAAAACGTCGGAAATTTTAAGAAAAGCCGAAAAAGAGGATGTCATTATTACTTCCAAGGGAAAGCCTCGGGCAGTCATTGTTGGGGTTTCTGAGGAAAATTTTGAGGATTATCTTCTTGAACATAGTTCGAGTTTTCTCAAGGCTTTAGAACTTGCGCGAAAAGAGTACTTGGAAAACGGTGGTATAAATGCCTCTGCCTATCTGAAGTCTAGGGGAAAACGTGTCTCGATTTCTGCTGATTCTTTCTAAAACAGCAGTTCATGATCTAGATCGGCTTAACGACAATACAGCTCAAACGATTCTTGAAGCATCCCAAATTTTAGAAGAAAATCCTTTCCCGCGCGGAAATTTGATTAAAAAAATTAAAGGAACGAAATCCACTTTTTATCGGTTACGGGTTGGAGATTATAGAGTCTTTTACTTTATCGACAAAGGCAGGGTTGTTATAGTGAAGGTGGTTGCAAGAAAAGATGCTGAAAAATTCATCAAAAATCTGTGAAAGCTGAATTTTATTTTCAACATCACAGTGAAGCTTGGGGAAAGCCTCGTCGTTATTTTGTCATTCGAGAGAAGCAAATCCGAACAGCATGAAAAATTTTTACTTTTAGCTCACACTGAGACAAATTTTCATTCAATGTCAAATTTAGTAGGTTGATTTGCCCTTTCCTCATTAACTGATGAAAAGCGGAAAGATCTGCCTGAGAGGTATTCATGCCTGTCCTCAATTGTAATAACTAAGGATGCCAACGTCGCTCCGCTCCTGAGGGTGGCAACCATGACTTTAAACACCGGCAACTTTCAGCGGAATATACTCTTTTCACTGGTTCCGCCGTATTCTCCAGAAAGAAAATCTACCTGAACCGTGATATCTCTCCCTCGAATCTTCACCATCTTGTAATAAATAAATGGCTGCTCAATATTCACCATGTATCCCCTGCTCATGGATTCTTTTATAGCCATCTTTTTTGATTGTCTGATGATTCAATGCCAAATCAACGTCAGTGCTTCCAATGTGTTTCGGGCTGGCCATTGGAAACAAAAAATCAGGTACCCATCCTCCAACCAGGACTATATCATCCTTGTATTCTCTAAGCAAGTGCATAAGCTCGACAAGAACAGATCGAGCTGCCTCCACCTCGTCAGACTGGTAATCTACTTGACTTGCCATCGCGCCTTAAGCACGGTTTGAAGGAGAAACTCGGCAGACTCCTCTCCCCGCATCGGAATCTTCATCAGATCCAAATAGTTCTGAATAGCCGATACAACGCTGATCACGTCCAGTTTTTCCCTGCCATAAAAGAGCCCGTTATCATATGGATTAAGAAACACCACATTAGCGCCAGATGAAACCTCCTTGAGATTAAGTCTTTTGGCAATCAATTGGACATCTCCACCCACATACACGTAAACGCGCTGATATTTGACATGGGGAGCACGCTGCGCCGCAGCTGTAAATCCGGTAAACGCATAAACAAGCTCCTCTCTCCTGCATACCTCAGCAATCTTTTGCTCATTCTCACTCACAGAGTCCATAGAATAATACTCAGTCGGTGTGCTGCGCGAAAACATATAATTTTTTTCCCATTCCAGCAGAAGAGCTAAAGGATTATTGAGATGGAAACCATCCTTTTCAACCATAATCCACTCGCGATCTAAAAGCATTCGCTTCACGTTGTACACAAGCCCAAGACTCACGTCCGCCTCGCTCTCCAGGGCCTGCTGTTTCCACCGCTCCTCCGGGTTCTGCAACAGGACGCGCAGGATCCGCTCTGCCCTTGGAGAGTAAAGGGTACGAAGATCACGTTTCTCGGCAAAACGATTCGGCTGTCCCTTTTTTTCGATATAGACCTGGTCAAACGTAAGCCTGCCATTCCCCGAGAGATCAACATATCCGACACCTGCCTCGCTGCAAATTCTCGCAGACTCCGGTGAAATGTATGGAGCGGCAACCACCCCAGAATCCAAATACAGCATCAAGCGCTTTTTCAAAATCGGATTTTGTAAGAGAATCGAGATATTTCTCTCCCGCTTTTTCACTAAAACATACCCTTTCAATATTCGCTGAAACTCAAAATATTGATGAAAACTCCAGCAGCACAGCCTTTACAGCCCTTTCCCTTCAGCCCACTCTAAATATGCCTGTGAGACGGAGCAGAACAATCCTTAAATTTCCCTTGGCAAATTTTACTTCAGCTCTGGCTGCTGACAGCTCTTTTAAAGCTGTTTTGTAATCCCAATAGCCGCCCTCCCCTACTTCTTCTTTAATGTGAAGTTTCAGGCGCTTCAGTTCTCCTTTCTCAACTTCTAGATTTCCTTCTGCTTATCGCAGCTGCCTTGTAAACATGAACCCAAGAGGTATGTCTTTATCCATATACTTCTTCAATCCAGCAGGCTTTCATCATGGCAAGAAAACTACCATGATAATACAAAGTGGGAAATTCCCACTTGACTTTTGTCCGCTAAACTGATAATATTAAAATAGGTGAAATTTGGATGAAAACAAATGTAATTCAGGATCATAAATTCAAAGAAATACTAGAGCAGGCAACCTTGGATCCTAAAAATCGCCTCTCAATTGGAAAAGCTGTCCTGTCATCTCGAATTTTCAAAGTTTATCGAAATGCTGCTGGACAGATTCTTCTGGATCCACAGATCTTAATTCCGGAAAGAGAAGCATGGATCTATCAGAATCCAAAGCTCATTCAAGCCATTGATAAGGGCATAGATCAGGCGAAAAAGGGGAAACTGAAAAAACTTGGGTCATTTCGAAAATACCTCACAGACAGCAGTGAGAATGCCTGATTGAAATTCAACCTGAATTTTACCGAAGAAGCGTGGAATCAACTCTTGAACCTGAGGGCTGATCCTTCCTTAAAAAAGCAGGGCAAGGCTGTGCAGAAAGCACTCGCTTTCATGGAAGTAAATCTGCGGCATTCCAGCCTACACACCCACAAATATGAATCTTTGACAAAGCGATATGAAGAAGAAATTTTTGAGTCATACGCAGAATCAAATACACCTGCAGCTTATCGTATCTTTTGGAAATATGGACCCAAGAAAAGCGAATTAACAATTATTGCCATTATTCCTCACCCCTGAAGCTGAGTGCTTGATGCGCGCCTTTCACCTCCACATCATCCAGCTCACACTGAGACAAATTTTCATTCAATGTCAAATTTAGTAGGTTAATTTGCCCTTTCCTCATTAACTGATGAAAAGCGGAAAGATCTGTCGGAGAAGTATTCATGCCTGTCCTCAATTGTAATAACTAAGGATGCCAACGTCGCTCCGCTCCTGAGGGTGGCAGCCATGAGTTTAAACAGCGGCAACTTTCAGCAGCACAGCCCCTTACAGTACCTCCCCTTCCCCTTCAGCCCACTCAAGATACGCTCTTGAGACATTTAAATCATACAAGGCTTGGATCTCCTGATACTGAGCTTTTGTTAAAGCATCTTCTGCATCCAGAACTTCCAGAAAAATCCCTTTCCCAGATCGAAAGCGCAGCAGAACAATTCTCAAATTTTCTTTAGCAAATTTTACTTCAGCTCTGGCTGCTGACAGCTCTTTTAAAGCTGTTTTATAATCCCAGTATCCCTCCCCTACTTCTTCTTTAATGTGAAGTTTCAGGCGCTTGAGTTCTCCTTTCTCAACTTCTAAATTTCCTTCTGCTTTCTTGATTTCTCCTGCCCGTTCCCCTCCATCAAACAGTGAAATAGAGGCATGGATTCCAACATTATATCCATTAAAAGCTCCAGGGCTGTTAGAAAGGGAGTCATAACGACTGTAAAAATAAACTTGAGGATAATAAGAGCCTTTAATGCTTTTAAATTCTGAGTGAATCTGTTTTATTCTATTTAAAAGAGCTAAACTGTCAGGGCGATTCTGGTCAGCAAATCTTAAGAGATCCTTTAATGTGAGAGAATTCGAAGAAATGACCTGCTGCGAACTTAATTTTCCTGAAGGGACAGCCCTTAAAACAGAAGTTTCTCCAAGAACATTAGAAAGCTGAATTTCAGTGAGTTTTAAGTCATTAAAAATCTCTATCTCTTTGGCTTGAGATTTTGCTAATCGAGCTCTGCTGCGTAAAAGATAAAAATATGGAATTTTGCCAGCTTTAAAAAACTGTCGGGAAAGGCGGTACGATTCTCTGGCTCTTTTTAAATCTGAGCGAGCAGTCTGGAGTTTGCCTTTCTCCAGCAGAACTGAATCATAGGCTTGAGTGGTCTTAAAAATCACATCCAGGCGGGCTGCTTTCAGTTTTTCTCTCTGACTGAACTGACGAAACCTGGAACTATTAACGATCTCTTTTAAATACCCCCCTGTGTAAAGAGGATAAGACAAAACAACATCCCCTCCAAAATTTCCGTTTTTTGTGGTGGTTATCCATCCCGCAGGAGAAATAACAGGAGTGTCTATCATAGTCACTGTATTCCCTGTAAAAGCAAACCCATGCAGCGCCAGCAGTGGCATGGAGCGAGATTTTGTCTTTACAAACTCCCCACTCGCCTTTTTCAATTTCCCTTCTTCGATTAGAATTTCAGGATTTTTTCGAAGAGCAATCTGGAGTGCCTGCTTCAACGTTAAACTCTGCAGTGGGTGAGCATAAACAAAAGAAAATAAAGAAACTGCTGTGATCCAACAAATAATAACTCGTTTCAGAAATCTTAAATTTTTCATCCTTCCACCCCCTTTTGTGTTGGGCTGCCTATCCCGCTGGCAGAACTGCCAGCAGCCTCTTCCCCCCTCTGTCCGAGAAAAGTTCTGCGGAACCAGGAGAGATATTCTTCCATTAAAGAATAAATCACAGGAACAGCGAGCAGAGATAAAACGGTTGACATTGCTAATCCTCCGATCATCACAGTTCCAAGGGATGAATACGCATCCATCCCTGTTTTCGGGAAAAATGCGACAGGAAACAAAACAATTAAACTGATTCCAACCGTCATTAAAATAGGGCGGAGGCGAATTTGCGCTGCATCTGCCACTGCTTTTTCTAATGGGAGTCCCTGCTGCCTTAAATTCATGGCAAACTCCACCACCAGAATTGAGGCAGTTAAAGCAATTCCATTTAAAAACACAAACCCTAAAATCGAGACTGTAGAAAATTCCTGATGGTTTAAAATTAAAAGCAGAAAAGCCCCAAAAAATTCAAGAGGGATGGCTGCCATCATGGTAAATGCCTGGGCAAAAGAACGAAATTGAACTGCTAAACTTAAATAAATGAAAATTAAAGCTAACATCATGCCGTAAAACATTCGGTGAAAAGAAACCATCATTTCAGTCATATCTCCTCTCATTTTTAAGCCATATCCAGGAGGAAAAGGAAGATTCGTAATCGCTTTCATCAGGATCTCTTCAGTTAATGCCATGGTTCCAGGGCTCCCTTTTCTATACCAGGCTAAAACACTGATGGTTCGATGGAGTTGATCGTGTTCAATGGCAGAAGGTCCAAAAGTTTTAACGATCCTGGCAAGAGCTTTTAATGGAACTGCTTTTCCGCCCTGCCCAACAATCTCCACATTTCTTAAATCATGCAGATTTTTTCTCTGCTTCTGTTCATAGCGAATTAAAAAAAAGTCATGACGAACCAGAGGAGGATTGAAAAACTGGCTGGTATAGCCCCCATTTAAAGCATAATAGGTCTGCATCATGATCTGTTCAGGGGTTAACCCAAGGGTTTCTGCTAATGCGGGATGAATATGAAGACGATATTCAGGCTGGGTATAGGACCAGCTTGTATAGACCTGATGAAGATTTGGATCCGATTTAACTAAGCTCACTGTTTTTAAGGCAAGCTGATACAATTCTTTTAATTTGGGTCCATAAATTTCAACTTCAATAGGGGCTCTAGCGCTTGCCATCACATCAGCTCCCATGGAATTAAAGGTTAAAGCTCGAATTCCAGGAATAGAGGCAAGGGCTTGTTTTCGAGCTTCATGAATAATCTGCCAGATCGTTTTTTTTCTCTGTGATTTATCGGTGAAAGTTACCATATCCATGATAGTATGGACTCCTCCCATCCCATAACCTGTAAAATAAGTGACCCCTCTCTCATTTCCGATCTGCTCTGAAACTTTTGCAATATTTTTATGAGAGAGCAAAATCTTATCCAGCATTTTCCCATCTTGGGCTGCCTGCTGCAGAGAAGTTCCAGGCCATAAGTGCATTTCAAGATACCCCTGTCCTGTATCTGCTAGAGGCATCATTTCACTCCCGATATAAGGATAAAGCATCCAGGCAGTCAGGATAAAAGCAGCAGAGACAGCAAGGATGATCCCTTTATTATTTAATGCCCAGGATACGATCTTGTGATAGTGTTCATCCACTCCATCTAAAAAATGAGTAAAAGGTTTTGTGATTCTGACAGACCAATCCTCCTGCCCTTCTTTAAAAGGGTGGAAAAGATAAGCTGCTAAAAGAGGGGTTAACGTAAAAGAGACCAGCAGACTGGCTGAAAGGGCTAAAATAAAAGGGATATTAATTCCAGCAAACATTTCAGAGGTAATCCCTCCCGCAAAAATTAAAGGAATTAAAGACATGATCAGCATTAAAGTCACAGCCACAATAGCTCCTCTCACTTCTCCTGTTCCTTCAATAGCTGCTTCTTTCGGAGATCTTCCCATTTTCAAATAGCGTTGAATATTATGCAGATCAATAATGGAATCATCCACAAGACGGCCAATGGCTAAAAGAAGTCCTATCAAAGTAGAGGAGTTCATGCTGAGTCCAAAAGGGAAAAAGCCCAGCAGCGCAATTCCTAAAGAAGTTGGAATTGTGATTAAAGCGATGACAGTTCCTCTCCATTCCCCTAAAAAGAAAAACAAAACCAGAGCCGTTAAAAAAATGCTGAGCAGAAGTTCAACTTCTGTATTGTGTTTAATGATCTTCACAAAATGGGTTCTGCTGAAAGCCAGAGCAAAATGGATTCCTGGATATTTTCCTTCGAGTGATTTTAATTTTTTCTCCACTTTTGAAAAAATGGCGGGAGAGCTGCCAGAAGGATCTTTAATCACATTCACTGCCACTGCGTTTTTCCCGTTGTAACGGTATAAAGAGCGCTGTTCAGCATAAGTGTCAATCTCTTTCCCGACATTTTTTAAATACACCACAGAACCATTTGAGGCATGACCAATCACAATATTATTTAAAAAAGAACCTCTTTTCAGGCGTCCTGTGTATTTAACCTCTGTCTCATTGGATCCATACGTTAGTCTTCCTCCGGATTGATCTAGATTGTACGAATCCAGAGCTTTTTTCAGGCTTAAAATCGAGATTCCATAAGCAGCCAGTTTGTTTCGATTTACGATCACCTGTGCCTGACGGATCAATCCTCCAAAAGGATAAACAGATTCAACTCCTGGGATGGTCTTGAAATCATTCACAACCGTGTTGGCAGCAAATTGTCTGAGTTTCACCGAATTCCAGTTTTTTGCTGTTAAAGCAAGAGTTACAGTGGGAAGATTAAGGGGATCAATCTGGAGTACCCAGGGGGGTTTTAAATTCGCAGGATTGTAAGGAAGATTTCCTAAAGCTTTCTGAGTCTGCACCAGAACTTCTGTGTAAGCTTTTCTCATGTTCCAGCCGTAGTGAAACTGAAGAGTTACAATAGAGACTCCCATCATACTGGTGGAGCGAATGTACCGCACCCCTTCTAGATTGGTCATCTGTTCTTCAATGGGTTTTGAAAGATAAGTTTCCACTTCTCTTGGAGTTAACCCCATGTACCGCGTAATCACAGCGATCTCAGGGGACTTCACATAAGGCATCATGCGGAGAGGGAGATTGGGAAGAGCCGTGAGAAATAAAAGAAAAACCCCCAGATAAAAAGCGATAATAATGTGGGGATGTTCAACTGAAAAACGGATCAGTTTTCTGGTCATGGCATTTTCATTCCTTTCATGCTATTGCCCGACCCTTTCATGCTGTGCGTTTCTGGAGTTTCAGATGCCCCAGGCATTCCTGACATCCCTTTCATTTTCATGACATGTTCATGTAATCTATGATTGACAATCCTCACAGGCTGCATTTCCTGAAGGTTCTGCCAGCCTTTGTAAACCACCCATTCCCCTGGTTTTAATCCTTTTAATATCTCTGTTTTTTCTCCACTGGAAAATCCTATCTGCACAAACTGGCGGTGAACCAGATCATGTTTGTCAACAATCCACACATAATGCCGAACTCTCGGGTACTTTAAAAAATGATTGGGGATTTTAGGGAAAGGATGGTAAGTTTGAATGGCAGCAGAAGGGACACTGAGAACTTGTGAAAGATGATTTAAGACAAACCTCATGGTCACATATTCTCCAGGAAATAAGCTCCATTGAGGGGTTTGTTCATTTTCCTTTTCCTGGTAAAGGAGATCCTTTTGGTGGAGGGACTCCTTACCCCGAAATAGGGAATCCAAAAGGTTTGGAATTCGAGCTTCTACAACTCCAGTATGGGTTAACAGATTTGCTGTGTAAAAAATGCTGGTTACTTTAGCATGAATCATTTTTTCAGGAACATCAGGGGCTTGAATCATGACAGGGGTTCCAACATGAATTCTATTTAAATCTGTTTCAGAAACATGGGACTGAATCCTAAGCCGTGAGATCTTCTCAATCAGCAAAATTTTCATTCCAGGATTGACCAGAACACCCCGATTCACAAATCGTTTAGTCACAATTCCCGAAATGTTAGTTTTAAGGATCGAGTAACTTAAAACGGCTCTGTCCAGCTTTAAGACAGCCTGATTGGCTTTAACCATTTTTTCTGCTTCTAATCGTTTTAAAAAAGCAGCTCTTGCCAATCTTTCTGCTGATTTGAAGCGATTTAATGCTTCCAGATATCGGGCTTTTTCACCTTGATAGGATTCCAGACTGACAGCCCCTTGTTTCACAAGATATTTTTCTCTCTCTATCTCTTTTTTCCAGTACTCTAGAGCCGCTTCAGCTGCTTGAACTTTGTTTTTCATGCTTAAAAAACTGAGATCAGCTGCTTGAGCTGCTTTTTGACTGGCTTCAAACCTTTCGCGCGCTTCTAAAACAGCAGGCTCTAATCGGCTCGTATCTAATTTCCCGATCACCTCTCCTGCATGGACTTTCATCCCTGGATAAAATGGCATCTTTAAAAGCCATCCTGTGACTCGAGGATAAATCGTTTCAATTAAATCCGGCTCAACATATCCTGGATAACTGACTGTTTCTGAAAAAGATGCGGGCTCTATCTGTTCTGCTGCCACAGGAACAGCAGATCCAAATTCTCGAGTTGAAAGCCCCATATTAGATTGATTCATTTTCATCTTCATCCCCATGTTTGAATAAGCTTCTTCCCCAGGCCATAAGGATTTTCTCAGAGTTTTTGTGAACGCATATCCCCCTGCAGTCAATCCTAAAAATAAAAGAAAAGAGATGCCGGTCCTCATGCTTAAGACTTTTTTAGGAAAGAAAAAAAAGAAAAGGGAGAGCATACCCACTCCTAAAAGAATAAGCAGCAGATCTCTGACAAAATGCCCTTCTGTTTTCACATTTTCCTCTATGGAAAAAATCTTTTTAGAGGTCCTCCCCTGATCCAGCAGCAGCTCGAATTTCCATTTTCCAAACATCCCGAGCTGAAAAGGAATCTGGTATCTACCGTGAGATTTTTGAACAGCAGACCAGAGCAGCAGTCCTTTTGAAAGCGGCATCTGCATTCCCAGTAGCAGAGTTCTGAGATAAAGATGAAGATACTGCACAGGTTTTCCATCCTTATTGTTAATCTCCACAAAAGCTGTATTCCCGCCCACTCTGCATTTTCGTGGATAAAATCTGATGTGAACCTGATCCTGCTGCATCTTAAACTGATTATCTCTGCGATTCGCACTTGCAGCAGCAGAACTTCTGATTGAAAGAATGGCAAAACAAAGCGCGAATAAAAACATCAAACTTCTTTTCATGACAAATCACCCCCTTGTATCCTGTCCTGAGGCTTAAGGGATAAAAACCCTCAATTTACAGCATAGCAGAAAAGAATTCCGAACACTATCAGTTTAAGAATGGGTTTTAAGGTCAGATGAGTGTTCGATTTTGAGAGAAATTAACCCAAAGGGGGTGGACGTGAAAAACAAGGTGGAGGAAGAGACTGCTCAAAACTTCTTTTCTGAGAATAAAGAACAGTCTGCTCCTTTCCTATCGGGATAAACGAATAAAAATGAACTCCAATTTCAAAAATATGAACAAAAGATAAGACAAAATTGCTTTTCGAAGGTTTTTTCAGACAGCAGCAGGAAGAACGAGCGCCAGATCTGCAGCAAGCCATTTTCCCCATAGCAGGCATTCTCCCCATGCAGCGCATTCCACAGGTGTGAACAGGCATTTTCATCTCTCTGCTGCAGAAAGGAGAACCTGTCATCAGACAGGCAGAAGCTCCTGCAGATCTCAGACAGAAAGAAGAGCGAGAAAAAGCTGTTCTCCCAAGAGGAGAAAGAAGACTGAGAACAAATAGAAAAACCAGAAGCTTTTTCATCGATCAGTATGGAACCCGAAAACTAAACTCAGTCGAAAGAGAACGGTGGTGAGGGATTTTCGCGCTGATGTCAGTTCTCCACTTGGTCGCAAAAGTAAACTTAATCTCTCCTTGATACACCCCATTCCCTGATGAGGTTAAATTCACTTTAGGAACCGGCATTCCCATAGAAGGCATCGAAAAACGAACTTTTACACTTGCATCTTTCACAGGATTATTGTGTCGAGAAAAAACTCGAACCTTTACTTGAGCTTCTCCTGTCTTAGGGGGCCAGGGTTTAATGCTCATGACAATTGCACCATGCCTGTTCTTCTCAATAAATCTTCCTGGTTTAGGAAGTGGAAGCGTTTTTTTTGCGCATGACGCAAGAAGACAGGAAACAAGCATAAAAGAGAAGAGGGAGAGAAAAACTCCAGAAATCTTACTTCTCATAGTTAATGGTTTCAAGTTCTGTCTCGTGAATCCTGTCTTGAGAATGCGCTGATCTTCAGGGATCAGTTCTCCTTTTTTTCCAGAGAACTTTCAACCTCTTTCTGATTTCAGCTTCTTTTCCCTGCTCTTCTGGTTCATAATATATTTTTTCATTCCAGCCCTCTGGAAGATACTGCTGCTCCACAAAATGACCAGGAAAATCATGGGGATAGTGATACCCTATTCCTGTCCCAAATTTTTTCATTTGAGGAACTGCAGCATTTCGAAGATGAAGGGGAACAGGAGGAAGAGTTTCATTTTCAATATCCCCTAACGCTTTTTCTAATGCAAGATAAGAGGCATTGCTTTTTGGAGCAGCAGCAAGATAAGCTGCTGCATGAGCTAAAATGAGCCTTGCTTCAGGCATTCCGACAAATTCAACACCTTGTGCAGCAGAGACCGCTAACACCAGAGCAAATGGATCGGCATTTCCAATATCTTCGCTTGCCAGAATGACCATTCTGCGAGCAATAAACCTTGGATCCTCTCCTGCTTTAAGCATACGCGCCAGCCAGTGCAGGGCGGCATCCGGGTCGCTGCCGCGAAGGCTTTTAATAAATGCAGAAATAGTGTCATAATGGTAATCTCCCGTTTTATCATAAAGAATCACATTCTTATCAAGAGAGGAGCGAATCTGGTCTTCAGTCAGATTTTTTTCTTTTGAATAAGCCAGGTGAACAGCTTCAAGAGCATTGAGAGCTCTTCTGGCATCCCCAGCAGCATAAGTGGTTAAAAGTTCTATCCCTTTTTCTGCAGCGGAAATGTCAAGAGCTTCACATCCTTTTTTTATGATTTCCCCAAGAACCTCTTCAGACAGAGGTTCAAGTCTGAAAATTTTCAAACGACTTAAAAGAGGAGCTGTTACTTCAAAAAAAGGGTTCTCTGTTGTGGCTCCTATTAAGATGAAAGTTCCATTTTCAACGTGCGGCAGAAAAGCATCCTGCTGCGCTTTATTGAATCTGTGGATTTCATCCACAAACAAAATGGTCTGAGTCCCAAAATTTTTAAACTTTTTAGCTTCTTCAATGGTTTTCCGGACCTCTGCCACTCCTGAAGTGACTGCGGAAAACTCCACGAAATGAGCATTAATCATAGAAGCAGATAATCGAGCAAGGGTCGTTTTCCCTGAACCTGGAGGTCCCCATAAAATAAAAGAAAAAATCCTTCCTGATTCAAGGGTTTTTCTTAAAACTCCTGTGCCGCCGATCAATTTTTCCTGTCCGAAAACTTCATCCAGATTTTTAGGACGAAGACGATCCGCGAGCGGCTCTTTCAACCCACTTTGAGTAACCATATCCCTATCTTTTGCGGCTCTCTGCAGCGATCCTTCTGATGGGACTTCCACAGAACTCTATCTGGTCATCGCAGAAAGAAATTCTTGCAAACTAGAAAACTGCAAATACGGATTTTTCTTTTTTTCAGACCCCATGGTTGAGCTGACAGTTTCAGCATAATTGTGTCCGGGGAACAGCAGAATATCATCCTTTAATTTTTTTAAACTTTCCAGACTTCGATACATTTCTTCAGGATTACTCCCAGGAAGGTCTATTCTTCCGCAGCTGTTAATGAATAAAGTATCCCCTGAAATCAACGAATCTTCAACAAGAAGGCACTGGGATCCAGGAGTATGTCCTGGGGTACGAATCGCCTGAACTTTCAATTTGCCAATCTCAACAATATCCCCGTTTTGGAGAGGCTTCAATCCAGACCACTTCCAGCCCAACCACTCCAACTCTTTTTTCTGAACATAAATCCGACAGTCTGTCTTCTGCAGCAGTTTTTCCACAGCATTGATATGATCAGGGTGACCATGGGTAATAAAAGCTCCGGAAATTTTCATCCCGTCTTTTTCAACTTGATTTAAGATTGCATCTACATTCCAGGCAGGATCCACAACAACACATTCTTTTGAATCTTTATCTCCAAAAAAATAAATAAAGTTCTGCATGGGACCAATCTCTAGCTGTTTAAAATACAATGGATCTGCTCCTCTCTTGAAAAATAACTGACAAATTAAAAGAAATCTCTCGAGTTTAAGGGCATAAATTGAATCCGCAGAAAAAAATTACTACATTTTCTCTTCGAGCTTTTCTGCTTCTTCTCCCACCTTATTAATCGCGTGATAAGCAAAAAGACATATCCCATCCATGAGGTGCCAGACAGGAGCTCCAACTCCTTGATGGTGACCGAACAAAGAGGCAACTGCTTGATCTTCTTTTTTCTGTTCATCTTGCTGAATCTGTTTCAACTGAGCCATTAAAGCCTGCATTTTCTCGGGAGGTAGATCTTTAGCGGCATCCAGAAGATGTTGATGCACTTTTAGAACCTCTCCTTTATCCAGCCAGACTCCATCTCCATCCGGACAACCGTGAATCCAGATACCTGAGCTTAAATCATATTGATAACGCAGCATCGGTTTCTCGCAAAAAGGACAAAGTTCTTCTTGGGGTTTGGCAGCAGCATCTTTAACGCCAGCAGCGCTGGTGACAGAAGCATCATCCAGTTGATCCTGAAAATCTTTTGTCAGTTCTGTTTCGGGAAACTCCTCAACCTGTCCTAATTCGTCTCCATCAAACCACAAACCTGAACATTTCGGGCATTTCTGGAGAACAACCGATCCCACTTGAAACGGCTGAAGCGTTTCACTTTTGCACGCCGGACAATTAAGTTTTTCATTTTTTTCCATCTCTTCATCACCCTCCTATAGATACTGCGGATTTCAACGACAAAGACAATGATTCAATTTATTCATCACAGCGACGCTTTATTCCTCTTAAAAATAAATCCAGAAGCGATTTTAATTTTTTAAAAACTTAATAGGGAGAATCACTTCTCTGTAGAAAATTACTCTGATAAAACTCACTAAAAGCGCGGGGGTGGCGGAACTGGCAGACGCGTACGTTTGAGGGGCGTATGGTTTACACCGTGTGGGTTCAAGTCCCACCCTCCGCACCAGTAATCTTGAACCAGATAAATCTCCGGCTGTGCTTCCACACCCGGCAAATTTACCGTGTAACTCTAACCCGAATCATTTCTAAAACACCAGCAGATCCTGAAGCAGCATATACCATCCCAATTAAACGATGTGGGATCGTTTGCGAAAGGGTGGCGCGAAGACCCACAGATTCTCACGAATAAAGCACGCTGCGGAAAATAAGCCGCTTCAATTCACGGAAAAATTTAAATTTGTCAGATGCCAAATTTTCTGCAAGAAGCCAGCAAAATATCCGATCAAGAAAAAATGGCTTAATTGATGAGATTTTTTATCGAAGTCAAAATTTAGGTGTGAAAGTATCGCTGAAAGCGGCAGAAAAAGCGGATTGTCAGAAACAGCAGAAATTAAGGAGGGAATTTGATCTTTAAAAAAAACAAAAGGAGCCTCTACTTCAACGCTTTCAAAATCTCTTCCTTGAAAAATCTCTAGAGCATAGAAAGTTTTCCATCCCAGGAATAGAAGCTTACGCGTAAAAGCGCTTTCTTCTTTTCCCATTCCGCGCAGCAGAAACTTAAAAAACTGAAGAACTCCTTGACCTGGTTTAAAAACAGTGGATTCTCTGCTTGAAATCCATGTTTTTATTTTTTCCACAACGAGATCCTGAATATCCAGAATGACTTCTGCACTGTCTAAATTGGCAAGGATGGATGATTCAGGCTTAAGGCGGCAGCACAGCATATATAAAGCGACCGCCTTTTCAGTTTCTCCAACTGAGCACAGAGCATCAGCCAGATTGTTTAAAATTGAGCTTATCATTTTCAGCGAACTTTTCTTATACTGTGAAACTGCCTTCCAGTATTCTTTTATGGCGAGATGAAAAAGAGAGGACGAATAAAAAAGATTTCCCAATTTAAAAGTTTCATACAGTGTCTTATTTCTTCTTTTCAAAGTCTCTGGAACAGGAAAAAAATTTCTTTTCTTTCCATGATACAGATAAAAATATCCGCTTAAATCTCCCATATAAGCAAGAACGACAGCAGATTCATTGATTGGCTTGTCTTTTCGGGTCAACAAATCTAGAAGAAGGGCTCTGATTTCAGGAATTTTAATCTGTCCAAGAGCAAATGCTGCGCCTTTTCGAACATAAGCATGTCTGTCTTCCAAAAGTTTTAAAAGAGAGTCCGCGGCTTTAGAATCAGCTATCCATCCCAAGGAAACTGCTGCATTTAATCTTTCCTGCCAGGAAGAAGCAGAAAGTCTCTCCATTAAAGGAGGAACTGCTTTTTTGTCTCCAATCATTCCAAGAGCAATAGCGGCATTGCTGCGGACAGAGAGCACTTTGTCATTCAAAGCCCTGATGAGAACCTCTGTAGCCTGTTTGCCCCCTATTTTCCCCAGCACTAAAGCGGCGTTTTTTCTAATTTTGCTGCTCTTCCCTTTCTGCAGCTCCCTCGCCAAATGAGAAACAAGCTGTTTGTCATGAAAATTACCGCTCATGATAATCCTCCTTTCCCATACTGCAGCAATCTTGCAACAGTTTCTTTCAATAATCTCCGTTCTACAATCAAGTCAATCATTCCATGCGTCAAAAAAAATTCGCTGAGCTGAAAACCTGGAGGAAGTTTTTGGCGAATAGTCTCTTCGATCACTCTCTGCCCGGTGAAACCAATTAATGCTCTGGGTTCTGCTAAAATAACATCTCCAAGAGAAGCAAAACTAGCAGCAACTCCTGCTGTCGTAGGATCGGTTAAAACACAGAGATACATGAGCCCTGCCTCATTCAGTTTAGCGACTGCAGCGCTGGTCTTTGCCATTTGCATCAAGGAAAGTGTACCCTCCTGCATTCTGGCGCCTCCTGATGCCGTTATCATCACAACTGGCTTCTGGGATTCAACTGCTGCTTCAATGGCTCTCGTTATTTTTTCTCCCACCACAGAACCCATTGACCCGCCTCTATAATGAAAATCCATGACCCCTAAAACCGCTGATACTCCACCAATTTTAGCAGTTCCAGTGAGGACAGCTTCTTTCAGTCCCGTTTTCTTTTCATCTTCAAGACATTTTTCGGTATAACTCTTCCCTATCCCGAGTGGATCTCCAGGAGACAAAAAGGGATCCAGTTCTTTAAAAGTCATCTCATCAGCAGTAAGAGCGATTCGCTCCGCTGCTGTTAAACGAAAGTGATGTTTGCATTTGGGGCAAACTTTTAAATTTTCTTCTAAGGCTTTCCGATAAACAACTTCTTTACACTGAGGGCATTTTTCCCACAAATCTTCCATGTTTTACCCCTTTTAATGCATTAAACTGATAGTCCTCCTCTTTCCTGGAGGAGACTAGAACTAGATCGCATAGTTCCTGAAGCACGTCATTATAAGGGCTGTTTCCGTATGAAAACAGCACGGTTAATCGAGCCAGCTTAAACACCTGGAAAAGTGAATAAATATACCGCATCGCCTCAGAAGGTGAACCGCTGTAACATCGAAAAAGAAAATGCAGATCATTAATAAACAATCTCCCTGTTCCTGTTTGACGCGCCATCTGCATAATCCGCAGCGCCAGTTCGTCCAAATTCATGTCTGTTGGGGACTGAAACCAAAAACTGGCTTCCCCTTTTTCGACCCGACTTTCTAAATCATAGTTCACGAACTGACTCAATCCTGACAGATCAGAAAGATCTTCTTTAAAACTGACAATGCCTCCTTTTTCTCCCTGTTCGATCCCATCAGCAATAAAACGCAAACCCGCTGTTGTTTTTCCTGTGCCTGGCTCTCCTTGAATCAGAATAGCTGCGCCTTTTGAAAGCCCTGCATTTTTTACAAATTCTTGAAAAGGCTCAACTTTCCACAAAAAAGGCTCCTTTTCATCCGATCTTTTTGGACGAACTGTGGAGAAAAGTTTAGGCGTTACGCGAATCCCCTGCTCATTGATAGTACAGCGATTCTCACCAGAGATAAATGAGGATCTCCCTAATTTTAAAACCTTTAAACTTCGTCCCCCCTGTTCATCCATGGAAAGATAGATAAGATTGTCGCAAGAATTAGCTTCATGGGATAGAGGAATCTGAGCTTCAGTAAAGGTCCCAAGCCAGAAAGTTGTGCAGTGATAGGCAGAGAAAAGGCCTGTCAAATCATATAAAAAAGACTCAAATTCGGGAATATCTCCGCTTAAATATTTCAGCCTGTCAATTCCATCAATACAGTAAAAGCTGGGAGAATAATTCAAAAGAGTATAGGAAACAAAATCGTTAAATTTTTTTAGTCCTTCTTTTGAAAGCAGAAAACCCGTATCCTCATAATCAATGGAATGAGCAGCCATGATAGGATCAAAAAACTCAAAAGACTGCATGTTTTTAATAACTTTATAAACGGGCTCTCCAAGGGTAGTGAGATAAACTCCACGGAAACCTTCTTTTAAATTTGAAAAAAAAATCTGATGAGCTAACACGCTTTTCCCCGAACCTGCGGGTCCAGCAATTAAAGTTATGCTGTCTGAAGGAACTCCACCACTTAAAATAATGTCTAAATTTTTGCTCCCAGTCGAGATTCTATTCATTCATTTGCCTCTTTGATCTGGATCGGAAGGAAGCGAGAAACCGATTTTGCAAATTCCCTCTCGTGGAAAGGTTTCAGTAAAAAAAAATTAGCTCCTGATTCCACAGCGTCTTCTTCAATTTCTAAAATACTAAAAATAATAATCGGCAAATCAGACAACTTGGGATCAGAGCGGATATATTGACAGAGAGCTAATCCATCAACTTTAGGAAGAAGCGCTTCCGAAATAAGCAGATCGGGCTTGCGAGTTTTTACTCTTTTCAGGGCAGAAACGCCATCCTGGACAAATTCTATTTCAACATGAACCTTTCTAAAAAAATTTTCAATAAAAACTTTATAAAATGGATCCCGCTCAATAACCAGACAAATTTTTGCTTCTTTTTCTACTTTAGGAACTTTTAACGAGGAATCCATTTAAACACCTTCCATAAACCTTATCTCCTGCAGCTGCCTCTAAGAAAACCGATACTAACTCTCCCATTAAATGATCAGGCCCATCCATTAAAACAGGAATATAATTAGACGTGTATCCTTGCAGCAAGCCTGTTTCCTGTTCTCGAGAGCGCTCGATTAAAACCTCCTGTCTCGACCCAAGACATGAAGCATAGAACCGAATGGAAAGCGCTTTAGAAAGCTCTAGAAGCATATGCTCACGTTCTTTTTTAATATGATGAGGCACTTTCCCTACGTGTTTTGCAGCCCCAGTCCCTTTCCTTTCCGAGTAGGGGAAAACGTGTGTTTTTGAAAAAGCTGTCGCCTCAACAAAAGCGTACGTCTCCAGAAAATCTTCTTTCGTCTCTCCAGGGAATCCAACCATCACGTCAGTGGTAATGGCTGCATCTGGAATTCTTCTGCGCAGCTCGCGGCATAAAACGAAAAACTCCTGTTTAGTATAATCCCTGCCCATTTTTTTTAAAATTCGACTGCTTCCGTGCTGCAGGGCGAGATGAAAGTGTTTGCAAAAATTTGGATGTGTCCAAATCGTTTGAACTAATTTTTCATCCACGTCGCATGGATCAATAGAACTTAATCTCCATCTCACATGAGGAGAAAGAGAAAGCAAATCCATAATTAAATCCGACAACGACTTTTTAGGAGTCAGGTCATGCCCATAATCCCCGACACATATTCCCGTAATAACAATTTCCTTATGTCCCTTTTGAATCAAATCTTGGGCTTCTTGAAGGACTTGTTCAGCGGACTTAGAACGAGATCTTCCCCGAATGAAAGGAATGATGCAAAAAGTGCAAAATCGATCGCACCCATCTTGAATTTTTAGATACGCTTTTGTTCGCATGGGAAGGGGAGAAATTGTGTGATAATCGAGAGTATCTAAAATTTCAGAAGTCCCTCCAAACAATGTCTTCTCCACTTCAGCAACTAGATTTTCTTTTTTCAGCTGCGAAATTTTAAGAACCCTATTCCTGGGAAGAGAAGGATCATTCCAGGATTCAGCATGACAGCCCGTTACAACGACTACAGCATTTGAATTCTGTCTAAGAGTTCTTCGAATCGCCTTGTCACTGGTTCGATCTGCGTTATGAGTGACTGTACAGGTATTGACGACATACACATCAGCATTCTCGTCATGTCCGCACAATTGGTAGCCTCTGACGGAAAACTGAGCAGACAATTTAAGGCCTTCCAGTTGATTGACTTTGCAGCCAAAATTCTGAACAGCAACTCGAATATTTTTCTTCTGATTCACAATAGCTCGTTTCTCCTAACGTTCTAACCCTTGCGACACTCACGGAGTCAACTTCTTAAAAGCTCTTCTTTCAACTCCTGAAGCTTTGTTTTCAAGCTGCCGTCTAAGACTCTATCACCCACACGAATCGCCATCCCTCCAATTAAAGAAGGATCAAGGGTCAAAATCAGTCCTACCTGTTTTGCAAGTTTCTGTGAAAGAACCTCTTTTAATTGTGTCTGAATTTCTTCCGAAATTGGAACAGCAGTTTTTATTTCGACAAAAACTCGATTGTAAAAATCGAGAAGCATGGAGCGATACTCTCTTATACAGGGCAAAAGAATATTCTCTCTCTTTTTGTCAATCAAGATGCACATGAAACGAAAAACAAGAGCAGAACACTCGGGGAATATTTTCTTAAAAAAACTTTTCTTGGTTTCAGGGAACAATCTTGGAGAAGCCCAGATCTGATAAAGTCGCTGGTCCCTGTCAAAAGTATTTTCCACTTTTTCCAGTTCTCGCTCTACCGTATCTTGAGATTTTTGAGATACAGAAGCATTGAACAAAGCTTTTGCGTATCTTCGTGAGACTGCTTCAATTAACATGAATCTCCGGAATCTTTCGCATAAATTCAACCACCAGTTTTTCTTGAGTACCTTTATCAAGAGAATTTTCCAGGATTTTTCGAGTGGACTGGATCGTTAAATCCACCAGATAACTTTTAACTTGAGCCACAGCCCTTTCTTTTTCTGATTCAATATCCTGTTCAGCCTGTTTGCGAATTCTAGATACCTCTTCTTTTGCTTCAGCAAGAATCTGTTCTTTCAACCTTTCACCATGAGACGCAGCTTCTTTCAAAATTTTCTGCGCTTCATCTTTCGCCTTCGCAATTTGCTCTTCATAACGGGCTTTCAAATCTTTAGCCTCTTCATTAATGCCTTCAGCTTCCTTGATCTTAGATTCAATGCTATTTCTGCGATTTTCTAAAGTTTGCATTAAAGGTTTCCAGAGCGCCCACCTTAAGAAAAAAAGCAGAATGAGAAAATTAAAAATTTCAACCAGCAGCGTTGGATCTAATTGCAGGAGCATTTTTTATTTCCCAAAAACGAATAACAAAACCAGAGCAATAACAAGGGCATAAATGCTGATAGATTCAATAAATGCGAGTCCCACGTAAAAAGTTCCACCCATAACTTTTGACGACTCAGGGTTTCTGCCAATTGACTCAAGGGCTTTGCCCACCGCATTTCCCATTCCCATTCCTGGGCCAATTGCTCCCAGTCCCATGCACAAACCTGCTGCTAAAAATGCCATTAATTTTGGTTCCATTCTTTCCTCCTTAATTTTAATTTTAAAGTTCTTCTAATCATTAATGAAGTTCTGCCACTGCTCCTGCAATATAAGCTAATGTCAACAACGAAAAAATTAAAGCCTGAACAATCGAAGCAATCAGTCCAATCAGCCACACGAAAACAGGAAGGGGATCAAAAATCCAAGTTATATATACAGCCAATCCCAGCAAAACAGCGATGACAATATGTTTTCCCATGATGTTTCCAAAAAGTCGCATGGAAAGCGAAATAATGCGAACCGTTTCCTCAACGATATTTAAAAATATGAAGAAAGGAAATAAAAGAGGGATCATGACATATTTTAATGGACCTTCTAAAGAATGGGCAAGTGCGGGAATAGGATGGATAAAATGTTTTATCCAGTTAACCATTCCTTTCTTTTTAAGCCCGTAGTAAGTAAACGCGCAAAAACTGTAAATAGCAAGTCCAACAGTTGTATTGACATCCCTAGTATAAGGATTGAAAAGAGGAATTAATCCAAAAATATTCCCGAGCAGAACAAAGAAAAAAATAGTCATAATAACAGACATATATTGATATGCCTCTTCTCCAAGCATTTCCTTTGCGATTCCTTCATGAAAATCCCAAATCCATTCGACAATATTTTGCAAACTGAACGATTCTGGCAGGATCTTTAAATCTCTGCGGATTAATAAAGCCGCAAGGATCAAAAGTCCCATCGCAATCCATGTCCAGACAACAGTATCCCAATGAACAACATAAGGGTTAATAACAGCTCCTTTTGCCACAGCATGATAGCCAAAAGGATAGACATTTTGAAATTTGATTGCTTGTTGAATATGATGGGAAAGCTTAGAAAAATTAGACATGCGCTTCCCTCCAAAAATAGTACCGCAGAGCAAACGAGAAGATAATATAACTGAATATAAAAGGAAGAATAGTAAGTTTTAATTTCAAGAAAGAATAAAAAACAATGGCTAGAACGACCCCAACTGCCGCAAACCTTTTCAGAAACAAATTTTTCCATTTTTTCTTTGATCCAGAACCCATTGTCTCCCAAAAAAGACTGACGTGATGCTGCAGAGATTTAAGCTGCACCCAGCTTAATCCAAATCCAAGGAAAATCTCTAAAAATACAATTTTCGAGAGAATCATAATCCCTTCCCTCCCAGAAACATCCGAATAACTTCAATACATCCAAATCCTCCAAAAACAAGACCTGCCGCAATGCCTAAAAGAGTTAACCAGGGTTTCGTATGCCATTTCTGGTCCAAATAGTTGCCCACGAAAATACAAATTCCAAGTGAACCTGCCATAGTAAATCCAATAGATCCCATTAGCCCAAACCCTTTAAGAGGAGAAACATCGGAATTGTTCTCTGAAGACCTAAATCGCTTAATCCTTTTATCCAGTTTAGCGCGTTTTTTTTCTTCGCTTTCCATGAGTCAATCTTAAATTGAATAATAAAAATAAAAATCCTTTTTTGATCCACAAATTTTTAAGATAAAAAAGAAACGAACCTCCAAGCAGGTTCGTTTCTGGTCTTGTTAATTCGTCATAAGCTAGATGAACCTAGCAGTTACTCCGAACAACATCCTTTTTATTATACCCAGAATTTTAGAAATCAATCGAATTTCTCAACTTATTATCGTGGACTGTCGAAATCATTGAGTCAGCGTGAAGGAAGGTTAACCTTCAAAGCAAGCTCTTCAAGCTGATTCTCAGGAACTTCTACAGGGGCGCCTAACATCAAATCTTGAGCCGATTGATTTTTAGGAAAAGCAATCACTTCACGAATCGAATCAGCTCCAGCAAGAATCATAACCAGACGATCTATGCCAGGAGCAATCCCCCCATGAGGCGGAGCGCCATACTGGAACGCATCCAGCAGAAATCCAAATTTTTCGTACGCCTGTTTCAGGGTTAGTCCGATTAATTCAAAGATTTTTTCCTGGAGAGGCCTCTGATGAATGCGAATGCTACCGCTGGCGATCTCGTAACCATTCAATACTAGATCATAAGCATTAGCTCTGCATTCCAGGGGCTTTAAATCCAGCAGCGCAATGTCTTCAGGGAGTGGAGATGTAAAAGGATGATGAGCAGGATCTAATCTTTTTTCTTCTTCATTCCAGAAAAACATTGGAAAATCCACAATCCAGGAAAAGTGGAATTTTCTTTCTTCTTTTGGAATGAGGCTCACTCTTTCTGCCAGTTCTATCCTCAATTTTCCAAGAGCTTCCAGGGAGCGATCTTTTTCGCCGGATACTAGAAAAGTAACGTCTCCTGTTTCAGGGTTAAGTTTTTCAACAAGTTTTTCTTTTTCCCCATCTCCCACATGCTTGCCAATAGGAGAACGAAATTCTTTTTGTCCAACCCATAAAAGATACGTCAGTTCTTTAACACCTTTAAGTTTCCACTGCTCAAGAAGCAGGTCTAATTTACTTCGGGATGTAAACTCTTTTGCCCCGTCCTTCAGGTGAATTCCATTAATCACCCCTTTAGAACCAAGAACATCCTGATAAACTTTAAAATTTGTTTTTGAAAAGCAGTCTGCAAAATCTTGAATCTGAAGACCAAATCTTAAATCCGGTTTGTCGGTCCCATATTTCTGGATGGATTCAGCATAGGTTAATCTTGGGAATGGAATCGGAAGTTCCTGGTTTAATACAGTTTTAAGCACGTATTGGAACAAGCGTTCAATGACTAAAAAAATATCTTCCCTGGTAATAAAAGACATTTCTAAATCCAACTGGGTGAACTCGGGTTGGCGGTCAGATCTCAAATCTTCATCTCTCATGCAGCGCGCGATTTGAAAATATTTCTCAAATCCAGCCACCATCAAAAGCTGCTTGAACAACTGAGGAGACTGAGGCAGAGCATAAAATTTTCCGCGGTGTATTCTGCTTGGAACCAGGTAGTCTCTTGCTCCTTCAGGGGTCGTTCGAATCAACATAGGAGTTTCGACTTCTAAAAACCCTTCTCGATCTAAAAAATCACGAATCACTTTTACTATTTTGTGCCTTAATTTCAAATTCTCAAACATTTTTTTCCTGCGAAGATCCAAATAGCGGTATTTTAACCTCATTTCCTCTCCTGGAAGGAGCTTTTCTCCTTCTTCATCCAGGCGAGAGATAGGTAAATTAGAAGAACAGGGGTTCAAAATTTCAAACTCTTCGCAAATAATTTCGATCTCTCCCGTTTTAATCTGATCCGTGATAAATTTCTGATTCTTCGTTTCATCAGAGCGTTCAGAAACTTTGCCTTTTATCGAAACAACATATTCGCGGGACAATTCCTGGGCTTTTTTATGGAGTTCGGGATAGATTTGAGAATTAAAAACAATCTGAGTGATCCCTTCTCTATCTCTCAAATCAATAAAAAGTACCCCTCCTAAGTCCCGTCTGCGGTGAACCCATCCCTGAAGAACAACAATTTCACCTTTGTTTTCTAGAGAAAGCTCACCACAGGAGTGAGTTTTCCTAACGGTGGAACCAGATCGGATCACGATCATCTGAGCGGCCGAATGTAATCTGGCGAGAATTTTTCCCATCTCGTTTAACAACAAAAATTTTCCAGTGCTGATTATAAAATGACTTTTTTACATACCCCATATAACAAAGATGTTTGCCTCCCGGGCTGAAGGATGGCGATCCGATTGGGAGGGCCGACGATAAAATCTCTCGAACTCCTCTTTTCCCAGGATGCATGGTTTCCAATTTATACACTCCTTTTGATTTTGCAATAAACGCGATAGAACGACTGTTAGGAGACCATGCAGGTCCTCCATCAGGAACCACGCGAAGATGAGAAACTAGTAGATTTTTCCCGGAAACATCAATGAAAGCTGGTCTCCCATGTCCCTTTTTTAGGCTCACAAAAGCGATCATTTTCCCATTCGGAGAAAAAGCGGGATGAGCAGATTTCCCCTTTATTAAAAGAAAGGGTTTGCTTCCATCTGAATTTGCTAAATAAAGTTCTGGAGCTCCGCTCTGGGTGGAAATAAAAGCCAGCTTAGTCCCATCAGGTGAAACAGAAGGAGAATAATTCTCCCCTTTCAAATCAGTGATTTGCTGCAGTCCCTTCCCATCAGAATTCATCTCAAAAATGTTTAGAGTCCCTTTAAAGTTTGAAGTAAAATATATCTTTTTCCCATAAGAATCCCAGGCAGGCTGTAAATTCAAAGATCCCGCATGCGGAGTTAAATTCGTGGTTTTACTCCCGCCAGGATAAATGGAAAACAGATCTAATTTTCCCACCTTGTTAGAATCAAAAACTATCTTCTGCCCTCTGCGGGGAGCTGAAGGGGGAATCTTTACTTGAATCGGTTTTTTAGCACACCCACAAATCAAAAGCAAACTCGTCAAAAGTAAAAATTGGCTGTTCTTTCTCATAGTTTTCAAATTTTCTCCTCCCAGCAAGGGTTTCCTTCTTTCCCTTCCATGTTAATTATTTGGAAGGGTTCAAGTACCGCTTAAAAGAAATTCTGAAACACATGCTCAACTGGCTTATTTATTCTCCACATTTCATTATTTTAAACTTAATCGATATTCTGATCGTGACTTTTTTATTTTACCAACTCCTGCTCGTCATCCAAGGAACAAGAGCTGTTCAAATTCTGCAAGGGGTTATCATCCTGCTGCTAGCCAGACTCAGCAGCGCTTACCTCCATCTTGAAACATTAAACTGGATTTTAAAATATTTAATGCTCAGCATTGCAGTTGCTCTCCCAATCGTCTTTCAGCCTGAGCTCCGTCGAGCCCTTGAACAGTTAGGCAGAGGAGGAGTAGCAAGAGCTGCTCTCCCCCGTTTAAAAAGAGAAGAAATTTCTAAATTGATTGATGAAATCACCTGGGCGGTCGTAGTCTTATCCCAAACAAAAACAGGAGCTCTCATTGTGCTTGAACGGGAATCAGGATTGGCTGACTTTATTGAAAAAGGAACCCGATTAGAAGGAGAAGTAAGCTCAAAACTGCTGCTTTCCATTTTTCTTCCCAAAAGCCCACTGCACGATGGAGCTGTTATTATTAGAGGAATGAAAATCATGGCGGCTGGCTGCTACCTTCCCCTCTCTGATAATCCCTGGATTGACAAGAGTTTTGGAAGCAGACACAGGGCTGCTTTAGGCATCACAGAGGAAAGTGATGCCCTGGCTGTAATTGTATCTGAAGAAACAGGAGAAATTTCCATTGCCAAAGAAGGAAAATTCATTCGAAATCTGGATGAAACCGGGATTAAAAATTTTCTTTTAACTTATCTCATGTCCCCCTCTGAAATCGCGGCAGTTCCTATTTGGAAATCGCTCTGGAAGGAGAATTACAAATCCCGTGTTCAAAGGATTTTTCAAAAAAAATCTTAGCCTAAAACTTGTAAGTTTTATTCTCGCCTTATTTTTGTGGTTTGTAGTGCATTTCGGAACTTTCAGCTCTGAGAAAGCAGAAGGGACTAAACACCTCGAGCTGCCCCTCGTTTTCCAGAACCTCTCTTCCCAGATTCAGGTTTTAAGCGCTCCATCTGAAATTTTTGCGACAGTAGAAGGACCGCAGAAAAAACTAAATAAATTGAAATCTTCTGATTTCAAGGCATACGTAGATCTCCAGGGGAAAAATGCAGGAGATTATCAAAATCTGCCTGTGCATCTTGCATCACCTCCAGGATTCATGATTAAACGAACAGACCCGACAAAAGTAGAAGTTGTTCTGGACACACTCATCCAAAAAAAAGTGCCTGTTATCTGGAATGCTGAAAAGATCAGGATCAGACACGTGATTCGAATTGCCCCTTCAAAAGTAATCGTTAAAGGCGCCTCTCTGAGAGTTAATGAGGTAGAAGATGCCCAGGTTGAAATTCCTAATAACGGCTTAAACCATTCACCTGTTGCAGCAACTCCTGTTCCTGTTGATTCTTTCGGGAGAATCGTGCCCGGGGTTCATATAATCCCTCCTTTTGTTGAGGTCCTGGAACAGAAAGAGAGATCCATTCTTCCGTTTGCAGTGCGCCCTTCTATTACTGGATTCTTATCATCTCATGAACTTTTAAGAGCTGTTTCTGTTTCCCCAGCCATCGTCCTTGGAGAAGTAAAAACAGGAATTCATCCCCCAAAATATCTCTCTACCTTTCCTATCAATATTACCGGAAAAAGGGGAACCTTGATTCGCGTGGTGAAAATTATTTCTCCAGAGGGAGTGATACTCCAGGGAAAGAAAAAAGCGACTGTAATTTTAAAAATAGGAAGATGATCATATGGAAATAATGACAAAAAAATTTTTTGGAACAGATGGAATTCGTGGAATAGCGAATCAAGACTTAACTCCTGAGCTGGTTTTCCGCATCGGCAGAGCAGCCGGTTCTATTTTGCGAAAAAATGAAACAGGAGAAATATTAATCGGAAAAGATCCTAGAATTTCGAGCGATATGCTGGCAGGAACTTTAGAATCTGGAATTTTATCGGTTGGAACAAATGTTTCTCGATGCGGAATAATTCCAACTCCGGCAGTCAGTTTTTTAACAAGAAATTTGAAGTTTAAAGCAGGCATCATGATTTCCGCATCCCACAATCCTCTTGAACATAATGGGATCAAAATCTTTTCTTCTTCAGGATTAAAATTGTCAGATAGTCAGGAGCAGCAGATTGAATCTATTTTAAAATTAAAAGAGGATAAATTAAAACGCCCAACTGGCGCTGGCATTGGAAAATTGAGAAATCTCAACGAGGCGAAAGAACGTTATCTTCAATATTTAAAATCTCGTTTCAATCTCTCATTAAAAGGAACGGTCCTTGTTCTGGACTGCGCTTACGGCTCAGCGAGCGTGACCGCTCCTTCTCTTTTTGAATCTCTTGGAGCAAAAGTCATTCTAAAATGTTCAATTCCTGATGGAGAAAAAATTAACGTGAACTGTGGAGCTACCTCCCCAAATTTTTTAAAAAAAGCTGTCCTGAAGGAAAAAGCGGATTTAGGAATTGCTTTTGATGGGGATGCTGACCGCGTCGTGTTTGTGACAGGTAAAGGCGATCTCTTCCATGGAGATCATACTCTGGCTCTTTTAGGAATTCACTGGCGCAGGAAAAGAAAATTAAAAGGACCAGTCATAACAACTGTCATGGCTAATTTTGGCCTTGAAAAAGCCTTAAAGGAAAAAAACATTAAATTGATCCGAACCCAAATTGGAGATCGATACGTGCTCGAGGAGATGATGAGAAAAAACGCCAATCTGGGAGGAGAACAGTCAGGACACTTGATTCTTCTGAATCATGGAGTTTCAGGGGATGGGTGTTTAACAGCCTTAGCCGTTCTTTCTGTTCTGCGGGAAACGGGAAAATCTCTAGCTGATTATCAAAATATTATTGAAGTATTCCCGCAAATTCTTAAAAACGTTCCTGTCAGAAAAAAAACGCAGTTCCATCATGATGAAGAGATTCAGAGAGTTCTACACGAGCAGGAGAAAAGATTAAAAGGCAAAGGAAGACTTGTCGTGCGTCCTTCTGGAACAGAACCATTGATTCGAATCATGGCAGAAGGATTAGAGCAGAAAGAACTGGAGGAAGTCGTCAGTCTTTTGGCTTCTATCATTGAAAGGAGATTAAAGTAATGTGCGGGATCGTCGGATATCTAGGTGAAAAGGAAGCTTCATCTGTTTTACTGGAAGGATTAAAAAGATTGGAGTACCGCGGCTACGATTCTGCAGGGATGGCTGTATTAAACGGTAATGGAGTGGCAAAAGCGAAGTGCGCGGGGAAAATCGCCGCTTTAGAAACTGTTCTTTTATCACAGCCTATTCATGGACACACAGGAATTGGACATACAAGATGGGCTACCCATGGAAGACCCAATGATGAAAACGCTCATCCGCACTCAGACTGTAAAAATCGTTTTGCTCTTGTGCACAATGGGATTATCGAAAATTATCTGGAAATCAAAGAAAAACTTTTAAAGGCTGGGCATCATTTTAGAACAGAAACCGACACTGAAATTATTCCTCATCTGATTGAAATTTATTATAATGGAAATTTAGAGGAAGCTTTAATCAGATCCCTGCACGAAATAAGAGGTTCTTATGCCATAGCCGCCATTGCCGAGGATGAGCCTCAAAAAATTGCCGCGGCAAGAATGGGAAGCCCTCTGGTCATTGGAATCGGGAAAGGAGAGTATTTCTTAGCGAGTGACATCCCTGCTTTCCTCCCTTTCACCAGGGATGCCCTTATTGTTGAGGATGGTGAGGTCATTGTCTTAACTCCCGAAGGGGTTAAACTGCTCGATTCCCATCAAAAAAAGATAGAAAGAACCAGTTTCCGGGTTTTATGGGATACTGCCATGGCTGAAAAAGGGGGATATAAACACTTCATGCTTAAAGAGATTCATGAGCAGCCAGACGTCATCTCAGAGACCTTGGCGGGGAGATTAAAGCCAAACGGAATCTCTCTAGAGATTGAAATCCCAAAATTTGAGCGTGTATTTTTAACTGGAGCAGGAACTGCCTATCATGCAGCCATGATTGGGAAATACTGGTTTGAAAATTTAGCGAAAATCCCCGCTGAAGTTGAACTGTCCAGTGAATTTCGCTATAGAAACCTTCATCTCTCAAAAAAAACCCTGGTAGTGGCAGTCAGTCAGTCAGGAGAAACCGCTGATACTCTTGCCGCTGTCCGAGAAGCAAAAAAACAAGGCGCTTCAGTTTTAGCTGTCACCAATGTCATGGGAAGCTCAATTTCTCGTGAAGCGCCTTCTTTATACACCAGAGCAGGAATCGAAATTGGAGTGGCTGCTACAAAAACTTACGTTTCCCAACTGACCCTGCTTTTTCTTTTAGCTTTAAAAGCAGGTTTAGAGAGAGAAGCCCTGTCGTCTGAAGAGATGAAGATGTTTTTAAAAGAATTGTACCGCCTTCCTGAGTTGGTTTCTTTAACTTTAAAAAAAGAATCCGATGTAAAACACATTGCAAAATTATTCGCCAGCCGAAAAGATTTTCTTTATTTAGGCCGCCACGTCTACTATCCAATCGCATTAGAAGGTGCTCTAAAGCTGAAAGAAATTTCTTATATCCATGCAGAAGGGTATGCTGCAGGAGAAATGAAACATGGACCGATTGCCCTGATTGATGAAAATGTGGTTGCTGTCGCTCTGACTCTGAAAAGCCCTGTTTACGAAAAAACGATTTCCAACGTAGAGGAAGTTCTTGCCAGAGACGCATCCCTAATTTTAGTGGCTGAAGAAACGAATAAACAGGTTTCTAAATATACAAACCATCTTTTTTTAATCCCTGAAACCCACTGGCTTTTATCCCCTATTCTGGCTGTCCTGCCGCTCCAGCTCCTGGCTTATTTGATCTCTGACAAAAAGGGGTGTGATGTGGATCAACCCAGAAATCTAGCTAAAAGTGTAACCGTGGAATAGAAAGTGATGAACTTTTCTCAAAACTCATCAGACTCCACATCATCATTGTCAGGGAAAAAGATTGCTGTCATTGGAGTTGGAAAAATAGGAGGAACCCTTGTCAGCAGCCTGCTCAAAAACAAAGTCATTCCTCCATCCCATTTATTTGGAAGCACCCGGCACTCTATCAACCACGAAAAGATCTCGTCACAATTAGGAATTAAACTCTTTACCCATAATTCCGAAATGGCAAAACTGGCAGATATCGTCATTCTAGCGGTAAAACCCCAGAATATGAAACAAGCGCTTTCTGAAATTAAAAACTCCATTACCACTGATCAAATGATTGTAACCCTTGCAGCTGCGACCACAACCCGATTTGTCGAAGAAATCCTTCCTGACAAAATCCCTGTGATACGGGCGATGCCCAATACTCCCTGCCTGGTCAATGAAGGAATGACTGTTTTATGTCCCGGCAAATCTGCGTCCCTTCACCACCTGAAAATGGCAAAACAAATTTTTTCTTCAGTTGGAAGAGTCGAGGTTTTAGACAACGAAGATCTGATGGATGCGGTAACAGCTCTTTCTGGCAGCGGTCCAGGATATATTTACATCATGATTGAGTCCCTGGCAGAGGGAGGAGTTAAAGCAGGACTTCCCCGAGATCTGGCAACCACACTTGCTGCTCAATCCATGCTTGGAGCTTCTAAAATGGTTCTAGAAACAGGAGAACATCCCGCCAAACTAAAAGATTCAGTCACAACCCCAGCTGGAGTCACCATGGATGGAATCATGGAATTAGAAGATGGAGGAATACGAGTAACCCTGATCAAAGCAATCGCAAAAGCCACGGAGAAAGCTAAAGAAATTTCGCAGTAAAAGAGTGCGACAGCAAACTAAGGGGTTTTGTTCGTAGAAAAAACATGAACGTCTGAAGAAAGCGAAAAATGGGGTGGAGTGGAAAAATTTATGGAAGCTGAAAAAAATTGATTGGTGCCGCTGTCAGGAGTATGATACACAAACTCAAGAGTTTTAACAGAATTCGCTAAAACATGGGTCTGCAGCACATTCCAGGTTGAAGAAACAGTGGGGCTGTAATCAGGTTCATACAAAAGCTCTAGAATTTCAGCCTTTTGAGAGTTCAGAGTGTATCCAATGGTTTCGTATTTGCCTGCATTAAAGTTAAAAATCGTGAAAGTCAGAGGCACATTCACCCCTGACTGCGGATCATAAGCACTAAAATTGGTTTGAGTCATATTGCCAGGTTGATAGAGATCAGTCATCTGTTTTAAATTATTTACAATGCCGCTGAAACCAAGAGTATCCTCCCGAATCACAAATCCGCTCTGCTGCTGAGATGAGTAAACCTGGTAACCATTGACAAAAAGGGATCCTACCATGGTTAAAATCAGAGCAAAAATGCCGATGGCAATCAGCATTTCTAGAAGCGTTAATCCCGAGTGTGAAACCTTTGTTTTCATAAATGCCGCTAAAAATTTGTCACTTCTACGGGGTAAGAACTGGAAGATGTGCTTCCATCCCCCAGCATTCCCCATTCATTGCTGCCCCAGGAGTAAATTTTCCCTGTGTTGGCAAGAACGATAAAAGTTGGTTGATCTGTCCATGCTGCTACTTGTGGGGTCGTAATTCCCCCAGAAAGGCTCAGCAAACTTAGGCAGCAGGAGTTATTCGTATTATTAACTTCAACAGAATAAGGGGCATAATCAAAAGTAGACGTGGTTGACTGGCAGGTTGTGCTGCCATCAGCATTGACCACTTCCTGATAATAGGGAGAAGTTGTATAAGTATCTGGGCCTGTCGTGACTCCAATTCCTAATCCATCTCCACCTTCCCCCCATGTCCATACACTCCCATCACTTTTGATGACTAAAACGTCATCTTCACCCACTGCAATTTGTGCTTGACTTGGAGTCCCTACATTAAAAGGTGCTCCTGTAGAGTCCCTCACTTCAACAGGAAGAGGAGAGTAATTTATCGGATAACCGGGAGTTAATTCTCCGATAAGAGTCCCCGAAGAGTCAGTCTCATAACACGTGTACGAATATTTCACAGGTCCTTGATTCGGGAAAGAGCTGCTGTAACCTAATTGCCCCCAAGTATTGTCCCCCCATGCCCAAACATGACCTGAGCTGTCAATAGCATAACTGTCACGCCTGCCTGTAGCAATTGCCACAATATTGCTGAGGCAGCAGGATCCACTTGAATTCAGGACTTCAGTGAGATAGATTTCACATATTGCTCCTCCACAAAATTCTTCTCCATAAGGAAGACTGGTATTTTTCCAGGAGCAGCTGATTGTTGTGCCGCATTTGGCAGGTCCTCCATTAATTCCCAACTGTCCGTATTCATCATCTCCCCATGCCCAAACATGACCATAAGTGTCAAGGGCAAGTCCATGGTAGTTATCCCCAACAGCAGATAAAACAATATTGGTGAAACTATTCCCCCCAGGAGGGTAACTGCTATTTTGGATAGGAGTAGTTGGAGTTGGATCATAATCTTGAGGAATATTGGTATCAACCCCACTTCCTGTATAACCATTTCCAAGAGCTCCATAAACATTCCCGCCCCAAACTAAAAGTTTCTGATTGTTGATCCCAACTGCTGTCTGATAGATTCCTCCTGAAAAAGAGGTCCATCCCCCTGAAGAAGGCAGAACCAAAGTTTTTGGGTAAGCATTAACACCATTGACACAGTTGCCAGAGTTATAGCAGATTCCATCCCCATTGTTTAGAACCCCTGATCCATTTTCTCCCCAGGAGTACCCTGTACCATTACTCCCAATGACAAAATCCTGGTAAGCGGTTCCAGTGAGTATGGGAAGGACTGGAGGAACTCCAACATTAAAGCAGCAGGATCCGCTAGATCCATCTGCTTTTACGGGTGTACTGGTGGTAGAACAAGGAGGATTCGAGCACTGGGTATTCCATCCCCAAAGCCACACATTTCCTGAGGTATCAACTGCCATTCCTGGACCAATAGCTAATGCCTGTGTTCCCACTGGTTTTATAGAAACCAGAGTGGTCCTGACTCCATTGGGTCCAGAAACCATAACTTGAACTGTCTTGAGATTAGGATAACTGGCACTGTAAGGGTTGATGCTCAGATTCCAGGAATAATTTTGATAAGGTGCGCTGAAACTGCCGCTGCCTGCTGTGATCGTTTTCTGATACAAAGTTTCCTCCATTTTTTGTTCGGCTAAAAAATCAGCCCGAGCTAAAAATTGGGATCGGTTAGAAATATCTATGGCTCCACCAAAAAGCAGAGCTGCAAAGGTCATGACAATGAAAAGAATCGCTATGGAAATTTCAACCTCTAAAAGACTGAGTCCCTTTTTAAATTTCATTCCAATGCCTCCGTCCCAGGGCTTATTGTTCAACCTCTGACCACTGACTGACACTGCCTCCTGGAGCCACAAGAAGAGCCTGATTGAAAACCACCCCTGCGCCTCCCAGCACCTCCCCCTGAAAATAGATATTTCCTTTCCTATCTTTCCAGATAAGACAGACGTGATTAGCTGAACCATCAGGAATTTCAACGGTTATCGGGTTAATGGAAAGGGTTGGGCTGACTGTCTCATAGTACTGCATTCCCCCCTGTGCAAGATAAAATGCCGCCAGAGAACTGCTGACTTTCCCTGAAACAAAATAGTTTTGAGAAGAAAAAGTTAGAAGAGCCGCTCCTAAAATAACAACAATTGCAAAAACAGCTAAAACCATGGCTAATGCCATTCCGTTTCTAGGGGAATTCATATTTTTATTGTATCTTATTGAAAATCAATTGTCAATAATTTTGGTTGGTGGATCGCACAGGACTCGAACCTGTAACCCGCTGATTAAGAGTCAGCTGCTCTACCAATTGAGCTAGCGATCCATAAGCTCGTCATCTTAATCCATCTTGAATCGAGTTTAAAATACCGTTCAAAAGTTCCTTTAAAATCCCTTCCTGAATGTTGAGCGGAGGAGCCAAAACAAGAGTATCCAAAAGAGGCCTAAAAATAATCCCCTGTTTTCGAGCTGCCATCATAATTTTTTTCCCTGCTCTAAATTCCACGGGGAAATTTTCCTGTTTAGTTTTTCCTATTTCAATACCAGCAAAAAAACCTCTTCCTCTAACCTCAATCACATTCTCTAAAGGCTCAATCTTCTCTTTTAAAAAAGACCAGAATAATTCAAGCTTAGGACTAAGCCGTTTTAAAGTGTTCTCTTTTTTGAAAATCTCAAGACTGGCGATTCCAGCAGCGCATGCCAGAGGATTTCCAGAAAACGTGTGCCCATGAAAAAATTGCTTAAACTCTTCAAAAGGGGCACAAAAAGCCTCAAAAATCTGTTCAGTGACAAGAGTTGCAGATAAAGGAAGATATCCGCCGCTGAGAGCTTTCCCAAGGCATAAAAGATCAGGAGAAATTTCAGCCTGTTCAACAGCAAATAAAGTTCCCGTTCTTCCAAATCCAACCGCCACTTCATCAGCAATAAAGAGAAGATGGTAAGATTTAACTAATTCATACAAGGCTTTTAAATAGCGAGGGGAATGAGGAATAATTCCAGCAGCTCCCTGGATTAAAGGCTCAACAATACAAGCTGCAGTCGCAGCGCCATGAGATTCAAGTAGGGTCCTTGTTTGAGCTAAAGACTCTTTTTCCGCTTCTTCTTCAGTCAGATTTTTTTCTCTTTTTAAAAAATAGGGGGAAGGAATCGTATGGGTTTGGAACAACATTTCTTGAAACGGCTTATGAAATGTTTCAGAATACCCGACACTCATGCTGCCAAACGTATCTCCATGATAAGATTCCTGAAGTCTTAAAAACTCTGTCCTTTTCTCTCCTTTCAGATACCAATACTGAACCGCCATTTTTAAAGCCACTTCAACAGCAGCAGCCCCTGAATCCGAATAAAAAACTCTTTTAAGCCCTTTAGGGGCGCAGGAGATCAATTTCTCAGCCAACTGAATGGCAGGGGGGTTAGATAACCCTAAAAGCGTAGTATGGACACTTTTTGTAAGCTGCTCAATCATGGCGCTTACAATATAGGGATGGTTGTGTCCATGAACAGTGCACCAGATAGAACTGACAGCATCAATATAACGATGGCTGTCCGTATCATAAAGGAAAGGTCCCTCCCCTTTTTCAATCACAAGGGGTTCCTCCTGCTGCCATTCATCCATTTGAGTGAAGGGATGCCAGAGATACTGCCGATCTAATTTATGGAGCGCTGGGTCGCCATGTAAAGAGGTTCTTGTTTTTAAAACTTGTTCAGTTAAATTCATAAATTACTTATTTACAATTTGTCTTTTTTTACCTTTATTTCTTTCTTCGATGTTATTATTTGACCTCTGAGCCCGGATACAAACAGATTCGCTTCTTTTAAGCCTATCAAACTCAAGAGATTGAAAACTCGGGATACCCTTGAATCAAGAGATCCATGTCTATAGAAGACACTTCCCAATCCTTTAATTTCACGGCTGCGCTGAGAGAATCAGCTCCCCATCCTTCAATCATTCCTTTTCCACCAGCCCCTCCAAGAAGTTTAGGCGCCATAAAAAGAAGTATTTTATCTATTCGTTTTTCTCTTAAAAATGCCCCAAAAACTTTTGATCCCCCTTCTACAAAAAGGCTTGAAATCTGCCGACTGCTTAAAAACTGATACAATGCTGCCAGATCTATTCTCCCTTCTTTCATCGGCAGTCGAACCACGTCAGCCCCAGATGCTTCTATCTTCTTTATTTTTTCATCATCCCCAGACCCAGTGGCAATCCAAACTGGGGCTTCTTTTAAGCTTTTCATAAGAGCTGAATCCTCTGAAATTCTTAAATATGAGTCCAGAACTATTCGAATTGGATTTTTAAATTCCGAAGTTCTGCAGGTGAGCAGAGGATCATCTTTTAAAACCGTATTAATTCCTACTAAAACCGCATCATACCACCCTCTCATTTCCCGCGCTTTTGCCCTGGCTTTTTCCCCTGTGATCCATTTGGAATCCCCACCTCCAGCCGCTGTTTTTCCATCCAGGGTAATTGCTGCTTTTAAGATGGTAAAAGGGAGGGACTGAGTCATCCACTTAAAAAATACTTCATTAAGCTGTCTCCCTTGTTTTTCCAAAATGCCAACTTCTGCAAAAATTCCCGCTTCTTTTAATTCTCCAATTCCTTTCCCATTGACCTGTGGATTCGGATCCAGAACAGAGACAATCACTTTTTTAATTCCTGCAGCAGTGATGGCTTTTGTGCAGGGAGGAGTTTTCCCATAATGGCAGCATGGTTCAAGATTAATATAAAGGTCAGAGTCATGCGCTCTCTCCCCCGCCATTTTTAAAGCTTCAATTTCAGCATGAGGAAGTCCAAAACCTTGATGATATCCTTCTCCTACAATCTCTCCATTTTTAACGATAACAGCTCCTACCATGGGATTAGGGGAAGTTTTTCCTTTCCCCTTTTCCGCCAGCCAAAAGGATCTCTGCATCAAAGCGATCTCAGATTTCATCATTTCATAATAGGGAAAGAAAAAAATCAATTTTCTTATCTGTCATTGTTTTATCAATGACCTTTTAAAGCAGAATCCGAAGAAACTTGATTCGGATCAAACTCCTGTCTATGGGCTCTCTGACGTTCAAGCTCAGCAAAAACAGCATCTAAAAAACTAGAGATCCCTTCTCCTGTGACAGCAGAAATCGAAAAGAACGGAATCCCCTGTTCTTTAAAACAAGCTGCCACTCTCATGACTTTTTGAGCGGCTTCTGGGATATCATTCTTATTTCCGGCAAAAATCTGAGGAAGCTCGCTGAGTTTTGGGCTGAAAGAGTTTAACTCATGATTAATGACCTCCACTAATCTCATAGGTTTTTTTTCATCCACTTCCATTAAATCCACCAGATGAACTAAAACCCTGGTTCTTTCAATATGTTTTAAAAATCGTATCCCCAGTCCAGAACCCTGATGCGCTCCTTCAATCAATCCTGGTATATCAGCAAAAACAGCCTGTTTCCCATAATGACTCACCACCCCTAATTGAGGAGTCAAAGTCGTGAATGGATAATCTGCAATTTTTGGGCGAGCCGCAGAAATTCGAGATAAAAAACTGGATTTCCCGACATTGGGAAACCCAATAATTCCAACATCAGCC
Source organism: bacterium (assembly GCA_021800275.1). Taxonomy (GTDB): domain Bacteria; phylum Vulcanimicrobiota; class JABDET01; order JABDET01; family JABDET01; genus JAKAVV01. The sequence goes on from JAJYZB010000004.1 coordinate 94,398, forward strand.
AGAAGTTTTAACTCAAAACGCAGCTCCCTCTCTTCTCCGAGTTCACCTGGCTCAGCATTTTTAGGAGCCTGATTGACTGAAGTGGCAAAATGAGAGTTTCCCCTTCCTCCTTTTCCCCCTTTTGCAGCGATTATTCGTTCCCCATGCCTGGCTAGATCCCCCAGCATTAATTTTTCCCGTTTGTCAAAAACAACAGTTCCAACAGGAACAGGCAGAATTAAATCTTCTCCATTTCTCCCGTGCATATCTTTCCCTTTTCCCTGCTCCCCACTTTCAGCTTTAAAATGTCTTTTATAGCGAAAATCCAGAAGAGTTTGAAGCTCTTTCCTCGCCTCAATAATCACACTTCCGCCATTCCCGCCATCTCCCCCATTAGGGCCCCCAAACGGAACATATTTTTCTCTCCTGAAACTAATGCAGCCATCCCCCCCATCCCCTGCTTTCACATAAATAACCGCTTCATCTATAAACATAATCTCTAGTCCTTCTGTTCCAACCAATTGTTTCCTACTGGAAGCCTCCTCAACTGGATCCGGGGCACGACGTATTCAATTTGTGGTAATCTTCAATTATTGACAGCAAATCACTGGCTATTTAACATTCGTTTAATGTTGATTTAATTCTCATTTATTACCCTGTGTATATACTATAATCATCATCAATTCAAAAAGGAGGAGGACAATAATGAATACAAATTCAGGAGTTAAAAAAATCGGTGGAATAATCATGGGCGCAACCATGGGAATCATGGCTTTAACATCACCTGCTCAAGCAGGAACCAGAATAAACAGTCTTTCGGCTAATAATGGACAAGAAGAAACCTGCCCATCCTGTCTTCATGCAAATTATCAGTATGATCCCAATGACAATTACAGCTCCGGGTTTTCAGTAGGAAAAAATGCGGCAGTTGATATGGCGGTCAATATTTATGTCAGCCGGTCCCTGGGTGGACAGCTAGATAAAGCTGCTCCAACCATCATGAAAGATTACCAGCAGTTCCAGAAAGGAGTTGAAATGGGGAAAAAATGCCCTGAAGGAACTTATGAATGGTATCAACACCATATCCCTAAAACAGAAACAGAGCAGGCTTTTGCGAATGGATTTGTGCGAAGTTATCAAATTACTCATCCAAAAGCAGCTGACTTGGCGCAGAGAGAAAAAACAATGACCCTTAATCAAGGATACATTGATGGGTTTAAAGCCGGCATGTTAAAAGGATTTGAAAAAGTAGCAGCTTTAGAAACACAGTTAGCTAACCATCAGCGAAACTATGCTCAACAATATAAAGAGGTTGCAAAGGATTATGAGCAAAGTCATTCCTTCAGCGCTTGGATTTTTGGAGGATCAAACTTTGATAAACAGATGGCTGCTGACAGTATGAAAAATGCAAAATATCATATGAAAGAAGCTCAAATCTACCAAACTGCAGTTCAGCAGGCGCAGCAAGCTGAACAAGCTCTTACTCAAAAAAACCGGTAACCAAATAGACGAAAAGCGGTCAAGGAGCGCACCCAACGCCGCAGCTCTTCCCGTGTCCACGGCAGAAAATGAGAAACTTAGGTATCACAATATGATTTTATGAAGAAGCGCTCAAACTGCGGGAAACCAGATATAACAGCTTACAAGAGATCTAAAAGAGGAAGAAAAGGGGATTCTGGACGTGGAACTAATTTTTGATCTCTGCAGTCCACCAAAAGATCCAGCTTTTCCAAAATCACCTGACCCAGGAGTGGGGTACTGTTAGGTGCGCCCACAATACAGTTATCTTCTGTAGAACGATTCCCAACCCGAACTGTTACAACTCCTGCCACAGGTCTTTCTTCCTTCCTGCCATCTGCATACGTAACAACGACTTTTCTTTTTTCTCTCAGTCCCAGTTCTTCGACAAGATCTTGAGGGAGAACCAGCATAACAGCGCCGCTGTCAGCCAAGACTGAAACTTTCGCTGAATGAATCTGATTTTCAGGAATGAAATTTCGGAGATAAAGCTCTCGATCTCCCGCATTCTCCAATTCAACTTCAACCGTCACTTTTCCCATGGTATTCAGTTTCATAGTAAAAAATTCTGCGAAGTTTAATGAGGTTCCTCTCTATTTCCAGCGTGTTATTCCCCAGCACAGCAATTTTGTCGTGAAACTAAAAGACAGACACACAAAGACAATTAACATCATGTCAAAGGGAAAGAAAAAACGCCTGAAGAAATTAAACAGCAAGATAAACAGTAGAAAAAACGAAAATGGGAATTACTTATATTGACGGCGCTGTAACAGGGACAACAGGCAAATAAGCCTCTGTTCACTTTCTTGTTGACAGTGGAGTTGTCTATACGCTTCTTCCCGAAAAAGATTGGAAAACAATTGAGTTAACCCCAAAAAGATCCATGACTTTCAGACTTGCAGATGGAACTCCTGTTGAAAGGCAGATTTCCGAGTGCCACATTTCTCTTCCACAAGGGGAAGGGCACACCCCTGTTATTTTGGGAGAATCAGGAGATGAGGCTCTGCTTGGAGTTTTTACTCTTGAGATTCTAGGGCTTGTCTTTAATCCTTTTTCGCGAACTCTTCTTCCGATGAGAATGATGCTGGCATAAAGATCCCTATCCTCCCCTTTACTAATCAATCCCTTTCAACCCTTTATCTCAGCAGAATTCTATAAAAGAAAAGAACAAAAATAGTAAGCAGATGAGAATCTATTCGATCCAGGACTCCTCCGTGTCCTGGAAGAATGGCTCCTGAATCTTTAAGTCCTGCTTTTCTCTTGAAAAATGATTCTATGAGATCTCCTCCAACTGCTGCAAAAGGAAGACCTGAACCTAACAATATTCTTTGAACGAGAGTCATATCCAAAAACTTACCCATTAAAAAAATCGCAATCCCTGAAATCAAAATTCCCCCTATAGTTCCCTCAACCGTTTTTCCAGGACTGATTTTAGGGAAAGCCTGATGTTTCCCGATCCCTTTCCCGACAAAATACGCGGCTGTATCATAAAAAGCAGCAGCTAAAATTGCGATAAAAAGCCACCAAAATCCATGATTCATCATCCGCAGATAAAAAGCAAGACTGAGCGGGAGAGAAATCCATAAAAAGCCTATCGAAATCCAGAACGGAGACAAAAAATTTAATTTCTTAGAAAGCCTTAAAATCCACGACAAGCAGAAAAAAAGAAAAATAAAAACACAGGATGAAATCAACAAAAAAGAAGAAAATGAAACACGCATAGAAAATCTCTGCTTATCAAACATTATCAAAAATAGAAAAATATCAGCGCCATATCCGAACTGCTGATAAAATCGATCCACTTTAGACGCGCGATAAAATTCATAAAGGGAAATAAGGCTTAAAAAAAACGCTCCTATTCCAACTGCATAAGAACTCTCATAAACAAGAAAAAAAACAATACCGGCAAAAAAAATCCCGGTAAAAACTCTTTTCCCGAGCGTGTTCAGCTTCCACCCAGTCGTCTTGAACGGCCCTGATAATCGGCAATTGCCTTCACCAAATCTGCTTTCTTAAAATCGGGCCAGAGCAGAGGAGTAAACCAGAACTCCGCATATGCCATCTGCCAGAGCAAAAAATTACTTATTCTGAGCTCTCCACTGGTTCGAATTAACAAATCTGGATCAGGAACTCCTGCGGTATAAAGGTGATCCGAAATTAAATTTTCATCAATCTGGGACAGCTCAAGCTCTCCATTCTTCACTTTCTGGCTGATTTTTTTAACAGCATCCAGCATTTCGGTTCTTCCACCGTAATTGACCGCCAAATTGAGAAGCAGCTTTGAATTTTCAGCCGTATATTCTTCTGTTTTTTTAAACTCAGCTTGAAGTTTTTCCCCCATTTCCTGAGGATGCCCGATCACCCGAAACCGAACCCCGGCGCGATAAAGATTTTCTCTTTCTTTTCTTAAGTAAAAATCAAATAAGTGCAAAATAATCTCTATTTCTTCTTTGGATCTTTTCCAATTTTCTTTTGAAAATGCGTAAGCAGTTAAAACTTTCACCCCTAGATCTCCACAAGATTCTACGATCTGTTTCAGGGATTCCGCGCCTTTTCTGTGCCCTTCCCAAACTGGCAGGTGATGCTCTTTTGCCCACCTTCTATTCCCATCCATGATGACCGCAATATGCTGGGGTATATTGGATGGGTCAAGAAAAGATTCAGAAAAAACCGATTTTGTTTTTGCCAGCGCCATAGTCTATTCTAAAAATAACTCTCTATTAGAATTTCAGGAAAAAGGAGATATTTTCCTCTATAAAATTCCTGCAGATTCCTCTGCAGCAGTCAAAATTAATTTCCCTTCTCTGGTGACCTGGCGAACAATTCTCCATTTCCCATTTCCTTTAAAAGATTTAACTGAATATGTTTTTTGAACTTCAAACTCCAGTCCAAACTCTTCAACTTTTCTGATAGCATCACCCATAGGAAAAGCAATCACATCGGGAGACATCATACTTCCATAATCTCTTTTTCTTTAGCAGAAAAGACTGCATCTAATTCTTTGGTATAATGGTCAACTAGTTTTTGAACCTGATCTTGAAGCCGTTTAACTTCATCTTCAGGAATTTCTCCTTTTTTTTCCTGCTCTTTGAGTTGTTCGTTTGCCTCTCGTCTGAGATTCCGCAGAACAACTTTACCCTCTTCAACTTTCTTTTTAACGATCTTTACCAGATCCTTTCTTCTTTCTTCTGTCAGCTGGGGAATAGGAATTCTGATAATAGCCCCATCAACACTCGGGACCAAACCTAAATCCGACTTCAAAATCGCTTTTTCAATCGCTGGAATGGTTGATTTATCAAAAGGCTGAACAACCAGAAGTCTGGGTTCAGGGGCTGAGATTCCACCTAATTGTTTCAAAGGCATTTCAGCTCCATAGGCGCTCACAACGATTTTATCCAAAAGAGCTGAAGACGCTCTTCCTGAGCGAACAGTAGAGAGTTCTTTTTTATGAAGCTCTAACGTTTTTTTCATTTTTTCTTCTATTTGACCGACAAGAGATGAACTTGACATATTCAGAAGCTCCCTTCGCTTAATCCTGACGGACCAGGGTTCCTACTGCTTCACCCTTCAAAATATTTTTTATGCTGTCCTGCTGTTCCATATTAAAAACCATGATTGGCAGCCCATGATCTTTGCAGAGAGAAATTGCAGCTGCATCCATGATTTTCAAATTCTTGCTGATCACGTCCATGTAAGTTAACTCATTATATTTTACAGCCTGTGGAAATTGTTTGGGATCCATGTCATAAACGCCATCCACTTTAGTGGCTTTTAATAAAGCTTCTGCTCCAATTTCAAGAGCGCGCAGAGCAGCTGTAGTATCTGTTGTGAAATAAGGATTGCCGCTGCCAGCCGCTAAAATTACCACTCTATTTTTTTCAAGATGGCGTACTGCTCTTCTACGGATAAATGGCTCTGAAACAGCTCTCATCTCTATCGCTGAAAGAACTCTGGTAACAACTCCCAGATGCTCCAGACAGTCTTGAAGAGCAAGGGCATTCATAACTGTTGCCAGCATCCCCATGTAATCTGCAGTAGCTCTATCCATAGAGCGATGTGCCTGATCCGTTCCCCTCCAGATATTGCCGCCTCCCACAACAACCGCAATCTGAACGCTCATCTCTTGAATTTCTTTAATTTGTTTGGCATACTTCTCAACAGCCAGCAGATCAATTCCATAACCTTGGCTGCCAGCAAATGCCTCTCCTGAAAGTTTCAAAAGAATTCGTTTAAATCGAAAACTCAATCCGAATTCTCTCCTAAAGCAAATCTCGAAAAACGGCGAACCAGAATATTCTCACCGATTTTTCCAATAACTTCTTTAATCATCATTGAAACAGGTTTTTCCTGTTCTTTAATATAAGGCTGCTCTAAAAGACAAACTGCCTGAAAAAACTTTTCCATTTTGCCATCCACAATTTTCTCGACAATAGCAGAGGGTTTCCCTTCACGGAGAGCGGACTCTCGATGAGCTTTTTTCTCCTCTTCAATCATTTCAGGTGGAACCTGTTCTCGGGAGACCCATTTAGGATTAGAAGCTGCTACCTGCATGGCTAAATTCTTGCACAAATTTTGAAACTCATCCGTTCTAGCCACAAAATCAGTTTCGCAGTTAACCTCTATTAAAGTACCGATCTTGCCTCCGAAATGAATATAGGCTTCAACTCTCCCTTCAATCGCTTTTCTGTCCTTCTTTTTTTCAGCGGCAAGAATCCCTTTTTGTCTTAATATCAACACAGCCTTTTCCATCTCACCTGCAGATTCTTCCAGGGCCTTTCTGCAGTCCATCATTCCCGCCCCTGTTTTTTCTCTCAATTCCTTAATCAAACTTGCTGGGATTGTCGTTCCTTGAGTCATTCTAGTTCCACCTCTTCATAATACTCTTCTTCATAATCTTTTTCCAACAGCTCTTCAACTTTTTCTTGTGATTCTAGCTCCTCCATAGAAAGAACTTCCCCTTCTGTGGCTTCAGCAACCTGCTCAGACATAACCGCTTTCCCTTCTAAAACTGCATCAGCCATTTTGGAAGTCAACAATTTAACTGCCCTGATAGCATCGTCATTCCCAGGAATTGGATAATCCACTTCATCTGGATCGCAGTTCGTGTCAATCACTGCCACAATTGGAATCTCGAGCTTTCTTGCTTCTCGAACAGCAATCGCTTCCTTTTTAGGATCAATAGCGAACACTGCCCCTGGCAGTTTATCCATCCCCTCAATTCCTGAAAGAAACTTTTCAAGTCTTTCCAATTCTTCCCTCAACTTATTCGCTTCTTTTTTGGGGAGATTCTCCAGGATTCCCTGTTCATTCATTTTTCTGAGCTCTCTCATCCTCTCAACCCGCTTGCGAATAACCCCAAAATTCGTCAAAGTGCCCCCGAGCCATCTCTGAGTCACGTAAAACATCCCGCAGCGAACAGCTTCTTCTATAACCACATCCTGAGCCTGTTTTTTTGTGCCAACAAACAAAATCGCTTTGCCTTCTTTAGCGGTATCTCTTAAGAATGCAGCGGCTTCTTTTATTTTCTGGACAGTCTTTTGAAGATCAATAATATAGATCCCATTCCTCTGCGTAAAAATAAATCTAGACATTTTGGGATTCCACCGTCTTGTCTGGTGCCCAAAATGCACTCCTGCTTCCAGGAGCTGTTTCATTGAAATTGCAACCATGCATCACCTCTTTTCACTGTGCTGTTTTCGGTTCGGTAACGATTGAAAATTCCCTGCATGGGGGGATAGACGCTGCCAAAAGCAGTTTACTGCTTCAAGTTTAAAACCCGGGAAGCGGTATCCCTTATCAACTGAGCAAAAGGGAAAAATACATTCCCAGCAGCTGCAGTTACCAGAACGCTGAAAGGAGGGGTTATCAAAGGATGAAAGCCTTTGTAAAACTTCTCAAAAATATCCTTTTCAGCCAATCTATTCCGATTTGAAATCAATATTTCGCTGAATTTACTCTCCATATCAGAATCCCACTGCTCAACATACTTCTCCCCATATTTTTGCACCATTTTATGGATCTCTTCATCCGACAGTTCTTTAATTTTCTCTACCACAGGACGAACATTAGAAGGTTCTGCATATTTTCCCATAATGGTGAGGTTAGCTTTAGGGATTTTTTTAATGCTAGGAACCAAAATTTCTCTTGTGGAAATTCCACGATTAAAACTCTGTCCAAAATCGCCTGCCAAAACAGTCCCATCTTTTGCAATAAAAATATTGCTGTTATTAATCGTAATATCCCAATCTCCTAACCAACCCCGCACAACACACTGGGCAACCGCTTCATTCGGATTCTTAATCTTTTTCGCCGAAGTCTCCCATAAAGTGGAAAGATCAGGAACATACGGACAGATTACCGCTTTTTCAAGCTGCCCTTCTTGATTCCTCACTGCTCCTTCCTGATAAGGAATTCCAGGCAATTTAAACTCATCCACCATAATATGAGAAGCCACTACTTCTTTCGCAATCGCTTCATTCACTTCAAGAGGACTCCTATTCCCTATCCCATACTGTTTTACAACATACAAATTCCCATCCTCCCCCCTTGCTTTCTCTGCATGATGAGCTCCCGAGAAATGGGCTTTAGCCCCTGCTGCTGGTTGATTCAAAGGGAAAACTTGAAGGGGTTTCATTATTTCAAAGCCTTTGGAAGATGCTCTTGCAGTACCCTAAAAGCCTGGGCTATAGGCAGTCCGAAATGGGGGATAACCGCCCCAATGATCGTGCTGACAGGAGGTGTAATAAAAGGATGAAATCCTTTGTAAAAGTTTGTAAAAGCATTTTTTTCAGACAACTCATTCCTGTTTTGAATCAAAACTTGACTGAACTCTTCCTCTAACTCCTGATTCCAGAAGGTGGTATATTCAGAACCATATTTATGAACCATTTCTCGGATCTCTCTATCTGTTAACGCTTTAATTTTTTCCGAGATGGGTCCAACATTAGATGGATTGGCATATTGATTCATAATCTCTAAATTGGCTTTTGGCGCTCCCTTGCCCGGTAATCTTTTTAAAATTTGATAACGAATTCCCTTCTGGAAAGCCAGTCCGTAATCCCCTGACAAAACGGTTCCATCTTTTTTCATGAAAATATTGCTGTTATTAATAATTGTATCAGGGTCACCAAGCCAACCCCGCACAACACACTGGGCAACCGCTTCATTCGGATTCTTAATCTTTTTCACCGAAGTTTCCCAGAGGGTTGAAAGATCGGGAACATACGGACAAATCACTGCTTTTACAGGAGGACAACCTTCTCTCTGAGAAATCCCTTCCTGATAAGGGATCCCTGCAAGTTTAAATTCATCCGCTAAAATATGAGAAGCCACAACCTCTTTTGCAATCGCTTCATTCACTTCTGATGAACTTAGCGGCCGATGGCCGCTCCCATACGTGGGAGATTTAACAACATATAGTTTTCCATCCTCTCCTTTTGCTTTTTCTGCGCCGTTGGCGCCGCCCCATTTAGCATCCGGATTAGCCGCTCTCTGATTCAAAGAATGGACTGTCAATAGATTCACTTCTGACCTCCTTTTACTGTACTTTTCTTTGGAAAACAATTTTCAAGAGCTCGCAAAGCTTCGGCTAAAGGAGCTCTAACATAAACACTGGCTGCGCCGATAAGGGAGCTGAGAGGGGGTTTAATGAAAGGATGAAATCCCTTATAAAAACCCTCAAACACATTTTCTTTCCTCAATTCATCACGGTTATCCCTCAGCACCTGGGTAAACTGATCTTCTAATTCTCTGTTCCAAAAAGAAGTATACTCTGTCCCATATTTATGCACCATCCCACGAATCTCTCCGTCGGACAAGTTCCGAATTTTTTCAGCCATAGGCGACACATTAGAAGGGTTAGCGTATTGATTCATGACCGTAAAGTTAGCTTTTGGAAATCCCTTAAAACGAGGAAATGAAACAGGTCGAAATCGTATCCCTTTTTTAAAAGCCTCGCCAAAATCTCCCGCTAAAACGGTTCCATCTTTTTTTACAAAAACATTGCTGTTATTAAGAATCGTTCCCCATTCTCCAAGCCATCCTTTTACAATGCACTGAGAAACTGCCTCCTGGGGATTCTTGATTTTTTCCACAGGAATCTCGCAGAGAGTGGCAAGATCAGGAACATAAGGACAGATCACCGCTTTTTCAAGATGACCTTCTTGACTTTGAACTAATCCCTCCTGGTAAGGAATTCCAGACAATTTAAATTCATCCACCATAATATGAGAAGCCACAACCTCTCTCGCAATTGCTTTTTCTACCTCCAATGAAGTCAAAGGATGGCGATTTCTGCCATATTGGGGAGATTTAAAAACATAAAGTTTCTGATCCTCACCCAACGCTTTTTCCGCGCCATTTCTACCTTTCAAATAAGCCCCAGGACCTGCAGCAGGCTCATGGAGTGGATGGACACGCAAAAGTTCAATTGAATTCACAACTCTCTCCTTCAATAAATGTCATTCACCAAAAAATTCATATTGATTTATCTCTCACATCAATACACGTTCAAAGTATAGCGAAAAGAAATACCTAATTCAATTAAAAAAATGTTACCAATTGGACAGAAACACCTATGCCTCTTTACTCATGAGAATTTGCGGGTATTCTTGCGCCACCCTTCAGCAGGAAAATCAAACTTTCATAAACCATTCGGGCTGCAGAGCGCCCCTCTAAGACTCTAGAGAATTGATGCTTTTTGGAAAGAAACTTGGGGAGCGATTTTCTTCAGCAATTCTTTAATCGTTTCTTCTTGACTGATCGCAGCTCCATTTTTTTCTAGCAGCCGCGCTTTTTTTATGCTCCCAAAAGGCTGGCCGTCACAAACAAGGGATATAAGAGCAGTATGCAGGGGAGAAAGACTTGGATTAAAAGCAGAATTTTCAATATAGCTGCCAACATAAACTTTTCTGTCTTTTGTCATTAAAGCAAGCCCTGAAGGGGATTTTGAGTAAGGGGAATAAGAAGCCTTCACGCCTCTCAGGGCAGCGAGCCATAGATCCTTATTTCTCAGCCTGGCAGGCAAAAGTTTATCAGAGGCTTTACGGTCGAAATTTTGAAGAGAAGAAAAAAAAACTGTGCTTTCACCTTGCAAAGAAAATTTGAAGGAATAAGGAAAAAGACGGGAAAATTGGACAGCTTTCCCATTGGAAATTAAAACTTTCAATCGGGAAGAATCTTTCCCAATCTCAGAAATCCACTGCCTGCAGCAGCCGCATGGTGGAGCAGTAACAGCAAGAAAAAGAAGCTTTTTCTCCCCATGATTCAAGGCATTGATAATGCCAAACTGTTCAGCATGAATGGTTTGGCTGAGGGGAACTCCAGCGAACTCTAGATTAACTCCCAGATAAATATTTCCGCTTTCCCCTAAAAAAGCCGCGCCTACTTGATAATGAGAAATTGGAGCCATTCCTTTTTTAGAAATATCGAAAGCAAATTTTTGCATCTGTTTCTCTTTTGAGTACCCCGACCTTATCTGACTTTGCAAAACTCTTTCCCTGGAAATAAAAAAAGGATAAATCATTTTAAGGCCGTCCCAGGATAGTAATGCTGCAGTATCTCCTGGAAAGAAAAACCTTTTTCCGCCATGCCTTCAGCGCCATATTGACAGAGTCCAACCCCATGCCCCCATCCCCCTCCCATAAAAGTTACTGTACGAAGTGTTCCCGCAGAATTTCGTTTTTGATTGATCACAAACAAAGTGCTCGGAAGCCCCCCTAATCCGATGACTCCTTCACTGAAAAGCCAACGAATCTTATCTTTATGAATTTTAAAATCCCCTCGATTCGTTTGAATTTCAAGAGTTGTGACTCGCCCAGAGGTGGAGCGGTGGAGCACTTTGAATCCTGTGATCACACCTATCTTTACCTTTTTGTTTAAAAGCTCGGAAAGAGATCTTTTAAACAAAGAATCCAGTTCTTGTACAGAATAAGTTTCTTTCCATCGGAAGCGGCCTGAATCTTTGCAGTAACTGTTAGGAGGATGCAGCAGAAACTCTCTCACTCCTCTGTTCGTGCTTAAATCTTCTCGTATCGGTTCAGGACCATCCACAACTGATTTGAGATAAGGAACAGGGGAAACATTCCAGACATTCTGAATCGCTGCTGTCACTCCTCCGCAGGTAGAAAAATAAGGAAGATAAGCAAGTCTCCCATGATAAACAAGGACCTTCCCCTCGGTTTCAGAAACCGCGTTTCTTGAGGAAGCGGATTCATCTTTAACTCCACTGTAAACCTGACAGGCAGGAGTTGAACAAAGTTCGTATCCTTTGAACTTTTTCTTATGCATTTCTTTCAATGCATACGTACGCGCAACAACAGCCATAGCGTCAAGGGCTTGTTTTCGAAAATAAAAAGGAACCTCATCGGGAATAACTCCTGCCAGATAATCTTCTAGAGGCAGAGAATTAACCAGAATCCTTTTCCCTCCCATATCTTTTAAAATCAATGCACCACGCACCGCCAAAAATTTAAAGGCGGCGTCGGGAATTCGATTTCCGCGCCACAAAACGACTTTTAAAGGATAGGCGGGATTTGAAGGAACAAAATAAAAACGATGCCCCTTGCGCCCTGAAACTGAGAACCCACTCGAAGTCGTTTGGAAAGCGATCTTCCAATTGGATCTTGCATTTAAAAATGCCCATTTTCTGCTGTTTTCAACTCTAAAAGGGGCAGCACAAGTAATATACCCTGAGCGAACAGAATAGGGAAATCCAATTTCTATCTTGCTCCTCGAACTTTTGCCATTCAAATTTCTAACTTCTGGGAGTCCAGCAAGGCGCGGGAGATGAGGATAAACCGCGCGAGAATAGGGGGTAAATTTGGCAATCCCTAAAACCAAATGGTTCATTAAATCAGCTATTAACTCTCTAACCATTGGGCTGTTGGAATTTTCAGGGTCAAACAAATTTTCTCCCGAATAAATAGCCGTTTTTTGTTTATTTTCAACAAGAGCTGCATCCAATCGTTTAGGAAGACTGAAGGTTTTTTCATTGTCGTTCAGCCAGTAGGCTAGAATTCGATCTCCTTTTCGGGTTTGAACATAAACCGCGTGATTTCTACCTAACTGAATGGGGAATCCACCCAATTCTTTCTTCAAACCCATAAAGCCAGCTTGAGGTGGTTCTGTTTGATAACTCAAAAAATCAACTCCTAAAATAGAAGCAAGGCGAAAATCATCTTTCCCATGAGGAGCTTGATCCTCTTTAGTGTGTAAAGAAGTAAACCCTAAAGCCAGAACTTTCCCTCCATTTTTTACAAAAGTCCTCACATCTCTAACCTCTCTTCGCGACATATCCACTGCATTTGACAGAATCAAAAGTTGATAAGACTTAAGGACTGAGAGACGGAATTGAGAATCGCGTAAAACTTTATAAGAAACATGAAGAGAATTTAAAGTCTGCAGCATCCCTTTGATTTCCCAATCGAAAAAAATGGGATCAGGACGATTTTTCTTCGTGTAATCACTGTACAGAACAATGGCTTTAGCCGGTTTTCGAGAGAAGAATGGGAAAGCTCCTAGAACAGAAAAAAACGAAACTGCAGCTGCTAACAATAAAATCGTTCTTTTCATGCTGAAAATTTCAAATCTTATGACAGACCTCCTCCAGGCGCAGCCTAAAAAAATAAAAACCTTTTTACGAATCAGCAGCCATAAATTAACAATTTATTAATGCAGTTAACTCTAACAGTGTTGATAACCTTTAAGAATTCTGTTAAAATTAAATCAAGCTAAACACACAGCACAAGATAAAGGAGACGATCAATTATGTTGACAATTGGCAGTGGTTTCGGAGGAGCAGGATTAATCAGCCCTGAACTCCAATTTCCTTCTCAAGCCATTGGTTCAACTGGGTCAAGCTGTCCCTGCTGCTCAGAGGGCGGTTGCAGCCCTGCAGGTTCAGGTGGTTATGGCGCAGGGTCACCCAATTCATCAGGATCTTCAAATCCAGCCCAGCTTAATGCAGAATTAGAAATGCTTTTAGCAGAATTAGCCATGCTTTTAGCCCAGCAACAAGGCGGGCTTTCCGGAGGATCAGGCTCAGGCGGATATGGCGGCAGCGGTGGTTATGGCGGAATGAATCCACTGGGTTCTGTCGGCGGTTCAGGCGGGTATGGCGGCGGCAGCCCTGTAGGTTCAGGCGGATACGGCGGTTCTCCTGTCCAAGGAGGCAGCGGCAGTTATGGTGGACCCAATTCTTCGGGTTCTGCTGGTCCCCTTACTCCAGCTATTGGTCAAGCTCCGCAAAATGCAAAAGCAATGTATAATTTCTTCACTTCTCATGGTCTTTCTCCTTACGCAGCATCCGGAATCATTGGAAATATCGCTCAGGAATCCGGTGGGAATCCCGAGAGCGTCGGTTCAGGAGGAAATGGATTGATTGGATGGACACCTCCTCTCCCTAATGCTGTAACAGGCAACCCACAGAGAGATCTCAATTATCAATTGAACGCTGTGATGCAGTACATCGGTCAAAATGGATCTGTTGCAGATATCAATGCTCATGCCAGCAGCCCTGCTGCAGCTGCAGCGTACTTCATGAACAATTACGAAAGACCTGCTGTGGCGACAGAGAATGCCTCTCACAGAGAAATGGCGGCCAATGCTACTGCCCAACTTTATGCATAAGCTGTTTAAATGATAAGTGTTTGGTTCATCATTTTCATTACTTTCTTCTGAAGAGCTTGTGGACTTCATCAAGCGTAAATTTAACAAGGATGGGTCTTCCATGAGGGCAAAAATACGGATTAGAAGATTTTAGAAGCCTCTCAAAAAGAGAAGTTATTTCTTGAGGAGAAACTTCGTCTCCAGCTTGAATAGAAGCCCGACAGGCTATCATCATTAAAATCTTCTTGCGGATGCTTTTTTCATCTTTTGAATCTTCCAGATTTTCAACTTTCTCAAGAAATGAAAGAAAAAACTTTTTAGAACCTAATTTTTCTAGCCCGAGAGGCACTGCTCTCAGAAGAACTGTCCCCTGTCCAAAACTTTCTACTTCAAGACCGACAGAGTGAAAAAAAACTTGATGCCGGTGAATCAAACCTGCTTGATGCGCAGAAAGCTGAACAGGTATTGGAGATAGAAGTTCCTGAGAGGGACAAGAGGATTCTCTCAGCCTGCACTCCAGAAGATCAAAATTCAATCTCTCATGGGCGCCATGCTGATCCATCAGAAAAAGCGTTTCCCCCTCTTGAAAAAGCCCATAGGTTCTGGCCACAAAACTTAAAAATTTGGGATGAAAACTATCAGTCAACGCTTTATGGGACTGATATTCCCCTTTTTCTTCAAACCATGTTAATGCAGGTACAGTAGTTCCAAAATTAGATGGATAAGCAGAATGCTGCATCATCTCAAAGGAAGATTGGGATGGAATGATTGAATAAGATTGAAAATGAGCCCTGGTTCCTTCTTGAACTTCTCTTAATTTTAAAGCCACGCTTTTTTCAATAAATCCGTAAACTTCTTTAGCATTAGAAAAACGAACTTCTGTTTTGGCAGGGTGAACATTAACGTCCACCCACTTTCCTGGAATTTCTAAAAATAAAACTGCCGCGGGAAATTTGCCTGCTTCCAAATATCCTGAGTATCCATCCACAACGGCGTGACTCAGAACACCTGGTTTAATGAAACGTGAATTGACATAAATTAAAATTAAATTGCGATTTGATTTTGAAAAAAGAGGAGCTCCAATCAAACCCGATAATCTTAAATAGCCCTGTGATGCTTCAATTGGAAAAAGCTGAAAATCAGGGGATTGAGGAAACAGCTTCAAAAACCTTTGCTGCAGAGGCTCCCCAGCCGCTAGAGTTTCATAGATCTTCCCGTTTTTTTTCAATTGAAACCGAATGGGACATCTGACTAAAGCTAATTTGCTGACCAAATCCAGGGAGGCGGCTTCCTCTGTCTGCGGAGATTTTACAAATTTCTTTCGAGCGGGCAGATTAAAAAATAGATCCCTAACAACCACTCTAGTCCCATCTTGCGGAGCCGCAGAAATGATCTTCTGAATTTCCCCGCCCTCACATAAAATTCTTGTCCCTCTGTGTCCTCCTTTTTCTCCTGTCATCAATTCAATTCTCGAAACAGCCGCAATACTTGACAAAGCCTCCCCGCGAAACCCATACGTTTGAATCTCTTCTAAATCCTCGAAGGAAGAAATTTTGCTGGTCGAATGTCTCTGCAGCGCCAGAGCAGCATCCCCTTCATCCATTCCACATCCATTGTCAGAAACAAGAATTTGTTCCAAACCTCCCCCATAAAGCTCAATGTCAATTCTGTCGCTTCCAGCATCCAGCGCGTTTTCAATCAATTCTTTAACGATGGAAGCGGGCCGGTCCACAATCTCCCCAGCCGCGATCTTTTCAACAACAGAAGGATCTAAAAATCTAACTTTCCCCATTTCTGAAAAGTTAACATCCTAAGGATTCTCTCCTTGTGAATAAGCTGTGGAATTTACCGCAAAATCAGCCGTTACCGCCTTAAATACGGCAGTGAAGGGTTCTATGAAATAAAAGAAATTTTATTTCTCCCACCTTGTTTAGATTGATAAAGAGCCTGGTCTGTCTTATCAATCAGTTCTTTTTTTGTCGTGATATCTTCCGGAAAACTGGCAACTCCGCCGCTGATCGTGATATGCACAATTTTTGAGCCTAAAACAAATTCATACTCTTCTACCGCCTGCCTGATTCGTTCAGCCACTAAAACGGTTCCGATTCGATTTGTTTCAGGCAGAATAACCATGAACTCATCACCGCCGTAGCGGCACACGATATCAGAAGACCTCGTGACCGTCTTAATCACAGCGCCAAGCTGGCGAAGCAGCGCATCTCCCTGAGGATGTCCATAAGTGTCGTTTACGATTTTAAAATGGTCCACGTCCAAAATGATCGTAGATAAAGGCAGATTCTCGTACTTGCAGCGGCGAAATTCACGCTCTAAAGCGTCCTGCATGTAGCCATGGGTATAAAGCCCTGAAACACTGTCAGTAATAGCCATGGCTGCTGTCTTTTCTCGCAGCTGAACATTTCGGATAGAAATCGCTGCTTGATTGGCTAGAACAGAAAACAACTTTAAAGCTTCTCCATGATAAAAGTTAGGCGCTGAAGTTCCAACAAATAAAATTCCAATCACTTCTGTTTCAAAAATCAATGGAGCAGCCATGCAAGAGCGAAGAGAACGAGCTGATCGGGGAATAACCTGTTCTTCGGACGCAGAAATCTTTTCCATGTCAGGGAATATTTCTGGCGTTTTTTCATGTATCGTTTTAAATAGAACGGTCTTCACGCTCTTTGGATCAAAATCAGAAAACATTCTCGCATAAGGGCTGTCAATTCCTCGAATTTTCATGACTTCATCTATGTCTTTTAAATAAATAGCTGTTGTCGAGGCAGCAAAAAGGTTTTTGCTCATTGTAAAGGTCAGTTGAAAGACATGCTCATAAGTTAACGTAGAACCAAGCTGCTGACCTGCCTCTATCAAGGAAATAAGAGCATCCATTTTTTTCTCCTGTTCCTGAGAAGCGACTTTAAACATGCCAAAGCTGGAAACAACTGAATTCAATGCCAAAACAAACATCCAGGAAGGATCCATCAAAACAGAAAAAACTGATCCTTGATGATAATAAACATTGATGCCAGCAAAAAGGATGGTTCCCCCCAGAGCAGAAAAAATCGCGGCTCCCCATGAAATAGATCCTGCTGTATAAGTTGCCAGAAAAAGGGGGAGCGAAAACAACAAATGTCCTTGATAAAGAAAGAGGAAAAAAATGCCTGAAAAAAAATCCAAAAAGATTAAAGCTGGCTCCAAGAAAGTAAATTGAAAAAACCGATAAAGCAAAATAAGAGAGGCTAAAATATATATGACGGCAATTAAAGCTGGGATTTCCCATGTGACAGTTTGACCCAAAAAAGATGCTTTTCCGGACATAATTCCCCAGAGCAAAAAACACAGAGCAATAAGCCTTAAAGATAAGTGCAGAAACTGAAACCGAGAAGTTTTCATTCTCTGCAGTACTCCTTTCTCCATTGATCCAGCAAATTTAAAGCCTCTAAGCCTGTCAAATGGTCAATTTCGACCGATTTCAACTGATCTAGAATAGGATGCTGATCGCAAGAAAAAAGATGCAGCTGCATCGAACGGAAAGAATGAGAAGAATAGGAAAAACGATTTGAAAAACCTCGCGATTTAGAAGGGCTTCTGCTTTCAATAGAACCAAGTATTTCTCTCGCCCTTTGAACCACAGATTCAGGGATGCCTGCCAGACGAGCAACCTGAATCCCATAACTTTTATTTGATAATCCAGGCAAAATTTTCCTCAAAAAGATTAGCTCCTCTTCTTTTTCCTCAACTGCTACCGTAAAATTTTTTACGACAGGATACAGCTCAGCTAAATCTGTCATTTCATGATAATGTGTGGCAAAAAGAACTTTCGCTTCGGTCTTTAACAGAGCTTCAGAAACAGCCCATGCTAAACTTAATCCATCAAAAGTGCCGGTGCCTCTGCCCACCTCATCCAGTAAAACCATTGTGTTTCTCTTTGCTTTTCTTAAAATCTCAGCGCATTCCTTCATTTCCACAAAAAAAGTGGATTCTCCCTGGTGGAGGTTATCAGAAGCTCCAATTCGGGTAAAAATTCGTTCCAAAACCCCAATTTGAGCGGCATCCGCTGGGACAAAACTTCCAATTTGCGATAAAATCACGATTAAAGCAGTCTGGCGAAGAAAAGTGGATTTTCCCGCCATATTAGGTCCTGTAATCACAAAAAGGCGCGACTTGGGATAAAGACAGACATCATTAGGAATAAAAGGACCAGACAAAAATGATTCGACAACAGGATGACGTCCTGCGGAAATACTAATCACGTCCCCATCGTTCACTTCTGGCCTAACAAAACGATACAGCAGAGCAGCAGAAGCCAGGCTGGAAGTGCAGTCCAACTGCGCCAGCAAACCTGCCGCTTTTCTCAATGCTTCTTCATGTTTTTTTACTTCATTACGTATTTCACAAAAAATTTCATATTCCAACGATTTAATTTTTTCTTGAAGAGACAAAATCAGAGTCTCCTTTATTTTTAATTCTTCTGTTACATACCTCTCTGCATTCGCAAGAGTTTGTTTTCTAACATAATGAGGAGGAACAAGAGATAAATTGGATTTTGTAACTTCCAAATAATACCCGAAAACCTGATTGAAGCCAACTTTTAAAGACTTGATCCCTGTGTTTCTTTTTTCTTTTTCTTCCAGAGCGGCTATCCAGTCTGCGGCCTCATTCAACTCTTTTTTCAATTCGTCTAATTCCAAATGGAATCCATCTTTAATAAGACCCCCGTCTTTTAAATTAAATGGAGGATCGGAATGAATCCCATTTTCCAGTAAAACTGCCAGAGAAGAAAAATCAGGCATTTGAAGAAAAAAGTTTTGAAAAAATTCAGCCTGGCAGGAGGAAAGCAGACGAATCAAAACAGGAACTTCTTGCAAAATCGTTTTCAGAGAAATCAAATCTCGAGCATGGGCGATTTCAAAAAGAACACGGGATAGAATCCGTTCCAAATCTCCAACGTGAGATAAAGAGTTCTGGAGTTCTGACAACAGAATCTGTTGGCCCAAAAGTTCTTCTACAGCATCCTGACGATAAGCGATCTTTCCTAAATCCAAAAGAGGATAAAGCAGCCATTGACGCAGAAGTCTCCCCCCCATCGGAGTTTTTGTCTTATCCAAAAGATGCAGCAAACTTCCCTCTTTTTTCCCCGTGGATAAATTTTCAAAAAGCTCCAAATTCCGACAGGTGGTAGAATCCAGCATCAAATATTCCCGAGCATGACAAAAAACAGGTATCTGCATTCTGGGAGGATTCCCTCTATAAATTCCCTGAAGATATTCCAATAAAAAAGCAGAAGCTTTTTGAGCTGAAACAGGCATTTCAGGGAAACGCAGATTCAATCCAAGGAATTCTTCTCTAAATTCAAAAAAAGAAATCTTCACAGATTCAGGCTGAATCCATTCCTTTATAAATGATCCCGTGGAAATAAGAACCTCTTTGGGGGAAATCCTTAAAAACTCGTGCAGAAAAGTCGCTCTCTCGTTAGGGACCACTGCTGCTTTCCAATCTCCTGTAGAAATATCTGCCCAGGACAGTCCTATTTCATCTGAATCCACGTGAATTGCCAGAATAAAATTAAACTCTTTTTCATTTAACAAATCCCCTTCAACAATGGTTCCAGGGGTTAAAAATCTCACAATATTTCGCTCGATCAAACCTTTAGACTGCGAAGCTTCTTCCAACTGTTCTGAGACGGCAACTTTATAGCCTTGATAAAGCAGAGTCTTTAAATGGTTATCCAGAGTATGATAGGGAAATCCAGCCATTGGAATTCTATTTCCACGAATCTCTTTCCCTGTTAAAACAATGTCTAGCGCAGAACTCAATGTCTTTCCATCTTCCCCGTAAGCTTCGTAGAAATCGCCAACCCGAAATAAAAGAAGAGAATCAGGGCAGCTCTTTTTTAAATCAAAATATTGATCCAGGAGAGGGGACAAAGAAATTTCAAGAGAGGATTTCATGAACCCTCTGAACAAGCATTCGCGGGTCAAATGGCTTTGTCAAATACATAACCACTCCGTTGTCATACGCGTCAAGAACATCTTGAAATCCATCTTTAGCGGTCAGAACAATAATAGGTATATTCATGGTCTCTTTCTTCTCTTTCATTCTTTTATAGAAAGTAATTCCATCCATTTCAGGCATCATTAAATCCGTAATCACCAGGACAGGCATCTCTTTTTGAACCAGTTCCATCCCTTCCTGTCCATCTGCAGCTTCATACACCTTAAATCCTTCGAACTCCAAAGAAATCTTAACAAATCTTCGAAGCACTTCCTCATCCTCCACAATCAAAATCTTCCTTGTATTCATAGAGAACTGCCCGATGCGTGACGAAATAAATTAACAAGGGAATAAACAGTTGAAACCATGAAAAACTTATTCTAACTAGAGAAACGTTTTCCTGTTGATCTTTTATTGAAAAAATATCTCTGGCATCAAGTTCAGAACAGACAGCTGCATTCGGAAACATAAATTCTCTGCACGAAAATTCACTCTGTCTGCTGAAGTGCGACGCACAAATAAGGCAGACTAATTGGGAATTAAAAGAATTTCTTTTATTCTCTGGACTAAATCATAAGGGTCAAATGGTTTTGTCACATAATCAACGACCCCCATTTCAGCTCCTTTCGCGAAATCCGATCTCTGGGTTTTAGCCGAAGTAACAATCACTGGAATTTTTCCCAGACCCTTTGCATTAATATGTTCTAAAACTTCCCACCCATCTTTCCCTGGCAGCATCAGATCCAATAGAACAAGGGAAACTGGATTACAGTCAAACATCTGAATCGCAGCCTCTCCATCATGGGCAAGAACAGCCTTAAAACCTGTTAAGTCCAGATTAATTTTAATTAAATTTGCAATGCTTTCATCATCTTCAATGACTAAAATGACGGGATGATTTATCATTCATTCCTTCCTTTTCCACTACAAAATTTTTTAAAGGGAGCGTAAAAATAAATTTAGATCCCCCGCCTAAAATTGACTCCACCCATATTTTACCTCCATGAGCTTCTACAACTTTTTTAGCGATAAACAATCCCAATCCCCAGCCATAAGCCCAACGAGTTGGACGATTATCCACTCGATGGAAACGATCAAATATTTTTTCCTGTTCATCAAAAGGTATTCCTACCCCATGATCCTTAACACTGATGCAAACTCTTTCATCCTCAGGCTGAATCTGAATCTCCACATCCCCTCCTTTAGGGGAATACTTGACTGCATTGCTCAGGAGATGCTGCATCACATACTCTATCTGGCTTCCATCAAATTCCAATTCAACTTTTTCAGGACCCATGCAGGAAAACCCATGTTTGGGATGCAGCTGTTTATATCTATCCACCAGCTGCTTTGCTATTGGAATTAAATCCAACAGTCGGGGATTCGTATGAAATTTCTCGGATTCAATTCTAGACACTTCCAGAAGATCAGAAATCAGGCCGCTCAATCGGTCCACCTCTCGATTCATAATTTGCAAAAACTCCCTTTGGGTGGCATGATCGAATGTGGTGGCTGGATGCAGAAGAGTCGCAATATATCCTTTGATAGAAGTTAATGGGGTACGGAGTTCGTGAGAAACTGTAGAGATAAAATCTGATTTCATCTGCTCCATTTCCTTTACTTTAGAAATATCCCTGAAAACTGAAACAAAACCCAACAGATCTCCACTCTCGCCCCGAAGAGGAGAAAAAGCCAGAGATAAAAACTTCTCGGAACCATCTTTCGCTTTTACTAAAATCTCCCGATACGAGGGGCCGGAAATACTTTCATCTATTTCATTTTGGAGACTCGTGTCAATATGAAAAATTGATAAAAAAGAAGTATTCAGCAATTCTTCTTCTTTCCAATTTAAAATTTTCTCTACAGCGGGGTTTACGGAAATAATCTTTAATTTTTTATCTGTGGTTATCACGCCATCAGCAATAGAAGTAAACAGAGAATCCAAGAGTTTTTTTTCCTTTACAACCTCTTCATAAAGCCTGGCGTTTTTTATCGAAATTCCCGCCTGCTGCGCGAGAGCCAGGAGAAGCCTTGCTTCTTCTTCAATAAAATCATGGTGATCTCGATAGCAAACCTTTATCATTCCGCCCAATTTTCGATCAATTAAGATGGGGATAATTCCAAAAGAAGAGACATCGCCGTTCTTTTCAAGCCAGGAAGCAAAAACTTCCTGATTTCTGGCGTCAGAAAAGAAAAGAGGAACCCCTTCTAATAAAGAAGCAGAGAATTCTTTAATATTTAACAAAGTTGTGATATCTGAATCTCCTTCCAAAAGAACGGCGGTGCTGCTCGCCTTTAAAGTTTGAAGAATCAAATTCTCAAGGCGCTGCAAAATAACATCAGGATTTAAAGGAGAAGAAACAACCTGTGTAACATGATACAAAGTGAACAACTCGTCCAATCTCTTTTCCAGGTTTTCGCTGGACTCTTGATACATCTTGGCATTATCAATTGCCATCGCTAAAGAAGATGAAATAACTTCGAATAGATTTAAATCTTCTTCTTTAAAATAGGAAGAAAGGGAGTGATGCAGCTCAACGGTTCCAATCATTCTACCCCGAACTATTAAAGGGACTGCCATAATAGATTTGATGCTTCGCCTAATGAGACTGGATAAATCAATGTTCGGATCGCTTTCGACATCACCAATCAAGAAAGGAAAGTTTTGCTGAAATACGATCCCGGCTATCCCTTTTCCAACAGGCAGGGCTACCGGAGTTTTAGAGATTCCAAAACACTCCTGAAGAATTAACTCATTTCTTTTTTTTTCTTGTAAAAAAATCCCGCCTGACTCAGCCTTAAAAATTCTTACCATCTCTCTAAGAGCCTGCTGCATCACTTCTGGCAGAGAAAGAGTTGAGTTCAAAGTCATCGCAATCCTATGGAGAGTAGAAATCTCTTCCAATCTCTGCTGCACTTTTTCGTAAAGAATTCTCTGAGTTTGAAGAGAGTCCTGATATTTATGAAGCTGATCAGCCATGCCTTGTTCTGTTTTTTCTTTCATTTTTAAAACTCGCCGGTCAAACTGCCTGGACAAAATCAACCAGAATAAAATAGCCAGGAACAGAGCCAGCAGAACAGCCAGAGGGATCACAAATGAAGTCAAAGCAGCTCCTCTATCGTTAAATTCTGATTCGTATAAATACAAATATCAGCCGCAATTTTCAGAGACTCCTCAACCATTTCCCTGGGGCTCAAAGCAGAATGTTTAGAGAGCGCTCGAGCAGCAGCTACAGCATAAGGAGAACCCGATCCAATCCCGGCAACTCCTTCATCAGGCTCTACGACATCCCCTGTTCCCGAAAGCACAAAAAGATGTTCCTTATCCGCTGCCAGCAGAAGAGCTTCAAGTCTTCGAAGAGCTTTGTCCAATCTCCACTCTTTTGCCAGTTCCACGCAGGCTCTAGGTAAATTTCCATGATACTCCTCTAATTTTTTTTCGAACTTTTCAAACAAGGCAAGACCATCTGCTGCCGATCCAGCAAATCCTGCCAGAACTTTTCCGTCAAACATTTTTCTAATTTTTTTTGCTTTATGTTTTATCACGGTCTTATCAACGGTTACCTGACCATCCCCACCCATTGCCACTTTCCCATCTTTTAAAACAGCTAAAACTGTTGTCATAAGGCAGCAGCCTCCTTTCTCACCTGGCTTGTATATTTCTCTAAATCCCGAGCCGCTCTTTCCACAAGCTGCTTCTGCCTCAAAACTTTATCTCTGACAGGAACAGCAAGAGGGGGAAACAAGCTGAAATTAATGTTCATTGGCTGAAAATCACGCGGATTTGCATGGGTAATGTAATGAATCAGGGAGCCAATTCCAGTCGTAGAGGGTGGAGAAAACATCTCTCTGCCTAAAAGGAATCTGGCGGCATTCACCCCGGCTAAAAAACCCGATGCAATATCTTCAACATATCCTTCCACACCCGTAATTTGGCCAGCAAAAAAAAGAGTTGGGATCGCTCTTAACTGAAGCGTTGGATAAAGAAGAACTGGAGCTGAAATAAAAAGATTTCGATGCATCACCCCATATCTCACAAATTCGGCCTGCTCAAGTCCAGGAATCATTCGAAAAACGCGCTCCTGTTCCCCCCGTTTCATTCGGGTCTGGAATCCAACTAAATTATACATCGTTTCTTCTTTATTTTCAAGGCGCAGCTGAACAGCAGCATACGGTTCTCTGCCTGTTCCAGAAACAGGAAGTCCAACAGGCTTTAAGGCTCCAAACCGCAAGGTATCAAAACCTCGATCCGCTTTTTCTTCTATTGGCATACAGCCTTCAAAAAACTTTGGCGGCTCATGAGGAGCATAGGGGACTCTTTCGCTAGAACGAACAGCGGCCACAAAACTGCAATATTCTTCCTTAGTCAAGGGGGAGTTCAAATAGGCCTTATCATCCCCTCTGCCATAACGGCAGCCATGATAAAGTTTTGAAAAATCTAAACTTTCTCTTGTGACAATCGGTGAAACGGCATCATAATAATACAAATAATCTCCACAGAAAGTTTTAAGAAAAGCGGCAAAATCTGGACTGGTCAAAGGTCCAGTGGCGACAATGCAAACTCCTTCAGGAAGCTCCCGAACCTCTTTTCGAATCAGATGAATGCAGGGATGCCTGGAGATGCAGTCTGTCACTTTTTTAGAAAATTCTTCACGATTCACTGCCAGAGCCTGCCCGGCTGGAACAGCACAAAAATCAGCCGTTTTAATCAGAAGAGAGCCTAATTTTCTCAACTCTTCTTTCAATAGTCCTGGAGTTTTCAAAGGATTGTTAGTTCCCAAAGAGTTTGAACAGACCAATTCAGCAAGAAGATCGGTTTTATGAACGCCTGTTAAAACAGCAGGGCGCATTTCAAAAAGATCAACCTCAATACCAGATTCAGCAGCCTGCCAGGCAGCTTCACATCCTGCCAGTCCTCCTCCAATAATGGTCAATCTTTGCTTCATAAAAATGTCACAAACAGCTCAGGTTCAAAAACTTTTATACCCGCAGCCTTCTTTTGCACAAATCTTCCCTGTCATTCCATTTTTTCCATTCTTTTCAAATAATAGAGAACCGCACTGCGGACATTTCTCTGAAGAAGGCTTATTCCAGCTTCTGAACTGACATTCAGGATAACGGCTGCAACCATAAAATATTCTTCCTTTTTTCGTTTTCAATTGCAAAATCTCGCCAGAACAGCCAGGTTCAGGACAAGAAATCCCTGTTCCTTTCGAAATCCCTTTTGTATAACGACACTCAGGATAACCAGAACATGCCATAAACTGGCCGAATCTTCCTTCACGAATCACTAAATTCTTCCCGCAGTTAGGACAGATTTCTTCAGTTACCACGGGCTCAACTTTAACTCTTTCCAAATGAATCTGAGCCTCTTTTAATGCCCCTTCAAAAGAAGGATAAAAGTTCGAAAGAAGATCCACCCAGTTTAATTTTCCTTCTTCTACCGCATCTAACTTGTTCTCCATATCAGCCGTAAAATCCACATTTAAAATATCAGAAAAGTTTTTTTCGAGGGTCTCAGTCACGACAAATCCCAATGGTGTTGGAAAAAATCGTTTGTTTTCAAGAGAAACATATCTCCTTTGCAAAATAGTTTCAATAATAGGAGCGTAAGTAGAAGGACGGCCAATCCCATTCTCTTCAAGAGTTTTAACAATACTGGCTTCTGTGTAGCGAGGAGGGGGCTGGGTAAAATGCTGTTTGGGCGCAAGTTTATCCAAATTCAAAAACTCCCCTTCTTTTAACTCTGGCAGAGAAACTTTTTCAGGATCTTCAAGATTGTCCCCTAACGTTTCTTCATCCGTTTTTTTTGCATCTCCGCTTTCACCTGCGTCACTATAAACAGCTAAAAATCCAGGAAATTTTAAGGTGCTTCCCGTTGTCTTAAATTCATATTCTCCGGCTTTAATTTCGATTGTTCTGACATTGAACAAAGCAGAACTCATCTGACTCGCTAAAAATCTTTCCCATATTAAACGATACAAACGATACTGATCTCGATTTAAAAAAGGTTTCACTTTTTCAGGTGTTCTAAACACGCTGGTTGGACGAATCGCTTCATGAGCATCCTGAGATCCTTCTCTGATTTTAAAAATTTTCCCTAACCAGTACTCTTCAGAATACTTTTGAATAATAAACTCCTGAGCCTCTTTTTGCGCATATTCTGCAACTCTAGTGGAGTCCGTTCTCATGTAGGTGATCAATCCTGCTGTTCCTTCTTCGCCAATATCCAGTCCTTCATAAAGCTGCTGCGCAATGCTCATGGTTCGGGAAACTTTAAATCCTAATTTTCGATTAGCATCTTGCTGCAGAGTGCTGGTGATAAAGGGGGGAAAAGGATTTCTTCTATGATCCTTTTCCGAAATGGAAGAAACGACATAAGATTCTCCAGTCAATGCATGGACAGTCTCCTGTGTTTTTGTTTCATCTGAAAGAAGAAGCTTTTCACCTTTGAACTTAACCAGTAAAGAAGGAAAAGCAGACAAACTTCCGTCTTTTTTCAAAAAATGCGCTGTAATTGTCCAATATTCCACAGGAACAAATGCTTGAATCTCTTTCTCTCTTTCACAGACTAGTTTGACAGCGACAGATTGAACTCTGCCAGCGCTCAACCCCCTCTTAACTTTGCTCCAGAGCAGAGGGCTTAACTTGTACCCCACGAGGCGATCTAAAACCCTTCTAGCCTGCTGAGCATTAACTTTGTCCTGATCCAGATGTTTTGCTTGCTTCAAGGCATTCAAAAGCGCGGTTTTTGTAATCTCGCGAAGTTCAATTCTCTTCGCGCTTTCTTCAATTCCTAGAATTTCGCTTAAATGCCAGGCTATCGCCTCTCCTTCCCGATCAGGATCTGTCGCTAAAAAAATCTGCTTCGAACCTTTTGCCGCGGCTTTCAATTCCTTGATAATTTTATGCTTCCCTTTAATGACTATGTATTTAGGGGCAAAATGGTTTCCAACATCTACTCCTAACTGGCTTTTAGGGAGATCTCGAACGTGCCCCATCGAGGCTTTCACTTCATATCCTTTGGAAAGGAACTTCTTTATGGTCCGCGCTTTTGCGGGAGATTCTACAATGATCAATGAGTTCATAGTTTCACGTAAAAATTTCCTGGCAGCCTGGAAACAAAACCTTTCATTTCTAGGGAAGCCAGAATGGCTGAAAGTTTTGAAACTGGAAGTTCTAATTGACAAACCAGGTCTTCAATACATACCCCCTCTTTTGCACTCAACATCTGCAAAACTGTTTTTGCCATTTTTTCCTGAGGCATTTTCTCCCTCTCTTTTAATAAGCTATCCGAAGATTTTAAATTTAACACCGAAATGACCTGCAGAGGAAATTCTTCAAGGATATCTCTGATCTCCTGCACCAGCTTCCCTCCTGACTGAATTAACTGGTTGGTTCCTTTCGATAAGTCACTGCCAGGAGCTCCAGGAATCGCAAACACTCCTCTGCCTTGTTCAAGAGCAAATTGAGCGGTAATAAGGGCGCCGCTTTTCTCCCCTGCTTCAACCACTAAAACTCCTATTGACAGTCCACTAATGATCCGATTTCTTTGAGGAAAATGCCAGGGACTTGGGAGTGTCCCGGGAGGGAACTCGCTCAAAACCACCCCCTGTCTTTTAATTCTTTCGGAAAGGTTCTGATTTTCAGGTGGATAAATCTGGTCAATTCCACTGCCTAAAACAGCGGCTGTTTCTCCTGACTTTAAACTGCCTTCATGGGCAGCCTGATCAATCCCTCGGGCTAGTCCGCTCACAATAGTAATTCCCAAACCAGCCAGGGTTTCCGATAGTTTAGCAGCCTGCAGCTTTCCGCAAGGACTTGCCTGTCTAGAACCAACAATCGCAAAACAAATCTTATTTAAACATTTTAAATTTCCCTGATAAAATAAAACAGGAGGAGGATCAGGAATTTCCTTTAAGGCTTGGGGATACTCTAAATCCTGTAATGCTGCCAAACCAATTCCAGACCTCTTAAATTTCATCCAAGAACTTTGAAGGTCATATTTCTCCTTAAAAGCGAAAAAATCCTTAATCTTTTCAGCCCTTAACCCTGACTGTCTTATCCATGATTCAAAAGAAGCATTCCAAATATTCTGCGGGGTTTTAAAAACCTGCAGAAGTTTTAAAAAAGCGCGAGGCAGAAAGCCAAAATCACTCAATGCTAAAAAGTAAGCCTTTTCTTCCATCCTGTCGAATAGAATAGCAGGTTTAAAGAGGAATGTCAATAAAATGGATGTCAAAACAGATGTAGAAAAAGAGGAAGAATGAAATTGAAAGAAAAAAGCCCTTATTTTTTGATCTTATTTTATACTTTAAGGTTTGGATGTCTGGGTGTGGGATTT
This sequence comes from bacterium, assembly GCA_021800275.1. Taxonomy (GTDB): domain Bacteria; phylum Vulcanimicrobiota; class JABDET01; order JABDET01; family JABDET01; genus JAKAVV01. The sequence continues at coordinate 122,839 of JAJYZB010000004.1, forward strand.
TTGCTTCTGACTCTTCCTACTTTGAATGCATCATTTTCAGGACTTTTTGTTATTTCTCTTCTTTCTTACGAGTTGATCGTTTCTCTTTTTCAAGGAAAACTTAAAACAAACTTAGGGTATTTTATTACAGGACTGGATATTGTCTCTGGAATTTTGCTGCTGAAACTTTTCAAAGCTCCATTTTTTCTTCTGTCAGTCTTTTTCCCTGTTCTTGAAGGTTTTTATATTTCTGCTGCTGTAGGCAGCATCGTGAGCATTTTGGAATTGATAGGAATTCTCATCTACGTCATTCCTATCCTGGTAAATTTCACCGCAGCATCAGAATCAGCAAGAGGGCTTTCTCTACACCTGATCATTGTGCAAACAGCTTTAGGAGTCATCCTTCTCATTCTTTTTCTTTTAACTCAAGCTCAAGAGCAAGAAACCCTGGAAACAGAAGAAAAACGAGAAAAAGAAATACAAATATGGAAGCTTGAAGTAAAAAAAGCCGAAACAGAAATAGAAAGACTTTTCAGAGAACTTTTTGATGCAAAGAAAGAAGCAGAGGGACTTCGCATTCACTCCCAGACTTCTCTTAATCAAGAAAGAGAAGACTCCCAGGCCATGATGACCAATCTGCAGGAACAAGCAGAAGCCACTGCATCCAGGCTGAATGACCTCACCCAAGAACTGGAAAATATCCAGAAAGAGAGAGAAAATTTAATTTTTTTGCTGGAGACCTCAGGAGAAATGCACAAAAGTTTAGTCCTGGAAGAGACTCTAGTGACCGCAGTAGAAACCATTGAAAAAGCGGTATCTTCTCAAACCTGTGTGGTCTTTCTGTGCGAAAATCAGAATGGGGAAGAAAAAATATATGCTGAGGTTGCTGCCAGCATTCATTCAGACTACTTTAGAAATTATAGTGTCTCTTACGGGGAGGGGATTGTGGGATGGGTGGCGCAAGAGAAAGAACCGGCAGTTATTGAGAATGGATCCCTGTTAACAACAGATGGACACGAATTAACAACCCTGATTCCCAGCGAAAAATCAGCCATCACTGCTCCCATGCTAAAAAAAGATAATACTTTATTAGGAGTTATCTATTTAGGACAGGCAGAACCAAAAGCTTACTCCTGGCAGGATGTCAATGTGATTCTAAAATTCATTCCCCACATTCAAAATGCCATAGCAAAAGCCAAACAATATCATGAGGCAGTCTCACAAGGAATTCTAGACCCTATGACAGGGCTTTACAACAGAGTTTATTTTGAAGAAAGGCTCTCTGAAGAGATAAAAAGAGCCTATCGCTACAATCTTCCTTTAACCCTGATCTATTTGAAAATTGACAACTGGAAAGAAAAAAATATAAAGGAATCTGATATTCAATCCGTTCTAACTGAGATAGGAGAATTTTTAAAAGGGTACCTGCGAGATGTAGATGTTCTAGCCCAAATCACTGAAGGAAAATTTGCCATTATTTTGTTACAGGCAGAAAGGAACAATGCAGTCCTCATTGCTGACAGAATTCGTTTGGCCGTGCAGATGCGGGTATTTGGAGAAGGAATAAAACAAAAACTCCACTTGACTGTCAGCATTGGTGTCTCTGCTTATCCTAAAGATGCCCAGTACAAATCAGACCTCATGACAAAATGCGAAAAGGGACTGGAACAGGCTGCTGCCCAGGGGGGAAACAGAACCATTATAGGCGGATAGAGCGTCTCAATCTTGACAAAATATGATATAATAATATTGAGTTCACTTTATGAATTTTTCTGAAAGACCTATCTTAGTTTTCTGGGAATCTACCAGAGCATGCCTTTTAGCTTGTAAACACTGTAGAGCAGAAGCTATCAAGGAATCTCTTCCAGGAACTCTTTCCCACCCTCAAGCTGCTGATTTTATTAAAAGCCTTATTCAGTTTAAAAAGCCTTTCCCAATCCTCGTGATAACAGGAGGAGACCCTTTGATGAGAGACGACATTCTTGACTTAGTGAATCTTGCCCGAGATCTCGAAATACCAGTCGCATTATCTCCTGCTGTCAGCCCCAAATTTGACCCCAACCTTTTTATCACTTTCAAAAAATTAGGAGTAAAAGCTCTTTCTATCAGTTTAGACGGAGCCCATGAAAAAACCCATGACAAGGTCCGTGGAGTTCCTGGGCATTTTCAGCAAACCATGGAAATGATCAAGTTTCTGGTTTCTCAAGGATTCTCTCTACAAATTAATACCACAGTCATGAGAGAAAACGTGGAAGAAATGGCTGATCTCGCCCATCTTCTAAAAACGCTTAAAGTTTCTATCTGGGAGGTTTTTTTCTTAATCCAAACGGGAAGAGGAAAAGCCGTGAATCCAATTTCTCCTGAAGAACATGAGGAAGTCTGCCACTTTCTGGTGGATGTTTCTTATTATGGAATCATCGTCAGAACAGTAGAAGCTCCTTTTTTTAGGCGAGTGGTGGACTGGAGAAAAACAAAAGACAAATCAGAGTACTACCCTTCGCCTGGACCTCTTTACCAAAAACTTTCTAAAAAACTGGCTGTGTTTTTGGGGGAGCGCGGAGCAACTTGTTTAGCTCAAACTCAAGGAACTAGAGATGGAAATGGGATTATTTTTGTCGGTTACAATGGAGATATTTATCCCGCAGGATTTCTTCCTTTCCCCCTTGGAAACGTCAAAGAAAATCCCCTTCAGAAAATTTACTCTGAATCCTCCCTTTTAAAAGCCATTCGAAACGGAGATTTTACGGGAAAATGCGGGCTCTGCGACTATAAAACGATCTGCGGTGGATCAAGGGCAAGAGCTTATACGGTTTCCAATGACCCCCTTGGAGAAGATCCAGCATGCCCCTATCTCCCAAATCCAAATTTGATAAAAAAATAGAGCGGTGCACTTCTGCATCTAGCGACACCCATGAATAATTCAAGATGGGAGAGCCTTTTTCTAAAAACGAAACTTGAAAAACTTTGGCGCGCCCGAAGGGACTCGAACCCCTAACCCTCAGATCCGAAGTCTGATGCTCTATCCAATTGAGCTACGGGCGCACACTAAGTTCTCTCAAATTTTATGGGGTGAGTGAAGGGACTTGAACCCTCAACCCTCGGAGCCACAGTCCGATGCTCTAACCAGTTGAGCTACACCCACCATGTTTGGTTGTATAATTAAATAAAAAAAGCTCAAAACCTTGCACGCGGATAAAAAGCTAATGAACTTGAAATTGATGGAGCAGTGGATTCAAATAGGTTCGGATCACCAGCCACACAATAATCATGAGGGGGACTCCTACAATCAAAAAATAAAGTAACACCTGAAGAAGATAAGCAAGTGTCGTCTTCCAGGCAGGGACTCCCTGAGCTCTGCTTAAGGCAATAATCGAAATGACAGATGCCCAAAGCCACCCAAAATAAGGAACAGCATTCGGAGCAGCGCCGTATGCCAGAGCGCGAAGAGTTGCATAAAATCCTTTAGGAGCGGCTTTTACTATCAGCAAAACAATTTGAAGAAAAACAGCAGATATCAACAAATCCACGAGCAGAGTAACAGGAGACATGAAAAAAGAAACCCATTTCATTTCAGTTAAAAATGAAGGGATAAGACCAAGATAAGGTCCCCACTTCCCCATCAGCGGGGCCGATTCAGCAATTTTTTTCTGCAGCAAACGATGAACAACAGAATTGTATCCTTCAAACGGCAGTCCTATTAAAAAATTGATGACAACACCGATAACTCCCACGACAACATAAAAGCCAAGAGCTGCCACCGTATTTTCCGATTCTCCGACAGCTTTAAAAAATGAATTAGGGTAACAAGAAGCTAAAACCCAGGTTTCCCACAGGCTCCTCCAAAAGCCTTTTACTCTCCAATTCTCAAATGGAATTTCTGCTGAAATTTTAGCCTTCATCGAATCTCCTAAGGTTTAAATCCCGGTATATTGAAAAAATGAGCGGCCAGCAAAGTTGATAAACCCATGAGCACAACCAAGAAAAAACCAAGAAAAGGTACTCCCACAGCCAGAGCTGGCTTCCAGATCGAACTCTCCTGAGACTCGCTCAAGCCAATGATTTGAACGACTAAAGACCAGATCCATCCAATCAAATAAGGGATAATCGCTGGAGCAGAAGCATAAGCAATGGTGATAAGAGTTGTCTTAAATCCTTTCGGAACGCCATTTAAAACGGAAAGTAGAAAATAAACCACAGCGCTCCATAAAAAAAGTCCAGCCAGTAAAACAAAAGGATAAAAAAATAAAAGAGAAATCAACTGAAAAAGAATGAGAGAACCAGGATGGGAAGAGATCGAGCCTCCAAACTCCTTCATTATAGAGTGAAGCATAGGGTTAGGAAACAAAAGGGACAAAAAAAATCCCAAAAAAGCTCCAAACATTTCCCAAATCAAAAAGAATAGAACAGCAGAGATAATATTTTCTGTTTTGCCCACTAAGGGATAAAATTCTTTAGGATAAAAAGAAGCTTGAATCCAAGTTTCCAGCAGGCTCCTGAAAAATCCGCGAGTTTGCCATTCTTCAAATGGAATTTTTCTTTCCGATCCAACCCCAGATCCTGTGGATGCTGCAAGAGAAGTTTGTTCAGGCAAATCTTGCGGCGGTTCAGGCATTTCCACAGATTTTGACATTTCAAAAGATTTGCCGCAGCGATAACAATAAGCTGAATACTCGCTGGAAACCGCTTTGCACTGAGGGCATGCTTTCATTTCTTTTTCCCTTTCTGCAAAACAAACCAAAAAGCTGCGCCTTGACCTGGTTTTGAGTCAACATGAATCTCCGAGCCATGCATATCTATCATCTTCTTTGCTATGTAAAGACCCAGTCCTGTTCCACCTTTTTCTCCTTTTCTTTGAGAAAACTTCTGAAAAAGCCTCTGCTTGTCTGTTTCTGAAATTCCAGAACCCTGATCGATCACTTGAATAACGACCCCTTTTTCTTCTTCTTTAGCGTTTATTTCAACACTTTCCTCTTCGGGAGAAAATTTAATTGCATTCGATATAAGATTAATAAGGACTTGTCTGACTTTTTCGAAATCACCATGAACCATAATACTGTTTTCACCTGAAAATTTCAAAACGATTTTCTTTTTTTGCGCAAGAGGCTGCATCATGGAAAATACTTCTTCCACCAATCGTTTAAAAAGAAAGTTTTCGGCTGCTAAGGGCATATTTCCCGAATCAATTCTCATGACATTCAACAAATTATTGACCAAAAAGAGCAGATTTCTAGAAGCCAAATCAATCGTTTTTAATGAATTTTTATCCTTTTCACTTTGATGATTGAGCAGCAGAATCTGAATATTCCCAATAATGGAGGTCAATGGTGTTTTTAAATCATGTGTAATCAATGAAAGGAACTCTTCTTTCATTTTGTGGATTTTTTCTCTTTCTAACAAGAGCTGATCGTAAAAATATTTAATTCTAATTAAGCTTTCAACTCGGAAAATCATCTCTGTCTTTTCAACAGGCTTCATAATAATTTCATCTGCTCCTGACTCAATCGCCTCAAGCCTTTTATCTCTTTCGTTTTCAGGAACCATAAGAAGGATGCGCGCTGTTCTTATATCAGGAGAGATCTTAATCTGCCTTGCCAGATCATATCCGTTAATTCCGGAAAGCATTGAATCAAGCAGGATCAAATCTGGCTTCTTTTCAAGAGCAATTCTTAAAGCTTCAAAACCGGAGTGAGATTCGATGACAGTGTATGGGAGCGCGTATTCAATATCATATTTAAGTTGACTGCAGTTTTGAATATTAGAGTCTGCGAGAAGAATTATGTGCTGAACATCCATCCTTTAAAAATTCGGAAAGCAGCCATTATTTACCCTTTTTGTTCGGCAAAAAACTCTTTAATTGAGATGCTTTATGCGGCTTTACCCTCTTCTTTTTCCGATCCTTTTACTGCAGGCGATTTTTTCGCAGGCTGTTTTTCTTCAATAAGAGGTTCTTTACCTTGAAAAACTCGTTCAGAAAGCGAAGTAGCAGACTGCATGTTCATATACTTATTAAGCCTTTCGGAAAAAGTACTGCCATTGATCGGATCAGAAAGATTAATCCCCGCTTTTGCGGCATGAAATCCAAGAGAGGCAACGTGTCCCCAGATGGAATACCCTAAAAGAGTTGGAGCAATAGCAGCAAGAGGAGGAAATCCAACAGCAGCTCCTGCTAGAGCGACTGCGGTGGCAACATCTAATCCCCAATGCCCGCCATCCACAGCAATCGAAGCTAAATTTTTAATGGTTAAAGCATTTTTCCAACTTTTCTCTGCAGGGTTATCTGGAGAAAGGCGCGCCAATTTTACAGTATTCATAAATTTAATACCATCTAAAATAGGAGCAGCAACAGCTTCAAAAGGGGCATACGCCAATTTAAATGGAGCAGCTAACCACTGCATATTGGAAAAGAAATTAAAAGCTCCATAGAGAGCTCCTCCTGAAGCAGCCACTGGATCTGTTCCTAGAGAAAGATTAATCAATGAAGTTCCACCGGTTGCAACAGTTTTGAACGCGTCAATCACATTCCCTTTTAACATGGGATACGCATTAAAAGCTGTTTTTTCGACTTCAATCGTTTTACCATTGGGGAGTTTTATAATTGCTTTTTCGCCCGATTTTACGCCGGAAACCAAATTATTAAGATCGACAGACTCAGAACTGCCTATTTCTGGGCACCCAGTTTCTCCAATCTTCCCACCAACCTGAACAGGGGGGGCAACTTTAACATCTCCAACCATCATGACGTCCTCCTTCGTGCTGCAATCTTAAATCTATCTTTAATCATATAGGCTGTAAGCAAATAGATCAAGGGAGAGCATGTAACAAAATTGTAAATTCTAAGGATCTATCCGAGATCAGATCCAAAAATTCATATTGAGTTCACATTTCACAACTTAACAAACAACGCGGCTTTTGTTACAGTGAACCCATGATTCAAAACACGGGTTATTCAATCCCTGTAAGCACGCCTCCTCCTCAAAATTTAAAATTTTGTCAGGGAAGCTCAAATACCCATGAACCATTAATAACTTCAGGCGATTCAAACGCATCTATCTACCCGCTTAGAAAGGGCATTGTTAAGCCTGATCCAGCCCTTTTATCGAACCGAATGCAATCTTTAAAAAAAGCCTATTCGGGACACCTGCCTGAATCAGCAGCCGCTTATTTTTTATCCAGCAGCATTTCTACTGCAGACATGACTTCTGTTATAACAGCTCTAAATCAACTTAAGGATGGCAGCAGTCCTTTAATCAGCCAGGAAAATCAGACAGAAGTGTTGATCCGAGGAGAAGTCTGGAAGAAAAAGATGGCTCTTCTCAATCATGCAATCTCACAGCTTGAGTTGAACGGAAAATCAGTCGAAATCAATCTAGAGTATTACGAATTTTCCAATCCTGAAATGATCCAAAAAGTTCGGCATGCTCTTGCCCTTGGAGCCAAAGTGCGCATTTTGATGGATCCAGGAAAATTGGATGCCCAAAACGATTCACTGGATGCCTCTTCTTTAGCTGCCAGACTCCAAACTGTTTCTCTTCTGAAAGAAGGAATGGAAAACCAGGATCTAGCCATAGCTTTTTTCCCAAACCGAGAACAGTTAACAAAAGATGGGATCATGCATCGAAAAATCTTCAGAGTTGGAAATACTGTCATTCTTACAGGAATGAATGCTGGCTTTGGTTCTGGGGAAGATGTGGACTGCGGATTCGCTTTGCGCGGTGCAGGAGCTGACCGCTTGATTCAAATTTTCAAGGACGACATGAATCTGGCGCATCATAAAACCGAATCGGAAATTTATGGAAATCAAATTGAAACTCTAATCAATCATCCATCCATTGTTTTAAACCGTGAAGGAACCCTTCGATTTTTTCAAACCCTGTTAAAAATCCAAACGGCCTCGGAAAAAACATGGAAAGAACAAGCCCAGGAAGTCCTGAGTGAAGCTTCAAAACAAGGAATGAAAGTTCAGAAATTAATCCAACTTTCTCCCGAACAAATGCTGGCTTCTTCTCCTGAATCTTCCCCTGCGCTTTTAACGACTGAAGGGAAAGAACTGCTGGCAAAAAAAATGAGAACAGTAGAAATGCTTCTCGTGTCCGAGAAAAATCAGAACAAAATGTTAGATGCGAATCTTTCCGCAGAATCATCTGGAAATGAAGCTGTAATCACTGCGGCCACTCCGATTGAACGGCAGGCTCTTATATTATTTGGGATCGAATCAGCCGAACGATTTATTAAAATCCCTGCTTTTGTTTTGACGAAAGGGATTGCCAATGCCCTTATCGCTAAGAAAAACGAGATGGAAAAGCAAGGGAAAGAATTCTCCATTCAAGTTATCCTTGACCCTGGCCTTTACAATGAAACAGGAAAATATCCATTCAATCCCAATGAGCCTTCTTTTTTATTTCTTCAAGAGCACAACATTCCTGTTAAATGGGCGGCTCTTGAACGCAGCACCAATGATCATGACCGCAAACTCCATTCTAAAACCATTATAACAGATCAACTGGCGATTACTGGCAGCACGAATTTCTCAGATAAAGGATTGAGAAAAAACTGGGAAATCTCGGGAGCGCTTCTATTCAATTCGGAGAACAAAGGAAAAAGGGCTAAACTTGAAAAAGATTTTAGAACTCTTTATGAAAATGAGAGCCTTGCACCTGATATCAAAGCCATGGCTGAGAAGCGATTCATCAATCGCCAGGATGTCGGCAGCCCTGAACAGATGCAGACTTATAATTTCATGACCACTCGACACTTTCTGAGAGATCTTGCTGAACTTGAAAAAGAAACAGGAAGTTGGATGGATGCTTATCAACAGGATTCTTTTAACAAACATGAAATTGCAAAACTCATCAAGCAAGGAGAACACCCAGGAATCGCAGCATTTAAAGTTGTTGGAGATCAAACCATGAAACAAATAAGGGATAAAACCCCTATCTGGAGAAAAATGCAGAGTTATTGGATTTTCAAGGATTGACATTCTGTCAATCAGTCCAATGCAGAATAAGGAGTCAATTTGAAATGAGTTCTTATGTTTTAACCGAAAAAATCGAGACAATCGGAAAACTAATTTTGAATCGCCCTGAAAAGCTAAATGCAGTCATCGGAGGAATGAGAGAAGAGATCTTAGATTCTCTTCAAAAAATTTCGCGAGATGATAAAATTCGAGTCGTTGTGATAACTGGAGCAGGAAGGGCATTCTGCGCAGGAGGGGATATCAGCTATTTACGAGAGCTGGTGGATTCCCAAAATGTAGAAGGATTAAAAGAGCTGCTTTTTTTGGGAAAAAATCTGGTCACTTTAATCCGTAAAATGCCTAAACCCGTCATCGCTGCTGTGAATGGACCAGCAGCAGGGGCAGGATTAAATCTGGCTCTGGCATGTGACTTAAGGATATCAAACGAAAAAGCGGTTTTCGGAGCCAGCTTCTCGAAGATTGGACTTCATCCGGATTGGGGAGGCTCCTGGTTTCTGCCAAGACTGGTAGGACCTTCTCGCGCCCTTGAGTTAATTCTGACTGGGGAGCCAATCAATGCCCAGGAAGCCTATCGAATTGGCCTGATTAATCATGTTTATCCTGAAGCAGATTTTAATGGTGAAATTGAAAAATTATGCGAATTACTTTCTTCAAGACCTCCAAAAATCATGGCTGCAGCCAAATCACTACTCTGGGAGTCCTGTCACTGGGAACTTGAAAAAACATTAGACCAGGAAATAGAAAATCAGATTCAAGCCTTTCAAGCCAAAGATGCTAAAGAAGGAATTCATGCCTTCTTGGAAAAACGCGCCCCTCAATTTTAAAAGGGATTATCGGATTTTTCAGAAGCAGAACAGGATTAGGAAGGGGGTTTGAGCTCACGTTCAATGAACTTTTCGTGAAGGACGCGAACCGATTTCTCCATATCAGCCTCTTTCACCAGACAGGCGATTGTAATATGTGAATCTGTTGAATGATACAATTTAATCCCTGCTTGATAAAGGGCATCTACCACACCAAACATGACTCCTGGTTTTCCTCGCATCCCCGCTCCCACAATAGAAACTTTCGCAAATCCGTTTTCTATGGCAAATTTCCACTGATTCTTTACAAGAAGGGTTTCAGCCCGTTTTGTTTTATCTTTTTCAATAATAAAATAAACCCCATCCTGATCCACGGTAATGAGATCAAGGCTGATGCCATTTTCAGCAAAATCCTGAAAAAGTTTATGTCGAGCATTCTCTAAATCCCCCTGAATCTTTACCTGAACATAACTCATCCCTGGAATATGGGCGATCCCAATAATAGAAGCGCCCAGTTTGGCAGATTCCGCTTTTATCTCTGTTCCAGGGTGGTCTGTGAAATGAGAAATAACCCGAATCGGAATCTCAGTTTCCATAGCGAAACTGACAGCTTTAGGATGCAGAACTTTTGCCCCTTGATAAGCCATTTCTCCAACTTCTTGATAGCTCATTTCAGACAAGATCTGTGGATTTGAAACCACTCTGGGATCAGCAGAAAAAACTCCATCCACATCTTTATAAATCTCAATTCTTTCCGCTTTTAATGCAGAACCAAGGGCACAGGCTGTAATATCACTCCCCCCTCTTCCCAAAGTCGTCATTCTCCCCTTCTGAGAGATTCCTTGAAACCCGGGAACTACAGCCACTTTTCCTTCCTCTAAAACCTTAAAAATCTGGGTTGTATTTACTTCCAGAACCTCGGCATTCCCATACTGCTCATCAGTTACAACTCCAATCTTCTCAAAAGGGAAAATTTCATAAGAAATTTCAAACTCCTCAAAAAGTTCCCCCATCAAAGCACAAGAAATAATCTCTCCGCAGGAAGAAAGCAGATCTTTCAATACAGGTGAAGAATCTCTGCTGAGTAAACCCAAAAGGGTGTCTGTTGCATAAGGGTCTGGAGATCGTCCAACCGCTGAAAAAACTGCCGCAATCTGAAAACCAGAAGCTCTGCCAGCTTGAATTTTTTTGATCGCTTGTTTTCTGGCTTCTAAAGAAGCTAAAGAAGTTCCGCCAAACTTTTGGACTAAAATCCTCACAGCAGATTCAGCTCAATCATTTTCTCCGCGATTTGAACTGCATTGGTGGCTGCTCCTTTTCTCAAATTGTCTGAAACCACCCAAAAAAACAACCCATGAGAATGATCTAAATCTTCTCTCACATGGCCCACATAAACCCAGTCATTCCCTTCAGCATCCAGTTGGGTTGGGTATTTTCTATTCTCTGGGTCCTCCATGAGCTTAATCCCTGGGAAATTCTCCCACAAATTTAATGCTTCATTTCGCATTAATTTCTTTCTGGTTAATAAATAAACTGATTCACCATGCCCTCTATACACGGGTACTCGAACTGCTGTCACACTAACTTTCAATTCATTGTCAGATAAAATCTTTTTTGTTTCTCGAACCATTTTTAATTCTTCTTCTGTATAAAAAGTCTCAAAATCAAGACTCCATGCCTGGGGCAGACAATTGAAGGCTATTTGCTGCGGATAAATTTTAGGAGTCACAGGGGCGCCTGATAGAGCTTGGCGAGTCTCTTCTTTTAAAGCTTCAACTGCATCCTTACCGGTGCCTGAAACGGATTGATAGGTGCTGACGATCAAATGCTCTATTCCCACCTGGTCATAAATTGGCTTCATGGCGAGCACCATCTGAATTGTAGAACAATTAGGATTCGCAATAATTCCTTTATGCTTTTTTAAAGCATCCGGGTTGACTTCAGGGATCACAAGAGGAACCTCTGGCTCCATTCTAAAAGTGCTGGAATTGTCAATCACCAAGACTCCCTGTTTAGCTAAATCTTTTGCCAGAAGCTGGCTGGATTTATCCCCTCCTGCAAAAAGCGCAATATCAATTCCTTTAAAAGCGGCCAACTCTGTTTCTTCAACAGTTAACTGAGTCCCATGACAAGAAACATGTCCTCCCTTGGATCGAGCCGTAGCCAATGGAAGCACTCGGTTAAGAGGAAAGTTTCTCTCAGTCAAAACGCGCAGCATCTCTTGCCCAACAAGCCCTGTTGCCCCAACTACAGCAAGATTTAAAGTTTTAGTTTTCATGGCTTAAGCACCTCTGCTGAAATGGAATAACATCCTGTGATTTTTTATTAGTCCTGCAAGTAAGAGGTTGAGTTCCCTACAGCTGCAAAGAAAAATCACTGAGTCTCAAGAAGTATAAGAAGATTCTCTTCCACCGCCGCCGCTCAACATTTCGGGAGAAATAAATTTTAAAAACTCTTTGTTAGTCTTTATTTTGTTTAATCGATCGATCAAAACTTCGGTTGCGTCTGTCGTATCCCCTGGAATCAGGTCAAGGGCTCTTCGGAGAAGCCAAATCTTTTTTAAATCTTCTTCATTGTACAATAACTCTTCATGTCTTGTTCCTGATCGTTTAATATCAATCGCGGGGAAAATTCTCCTTTCTTGAAGTTTTCGGTGCAGATTCATCTCCATGTTTCCAGTCCCTTTAAACTCTTCAAAAATCACGTCATCCATTTTGCTGCCAGTCTCCACGAGAGAGGTCGCTATAATGGTCAAACTTCCTCCACCTTCGATATTTCTGGCTGCTCCAAAAAAGCGTTTCGGTTTATACATCGCCTGTGTATCCAACCCTCCTGATAAAGTTCTACCGCTTTGGGGAACCAGCAGATTGTAAGCTCGAGCCATTCGGGTTAAGCTGTCTAACAAAATAACCACATCTCTCCCGAGTTCGACCAGTCTTTTCGCTTTTTCAAGGGTCAATTCAGAAACTCGAGCATGATCTTCAGGGGGTTCATCAAAAGTGGAGCTCACCACTTCTCCTTGAATGGAACGCTGCATATCAGTCACTTCTTCAGGTCTTTCATCAATCAATAAAGCTATCAAATATGCCTCAGGATAGTTAGTCGAGATTCCCTGGGCTATTTTCTTCAGCAAAATTGTTTTCCCCGCTTTTGGAGGAGCGACAATTAAAGCTCTCTGTCCTTTTCCAACAGGGCAAATTAAATCAATAATTCGTGCAGAAACATCTCCTGATGACGTCTCAAGGCTGTATCTTTGATTTGGGAAAATCGGGGTCAAACTATCAAAAGTAGGGCGATTTCTCAAATCTTCAGGGTTAATGTTATTGGTTGCATCAACTTTCAGCAGACTGTAATACTTCTCACCATTTTTAGGAGGGCGAACCTGTCCCATGACAAAGTCTCCCATCCTTAAGTCGAGTCTTCTAATTTGAGAGGTTGAAACATAAATATCATTAGGAGTAGGTAGATAAGAAGAACCTCTCAAAAATCCATATCCTTCAGGCAAAATCTCTAAAACCCCTGAAGCAAAACTCAATCCTTGTTTTTCAGCATTAACTTTTAATATTTTAAACACAACTTCTTGTTTTTTTAAACTTTGATATCCAGTCACTCCTATTTCTTTCGCCAAATCAAACAGATCGGTCTTGGTCATTTTTTCCAGAACCCCAATATTGATCTGTAAAGCCTGAGAAGGTTGAGCTGCTGCGGTGGTTTCAGTGGTTTCAGTTGTTTCCATGATTTCCTCCTTGATTCTGGTCTTCCAAAAAATGTTTCAACGATGCAATTTGCCCACTGGAAAGATTGTGGACGCTAATTTCATATCCACTCTCATATCTCGTCCTTTCACTCGGGACAACTTTCCAATTATATCCATGTTTCTTTAACTTTTCTACTATCATTTCTGCTCCTTGTTTTGTTTGACAAATAGGGCCGACTTGAACCTGTATCCTCCCTCCTGGCGCCTGACTGGTATGGACCGCAAGATGAGATGAACTCGCAACAATTTGTGCCACCTGTTTAGCCACTGCTGCCGCTATGTCTCGAGCAGCAATAAACCCTTTCCCAATTTTAACTCGTATTTGAGTTTTTTGAACGGTTGCGTGGTATCCCCTTTTTTTTAATTCAAGCATAATCTTATTAACTCCTGCTTTTCGTTTAACAGCAAAACTAAAAGTCCTACTCTTTTCTTTCGGGACAGCGCTGCTGCGAACGCTGGATAGGTGCTGATGTGGTGAATGATTAAGAATAAATGCTGTTAAAAAACAAATAATGCTCACCCCTCCGAACAAAAAAAACAACATGCGCGGGGGAGCCGGCAGAGAAGTTTGAGCAGATTTCGAAGAATTCATACGAAAAGAAGTAATTGAGAATCCCTGTCTATATAGGTTATAGGTTCCTTACATCCTAGAGAAAATCCTTCTATTTTAATACAACTCCCTGTTTTTAAAATTTTTGAACTGCTGCAGGAAGCCAACTGGGAATTTTCACCACTACTTTCCCTAGTATTTTGCTCTGACAAGCCAATCGACAGTTTTGTTGAATTCGATCTTCCCCTAGAAGTTCAAGCTCTCTACGAGAAATTGGGGATAAATTTTCCTTTCCTTCAAGAACAATGACACGACAGGTACCACAGGTAGCATTTCCCCCGCAAACATGGCGGTGAGTTAACCCTATTCCCAAAGATGCGTCTAAAATCGTGGTCCCTATAGGAATACTTGTTTTTTTATTCTTCGGCAGAAAAGTAATCTCTGATTCCATAACTTACATCATAACTATATTAGTAATTTCTTAAAATAATCCTCTTGCTTTTTCTTTTCTTTAAGGGTATAATAAAACCATGGGGGCGCCCGGTTTCGACGGGAGCGCTTCAAGAAAGAAGAGCAGGTCGAGGTTCCGCTGGCCTCGTAAAAAAGCGGAAAAAACGCAAGTGCGTATAGCAATCTTGCAAGCCACTCAGCAGAAGAAGTTATTGCGAGAGCAGAATCTCTTCTGAACCCAGTGGCAGTTGCTGCCTAATTTAAGGTAGCCGTCTCGGGCGGCTTCTGTCTGTAGGGCCATCTAGAGGCGCAACTAATGCAGACTTTCTCTGATTGTTCGCCTCTACAGTCAAGAGGAGAAAAGAAAAGGCTAGGCTGACCAGATCCAGCTTTAGGGGAGCTGAGCAGCTGAACTAAAAACCAGAGCTAAACCTGTAGCGCTTTTTTCTTAAACCTCTTCGGACGCGGGTTCGATTCCCGCCGCCTCCACCACTTTCTTCTAACTTCTTTCCCTCGCAGCCTGCAATTTCTTCACCCGCGGGAATCGAACGGGAAACTTCCGCGTCCTGTGGACGATAGTGCAGCAGAACTGCGAAACGGCAGGAAGTTTCACAGGGTCGAAGGGAGCGACCACGGATGGAAGCGACCAAAGACCGATTCCCGCCGCCTCCACCACTTTCTTCTAACTTCTTTCCCTCGCAGCCTGCAATTTCTTCACCCGCGGGAATCGAACGGGAAACTTCCGCGTCCTGTGGACGATAGTGCAGCAGGACTGCGAAACGGCAGGATCCAATGCTAAAAATATCTGAGCTGGAGATATCCTGACCCAGACTATCAGAAGCAGGAGGTGGAAAGAAATGATTGTGGCGATCAGCGCTGTGAGAACCCCAATGGGAAAGTTTGGAGGGACATTAAAAGATTTTTTTGCCTATGAACTTGGAGGAATTGTGCTCAAAGAAGCATGCAAAAGAGCAAAAATTCCACCGCATCAGATTGATGAATGTTTTTTAGGCTGCTGTTTCCTTGCAGGAAATGGGATAAATCCAGCCCGCACCGCTTCCCGATTAGCTGGTTTTCCCGCTTCTGTCTCAGCAACCACCATTGCAATGGCATGCGCTTCAGGAATGAAAGCAGTGATTATGGGAATACAAAGCATTCTTTCTGGAGATGCGGAAATTGCAGCAGCCGGTGGAATGGAAAGCGTGAGCAATATTCCTTATCTTTTCGTTGATTCTAGATGGAAACAGCTCAAACAGGGGAACAAAATTCTGTTAGATGGCTGGTGCGATGCCAGAGACCCTTTCCTTAAAAACCCAAGGGTTGGAAACACTGCGGAAAACCTAATCTCAAAATACAAAATTTCTCGTAAACAGCAAGATATTTTTGCTTTAGAAAGCCTTCAGAAAGCATTGTCCGCCCAAAAAAAAGGGCTTTTCAAGCCCGAAATTGTTCCTATCCCTTTAAAACACACCTCTCAAAATCAAATCTTTGCAGAAGACGAGACCATCAGAGAGAACCCATCTCTTAAAGAACTTGAAAAGCTTAACCCTGTTTTTAAAGAAAAAGGGACGCTGACTGCTGGAAATTCTTCCCAATCCGCAGACGGAGCCTCAGCAGTTCTTTTGACAACTGAAAAAAAAGCCAAAAAAACTGGGACTAAACCTCTTTTCAAAATTTGCTCTTATGCTGTTGGAGCCGTAGAAAACAAATGGGCTGAGGAAGCCCCAAGCAGGGTCCTCCCAATGGCTCTAAAAAAATCGGGAATGACTTTAAAAGATCTTGATTATTTAGAAATCAACGAAGCTTTTGCGGGAATGATTCTCGCCAATTTAAAAATCCTAAACTATGACACAAAAAAATTAAACGTGAATGGAGGTTCCATTGCTTTAGGGCATCCCTTAGGATCCAGCGGCAGTCGAATTTTAGTAACGCTTTACCATGTTTTAAAAGAACGCGGCGGGGAAATCGGAGGCGCAGTCATTGGAGGGGTAGGAGGGGTCGCAGCAAGCATCATCATTCAACGGTATGAATGACGTCAGGATACTTTTTTCATCTCTGTTCTGTGAATATGGCAGCCTATAGATTTAGAGACCCATCTAATTTTGCTTGGAGCATCTGCTGCAGCTCTTTCCTCTTCACTTTCATGGTCGTGGTTTTAGGAAACTCTCCATCCCATAAAATTAAATCCTTCACTCGTTTGTATTCTGCCATTATCAAGTTAACTTTTTTAATCTCCTCCCAAAGGATTGTTTTCTCTTCTCCATGTGGAACCTTATCCTGAACCAATTTATCCCTGTCAGGAATCACCACTGCTGTTACATCCTCATCAGAGGCTACTTTTCTTCCAATCACACAAACCTCTTTAACGTATGGAAGATTCTGGAGTTTGTATTCAATTTCCTCAGGAAATATTTTCTTCCCTGAGGAGCTGACAATTAAGTTTTTTAGACGCCCTGTAATGTGCAGATACTCATCTTTGTCAAAATATCCTATATCACCAGTGCAAAAATAGCCATCTTTCATCACTTCTTTTGTCGCAGTTTCATTTTTATAATAACCTTTCATAACGTTCTCACCTTTTGCCAGAATCTCTCCCTCTTTCTCCCCTTCTGGAGCATCAATCTTTATTTCAACCCCAGGAATAGGACGTCCCACTGAATTTTTCCTGGGGCGATGCAGAGGATTAACGGTTAAAACAGGGGAAGTCTCAGTGAGGCCATACCCTTGTAAAACCACAAATCCTAGCTTCTCGAAAAAATCCTGAATTTCACCTGATAAAGGCGCTCCTCCAGAAACTAGACACCATAAATTCCCCCCAAAACGTTCATGAACTTCTTTAAAAAGCCAGCGGCGGAAAAATTGAAAAGGGAAAAAAGAAGATAGCTTCAGAGCGGTGTCCAGCTTTTTCTTCTGCCCGGGAGACAGTTGGCGTAGAATTTGATGGTGCAGAAGCGATAAAAAAGCGGGAACCGTGAGCATGATTTCAGTGCCAGTTTTTTTCATGGCCTCAAGAATTTGAATCGGTTTTAAAGAATCTTGATAAGTGATCGTGCCTCCACCCAGCAGAGGCGCCAAAAAACCTCCTGTTAATTCAAAAGTATGATTTAGTGGTAGAATAGAAAGGAACTGAGAATGAAGAAACTCTGCGTGAAAAATCTTTGCAAATGACTGAACATCGCTTAAAAAATTTCTATGAGACAGCATGACTCCTTTCGGATCCCCTGTTGTTCCAGAAGTAAAAATCATAACAGCGGTGTCATCAGACTTTGATACTATTTGCCCTAAAGCAGGGGCTTTCGCTCCTTCTTCAATACCTTTTGAAAGGGTAGAAATATTCGAATCCCCTTCATCAAAACAAAGAACAGGTATATTTAAAGGAATTTGAGCCAGCACAGGGAGGAAATTCTTTGAAGTCACAATCGCCCTGGTCTCGGATTTTTCCAAGATATTCTGTACTTCATTCTTCTTCAGCAGTTTATCAATCGGAACAACCACACAGCCCGCGCGGAGAATAGAAAAAAAACCAATCGCCCATTCGGGGCGATTCTCACTCAAAATAGCTATTGAGGCGCCTTCTCCAAATCCTTTTGCCTTAAATGCCCGGGCTAAAAGCTCTGAGCTGTCGTGCAGCTGATTATAGGTTAACCGTCTCCATCCATTTCCATCCTGAATCTGTGCCGCTGTCGCATCCTTAAAACGCAGAGCGCTGCGTTCGAGGATCTCAAACAAGTGATCCACAAGCAAAACCTCTAGTTTACATCCTGATTTTGCCGATCCCGATCCTGAAGGAAATAACTTTGAGCAAGAAACAAATCAAGTCCCAGCAGCTTCTCCATAACTGTGGCTTTAGAACTTGTTACAAGAGTGAGCCCAATCCCGCTGAATGAATCAATCTTATTGGCTTCAGCGAATTTGTTTCCTTCCTCAAGAATTTGCTGGAAAGGCTCTTTCCGATCCCGAGAAATAGAGGTGACATATAGAGAAATCTGCTGATAGGATTCCTGAACTGTCAACATTCCTCGAATTTCTGCGTACTCTAAAAAAGATTGAGGAATCTGCTGCTGCTTCCCCATTTCCAACAATACTGTTTTAGGCATTACCTTCCCGACAAGAAAAACTGAAGGAGAACCTTTAGATGCCATGTCCATTACAGTTTTTCCAAGCTGGGTTAAATCTTTAAACAGATCTCTTGTGTCTAAGTCTCCCATAACACCCCTCTTTCTTTTTTGCCCTCCACAATACCCTTCTTACTTTATCATAAGGATATTCCTTCTGTCAAGTTTTTTTGTTAATTTTTTTTTGTGGGTAATCTAAAATATAAACTTTAATTGTTCTCACTCCAAAATCAATTGCATGACGATACCGATTATAACATAAATCAATCCTGTCGCCCTGAATGGCTCCTCCGGTGTCTGCAGCAAGGGCATAGCCATACCCTGGAATATACAATTCCGTCCCCAGGGGGATAACTCTAGGATCAACAGCAGCAATTCCTCTGCCTGCTTTAATTCCTACAGCAGTTAGCCCTGATGAACCACATCCATCACATCCTCTAATCCCAGGATCATAAGCAGTCGCTTTCATGACTAAATAAGTATTTTGAGGAACCTTCCCTACTGCAGCGAGCTTCCAACTGTTTCCATTCTTATGATAGGCAAAACTTATTTTAGCTGATTTAGCCTGAGCCTGTCCTGTGCTGAAGCGGCCAAAATTCAAGCCAGTCAATAAACATAAACATACGGTCAACATGATAATGGTCAGTAGTCTCATGTCATCCTCCTTTTTACTGGAGAGCAGGATAGGGCGCCTCACTCCGTTTCCACTGCCAAAAGGGGTTTACGCGCACAACTCTCTACCAGTTAAAGGTTATATTCTTGTTTTAAGGCAAATTTCCTCCATTTATAGGAGATTTACCCTGAATTTATAAGTTGCAATCTGCTTTTCAATATAACTTTCCTGAATGCTCTTTTATTCGAGCTATAATCTCATCAGCTACCTCTTTTGTTCCAACAACCAGAGATTCTTCAGAGGCACTTTTCACATCATAGGTAACCATTTTCCCTTCACTTAATACTTGAGTAACCGCTGACTCAACCTGTGCAGCTCGAGCTTCTTCCCCGAGGTGTCTCAACATTAAACAAGAAGAAAGAATAGCTGCCATGGGATTTACTTTATTCTGACCAGCGTAGCGCGGAGCGCTCCCATGGACAGGCTCAAACACCGCTGCCTTGTCTCCTAAATTGGCGGATGGAGCCAAGCCAAGCCCACCAACAAGCCCTGCGCACAAATCAGAAACAATATCACCATATAAATTAGGGAGAACCAGAACATCATAAAGTTCTGGCTTTTGAACCAACTGCATGCACATATTATCCACAATCCGATCTTCAAACTCTACTTCTGGAAACTCTTCTGCAACTGTTCGCGCTGCTCTGAGAAATAAACCATCTGTGGCTTTCATAATATTAGCTTTATGAACAGCCGTTACTTTTCTTCTTTTATATCGAACAGCGTACTCAAAAGCAAATCGCACAATACGAATCGAGCCTTTCCAGGTAATTAATTTAAAAGAACAAGCGGCATCTTCATTCACTTTTATCTTTTCAGTTTCCATAAATTCCCGCAGATGACGCATTTCAGGCGAAGCCTGCTCAAATTCAATCCCTGCATACAAGTCTTCGGTGTTTTCTCGCACAATGACCAGATCAATATCAAGAAATGGAGATTTAACTCCCGAGAAAGATCGAGCGGGACGAAGATTCACATATAAATCAAGAGCTTTACGAATAGCAACATTCACACTTCTAAATCCAGTTCCAACAGGAGTAGTGATAGGACCTTTTAACGCCACTTTATTCATGCGAATACTCTCTAAAACTTTATCAGGAATAGGAGAACCAGAAGTCTCAACAGCTTTTTCTCCTGTCTCCTGGACATCCCACTTTACCTGAACCCCAGCAGCTTCTACCACCCTCCTGGCAGCTTCTACTACCTCTGGTCCTACTCCATCCCCTGGAATTAAAGTAATTGTATATGCCATGATAATCCCTAATGAACCGCTATGCTGATAGGTCCAGCAAACTCTCCAAGGCCTGAACCATGAACTCCAAAAGAAACCCAATTTCTTCCATTCATATTGTCAATCCTAACAATTCTGTTGTTTCCAAAATCAGCAATGTAAATCCTCCCTTTTGCATCCAGGGCTATTCCTCTTGGATCATTAAACTCTCCTATTCCGCCTCCAGGATGTCCATAACTCTTCCATCCATCCCCTTGTATATTGTTCATGCGAATAATCCGATCATTCCCTGAATCCACCAGATAAATCCTTCCTTTCGAGTCAACAGCAATGGCACGTGGCCCATTAAATTGGCCGATCCCTCTTCCTGCATCTCCTAGTGAAACAAATCCTTTCCCTTCTATATTGTCCATCCTTACCAGGCGATGATTCCAGAAATCTGAAACCAATATCTTAGGCTGATATCCGTGGTAATGGGGGATGTATCTTGCTCTTCCGATCTGAATTCCCAACACAAAAAATGCTAAAGCTAATAAAATCAAGATTAAAAAACGAATGCCATTTTTTTTCACCATCAATTCCTCCTGGTCACTTATTTTTTCTTCATTTCCGAACGAAAAAAAGAACTCCTTCTCAAATATCTACTTCTCCTGATAAAGAGACTGCCTTGCTGCTGACAATACTGCCCTCAGAGATTACGCAGTCTCCACCAATAATCGAATTAAAAACATGGACTTTCTCTTTTACAACAACATTTTTCCAAAGAACACTGTTCGAAATTTTAACGCCTGCTTCAATTTTGCAGTTTTCTCCCAAAACGACATAAGGACCAATCTCAGCGCTTGAATCAATTTGTGCCCCTGCGCCAGCAAAAACTCCCTCCTTTTGAGCAGAGTCCTCCTGCACTTTTAACGCAATCTGATCATTAAAAAAATCCCGATGAATTTGAAGGTAATTTTTTAAAGTCCCCATATCCTGCCAGTAACATTCCTGTTTAAGACCATACAACTTGCCGGCCTCTGCAATCTTTGGAAAAATCTCCCTTTCCAGAGAAACTTTCTTTCCCTCTGGGATCTGCTCCAGGACTTCTGGTTCAATAACGTATATGCCTGCATTAATAAAGTTTGAAGGGGATTTCCCTTTTTCAGGTTTTTCAACAAAACGTCGAATCTGGCCTATTGGGTTTAAATCTGCAGCACCGAATGCGCTTGGATCTAAAACAGGCACAAGACCTAAAGTCATTTGCGCTTTTCTATCTTCATGAAATTTAAGTAGAAGAGAAAGATTAAAACTTGTCACAACATCAGCATTAAAAGCAAGGAAAGTCTCGGTTAAAACCTCTCCTGCATTTTTAATGGCTCCTCCTGTTCCAAGAGGCTCCTTTTCAACCAAATATTTTAAAGTGAATCCCGTACGTGAAACTTTCTCGCAAAAATCCAATATTTTTTCGGAAAGATAGCCTGCCAGCAAAATCAGTTCATGAATGTGAAACTGCTCAAGATAAAAAAGAAACTGCTCAAGATAAGGTAAATTTAAGATCGGCACTAATGGTTTAGGAAGCTCAAGAGTAAATGGCCTAAGCCTGGTGCCTTCGCCGCCCACCAACAAAACAGCCTTCAAATCATCCCCAAACCTTTCAGACAGCTCATACGCTTCATGATTGATTTAAAGCATCCCTGGCAGCACAGGCAGCATAGACACTCTCTGCTCCACTTTTCATCAAAACTTCTGCGCATTCAGAAAGAGTTGCTCCTGTTGTAACAACGTCATCTACTAAAAGAAAAGAGCGTCCTGAAACAGCTTCTCTCTCTCTAACTCCAAAGGCTCCTGCAACGTTTTTCAATCTCTCTCCTCTTCCCAGACCCACTTGATGAGACACTAAACGAATTGTTCTTAAAATATTTTTACACGGTTTTCCTATCACGCTGCTGACACCCATACCTATTACCTCTGCCTGATTGTATCCCCTTTTCTGCCACCTCTTTTTATCCATCGGTACTGGCGCTATACAGTGAAAATCCCACCCTTTCTCTCGAACCATAAAGCCAACCATTTTCCCAAGAGTTTTACCAATAATTTTCTGATGATTAAACTTCAAATCGCGTACTGCCTGTTCAAGAGGAGGAGCATAAAAGCCCAGAGCGGCTCCTTGTAAAACGTGAGGAATAGAAAAGAGAACAGTATCTTTAGGAAGCTTATTCTGACAAACCGAACAAAAGCCAGAAGATTCATAGGCTTGGCACCCTGAACAGCGAACAGGAAAAAAAAACTGGAAAAGGAAATCCACAAAAAAACAATTCTACCTTCAACATGCCTTTCCTGGATTCAAACCAATATTTTTAGAAAGAGCGGATAAAAGGAGAGGAATTTTGCTTTCATGCTAGAAAAACGGTCAACATGATAACAATTTTAAAAAAAGAAGTCTCAGCAAATTTACCTGCATCTGCAGCTGAAGCAGTGTCTTCTGACTTAAAAAATGATTTCACCCCATTGATCAACTCTGTAAAAAAAGAATACTGGACAACTCTAGGTCTCCCTTTTCCTGAAGAAGCATCTCCTCTCATAAGTGAAGAATCAGACACGGGAGAGATTTATCTGTCGAAAACAGGCAATCTCTTCTATTATACAATTTCTGATAGAAGAAAACGGCTTGAATGCGGGGGACTTCTGAAAAATGATGGAGCTCAAGAGTTCAATCAATTTTCAGAACGAATCGGCAGTTCACTTCAGCGTGAATTGAAAGTAAAAGATATAAAATGGAAGACTTTAACAAGAGATGAAACTTTTCAAAATCTTAGTTCTTATGGTATCCCGCTGAGCCCAACCAAAGAGGAACTTGCCACAGCGCATGAATTAGAAAATCCCGATCTTCTTCACGTTCTCATGAACACTCAAAACCTGCTCTCCTATTCAGCTCGAAATCTGGCAAATCTTTTGGAAGACAAAATGAAAGCCGATACCATTTTAGAGAAGCTGGTGCAGACAAAACTGATGACAAAAGATTTTGTGGTTTTATGCAAGGAAAAAGGACAGCAAATTATTAAAGTGGCGTCTAGACAAGCTATTGAAGAAACTTCTCAAAAAGGACTTAAGTGCTTTTTGTGCGGCAAACCTATTTCAGAAGAAAATATTGAAGAACTATTATGCAATACTGAACTTGGCAGAAAAATGATTGATAAAGGCTACTGGATGCCTGTCAGAGTTTTAGAAACACTGGGCAGACTTGGGATTAAAAACCAGGAAGTCGTCAAAGAAGCGGAAGAAGATTTTTTTACACTCTATTTCCTCTCCTCGGGTGAAATCGTGATGGCAGCCACCCTGCCCAGAAAATTCTCTCTCTCTGACGCCTACACCTTAAATGCTAAACTTTCAGTCTCACAAGCTGGCGTAGGAATCGTAGTCAGCACTCATCCGGTGTCCATAATTTATAAAGAATTTTTAATTCAATCTAATCCTGAGCGGTCACTTTATTTTTTGGAAATTTTTTCAAACCTTGAAGAAAGACTCGAACAAATCATTAAAACACAGCAGCAGGAAACCATACGAAGAGTTACAGAGTCTTTCACAAAATTTACCTCTGTCACTCTTTCCGATCTGGTCTGCCAAAAGCTCTTCGGAATTGATGAAGCTAAAAAAACCATGCCAGTATCTTCTCCACAGAAAAAAGGGCGTGGAAAACAAGAAACTGAAGAATAAAAAAACAAACGCTTAGGTTAAAGCTCCTGAAAAGCCAGAGATAAATTCTCTGCCAGAAGACTAGCTGTTATTCCACGTATTCCTCTTTTTTGTTTTAAGAGATCTCCTGTCCTTCCATGAATAAAAACAGCAGAGCAGGCTGCTTCAACCGGGCTCATTCCCTGGGCTAGCAGTGATGCAAGGAGTCCTGTTAAAACATCTCCTGACCCCCCAACCGCTATTCCTGGATTTCCTGTTAAATTGAGATACACTTGTTCCGGAGCGGCAACTATTGTGGAAGCGCCTTTTAAAACGAGAATACAATTCCAATCCTTCGCTTTTTGAACTGCCAACTCCCAGCGCTGCTCTCGAACGGTTTCCTGGGAGATCCCGCACAGCCTTGCCATTTCCCCTTCATGCGGAGTTAAGATCCAGTTTAATCTGCCATTTTTCTTTAAAAACAGATCGTCGAGCGGATAAAGAGCATCTGCATCAATCACGATATTTCCTTGATAGTCCTGAAGAACCATCTTCACATATTCCCCAGTTTCAGAATCTCTTCCAATTCCTGGACCTAATGCGGCGGCGCGCACTTTGTTCAAGCATGAGATTGTTTCAGAAACACTATTTTTACCGAGGACCCAACGGGTGGTCTGAGGCAGTCCTACTTTTACAGCATCTGTTAATTTATGCTCAATTAAATTTCGAATTCCATCAGGAACAGCGAGGTAAACCAGACCTGAGCCGCTGTGGAGAGCAGCCTCGGCGCTTAAAACTGGAGCCCCACTCAGCCCTCTAGAACCACCGATGATCATCACTCTCCCTCTTTCCCCTTTATTCACATCAGGTTCCCAAACTGGAAGCCAAGACATAACTTCTTCTTTGTCTATGGTTCTCGCCGCGCAGGGGGACTCTGATATCAAAAGATGAGGAATTCCAATGTAGGCGATTTTAATATCCCCTGCATATGTTCTGCCAGGATAAAGATAAAGACCAATCTTGGGGGCGCCAAGGGTAACTGTCATATTGGCTTTTATGGCGACCCCAAGAATTTTGCCTGTGTCAGAATCAATTCCTGAAGGGATATCCACTGCAGCAACAGGCTTTCCGATCTGATTCACCCATTGAATGAGATTCGCTGTGCGCCCCTCAACTAATCTTTTCAGTCCTGTTCCAAACAAAGCATCAATCACAAGATCAGATTCTCTCAAAAAATCTTGACAAGACAACCTGCTTTCAGGGAAAACCTCTAAAGGGATTCCGATTTTTTTTAGAATCTCATATTGGGTCAGGGCATCACCTTTTAGACCCTCCGAGTTGACGCTCAAAAACACTCGTACCTTAAAGCCCCAGTCGTTTAAAATTCTACTGGCCGCAAATCCATCCCCGCCATTGTTACCAGGTCCGCACAAAACAATGACCTTTTGAGAAAACGGAAACTTTTCCAAAACTGCACGCGCTGTCTCTAGTCCTGAATGTTCCATCAGCAGTGCCGTTGGAATGTGGTAATCAGATGTTGTTTTCAGATCCAAAACATTCATCTGGCGAGAAGTAAATAATTTCATGAACAAAAAATTCCTAAGCGCATTATGATATCCCGTTCTAAACAAAAAACGCAAATTCCTCTTTCAGGCAAGGATCTATCCGAAGAAACCAGAAAAGATTAAAGTTGTGAAAGAGAGACGGCCTGTTCCAAAATGGGTTGACAGTTATCTGCTTGTGATTGGCATCCTTTTGATTCTCGCGGGAATTTCCCTTGCCGTGAGAACCTATTTAAAGCACGCTTACCCACTCGGTTATCTTCTAGGCGCTGGATTTATTTTTTACGGGATCATCAGACTTAAACATAGAAAAACTCATGCAGCAGAGACAGAGCCCGAAAATTCTTCTGAGAAAAAAATCTATAAAAATAATCCCTAAGCTATGAACATGACCTTTCATCCTGCATCTATTTTCCTGGCTCTATTCTTTTTTACTGCGATGAGTTCTCTCCTCTGGTGGATGCTCCATCCACCAAAACCTATGCCTCAAATTGCGGCAAAAGTTAGAAGAGCAGTAGATGCCATAAAAACCATTTTGGTTCCTACCACTGGAACAGAATATTCCAACCGAGGCATTGAGCTGGCATGCAGGCTTGGAAAAGATCAGAATGCTCTCGTACTTCTCGTAAGCATCATCGAAATACCTTTGAGTCTTCCTTTAGGAGCCAATATGCCTGACCACGAACAAAAAGCTGAAGAAATTTTAGCCCGAGGAAAAGAAATTGTTGAAACACACAACCTGCCTGCTTTAACCAGAACTGAAAGAGCCAGATACGCTGCCGAGAAAATAGCGGACATCGTAAGAAAAGAAGGAATTGAACTGATCGTCATGGGGATTAAACCCAAATTAGGTGGAATTGAGAATGTTATTGGAAGGACAACAGAATTGCTGCTCCAAAAACTTCCCTGTGAAATTATCATTGACGCAAAATTGTAAACTCAAAAAACTTTTTCCTGTACCCTGGCATTTCTACACTAACACAAAGTAAAAAAGGAGTTTGATTCGCTCCAATAGAAGGAAGACTTTCATTTCTAACTCGATTCGCTGTGAGACTTTTAAAGTGAAGTTAAAAAAAGGGGGATCTAAATGAAAGCGAAGGAAGTGCTGGAATTTGTCAAAGAACACCAAGTGAAAATCATAGACTTGAGATTCATTGATCTGCCTGGTTTATGGCAGCATTTTTCCATTATGCCGAGAGAACTGACAATAGAAGTTTTTGAAGAAGGGCTTGGATTCGATGGATCCAGCATTCGAGGATTTCAAGCCATTCATGAGAGCGACATGCTTCTAATTCCAGATCCTGAGACCGCCCACCTCGATCCTTTTACACAAGTGCCAACCCTTGTTCTAATCTGCAACGCTAAAGATCCTGTAAAAGACAAGGTGTATTCTCGAGATCCAAGACACATCGCCCAAAAAGCGGAAACCTATTTAAAATCATCTGGAATTGCCGATACGGCTTATTTTGGACCTGAGGCTGAATTCTTTATTCTGGATGGAGTTTCATTTGACCAGGATTATCAGCACGGATTCTATTTTCTAGAATCAGAAGAAGGGTTTTGGAACAGCGGCCTCCGAATGCCTAATAAGGGCTATCGCCCCCGCTATAAACAAGGATATTTCCCAGTTCCCCCTATGGATCAGCTGCAGGATATTAGAAGCGAGATGGTTTTAATAATGGAAACGGTTGGGATTCAGATCGAAGTTCATCACCATGAAGTGGCAACAGCGGGACAAACCGAAATTGACATGAAGTTCAACTCTTTAACCCACATGGCAGACAATTTAATGTGGTACAAATACATAGTCAAACAAGTCGCCTGGAAACACGGAAAAACCGCAACTTTCATGCCAAAACCAATTTTCCAGGACAATGGCTCAGGGATGCACGTTCATCAATCTCTGTGGAAATCAGGAAAAAACCTGTTTTATGAAAAAGGAGGGTATGCAGATATCAGCCCCATGTGCAAATGGTATATCGGAGGATTGTTGAAACATGCTCCTGCTCTCTGCGCTTTTATTGCTCCCACAACGAACTCATACCGCCGCCTGGTTCCTGGATATGAAGCTCCGATCAACCTGGTTTATTCTCAAAGAAATCGCTCTGCAGCCATTCGAATCCCTGTGATTTCCAAAAGTGAAAAAGCAAAACGGCTTGAATTTCGAGTGCCTGATCCTAGCTGCAACCCATATCTAGCATTTTCAGCCTGTTTAATGGCAGGATTGGACGGGATTCACAACAAATTAGATCCGGGAGAACCGATCGATCTGGATCTGTATGAGTTGGAAGAAGAAAAAGCAAAAAACATCAAACATCTGCCAGGAACTCTGGAAGATGTCCTGGATGCGCTTGAAAAAGACCACGATTTCTTACTAAAAGGAGATGTTTTCACTCGTGACCTGCTGGAAACTCATATCGCTTATAAAAGAAAACAGGAAGTGGATGCTATTAGACTCAGACCCCATCCTCACGAATTTGCACTCTATTTTGACATCTAAGGTGCCGTAATATGAAAAAAATTGCTCTTTATGTGCTGCTGACATTACTCCTGAGCTTTTGGTGGGTGATTCCAAGATTCAGCCAGGCAAATGGAAACCACCCCTTACTCCTCTCTTTCGGGAAACCAGGGTCAAAGCAGGGAGAAATGGCGCTTCCTTACGGAATTGCCGTGGGAACAGATGGACTTCTCTATGTTACCGATCTCGTCAATAATCGAATTGACATTTTTAATCAAGAAGGAAAATTTTTGCGATCCTTTGGACGACAAGGAACAAAACCTGGAGAATTCTTAGGCCCAGAAGGTATCGCATGCTCTACTTCTGGGAATGTTTATGTGGCAGAACCAGAAATGAATCGAATTCAAATTTTTTCTAGCCATGGAAAATTTCTAAACGTATGGAATAAAATGGGGAGCAAACCTGGAGAATTTTATCATCCTAGTCAGATCGCCATCTCTAAAAATGGAATGATTTATCTGGCAGATACAGGAAACAATCGAATTGAAGAGTTCACTCCTACGGGAAAGTTTATCAGAGCATTCGGCAAATATGGAATGAATAATGGAGAGTTTGAACACCCTACTTTTCTAGCTTTTTCACCCTCAGGCGATCTCCTGGTTGTGGATATGGAAAATGATCGGATTCAGATTTTTTCACCGAATGGAACTTTTATTTCCAGCTTTGGACAAATAGGATTTCAATCAGGAGATTTCAATAACCCTGCTGGTATTACAGTGAATTTAAATCATAAAATCTACGTTGTTGACAGCGGAAATAACAGAATTGAAGAATTCAATCTGGATGGAACTTTTTTAAGCGAGTGGGGTAAAAAGGGGAAAGAAAAGGGAGAATTCAATAACCCAACTGGAATTGCAGTCAACTCAAATGGGGATGTTTTCGTCGTGAATTCTGGCAGCGATCAAATTGAAAAATTCAAGTAATCCCTCTTTCAAAATCTTTTGACCGCTTATCCAAAAGCCTTTTCACCGTTTCCTGGCCCGTCTTCTTTTGAACACCAATTTCTTCTTCTTTAATTCCAAGAAGGACAGAATAAGGCAGATTTCCTTTTGCAATCACCACTTCTAGAGCAGATACGATATCAGGATCGAACTGAGAGCCTGCTCTTTCCCGAATTTGAAGCAGAGCTGCTGGCCACTCCATTCCTGCGGTTAAACAAGAAAAAAAAGCTTCTGCAGTTCCTAAAATCCGCGCCTCCACAGGAGCTAATGAGTCTCCTTCTTTATGCCATTCATGATGAGTCCACAAAATTTTAACTGCCTCCTCACTCGTAGGGAAATCCTGTCTCAATCCATCTGTAATCCCAATATGCTCTCTGTAATCCACCTGCCACCAGAAAGAACTAGATTCTCCCGGTTTGGCAAAGATATCAGATGGAGGATTCACCTCATGCATTATAACGGCTTCATGCAGATCATCCATTTGGGACGCCAGAAGTCTTTGCTCAATTCCTAGGGACTGAGCAATAATCCAGAGGGGAGGGGCAAAATCAAAAGGTTCTGGTTCCTCTTCTTCAAGATAAAGGAAAAGAGCTTTTACAACTTCTGGATCAAACTGTATTCCTCTCCCCATCCACATTCTTCTCAGAGCCACTTCTTTCAGGAGCCTTTTTCTGTACGGTTTATCGCTGGTCATGGCATCATACGCATCTGCAGCACAAACAATCCTGGCAGATAAAGGAATATCCTCTTTTTTAAGTCCTGCAGGATAGCCCCTGCCATCCCATCTCTCATGATGAAATTTTGCGGAAAATAATTCGGGTTTAAATTCCGTAAAAGGCCTTAGAAATTCAGCCGTATGGACAGGATGCTGCTTTATTACTGCCCATTCCCAGGGTGAGAGAATGCCGGGTTTAAAAAGAGTACTATCAGGAATCGCAATGGTTCCAAGGTCATGGATTAAACCAATTTCCTGAATTTCATTCGCCTTTTCCGAAGAAAGTCCCATTTTTAAAGAAATCTCTTTGGAATAATTAGCCACTCTTACAGAATGATTATACCCCCCAGGATCGCTGGATTCAATCGCTTTCAACAAAACCTGGATTAATTTTGAAAAATCAGTCATGGTTTTTACATAGGACTCTGAACTAAAAGCAAAAATGCCGATTGGAAATACCATTAGAGTTGCAGCAAAAGGAACTTTTAAGAAAAGAACAGCTAATATAGCTCCTAAAAAGGTAGAAGCTAAATCTTCAAAATGAGCTTGATCAGGAATAGAGCGTAAAAGATCCAAAATTCCTATTCTTTTTTTAGAAAACTGAAGAAGTGCAGCATTAAAAGTGTGGACCCCACTGACAACAATCCAGACCAGAGCAAGGATTGGGAATATAAGCCATCCTTTTTCAGAAATTGCTTGTTCCAGATTTCCTTTCACAAAAAAATGAAAAACAAGGCTTCCAATTCCGAAACTAATTGTAAACAAACAAGTGTTCAAAAGTATCCATTTTTTAGCTTTAAATTTCCCTAAGAATGAAAAAGAAAGCTCTAGAGAAAAAGACAAAAGGGCAGCAAACCAGATCAGAGCCGGAAAAGGAAAAGCAAATAAAACAAAATAGAGAATCACATCTGAAAGAGAAAGCCACAGAGTTCTTCCAGAATTTACAGGAATTAATTTCTGACCGGATAAAACACCCAGAATAAAGAAAAAAACTAAAATTGGAAAGTCTTTCTGATCTAAATAAAAAGAAAAACTGGTAATCCACAGGAAATATCCTGCTGCCAGTAAAAGCAAATAAAAATAAGCCCCTGAAATATATTTCTGGACTTTAATCATATTAAAACTCTTTATGTTAAACCTTTGAAATGCCCCTCTTCGAAAAACATCCCCCTTCGAAGAAAGGGGATGTTTCAAACTTCGAAGAGGGAAAATGAACTTCTAATTAACTATCCTTCGCCAATACGAACCGGATCATGATTATGAGCCGCTCCCTGGGCGCTTATATGAGCCGCTCCCTGGGCGCTCATAGGAGCAATTCTCGCTTCTAAAACCTCTACTTTTAGAGAATAAACCTCTCTTTTCCCTTCCTGTTGAATCTTAACATCTTTGTTCATCAGATCCATCCCCTTTCTTTAAATTTTTATTTTTATGTTAACCTAATTATATCATGGAAAGGGATAAAGTTCAAGTAACCACCAGGAGTAGAGATTATCTATCCAAAAGGAGTATTTTTACCCTCCTCCTTTTGGATAGGTCCTCCCTTATCCAGGGCTAAACTAGTCAAAACTCCAAGAGTGCTGGAAAATCGTATCTCTTCTTCTGAGAAACTGCGGGGGTGGGAATCACACATTAAAATTCCTCCTAAAATCTTCTCTTGAATCAACAGAGGGACAGCCAGCATGGCTAAAAATCTCCCATGCCTATTCTCTTTTTCACTGACTAAAGGGTTTTTTGAAAGATCTCGAATCATAAGAACCTCTTTTTTAATGACAGACTGTGAGATAGCCCCTTCTCCCCATGCCAATTTGATCCCCAGGAGTTCCTCTTGAAAAGCGGCCGTTGAAAGAAATGGATAAAACTCCTTTTTCCCAGAATCAAACAAAAACAGGGTCCATTCCTGGAGGTTTAAAATTTGAACCGCATATCCAGCAATTAAATGCAAAAGGTCTTCAAGCCCCAGGGAAGAGGTTAGGGCTGAGGAACAAGCAGCAAAAGCTTCCAATTCCCTTGTCAAGTTCTGCTTTTGTCCTGTCCAGGCTCCTTTTGCAAGCACCAGGTCAGAATATCTGGCAAAAAGAGAGAGAAGGTCCAGCTGCGAAGAAGAAAAAGAGCTGGTCAGTGTTGAACCACAGACAATCCCTCCTTTAAACTCCTCATTTTTCCCGATTGGGTAACACGCGGCGCTGGCAGGACAAAGTCCTTCTTCTTTTAAAGAAGCATATCTTAAATCAAAACTCAAATCATCTGCCACAAAAGGTTTCCCATTTTTTGCCACTAACTCCAAAGAAGCAGACATTAATTCTAAGAGCTTATCTTTTATTTTTTCGAAAACCACCCCTGAAGAAACCTGAAAAACAATCTTTTCTGTTTCTGCATTCCACAAATAAAGGGTTCCAAATTCCGTTCCTAAAAATGCAGTCGCTTTTTCTACTAACCACTGCAGCACTTTTTTCTGATCTTCCCTCTCTTCCAACAGGCCTCCAAGCTCCTCCAGAATAGAAGCTCTTTTGACTGCTCCTGCAGCTTTATCCAGTACTGGAGTTGTCATGGAAAGCAGGGCTAACAAGAAAAAACTAGTTGCTAAAAGCTCCTGCCACTGGCCATAGAGAGTTTTCTGGGCTAGCGCGCCTAAAACCACAGATAGAGAGGATATTCCCCAGAGTAAAACCCCGCCATAAAACCCAAAGCTTTCCACGATTGAAATCATAGGAAATGAAGCGAACAATAGAGCTGCCCACGAAAAATTCCCCAGAAATAAAATTGGAATCAGGGCAGCTGTCTGAAAAAAAGGAGCCACTATCAAAGTCCATGAGGGCATTTTCGGAGAAAAACTCGCTGCTTGCAGCAGAAACCCCAGTCCCAAAAATCCCCAGAAAACTTGAGCATAAGGGAAATGAGCTAAATGGTAAAGTCCCCATAAAGCTAGAACTGGATAATACAGGAGCTGCAAGACCTGCATATCCAAAAATTCAATAGAAGCAGTCTCTCCCCTTCCACTGACAGAATTGGACTTATCCTGTCATGCCGCCCCACACTGACTAGAGTTTAAGTCTTCTCATTCACTGCAAAATAAGCCATCCAGCATTTCCGCAGAGCCAAAGAAAATGAAACCTCCTCAGGGCTTTAATGAGCTTTATGGGTAGAGGAAGTTTTATTCAATAAAGAAAAAATTAAATCAGCAGCCTGCTCCAAATTATCACAAACGTAATCAGGGGCGATTCTTTTCTCCTGCTCTGTCTTTTCCCCATATCCTGTGCGGAGAAGAATAGCAACCGCACCAATTCGTTTCCCAAGCTCAATATCACTGTTCTTATCTCCTAAAATGAATGCCTCCTCAGGGTTGAATCCAAGATCCTGAGCGGCTTGTCTGATTAAACCTGTTCCTGGCTTTCTACAATTGCAGTCATCTTTTGGAAGATGGGGACAAAAATACATCCCATCCAGTTTGACCCCTTCTTGGTTAAGGAGCGAATTCAAATGCTCATGAACACGTTGGAGTTGTTCCAGACTAAAAAAACCTCGGGCAATCCCTGACTGATTGGTAATCACCACAATTCCCAATCCCATTTCCTGAAATCGCCGCAGGGCAGCAGCAGCACCTGGAATAAACTCTACTTCTTTCGGATTAGAAAGGTAATCTTTATCTATAATCAGAGTGCCATCTCGATCTAAAACAACGAAACGTCTGGACAATTTAGACCTCATGCTTTCTAAAGATGCTGTCAAAAGATATCACGTCCACATAATTCATGCAGCACCTATAATCACCTGTAATTTTTACATCTCTCCAAGCACTATCCTCTAAACTTTTATTAGTTTTTATTCCATAAAATCATTTCCCAGACGACGTCCCAAAGAAAAAATTTCTCTCAACCACTTTGCAGAAGGGTTATCCCTTAACTAAAGCGAAAAAGAATAGCCACATCGGTTCAAAAAAGCCGATTAAAACCAATTTAAGCCCACCTGTAAAATGATGAAAACCAGAGCTTTTACTCTACTTGAACTCCTTTTAACTCTCAGCATACTAGCGATTTTACTGACCGTTGGAATTCCAATTTACAAGAAGTTTACCATCAGGAAAGCCCTCCAAAACTCTGCTGTGATTTTAGAAAGAACCATACAGGAAAGAAAACAAAGAGCTGTTTCTTTAGGAGATTGGACAGGTCTCTGCATTCAAAAAAACGGTCTTGTTGACTCTTATTCTTTCAATCCTTTTGGGGGAACTCCAAGACTAAAGCAAATCCTGAATCTTTCAAGCAGTTTCGGGATTCATCTCGTCATTGCTGATTCAAACCCAACTTTTTCGTATCCCTGCGGATCTCATGACATCAATATTCGCTTGTCCCCCGATCCGAATTTTTCAAGAGATTGGTCCGGAACATTATCTTTACAATCAGGGGGAGCTGCATGGCAGCTCGCAAAAAACGGAGATCTTCTAAACAATGAGCCCTAAGGGATATGCTCTCTTCATTGTATTATTGTTTATGGTGCTGCTCTTTATCTTAACTACCTCTGTCATTTTAAGAATTCACTCCTCTGCAGGACAGGCAGTGGCTGCGACCCAAGAGCTGAACAGTTTAGCAGCAGCTGACAGCGGCATTCAGTATGCTCTGGAAAGAATCAGACAGAAAATCCCGCTGCAGAGTTCTGCAGCTGCGGCCCATTGGCACCTGCTTCAGATTCAAAAAGATAGCAGCGTGTGCTTTAAAGTTTTTTCGCTTTCAAATTCATCCCATCAAGAAGTGATTGAATCCTATGGAGAACTAACCAGAAATGGGTGTGGGGAGCATCTTCAAGATTCTGAAAATTTACTCTCAGCTAAAATTTTAAAAGGCATAATCGATCTAAATCACGGCAGCTTATCGAGCTGGCAGGAAGTTCTACCATGAAAGGTTATTCTCTGCTAGAGGTCATTTTAGCTATTTTTATTTTAACCGGTTTGGTCATGGCATCTTTTTCTATATTTGAACAAGGCTCAAAGGAATCTTTGCAAATTAACAGCCAGGTTGCTGCCACAGAACTTGCCCAGGAAATCATGGAAAATCTTCATTCGATGTACTCGGGAGATATTCAAACCCTTCCTAACCCTGACCGTTTTCCTCCCCCTTTTCAGCAGTATGAATATCTCTATAAAGTTGAAAATCCCCCTTTCCCCAATTTGCCAAATTTAGAAAAAATCGCTGTGACTGTTAAAGGACCTTTAAATCAAAATGGAGGCTCCTCTTTTGCCACTTCTACAATCTCTTTGATTTTTCTCCTGGCAGAACAGCCCTATACCCCACCGTGAAAAACATGAACCCCTTAGAAAACCGTATTCTATACAACTCTTCTCTATCGCCTTATAAAAACAACAGGAAAATTTTTTCGCTTTTTTTACTTGTTTTTTCCTTACGTGTTCTGGCATTCGCAGAGAGTTCTCCCTCGCAGCAGACGACTCCCACTGCTTTAATCATTCTAAAGCAGGAAATTCAAGCCTTTCCAAACTCTTCTCCTCTCAGAAGAAATTTAGGGGAATTCTATTTGAAATTAAAAAAGTACAGGAAAGCAGAACAAGCCTTTCAAACAGCGATAAGTTTAAACCCGCAGGATTTGAGAGCTCGATATGATCTGGGAACCACTTATGAGAAATCAGATGATTATCTGGATGCCCAACAGGCTTATTTTAAAACGTTCATTTGCTCGAAACAGCTTCTTTGCTATAAAATGGGAATTTGCTATCTGCGCTTAAAAAGGTATGGAAGCGCTGTTTCTATTTTGAATCAGGCGGCAAAAGTAAAAAATACCGCAAAAATAAAGTATGCTCTAGCCGCAGCCTTGGCTGGTCAGGGGAATTACTCAGAAGCTCTCAAAGATTTAAGATCCGCTCGAGGTGAAGATCCTGATTTTAGAGAAGGAAAAAAAATTTTTGGGAGTCAGGGATTTTTATTGAAACAAGAAAACAAGTGGAAAGAAAAATGGCGCGAAAAATTTTACCTTTGGTTCGGGGCATTTTTTAGCATTTTTTGGATTTCCCTTTTCATTTATTTCAAGCAAAAGGTTTTCTTTTTTCGAAGGTTTGAAGAGGAAGAAGAATATTAA
The DNA here is from genome assembly GCA_021800275.1 of bacterium. Lineage (GTDB taxonomy): Bacteria > Vulcanimicrobiota > JABDET01 > JABDET01 > JABDET01 > JAKAVV01. The sequence continues at coordinate 158,839 of JAJYZB010000004.1, forward strand.
ACATGCCTCTCAACTGTTAATCGCTCAGAAGGACATTTCTTAAATGCAGAAGGTTTTTCCTGCGTTTTGGAAAACAGTTTAAAACATGATTTCAACAAATGATTTGAGAACAGGGGTAACGGTAGAACTAGAAGGAGAACTTTATACTGTAGTGGACTTCCAGCATGTCAAACCGGGGAAAGGCTCCCCCTTTGTTCGAACCAAGCTGAAAAACGTTAAAACAGGCTATACTCTGGAAAAAACTTTTAACGCAGGCGAAAAACTCAACAGAGCGCGCATTGATCGGAAAGAAATGCAGTATCTTTACGGCACAGGGGATGAATACGTTTTCATGGATATGGAAACCTATGACCAGCACCATTTCAGCAAGTCTCTTCTTGGAGAGGGGGTGAATTATCTAAAAGAAAGCATGATTGTTTCATCTTTAAGTCATGAGGGAGAGGTGTTTTCTGTCGAGGTCCCAAATTTCGTAGAATTAAAAATTATTGAAACAGAGCCTGGGGTAAGAGGAGATAGAGCTCAAGCAGGCACAAAACCCGCCAAACTGGAAACAGGAGCCATTGTCCAAGTTCCTCTTTTTGTCGAAACAGGAGAGTTAATTCAAATTGACACACGAACAGGAGAATACTTAAAACGAGCATGAATCCTCCTGATCCGCACGCCTATCTACCTCAGCGGATTGTCAATGGTTCCATGAAGCCTGAAGGGTTTGAAGTTATTATCGCTGAAAAAGCGCAACTGATTCCATGGAACAACATCCAGCTTGTTTGTCTGGGATTGGTTGAAGATCCTGTTCTCGAGACGCCTAAAAACTTTTATAATCAAATTCGAGACACTTTAAAAAATTTTTTTTCTAAAGAGAAAAATCAGGCAGAAACTCCGCTTGTCAGACAGATCTACTATTTAGAACTTTTTGCCGCTGGGCAGGATCTCCCCCTTCGAATGGAGTCCACCAGCATTAACTATAGGAGTTTTATTCAAGAGGCAGATTATATCAGCGAAAACAATTTTAAAAAATTTTTGTCCTTGCTGACTGCTAAACTTCCTGACTGTGTTTTTACAGAATCCATCTACGCCATTCTCAAAAACCAGAAATCAGACATAAAAAAATTTGGGAACATCTACGAATTTCAAAGAGATTGTCAGGAAAGATGGTTGAAACAGCAATCTAAGGGTTCGTAATGGATCCCTATCAAGTCACTCCTGAACTGGTAAAACATATCGCTGCTCTGGCATCTCTCGATTTAACCCCAAAAGAAGAAATGCAATTTTCCAAAGAACTGAACAGGATCCTGGATCACATAAAACATCTGCAGTCTATCAATACAGAAGAAGTTGAACCCGTATTTCACACGAGCTGGACTTTGAATCGCCTGAGAAAAGATGAAGAAAATCCCTCTCTTCCCCCTTCTATGATTTTGCGAAATGCTCCTGAAAGAGAAGGAAATCTCTTTAAAATCCCCCCTGTGTTGGAAATGACCTCAAAGGGGGATGACTCCGAGGCTTTTTCAGAAGAGGATAAGACTTCAAATGGGCTTTGAGATAACCGATTAGAATGAAGCTCTGGGATAAAACCCTATTAGAATTGCATAAACTCCTTTCCTCAAGGGAAGTTTCATCAATTGAGCTCTTGGACTCTGTTCTGCAGAGGATTCATGAAAAAGAACCTTCAATCAACGCTTATTTGTGTTTAATGGAGCAAGCTGCCCGAAAGCAAGCTGAAACAGCGGATCGGCGATTTCAAAAAAAAGAAAATCTAACTTATCTAACAGGAATTCCTATCGCTGTAAAAGACAATATTTGTGTTCAAGATTACCCAACAACATGCGCTTCCAAAATGCTCAAAAACTTTATCCCTCCTTACAATGCCACTGTCGTTGAAAAGCTCCTTGATTCAGGAGCTGTTCTCCTCGGGAAAACCAATATGGATGAATTTGCCATGGGATCTTCATGCGAAAATTCTGCATTTGGTCCTACTCGAAATCCCTGGGATACATCGTGTGTTCCAGGGGGCTCCAGTGGAGGCTCTGCTGCCAGTGTTGCCGCTGGAGAAGCTGTTGGAGCTCTCGGATCAGACACTGGGGGTTCGCTTCGACAACCAGCAGCTTTCTGCGGAGTGGTTGGATTGAAACCAACTTATGGCATTGTCAGCAGATATGGATTAATTGCCTTTGCTTCTTCCCTGGATCAAGTCGGCCCTTTAGCAAGATCCTCTTTCGACTGCAGCAAAATTCTGCAGTGTATTGGAGGGTATGACCCTAAAGATGCCACCTCTGTTCAGCTTGAAATCTCTGAACTAGAAAACAACGATTATTTTCAAAAAGATAATTCTCAAAAATATCTTGAAGAAATCAAGAATAGGATTATCGGTATTCCTGAAGAATTTTTAAACGAAGGCACTGATTCAGATGTCAAGCAGGCTGTCACACAAGCGGCAGATTGCCTGGAAAGCCTTGGCGCAAAAGTAGTCATGGTTAACCTCTCCAGTTTGAAGTATGCTCTTTCTACTTACTATTTGATTGCCAGCGCTGAAGCTTCTTCTAATCTGGCTCGTTATGATGGAGTTCGATACGGCCTTCGGATTTCAAAAGAAAAATCGGGAGAAATGTTCAAAACTACCCGATCTGACGGTTTTGGAAAAGAAGTGCAGCGTAGAATCATGCTTGGAACTTATGCCTTAAGCTCAGGGTATTATGACGCTTTATATTTAAAAGCGCAGAAACTCAGACATTTAATCAAGCAGGATTTCGATAAAGCCTTTCAAAAATGTTCGCTTTTTTTAACCCCGACAAGCCCAACAGCAGCATTTAAGATCGGAGAAAAAATTTCCGACCCTCTGACCATGTATCTCTCCGATATTTACACTATCCCTGCAAACCTGGCAGGCATCCCAGCGCTTTCAGTTCCTGTTGGGTTTTCTTCGAAAAATCTCCCTATTTCGGTCCAATTATTAGCCCCGCGTTTTCAAGATTTCCTTCTTTTAATGGTAGGAAGCTTCTTAGAAAAACTATCGCTAGAAATCCCATGAACTTTAAAAAGCCTCTCTGGCGCCGTGCCGCTGCATTCCTGGCATCCTTGCCTCGCTGGCTAATATCTCACCCCAAATCAGCAGGGGCTTTCACACTGTTCGTTCTATGTTTAGCTGGAGCCTCTGCTTTGATTTCAATCCACGAAAAAGGAGGGATCAAGTCATTTATTTTTCATGCAAATCCTGCATCTAAATATTCTATTCCAAGTCCGCCTGTTCTATCTCTTCCTCCTCCTGCTCATATATCTACAGCCACTCCTTTCCTAAAACTTGCTCCGAAAGAGACTGAGTCAGCCCCTCTAAAATTTTCTCCTGTCAAACTGATTAAATCAATAAACAAGAAGGTCAAATCCACATCTCCTAAACTTACGCCCCCCCAAAAACCGCCCCTAACCATCTGGCAGATCATTCAAAAATACAATCAAGTGATTGTATTGAGCGAGAAAGACTATGATATTGCTGTAGAAATGGATCAATATGGATATAAAAAAGAAGCAGTCCTGTATTACAAAAAATATCTTTATATCGCTCCTAATGGGAGCCACGCTACTCAGATCAGATCTCGATTGAATCAGTTGGAAAGTTCGTTCTAAAAAAAGGATTCCCGCTTTAATGTTTAATGAATAGATTATGAAAACGCGTTCTGATATACGAAACATTGCGATAGTGGCTCATGTTGACCATGGAAAAACAACTCTGGTAGATGCCATGCTGGTACAAGCTGGCATTTTCCGAGATCCCTCTCAAGCAGGGGAAAGAATCATGGATATAAATCCTATTGAACGGGAGCGAGGAATCACAATTCTCTCAAAAAATACGGGAATTCAATGGGGAAAAGTAAAAATTAATATTGTAGATACTCCTGGCCACGCCGATTTCAGCGGGGAAGTAGAACGAGTGGTACAGATGGTGAATGGAGTTCTACTTTTGGTAGATGCGGCAGAAGGTCCCCTCCCTCAAACCAGATTTGTTGTGAAGAAAGCTCTGGAACAGGATCTTCCTGTCGTTCTTGTGATTAATAAAATTGATCGAAGAGATGCTCGACCCCAGGAAGTGTTAGATGAGGTGATCTCTTTATTCATTGATATTGGGTGCCAGGACCATCAATTAGATTTTCCAGTGCTTTACACAAATGCCAGAGCAGGAACCGCCACTCGAGATCTATCGGTTCCAGGAAAGAACCTGGACCCCTTGATACAAGCGATTATGGATCACATCCCTGAACCCCCGGGGAATACAGATTCTCCTTTTCAAATGCTGGTTTCCAATATTGATCACAATGAATATGTAGGTCGAATTGCGATTGGAAGGGTTTTCCAAGGAAGCGTGCATCCTGGAGATTCGATTATTCGAATCCGAAAAAAAGAGAGTACTTCTCATCGAGTTATTAAACTGCTCGAATTTTTAGGACTTGAGCGGCGTGAACTTTTAGAAGCAAGAGCAGGAGACATTATTGCTGTATGTGGAATCGAAGGAGTGAATATTGGAGATACTCTTGCCGATCCCAAGAATCCTGAAGAAATCCATGCCGTGACAGTGGGAGAGCCCACCATTTCCGTTGAATTTCAAGTGAACACCAGTCCTTTTGCAGGCAGAGATGGAAAATATTTAACCAGCCGCCACTTAAAAGATAGATTAGAAAAAGAACTTGAAAGCAATGTGGCTTTAAGAGTAAAAGAAACGGATTCTCCTGATACCTTTGTGGTTTCAGGGAGAGGGGAGCTGCATCTTTCTGTGTTAATAGAAACCATGAGAAGAGAAGGTTACGAAGTTGCGATTTCAAAACCCCAGGTTATCCTGCTCGAGAAAGATGGAAAAAAATTAGAACCCGTCGAATACCTGGTCATTGATGTGCACGAACAGTATGCTGGAGCCGTGATTGAAATTCTGGGAAGAAGAAGAGCTTCCATGTTAAACATGCTTGTGATTGGTTCAGAACGAAGACTCGAGTATTTGATACCAACAAGAGCCTTATTTGGACTGCGTGGAGAAATTTTGACTCTTTCCCGAGGAACGGCTCTAATCAATCATTCTTATTATGAGCATCAACCCTTTGTCGGAGAAATCCCAAAACGAGGAATAGGAGTGCTGATCAGTTCTGATACTGGACTTTCTACTTCTTATGCGATGGACAATTTGAAACAAAGAGGAATTTACTTTATTCATCCACAGACAGAAGTTTATGAGGGGATGATTGTGGGGAGATCCGCGACAGATAAAGATCTGACGATCAATGTGAGCAAAACGAAACATCTAACCAATATGAGATCTGCCAGAGCAGATGAAGCCATCGAACTACCTCCCCCTGAGCTGATGACCCTTGAAAAAGGGCTTGAATTCATTGAGGATGATGAATTGATCGAAGTCACTCCGAAGTCCATTCGATTGAGGAAGCGAATTTTAAATGAGGATGCGCGCAGAAGCGCCAGATTGGCAGTGATAAAACAGGAATGAAAGAGCCTCAGCTCTCCATTGTAATTCCTACCTATAACCGCCTTACAACTCTGAAAACTGTGCTGGAGTGGTTTGGGTTTCAAAGCTTTCCCATGGACCAGTTTGAAGTGATCGTTGTTGACAGCTTTTCAAGCGATGGAACTGAGCAGTTTATGCAGAAATTTAGTCCCCCTTATTCTCTTCGTTATATCAGACAAATAAACAAAGGCAGACCTGGAGCAAGAAATCGAGGAATTCAAGAAGCTCAGAGTGAAATCATCGTTTTCAGTGATGCAGATATTATCCCTGAAAAAAATTTTTTACAATGCCATTTTGATTTTCATCAGAAGCATCAAGACTCAGCAGCAGTAGGATGGGAGTCCAGAATTGATTCATTGGATGAATTGGAAGCCGCTAGAAACTCTCCAAACACACGATTTCGAATCCACAAGCCGAACCCCAAAAAACTATCATGGCTTTATTTTCTCACAGGAAATGCCTCTGTGCCTAAAAATAAATTGCTGAAAGTTGGACTCTTCGATGAATCTTTTCAAGGCTATGGATTTGAAGATTTGGAACTGGGGTATCGTTTATGGAAATCGGGGATTACGATCAGGTATCTGCCTGAGGCAGTTAATTATCACCTCCATCCAAGAAACCTCGAAAACCAGTACGAGGTACAGGAAATGGCGGGAAAAAATGCGGTTTATTTTTACCAAAAACACAGAGATTGGAGAATTCGCTGGCTTTTGGGCATGAGTCCGCCCGCTTTTTTTTGGTATTCTCTCGTGCATAAATTTTCATTTCTACGTCGGTATCTTGAGACAGAAGCTGAAAAAAAATACAATTTCCCAAGAGAAGTGATGGTTCAGTATCATTATCTTACCGGAGTTAAAAAGGCATGGAAAAATAAAACCGCACAGTCATTGGAGAGTTAAAATTGTGAGAATAGGGATCATCAGGCTGGATAAGATTGGGGACTTGATTTTAACCACTCCTGCCCTAGTCAATTTAAAAAAGATTTATCCTGAAAGTTCGATCACGGCTTATGTCAGTTCCAGAAATCAAAAAGTTCTGCAAGGTTCCCCTTATGTAAATCAAATCCACGTGTGGAACTGGTCTCTGGATTTCATTCAAAAAGTTCGCAGGGAAAAATTTGATATCGTGGTCGTTTTTTCTCCCACGACAGAATCTTATTTAGCCGCATTTTTATCAGGAGCCAGAGTTCGAGCCGGATACATTTATACCAGTCGTATTTTAACCCGTTTTTTTTCACTTTTTATGTTGAACAAAAGGCTTATGTGTCAGGTAGATCAAAAGGATTTAGAACAAAATCCCAGGACTGTCCCCCATGAAGTTGAACAAAATTTAGCTTTAGTCGAGAAAGTATCTGGAGACAAAACGACTGAAAAAGAGCTCTTTATTTTTGTTCCTCAATCTGAAAAAAATTGGGCTGAAAACCAGCTGCCAGGAAAAGGCTGGCTCTGTGTCCATTTTTCTAAAGCATGGATAGAAGGTCTTCCCGATGGTTTCCTGGCAGCCCTGATTCAAACCCTTGCTGAAAGGAAAAAAATTTTTCTCACCTGTGGGCCAGATGAAGCCTTTTGGATTTCTAAAATTATTCTCCCGGACTCTGTAAAAAAATTTGAAAATCTTTCATTTCAGCAGTGGGCTGCTTTAATCTCCAGAGCCGATCTATGCCTTTCAACAAACACTGGAGCTGTGCATCTGGCTGCCTCTCAAAAAACACCTGTTCTTGCCATTTTTGAATCTCAATTTTTCAACTATCACAAACAGAGATGGTGCCCCTGGAAGGTTCCTTACGCCATTCTCCGAAAAGATGATATAGATTTGATGAATCGAATCTTAAACGAGGTCCAAGTTTTGAATCATGCAAAGGAAAATATCTCTTCAAATATGCAGCTATAATCGAAAAGATCTGCTGCGAAAAACGCTGGGTTCGCTTTCTGATCAAACCTTTTCATTGGCTGAATATGAGGTTATTGTGGTGGACGACGGATCTACTGATGGAACCAGTGAAATGCTTCAAGAATTTAAAGCTCCTTATGATCTAATTTTAATCCGTCAGGAGAAATCAGGACTGGCTGCTGGTAGAAACAAAGGAATCAAAAAGGCGGAAGGTGATATTATCCTGTTTATTGATGACGACGTTCTGGCAGATCCAAATTTGATAAAAGAACACTTCCTTTTCCATGAACGCCACCCAAATTCTATTGTGAAAGGATGGGTCAATCACGTGGAGAAGGCAGAGAGACCCGCAAAACCGAAGTGGACATGGAAAGATTTTTCAACCGCAGCATTTTGGACCAGCAATGTTTCTGTTAAAAAATCCGATCTCTTGAAAGCAGGGCTGTTCGATGAAGATTTTAAAGAATATGGTTGGGAAGATTTAGAATTGGGTTTAAGATTAAAACAACTTGGACTTGCAACTCGGTACAATCCGAAAGCAATCGGTTATCATTACAAAAAGAAATTAAAAGAGACTGACATCCCCTCTTTGTTAAAACAAGCTGAAGCAAAAGGAAGAACAGCCGTTCTTTTCGTTAAAAAACAGCCTGTTTGGAGGGCTAAACTCTCAACCGGAATTCATCCCGCTCGCCTAGCTTTAGATGCCTTTTTATCCAATCCCCTTTTTCTAAAAATCTATCAAAACAGGATTTCGAGAAATGGGAAAGAGCTAAACTTTTGGTCAAAATACTGCGCCCAGTCATTGGCATCAGCTTACTACTTCAAAACGATTCGCAAAATTCTGAGCCAGAGATGAATGCACCAGTCAAAAACTGGAGAAAGCTGCTTTTTAAATCTTGTCGTTAAACCTGCGCCCATGAGGCCTGCTGCAACACCCCCGAAAATATCGTAAGGGAAATGAATTCCACAGTAAACTCTTGCAAACCCAACGATAAAAGCTAAGATTAAAAAAATTGTCCCTTCAAAAACTTCGCCTGAAAAAAAATAGGTAAAAGCCAGAGCGGATAAAACCGTTGTATGATCACTAGGGAAAGAAGCATCAGGAGCATGAGAAATCAACTTTTTCCCTAGAGGGGGTTGAAGCATAAAGGGTCTGGGGTGAAAGTAAACTGAAGAAATAATAAAAGAGAAGAACCAGGAAATCATCGCGGCTGTAAACAGGAGCAGAGCTTTTTTCTTAATTTCATCAGTTTCCTCTGATTTTTTAAACCAGAGATACAATAAAAAAATAGGAACCATAAAAATAGCGTACTGGGCCAGAAACACAGTCATTTTATCCAGAAGCGGATATTTTCCAGCCAGGCCGTTAATCTTTAAAAACATGACACGGTTCAGCGACATTTTCATTTTACGTGTTATTAAATCTACTAACAAAAGAAAAATTCCTCCACTTTGCAAAATTTTTATCTGATCTGAAGGAATTTCACTGCTCACCAAGAAAGAAAAATCTTATTATATCTATTTATTTGCGTTATCTAAAGGAGAAAGCCCATGGTTGAAGCGCCTTCAAAAATCACCGAAAAGGCTACTGATTTATTAAGAGTTTCCTCAAAATCAAATCCGAATTCTGTAGCAGGAGCGATCGCAAGTGTTTTAAGGATCAAAGGATTCGTTGAAATTCAAGCAGTTGGAGCAGGAGCTATTAACCAGGCGGTAAAAGCAATTGCGATTGCGAGAGGATTTGTGGCTCCAGTGGGAATGGATCTGGCATGTGTCCCCACTTTTTCTCAAATTGAAATCAATGGTGAAGAAAGAACCGCCATTCGCTTTCTAGTGGAACCAAGATGAGCCAGGAAAAAAAATCTGCGATGAATGTTGAAATTACATGTTCACCAATCCATAAAGTTGCAGCATCCTCACTTTTTTTACCTGTCTTTGAAGAAGAAAAAAGTTTAAATCCGCATTTCTCTAAGTTAGATAAAACCTGTGCGGATGTTATTGCGCGCATCCTTGAAACAGGCGAAAACTCAGGAAAATTTAAAGAATTTTCAATTGTACACTTAGCCAATCATCCCATCTCTCGCATAATTCTTGTCGGAGCTGGAAAAAGAAAAGATTTCTCACTGAATAAATGGAGAGGGATTTTGGCTAAAGCTGCTCGAATAGCGCGAAGGGCTAAATCTCCAGATCTTGCTGTGCCTTTTGGTCCTTTCCTTCCCTGTAATTCACAAGATGCGGCTCAAGCCGCAGCTGAAGGCATCTATTTGGGATTATACCGTTATGAGAAGTTTAAAAATGATAAAAACGGTTCAGAAAACAATCTGCTAAAAAAAATCCACCTCGTCGTATCTGAAGAAAAAGAAATGGAAGCAGCTCGGAAGGGTTGGGAAAAAGGAAAGATTCTCGCAGAAGCCGCCAATTTTACCAGAAATTTAATCAATGAACCTCCTAATATCATGATACCCGCTTTTTTTGCTGATCAGGCTCGAGCTGTGGCAAAACTTTTAAATTTAGAGATCCTGGTTTTAGAAAAAGATGAGATTGAAAAACTTGAGATGGGTGGTCTTTTGTCTGTTGGAAAAGGAAGCTCTAATCCTCCCCGATTAGTCATTTTAAAATACCAGGGAAATCCTAAATCGAAATTCACGCTTGGACTTGTTGGGAAAGGAATTACTTTTGACAGCGGTGGAATTTCTATTAAACCCTCTGAGAACATGCATACCATGACTTCAGACATGTCAGGGGCAGCAGCCTGTCTGGGGGCATTAAAGGCCGCTGCTGAACTAAAGATTCCCTTGAATATTCTCTCTGTTATTCCTCTTGCGGAAAATCTTCCGGATGGTAAAGCCTATAAACCTGGAGACATTGTGAAAATGTATTCAGGTAAAACAGTTGAAATTATAAATACTGATGCTGAAGGAAGAATGATTCTAGGGGATGCCCTTGCCTATATAACAAAAACATTAAAAGTAGATGCAGTTGTAGATTTAGCGACTTTAACAGGAGGAGTTGTTGTTGCATTAGGACAGACTGTTTCAGGGGTTTTCTCCTCAAGTGAACCTTTTTTCCAAATGTTGATGAAGTCTGCGGAAAAATCAAGTGAGAAATTCTGGCCCCTTCCCTTGTTTGAAGAGTATGGAACCCAGATGAAAGGGACTTTAGCAGATCTAAAAAACTCAGGAGGAAGGTACGGCTCCCCTTGCACTGCAGCGGCTTTTCTTAAAGAATTTGTCGGAGAAACTCCCTGGCTGCATCTGGATATCGCTGGAACAGCCTACATGGAATCAGACAAAACAGCTTATCAACAGAACCCATATCTCCCGAAAAATGGCGCAACAGGGATTGGTGTCAGAACCCTTGTTTATCTGGCTGAAGAATTAAGTCAGAACATGAGTCAGTTGAGCTCCCTAAAAGAGGTCATGGTTGAATCTTGATTTTCATCTGCATACCAATTTTTCAGATGGAATTCTGCCCCCTGAAGAACTGGTAGAAAAAGTTCATCGAAATGGAGTTGCTCTTTTCTCTATTACAGACCATGACTGTTTGGATGGGATTTCTGCGGCCCGCAGCAGAGCCGAATCTTTAGGCATGACACTGATCTCAGGATTAGAAATTAACACGGACTGGCAGGATGGAGAAGTTCATATCTTAGGGTATGGATTTGACACTGAATTCTCTCCCCTGCTGAAAAAACTCGAAGAGCAGAGGTTTTATCGTCATGAAAGGCTTAAAGTAATGATAGAAAAACTGAAAGCATTCGGACTGAATCTGGATGAATCTCGCGTTTTCGAGATTGCGGGCAAAGGTTCTGCTGGAAGACCTCATCTAGCCCTGGCTCTAAAAGAAAAAAACTATGTGTCAAATGTCGAGGAAGCATTTGAAAAATATCTCGGCTATGGAAAACCAGGGTGGGCACCCAGAAGTAAATTCACTCCACATGATGCAATAAAAGCAATTTCAGACGCAGGAGGAATTCCTGTTTTAGCGCATCCGGGAAGAACCAGAAACGTGCAAATAGAATCTCTAATTTCTTCGGGGTTAAAAGGAATAGAAGTTTTTTATCCAAAGCATTCCCCTGATTTAACGCAGAAGCTCCTTGCACTCGCAAAAAAACACGACTTGATGGTAACTGGCGGCTCTGATTATCATGGGATAAACTCATGGGAGAAAGATCCGGGCATGGAAGTCCCTGATGATGTCATTTCTAATCTCAAGAGAAGATTAGAAAAGGACTTCCCAGATCGAGCATCAGAGAAACTTAAAAGCTAGCCCTCTATTTCAGGCAGGTTTAAAGCCGCAGATTTTGATTTTTCCGCAAGATTTGTTTTTGGAGAACGAACGAAACTCTTTTTTATCTTTGCCCAGATAGAGGGAAAAAAATTTTTTATCTCTGCCCTGGCTTTAGGATTGTTTTTTAGGTAAAGATAAAGCGCATAAGCCCCAACTACAGCTCCAGTTACAGCATAAGCCAGCGGAATTCCTATGCCAGGAATATTAGCTCCTAAAAATTTCCCTACAACTGGAATCTGCTGCGACATCCAGGAATCGTTAATTCCTGTCACATTGGGGGAAGAATGGAAAACTGGGTTAGCTGCCCAGTATCCTGCATCCTCTACAGTCAAATTGTTTAACCCCAGAACCGCTCCATCAGCCACATAAGGTTTTATTGATTCCCCTTTTTCATGGGCACGATAAGCCTGGATTATTAATGGAACAAGAGGAAGAGCGGCTACACATAACCCCCAGTAAGGATAAGAGCCAAAGTTTGGATTAATTCCATGGGATTGGAACCACTTGTGCAGGGGCCAGGTAATGTGTTTGTCAAAAATAGCGTTAGGAGCCCATTTAGAACCTGGAGCAGGATGCGGATTTCCCCCTTCAGATGTCAATCCATAGTTTTCCATAGCCCCCCAACCAAAGGCAATAGCAGAACTGGCTCCCCAATTTTTTAAAAACTGAAGGACTCTGCTTGATTTTCCGGATTGAACAGTATCTTTACCAAGCCCACTGATCTCACCTGGGGCACCCTCTTTTACATCTCCTATTTTGGGATTGGACAGAGGTACTGTCTGCTTTTCTGAAGGAACAGGCAGCTTTGGAATCTCCACTTCTTCCTCCTTTGTACTTATTTCTTTCTCAGGAAGAAACTATTCCCCTGTAATATTGTGGACAAGTTGATGATGAACATCCCATGAGCCCATGATTTGTTTAGTATCAATAGGGTCTCTCTGACTATGCCCGATGAAAGAGATTTCCTGATGTCCTCCAATGCTCCCATGGTTTCCATGATAATCCAACTCTTCAAAATCAGCGGCAAATCCTTTTCCATCAGAGGTTGGAGTGTACGTCCCATAAAGAACCAGGTGTCCGCTGTTATACATGGAAACCTCATGATGAATCTCATACGCTAAAATTTCAGGTGGCCCGTATAGTTTAAGCCATTCAGGATTCCCTTCCACAATTTTTCCATCTTGAAGTTGAAGAGTTCCATCTTTTGTGGCAAGAATGACTTTATCCCCTTGTTTTCCTGCCACAATTCCTATCCCAGGATGCTGAAGAAGCTTTTGGGTTAATCCCGGATGATTTTGTTCGATTTCATTAATATTCATAGGACGTTTAATATTTGAGAAATAAACGTAACCATGAGATCCCGTTGGAGTCAGAGTAATGGGATCAGACCCCACTGCTTCTTGAACAACTTGCCGCAGGGGTTTTCCATAAATCTGGCTGAAAGGTTTTGATGGAGTTTGACCATGATCTGAAATAAAATACAAATGATAATCTTTTTCTTGATTTTCTTCGATTGTCTCCACGATCTCTTCAATTTTTCTAAAAATCCCTCTGAGTGTCTTCAGAGAAGTTTTTGAGAAGGGGCCATAGTGATGGCTAGCAGCATCATACCCAGCAAAATCAATCCAGGCGATTGGAACTCCTGATTTAATATCATCAATCAGCGCTGAAGTTGTGGCATCCCGAACAATGGTTTCTTCAAAACTACCTCTTATCAGATTAAAAGTATTTTTCCAAATTTGTTTTAACCCTTTGGGTTTTTTCTCTAAAGTCGGTTTAATCTGTCCGATCAAATTTAAGCCAAAATCCAGCATTCCTCCCAGGCATCCATCTTGAGATCCGAAAACTTGCCCTGCATGATTAAATCCCTGGGTAACAATCTGCTTCTTCATTCTAAAAGGGACGAACATGGCATTTTTAGCATCACCATCCAGAAGCATAGCATAAGCTGAGCCTTCAGCTAAAAGACCAGGCTGTGGTTTAACAAGGTATTTTTTCAGGTCTTCTTTAAAACTATCTGCGCTAGCCACTTTTCCTGTCTCAGGATCAAGAAATCGAAAAGCGGGAACCCCAACATTGGTTCCATATAAAAACCCCGCTTCAGCAGAGGGAGTCACACATCCCTGTCCTGAGTAAAAGGGCTTGAATTCGTACTGGTTTTCTTTGAAAAATTCCTGGACTTTTTTAGGAACCATTCCCATTTTAAAAGCCATTTGAAGAGCGGCAAAACTGGCTCCGTCAATTTGTATGATAATCGAACGATTTTTGACATGAACAGGCCCGTGATCCGGATTTGTTTTGAAAATTGGTTTTTCAAAAGGATAAACGGGCTGACCGGGATCCGGAATCAACTGAGATTGTTTTAAGGTGTGATTTTTCAAAACCTGCTTGATCGAGCTTTTTCGATCATAAAGAATCATTCCAACGATAGGAAGAAGGGCTATATGAGCGAGAAAAGGGGATGCAATTGCACTGGCAGCAGCAATCACTGCAGCATTTGCTGCAAGAGCAGAACCATAAGCGGCTTGTTTTGCGTCTTTGTTTTTAATTCCATGAATAATTTTTCGGGCTCCATCAATCCCAATAAAAGCGGATCCTGCAAAAACAGCTTCTACCGGGATTAATCCTGTAACCCCCAAAGCAAGAAAATAATTTTTAATTCTGGCAGCCGCTTTCCCTGCGTTCCAAACCGTTCTTCTCGCAATTTTCAGATCAGGGCTGATATTCAAAGAATCTCCTCCTGCTTCCAGAGCATTTATAGATGAGCGCGCTCTTGATGTCAGTCAGCGGAAAGCTCAATCTATCTTTTATAGGATATCAGGAAATTAGCGGTGAATCAAGCCAGAAATCTTTTCTAAAATGTTAAATATGCAAATAGTCAGCAGAGATTAGAACTGCAGTCTGCAAGAGGGTTAGACAAAGAATGAAAATTTACCAGCTGCCGCCGGCTCCCCCTCCTCCAGATGATCCACCACCCCCCATGAAGCCTCCAATGCCTCCGCCGCCCCCTCCAAATCCCCCCCCAAATCCGCCGCCGCCTCCTCCCCCGCTCAAAACCATATTTAACAGTAAATATCCCATAAATGAAGGGTATCTTATGAAAAGAAAAAGTGCGATCATGAAAATCATAAACCCAAAGATATAGGTCCCTGCATTAAAAGTATTAGAAGACCTGGGATAAGGCTGCAAACTAATGCTTGAGATTGAGCTGAAAGGTTTCCCATCAATAGTCTGTGTAATTTTTTCTAATCCTGCTCCAATCCCTTGATAAAATTCCTCATGACGGAAATAAGGAACCATGTATTTGCGGATAATATGATGGGACTGCAGGTCTGTTAGTTTGGGTTCAAGTCCATATCCAACCTGGAAAAAAATCTTATGCTGCTTCATAGCAATAAGAGCAAGGACTCCTTTATCAACCCTCTTTTGCCCAATTCCCCATTTTTGAAACAGGCGATGCGAATAATTAAATGCTGTGTTATTCCCAATGGTCGGAACAATAGCAACTTCAACTTGATTTCCTGTTGCCTGGTGATAATTGTGGAGGTATCGGTCTAAAATATAAATCTGCTGAGATCCAAGAATATGGGCAAAATCACTGACATATCCAAGAGGGCTGCTGGGATATTGGGTCCTGGCGCTCCCAAAAGAAGGGATTAAAACCAGCACAGCAGCGGAAAAAACCAGTATTAAAATAAACTCTAAAAATTCAGGAAAAGTCCTTTTAAGAAAAGGGTTGTGACTATTTTTCATCCCTGACCTCCAGTTGGGGAGTTCCTTTTGTTTTTGAGAAGTGAGTTTTCAAGTGTTCCTCTAAATCATCCAATAAAAATCGGATTCCCTCAAAAAATTTCCCCTCTCTAAAATTTCCTGACAGTTTGTCCGATAGATCACTCCATCCTTTCTCTCCCAGTTTTTGATGAATGTGTTCATCCCCCAGGATCTGAAATTGACGAGATTTTAAAGAAATTAGCAACAGAATCCCTGTTTTTATTTCTTTATGAAACAATTCATGTTTAGAAAATTCTTTGACTGCTCGGGATCTAAGATCTCCAGCATGGCTGCTAAGAACGTGGATCACAATTTTACTGTGAGTTTCTTGTTCAATAGCGGCGATTTTTTCCTTCACTTCTATCTGCTGGTCTTTGGTTAAAAAACGATACGGATGATGTTTCAGGTAATCTAAAATTAGAAGGGAAATGACACTGATACCGAGGACAATCACAAGGATGTGAAAAACAAGAAAAAAGGGATGAGGGTGGGCTGTCCAGGTCATAGTATTCTCCTGCTATGGATTGGCTTCTTCAATAATACGCCCCTCTAAACGCCCCTCTAAAACTTCACTTTTGGCGCTTGAGCAGCAGCAGGAGCTGATTTAAAGTAGTGCATAGGCGTGAACCCAAAAGCATGCGCAAAAAGAGCATCGGGAAAACTGGCAATAGCTGTGTCATATCTCCTTACATCCCCATTATAGCGGTGTCTTTCAACAGAGATTCGATTTTCAGTCCCTTCCAGTTCGACCATTAAATCTCTAAAATCCGTGTTTGCCTGCAGCTTTGGATAGCTCTGAACCAGAACCATGAATCCTCCCATAGCTCTATCCATTTGTCCAGCAGCCTGGATTTTAGCCGTAGTTCCTCCTACACCTCCAGAAGCTGTCTGCCATGCGCTCTGAGCTTTTGCAATCGCTTCGAAAATTTTAGATTCATGCTTGGCATATCCTTTGACTGTTGCCACTAAATTTGGAATTAAGTCCATCCTTCTCTGGAGAACAACATCCACATTGTGCCACTGTGCTTTTGCGCCCTGTTGGAGTCTGACCAGATGATTGTAAGGAACTCCAATAAATAGATAAAACAAAATAAAAATTCCGATCAGAACAAGAGCTACTTGAATCGGCTTAGACAGCGAACTTTTCTGAGGCGTCATGCTGGTTTGTGTAGAAACTGGTTTAAATGGATCCATTAAATTTTTCCTCCTGATGATTTATCTCTCAGTCAATGACCGAGATGACTTTATTATATAATCTAGGTTATTATTCCCTATTTTTCGATATTCTCCCTTTTTGATCACATCTTGCTCAGTTTCTGGAGAGGAGTTTAAGTTATGCAGCACAGACAAGGAATTTATTCACAAGACCAGGAAGTTAATTGAGGAAGAAATTCTTTGGCACTATAAAGATCTAACCTTATTTAAAGGAACCTTCTGCGGAGGATTAAGAATGACAAAAGTTTTAAATGAAAACTTCGAAAAACAGAAAAGTGGCATTAAAAATAAAATTCTCTATACTCCAGAAGATCTAGAAGCCATAGATTTCAAAAAAAATATTGGAGAACCTGGGCAGTATCCTTACACAAGGGGAATCCACCCTACCATGTATCAAGGGAAACTCTGGACCATGCGTCAGTTTTCAGGATACGGAACACCTGCTGAAACCAATAAGCGGTATAAATTTCTCCTGGAAAAAGGACAGACAGGATTATCAGTCGCTTTTGATATGGCCACTTTGATGGGACTTGACGCGGACCACCCTAAAAGTTTAGGAGAGATTGGCCACTGCGGAGTCAATGTCAGCCATTTAAAAGACATGGAGATACTATTTGAGGGAATCCCTCTCGGAAAAGTCTCAACTTCGATGACGATTAACAGCCCTGCTGCCATGATCTGGGGAATGTATATTGCCACAGCCGAAAAACAAGGGTCACCTATGGAAGAACTTCAGGGAACCCTGCAGAATGACATTTTTAAGGAGTATATTGCCCAGAAAGAGTTTATTTATCCCCCAGAACCTTCTTTGAATTTAGTTGTAGATACCATTGAATTCGCTTCACAACATCTTCCAAAATGGAATCCTGTCTCCATCAGCGGTTATCATATTCGAGAAGCAGGGTCAACAGCAGTCCAGGAACTGGCATTTACGCTTGCTGATGGTTTTGGCTATGTGGAAGCTTGTTTAAAACGAGGACTGCTGATTGACAGCTTTGCTCCTCGATTGAGTTTTTTCTTTGACTGCCACAACGATTTTTTTGAAGAAATCGCAAAGTTCAGGGCTGCTCGAAAAATTTGGGCAAGACATATAAAAGAAAAATACGGGGCAAAAAACGAAAGAAGCTGGTGGCTGAGATTTCATACCCAAACAGCAGGCTGCAGTTTAACTTCCCAGCAGCCTTACAATAATGTGGTTCGAGTGGCTTATCAAGCTCTTGCCGCTGTTTTAGGGGGAACTCAATCCCTGCACACTAATTCTCTGGATGAAACCCTTGCTCTTCCAACAGAAAAAGCGGTTCAAATCGCTTTAAGAACCCAGCAGATACTCGCTCATGAAACCAAGATTCCCGAAGTGATCGATCCTTTAGGGGGCAGTTATTATGTAGAAGCCTTGACCTGTCAAATGGAAGAAGAAGCAGAAGAATATTTTAAACGAATTGAAGAAGAGGGTGGAGTTGTTGAAGCTATAAAAAATGGCTTTTTCCAAAGAGAGATCGCAAAAGCCGCTTATGAACATCAGAAAGCGGTTGATGGGAAAAAAGAGATTATTGTAGGGGTGAATGAGTTCATCGAAACAGAAGAAAAACCAGTCGAAATTTTAGAGATCCCTTCACATTTTGAAGATGAACAAAAAGCGCGTACTGCCGAGGTAAAGAAAACGCGAGACAGCAGAACCGTTTCCGAGAAATTAAAAAACCTTCACAGAGCAGCAGAACAGGGAAAAAATCTGATGCCCTTTATTTTAGAAGCGACCCGAGAATACGCGACTCTTGGAGAAATGGTGGAGGTTTTAAAAGAAGTTTACGGGGAGTATCAGGAACCCGTTGTGTTTTGAGGTTTAAGCCCATAAGGAATTTAACATGAAAGTCTTGGTTACAGGAGGATGCGGCTTTATCGGAAGCAACCTGCTCGCGTATTTCAAAAAAGAACTTCCTGAAGTTTCTATCAGGGTTCTGGATAATTTGTCACTGGGAAATAAAAAAATTGCCGCTGACTTCGATGTAGAATTCTTTGAAGGAGACATTAGGGACAAGCAAATCGTCCAAAAAGCACTAAAAAATGTTTCAGCTGTCGTGCATCTAGCTGCTCATACTCGCGTTTTAGATTCCATGCAAAATCCAGAAGAAAATTTCCAGGTTAATGCTTGGGGCACTTTTAATCTGCTCCAATCTGCTAGAGAAACCGGGGTTGATCGCTTTGTTTTTGCTTCAACAGGAGGAGCTATTATCGGTGAATCCGAAGAGCTGCCCATCAATGAAAACAAAGTACCTCGCCCACTGTCACCTTATGGGGCAAGCAAATTGTCGGGAGAAGGTTACTGTTCAGCCTTTGCCGGTTCTTTCGATATGAAAACGGTCTCTTTACGATTTTCCAATGTGTATGGCCCTTATTCTCTTCACAAAAAGAGTGTTGTCATAACATTTTTAAAAAACATCCTCAACCAGCAACCTCTAATAATTTATGGTGACGGAAGTCAGACAAGAGATTATCTCTTTGTTGAAGATCTGTCTGAGGTAATTGTAAAATCTTTACAAATAAAAAAAGGGGGAGAAGTATTTCAATTAGGTTCAGGCAAAGAGACGTCAATCAATGAACTGATCTCGAAAATTAGAGAAGCGATTGGTGCCAACTTCCCTTTTGAAGTTCAATATAAACCCTTTCGCTCTGGAGAAGTAAGGCATAATTATGCGGATATATCCAAGGCAAATTTCATTTTAGAATACCGTCCCAGGATCAGCCTTGCATCGGGTTTGGAGAGAACATGGAACTGGCTGTTAAAAAACAAATCAATGCTTAATGCAGATCATGTGGTATAAAATCGTCAGGAAAATTTTTTGAGGTGAAAAAAATGAGAATTTTAATTCTAGGAGCTGATGGATTTTGCGGCTGGCCAACAACTCTGCATCTGTCAAATAAGGATTGGGACTTGTTCCTGATTGACAATCTTTCTCGCAGAAACATAGATAATGAGCTTGAATGCAGTTCTTTAACACCGATTGCTCCTATAGGAACAAGATTAATGGTTTGGAAAGAATTGTCGGGAAGAAAAATCTCTTTTGAAAATGTTGATGTGGCATTAGAATACGATAAACTTCTTCAAATTCTAAAAACCTACAAACCAGATGCTGTCGTGCATTTTGCCGAGCAGAGAGCTGCCCCTTATTCCATGAAATCTCCAAAACATAAAAGGTATACGGTTGACAATAATATTAGAGCGACACACAATCTTCTCTGCGCTGTTGTAGAATCAGGTTTGGATATCCACGTTGTGCACCTAGGCACAATGGGGGTTTATGGTTACGGGACTGCTGGAATAAAAATTCCTGAAGGGTACATCAATGTGGTAATGAGGGATGATGGGGAAAAAGAGATTGAAACAAAAATTGTTTATCCCTATAATCCGGGGAGTATTTATCATATGACAAAATGTTTGGATAATACCCTTTTTCATTACTACGCAAAAAATGATGGAATACGAATTACAGATCTCCACCAGGGAATTGTGTGGGGAACTAATACAATTGAAACAAAGTCAGATGAAAGACTGATCAACAGGTTTGATTACGATGGAGATTACGGGACTGTTTTAAACCGTTTTCTAATGCAGGCAGCCATTAAGCACCCCCTTACTGTTCATGGTACCGGAGGTCAGACTCGCGCGTTCATTCATATTCAAGACACTGTTCGATGCATTGAATTCGCTATTAAAAACCCGCCTATTTCTGGAGATAAAGTAAAGATTATCAATCAAATGACTGAGACATACCGTGTCAAAGATTTAGCTGAACTTATTTCCAAGATGACAGGAACAGAAATTGCTTACTTAGAAAACCCAAGAAATGAAGCCTCAGAGAATGATCTTTACGCTCAGAATGATTCTCTGTTAAATATGGGACTTAAACCCATAACCCTTCGAAAGGGACTGCTGGAAGAAGTGATGGAAGTCGCTCGCAAATACGCTGACAGATGCGACCGAACAAAAATCATTTGTTCTTCGCTCTGGACAAAGTATCAGAAAACCTCTACTGAACGTTTACCATTAAAATAATTTAGCTGTTTTAGCAGATTTATGTTCATTAAAACATTTAATTAAAGAGATGGTTTTTCGTTTTGCAACCAGGATTCAAACATCAAGATATTCCACAGAAAATCATAGTGGTTTCTTTTCCCCGAGAGATGTTCTTCCCATTTTTCACGTATGGGTTGTGGATTGAAAAAATTTTCATTTTTTAATTTCTGCTCATTGATAAGAGATTCTGTCCATTCTCTCAGGGGCCCTCGAAGCCATTCTCCAATCGGCAGACCAAATCCCATTTTAGGACGTTCTACGAGCTGCATAGGAACGAACTGATAAAGAATTTTCCTGAGTATCCATTTCGTTTTTCCCCGATGGATTTTCAATTCAATTGGGATTCCCCACGCATACTCTACGATCCGATGATCGAGTATAGGAGCTCTAACTTCCAAACTGACTCCCATGCTTGCCCTGTCCACTTTAGCCAGGATATCATCAGGAAGATAACTGAGCGCATCATACGCCATCATTTTTTCTGCGCACGATAAGGTCGAATCCCATTGGAAAGTCTGAAGATAATCAGTTGGTTCTATACCATTCGTGACAATTGTTTTGGGGTCCTGGCAGTGAGAGATGAATTGAAAATACATTTCTTCACAGGTTGAAACATCTAAAATTTTAGCCAGTTTATGCAGTTTTTCTCCTTTCCTTTCTTCTTTCAAAAAAGGAAAATTAAATTTGCTGAAAGGAGCTAAAACAGCATCTATTTTCTGTGGTGAAATACTAAATATTGTTTTTGTCAGAAGTTTTCTCATTGGAGCAGAAATCCTGGAAATTTTTTTCCACCAATTCAGCGCAATTAAGTAGCGATTATAACCTCCAAAAATTTCATCTCCACCGTCTCCTGAAAGTGCCACAGTTACCTGCTGCTTTGCCATTTTAGAAACCAGATACGTTGGGATTTGAGATGGATCTGCAAAAGGTTCATCGTACAAAGTGGAAAGAAATGGGATCACTTCCATGGCATTTTTCGGAGTGAGATAAAGTTCAGTATGCTGTGTGCCTAAATGGTTTGCCACTTTTTTTGCATACTGAGCTTCATTATAGTTTAACTCATGAAAGCCAATAGTAAAAGTTTTGACGGGTATTTCACTCTGTGTCTGCATAAGAGCAGTAATGAGTGAAGAGTCAATTCCACCTGATAAAAAAACTCCGAGAGGCACATCAGAATACATGCGAATTTTCACTGCATCTCTCAAAAGCAGCTCTAATTCTTTCATGATTTCAGGTTCAGATTGACTGCAAATTCGAGAGCTTTTTTTTCCTGCAAAATCATAAAACGACCAGTATGGAGTAACTTTAACTTCGTTCCACTGTCTCCTGGGGTTTAAAGTTAAAATTGTTCCTGGGGTCAATTTGTGTACATCTTTGTAAATAGAGTCAGGTGTTGGAACGTAGCTCAATCGCAAAAAAGAGGTTAAAGCATTTCTGCTGATCTCGCTTTGAAATTCAGGGTGGGCTTTCAGGGCTTTTAATTCTGAGCCAAAAAGAAAGCAGTTCCCTGTAAATCCATAATACAATGGCTTTTTACCCATCCGATCTCTAGCTAAAAAGAGTTGTTTTTCTTTCTGATCCCACAATGCAAGAGCAAACATTCCAATAAATTTTTTTAAGGATTCGAATAAACCCCAGGTTTCAATGGCAGCCAGCATAACTTCTGTATCTGAGTGTCCTCTAAAACTATAGTTTGTTTTTTCAAGTTCTCTGCGGATTTCCGGATGATTGTAAATTTCTCCATTATAAGTGATAACAAATCTTCCACTTTGAGAAATCATTGGCTGATGTCCACATTCAGACAGATCGATAATGGAAAGCCTTCTATGAGCCAAACAGATCCCTTCTTTTTCATCTACCCAGATTCCAGAATCATCAGGTCCACGATGGATCAATGTGTCTGCCATTTTTTTGCCCGAAGAAATGACTACGTCCTTAGTTTGAGTTTGATCAAACGTAACAAAACCAGTAATCCCGCACATGGATAAAGTTTTCTCTTTTGACTGAGCTTTATCTTTTTTCTGAATTTTTTTTCTAAAAAAGTTAAATTTCAACTTAAATCGAACATTCACCTTAAATGAACATTTTAATTGTGGTTGATGGGTTCTGGCCTGAAGAATCAGGAGGAATCTGTAAAAGCCTCCTCTATGAGATTAGAGAGCTGC
This sequence comes from bacterium, assembly GCA_021800275.1. Taxonomy (GTDB): domain Bacteria; phylum Vulcanimicrobiota; class JABDET01; order JABDET01; family JABDET01; genus JAKAVV01. The sequence goes on from JAJYZB010000004.1 coordinate 181,742, forward strand.
ATCGCTTAGGACACTCCATTGTAGTGTTAACCAAAAAGCTGAAAAAAGACTCTCCCTGGCATGAATCAAGAGATGACTGTGAAATTTTTCGGTATTTTGTTCCCCCCAGGGAAAACGCTTTTTACCGCCTTTATCCTCTTTTCACAAGGTGGTATATGCCAAGAATTGTTCCAAAACTTCATGAACAATTTAAATTTGATGCTGCCTCTATTCACAATCCATTCCAGTGCGTTTTTTTTCCTTTTTTAAAAGGAGTGCCTATTATTTATACATTTCATGCCCCTATGAACCAGGAAGTTGAAATTGAAAGACAAATAGGGAAATATGGACGAATGAATCAGATTGTAAAAAGAATGGTTCCCTATTTAAAAAGGATAGATAGGAAAGCCTTAAAAAGATCTGCTAGAATTATCGTTCGAAGCCATTTTATGAGAAAAGAGGTAGAAAAAATATACCTGGAGTGTGGACGGGACAAGATTCGAAATGTGCCTTTAGGAGTGGATACAGATTCTTACCCATTTTTAGAGAATTCTCAGGAGATTCGGATGAAGTTAAATCTTCCCTTGAGACGACCTATACTTCTAACTGTTAGGAGGCTTGCTGCCAGAATGGGATTAGAACACCTGATCACGGCGATGTCGAACCTGATAAAATCGTTTCCGGAAATTCTTATATTGATTGCAGGCACAGGATACCTTGAAAAAGAATTAAAAAACCAAGTTGAATTTTTAGGTCTAACTTCTCATGTGCAGTTTCTTGGATTTGTTCCAGAAGAAGTCTTATATGAATATTATCAATCAGCTGATTTGTTTGTTATGCCTTCTGCCAATCTGGAAGGATTTGGATTATCTACAATTGAAGCACTAAGCTGTGGAACACCAGCAGTTGTGACTCCTGTTGGAGCAAATCCAGAAATAATGACTCCCCTAGATAAATCTTTTATATGCAAAAGCGCTGAACCTCCTGATTTAGATGAAAAAATCAACTGGTTTTTGAAAACTCACCTGCAAGATTATTCACTGCGATTAAGATGCAGAAACTACTGTGTAGATAATTTCTCTGTTCATTCGGTAACGCGTTCTTTAATTCAAATCTTTGAAGAGGCGGTATTTAATCATCATGGATCCAATCTCTAACTCAATCCCTATCGAATCTCAGCGAAAAGCAATGCTGGATTCTTTATTCCACACAAAGTGGGATCTCGAAGAGATTTTTTTTGGATCCCATTGGACAAGAAGAATGAAGCGCTGGCTTTATTTTTTCCCTTTTTACCTGAAATTCTTCCTGACCGAACGACACCTTATTCCTGAGAAAGTTCTGGCATTCAACACATTCTGGGGAAGAAAATTCTTCATTCATTCAGGGGACATGGAGAGTATCCTCCTGACTTGTGAATCCAAACGCCTTGTTAATGCAGAAGCAAGGCTGTCATTGTATCTTATTAAACACTTAAAAACCTCCGACTGTTTTTATGATGCAGGAGCAGCATTTGGTTTTTATACCATGCTTGCCATGGATTTATCCGTAGGACAGATCCATGCTTTTGAACCAGATACAAGAATCTTTCGCGACCTTCAAAAAAACGCTCTCGGAGCATCTAACGTGTTCACGAACAATACCGCTCTTTCAGACCAGGATGGAGATGCCGTTCTGTTTAAAAACACAAAAGGCAGCGCCACAAACAGTATTATTCCAGAAGTTGCTGAGACCTATAAATCAATACTCCACGCCAAGTATCATAACGAACCCGTCAAAACAGTTACTCTGGATCAGTACACGACTACAAATACTCCCCCCACTTTCGTGAAAATAGATGTAGAAGGTGGAGAATCCCTTGTTATTAAAGGAGGAAGACAAACATTCGCAAAATACCATCCAACAATTGCCATGGAAGTATGGGGAGGAGAAAGAGGCGAAACTTTTTCAAAAAAGGGAGTGGACTTGCTGCAACAGTTAGGCTATAAGGCTTTCAAAATTAGTGAAACTGGAGAGGCAGAACCCATGTCAATCGTTGATTACTTTTCCATTAAATCCCTTGAGAATCTTATTTTTATGCATCAGTGACCAACTTTGAAATAGGCCCATAATTTAAATACTTTTCGATAAACCGTAGAACCAAATAATGCAAGGATAAAATGCAAGTAACTGCGTATATCAAGGGGGTTTTTAAGAATCGCATTAAAGAAAGTTTTAATTCCCTGACGCGTCATCCCTGATAGAATCTGAAGACGTCCAATGGTCATTAAATTCCAACTTGTGCACATTCGACAATTTTCATAATAATGTCTGAATTTGGAAAACAGCCTCATTCTGTCCTGAATTTGAGCCATGACAATGCCAGGGAGAACTGATCTGTGGCTGCTGTGCACATGGTAGCGGCAAAGCATTTTTTTTATCCACGAAAATTTATACTGTTCAAGAATCCGTACCAGTAAATCATAATCATCTGCGCCGGAAAATTTTTCGTCAAAAAAACCAATCTTTTTTAATGCTTCCATTTTCAGCAAATACAAAGTTGGATATGTGGGTATTTTGCCAGAAAGTATTCCTTCAATAGGATTCATTATTCTCTCGTTAAATTTGAGTTGATAAATTCGTTCTCTTCCAGTATTGACATTAATGATATAAAAGTCACATCCTACAATGCCTGTACTCTCCCGATCAGATTGCTTAATAACTCGAATTTGTTCTTCTAATTTTTCAGGCAGCCATTCATCGTCAGAATCAAGAAAAGCGACGTAAGGAGCTTGCGATTTAGAAATCCCAATGTTTCTTACAGCGCCTAATTTCCCAATATGTTCTACGAAAAAATACCTGATTCGCCTGTCAGATCCATATTTCTCTTTGATCATACCTCCAACATCTTCGCTCGAACCGTCGTCAACAATAATGAGTTCAAAATTGTGAAATGTTTGCCTTAAAACGCTTTCTATCGCTCTTACGAGTAAATCTTTCCTGTTGTAGCAAATAATTATCACAGACACTTCAGGCGCATTTTCAGACATCAGTTGATTATTTTTTTGTTTTATTTTAAGAAACCCTTTCATTTTTTACTCTCATCACCACAAAATTGTTCCGTCATGCGGATGTCGATCTATTCTCCAAAACCGATTTGCACATCACTATTATAGAAAGAGCAAAGTGTAGTTTGCATATTATCAGGCGTGAAGGGTTACATGAACTAGAGGAGAAACACAATTTGAGGAAATCGTGAGTCCCCATGACTCAAAAAAATAATCTTGATAAAAGCTCTGTTTTTTCAGTGATCGTCACTTATGGTGAAAGATTCCATTTATTAAGACAGGTTGTGGATTCATGTATCAGAGAAGAAATTGGAAAAATTATAATTGTTGATAATCATTCAAGTGGCAAAGCAGAGTTGGAAAAATTAGAAAAAAAACTACCAGACAAATTAAAAGTTATATATTTAAATAAAAATATAGGCTCTGCCTGTGGCTTTAAGACTGGCATTGAAGTTGCTAGAGCTGATGAAAAATGTCAGTATTTACTGCTTCTAGACGATGACAATGTGTTGTCATCTCCTGGTTCAATAGAGATGGCACTTTATTTGTCTAAGTATTTTCGAAAAATCAATACCTGTTTTGCCTTGTCTTTCTTTCGAACTGCTCAACTCGATAAGTGGCATACGATCAAGTTTGGACTGACTAAGAATCTCTTCAATAATTTTGTATGGACTGACTTTAAGAGATATTTTTCAAGAAAATGGATCTTATATAGGTATCTTAAGAAAAAGGATGTGAGAACAAAAGATACTATCTATCCCGTTGTAAAAATCGAGTTTGCGCCATATGGAGGATTATTCTTTGAGAAAACACTCCTTGATATAATAGGACTCCCTAATGTGGACTTTGTTCTTTATGCTGATGATACAGAGTTTACCTATCGAATAACTCAAAGTGGCGGCGCTTTATATCTATGCGCAGATCTTAAAATTGATGACATAGAATTGGAAGTGAAAAGTGCTAATAGCGGCTCTATTTATTACTTTTACAAAGATGATGCAAGTGAAGCCGCGATATTCTATTCTGTTAGAAATAGAACCTTTTTGGGAGAAAGGTTTATCACCAACCGATTTATCTACACTATTAACTTAGTTGTTTGGTTTATATATTATGTTCTATTTCTATATGTGAAGAACATTCGCAAAATAAGCTTTAAACTGTATAAACGAAGGGCAAAGATGATTTGGAAGGCATTCTGTGATGGGCGCGCCAAAAAATTGGGACAAGCCTTTTTTGAGGATCAAGAACTTAAACTGCCGTGACTAATTTTAAGTGTTGACTTTTAATTATTCTAGATGATAAAAAAACTTGCAAAAAAGCTCCTTAGGTGCATATTCTTTACTGGAAGAAGATACTGTTGTTCTGTGTGCGGCTGGCACATTAAAGAATATCTACCTTTATCTACATTCTATACTGAAAACTTAAAAAAATATGGATTTAAATATAATATTGAACACTTTGAAACACTTAATTTAGCAAATTACTCATGTCCAATTTGCGCAGCCAGTGACCGAGATAGATTATATGCATTATTTATCGGAAAACTGCTGACTCAAATACAAAATCGTAAAATGCAAAATTTTTCCATATTAGACTTCGCTCCGTCAAAGCCGCTGACAAATTATATTCGCAGGAACATTAAAAAGTTAAATCTGCCTGTTCTATATAGGACAGCAGATTTATACGCAGAAAAAGTTGATGATAAAGTAGATATAATGAACATGATGGGCATATACAAGAATAATCAATTTGATTTTTTTATATGTTCACATGTTTTAGAGCATGTAAAAGATGACAAGAAGGCATTAAGAGAACTTTATCAAATTTTAAAACCAAATGGATGTGGAATTTTAATGACTCCAATCAATCTCGATGTAGAAACGACTGATGAATCCACCACTACGGACGAAGAAGAAAGATGGAGACGATTTGGACAATTTGATCATATTAGGCTGTACTCTAAAAGTGATTATCTACTCAGAATTAATGAAGCTGGATTTTTTGTGAGACAATTAGGAAAAGAGTATTTTGGCAAAAACTTTTTTGATGTCAATGGATTATCTGACAAAAATATATTATATGTGGTGGAAAAGAAAGGAAGTATTTAATGGGAAATTCCAGCGATTCAATTTTTGTAACAAGACCGAATCTCCCGCCGCTGGAAAAGCTGTATCCTTATTTAGAGAAAATATGGGAAACAAAAATTCTTACGAATAACGGCCCTTTCCATAATATATTCGAACAAAAATTGGCAAAGTTTTTAGGAGTTAATCACATCAATCTTTTCTGCAATGGAACGCTTGCTCTTGTGATTGGACTGCAGGCACTCAGAATCACTGGGAACGTCATCACAACGCCCTTTAGTTTTCCTGCTACGACTCATGCTTTGAAATGGAATAATATATCCCCTGTTTTCTGCGATATAGAGGAAGAATCGCTCAATATAGATCCGAATAAAATCGAAACATTAATTACTTCAGAAACCAGCGCTGTAATGCCTGTTCATGTATATGGGCATCCCTGTGACACAGAAAGAATACAAGAAATTGCTGATAAATATGGATTGAAAGTTATTTATGACGCCGCGCATGTTTTTGGAGTGAAAATGAAAGGAAGGAATTTACTGCTTGAAGGAGACATTTCGATTTTAAGTTTTCATGGAACAAAGCTGTTCACAACATTTGAGGGAGGAGCTTTAATCTCAAAAAATGAAGCATTTAAAAAAAGAATTGATTTTTTAAAAAACTTTGGATTTTTAGATGAAATCACGATTACATCTCCCGGAATAAACGGTAAAATGAACGAACTGCAGAGCGCCGTTGGAATTTTAAGTTTAGAAATTGTGGACGAAGAGATAGCTAATAGAAAAAAAATTTCTGAAACTTATTTTGAACTGTTAAAAAAAATAAAGGGGGTTAAGCTGTTTAATCACTTTAAAGGATATGATTATAATTATGCTTATCTTCCTATTTTGATCAATAAGGGACAATCTGCAGAGGCGAGAGACCAAGTGTACAATATATTAAAAAAGCAGAATATTTTTGCTCGACGATATTTTTATCCCCTGATCAGCAATATGCTGCCTTATCAAGGACTGCGCAGCGCCAGCAGAGAGAATCTTCCTGTTGCAAACAGAGTTGCCGATCGCATTTTATGTCTGCCCCTATACGGCAGTTTAAGTGTCAAAAATGTGCATCGAATTTGCGAACTTATAAAATCGATTCTTCAGTGAATTTCTCATGCTTGTGATTGGCGCAAAAGGACATGCAAAAGAACTGCTGGATATTCTTGAAAAGAATAATATGAGTGAGTCGCTTTTTTTCTTTGATGATACTGGGGTAAATATTGAAACAGATCTGTATGGTAAATATCCTATCTTAAGAAGTATTGAGGAAGTCAAAAGATGGGATGCCTCCAACAAGATTTTTGCACTTGGAATTGGAAACCCTAAAGTGAGGTTTCGCATGACGAATCTCTTTAAAAATTTAGGGTGGCAGCTTACTTCTGTTATTGCAAATGATGCCCAAATTGGGAACCATAATGTACAGTTAGGGGATGGAGTTAATGTGATGCATCGAGTTTTTATTTCTAATGATGTAATGATTGGAGAAGGGACTTTAATTAATGCAGGTGTACTGATCCATCATAATGTCAGCATAGGAAAATTTTGCGAAATTTCGCCTGGCGTCTGTCTTACAGGTGGTATAAAGGTAGGTGATTTTTCGTTCATTGGAGCTCATTCCGTGATTACTCCAAAAGTCAATATAGGAGCCTATTCGATTGTCGGGGCTGGAAGCGTAGTGATCCGAGATATTCCACCTCATACCACTGCAGTTGGTGTTCCTGCGTCTGTCATTAAAATAGCAAATCCACATGATGCACTATAATAGTGGTGACGGCAGATATTTGGTGAGCGTCTGCATGATCACTTATAATCATGAGAACTACATACAGCAGGCAGTGGATGGTGTGCTTATGCAGAGAACAGATTTTAATTTTGAACTGATCATCGGTGAAGATTGTTCAACCGATAAAACTCGGGAAATAGTGTTAAAGTACGGCGCACAATACCCTGATAAAATTAAGCTGATTCTACAAAAAGAAAATGTCGGCATGATGAGAAATTTTATTGATACCCTCAATCTCTGCAGTGGAAAATATATAGCTCTATGTGAAGGAGATGACTATTGGACAGATCCGGACAAACTGCAGAAACAAATCGATTTTTTAAGAACCAATCCTAGTTTTTCAATCTGTTTCCATAACGTAAAAGTTTTATATGAAAACTCCCCTGAGCTGAATCGTCCTGCCTCTACCCATCAACAAGAGGTAACGACAATTGAAAATCTTGCGGCAAAAAACTATATTCATACCGCTTCCGCGGTTTTCAAAAAATGTTTTTTGCACTTGCCCACATGGTTTTGTGAATGTCCAATTGGGGACTATCCACTCCATTTAATAAACGCTCAATATGGCAGCATAAAATTTATAAACGAAATAATGGGTGTATACAGAATTCACAGCAACAATGCCTGGGGAATCAAGTCCTCTCCATACAAGACAGAAAAATGGATGGAATGCCTTGAAATCTTAAAGGACAAGTTTAATGAAAATGTTAATAAAAATTTAGAAACACAATTATATTACTGCTGTTATCAACTAGCTATATATTACTACAGAAAGGGGGACATCAATAGGACGTTTGAAAAATGCAAAAATTATATTTTAAAAAGAGGCGATTCGTATTTTTTTTTCAAAGCGAATTTGTTTTATTATAAAACCGTTGATTATTTGCTACCAGAAGGATCATTAAGAAAGAGTTTCATAAAAAAGTTACTCAAGCTGACTGATTTCTCATCCTCTCGGTAAAAGTTTGCGAAGTTCACGGTTTTTCTCCTTTCTTTTGGGTGTGAAATGAGATCCTGCCGCTGTCCGACAAAAATTTAAAAAAATAGAGACTCGTAACGCCTTTATTCCAGTGGCAAGTAGAGTGAACTGAAGGATTTTCTTATAAAATAGTTTTTACTTCCGGCGACTCTGCCGCAATCGGCATACACCACCCTGTGCCAAAAGCTCGGTCAGTTACTTTTAATCCTGGAGCAGCCTGTTTTCTTTTAAACTCAGCTTGTTTTATCATTTTTAAAACTTTACGTACTAATTGCTCATCAAAACCATCTTGAACAATCTCGTCAGGAGTTAAATGCAATTCAATGACTCGTTTTAAAACTGCATCTAAAACTTCATACGAGGGAAGAAAATCCTGATCGGTTTGATCAGGTTTTAATTCCGCAGAAGGGGCTTTTGTAAAAACAATCTGAGGAATAATCTCTCTTTTCTTCCAATCATTATACCACCGAGAAACAGCATAGACCATTGTTTTGGGAACATCTGAAATAATGGCAAGTCCACCTGACATATCCCCGTACAGAGTGCAGTACCCTACTGCTAGTTCAGACTTGTTTCCTGTTGTAAGAAGCAGGGAATGGAATTTATTGGATAGAGCCATCAATAAATTTCCTCGAATTCGAGCTTGAATATTTTCTTCTGTGACGTCTGCGAAATAATTCGTAAAGGGCGCTTTTAATACTTCTGCATAAACTTTCATAAGGTCTTTAATGGGAAGGGTAATTGTTTTAATGTTGAGATTGCCTGCCAATTTTAAAGCATCTTCAACGCTTCCTCTGCTGGAATAAGGGGAAGGCATTAAAACTCCTAAAACACTGCTGCTGCCTAATGCTTCAACAGCAATACAGGCAGTCAGAGAGGAATCTATCCCTCCTGAGAGTCCTAACAGCGTCTTTGAAAACCCACATTTTTTTACGTAATCTTTTGTTCCAACGACCAGCGCCCTCCAAATTTCACTTTCATGGATAAAATCATCTTGGCAAACAATCCCACTGCCACCTGGCCAGTCAATCAGAATTATATCCTCTTGGAACCCTTTTCCTCTTGCTAAAAGTTTACCGGAACCATCATATACCATACTTCTGCCATCAAAAATCAGATCATCATTCCCACCAACTTGATTCACATAAAAGATGGCTATCTTATGTTTTGCAGCCATTTGGGAAAGCATGGATTCTCTTATTATTTGTTTGCCAACTGTGAATGGTGAAGAAGATAGATTAATGACAAGAGTGCTCCCTTTGTTTACCAACTGTGCCAGAGGATCCATGTGATATCGAGGGCGTTCCCAGAAATCTTTGTCATTCCATATATCTTCACATATTGTTATACCAATTTTTTCGCCCTCAATTTCCAGCAGCTCTTCACCTGATGATGGCTCAAAATAACGGTCCTCATCAAAGACGTCATACGTTGGGAGCAGAGATTTTTTAAATGTTTTGAAGATTTCCCCATGCTTTAAAAGGGCTGCCGCATTGAAAAGAGGTCGTCCCTCTCCTTTGTTCTTAATAGGTAACCCAACCAGAAGTTGAATTTTCCCATTAAGTTTTTCAGCCAACTTTTTTACGGTTTTTAATGTTTGGTTTATAAAACTTCGGTTTAGCAGGTAATCTTTAGGAGGATACCCAGTGATGGCTAATTCAGAGGTGATGGCCAATTGAGCCCCGGCTTTTTCTGCTTTTTCTACAGCATCCACGATTTTACTACTGTTTCCCTCTAAATCTCCTACGGTAAAATTTAATTGCAGAAGCGCTATTTTCATGACTTCTCAGCAGAGGCTTTCTTGGATATTTTTTTAAAATAGAGATAAGCCATTGAACAGAGGGCAAGGTTCGCAGTAAAAGTGCTCAAAGGGATACCAAACAATGAAAGATGTAGATGGACAATGAAAAGGTATTTTAAAAATATATTAAAGACTCCTGCCATTACTCCAAAGATAAGAACAACTGGAAGTTTGTTTTTAATTTGGTATGCCTTGTAAAGAATGGGCCAGCACATAAAGAATGGCAGAGAAAATATATAGTATTTTGCTGCTAGAGCCGTTAACTTTAAATCCAAATTGGAAAATCTTCCATATCCCAAAAGAAACTTTAGCGCAGGAGAAATAAAAAGCCATGTCAGCAGAATAACAGGTAAGGAATACCCTATTGAGGCGGTCAGATATTGATTGGTTTGTTTAAACGAGGCATTGGTTTCCGCAAGAGGAGTAATGGCAATTGTAGAAATTGGAAATATAGCTCGCGGAATCCCAACTATCGCAAATCCATAACTTAAAGCTGTTAATGTTTTTGTCGGAAGAAGAGAAGCAAATAAATTATCAATTAATATGAAAACATGTCCTATAGCATAAGTCCCTGTTAAGTATAAAAACTGCTTTCTCATTTCTTTAGATAGATCGTTCCAGAACCATTTGAAAGAAAGAAAACTTCTGCAATATAACAGAAGAAAAAGAGCTGCGGCAGCTTGTGAAATAGAAAGAGCAACTGGAAGAACCCATATCTTTCGGATAAATGGCAAGGCTGCAAGGACTAAAACGCTTGAAATGAAAGATTGAAGAAAATGACCAGTAAAATAGATAGTAAATTTTCTTTGGCTTCTGAATATCGCTCCGAAATGATGAAAAAAAAAGAAAAGAATAGGAATGGGATAAACAACAGGAAGATCTGTTCAACGATTTTCTGATTGGCTTGAGAAAAACCGACAGCAATATGAGGAAGAATAGGAGCTAAAAAAAGAGCAATAAAGCTCAAGGTAAAGGCAAGCACGGTTGTAAAGCTTAAAAGAATACCAGCTAAATCATTGAATTCTTTTTCAGAGGTTTTCAAGGCTAGAACGAGATTAGGAACTCCGATAGAATTAAAAACATCTACGAAGATCGTGAATAAACCCAAAAGGCCGATAGCCATAAAATAATCGTCGGTCTTAGAGTTAAACCCTAAAAAGACAGCAATGGCTAAATATTTAATGTAGCCCAAAACCCTGGACAAGAATGACAGCGCAGAAGATTTCCATAAGGCTTCTTGAACAGATTCTTTCTTTGAAAAAAATGAGAAATTTTTTTTCATTTTTTATCTCGTCAAACCCAATGCCAGAAAACTGGCTGCAGTCAAAAGAATCGCTGCCCACCCTAGAAATTCATAGAATCTTTTTTGAAACAGAGTTTTAGCAGGTTGAGCAGAGAAAGGAAGAGCCATCAGAAATCCGCTTGTCAATCCCCCTAAATGAGCGGCATTGTCGATCAAATTAGCCAGATTAAATCCAATGATGAGATTGATGACAGTCCAAAAAATTAAAATTTTCGCCAATCTGCCTGTCCAAGCGTTTCTGTTTCTTAAACAATAGGCAAGGAGAACCCCAATCAGCCCCATAATAGCTCCTGAAGCTCCAATACTGATGGCATGAGGGTAAAAGACCACGCTAGCAATATACCCGAAGATTCCTGAAAAAATATAAAAAAACAGATATCTTTCCCATCCATAATAAATTTCCACCAGAAGCCCTAATTGGACAAAAGCAAACATGTTGAAAAAAATATGAATCAGGTTAGCATGGAGGAAAATAGCGGTTACCAATCTCCAGATTTGTCCTTTTAAAATCAGGGGGGTATTTTTATCTCCAAATTCATTCAGGACTTTGATGCTGATCCCCATCAAGGCTTCACTTTTTCCCGATGCAGTGGTTATAACCCAGGTGACTAAATAAATCATGACAGTTATCAGAAAAAGAATGATAGTGGCTTTCCCGTGCTGAAGCAGCATGGATTTGTATCCGGGTTTCCGCTGCGTCATCATTTGAAGTTCTAACACTGGAGTCCCACACACAAAACAAGCTTTGTCTTCGGGGCTGACAAGAGCCCCGCAGCCTCTGCAGATTTTAGTTCGCGTTTGAGTTGGCATTCACTTCTCTTTTACTGGATCTTTTCCTGATCATCAGAGGGATTACCTTTAAGCTGGCGAACCATAAAAAATTGTACTTATGCACCGAATTGCAGTCATTCCCGGAGATGGAATAGGTCCTGAGGTCATTGAACAAGGAATTCGAGTTCTGACTCGAATTTCCCAAAAACTCGGCATCTCCATAGAGTTTACTTCCTTTCCATGGGGTGCTGACTATTATTTCAAAACAGGAGAAGTCCTCCCGCCTGATGGATTAAAACAAATCTCACAATATGATGCTGTGTATGTCGGCGCTGTTGGAGATCCCCGCGCTCCAAGAGGACTTTTGGAAAGAGCGATTATTGGGGGACTGCGCTGGGATATGGACCTCTACGTCAATTTAAGACCCATGAAACTGTACAATGAACAGTACTGCCCCTTAAAAAAAATTGTTCCATCCGACCTGGACATTTTAGTCGTGCGAGAAAACACAGAAGATTTATACACTGGCCCATCAGGTTTCATTAAAAAAAATACAGATGATGAAGTAGGATTTGGAACTGCCTTTTATACTAAAAAAGGGGTCGAAAGAGTGATTCGATATGCCTATGATCAAGCTCGAAAAAGAAAAAAGAAAAAATTAACTCTCTGCGATAAAGCCAATGCTGTCCAGGCACAGGAAATTTGGAGAAGAGTTTTCTCCCTTGTCGGACAAGACTATCCTGATGTGGAGCAGGAAACGATTTATGTGGATGCCTGTGCTATGGCTTTAGTCAGGAAGCCGCAGCAGTTTGATGTTATTGTTACCACGAATCTATTTGGAGATATTTTAACAGATTTAGGCGCGGAATTGTGTGGAGGGGTTGGACTAGCTCCTTCAGGCAATATTCATCCTGGGCGCTTTGGTTTTTTTGAGCCTATCCATGGTTCGGCTCCAAAGTATGCGGGAAAAAAGAAAGCGAATCCTCTGGGCGCTATTTTAGCAGGAGGAATGATGCTTGAATATTTAGGAGCAGATGCTGGTCCGGCATCAAGCCCGCAGGGAGAAACGAAAAAAGGGGGACTGGCTATTGAATCAGCAGTAGCAAAGCTCTTGCGAACAGGAACTCTAAAAACCCTTGGAACGGAATCAGAACTCTCAACAGACCAGATTGGAGATTTAGTCTTAGAACAAATCGAAAGTTATGATTCACCTATTCAGTCATTCTGAGCTAAAGAAACATTCTGATTAAGAAGGAGTTTATCCCCAGGACAAGAAAACAACCTGGAAATTTAAATTTCATCCAGGTGGTGAGGAAAACAAAAGTCAAGAAAGGTAGGTGAAAAATGGCGGTCCCTAGTTATATCCTTGATAGGGAGCCCTTTTTCAGCATCCCTGACAACAGTCGAGAAACTCTATCAGCTAAAGTGCAAGACGCTTCGGAGCGAGCACAAAAGTGGCTGTTAGAGCAGCAGACAAGTGAAGGGTACTGGGCGGGCGAACTAGAAGGGGATACCATTTTAGAGTCAGAGTACATTCTTCTATTAACCTTTTTAGGGTTAAAGAAAAATCTGAAAAAAATAAAAGCATTAGCACGGTATATCTTGCAAAAACAAGAGGAGCACGGCGGATGGAGCATTTATCCTGGAGGACCTCCAGAATTGTCTTCATCCATAAAAGCTTATTTTGCTTTAAAACTTGCAGGCTACGATCCCTCAAAGCCATTTATGTTAAAGGCTAAAAGGCTGATTCGCTCTTTGGGAGGAGTAGATAAAGCCAACAGTTTTACCAAAATCTATCTGGCTGTTTTAGGAGAATATTCCTGGGAAAAGTGCCCTGCAATTCCTCCTGAAATTATCCTTTTCCCAAAATGGGCATACTATAATATTTACGCCATGTCAGCCTGGTCTCGAACCATTGTCGTGCCTTTAAGCATTATCTGGGCGCAAAAACCTGTTATTAAGACACCTGTTCACATCCGAGAACTGTTCGTTGAGCAGCAGGACATTCAAGACAGTCATAAAAAAGAGGAGAAAACCCCATTTTTTTCTTGGAGAAATTTTTTCTTTACAGTGGATCGAATCCTGAAATGGGGGGAGAAATATCACCTATCCCCCTTTCGAAAAAATGCTTTGAAAAAAGCAGAAGAGTGGATTGTGGATCACTTCAGAAAAAGTGATGGACTGGGAGCTATTTTCCCTCCAATGGTCAATGCCATCATGGCTCTGAAACTTTTAGGTTATTCTGAATCACATCCCGCCTTTAAAGAAGCGATGAAGCAGTTAGAAAACTTGGAAATTTTAGAAAACGGTGTTTTGAGAATGCAGCCCTGCCTTTCACCTGTTTGGGACACTGCTCTGGCCGCAACAGCTCTTCATGAAAGTGGAATTTTATCCGATCATCCTGCTTTGACGAGAGGAGGATACTGGCTCCTATCAAAAGAGATTACCGAAGAAGGGGATTGGAAGATCACCCATTCTGAACTTCCAGTAGGCGGATGGGCATTTGAATTCAATAATGAATTTTATCCTGACGTGGATGATACCTCCATGGTGTTGATCAGCCTTTCACGTATCAACCTTCCTGAAAAGAAAGGCGCTGTTTCCAGGGGGCTGAAATGGATTCTAGGGATGCAGTGCAAAGATGGAGGATGGGCGGCTTTCGATCGAGACAACAATCATGAAATTCTAACCCATGTTCCTTTCGCTGATCACAATGCCATGCTGGATCCAAGTTGCCCTGATATTACCGGAAGAACACTTGAAGCTCTTGCGTCTTATCGCTACACAACTACTTCACCCTGTATAAAAAGAGCTATTCAATACTTAAAACAGTCTCAAGAACCTCAAGGCTGCTGGTACGGCAGATGGGGGGTCAATTATATATATGGAACATGGCAGGTTTTAAAAGGACTTTCCTGCATTGGAGAAGACATGCAGGCTCCTTATGTCAAGAAAGCTGCCAACTGGATTCATTCAGTCCAAAACACTGATGGAGGATGGGGGGAATCTTGTCAAACTTATGAAGACAATCATTTCCATGCTCCTGACCTTACTCAGAGCACACCATCTCAAACAGCCTGGGCATTGATGGCTTTGATGGCTGCTGGGGACTATGAAAGCCCCTCCTTTATAAAAGGGTTGCAGTGGCTTATCTCAACCCAAAATAGAGAAGGAACATGGGAAGAGAATATTTTCACTGGAACTGGCTTCCCCAAGGTTTTTTACTTAAAATATCATTTGTATCGTCATTATTTTCCTTTATTCGCCCTTGGGATGTATCTGCAAAAAATGGCATCACGAAAAGAAGAAAACAAAATTGAGGACTTGGACTTATATACTCCTGTTTTCAATAATTTATCGTCAAAAGTTTTAGAACTATTAAAGGAGGCTTAAAATGCGTTTCCCGCTTGTTGTCAACACATCTCTTTCATGGTACCTCATGAAAAGGGCTCTAAAAGGAGACAAATATTTCCCAATGGTTATGATGCTTGAACCTCTCCATGCTTGTAATTTGACCTGCACAGGGTGTGGGCGAATTAGGGAATATAAAGATACAATCAATCAATATGTGTCTGTTGAAGATTGCCTAAAAGCTGTAGATACATCAGGCACTCCAATCGTCTCCATCTGTGGAGGAGAACCTCTCATCTATCCCCATATTGCGGAACTAGTTGACGAACTCCTCAAGAGGAAAAAGATTGTTTATGTCGCAACCAATGCGATGTTCCTGGAAAAGAAACTGAAAGAATTTAAACCATCCAGTCGTTTTTTCTTTGCGGTTCACCTGGATGGACTTGAAGAAACCCATGACATGTTAGTGGAAAGGAAAGGGGTCTTCAAATCCGCTGTTCAGGGCATCAAAGCGGCTAAAAAAGCAGGATTCCAGGTGACCATTAATACCACCATTTTCAAAGAAACAGACATGGATGAAATCGAACTTTTAATGAATTATCTGGATACCCTTGGGATAGATGGATATATGATCACTCCAGCAGGGGCTTATCCATCTGTTTCTAACCAGGAAATCTTTCTGATTACAAAAGATGAAATCCGCGAAAAGTTCAAAAATGTGGAAAAACTTATGAAAAAACACAGACTGCACAACACCCCAATTTTTCTGGATTTTCTACAAGGAAAACGGGAATTGTCCTGTGCTGCCTGGGGAGTTCCAACCTATAATCCGAAAGGATGGAAAGGACCCTGCTATTTAATGACAGATGGTCATTACAATTCTTATCAGGATCTAATTGCTAAAACTGATTGGAACAAATATGGTCCAGGAAAAGATCCCAGATGTGAAAACTGCATGGTCCATGTTGGATATGATCCAGTCGCTTTTTTGGCATTAAAAGGGAATTTTTTAACCCGAATTTTGGATGGTTTTAAAATGTTCATCTGGCAAGTTTTTGCTCCGAATAGAGAAAGCAAAATTAAAGAAAATGCTCCTGTTCCTGTTCCTCCCAGGCCAACTGCGCAGCCTCATCCATCAGGACCGGTTGTTCAGTTGGAAAACTTCTTTGTCATGGCAGGCACCCATAAGAACTGAGGAAAATTTAATTCCTGAGAAAGAGCCCCAAAAACTAACCGAAGACCTGATTCAGGCGATTCACTCATCCTCTAAAGCGAAGAGGTTAGAGGCAATACAGCTTGTTAGGAAAGGGAAAATAAAAGAATTGCTTCCCGAACTTCGAATAACCTATGAAAAAGAAAGGCATGTGGAGGTTAAACGGGAGTTCTTAAAAGCTTTCGCGGATCTGGGAGGGGAATCGGCTGTTGAATGCTTGAGAGATGCCCTTCTAAGCACAGAGCCAGAATTAAGACTTGAAGCCGCAAGAAGATTAGCTCGAATCAAGCCATTAGCCGCAAAACCTGATCTGATACGTATTTTAGAAGGAGATGACTGGGATTTAATACGACTGGTTGTTCCTGCCTGTGAGCCGCCTTATGGAACAAAAGACGATATTCCACTTTTGCTCACTGTTGTTCAAAAAGCAGCAAATCCTACGATTCGATATCTTGCTCTACATGCCATGAATAGTATTCAGCAGGGAGAATGGCATTTATAAAACGAACCGAGATGCTTGACGCTAGCAGTCAATTGCCCAGCATCAGGCGAATAACACCACTTTCCCGCATTTACGATCTTTAGCCGTCATAGCGCTCATTCCTTTTTCAAATTCCGATAAAGAGAATTGATGGGTAATCACAGGTTTTGGATTCAATTTCCCTGACTGAAGCAGACTTCTCATTTTGTGCCAAGTCTGGTACATGATTCTTCCATTAATTCCATAAACCCTAATCCCTTTAAAAATAATCTGATTCGCTATGTCCAAACTAACAGGATCGCTTGAAATGCCAAACAAAGTAACCCTTCCCCCTTTTTTTACAACCCGAAAAGCCTGTTGTATGGCATCGGGATTCCCTGTCATTTCCAAAACAACATCTGCACCTTCGTGGTTTGTCACGTTTAAAATCTCATCAACCACCTGGTCTTCCCCTGTTTTTAAAATTTTATCAGCTCCCATTTTTTCAGCGATCTTCCTGCGAAACTCATGCTTTATCACAGAAATCACTGGATAAGCGCCAGAGGATGCGGCAACACCCGTAGAAAACAATCCGCTGGGTCCACATCCAAAAACAACCACTGATTTACCGGTAACTTCTTCTGCAAGCACAGCATATACCGCATTTCCTAAAGGTTCCTGAATGCTGGCAATTTCAACAGGCATATCAGCAAGGTTTTTCCAAACGCAGATTTCAGGGACAAGAACATACTCGGCAAAACATCCATTAACGTCAATCCCGAGGATTTTCAAATTCTGACAAATGTGCATTTGATTGTTTTGACATTGATAACAGTATCCACAGGGAATATGGCTTTCTGCAGAAATATAATCCCCTTTTTTGACCCCTTTTACCATATTTCCAGTTTCTATGACTTCTCCGCAAAATTCATGTCCAAAAATCATCGGAGGTTTAATTCGATTTGAAGACCACCCGTCCCAATTATAAATATGAACATCAGTTCCGCAAATTGAGGCTGCTTTAACTTTAACTAGAAGATCGGTGGCCCCAATGGAAGGAATTGGAGCGTCACTTACCACTGCGCCCTTTGCTTTTTCTTTTTTCATGACTGCTAACATATCCGAACAGTTTCGGGTTTGCTAATTTTTCACCTCCTTGTAAAATAGATAAAAACATCTGAGTTCTCCCAGATGATTTCTCAATTTCTGAAGGGAAAATCTCTCGACTAAACAATATAAGCTAGGATGTCGAATTTCGAGATTCCCAGACGACAAAATCATACTGCTGGAGTTTTAATTCTAGCACTTCTTATCTTTCTGTTTTTCTATTCTCTATTTCTGCAAAACCTTTTGTGGCTTCAAATACTGATGGGAATTTTCACGATTTATGCTTGTGGGCTCCTTTTAATCCCTTTCTATGACCAAAAACAGCCTTGGGTAAAAAATAATTCCTATAAACCCTTTGTAAACATTTTTATTCCTGCCAAAAATGAAGAAGCTGTCATTGGAAACACTCTTTCTTCTTTGTCAAAGCTTTCTTATCACCAAGAGGATAAACCCAATTTTGAAATCATCGTCATTAATGATGGTTCTACCGATCGGACAGGAGAAATAGCGCATGAATTTCAGTCTAAATTTCCTTTTATTCGCGTTCTTTCCAGACCCCAAATAGGAAAAGGAGGAAAATCGGCAGCTCTAAATTACGCGCTGAAAAATTCTCAGGGGGAAGTAACTGCGGTTTTCGATGCTGACACTCAAGTTGATTCCAACTTTCTGCAGGCAAGCGTGCCGCTTCTAGCAGGAGACCTTACTGCAGGTGTGCAGGGAAGAGTCAAGCTTTATAATCCCAACGAAAATCTGATTACTTCACTGCAGAACGATGAATTTTTAATTTTCAATCATCTAACCCAAAAAGGAAAAGACTTAATGAATGGAGTGACTTGTTTAGGCGGAAATGGACAACTGGTTAAACGTCAAGTTCTTGAAAAAATCAATGGATGGAATGAAGAATCAGTTACAGAAGATTTTGATTTAACTTTTCGCCTGCTGTTTATGGGCTATAAAGTTCGATATGCTGAAAATGCTATTTTATGGCAGGAAGCTTGTTCAAGCTGGAGCCCCTTGATCCGCCAGAGAATTCGGTGGGGAGAAGGACTTTTGACTTCCTGCTTTGACTTTTTCATTCCGCTGCTGCTGTCAAAAACTTCCTGGATGCAAAAAATTGACGGAATCTTAACCCTGACTAGAATTCTCCTGCCTTTTTGGGTCATCACAGGCTATGTTTGCGAATTATTTTTTCTCTTTGAAAATCAGACTCATGAATCATTTCTCACTTCTTTTCTTTTAACTGTCTTGACCCTTTTCTTTTTTATGACCATGGGATCTGCAGTTAAACAGGAATCCCCTGATTCCTGGAAAGAAATCATAAAGAAAATCTTATTTTACTGGCTTTATACGCTGCTCTGGATTTTTGTGCTTCCATTCAGCTATGTGAATTATTTTAAACTAAATCGAAGTGTGTTCTGGGACAAAACACTTCACAAAGGCACTGCTGACAACCCTCTTGCTTATTCAACTAGCAGGATTCGACAATAACCGCTATGCCTTGTCCACCTCCTATGCAGGCAGTGCCTAATCCATATTTTTTCCGCGAGCGCCGCAGCTCATAAAGCAGAGTTAAAGTTATTCTTGCGCCGCTTGCTGCTAAAGGATGACCTAAAGCAATGGCTCCCCCATTTACATTTACTTTTTCCCGCTGCAGTCCCAGCTCTTTTTCAACGGCTAAGTATTGGGGCGCAAAGGCTTCATTTACTTCAATTAAATCAAGATTTTGAATGGAAAGTCCTGCCTTTTTTAAGGCTGCTCTGGATGCTTCAACAGGCCCAATTCCCATGATCTTAGGGTCCACTCCTGAATAACCCCATCCTAAAAGTTTCCCTAAAATTGGCAAGTTTTTCTTTTTAGCTGTTTCTTCTGTTGAAAGAACAAGGGCTGCCGCCCCGTCACAAATTCCACTGGCATTCCCTGCTGTCACTGTCCCATCATTTTTGAAATACGGGGTCAGTTGTCCCAATCCCTCCAAGGTCGTATCAAATCTGGGGTGTTCATCTTGAGAAATCCATTTCTTTCCCGCCTGAACAGGAACAATTTCTTCTTTTAATTTTCCTTGTTCAATCGCAGATTTTGCTAACTGCTGACTTCTAAAAGCAAACTCATCCGCTTCTTCCCGCGTAATTTTGTTTTTTTCGGCAAGATTTTCTGCTGTAATTGCCATGGAACAACCAGCCACAGGATCATAAAGCGCATCCCAAAGCAAATCCACCAATTTTCCTTTCCCTAAAGGGATTCCCCATCTCCCTCCCCAGATAACATGAGGAGCCTGACTCATGCTTTCTGTCCCACCTGCCAGAACAAAAAGCGCTTCTTCCATCATCAAAAGCTTTGCTGCATCCACAACAGCTTGAAATCCGGAACCACATAAACGATTAACGGTTACCGCTGGTGTTTGAACCGAAAGACCCGACTTTAATCCAACGTGTCTCGCGAGATAAATCGCGTCAGAACTGGTTTGAAGAGCATTGCCAAAAACAACATGTCCAAACTCTCCCGAATCAACTTTCGATCGTTTTACAGCTTCTTTTGCAGCCAGAACTCCAAGATCTGTGGCGCTTAAATCCTTTAATCCTCCTCCGAACTTCCCAAAAGGAGTTCGGGCTCCATCTAAAAATACAATTATTTTATCCATTTACCCCTCCAAATTTAAAAAAATTGTTGGTTGAACAGTTTCCACAAATCGCTTGAAGAATCCCTTCCTAAGTTGAGCTTAAATTGAGAGGAATAACAGTTAAATTTAGAAGAAGGACGAAAAAATAAACTGTCGAATACACGGGAGGTAAGATTGATTTAACAAAATTTAGACTCAGATTAATAGCAGATATAAATCAACTTTAGCGGGGTAGTAGAAGGGAAGGAGTACAAAAGCTGAAGCGCGATAGTGTGCGGATTAAGTGGATGTTTCATCCAAAACCCTGCAGTAAATGGAGCGAAAAAATTGAAATTAGAAAGGATTAGTCGAAGTGTTAACCTTGAAAAAAATTATCGTTTATTTTCTTTTTGTCATTTTATGTTCATTAGCCACCCATCCAGTTTCTGCAAAATTAAGCCACCTAACTGAAAAGAGCAGCAAAAAGAAACTGCATTCCTCTCGAATCGTTCAGATTCAGATTGTGGGGAACTATTTGGTTCCCTCCGACAAAATTCTAGAAATGATTTCGAGTAAAATGGGAACCCGATTTAACAAACGAAAATTGAAAGAAGATGTCCGGACCATTTACGACTCCGGTTATTTTCAAAAAGTATCTGGAAATCATTATTCTCTTGACAATGGCATCAAACTGGTTTTTACCGTAAAAGAGAATCCTGTGGTTAAAAAGGTTTTGATTACAGGAACACACTTAATACCAGTGTCAAAAATTGAATCATTGATGAAAACAGTGCCCGGCAAAATCTTAAATACCACAACTCTTTATCAAGATGTTCTTGCCATTAACGACTATTATGTCTCTCAAGGATATTCTGAACCCACCAATCATGTCGTAAATCTGGCGTGGACAAAAAAGGGAATTGTAAAATTAAAAATCAAAGAAGGAATTCGAATTAAAGCCATTGATATCAAAGGGGATACTGTATATCCATTAGCCGAGCTCAAAGCAAAAATTCACTCTAAAATTGGAACCGTTTTCAACCGAAAAAAAATGGAGCAGGATTTAGGAAGAATTGCCCGACTTTACAAAGAAGATGGTTATGTTTTGTCAGGGTTGAAAGGAAATATTCGCCCTGATGGGACCTATGTGGTAGATATTACCGAAACCATCGTCCAGAGCATGCGAATAGAAGGCAATAAAATCACAAAGCCTTACGTTATTTATCGCTATATTCACACAAAAACAGGAAGCGCTCTGAATAGAAAAAGAGTTCGCAATGATCTAAGACGCTTGCATCAAACCGGGTATTTCACCAGTGTTAAAGTAGAGCCTGAGCCTGGAACACGGCCAGGGAAAGTGGTGCTGGTCTGGAGAGTCAGAGAAGCCCGACAAGGGATTGCGTCCATTGGAATCGGATATGCAGGGGCCTCAGGTCTTTATCCTGGAGGAATAACAGGCGATATTTCAATTTCTGAAAATAATATCTCAGGAACTGGACAGGGGGCTGATATTACTTGGCAGAGAGGCCCTTATGTCAGTGAAATTGATGTGGGCTACAACAATCCTTTCCTGGATAACCAGCAAGATTCTATTTCGATCCAGTATTTTAATTCTGACTATTACAACTTGCAGCAGTATCTGCCAAGTGTCTCTAATCCTACTCAGCTTGAACTTTCAACCTTTGAAGACCATCAAGCAGGAGAGACTTTTACCTGGGGAAGACCACTGATTAATCAGTGGACCCATATTTTTGTGACTTTAACCCATGAGAGCGTATTTGCGAATGGAATCAATTACACTTTTTCCAATACCCTGATCCCCTTTACCCAGGGCATCATCAATGAAGCTTCTACTACTCTTATCAATGACACAAGAGATAACCCTATGAACCCCAGGAAAGGCTCCTATTATTCTGCCACGTATGGAATAGGGGGAGGACCATTCGGAGGGGATTTCAAATTCAATCAATACGAAGCAGAAGTCCGAAAATATTTCACCTTTCATGGAAAATATACCCTTGCTTTTCGCGTGATGGGTGGCTATGATGAAGGAAACATTCCGATTACAAACTGGTTTACTCTTGGAGGACCAGATACCCTTCGTGGGTACACTCTCGATACTTTTCTAGGAACCAGAATGGTTCTTGGTCAAGCTGAACTGCGTTTTCCAATCGGGCATTCCAAAACATTTCAAGGAGCTCTTTTCTATGACACAGGAAATGCGTGGGCTCCTTCACTTGGGATTCAATTTGGGCATTTATACGATGATTATGGGGTTGGCATAAATGTTAATCTGCCCAATCTTGGATTAGGAATTATTCGATTGGATTTCGCCCTCGGCGGAACTCAAGGAACAAGAACCGTTATTGGTATAGGTCAAGCTTTTTAAAGTGGAGCTGCAGAAGTTGAAGCAGCAGGGGCTGTTTGCAGGGGCTGCCTTCTTATCCTGCTGCATTCTGGCAGTTTTCTGGTTCTGGAGGGTAAACCCATCCGATCATTCCGAGTTCAATCTTCCAGTTTCTGCCTGGCAGATTGGATGCACGTCTGCTCCTCAAGTGACAAATGCTCACAACAGTTTTGAGTCAGCCGCTGCTTTAGCCGCTCAAAAAGAAAAAATCTCTCTGGTTCTAAATCGAAAAATTATTATTGCCTGCCCCATTGATTTGACAGACCAAATTTTAGATTTCCTTCGACAAAACAGAACAGAACTTGTTCATGCTTCCTTGCCAGGTCAAACTCCTTTTGGTGTTGTGAATTTCAAAATCATTGAAAAGAAACTTTCGGAGTATCATGGGAGAAAACTGATCCATGTTTTAAAAAATTTCAAGGAAATCCTTAAAAACACCGCGATAAAAAACAAACTCAGAATCATTTTCAATAAACCCGACGTGTTTTATGGAGGAGAAAACATTACCCCGGATGTCCTGCATAGACTTGAGACTTTTGTTCAAGGAATCCCTCTCAAAAAAAGAAACAGTTCATCTTCCTCCCCTCCTGACCTAGCTGTTGTCAATCTTAAAAAGCTGATCCCGCTAAATTCAGAGTTTTATCAGGTAGAGGAATTAAACAGAGAAATTGTTTCCTGGAAAATTGGAAATTATGGGATCGCAGAACCTCTTTTATCCGCGCGCCAGCTGAGCTCATGGAAAAATGACTGCAAAAAAGCTTATCATCTGCTGAATGAACAGATGGGAAAAACTGACAGCGCGATACCTCCATCCCTTTTATCTTCTATGCAGCTGTTTTTCAATAAAACATACGAGAATGAAATTCAGAAACAGAGAAGCAAACTTCTGAACAACGATAAAATCGAAAATGAAAACTATAGAACTTCTCTCCAATCTTATGCCCGAAAATTGGCTTTTAAAGCGCAAAAGCGCTTCATTCTGTATCAAGAAAAAGTGGAAGAAGAAAATTTAAAATCTAAAAATCCTCTAACAAAAAAGGAAATCGGACAAAAACTTTCAGCTTACCAGAATAACCTTGCAAGCCACATTCAGTCTTCTTTAAAAAAAATCAGTGCGAATTTAAATCGCAGAGCAAAAGAAAAACTGGGCAAAGAAGTTTTACAGGCGCAGCAGTCAGCTTTTCAACAAGCGAAACACCTTACTTTGCAAAGATATGGTTCTCTTTCTGCCGCTTATTTTTCTTTAAACCAGAAACAAGCTGCCATCGAGAGCTGGCTGAAAAGAAAAGCTGAAACAATTCTGGCAGCTGCCCCTAAATATCAAACCTGCCTTAAAGAAATTAAATCCGGAAACAATCAGATACCCATCGAGATTATTAAAAAAATGAAATCTGAAAGAAAAGTTGTTTTAAAAAAAATAAAAATGGAAATTTTCCGTCAAGCTGCAATTTTAGCCAAAAAAGAGGGCGTCACTACTATAGTTTCAGACGAAGCTCTGAACCTTAATGAAATGGACTTAACCCCACGGCTGATGGAAATTCTACAATATGAACGAAGAGGTGGATGAAAATGCTTACTATAATTTTAACAATAGTCATTTCTCTGGCAGCCGGAGCAGGAGCGGCTCTTGTAATAAAAGAGAAAAAAGACTCTGCCAGACTGAAAACTGCCAGTTCAGATGCAAAAACAATAGTTGATAACGCTAAAAAAGAGGCTCAGGAGCAGAAACGATTAAAACTTCTTGAAGCCGAAAATGAAGCTCATAAAAAACGAAGTGAATGGGAAAGAGAGACAAAACAGAGAAATTCTGAACTCCAGCGCTTAGAACGAAGACTGATCCAAAGGGAAGAAAATCTGGAGCGAAAACTGGAGGGTATAGAGCAAAAAGAAAAACTTCTCCAGGAGAAAGAAAAAGAAGCCTCGCGGATTAAGGAAGAACTGCAGCAAATTAAACTGCAGGAAATACAAAAGCTCGAAACAATCGCTGGGGTGACTGCTGACGAGGCGAAATCTCTTCTTTTAAAAAGTCTGGACAATGAAATTAAACATGAAAAAGCTCTTCTCATTAGAAAAGCGGAACAGGATACAAAGCAAGAAATTGAAAGTCGAACCCGCGAAATTATTGTGAATGCCATTCAACGATACACGGCGGACCACACGGCTGAAACAACGGTCAGCATTGTCCCTCTTCCCAATGATGAAATGAAGGGTCGGATCATCGGCAAAGAAGGGAGAAATGTTCGCGTTTTAGAAATGCTGACAGGGGTTGACTTGATTATTGACGATACTCCGGAAACTGTGGTTGTTTCTGCTTTTGACCCTGTCCGTAGAGAAATTGCCCGATTAACTCTTGAAAAGTTGATACAGGATGGAAGAATTCATCCTGCTCGCATTGAAGAAATGGTGGCAAAAGCCCAGAAGGAAGTTGAAAATCGAATTAAAGAAGCGGGAGAATCAGCCTGTCTTGAAACAGGTATAACAGGTCTTCATCCCGATCTGGTGAAGTTGCTTGGGCAGCTTCGATATCGAACCAGTTATTCTCAGAATGTCTTAAAACACTCAATTGAAGTGGCTTTTATGGCAGCCACGATTGCGGCAGAGCTAGGAATTAATGTGGAAAAAGCAAAAAGAGCTGGCCTTCTGCACGATATCGGCAAAGCTGTCAGCGCAGAGGTGGAAGGACCACATGCTGTTATCGGAGGGAACATCTTAACCAAATACAATGAAGACCCAGACGTGATTCATGGGGTCGCTGGCCATCATTATGACGAGGAGCCTAGAAACGCTTTTCCCATCTTGATCGCGACGTGTGACGCGATTTCAGCTTCCAGGCCTGGAGCCCGAAGAGAAACTGTTGAGAAATATTTAAAACGGCTGGAAAAATTAGAAAAAGTGGCGAATTCGTTCGAAGGAATCGAGAAATGTTTTGCTATCCAGGCGGGAAGGGAAATCCGCATTATTGTAAAGCCCGACAAGATCAATGATGATGCAGCCTGGGAGCTGGCAAGAAATGTTTCCAAGAAAATACAGGATGAGATGGAATATCCGGGACAAATAAAAGTTACAGTCATCCGTGAAACTAGAGCCATTGAATATGCCAAATGAAGATCATCTTGCAGCTCCCCTGCCTAAAAAAGTCAGGCAGGGTTCTTTATCAGAAACAGAACTTTCCCTGGAAACAGTTCTGGAAGAAAAAATCACAGTAAAATGGGAAGACTTCATCCTCTTTTTTTTAGGAAAAGTTGAAGAAAAATCTTCTCGACCTCAGGAAAAAACAAAAGAAAGGCATATTGACGTCATTCGATTGGCGGCAGATGTGGCTGTTCCTTTAGGAGGGAGCGTCTATGATCTGGTTAAAAAGAAAGAACCTCCCATGCAGATGCAGAAACCAAATTCTTTTTATTTGTTTGATCTTTATGTAAAAGACAATTCGCAGCCTTTCAGGTTTGATTCAATAGGAACTAACTTTAAAAAATTTCTTGGCGAAGAAGCAGGCTACTCAGGAGAAATCAACCTTCTTAAATTTATAAAAAAAATTTCCCCTTATACTCTTAAAATTCAAGACAAGTCCGTTGTTATTTTTTTAGAAAAAGGAAAAAATTTTATTCCTGTTTACCCTTCACGAGATGAATTTACCTGGACTTCTTTAAAAAGGCGAAGAAACACGTGAATAAGCCACCTGCTAAAAGATATTTCACTTCCAGCCCCCTCGCCTTCTTCCGCTCCCCATGAAGAGCTGCAGAATAAAGAGAAACAGATTCAAAAAATCTAAATAAAGGGCTAATGCAGCATCAATATACTGATTATCAGCGTACCTTCTCTGGATTCTAGACATGTCATAAAGCACAAATCCGCTGAACAGCAAAACCCCTGCCACTGAATAAATCATGACAAAACCAGGAGATGAAAAAAAGAATGAGACAAATCCAGCTATAATAACCCCGATCAATCCTGCAAATAGAATACCTCTTAAGTAAGAGAAATCTTTTCCGCTTCTTAAAGCATAAAAGCTTAACCCGAAAAAAACTATTCCTGTGGTCCCTAACGCATTTATTAAAATTTGAGGACCTCCAACTGCCACTGCCTGGCGAAGAAAAGGAACAATGACAATCCCGCTGGCAGTGCTGAAAAGAATGAAAAAAAGCGCTCTAAGTTCTTGGTTTTGTCTAACCAACATCACTGCCAGCAGAAGAGCAAATTCAGCGATTAAAGCAGGCAGGAAAACTGCAGGTCCCCATGTCCAGGAAATCCAGGAGCCTAGAGCAGCAGTTATAAGGCTTAATCCAAAAAACGTCATGACTTTTGAGAAAAATGTTTCCTGGGACATAGCCTGACCAAAATTGTAGGGCTGGCTCATAAACCCGGATTGAAAACGATTGCTGAGCATGATATCACCTCTTCAAAGGATATTTCGAGATTCTATAAAAAAGTCATGCTTATGATAAAAGAAAACTTGGATTCTACCTCAGAGCAATTTTTAAAAAATTCAGATTCCAGGCTGATCAATGAAGATCTGGCTCCAACTACAAAAGAAAAGAGAACCTGGGGAACTTATAATTACACCGCTCTCTGGATCGGTATGGCTCACTGCATTCCAACCTATATGCTTGCCAGCGGCTTGATTGCAGCAGGAATGAACTGGAAGCAGGCGCTTTTTACAGTTCTTCTGGGAAATTTAATTGTCTTAATTCCCATGCTTTTAAACTCTTATGCAGGGACTAAATACGGGATTCCCTTTCCAGTTTTATGCCGTTCCTCTTTTGGAATTTTAGGATCCAATATTCCCGCTGTCTTAAGGGCAGTAGTTGCCTGCGGATGGTTTGGAATTCAGACCTGGATAGGGGGACAGGCTTTAAATACGCTTCTTTCTTCTGCCATTCCATCTTGGAGCCATCTCGCATTCGGACCAGCGATCAGTTTTTTTCTGTTCTGGTTTTTGAATATGCTGATCATCTGGAATGGAATGTCTTCTGTTCGATACTTTGAAGGATGGGCAGCCCCTTTTGTTTTGTTTGCAACCATCGGTCTTTTAATCTGGGCAGTGCAGAAAGCCCATGGATTTGGTCCCATCCTTTCTTCCCCTGGCAGGTTAACCCATTTCTCAGATTTTTTCAAGGTGTTTATCCCAAGTTTAACAGGGATGATTGGGTTCTGGTCAACCCTATCATTGAATATGCCTGATTTTACGCGATATTCGAAAGGTCAAGAAGAGCAGATGGTAGGACAAATTTTAGGACTTCCAACAACCATGACTTTTTTTGCGGGATTAGGAGTCATGATCACGTCAGCAACCATTGTCATTTTTGGAAAACCAATCTGGGATCCCATTCATCTCCTGTCCCATTTTCACAACCCGCTTGTCATTGCTCTCAGTCTTTTTACCATTGCTGTTGCGACTTTAAGTGTAAATGTGGCTGCTAACGTGGTCTCCCCTTCATTTGACTTTTCAAACCTCTGGCCCCAAAAAATTAATTTTGTAATAGGAGGGACAATTACTGGAATTATTGGTATTATCATGATGCCCTGGAAATTGATGTCCAGCTATAGCGCCTATATTTTTGGGTGGCTTGTGGGATATTCTGGAATTTTAGGACCTGTGGCAGGAATTCTGATCGCGGATTTCTGGATTGTACGAAAAAAAATATTAAATGTGCCGGATCTTTATAAAATGAAGGGTGAATATACTTATCTAGGAGGATTTAACATCAAGGGAATTGTGGCTCTTTTCTTTGGAATTGCTGGAGCTTTGATCGGGCTTTTAATCCCCACTCTTCATTTTCTTTATGATTATGCCTGGTTTGTGGGATTTGGAATTTCATTTTTGCTTTATATTGTTCTGGCAAAACTAGATCGGCAGGATTCAAGCGCTCCCCCTGGAAATGAAGAAAAAAGCCTCAGCTCTTGATCATAAAAATAAGGAGGGAAAATCATGAATTTCAATTTTACAGAATTAAATCGAAACAATCGTTTAGTTGTTCTTCTTTTAGTCGCCATTATCGCCATTCTGCTTTTTACCCGACCCCTTAAGGCTCAAACAGGACCCCACCTCATTAAAGCATCGGGCATTGAACTCTTCAATGCCAATGGAACAGAAGTAGGCGGTTTCTCGGCAAGCCAATATGGCGGCTCCAGCCTCTGGATGAAAGATGGTCAGGGAGATACAAGAGTCGCTATTAGCATTCAACCTAATGGTAGGCCTGTCATGATTTTAGTGGCTCCTAATGGACATCAGGCTGTCATTACCCCTCATTAAAATCTTTTCATGAGACTTTATGAGGCCCCTGGTGTGAGGCAGTCACTAAATCCTTTCCTGTAAATAAGCAGTGGCTTTCCCCCAGGAAAACCAGAATTCCCTCTTTTTTAAAGGGCGAAAAGTTTTTGAAGGAAGAGCCGCTGAAAGAGTGATAACTTTGACTCCTGATTTCAGGTTTTCCATCTTTTTAGCCAGCTTGCAGATGGTGTCCCAGGAAAAAGTGGTGCTGGCAAGATAAACGAGATCAGGTTCAGAGAGAGAAGAAAAATCTAGATTTAAAAAATCTGCTTGTACCCATTGGACACTTGTTAAGCCAAGCTTCCGGCTGACAAGCTTCCCTGTGTTAATAAAAAAAGGAAAAAAATCGATCCCCACTGCTGCCATTTCAAAATAAATCCCCGCAAATAAAACAAACATCCCTCTTCCACAGCCCAGATCCCAGACAACTGACTTTTTTTTAATCTCGCTCCACAGAATCAGACTTCTTACAGTCAAAAAAGGAGTTTCTCCATACGTTAAATCCCCTTCTGGAAAAGAGCCCTTCATTTTTTTTCTCTGACTGTTAAGCAAAAATTCCTGAAAAAAATAATGAGAATACAAAAGCCACCGAGCTTTCCATAATTTCAGGCTGCTGGCAAAGAAAAAAGATTCCAGTAAAAAAAGGAAAGATCGATACATAAAATTAGCAAGACCAATCAAAAATAGGAAAGGAAAATCAAATAGCATTGAAAGAAAACATTTAGACAGTCTGAGGATTCAAATAAAATTCCTCTTTCCTGATTTCATACCAAATCCGCTCGGCAGCTTCAGACCATTCCCTCTGGATTGGCTTAAATCCACAGGATTGAAAACATCTTTGAGCTCTTCGATTAGAACTGTTGGTATCCAGTTCCACAACCTCCACTTTTTTTGTTGAAAAAAGATACTCTAGAAGACTTCTGACAGCATCCCTTCCATACCCTTTGCTCCACTCTTGTTTAGAGGCAATAAGAATCCCAATTCTAGCCCTGGACTCAGAAGTGAAAATTGAAAAACTGGAAAACCCAATTAATTTTCCATGCCTGGTTTCGATAGCAAAAAACGAGTCTTTTCGGGATTGAATCTCTTTCTTATACGCTTGAATTAAGTCAAAGAATCCCGAATCATTCTGAAATCGTCCAAAGCCAAGCTCCACCAGTTCTCTATCCTGAAGCCACCCAAAAACTGTCGTAAAATCTTCTTCTCTTAAAGGGCGAAGATTTATTTTTGCACCACGCAGCTCCACAGGGGAAGATTTCTTCAGCCCGAACATGCTGGTCTCTAATTCTTCATGATTCAGAAGGACTCCTCCGCTTTTATGAGAATGAAAGTTAAATATGATCTGCAAAAATTGTCAAACAGAAAATTTAAATCACCACAAATTTTGTTTTGAATGCGGAAGCCCTTTGACAGAAAAAACACATCCAAAATCTAAAATCAACGAAAAAGAAATTCAAGAAATTTTAGATTCCACATTTGCTCTAGAGTTCGAAGAACTGATTGATAGAGCCTCTTCTTACTATAAAGATATTCTAGAGCAGCGCCCCCAGTATGCAGACGTCCACTATAAACTGGCAGGCGCTTATGAGGCAAAAGGAGAGTTTGACGCAGCGATCCATGAATACAAAGAAGCGATTCGAATTAATCCCAATTACATTGACGCCCATCGAAAACTGGGGGAGCTTTACAGTGACAAAGGAATTTACGAAGAAGCCATTCGAGAATTCAAAACCGTTTTAAAAATTAAAGTTAAATATCGCTATGCGGACGTGCACAACAACCTTGGTGTTGCGTACGAAAATGAAAAAAAATTTGTTAAAGCAATCCAGTCTTACAAAAAGGCTTTAACCATAAATCCTAATTACGCAAAAGCTCATTTTAACCTTGGCAACGTCTATTCCAGCAGCGGAAAAATAGAAGAAGCGATTGAGGAATATAAATACACCTTAAGAGCTAATCCATCTGACGTTTTATGTTTGAACAATTTAGGGATAGCGTATTATCTAGCGCAAAAAACCGAAGAAGCGATTAAGATTTTCGAGGAAGTTTTGACCATTAAACCGAATTATAATCACGCACGCCACAATCTTGGGCGAATCTCGCTTGAGGAGAAAGACTATAAAAAAGCCATTAAAATTTATGAGACGATTCTATCTTATGATCCAGAAGATGAAGAAGCCAAGCAGCTTTTGGACCAGGCAAAAAGAGGAATCTTATAATGCTCCGGGAGAGGTTGTAATGCAGCAGGCGAAACGGGATTATTATAAAATTCTTGGTGTCTGCACTACCTCTACAACAGAAGAAATTAAAAAAGCATACCGCAGCGCCAGCAAAAAATATCATCCTGACTTAAATCCTAATTTAAAACTATTTTCTGAAGAAAAAATGAGAGAACTGGTCGAAGCTTATGAAGTTATCAGCGACTCTGATAAAAGAAAAGAATATGACAAGCAGCCCCAATTCCAACTGAGAAAGGGAAGGCAGGCGCATTTAACCAATCGGTCATTCACAAAAACCACCTTAAAAAAAGAAGAATCTCTTCTAGAAAGACTCTTCTCTCCGTTCCGTAAGAAAACAGGATCGAATGAAGCAGCTCGAATTGATCCTAAGGAGGCAGACACCCATTTTACTCTTGGATTAACAATGGCTCAAAACTCAAATCTATACGAACAGGCGATTGAGGAGTTCAGGGTTGCCGCTAAATTTGATCCTAATTATACAGAGGCTTTTTGGAATCTTGGTATTGTTTACTACAGAAAAGGATTATTTGATGAAGCTGTGGTTAATTTTCAAAAAGTCATCGCTTTAAAAAAAGATGATATTCTGGCTCGAAAAATGATTGATCTCTTAAGAGATGATATTTTATGACCCATTTCCCCGCTCTTAAACTTTCCCAGTTTGGCATTCATTTTTATCAAGCTTCTCTCTCCGCTGAAAAAATAGAAAAATTAGTTCAATTTGAAGTCATTTCCAGTGGGGGGGGAGAGACAAATAAAAAACGCAGATCCTCGGGGAAAAAAGTCAACTGGGAACTTTTAGAGGAAAAAATCCGTCGTTCCGCTGAAGCTTTTCAACGACCGATTATCAGCAAGAAAATCGAAGAACTGGTTGATTTTTATGAACAAAGAAGAGAAAATCGCGATCTTCCAGCAGTTCCAGGAGCAGTTCTTTTAATTTCTGAAAAAAGATTGAATTTCATCTCAAAGGATGGTGGAGTAGGAGTCCTTCAAATTCCTGAAGAAGAAGGCATCCTTAGAGTTCTGGATGGGCAGCATCGTCTGCTTGCGCTTCACGCGCTGGTTCGCTCCTCTCATCACGACGTTGAATCTTTACAAGTGCCTGCCGTGATTTTTGATGCTCTTCAATCACCTGGAGCTGTTGAAATGTTCGTGACCATCAATACAAAACATACACGATTAAAGCCAGATTTAATTTTAGGATTATCCGGAAAAAAATTATATCCTGACGAAAAATCCGCTGTGGCGCACGATATATTGATGAAATTAAACAAAGAAGGAGCTCTGGAAGGTGAAATTAAAATTCTAGGAATTGGAAAAGGAAAGGTTTCAGAAGCTCCCCTAGCCATTGAAATTGTCTCCGTGTTAAATGACATGGAAGCACTGGGATCAAAAGCCGCTCAGGAGTTTTATGCAGCCGCTCCGAAATTTTTCTTAACTTATTTCAAGCAAATTGCTGTGATTTTCGAACATTCCTGGAACAAGAGAAAATTTAAATTGAAATCACCCCCTGCCTTAAGAGCCTTTATTCGCGCTTGTCCAGCGGTCCTCTCTAAAATGAGGCAGAATCAGATTGATCTACTGGATGGGAAAGGCATTGGTGATCTCCTAGCTCCCTGGAACGAAAGGATTGGAGAAAACCGCTTTGAGCCAGAGGAGTTCGCCCGATGGAAAGAAAGAGGCGGAATTGTAGAACGACTGAACCAGGATTTAAGGGAAGCTTTGCTGGACTGAGCGAAAAGGCTGCCTGCGGAAAGGTTCAAAACTCATCTCCGATTTGTGTTTCTCTCTTCTCAAGCCCGACATAAAGAATTGGGATAAAAAACAAAGTTAAAAAAGTAGAAACACTTAACCCTCCAATAACAGCGCGGGCAAGAGGGGCATGAACCTGGCTCCCTGCCCCAATCCCTAATGCCATTGGGATTAAGCCCACAAGGGTTGCAATAGCCGTCATTAAGATCGGACGAAGTCTTACTTTTCCTGCTTCAATGACAGCTTCTTCAGCGCTTAAGCCCTGTCTTCTCATATGGTTAGCAAAATCCACTAAAAGGATCCCATTGGAAACAACGATTCCAATCATGGTAATGACCCCCATAAAAGATTCAATCGAAAAAGCGGTATGGGTGAAATACAGCATCCATACCACTCCAATTAATCCAAGGGGGACAGTAAACATAATAATAAAAGGATCCACAAGGCTTCTAAACTGGCTTGCCATAATGGCATAAATGAAGATGACAGAGAGTAAAAGAATCGGAATCATTCTTCCAAAAGATTTTTCCGCTTCTTTCGCCTGTCCTGTAACGCCCAGTGAATATCCCGGAGGCATCTTAACTTTTTCATGAACTTTTTGGAGAATAGCATTCACCACATTTGTTAATGGACGTCCAACCGCATTGGCTGTAATATCAATTTCTCTGATTTCGTTTTGTCTTGTAATCTGCAGGGGTCCTGGTTTAAAAACAATACGAGCAAAATCGCGCAGGGGAACAATTTTGCTGTCAGAACCATCAGGAACCACAAATGGAACATTTTTTAGTTTTTGCAAAGAACCAACCCGGAATCGTCTCATATATTCTGTTACTAAATTATACTGATACCCTGTTTTAGGATCAGTCCATGTGGAATTATAGCTGAGGTTCCCATCTAAAGCAGTTAAAATGGTATCCGCAATTTGATTTTCATTTAAACCCAGAAGAGCGGCTTTTGTTCTGCTGACTTCAACATGGAGCTCAGGATAATTGTTTTGAAGCTGAATAAAAGTGTCTTTGCAGCCTCTCACTGATCTCATCACATCAGCCACTTCATGAGACAGTTTAAAATCGGTGTTTAAGTTATAACCTCTGACTTGAATATCAATTTCTCCTTTTGCTCCTTGATTTAATAAGAAATACATGATTCCAGCAGGGGTAATATAAAGCTGCACTCCTGGAAATTTTCCGTAAAGAACTTTTCTAACTTTGTTCACAAATGCGAACACAGACGTTTTCCTCTGGCTGGCAGGGATAAGATTGACTCTAATGGTAAACCCATGTGGGCCTGGGTTTTGAGTAAAAGCCGCTGCGGCTGCATTAGAGCCTCGAGTGGTGGGAGGAATTCCACAGTCTGAAGCAATCACAGTTAAATCTTTTTTAGGGATAACGGTGCGGATAATGGCTTCAGCTTCACGTACTACTTTTAAGGTGTCATGCAGTCGGGTTCCAATGGGAAGTCTTCCAACAACCATAAACATGTTTTCATCATCTTGAGGGATCAGTTCTCTTCCGATTTTTGAAGTAATCGGTAATGTTATGGCGATAAGCGCTAAAATTCCAATCACTACGATTGATTTATGATGCAGAACCCAGCGCAGCCAGTTTCCGTAAGTGTTTGTTAATTTTTGATAAAAACCCCCTGTTTCTTTTAGATCCACAGATTCTTCTGGAACTTTTTCTTTTTTCAAATACCGTCTGCTTAGAACAGGGATAATGGTCATGGAACAGAGATAAGATCCAATCAGCGCAAAAGCAACTGTTAATGCCAGAGGTTCAAAAAGGATTTTCAGAAATCCTTGAATGAAGAGAATAGGAAGAAAAACAATTATTGTTGTTAAAGTGGAGGCTAAAACAGGCATTCCTACTTCTTCAGTTCCTTTTAGAGCTGCTTGAAGAGGCTGTTCCCCAAGGTGTAGATGGCGATAAATATTTTCAATCACGACAATGGCATCATCTACAAGCCTTCCCATGGCTAAAGCCAATCCTCCTAGAGTAAAAGTATTAAAGGTTTGCCCATTTAAAAACAAAAGGAAAACAGCAAATGCAGCTGAAAGAGGCATGGATACAGCAACAAAAGCTGTGCTTAAAAAGCTCCTTAAGAAGATTAAAATCACAAGAGCCGCTAAAATGGCTCCTACTGCTGCTTCTCGTATTAAGCTGTGGATTGAATTTTTAACAGGAATGGCTTGATCGAAAAAGTAATGATATTGAATGTTGGGGTACTGCTTCATAATCCGAGGAAGCTCTTTTTTTACATTGGCTACACATTGAACGGTATTCGTTTCAGGTTCTTTTGAGATCCACATCATGACTCCATAATGTCCATTAATGGTTACAATTTCAGTTTGCTGAGCAGCTCCATCCACAACTTTTCCTATATTTTTAACTTGAATTGGAATCCCATTTCGATCAGCAATCACAATGCCATTCAATGGAGCCACATGATTAAATTGAGTCTTGTTGTAAACACGATAATCCAGAGATCCTATTTTAATATCACCGGATGGATAAATGAAATTAGCATTTCCGACAGCATGATAAACATCTTGAAGAGTCAGCCCATACCCAGCTAATTTATAAGGATTTACCAGGACATTGATCTGCCGAATCCTTCCTCCCATGACAGGAGCGCTGGCAACATCTGTAATATGGGAGACCTGTGGTTCGATCCCATTAAATGCAATATCATATAACTGTCTTTGATTCAAATTCGAACTTTGAAAGGCAACAGCGATTACAGGAAAGTTAGAAATGTCAAATTTTAAGACATAGGGGATTCCAACCCCTGGAGGAAGATAGTTTAAAATCGAGTTCACCTGTTGGATCGTTTGAACCAGAGCGGAATTGACGCTTGTTCCCCAATTAAAATAAGCTTTTACAATGGATAAACCCTCGCTTGAAACAGATTGAGTGTAACTGATCCCCTGGACTGCGCTGACCGCTTTTTCGATAGGATAGGTCACTGATCTCTCAACAGTTAAAGGATCTGCTCCTGTATAAGGAGTGACAATTTGAAGAACGGGAAAAGGAAAAGAAGGAAGAATATCAATAGGCATGTATTGAATAGAAACAAGGGCTAAAACCGCCATAAGAATGCTGAGCATCAAAATGGCGACCGGGTTTTTTAACGCGTACTTTGAGAGAAACATTAAGAACCTCTTTTTTTAGTCTGGACTTCAGTGTATAATTTTTCAGCCGGGACCGCGATAATCTCTTCTCCGCGGTGAATCATGCTTTTCCCATCCAACACTACTTTTTCTTTTCCTGTTAATCCCTTTTTAACTCTAAAGCTGCTCCCTTGAATTCTTCCCATTTGAATTTGGTTCTTTTTAGGGAAAGAATGGTGAGCTGGCAGTACCCAGACAAAACTTTTACCGCCGCGTTTGATAACACAGGCAATTGGCAGAACAATGGCATGAGGTATTTTTTTAATCTGTATAGAGGCATGAGCATACATTCCGGGTTTAAGTGATTCATCTGGATTCGGAATGTCAATTTCAACTCTGAGGGTTCTGGTTTCAGGGTTGACAGCTCCAGCAAATCGAGTCACAGCCCCATGGTAAATCCTCTCAGCGTAAGCATCAACAGTAATTGCCGCTGGCTCTCCTTTTCTGATTAAAGGCGCATCTTTGTCCGGAACATCGACTACAATTTTTAATCGTGTTGGATCAACTATACTCATAATTGGGGTTGAACTCCCCATAGTTGTGATATATGCTCCAGGATCAAGATAGCGAACCATGACTTTTCCTGAAAAAGGGGCTCTTAAATAGGTGTCTCTCAGATTTTTCCGCGCAATCGCCAGAGCAGCTTCTGCCTGTCTAACATTCTCTTTTTCTGCTGTCAGTTGGGAACGAACGCTCATCATTTGTGATTTTAGGGATTCAAGAGTGGCTCGATCCGCGAGATAAGTGGTCTCAGAATCATCGTACTGCTGGAGTGGGATATATCCCCCTGAAAGCAGAGATTTTTCTCTTGTTAAGTTTAAATCATCGTTTTCAACAATGGCTTTTTCTTTTTGGATATTGGCATTAGAACTTCTGAGGCTGGAAACCAGACTTAAGACCAGATTTTTTTGATTTTCGAGATTAGCTGCAGCCTGATTTACAGCGGCTTTCTGCTGAGTATTATCCATTTTAGCCACAAGCTCCCCTTTATATACAGGGTCACCTGTGTGAACGTAAACCGCTTTCAGCCATCCTGATTGATCAGGGTTGATATTCGTCTGCAAAATAGGATCTAGATTAGCCGTAAATTTCAGAGATTCTTTAAACGTTTCAACTTTTGGATAAATATACCCGATTTTAATGATTAGTTTTTTGTCTTTTTTTGAGTCTTGAACCTTTTTAGAACACCCTGAGACAATCAATAAAAAGGCAGTGACGAAAACACCTGTCCAGAGAAGATATTTGAATTTCATGGAATAGGAACCCCCATAGCGTATTTTAACTGCGCGATTGACAGATCATAATTGGATAGAGCTGTTACTTTATCGCTTTTAGCTTGAATATAACTTAATTCCGCGTCTAAAAGATTTAAAATTTGGGCAACTCCGACTTTATACTCAGTTCTGACCATTTTCAGGTTGACAGATGCTTTTTTCAGCTCTGCTTCTGCCTGCTTTAAAGCTTGTTTTGAAGATTGAAAAGAAAGATAAGCCTGCTGCACATCAGAAGTCACCGTTAGTCTTGTATTTCTCAAAAAAGCTTTTTCCTGTTTTATCTGGTTTTCAGCTTGTTTGACCTGATAATTAAAATTGTTTCCATTAAAAAGACTCCAGCTTGCCTGAAGTCCGAAATCCCAGCCCAGATTTCCAGGGAGAACATTTGCCCCATAATCTGTATATCCATAATCTGCAAACCCTCCAATGGTTGGGGAAAAGTTTCCACGAGCCGCATTTAACTCTTCCTCTGCGCTTTTGATTAAACTTTGGGCGTCTTTAATTTCGTCTCGATTCTTAAGAGCGATTTTTCTAGCTGCTTCCAGAGAGATATGGTAAGGAGTAGCTTTCAATTCATTTTTTAAAATCAGATTTGAACGGACATCCAATCCCATGATTTGATTTAAGCGGACTATTGACAATTTTAAATTTTCAACAGCTTGCGTTAACTCCAGCCTCGCTGATTCAACAGGAACTTCTGCAAAAACGACATCTGATTTTGCCCTTAATCCCGCTTTGAAGCCCGCTTTTACAAGGTTTAAGTTTTCCTCTGAATCTTTTAAATTCTCTTCTGCGACTGCAACTAACTTTTGGGAGGTTAAAACAGCGTAAAAATCTTGAGTTGTTTCAAAAGCAGTGGTTTGAATCAGTCGTTCATACTGCTCATAATACGATTGAGCTGCTGCTTTTTGAGCTTTGACCAGAGAGATCGTGTGTTCTCCATCCCAGATTAACTGGTTTAATTCAGCCCCATCCCGATAATAATTGAGAAGAAGCGGTTCTTCCCTAAATTTTCCAAAACTGGTGGATACAAGAGGACCCAGAGGGGACTGCTGTCGAGTGTAGTTGTAAAAAAGGGATACGTTAGGATAAAGAGCAGAACGAACTTCTCCTGTTTTAGCTTTTTGAGTTTTGACTCCATAAAAAGCTTCTCTCAGCTCTGGATTTTCAGCAATCGCGATATTAATGCATGCTTTAAGAGAAAGAGGTTTTGCCGCTGTGATTACTTTTGAAAAGGCGGCTGTTTGAACAGATCGGGCTGATTGAGCATAGGCGAAGCCGCGAGCAAAACTTAACTTTGAAAAAATTAAGAAATAGGATAAAAATACCAAGAAAAGGAAGTATCTCATTGTTTTATTGGCGATTGCTCTAGCTGATTTTTTTCTTCTTCCGCTTTCCCCATAAGAGAAACCAGCTGCTGCAGAGCTCGAACTAAAGATTCTCTATCTTCTTCATGCAGGTTCTCCATAATTTCAAACCATCTCTTTTTTTTGGCTTCCATAAATTTCGAAATTAAACGTTTCCCTTTAGGGGAAAGTGCAACTTGAACCACTCTTCTGTCTTTTTTTGATTCTTTTCGAACAACAATTCCCTGGTTAACCAGCCGTTCAGCAGTCATGGTTGCAGAAGGAGGGGCAATATTTAGAGCTTCGCTTACTTTCCCCATTGTGGTTGTGCCTTCTTCGTAAAGGACGCGGAGGAAATGAACCTGAGAAATAGTTAATTCCAGCTCATGGCATTTGAATTGATCATCTCTAAAAACCGTGGTGTTAATTTTTTGAAG
This sequence comes from bacterium, assembly GCA_021800275.1. GTDB lineage: Bacteria > Vulcanimicrobiota > JABDET01 > JABDET01 > JABDET01 > JAKAVV01. Next base: position 221,147 of record JAJYZB010000004.1, read on the forward strand.
AGATTTTATGGCAGTATTGATGAGTTCTTCTATTTTTGTTTTATTCATCTTGTTTCATTTTTTGTTATTATTCTGTGAACTTTGTTTAGAAAGTATGTCTTTCATCCACCGTCTCCAGTTTAATGAATATTAAATTTCTTAATATTTAGCTTTTATAAGAATTAAACATATAAATTACTTCTCCTTCAAGAAAAAGGGTTGAAATTTTATATCTAGAAAAATTTCTTGTGATTTCAATTGTTATTCCGACCTATAATGAACGGGAGAATCTCTCTGTTCTAGTTGAAAAAATATTTTCAGCATTGGGTGATAATCAAGGTGAAGTGGTGGTTGTAGATGATAATTCCCCGGATGGAACTGGGGAAGTTGCTGAAAAATTAAAGTCGCGTTATCCCATTCAGATTATTCACCGCAGCGGCAAAATGGGACTGGCTACTGCTGTTATAGAAGGATTTTCAGCGGCAAAAGGAGATGTTCTCTGCGTGATAGATGCTGACTTAAGCCATGATCCTTTCCTTCTGCCTAAAATGATAAAAGCTCTTGAAACAGCGGAACTGGCTGTTGGCAGCCGCTATATTAAAGGAGGGGGAATGAAAGGATGGCCCAAATATAGAGAATTCGGCTCTCGTTTTGCCATCTTTCTTTCAAGACCTCTGACTTCTGTTCGGGATGCCACATCAGGATACTTTTGTTTTAGAAAAAAAATCTTAGATGGGGTTTCTCTAGATCCATTAGGGTTTAAAATTGGATTGGAAATTTTCGTAAAAGGCAATTATTCAAAAATGATAGAGTTGCCTTATGTTTTTCAAGATAGACAAATCGGGAAAAGCAAATTGAATCAAAAAGAAATTTCAAACTACTTGAAACATTTAACGAAACTTTATCTATGGAAGCTCAGGCGCCTTGGCGTTCTCCCCAAAAGTCACCTTCCAACAAAATAGACGCCGACCATAATTAAAAAAATCCCAAACCACCGCCACCCAGGAATTGATTCCTTAAAGACAAAAAGGGAAAGCAGCAAAACAATTGGATAAGTTAAACTGATCATGGGGTAAGCATAACTTAATTTTTCCTGGCTCAAAACCTTTAAAAAAACAGCTGTACTGACCGCATAACAGAGTAATCCTGACAATACATACGGAGTTAAAAAAATTTTAATAATCGAAAGATTAAAAGATATCTTTGCTCCTCTTACTCCAGCTTTAAAAAAAATCTGACCAATTGAACCCAGTACCACAGCAACTAAAATCAATCCTAAGGATTTCATGGGGGAGTTAATTCCATTTTATCGAACAAAAACCTTTGATGAGAAATAAAACCTATTTAGAATGGTGCAGATGGTTTGCTTGCTCAGCGCGCTTTGCTGCAAAATGATGGATTATAGAACTGGAATCGGGTACGATATACACAAGTTGAAACTTGGAATACCCTTGATGATCGGGGGAATTCAGATTCCTTATTCAAAAGGACTTGCAGGCCATTCTGATGGGGATGTCCTTTTACACGCTATTGTAGATGCCATTTTAGGAGGAATGGCTGAAGGAGACATTGGAACCTACTTCTCTGACAGAGATTCGAAATGGAAAAACGCCAGCAGTAAACTTTTTATCAAACATGCATGGAAAATTGCCCAAAAAAAGGGCTTCACCATCCAGTTTGTGGACTGCATTATCATTGCGGAAAAGCCAAAGTTCTCCCCTCATTTTAAAGAAATCCGAAAATCTCTGGCAGATCTGCTCAGTATTCCGCTTTCTCGTGTTTCAGTAAAAGCAAAAACTCAAGAAAAAATAGGGGAAATCGGAAAAGGGAAGGCAATTGCCGCCATGGCAGTCTCCACACTTCAAAAATTCTCGCGTCCCCTTGCTCTTTCTTAATCTGACTCCAGGAAAAAATTTCTTTTTCTGCCTCTCAAACTAACATAATGAAATGACACTTGGCAGCGACTTACATATCTGAATGCAAGTTAAGGAAAGCCCTTACCAGACTTTCCTTAACCTTATGAACTCTAAAGAGACTTTTTTAACCGCCAAATGGATTGCTCGAACTGCTCCCGCCACTGTATCCGCCACTGGAACCGCTCCCGCCAAACGGATTGCTCGAGCCGCTCCCACTGCTGTATCCGCCACTGGAACCGCTCCCGCCAAACGGATTGCTCGAACCGCTCCCGCCACTGTATCCGCCACTGGAACCGCTCCCGCCAAACGGATTGCTCGAAC
>JAJYZB010000028.1 GCA_021800275.1 bacterium
GGGACTGGGATATAAAATATCCTGTTATGCATATCTCTTTTGGCTCTGGAGTTTTTCGAACTCTTGATGACCTGAAACTCAGAATCTTTAAAATTTTAAACGAAAATCAACAAAACCTCGGAATTGCTTCAAAAGAAGAGAATGTCCGCGAACTCTTCATTGAATTAATTCGAGAAACTTGCAAAACCCATCATCAAAAAGTAGTGGTTCTTATTGATGAATACGACAAACCCATCCTGGATAATCTCACCCATCCTGAAATCGCTCGAGAAATGAGAGAAGAGCTGAAAAATCTCTATTCAGTAATTAAAGATTCAGATGAATACCTTAAATTCGCTTTTCTAACCGGTGTCTCTAAATTCAGTAAAGTCTCGATTTTCAGCGGATTAAATAATCTTATTGATATCACCCTTGATCCTCGATATGCGTCCCTCTGTGGATACACAGAAAAAGAACTGGTTGAAACCTTCCAGGATCGTCTTGAAGGAGTAAATCTGGAAGAGGTCAGAAGCTGGTATAATGGCTACTCCTGGCTCGGTGAAAAAGTGTACAACCCCTTTGATATCCTCCTTTACCTGGATACAAAAAGTTTTCACCCCTACTGGTTTGAAACAGGAACCCCAACCTTCCTTATTCAACTCCTTCTCCAGCATCACTCCTATCTCCCAGAACTCGAAAATCTGGAAGTCGGAAATGAACTCCTTGAAAGTTTTGATGTTGACCTCATAGAACCAGAAGTCGTGCTTTTCCAAGCTGGGTATCTCACGATTACAGGAACTCGCCAGCTCGAACCCTTAACCCTTTACAAACTCAGCTACCCTAACCTTGAAGTCAAAATGGCTCTCCATGATTCTCTTTTAACCTACCTCGCAAAAATCACAGAAAAACAGAAAAACCTGATTAAAATTCACGAAATCCTCAACAAAAATGAGCTGAATGACCTGAAAAAACTCTTTCAGAGCTTTTTTGCTTCTATTCCGTATGAATGGTACACGAAAAATAATCTCTCCTCTTATGAAGGGTTTTACGCTTCCATTGTTTATGCCTATTTCACTGCTTCAGGGTTAAACTGCATTGTGGAGGATTCTACCTCAAAAGGGAAGCTGGATATGGCAGTTTTTTATAAAAACAGAGCTTATCTTTTTGAGTTCAAAGTTGTGGAGCTTGAGCCAGAAGGAAAAGCATTAGAACAGATCAAGAGGAAAAAATATGAGGAAAAGTATCGTGGGAGATATGAGGAGATTTATCTGATTGGAGTGGAGTTCAGCGCCAAAGAGAGAAATGTTCTTCTTTTTGAGTGGGAAAAGCTGCAGGACAAACCTGGCTTGCAGTCTATGATTTGACAGGGGCTTGACAATAAACACAGTGTTTTTCCCCTTCTAAAGGAAAATCTTCAGGGAAAAAGATTCTCCGCAGTTTCCACAGCCATTCACGAGACCTCTCTTCACTCCAATGTGCCTGCATATATTTTCTTAAAAACTCAGAGCAAGAGTAATTCTCATCATCTAAAATAATGTGAAATGCTTCTTTGAACCACTCCCGTCCCTCTTCATCTTTTCCCAAATATTCCTTCAAATCCTGAATGGCAACCTCTTCCTCTTCATCTGCAAAGTAAGCGCCTAAATGGTCTCCAAGCCATTCAACTCGATCAATGTATGGTTTTTCATCCATCTTCTTCTCCTTATGGTTTAACAGGGTACATCGTTTTAATTTTTACAGCGCCATTCGGATCCCTCTGAAAAACAGCGGTAACATCTTCTAAATCTTTAACAATACTCTTATCAGGAAGAAATGCCTCCCCAATCGGTCTGCCCATGCTGAACGTGACACGGAGTATCTTTTCCTGTCCACTCATAAATTTCTCAAACTCCCCTGCCATTTTAGGATTCGATTCCACTTGTTTCAGCAGCTCAGAGGGAGCTTGTCTTCCAGCATCAATCGCATCCTGTAAAGAATAAAATTTGCTTTGATCAACCCCTCTTCTCTCCGCTTCAGCGATCAGTTTTTCATCCGGCCAATCCACATGCTTGGCAGTCGCATGACCTCCGCCCTTCAAAGCATTTGCTGCCTGCTCATCTGTGGCTTTTGAGCTTCTCAAGGCTTTGGGTAGATTATTTGTAAACTCTTCTTCTGCTTTCGAAAGGTTATTGGCAGCCTCGCCACCCTGACCTCCAGCTTCTCCAGCCTTCCCTGCTTCTTCTGCTGCTTCAGCCTCTTTAGAGGCTTCCACTGTCTGGCTTCCTGCAGCTGCCTCTATCCCTGTTTGTCCTGCCTGCTCTACCTGCTGAATTCCTTTCACTTCTGCTGCTCCCTCTGCTGCATCAGTAACTTCCCCTGCTTTTCCAATAAGCCCAAGCTTCGAAGCAGCACCCACCCCTCCTGCAGCCAGAGATGCAGCAAATACTGCTGCCTGACCCGCAAAATCAGCAGGATCTTTTTTCCAATCTTTTTTAACCCCATTCCATAAATGATTTGCCACTGCTCCTGGATGATGGATCACTGCTGATGCAGCAGAACCAATCGCATGATCCGCTTTCTTTCTAAACGAATCGCTGGAAGCATATCTCATCCCATCTCCAGCTGCTTCAACCCCTAATCCTGGCAGTTGAGCGGCTCCTGTGATAAGACCTGTTACCCCTTTAGCCACTCCACCTGTAAAATCTGCATTTGCTGCAGCCCCACTGCCAGCATCTTTTACCGCTAAATCAATCCCATCTCCAAACTCATGACCAAACCAATTATCCCCAATGGAGGAATGCTCAAATCGATCCACTTGATGATGAGTCCAGGTTTCGGCTTGGTTGATCTTTTGGTCAGCCCAATTTTCTCCAGCATTAATTCCTTTGTTAATCTCGCTCTGCGCCCATGACCAACCTTTGGCAGAATCTTTCCCGAAATGAGCCACCCATTTCCCTGAACGATTTACCACATTCCCTACAGTATGGGTTACAGTATGAAAGGCGTGAGTGATACCCCCCCACCAGCTCACTGCCGATTCCCCTCTTGAAACTGCCAATTCATAAATTTATGATAGCATAAAAGATTTTATCGGTAAATTAACATATTGTTAAGATGATTGCTGTTTGATTGCTGTTTTGTTAATTTTTTGCAGCAGAGGAAGAACCCTGACATTACAGCTCTCTAAACTGACGCCCCTAAACTAAAAGAAAGATTTTGCCTTTTATCTCCGAAAAAGAAGATCATGAGAAAACTCCCCATTGGCATCCAAAATTTTAAAGAACTCAGAACAGAAAACTATTATTATGTTGATAAAACTCTGTTTGTTAAACAATTGGTGGAAGGGGGGAAATATTACTTTTTATCTCGACCTCGGAGATTCGGGAAATCTCTTTTCCTGGATACTCTTAAACAAGCTTTCTCAGGAAATAAACCTTTATTCGAAGGATTATACCTTGAGAAAAACTGGGACTGGAATACAAAGTATCCTGTGATTCATATCTCCTTTGGCTCAGAAGTCTTTCGAACTCTTGAAGACCTGAAACTCAAAATATTTAAAATAAGGGCGCCAAAGCTCTATCGTTCGTTCAGAGGAACAAAAACTTGATTTTTAGGCCCAATATACTCTGCTC
>JAJYZB010000029.1 GCA_021800275.1 bacterium
GGGAACAATGAAAGAAAGCTCCTGTCCATCAGCATCGGTTATTTCAATTACTACTTCATTGCTGAACATTCCCGGAGTAACTTTACATTTTAAGTATGCCGCTTTTTCTGACATAATCTATTCCTTCCTTTCTTGATATTTGTATTTAAAAATAGTATCGTCATGATCAATGCCAATATTAATTAAAATCTCCTTGTTTAGGAATTGTGTGAAAGATTTGAATTTCCTGTGGATAAAATGTGGGAAATCCTGCCCACCAACTTCCTGTCAAAAAATCATGCTCCATCTTTTATCGGACAGTACTGCAGCTGCGTATATTGTTTAGAAGGCATTTACAGCGCTTATCATGAACTTATTGGAAAAGCAGCAAGGGATTTAAACAATGGAGGAATTATATAGATCATGTCAGAATTCGTTGAGCGAATTTTAGAAAAACATTCGCCTGAGGTTGTATTTTTGATCGGTTCAGGGGCTTCAAAAGGGCTTTGCAATCTCCCAACCTCCCAAGATTTTTTTAAAAAAGCTGGAATTCGACCAGCCAGTGGATGGACGTTTCAGGAAATGTATGCGCTGCAAGTAAGCGCATATGAGCAGGGAAACGGGGAGGAAATCAGTAAAGTATTTAATCAGATTCAGGAGATAAAACCCGAGAGTCTTCTGGAAAACATTTTAGCGCTGTTCCAGTTAAAAAACAAGAAGGAACCAGATCTCGAAGAGTTTTATACCTTCTTATTGGAGGCTTCTCAAAAAACAATTGCTTTACTCAAAGAGGCGGATGAAACTGCATTTCAATGGGCGCTTCTCAATTTCCTTTCCCTTGAGTTAAGCGGGACACAAAAAGGGAAAATCCTCACTCCTTTCCTCCCAAAAGATCCTGTAAATCACAGCAATGAACAGAATCGCCTGCAACCCTACCTGGCGGCTGAGACAAACATCAAAAACGCTTTGGCCTGGTTAACTGAAAAGTTCTATGAACAGTTTAACGTAAAATTGAAAAATCAGCCAGGCAAAACAGTTCCTGATATCCCAGAAAAAATCCTCACAACTTACCTAAAACTTCTTGTCAAAAATACCTATAAAACAATTTATGTTTTTACTACAAACTATGATAACGTTTTGGATATTTTTTTCGAGGAACTGAATCAAGGGTACGCTGATGATAACAGAGATTGCCAGGTCTTAGATGGATTTTCTCCAAAATGGAGGGACTTCGAATGGAACCCTGAAGCCTACTGTGCAGACCCACATTCGCGCAAGAACATTCTTTACTTTAAGATGCATGGATCCATCACATGGATTAGAAAAAAAGGGGAAATTGTCAGGCAAACGAATGGACTTCCCCCCGACGATGGAGACGCTGTTCTCGTTCCACCGCTATTAGGCAAGCCGAGCCTGGCCGGGGAGTTTAAATTCATGTATCAGTGCTTTGAGAAAGCATTGAGAAGCACAAAAAAGTTGGTTATTATTGGTCAGTCTCTTAGAGACGAGGAGATCGGAAATTACGTTAAGGACGCCCTCTCGGGTGGAGAAATTAAGGTAATAGCCATTTGCGGAAGCGATCCTAAAGACAGTGTTCTGAGCAAACTTTCACAGGAATTCCATGGAAGATTCAAGCTGGTAAGCGGCGGATTCCCAGAAAGTTTGGAAACCCTAGAGGAATTCCTTCCCATTGAAGAGGCGAGCGGCATAAGTGGTTGATCTTGAACGGCTGCGGAAGCTGCTGACACCTGGGGCATCTCTTCGAGATGATGAACCCTTGGCAAGGGAAAAAACGCATTCGCCCGAAAAGGCTGCTGCTGTTTCCCCGAAACCGCGCCGCAAGGAAAAGGTCATTTTCGTGGCGGTGGCCAGTAGAGAAAATTATCTCATCTGCCGCGAGAAGCGGATTTATGCTGTCAAGCGTCCCACACTGTTGGCCCGTGTGCAAAAAGGAGACATCTTCGTTTTTTATGTGACGAAAACCAGCCAATTCCCTGGGATTTACGAGGTGGTTCGCGAAGTTTATTCTGCGGGAAAAAGCCCGTTCGATTCCCCGTTCTATCGATACCACGTGGATTTAAAACCTCTTGTGGAGCTGCCGGAAGAAAAGTGGATCGGACTTGCTAATATTAAGGACAAGTTGAATGCAGTGAAAGACAAAAGCATTTCACCCGGAAAATTTTTCCAGACCATCCTACGAACTCTAGAGGAAAAGGATTACCGGCTATTGCTCAATAGAATGGAACGAAAATCTTCAAAAATACGAGCGAATAGGACTTAAGAATGAAGGAAGGATTCACCGGACATGTGTAGTGACAGATGTTGTGTTAACGGCTTTCTCCCATCCGAGAAAAACATTTTGGAGACATTTCTTAAGCTCTCTAAATCGGAACGCGGAATCACGCTCAGCATTAAATCCAAACCAGACGACATAAACAAGGCAGCCAAAGCTTGCGACTACATCGTGATTCACGGGACAAGCGGCCTGCAAGAAGGGATTAAGATTATAACGTTTTGAGAAAAGAATCTGCCGGAAAGGAAGACGCAGGCTGGACTACTTTCGTTAATAGGAGTTATAATAAAAAGGCGTGGAAATTAAGATTGCCGTAACCCATTGATAAATTTTTACTGCAGCGGATTATGACATTACCTGAACAGCAAGAAATTGTAAGACCCGGAAAAATTGTACTGCAATCTAAAATCAATTTACAAGGGAAAACCCATCTGGTTCGGGTATTTGTAGATACAGACAAGAAACCGGCGGTGGTAGTGACTGTTTATCAAACCAACAAAATTTCTAAATATTGGAGGAACCCATCATGAAAGTAACTTATGATTTAAAAACAGACACGCTCAGTGTTGTTTTAAAAGACCAAACGCCGGTTGCCGAGAGCAGTGAGGACAAACCAGGGGTAATTTTAGACTACGATGAGGAAGGCAATCTTATTTCTCTTGAAATCCTGGATGCATCCAAACGGGTAACCGAAGCTCGAAAAATCGAATTACAGACGGCGGAGTGAATTACGCAATTGAGCGAGAATTGGCAAGAGATAGAAGGGAAGGAGTGGATTCAAGCGGTATTGTCAGGAAAGAAATTTAAAGATGTGGCAAGACAAATGTCCACACCTCTTGACAAGAACTCACCTTTGCCCCTATGGTTCGGGATGAGGAAATAGAAAAAATGGCAGTGGAAAAAGTGATTGAATATGAAGAATCAAAAGGCTGGAAAGTGGAAAGCGTGGAGGAACAAAGCCGCGGTTTTGA
>JAJYZB010000014.1 GCA_021800275.1 bacterium
TATCAGCAGTCAAGATTTTCTATTAGGGGATGACACGTTTAATCAACTTTCCACAGTACCCGCGTCTTTTATTGTGAATCAAGGGACGATCCAGGCTGGGAATGGGGGTTCAGTGGTTTTGTTAGCTCCCTTAGTGGATAATGAAGGGAAGATCATAGCGAATTTAGGGAGTGTAGGGTTAGGAGCAGCGACTCATGCGGTCTTGAGTTATGATTCGAACGGGTTAGTGAATTTAGTGTTGAGCAATCCTTCAGGAGTGCCTCAGGATGTGACGATTACACCAGCGGCTTATACGGCATTATTACAGCAGGTAGTGAATAACAAGGGTGTGTTACCTGCGACCAGTGTGGAGGAGAAGAATGGGGAGATAGTGTTAACGAATGCGGGTGGGACATTGGTGAATGCGGGGAGTATTGAGGCGAATGGGGTTGCGAATTTAGCGGCAGGGAGCATTAGTTTAAATTCGACTCAGGATACGGATTTAGTGACTGGGAGTTTGATAGCAGCGAATGGAGAGGGACAGAATTCGAATGGTGGGGATGTGGTGGTTAATTCAGAAGGGAGCACGTATTTTAACAGTGGGAGTGAGATAGAGGCAGAAGGCGGAGTGAGTGGGAATGGCGGGAAGGTAGAGGTGAGTGATAAGGCAGGAGGAGTGATAGCAGGGAGTGTGGATGTAGGGGCAGTGGATGGAGAGCTGGGAAGTTTGTATATTGATCCGACCTGTATAGAGATTGTGGCTGCGGCAGGGACAGATGCGGATTCAAGCAGTGACAGTGATGTATCATCGAGTGAGACGTTAGTGGCAGCGAGTACGATTGAAGGGGCGACAACAACAGAAGCAGCGAATACGATTACAATTGATCAGGGGTTAACGATTACGATGGCTCAAGGGGCGAGTTTAACGCTGTGCAGTACCACAGGGGATATAGTGTTTGAGAGTGGTTCAGGGATTAAGGTGAGTGATTCAGGGACAGCGAATGGGAGTATAACGTTGAAGGCAGGGGCATCGGACACGTCAGGAGATGGGTTAGGGAATATGACGTTGAACAATGCGGATCTCTGCAGTCAATCTGGGAGCATTAGTTTGGTAGCAAATAACAATGTAACAGGGAGTGGAGCAAACGTTGTGAGTCAGGGAGTGAATGGCGGCTGCGGCGCTGCAGGAGGGAATGGCGGCGCGATAACTCTGACAGCGGGTGAGAGTTTAAGTTTGACAAACAGCAGCACAGTGGAGAGCCTTGGCGGTGCTGGCGGAACTGGCTCCTATGGCATTGTTGGCGGAACTGGCGGCGCTGGCGGCGCGATTACCCTGACAGCCTCTAGTGGCTCTTTAGATCTGTCGTCATCAACGGTGGAGAGTGTGGGTGGAACTGGTGGGAATGGTGGGAGAGGTACTTCCACTGTATCTGGAGGGAATGGAGGCACTGGAGGGAGTGGAGGGAATGTGAGCTTGACGGCAGACAGTGGGTGTTTAGAGGTGTCATTTTCTACGATAGAGAGTATGGGTGTCAGTGGTGGTAAGGGGGGTAATGGTTATAATGTAATTTGCGGAACTGGTGGAAATGGCGGGAATGGTGGAAATGGCGGCGGCGCAGGAAATGTCAATATTAGTGGGAACAGCGTAAGACTTATAACTTCAAAATTGATAAGTCAAGGGGGATCTGGGTGTATTGGCGGGATTGCCTATTCAATAGGGCATACTGCTGGCAGTTGTACTTTTGGTTTAGGTGGTACTGGTGGTTCAGGTGGGAATGCTGGAACTGTTAAAGTATTTTCTTCTAGTAATTTATTGATCTGTTCTTCCGCTGGTGTAGAAGCTCTTGGGGGTTCTGGAGGATCTGGGGGAATAGGTTGCTGTGCATCTTATTACGGCGGTACTGGTGGTGCTGGCGGCAGCGGAGGAAAGGGCGGCGCGATAACTTTGACAGCAGGAGGGAGTTTAAGTTTGACGAGCAGTAGCACAGTGGAGAGTATGGGTGGGACTGGCGGTTCAGGAGGCAGTGGCGGAAACAGTAGTCGCAGTGGTACTGTTGGTGGTTCTGGTGGTTCTGGATCTTCTGGAGGTTTCGGTTCTTGCGTTACTCTTGCTGCTTCGAATTTAAGTATTGCTTCATCTACGATTGAGAGTGTAGGTGGTTCTGGTGGTTCTGGTGGTTCTGGTGGCGCTGGTAGTGCTGGTGGTAATAATAGTGGTGCTGGTGGTCGTGGTGGTTTTGGTGGTTGTGGCGGCACTGGTGGAAGTGGTGATAATATGAGTTTAACAACACTTAGTGGTTCGTTAGAAGTATCTTCTTCCACAATTAAGAGTGTGGGGGGTACTGGAGGTAATGGGGGCAGAGGGGGTAATGGTAGTAATATCCCATGTAGTTCTGGTGGTTCAGGGGGTACTGGGGGTAATGGGGGTGGAAGCGGTCGTATTGTTTTAACTGCTGCTAATAGTTTGGCATTCTGTTTTTCCACGATTGAGAGTGTAGGTGGTTCAGGGGGTAATGGGGGTAATGGGGGTAATGGTTATTGTTCTTCCAGCAATGGTGGCAATGGAGGTAATGGTGGCAGTGGAGGTACTGGGGGTTACATTGTTTTAACTGCTGCTAATAGTTTGGCATTCTGTTTTTCTACGATTGAGACTGTAGGTGGTGCTGGCGGTACTGGCGGCACTGGTGGAAGTGGTGTTCCTGCTTCTCTTGGGGGTACAAGTGGTCATCCTGGTATTGGTGGAACTAGCGGAACTGTGATTTTATCAGCGAGCAGTACAGCCACATTAGAGGATGTGAATGGGAATGGGATTACAGGGTTAACCGATGTGAATGCTCCAAATCTTATTCTTACTGCCACAGGGAGTGGCTGTGGAATTACGGTCAATGATCAGGATGCAGTATCTAACCTTATAGTTAGTACTAATAATGGGAATGTAACTGTGAGCTGGCCTACGAGTCAATCTTTAACGTTTGCTTCAGGTGATTTGAATGCAGCAGCAAATGGAAATAACACGAATCTGACGTTTACTAATACCAGTGGGAGTATTGTAGTGGGGAGTGTGAATGCAGGGACTGGCACTGTAACTCTGACAGCGAATGGGAATATTGAAGGGAGTGGAACAGGACCTAATGTTATAGGTGGAACATTAACGTTAAATGGAACGAATGTCGGAAACACGAATGAGTTGTTTACCCAAGTCAGCACACTGAATGGGAGTTTAACAGGAAGTGTGCTGCTTTCCAATGATCAGGCATTGACTGTAGGAACATTAACTGCCAGTGGAACTGTGAATTTGACAACCACTTTAGGGGATCTGACAGTGGATAGTTTAAGTGACGGAACCAATGCGGTGAATTTAGCAGCATCAGGTGGGAGCATAGAAGGGAGTGGAAGTGGAGCCACCCCTAATGTTACAGGTGGAACATTAACGTTAAATGGAACGAATGTCGGAAATACGAATGAGTTGTTTACTCAAGTCAGCGCACTGGATGGGAGTTTAACAGGGAGTGTGTTTTTGTCCAATGATCAGGCATTGACTGTAGGAACATTAACTGCCAGTGGAACTGTGAATTTGACAACCACTTTAGGGGATCTGACAGTGGATAGTTTAAGTGACGGAACCAATGCGGTGAATTTAGCAGCATCAGGTGGGAGTATTTTAGTGGGGAGTGTGAATGCAGGGACTGGCGCTGTGTCTCTGACAGCGAGCGGAAGTATTGAAGGGAGTGGAACAGGACCTAATGTTACAGGTGGGACTTTAACGTTAAGTGGAGTGAATGTCGGAAACACAAATGAGCTTTACACCCAAGTCAATACACTGAATGGAACTTTAACAGGGAGTGTGCTTTTGTCGAATGATCAGGCTTTGACTGTAGGAACACTGACAGCTGCTGGAGCCGTAAATTTGACCACCACTTCTGGAAATCTTTTATTAGATGGAATTACGACCTCTGGGAGTATTGATCTTAGCGCTGCTGGCAGTATTTTAGATTTAACGAATGGAACAGGAACTGATATTACTGCAGGAGCGAATTCAGTGCTGCAGGCTGGTGGAGTGATTGGTCTTTTATCTGATCCTTTGACAGTGGATATTACGAATGGGAGTTTAGGAGTTTTATCAAAAGGAATCAATGGGAAAGTTTCAGTGGACATCAATGGGACAGTGGCCCCATCGAATACTTTAGAAGTTTTGAATTCACCTTTAGGGGAAGTAATTTTCAATGGGAATATTCTGTATTCCCCGTATGCTGCAGGGTATCCATATTTAACTCAAGTTCCTTTGAGCGGGATTGAGACCATTGGGACTGATATTGGGACTGGATTAACTTTTGAGAATTATTATGAGAGTCTGTCTCAGAATGATCCGTATATTGGGGTGATTCCGAGTGTGTTTATGATGAATGTGAACGGCTATGTAAGCAGTTCTTGTGAGAGTGGAGTACAGCATCCCCTGTGGGTGAGAGGTTTAGAGAAGAGACAGAGGAGAAGAGGTTGTTTGGAGGAGGGGAGTCAGAAACGACTGAATTCACTGTCAATTCCTAAATGAAATCTGCGTCAAAACTGATAATCGTTAATCCGTAAATCTCAGCAGATACATATTGATAAGCATCATCAAAATCAAGTTTATAATTTTTTACCGCATTCACTACTTTTTCAATATGATCAGGAGTGACACTAACAATTTTAACAGAGCCTTCTATAAAGGCATCTTGTACAAAATTTAAAAGAGCTTCCTCTCTCCCTAAACGGACCAACGCGATTCCAATAGAATGGAGTGTAAAATCCGTCAAAAAAAGGAATTCTGAAGAAATGCCGCTGAGAAATCGTCCTACTTCCTCTGTTCGTTCTTGATCTAGCAGGCGCTCTAGCCAGATATTGGTGTCAATGAGATACATCTTCTAATTTCCGCGCCACTCCATTATTTTTTTTTGAAGATCCAAAGACGTATATTGACCGCGGAAATCTCGCAGCGCGCCTGCCCAGGGCTGCCCCATCATTCCCCCGCTTTTCCGTTTCCGCTTCTTAAGCAGAAATTCAACAAAATCTGCAACTTCTTGTTTAAGCTCTGGGGGGAGATTTCGAATTTCTTCTTCAAAATTTTTCATATGAGATATTTCATCAGTCACAGGGTCATCCCCTTTGAAAGCACTGCGCAGTTTTCTGCGCAGCTTTTTGGATTCTGTTCATAAGGGCAAGCCCTGCCCCTTTTTCTTCGAACCTTTCTACAATGCCGAGATCAGCCCCACTTTTATCCAGTTTTCTGAAACAGGAAAAAAGATTATGTGCGATTTCTTTCAGGTTTTTCTGGCTGCCGAGAATGATTTTTTTAATTCCCTTCAGCTTTATTTTTTCTCCTGTTTCCCTGCTGCACAGCACACAGATTTTATATTGTTTTGAAAGTTGACTGACTTTTTTCCCCAGGACTTTCCTCTCCACTGAAATCATAGGAGTCAAAGGGGCATAGTGTTTGTATTGGGTTCCAGGCACTTTAGTTTTAGTTTTTTTAAGGATTTTAAGATTAGGGAAATATTTTTTTAATTCCTCGATATCAAAAGAGCCGAGTCTTAATACTGTGGGAACTTTTGAGGTGAGATCAATAATTGTAGATTCGATTCCATAGTTGGTTCTGCCGCCGTCAAGGATCAGATCAATTTTACCCCTTAAATCTTCGATCACGTGGGCTGCACGGGTTGGGCTTGGTTTTGTGGAGAGATTGGCGCTTGGGGCAGCAATAGGGACACCGCTTTCTCGGATCAAAGCAAGTGCAGTGGGATGAGAAGGGATTCTTACAGCGACTTTAGGTGAGCCTGCTGTTATCTCATCAGGAATAATCTTTCTTTTTCGCAGAAGAAACGTGACAGGTCCTGGGGAAAGCTGCTTGATTAGTTCAAGTTTTTTTTGGTCGGCATACGCAATGGAGGGGATATCTTTCACATCAGCAAGATGAACGATTAAGGGATTATCCGGGGGGCGATTTTTGGCAGCAAAAACTTTTAATGCTGCGGTTCTGCTGAGGGCGCTGCAGCCTAACCCATAAACTGTTTCTGTTGGGAAGGCCGCCAGTCCATTTTTTCTGATGATCTCTGCCGCTTTTTTAATAATCTTCTTCTGCGGTTTGTTTGGGTCTATTTTTAAAATGATCGTTTTCAAGGGATGTTTGATGGATTCTTTTCGGCTGTTTCATTCCCTTGTTGGGGTAGTCAGATCAAGGGAATTCTGGTGGGGGTTCAGCGTTTTTTTGTGGGGAAGAATTGAGCCAGGGGTGTGGAAGTGCATTCTGATCAAGCCATGGATGTTTAGGCGCGTTTTTACTGCTCCATACAGGGGGGAGTTTGTAATTGGCGGGAATAAAACTGGGAACTAGATTTAGATTTACTCCCAGGGTGTTTTTGTAAGCTGCTGACAGGACTGGAGTCAGGGCAGGATCCATGACAAGAGGCCACATCCATCTCTGTTCATTGATTTTTAATAAGGTTTCTTCAGCAAGGGATTTGGGGACGTAAGGGGCATCAGGATCAGGGTATTTTTCAGGAAAGAGTTGGTGGAGGGTCGGAATATCTTTTTTATCCACAAAACAACCGTGTTTCAGGGCATATTCATCATGACGCAGAAAAGTTGAAGGGGCGTCAAATGCCATCCAGAATCCGCTTAACTGCGACACTAAAACTGATAAACTGCCCAGTCCTAAGCCTGAGAAGTTTAAAGCGATAAAGGCTGCTAAAGAATCAAATAGATCCTTTTTTTCGTGCAGCTGCAGGAGAGAGATGATCTTTTCTCCAACGGCTTTAGATCCGGCTGCCGGATACTCTTGAGCTGCTGTAAACAAAGGGGAACACCCAAAGAATTTTTTAGGTGCAAACATTCCCAGTTGATTTAAACAGTCATTTTTTACGTATTCAGATTTAGAAAAAAAATCTCGGATAGTTTCCTGCAGATCTCCCATGAAAGGAGAAAACACGGTCGGATAACAAGAAAATCGCGGATTCTCTGTTCTTTTTAAGAAATGGCCGCCTTTAAAATTTTTCGCATCATCAGGGTTGAGTGTAGAGTTTGATAAGGGCGTCATGGATTTGTCCCTGCTGCTGTCTGACCTGTGTCCACATTTTTTCCCATTGGGTTCTCATGGTTAACATAGAACCAACCATCATCTGGGCAACGGTTTGGCTGAACTGAAGAATGGTTGTGAACTGTTCATACTTCCATTTTTCAGCCATTAAAAAAGTGTCTAATCCAGTTTGATAGAGTTTGACATACATCTGCTGCCCGACCTGCATGGCTAATCCATTTTTAATTAAGCTCGAATAGTTGTCTAACATCATTTGTGTCTGAGGCGTTAAAAAAGATTCAACCCCTTGAATATCAGGGGATGGTTTGGGTTTCGCAATTCCTGCTCTTTCAGCCACTTCTTCAAATGTGGTGGGTCCGAGCTGTGGATCTTTCTCCGGGATTGATTTTTCCAATGGGGTTGGTTTCTGAGATTTTTCGAAGTTAGGCCGAGCAGATTTTTTTCCATTGTGGGAGGATTTGGGCGCCTCGCTTTTGGGCAGAGATTGGGACGTGGTGGATTTGTTTGGAATAGCGGTCTGGACGCTGTCGTTTGGGACTGGGGATTTTCTGTTTTGATTTCTGCTGTTGGTGAAAGCCCTTGTGCAAGGCTGAATTTTTTGAATTTTCATGATGAGGTCCTCTCTTGCATTTTTTCATAAATGAATCTTCTCATAAGCGGGGAGTTGTGGTTAAAGCTGTCATCCAGGCTTCTGCCACTGCCATCGTGTTCTGAAACATGGTGGCAAAAGTTTTATTGTTCATCGCATACACTTTCTGTCGGGCTGAAATAATGGTGTCCAGATTTTTATTTTGGGATTGAAAAACATCTAAATTCATCTGCATGATTCCATTTAAAATCTGCAGATGGGTATTTAAAGCAGCCTGCTGCATTTGGACTTCCTGCTGCATTAAACTGAAGCGGTAGGAATGATTCATCATCTCCTGCTGCGCCTGCATCAGCTCAGGAGGATATTGAATTCCCGCCCTTTTCATTAAGTTAGGAAGAAATTCATTGAAATACTCTGATGGAGATCCCATGACTGCTGGATCCATTTTAGGGGAATACTGTTTAGATTTCCATCTGTTTCCTCCATTTTCGTATGTATTTTGTTTCCCATAAGTTTTTTTCCAATCTTTGTTTTTCCAGTCAGAGTATTGGGATCTGCCGTTCTGGCTGCTGGTTTTTTGAGGACCCGCGCTCTGAGTGTCCTGAGACTTTGTGGAAGGTGTGGGGTTTTCAGAGTTCTCTGCAGCTGCTGCAGAATCTAAAACTGCATTAATTTGTTCTGCCAGTTCTGTATTTTTAGCGAGAGAAGATTTCTTTTTCGATTTTTTTGAGCCTTGGACTTCAGATCCTATTTTTTCTTCAGTTTTATCACTGGACTTCTCAAATCGATCCTGGGCAGCCTGCTGATGTTCTGATTTTTCTTCTCTGAACTGGACATGAGCTACTGCAGAGGCATCTGTATTTAAAGAAAATGGATTAATTTTTATCATGATTCTATTTATAGCATACCCCTGTCAAAAATCTGTCAAAAATGAGGTCGGATTTTGTTTCTTATAAAAAAAATAAAAATATTTTTTTTGATATTTTACAAGGAGATTCAATCGAATCAGTTACAGGTAGAAATAAAATAGAATTTTCTGTCAAAAAACTGGTGGCGCAGCGGGGATTTGAACTCCGGACACGCGGATTATGATTCCGCTGCTCTGACCACTGAGCTACTGCGCCACAGCTATTATAACTGATGAGTTGTCAAATTGTCAATAAGTCTGGTTTTCCCTGCCCAAACCGCCAGAGCGACAAGGACTTTTCCCTCTATGACTGACACGGACTGCAGAGTCTCAGGGTGGACGATTTCAACATATTCAACAGAAAGGAATTTTCCTTGCTTTAATTTGTTCAGGATTCTTTCCTGCACAATTTTGGGGTTCTTTTCTCCCTGCTCTATTAATTTTCTACCTTCTAAAAGTGATCGATAAAGAAGTGGAGCTTCTTCCCTTTCTTGAGAAGACAAATATTGATTTCTGGAACTGACTGCCAGTCCATCAGATTCTCTAATAATAGGGCAGGGAATAATTTTAACAGGAAGGTTTAAGTCTTGGACCATCTGTTTTATGATTTGCAGCTGCTGATAATCTTTTTCTCCAAAATACGCTTGATGAGGGGTTGTGATTTGGAACAGCTTTAAAACAACAGTTGCGACTCCTTGAAAATGTCCAGGACGAAATTTGCCGCAGAGAGGAATCGAAAGTTGTTCAACATTGATTTTTGTTTGAAAATGCGGGGGGAACATCGCATCTGCTGGGGGAGCAAAAATATAATCCACAGGAATTGATTCTAATAGTTTTTGATCTTCAGTCAAAGTGCGGGGGTATTTATGGTAATCTTCTGCTGGTCCGAATTGGATGGGATTTACAAAAATGCTGACGACAGCAGTTTCATTTTCTTTTTTGCATTTTTGAATAAGGGTTAGATGACCTTTATGGAGAGCTCCCATGGTTGGAACAAAGCCAATGCTCGTTCCTGAAACTCTCAGTTTTGAGGTTATTTTCTGCATTTCCTGAGGAGTTTCGATTATTTTCATGTTGGTTTAAAGCGGAAACTTTCTTAAGGCTCTAAACTGATCTTTAAAAACTATGGGCATCATCAGGAAATGAGCTTGATTTTACTTCTTGTATATACTGGCTGACAGCTTTTAATGAAATTTCTCGAAGGTCTGCAAATTTTTTTGCGAATCTTGGGTTAAATTCAGGGGTTAATCCGAGGCAGTCATAAAGCACCAGGATTTGCCCATCGCACTTTATCCCTGCTCCTATTCCAATGGTCGGGATGTCTAAACTTTTTGTGAGCTGTTCTGCCAGATTTTTAGGAACACATTCCAGCACAATGGAAAAACAACCTGCTTCTTGAAGCAGCTGGGCTTCCTCCAGTAAAATTTCAGCAGATTTTTCAGTTTTGCCTTGAACTTTATATCCGCCGAAAGCATGAATAGACTGAGGAGTCAATCCTAAATGCCCCATTACAGGGATTCCGCAGGCTGTTAATTTTTTAACCAGCTGCGCGATGGATCTCCCCCCTTCCAGTTTTACTGCTTCCGCCCCATTCTGCAGGAGGATTCCAGCATTTTTAATCCCTTCGCTTTCACTGGTCTGATAGGAGAGAAAAGGCATGTCTGCCACAAGAAGAGCTTTGGAGGCTCCTTTGGATACAGCTCGGGTATGACGAATCATATCTTCCATGGTTACTGGTAGAGTAGTAGAATGACCTAGAACAACCATTCCCAGAGAATCTCCCACTAAAATGATATCTATTCCTGCCTCATCTAGAATTGAAGAGAAGGAATAATCATAAGCCGTTAAAGCGGTTATTTTCTCGTTTTTACTCTTTTTTTCCAGTATGGTTTTAATCGTGATCTTGCTCATGGATTTTTCAGTAGCATTTTCAAAAGATTAGATTCTTTCTCTGAAAGCCCTTTCAATCGAGCAAGTTTTAAAGTTTCTAATCCTAAAATTCTGTAAGTTTTCAGGATTTCTGGGGCGTTTTTTTTTAATGCTTTGATGTGTTCAGTGACCGTTGAAAAATCCCCTCTTTCAATGGGTCCTGTTAGGGCTCCAGGGATTCCCATTTTTTCGATATTTTTAAGGGTGCTGCTTAAAAGAGGGATGAAAAATAATTCAGGCTGCCTGGATTGGGATTTTCTCTCTGAGATTCCAGCTTTTTTGTTTAATGCTGCTGCCATTGAAACAAGGGTTACCAGAAAATTGCTGGCGATGCAGGCAGCAGCATGGTATAGAATTTTATTTTTGTCCTTTATTTGAAATAGTTTTCCCCCCAGGATTTTCACAAATTTTTCCGCTGGTTTTATCGCTTTTTTGTCCCCTTCAAAGATAAAGGGTATCCCTTGAAAATCCGAACATTTTCCCTCAGGGAATGCAAAAGATTTAAGAGGATGAATTGAGAATACAAAACATCCATTTCCTCTTAAAACTTTAGAAGAAAGTGAACCGCTGAAATGAGCCAGAAAACTTCCTGGTTTTAAGGCTCTGCTTTGATGGATTTTTTTTGCCACATCAGAGACGGCAGAGTCTTTGACTGCAATTAAGATCAGTCTGGCTTTAGGAATATCAGGCAAAAATTTTCCTCTTCCAGCGCGGTGAACCAGAGGGATTTTTTGGGTTCGAAGACAGGAGCCTAGAGCTGTTCCCACCCTTCCTTTCCCAATGAGAAGAATTGAATCTTTCATGAATTAAGTTTTTCAAGAAAAAAAGGGGTTCATCCTTTTGTATCGGATAATTTAGGGGTGAGAAATTGGCCCTATTTAAAATTAAAAGGTAAGGTTGATATTGTTGATGTTGAATTTCCCAGCCTTAAAGGGAACCCTTTACAGGATCCGTGGATAAGATCTACAGTGATTTATTCTCCCTGCAGCAATTCTCTTGATGCAGCCGGTCGAGATATTCCTGTGATCATTCACCTCCCCGCTTTTTTCGGAACAAGTCATCAAGTTCTGAATCGAGATCCATTTTCTAAAAATCTATTTGAACAGGCTGATACCGTGATTTTAAAGCAGTCCCTTCCTTTTATTCTGATCGTTCCTGATGGATTTACTTCCTATGGAGGAAGTCAATATTTAAACTCTTCTGCCACAGGAAATTATGAGGACATGATCGCTCGGGATTTGGTAGATTGGATTCAAAAAGAAATTAAAATCCCCCCTCCTTATGGACTGATAGGACGTTCAAGTGGAGGGTACGGGGCTCTTACTCTTGGAATGAAACATCCTGAACTTTTTTCAGCGATTGCCTGTCACAGCGGGGATCTCTATTTTGAATGGTGTTATAAAAGAGATTTTCCTGAAGCTATTCAAGTTTTGAAGCAGTATTCATCTATTCGCGCATTTTTGAGTGATTTTTGGAAAAAGGAAAAACCGCATCCTCAGGATTTTACAACTTTGAATGTGATCGCCATGTCTGCTTGTTACAGCCCAAATTCAAGAAGTCCACTAAAATTTGATCTCCCTTTTGATCTTGAAACCTCAGAGCTGGTTGAGGAAATATGGAGAAAATGGTTAAATTGCGATCCGGTTGTTCAGGTGAATCAATATGCGGAAAATCTAAAAAAATTGAAACTTCTCTTTTTAGACTGCGGAAATAAAGATGAATATTTCCTCCATCTGGGCGCAAGAATTTTTGCGAAGTATTTAAAAAAAATAAAAGTTCCCCGCCACTATGAAGAATATCCTGATGGGCATAGAGGAACAGGCTGGCGATTTTCTGTATCTCTTCCACTTTTGGCGAGATCGCTTCAGAAAACAGGAAGAAAGAAATTTGAGAAAGCAGAAGCTCGAAATCAAAAGTTAAAGGGAATCTAATAAAATGAAATTTTTCGCTGCCTTAGGGATTTTTTTTGTTACTTATTCAGGGTTTGTTCTCGCTGATATTCCTGTTCTTCGAATGAAGAGACACAGGATTGCCTTGTTAGGAGGATTTCTAACACTTCTCGCCGGCATTCTTAGTCTGCAGCAGGCTTACCTGGCAGTTGATTTTCATACCATTTTTTTATTGATGGGCATGATGGTTCTGATAGAAGCTCTTTATTTATCAGGATTTTTCAAGTGGATTTCTGAAACCATGGAACCGGTTGTAAAAACTCCCATGCAGTTTCTGGCTGTGACAATTGCCGTCTCCGGGCTGCTTTCCGCTTTCTTGATTAATGATATTGTCTGCCTAGCTTTAACCCCTTTTCTCATTCATACCGCCCATAAAATGAAGCTTAACCCTCTTCCTTATTTAATGGCATTAGCAACCGCTTCTAATATCGGTTCTTGTGCAGCTCTTACTGGGAATCCGCAGAATATTTTGATTGCAGGAGCCTCCCATCTTTCCTATCTTTATTTTATGGAAAGAGTTGGACCTGCTGCAGCAGTGAGTTTGCTGTTTGATTTCATTTTGCTGGCTTTGATTTACAAAAAAGATTTTTCCTCGTCTTCTGGTGAAAATATTCTGCAGCAGCTTGAGCCAGGTTCATCGTCAAAATTGAATTCGTCCAAAGTAGAGCAGCAGATCGATCAGAAGATGATGATAAAAGCTGGTGGAATTGCTTTTTTAACCATTTTCTTTTTTTTTACAGGACTTTCTCTGGTCTGGATCGCTCTGGGTTCAGGAATTTTGACACTTCTACTATTGGGAGGGAAAAGAATTGAGATTTTAAAAAAGATGGATTGGAATCTTCTCCTCTTATTTATCGGTTTATTTATTGTCATTAAAGGATTCGAGATACATGTTTTAGACGGATTAAAAACAGGGGGGCTTCAAGCGGAAATTTTAGCTTCTATCCCAAAATTCGCTGCTGCCAGTGTCATTTTATCCAATCTGGTCAGTAATGTGCCTGCTGTGTTATTATTTAGGCCCTTTGTTCGATCCGTTCTTCCCGCCAGCAGAAGAATTCTCTGGCTTACTTTAGCCATGTCCAGCACTTTTGCGGGAAATCTGACTTTAATCGGGTCAATCGCTAATTTGATTGTGGCTGAAAAAGCTGCTCAGGAAAATATAAAATTGAGTTTCTGGTATTATCTAAAAGGGGGTTTTTATATTACGATTTTCACAGTGGGGTTCGGCACAGCCTGGCTGTGCTTTGTGAAATATTGAGTTTTGACGGATTCTTAGGGAGAAAAAGGCCTTAAGACTTTAATGGATACAGCGACTAAAGCCCCCTGTATGTTTTTATAGACCACTAAGACGAAATCTCCGTCATGAGGAAATTTGTCCCCTGTTGTCGTGCCTCTCACTTGAAAAATTTTGTGAATCGTTCCATTTTGAACGGTGAATTCGTAATAATTGGCTGCCATCACTGTTCCTGTGAAAGAAGCTGCTCGCGCCTGCATCATCAGGGAGAAAAGTAAGAGAAGGCTTATCACTGCGAAGAGTAATTTTTTTTTCATGAAACCCTCCTGCCTTTTAATGAGTTTATTTAATGGATGTGATTTTCCAGTCATTGAAAAGTTCCTGCCATTAAGAAGCAGCTGTCAGGAATGGAGAGTGGAATTTTTGCTCTACAGGTTTTTGACGTCAGGTTGTGGAATTAAACTCGATTGTTTTAATAACATAAGGAGGACTTGACCATGGATCAGGGGCAGGAATCAAGAGAATTAGAAGAATTAGAAGCAGCGGAAGTTCTTCCTCTTGTGAATAGAAATGCGTTAACTGTGGAGCCAACAGAGGCTTATCTGGAGTGGGCGAAATCAGCTCCTGAACCGATGCCTGAATTGACGATGCAGGAACTGTGTGAGGAAAGAACGGTTTATCTTATTCCCGAGGTTGAAGAAGAGTTAGAGGAATGGCTGAAAAAAAACTATCGAAGAATCTTTGAAGAAGAACTGGAGAGTTGGTGCACAGATGAGAGTCAATGGCCTGAGGATTTATCTCTGGGGAAGTTTAAAGAGTTTTTTAAGATATCCTATTCTTCTTTAGTTTTTGATTTGAATGAAGAAACCCTTGAAATTGAGTAAAATTTTCAGGAGGAGATAGACTCCTGAATAAGGAAATTGATAGCAGGAATAGATTAGAATTGAAGTGCGAGATTAAATTTTCGGGAGGACCGTGATTATGTTTAAACGAGCAGTTTTTTTAACCTCTATTTTACTCAGCATTTTTGCGCTTGCTTTTGCTGATCAAGTTAGTTTTTACGTGAACAATCAACCTTACCAAAAACCGATTAAAGTGAAACACAGTCAGATCTATATTCGGCTTCATCAGATTCTTCCAGTTTTAGGAATGAAAATGGTCGAGAAAGGGAGGATTTTTTGCGCAGGATGGGCGTACGCTGAAAAAAATTTATGCCCTCAAGAAACTTCCTCTGCGTTTTTGTATATTGACGGAAAACCTGCTGAAAAAGGTGTTTTTATGCATCACGGCACCCTTTGGATTTCAGTGCAAGAACTGGCGTCTTTATTAGGATTTTATTATAATTACAGCCCTATCACTGAAATTGGAGAATTGACATCTCCCCCTAATTTAGCTCAGATCAGGGCATCGTCCCTTGCCTCCAGCACCAAGTCTGGCAAGAAGAGCAGGTCAGAAAAGAAAAAAAGTCCACTTGCCGCAAAAATTGTTTCTTTTGTTCCCGCTTTATTCAGCTCCAATCCGCCCATGTATGTGGTGAGAACAACATTCACTGTCACCAATGTCAGCAAAAAGACAATAAGAGGTGTAACAGCCACTCTTGTTTACACGCGAGGAGGAAAATCTCTTCCTACTTCTCTTTTTCACGGCGGCTCCATGGTCTATCAAATCGGGACTATGACACCCGGAAAAACCGTATCAGAGATGAACAGGCAAACAACCTATACTCTTGTTTTAAGAACATGGCATCCCCGCGTGAAATTGAATTGGCAAGGGAAAAAGTAGTCTTCCGTCGAAATTTATAATCAGCATTTATGATAGATATCATAGATGCTAATAATGGAAATCAAAGGAGTTTTAAGGGGGAAAATATGGCCATTCGTGAAGTGCGGAAACAGGGCGATCCTGTTCTTAAAAAGAAAGCTAAAGCGATTGAAAAGTTTAACGATCCTCTTCTCGATCAATTGGCAGAGGATTTGTTCGAAACGATGTATCAGGCTCCAGGAGTTGGTCTTGCAGCCCCGCAGATTGGTGTTTCAAAACGAATTTTGGTTGCAGACTGCGGAGAAGAGTACGGCGGTCCTTATGTGTTGATAAATCCTAAAATTGTTCATCAAGAGGGTACTCAGATTGGAATCGAGGGTTGTTTAAGTTTCCCTAATCTTTATGGAGATGTTGAGCGCGCGTATAAAGTCATTGTAAAAGCTCAAAATTTAAAAGGTAAGTGGTTTAAAGTAGAAGCTGAAAAACTGTTGAGCCGCTGCTTTCAGCACGAAATCGATCATTTGGATGGAGTGCTGTTTGTGGAAAAAGCTAAGAATTTAAGGGAACTCACCCCTGATGAATATCGAAAAGAAAGGGAAGGCCGAGAATCGCAGCTGGCTGTAATTTAATTTTTTTTGGATCCAGCCCATTTGCTATCCCTTCCCTTGATTTTTTTTTAAGAGAAGGGTTTCGAATTTTTATTGTTACTAAACCAGATAAACCGTCTGGAAGAGGAAAACAGTTAAAATCAACTCCTGTGAAAAAGTGGGGGATTGAGCATTTACTTCCTGTTTTAGAGCCAGTGGATTTAAAATCTTTCGAGTTTTTTGAGAGATTAAAAGAGAAGGAGTCAGATTTGATTTTCAGCGCTGCTTATGGGTCGTATATTCCGACAGAGATTCTGCATTTGCCAAAGTTTGGATCGATTAATCTGCATCCATCTCTTCTCCCTCTTTACAGAGGGGCAGCTCCTGTTCAAAGAGCGTTAATGTCAGGGGCTAGAGAATCAGGGATTACACTGGCTTATATGACTGAAAAATGGGATCAGGGGGAGATTTTAGCTCAGAAGAGTTTTCCTGTTCTGGAAGAGGATGATTCAGGAACTCTGCTTGAGAAACTCGCTGAAGCAGGGGTTTTCCTTTTAGACCAGACGCTTCCAAAACTTTTCAGAAAAGAAATCGTTCCTGTTCCGCAGGATGATTCGAAAGCCACGTACGCTCCTGCCCTAAAAAAAGAAGAAACCTGGATCCAGTGGGGAAAACCAGCAGAAAAGATACACAATCAAATTCGAGGGCTTTCCCCTGATCCAGGAGCAAGAACTTTGTTCCAGGGGAAACAGATTAAAATTTTAAAGGCAGGGGTTTTAGAAGAGAAAGGATTGACTGAATTCGGCGTCCGACTGGCACTGCTGCCGCAAATGCAGCCTGGAACAATCATTGGAATTGAACCAGAGGGTCCTGTGGTGGTCTGCGGAAAAGATTTGCTTTTAATTTTAAAAATTCAACCTGAGAGCCGCGGAATATTGAGTGGAAGGGATTTTTTGAATGGTTACAGAGTCCAGATTTTGCAGCAGTTCGAAATGGAGAAAGGGTTTTTTGAATGAGGATAGAGTCCAGATTTTGCAGTAGTTCAAAAATTAGCGTTCGCAAAGAAGCTTTAAATACATTATTGACCTGGGAGAAGGGAAAAGAAAATTTAGATTATTTTACTTCTCAAAAATTTGAGTTTCTCCCTAAAGAGCTTCGAGGTATTTATTTTGAAATGGTGAGAGGCACAGTGAGACATCTTGGATTTCTTGATTACAAATTGAAGAGCCTGGTGGAATCAGACTATTTTTCTCTTCCTTCTGTTATTCGAAATTTGCTGCGGCTCGGGGCTTATCAATTGGAGTTTATGAATTTTCCTAAGCCTTCGATTGTTAATTCCATGGTGGAATTGTCTAAAACAGTGGGACATTCAGGAACTTCTGCTCTGGTCAATGGAGTTTTGAGAAAATTAGCTTCTAAGCCTGAAATTTTTCTCCCTGAAAATCAAACTGAGGCTCTCAGTGTTCTTTATTCCCACCCTTTGTGGCTTGTTGAGAGATGGGTGAAACGATTTGGAGCAGAACAGACAGAAGCTCTGATGAAATGGAATAATTCAATCGCTTCTTTAGAGGTCAGAGTGAATTCTCTGCGAATTACCACGGAGAATTTTTTAAAAATTTGCGATTCCAAAGGAATTAAAGCCCTATCTGGACCTTTTGAAGGGATTGTGTTTTTAGAGGATGCTGGAGCAGTAGAAAAACTTCCTGGATATTCAGAAGGATTTTTCTGGGTGCAGTCTTTTTCTGCACAGCTGCCCGTTTTTCTTTTGCACCCCAGACCTGGAGAAAAGGTTTTAGATATGTGCGCTGCCCCCGGAGGAAAATCTTGCCAAATAGCAGAGTTCATGCAAGATGAAGGGGAAGTTTTAGCTCTTGATAAGGTTCCTGATCGAATGAGAAAAATTGAAGAGAATAGAAGAAGAGTTGGATTTCGTTCCATTCATCCCGTTTTAGCGGATGCGAGAGAAGCGGGTGAACATTTTCCTGAAGCTTTTGATTCTATCCTGCTCGACGTCCCCTGCAGTTCTACAGGTTCTTTAAGAAGAAAGGTGGATGTTAAGTGGAAAAAGTCCATTTCCGACTTGGAAAGACATTCCATCCTTCAATTGGAACTTCTAAATTCAGCAGCTCTATCTTTAAAACCTGGAGGAAACATGGTTTACTGCACTTGCTCTCTAGAGATGGAAGAGAATGAAAGCATTATTGAGCAATTTTTGACTGTCCATCCAAATTTTATTTTAAAGGAACCTGACTCGTGTTTACCTAATTTTCTAAATGAATTGAATACTGGAACCAGAGGTATCGGATTCACGATTTTACCTCAGAAGGTTCATGCGGATGGTTTTTTTATGGCGCTTTTGGGAAAAAACTAAAAAACATGATTAATTTGAAAGGTCTTGAGCAGCATGAGCTGGAGTCTCTTGCAGAAAAGGAAGGGGAATCTTCTTATAGAGGCAGACAGCTTTTTTCCTGGATTTATCAAAAAGGAATTTTCAGTTTCCAGGAAATGACAAATCTTTCCCAGGGCTTGCGCGACAGATTTTCTTCTATTTGGAATATCCAGGAGATTGAAGCGATTAAAATTCAACACTCTGAAGAGCGGGATGCCGCTAAATTTTTATTTCAACTGAAAGATGGGGAGAGGATTGAATCCGTTCTCATGTATTTTGAGAATCGCTTGTCTGTCTGTCTTTCAACACAAGTAGGGTGCGCATTTAAATGCGCTTTCTGCGCTTCGGGATTGAAAGGATGGAAACGAAATCTGGAATCCTGGGAGATCGTGGATCAATTTTTGCAAATTCAAAAGCGGAACAAGGATCGTATTTCTAATATTGTTTTCATGGGGATTGGTGAGCCTTTGAACAATTATGATAATACTATGAAAGCGATAAAAATTTTGCATGATCCTCTAGGCGCTGGAATTGGCATGAGACATATTACGATTTCAACGGTGGGGATTGTTCCCGAAATAAGAAAACTGGCTGAAGAAGGAGCTCCTATTCGCCTGGCTGTTTCTCTCCATGCTCCTGTAGATGAGCTGCGCGGAAAACTTCTTCCAATCAATAAAAAATACAAGATTTCTGAACTGATTGAAGCCTGCCGATATTATCAGTCTAAAATTAGGAGGAGAATTAGTTTTGAATACACTTTGATTAAAGGGGTGAATGATGATCTGGAACTCGCTAAAAAACTGGCGTCTCTGGTGAAAGGAATCATCTGTCATGTCAATTTGATTCCGCTGAATCCGATGTCAGAATACCCGCATCAAGCTCCTGATTCTAAGCATGTAAGGGCATTCCAATTCGTATTGGAAAAATCTGGAATCCCTGCAAGTGTCCGTCAGGAACGAGGGCAAGACATTCAGGCAGCCTGTGGGCAGCTGAGACTAGAAATGGAAAATAGGAAAGTATGCGCTTAATTTTAAAGATAATTTTAGGATTAACAGCCGCTGTGGTTTTAGGAATTTTCCTGCTTTATGCCGCAAATGCTCTCCTTGGAATTGGAGAAAAAGGAACAGCGATTGTCCCTAATTTAAAAGGAAAAACAATTGATCAAGCGCAGAGATTGTTAAGAGGCAGAGATTTGTCTTTTAACATTGAAAGGTGGGTTTTCAGCGCCAAAGTTCCAAAAGGTGAGATTATTCGTCAAAATTTCGATCCAGGAATGGGAGTAAAAGATGGGAGAGAGATTCAGGTTGTTGTTTCACAAGGACCAGAAATTATCACGGTTCCTGATGTCAGGGGTTATGCTTATCAAGAAGCAGAACTTCAGTTGGAGTCTGCGCGCCTGCAGGTAGGGCCCATTTCCTATCTGCCCAGCCCTTATGCCAAAAAAGGAATAGTCATAGGACAAAAGCCTTCTCCTGGTCAGATTCTAAGTAAAGACGCCGTGGTAACATTAGTTATTTCTTCTGGTCCACCACCCTTTGTGACGATGCCCGAACTGGTGGGTGATACTCTCCGTTCTGCCCGTCGAGTTTTGCAAAAGGTGCATCTAAAAATGGGACAAATTGGCTGGGAGTGGGATCCTAAAGATCCTCCAGGAACAATTTTAAGCCAGAATCCAATGCCCAATCAAAAAGTTGAAGAATTGGCGATGGCAAGCATTGTGGTAAGCGCAGGAGCGAAACAAAACAACCTGCCCTTTACTCAGACCTATATTACGATTCATCTCCCGGATTTCAAAGGAGAAAAAGAGGTTAAGGTATGGGTTACTGACGAACTTTCAAAATATTTGGCCTATAAAGGACGACATAATGGAGGTCAAGAAATTAGACTTCTGGTCAGTGGATTTGGTAATACGAGCATTGTTGTCATGCTGGGGAAAAAAATCTTAAGTTCCGCAAGTCTGTGAGGTGAAAAGTGGGAATACTGGTCAATAAAAATACTCGCGTGATTGTTCAAGGAATAACAGGGAAAGAGGGACAGTTCCATACCAGACAAATGATTGAATATGGAACAAAAGTGGTGGGAGGAGTGACTCCAGGAAAAGGAGGAACAAGAATTTTTGACTTGCCAGTTTTTAATTCTGTGCAGGAAGCCGCTGCTGTCACACAGGCAGACGCATCGGTTATTTTTGTCCCTCCTCCTTATGCTGCAGATGGGATTTTTGAAGCGGCTGAGGCAGGGATCAAGGTGATTGTATGTATTACTGAAGGCATCCCTGTGCATGACATGATGAAAGCGTATCGTGTCGTTAAAGAAAAAGGCATTGTTTTGATAGGACCTAACTGTCCTGGCATCACGACTGCAGGAGAGGCGAAGTTAGGGATTATTCCAGGAAAGATTTTCAAGCCAGGAAATATTGGGGTTATTTCAAGAAGTGGAACGTTAACTTATGAAGTCGTGAATTCGTTGACAAGAGCAGGGTTAGGGCAGTCCACCTGTATTGGAATTGGTGGAGATCCGATCATTGGCATGAGATTTAAAGATGGGCTGAAACTGTTTGATCAAGATCCGGGAACAGAGGTTGTCATCCTGATCGGCGAGATCGGCGGGAGCGATGAAGAAGAGGCAGCCGCAGAGATTTCAAAGCTTCGAATTCCTGCTGCCGCTTTTATCGCGGGAAGAACAGCCCCCCCTGGGAAACGGATGGGGCATGCTGGAGCCATAATTTCAGGGAATCAAGGGACTCCGCAGTCAAAAGTGGAAGCTTTTCAGAGGGCAGGGGTTTCTGTATCGGACACAATCCCTCAATTGATCGAAAAAGTGCGAGAGATGGTGAAAGCGCCGGTTTGATTCTCTTAGGATTTTGATATGACTTTTCAAGATATCATTTTAACTCTTCATCATTACTGGGAGTCCGCAGGGTGTATTATATGGCACCCCTATCATACAGAAGTTGGGGCAGGGACCATGAATCCTGCCACTTTTTTTCGCTCTTTGGGCCCTGAACCCTGGAAAGTGGCTTATGTCGAGCCTTCAATCCGACCAACAGATGGAAGATATACTGAGAATCCTAACCGCTGGCAGCATTATTATCAGTATCAAGTGATTTTGAAACCTTCTCCTTACAATGTTCAAGATTTATTTTTGAAAAGTCTGGAAGCTCTTGGGGTGAATTTGAGATATCATGATGTGCGTTTTGTTGAAGATAATTGGGAATCTCCTTCTCTTGGAGCCTGGGGTGTGGGATGGGAAGTCTGGTTAGATGGAATGGAAATTACCCAGTTTACCTATTTTCAACAGGTCGGCGGAATAGAAGTGAATCCAGTTCCTGTAGAGATTACTTATGGTTTAGAAAGAATTGCGCTTTATTTGCAGAAAGTAGATAATTTTTTAGAAATTGAGTGGGCTGCAGGCATTACTTATGGTGATCTCCACAAAGAAAACGAAGTGGAATTTTGCAGGTTTAATTTTGATGAGTCTGATGTGGGTTTACTCTGGCAGCTTTTTGATCTGTATGAAAAACAGGCTCAGCAGCTTCTGCAGAAAAAATTAGTTTTTCCCGCGTATGATTTTATTTTAAAATGTTCCCATACTTTTAATTTGCTGGATGCAAGAGGCTCTTTAAGTGTTTCAGAGAGAACCCAGAATCTTCTTCGAATTCGAAAAATGGCTTCTCAATGCGCTAAATTGTATCTTGAGCAGAGAGAGCAGTTAGGGTTTCCACTGAAAAACTCTCTGCAGCCTGCTGCCCTTTGACTGCGAAGCTGAACCGCAGAAAGGATGCTGGAAAACGGGATTGCGACTGCAGCTCAAGAGGAAGAGGAATCGTTTGGAAACGCGAAGAAGCCATTGACAGCCTTGTTCAGTATTCAGCAGAGAATTGAAATCTTAAGAAAGCAGATTGAAGAGCATAATCATCGCTATTATGTTCTGGATAACCCTATTATTTCTGATGCGGAGTATGACCAGCTTTTTAGAGAATTAAAGAAACTCGAAGATGAAAATCCAGAGCTGATAACATTTGATTCTCCAACCCAGAGGGTAGGGGGGGCTCCTTTAGAGAGTTTCAAAAAAGTTTATCATCGGGTTCCAATGCACAGTCTTGACAATGTGTTCAGTGAAGAAGAGTTTGAGGAATTTGAAAAAAAAATTTTGCGATTCTTAAATCTGCCCCCAGACTCTCCAATTGAATATGTTTGCGAGCTGAAGTTTGATGGGTTAGCCGTTAATTTAACCTATATAGATGGGATTTTTACCCAGGGGGCGACTCGCGGCGATGGAATCGAAGGAGAAGACATAACTCAAAATTTAAAAACCATCAAAGCGATTCCACTGCGAATCAGCTCTTTTCTGCCTCCTGAGAATGAGACTGCAGCCGAGATTTGGAGTTCTTCAGGCAGCCCTGGCCTGATCGAAATTCGTGGGGAAGTGTTTATGACAAAAGATGAATTGAAGCGGCTTAATGAAGAAAGGTCCCAAAAAAGCGAACCTTTATTTGCCAATACACGTAATGCAGCAGCTGGCTCCCTCAGACAGTTAGATCCTAAAATAACCGCTTCCAGAAAACTGGATATGTTCTGCTATGCTCTTGGATATCATGAAGGGGTCGCTTTTAGAACCCATTTTAAGTTCTTAAATTGGATGCGAGAATCAGGATTTAAAGTGAATCTTTATTCTCGCCTCGCGCAAAATCGAAAGCAAGTTCAGGAATACTGGGATGAATGGATGGAAAAAGTTAAATCCCTGCCTTATGGAGCCGATGGAATAGTGGTTAAAGTGAATGATTTAAAACTTCAGGATCAACTGGGTGCTACGAGTCATGCTCCCAGGTGGGCCACTGCTTATAAGTTTCCTGCAGAGATGAGATCTACCAGAGTAAAAGTGATCTCTGTGTCTGTGGGGAGAACGGGAAAACTGACTCCTGTGGCTGAACTTGAGCCCATTGGAATAGACGGAGTTGTCGTCTCCAGCGCCAGTTTGCATAATCAGGATCAAATTGAGCGCCTGGATATTAGAACAGGAGATCAAGTTTTAGTTAGAAGGGCAGGTGGGGTTATACCTGAAGTGATCGCTGTTTTAAAAGATAAAAGAAAAGGGAATGAGCTTATTTTTCAAATGCCTGATATCTGCCCTCTCTGTGAGACCCCAGTCATTCATCCTGAAGGCGAAGTGGACTTTTACTGCCCGAATGAATCCTGTCAAAGCCGCATAGAACGATGGATTTGGCATTTTTGTTCACGTGAAGCCATGAACATCGAACATGTTGGTCCAAAGTTGATTCAGCAGCTGGTGGGAAAAAATTTAATTCAAGATCCTTTAGATCTTTATTTTTTAAAAAAAGAGCAGTTTTTAGAAATTGAAAGAATGGGGGAGAAATCGGTCCAGAATATTTTAGATGAAATTGAAAAATCAAAACAAATCGGCTTTTCTAAACTTTTGTATGCCATGGGAGTTCGCCATGTCGGGAAAAGAGTGGCAGAACTGCTGGCGCAGCATTTTAAATCCCTTGAGATGATTTCAAAAGCGGACCTTGAAGAATTTCAGAGCATTGAGGGGATTGGTCCGGAAATTGCTGAATCCGTGCGTCATTTCTTCCGATCTAAAACCGCTGCGGAAATTTTTGAAAAGATAAAAAGAGCCGGCCTTAAAACCTCGTTCCATAAAGAAGCCTCTGGAGCGCCTGATACCCAATTTACGGGGAAAACGGTTGTTTTTACGGGTGGGCTCGAATCTCTTACTCGAACTCAGGCTGAGGAGATCGTTAAAGACTTAGGAGGAGTTCCCTCAACCTCAGTGAGCAGACAGACAGGTTTTGTTGTGGCAGGGAAAGATTCAGGAATAAAGCAAGAGAAAGCAAAAAAAATTGGAATTCCCATATTGAATGAGGAGGAGTTTTTAAAAATTCTGAAGGAAGCAGGGGTTAGAATCTCGTAATCATATAGACATGGAATTAGATGAGAAAGCATATCTGGAAGAAATTGAGAAAGTCATCGAACAATTTGGGGTGATTCAGAGAAGTTTTGTCATGGATAAAAAAGGGATCCATGCGATTGTTCAATTCATTGAGGATTTTTCAGGACAGCCTCAGACTTTTTCTCTGGATGATCCGGTGATTCAGAAGGGGAAAGGGATTTGTACTCGTGTCATTAAAGAGATGGAAGATCAGTTTGTGCACATACAGGAGTTGACTCCTCCTGATCTCTGGAAGCCTTTTCATGAATCTTTGACCAAGTCAATTCAACTGCAGTTAGAGGGCTACAAAGAAATGGCAAAAGTTTTTGAGAATAAAAACATTATTCATATTGCCACAGGTCAAAAATTAGTCAATGAAGGGATGAGTTTGCTGGAGGCAGGCACTAAACAGTCTTTGCAAAAATAGCTAAAACAATCCAAGCAACTTGTTTTCGGGAGGGAAAGCAGTGAAAGCAGTGGTCATGGCTGGAGGTGAAGGAACAAGGCTGCGTCCATTGACCTGTAATCACCCTAAACCTATGGTTCCTGTTTTAAATCGCCCTGTTATTGAACATATCATTAATCTTTTGATCAGGCACGGCATTAGAGACATCATTGTGACGCTTCAGTATCTTCCTGATGTGGTGATGAATTATCTTGGTGACGGGAGCGATTTCGGCGCAAAAATAAGTTATTCCATCGAATCTGAGCCTCTAGGAACAGCAGGCAGCGTCAAAAAAGCCGAGTCTTTTTTAGATGACACTTTCTTGATTATTTCAGGAGATGCTTTGACCGATTTTGATTTAACAGAAATTGTTTCATTTCATAAGAGCAAAAAGGCTCTTGCGACCATTACTTTAACGCGAGTTGAGAACCCCCTGGAATTTGGCGTGGTGATTACCGACCTTGATGGAAAAATTAAACGGTTTTTAGAAAAACCAGGATGGGGAGAGGTTTTCAGCGATACCATTAATACGGGAATTTATGTTCTGGAGCCAGAAATTTTTAAGTATCTGGAATCAGGGAAAATGAGCGATTTCAGTAAAGATTTATTTCCTCGATTTCTCCATCAAAATGAACCTCTTTATGGATATATTTCCCAGGGCTACTGGTGCGATATTGGTAATTTGCAGCAGTATCGCCAAGCTCAATATGACGCGTTTGATGGGAAAGTTAAGTTAAATATTCCTGGAGCCCGAGTCCGTCAGGATGTCTGGATAGGAGAAGGAACAAAAATAGATCCTAAAGCAGAGATTCAGGGACCTGCTGTCATCGGGAAAAATTGCAGAATTAAGGAAGATGCGCTTCTGCATGAGTATCTGGTGATTGGAGACAACTGCATTGTTGAAGAAGGGGTTGTCCTGCAGAGAAGTATTTTATGGAATAACACCTATGTTGGGAAGAAAAGCAAAATCACAGGAGCGACTGTGACTCGTTCGTGCACAATTAAAAACAACAGTTTAATTTCTGAAGGAGCAGTCATTGGCGACAAATGCTATCTTGGTCCAGGAGCCGTTGTGCATCCCCAGGTTAAAATTTGGCCTGAGAAGCAGATTGAGGCGGGTGGAAACGTCAGCATGTCTCTGGTATGGGGAGGAAAGTGGCCAGGTTCTTTTTTTTCAAATCAGGGAATCACAGGTTTGGCTAATATTGAGATAACTCCTGAATTCGCCATGAAGCTCGGGGCTGCTTATGGAGCCTCTCTAGAAAAAGGTTCTTATGTGATTACCAGTCGAGATTCTCATCCTGCCAGTCGAATGATTAATCGTTCGATTATTTGTGGCTTGATCAGCACAGGAGTCAACGTTCTGGACTACCGCTTTATGCCCACCCCTATCAGCAGATATGGCATCAAAATGGCGCAGGCAAAAGGTGGAATTCATGTTCGAATTTCTCCGAAGGATTCCCACGCGTTTTTGATCGAGTTTTTTGACGCTGACGGCATCAACATTGATCATGGATTCGAAAGGAAAATTGAAAACGCTTTTTTTCGTGAAGATTTCCGAAGAACAGGGATGGAGGAGGTTGGAGCTATTGAATTTTCCTCCCGAGCGATTGATCAGTACATGGAAGGATTTTACAGTAATATTGATGCTCAGATTATCCAAAAAGCAAACTTGAAAGTGATTGTGGATTATGGTTTTGGGAATGCCTCTCTTGTTCTGCCTCATCTCCTGGGCCGCATGGGAACGAATATGGTTGCTCTTAATGCTTATACGGATCCAATTCGCGGGAGACAGACCAGAACAACTCTTCAGAAATCGCTGAATGAACTGGCGAATATTGTTACGACCTTAAAAGCCGACGTTGGCTTATGGGTGGATGTGGATGGAGAAAAGATTTCCTTGATTGATGAAAAAGGACGGGTGATTTCTGGTTTCCATTTATTGAACCTTCTGACCATTTTGATGTTGAAACATTTGGGAGGAGGTGTTGTAGCTGTGCCTGTTACAGCTCCATCTTCCATCGAAAATATTTGCGAAAAGTATAACGGCAAAGTTAAACGGACCAAAAATGATCCTAGAAGCCTTATGGCTGAAGCATTAAATGACAAGAAAGTCATTATGGCGGGAGATGGTGAAGGAGGGTTTATTTTCCCTAAAGTGATTCCTACTTTTGACGCCATGTTTACTTTTGCCAAACTTCTTGAGGCTTTAGCTAAAATGAAGATTTCTTTATCTGATGCCGCTCTGGAACTGCCTGCTTTTCACATGGCTCATGCTGATGTCGAATGTTCCTGGTCTGAAAAAGGCGGAATCATGAGAAAAATTATTGAACTTTCCAAAAATGAAAGAATGGAACTGCTGGATGGAGTTAAAATCTTCCATGAGCATAAAAGCTGGATCCTGGTTGTTCCTGATCCTGTTGAACCAGTTCTTCATCTGACTGCAGAGGCTGCAAGTGAAGAATTCGCTGTTGCTCTGGTTAGAGAATATGAAAAAAGGGTATATTCATTAAAGACTCCTGCTGAAGTTTCTTCTGGCAGAGATTATGAAATAAAGGAGAGCGAGCTTATGGCTAAGAAGACCGCCAAAAAGGAAGTTGTTAAAACTCAAGTCAAGAAGGAGGAGTTTGCTAAAATTGTTGCGGCTCCTGAGAAATCGTTTTATTTCTGGTCAGACAATCATTTTTTAGGATTAAGAGCCTCGACTATTGAAGAGTTTGGAAAGATTTTGGAAGATGTGGACAGTAATTCGATTCGATATCATCTTTCAAGAGGAGATTTTCAGAATTGGTTGACTCATGAAATGGGAGCCCCTGCTCTGGCGGAATCTTTCAATAAAATTGACGTGAATGGGCAGGATCCTGAAACTTTGCGAAAACAGGCGATTAAACTTTTAAAAACAGTTTCCAGTCATTAATAAAGAGGAGATCTCTACGCGAAAAATTTTATGGGTGGTTTTTTGTCATCCTGGAGTAAGAAATCAGGACGCAGCCCATGAAATAGCTATTTTTTGAGCTTTTTTTGAAGGTAAAGGTTGTGTGGATCCAGTTTCAGAGCTTTCTCCCATAATCTGTGAGCTTCTTTTCTATTTTTCTGCGCAGAGTAAATATCACCAGCGATAACAAGAATTGAATCATCGGGTTGATGGAATTTTAAGGCTGTTTTTATATCACGCAGAGCTTTTTGGTACTTTTTTAATTTAAATTCTGACAGAGAAAGCCATTTCTCTGCTTTAAAGTTTAAATCAGGAGAATAGAGGGCTATTTTAAAATGGTTTTCTGCTTTTTCCCAGTTTCTTTGATACAGTTCCAAAAGTCCTGCATAATAATGGATTTGAGGAGAGGAGGGAGTAATTTTTAAAGCTGATTTTATTTCTTTTGCAGCCTTCAATATTTTGTTTTCTTTAATATCTAATTTTGCCAATCCCAGATGTGCCATAGCATCAGTCGCAGCAAAATTAGCATACCTGAAAAAGGGGAGCCGTTTAATTTCCTGTATGGGATAAATAGAAAGGATCTCGTGATATTTTTTTCTGGCATTTTTAAATCGTTTTTCTCTAGCTTCAAGATCGGCGAGCCATAAGTAATGTTCAGGATAATTAAGGGGATCCAGTTTTAGAGCTTTTTTTAACAGAGCAATTGCCTTATTTGTCCCGTTCGGAAGCCTCACTATAATTTCTGACATTTCTCCTAGGTAAAGAGGTTTATCAGGGTCCATTTGAATAGCTTTTTTTAAATTTTTTTCTGCTTTGAGGATCCATGTTTTTTTACCTGTTTTTTCATATAGTCTTGTTTCGATAAGACTTTTCTGTTCCAGGTAATGACTGTCTAATGGAAATAATTTGACAGATTGTTTTTCCAGATTTAAAGCGGTTTTCAGTTTTCCCTGGCTTTGCAACTTTCCTGCTTGATGATTGAGTTGTTCTGCGTACAGCGCTGTGCTTTGAAATAAAAGCAGAATGACCAGGATTAATCCTAAAAAATATTTTCCGTATTGGTTCATAATAAATCTGGAGATTGGGTCTGCGCTGTCTCTTCCGGCTGCTAGAAGGAGTCCTCCTTCTGCCCAGAAAAGCACGCTCCAGGATAAGAAATTAGAATCCACGTCAATGAAAAGATGGATTGCGCCGGCAAGAAATCCACAAAATAGCCCAAGAATGAGGAAGTAATCCTCAGACTCTCTTTTTAGGCGTTTGTATCCGTGGAGTAAAACGGCTGAGATCAAGGCGGCAAATAGAAAAAAATTGATGAGTCCTTCATCAGACAGCACCTGGATATAAAAATTATGGGGGAATCTGGAATACCAGAAAAAATATTTTTGGTACTCGGGGAATAAGCGTCCAAAAGTATTGGGGCCGCTTCCCAGGACAGGATGGCTCAGAAAGATTTTTAATCCTCCTATCCAGAAAGAAAGTCTTGCTCCAATGGCAGTGAGCCAACTGCGAGGATTTGCCGCTTTTTTATAAATATCCATGAAAGTGAACTTGTGTTTGAATAGAGAGAGATAAACAAGAGCAGAAGATAAACAGAGGAGTAGAGCGCTGAGACTGTATTTTGCCAGCAGTGGTTTTTTTTTGCGAGCAAAATAGATCCATAAAAGAAAAACTGCGATGAAGATTAAAAACGCGCCTCTGGATGAGGTGAATAAGAGAGCTGCAAGCATAAAAAATGTGGTTGCAAAATAGAGGATTTGCCGCAGTCTATCCTCAGATGAGAAAGCAAAACTCCCTGAAATTGGGATTAATAAAATGAGGTAACCAGCGAAAACGTCGCTCTCATAAAAGGTAGAAGTCATGAAAGGAAATTGTTTTCCCGCGAACATCCAGAATAGGAACCCCACTGCTGTCACACCTAATCCTCCAATTAAAAAAAGCAGGGGAACGTGTTTCAGGCTCCATTCTTTTTTGTCAAGATTAGCGCATAAAAATAGGGTAAAAATCCAGGTAGCAATTTGTAGAAAAAAAAGAAAGCTGGCTCCAACTGCTGCTGAATTGAGGCAGCTTAAAAATGAAAAAATAAGAATGCTTATTCCAATGGATAGGGTAAAAGGAGATAGTTTTAGCGATGGAAGAAAGGCAAGAGATAAAAAAAAACTCCGAAACTAAAAATGGCTTCTAAAAATTGAGGCTGCGAATTGATTGAAAGGGCGTGGTCCAACGCTAAAATTGAAGGGATAACTCCGAGTGAAAAAAGCCACCATAAGATAAGTAGAAAAGTGAATATGCCTATAAAAAAGTTATCTTTTTTTTTGAGTTCACCCATGGGTCTGCGTTTTGTTCAAGTTTTTTAAAGCTTCAATAAATTTTGGACAGGATTTATCGATTGCAAACAAAAGGGTTCCTAAAACGCTTGGAGTATCTGCATAAATTCCGAAGAACAATTTAGGTATAAGGGATTGAATAATAAGCAGTCCCTGCTGAAACTCAATAATCCAGGATTTTAGAGACTCAGAGTAGGATAGCAAGGAAGAAAGATTTTCAGTTAGAACAGGAATCGTGCTGCTGATTTCCTCTTTTGAATCTGCGATGATTGTGACAATCTCGTTGTTCAAGTAAAAAATCGCGAGTCCTTTGACGCCTTTTGAGTTTTTTAACTGTTCTGCCATCGGTTCAAAGAGTTCTCGAATCGTCTGCGCATTGAGTGCCTGAAGAGAAGGCAGGGGTTCTTCAGAAAGTATTTCCTGAGGAGGAGTTTCTTTAAGAATTTTTTCTGGAACTATGCTTGTTTCGCTTTCCGCAGCTTCTGATTTCACGAGCTGCATTTCAGGAGCTGATTCGAATTTAATTTTTTCTAATTCTTGGGCAGACTTTAAAAGATCTTCGACAATCTTCAGCCTTTGGTTAGCCATGTTTTTTGAGTACTCCAGGATAGTATTCATGGGGGATAATTCCAAAAGAGAAGAGAATTCTTCCAGATCTTTTTGGAGTTTTTCTTTTTCGATTTCCAGTTGCTGCAGATAAACAGCCAGATTCTCGGGTTTTAAAGGAGAATTAATGGCTGTTTTAAAGAAAGGAGCCAGTTGTTCAGGTGGGGAGGACTCATGAATTAAAATGTTGTAAATGGCGCGGCTTTCAATATTCCCTTTGTCTAACTCAAGAGCGCGAGCTAACTCGGAATAAGCTTCATCAAACATTTTTTGTGTGCCGTAAATTTTTGCTAGCGAGGCATGGACCTCAATCGCATCCGGTTTTATTTCAGACAGTTTCTGAAAAACCTGGAGAGCCATCAGTTTTTTTCCTCTTCTTAGAGCGGTTTCTCCTAATGCCATTAAAGTTGATGGGTCCTGTGGATTTTCTTTCAGGATCTGCTCTAATTTTTCGATCTGGGTGTCCAGGGAAATTTTATAATCTTCAGTGCTATTCAGCATCTTGCTCCTTATTTACGTGATGAGAGTCTTTCTGGTGTCTCGAGAAAACGGGGAGGAAAAACGCAAAAAGACTCCCTCTGCCTTCCTGGCTTTTAACTTTAATGGAGCCGCCATGAGCTTCTATAATATATTTTACATTCGCCAATCCTATACCTGTTCCCTCAATTCCTTGAGTTAATTCAGAATTCACTCTATAAAATTTTTCAAATAATTTTGCAAGTTTTCCTGGAGGGATGCCTATTCCTTCGTCTTCTATGTCAATTTCCACAAAATCTCCCATTGTGCTGATTCTAATTTCGATTTTTCCTCCTTCAGGAGAGTATTTGATCGCATTTGAAAGGAGATTATAAATGACTTGTATGATGAGATCCTGGTCTGCCCATACATCAGGTATTGACTCAGGCGGCTGGAAATGGATTTTATGGATTTGACTTTTCTTGGAGAGGATTGGAAGGGCTTCATGAATTAACTGAACGAGATTAACGGGAACTCGATTTAATTTAAATTCTCCCGCCTCCAGTTTAGCCAGATCCAGGAGATTATTGATAATCCTAACAAGTCTTTCTGTCTCTTCTCGCACAATCTGCAGATAGCCGTGGATTTTCTCCAGCGGAGGATTTCTGGTTAATATAATTTCCACAAATCCTTGAATGCTGGTGATAGGAGTTTTTAAATCATGGGTTACCATGGAAACAAACTGGCTCTTCATTTCTGTCGCTTTGCGAACTTCTGCATAGAGCCGCGCGTGCTCAATGGCGATAGAGACCTGATCTCCAATAGTGGTTAAGAATTTCAGATCGGTTTCTGTAAAATGAGAAGAGCGGCTTGGATTTCGCAGCATTAAAACTCCAATGACTTTGTTATTCGTTTTTAGCGGCACACATAATGAGGATTGTATTTCTTCTTTTCGAGGGATGAGTCTCTTGAATTTAGAGTCAGCCACTTTCCCGTCTAAAAGGAGTGGCTCTCCTTTTAGCGCTACCCAGCCAGCAATTCCCTCTCCTAAAAGGACTTTTGTACTGGAGATAACCTCCTGGCTCAAACCCTGGGAGACTTCAATGGTTAAATATTTTTCTTTTTGCAATAGCATAATTGATCCGGCATCCGCTTTAAAAAGTTTGGTCGTCATGTCCATGATGAATTGCAGCACAGTTTTCAAATCCAAAGAAGAATTAACTACCCTACTGATTTCGTACAGGTGGTAGATTTCTTCTTGATTATGGGTATTAGGACTGCTAACCATCAACAATTTTCTTTATTTGTTCTCTGCTACTCGGTGAATTTCCGCCAGAAGCCTCAGTGGACTGAATGGCTTTGTTAAGAATAATTCAGCTCCTGATTCAAGACAGGCTTTTCTCATTCCTTCGCCGCGCCCAGTAATAAGAATCACAGGGATATGGGAAGTGGCGGCATTTTCTTTAATGGCTCTGCAAACTTCAGTTCCATTTTTTTGGGGAACAATCACATCGAGAAGAATGAGATCCGGCTTTGTTTCGAGAGCCAGTTGGTATGCTTCTTGTCCATCTCGCGCCTCTATTACTTCATATCCTTCAGGTTCTAAATTGAGCCTTAGCAGTTTTACCATATGGGGCTCATCATCTGCAATTAGAATTTTTTTTCTATTTTTTCCTTTTTGGAGAGCAGTGTCTGCCTGCTTCTTGCGCGGGAAATTTAATATTTCTCCCCTGTTTTGTCTGCTAGGCGTCTTCATCGTTCTGCGTATTCTCTCAGAATACTCAACAGTTTCACAGGGCTGAAAGGTTTTGCGATAAAGATGTCTGCTTTGCACATCATTTTTTTCCCATTTTCAAGAGATTGATTTTGGCCCGACAAGATTAAAACAGGTATTTTTTTAGTTTTTTCATCGGTTTTTAGAGTTGAACAGACTTCATACCCGTCCATTTCTGGCATTTGAACGTCGAGAAGAATTAAATCAGGTTGAATTTGATTGGCTATCTTTATTCCTTCACTTCCATTTTTTGCCTGAAAAATTTCGAAAGGTTCATTTTCGAGGCTTACTTTTATGAGCTCCGCAATATGCGACTCGTCATCAATCACGAGCAGTTTTCTCTTTTTCCCAGGGTTCAAGTCTTGAACTCCTCAAGGAGCTTTCTGCTTCTCTTAATTTCGTAACGAATTCTGCCTAGATTCATTCCGCTTTGTCCTATTAAAATTAAGTATCGTTCTTGGGAAAATTTGTCTAAAGTTATGAAAATATCCTGGAATTCGATATACTGCTGTCCTGACTCTCCCTTACCATAAAGCGGAGAAACTTTCATGGAGGATTCCATGGTTTTTAAAGCAAAGGGGATAAATTCGTTTTTGCTGACTGCGGCAGAAGAGACAGACTCAAGAATTTCTCCTTTTTTGGAGATCAGCAGAGCGCATTGAATTCCATCCAGTTTCCCAATTCCTTCTAAAGCAGAAGCATAATCACCCATTTTCAGGACTCACTAGAATATAGGCGTCTTTTGCCGCTTTTATTTTTTTTTGTATCGTGGCAGACATCACAATTTTACCGCCAATCCCTTTTTTGCCGCTGACTTTATAAATTTCAGGAGTTTCGCTTCCAACGTAAAGCGCCAGCTTCTGAATAGGGCGTGTTTTAGACCATTCTTTTAGTAGAGTTTCATCTACCTTCACTGTATTTCCTCCTCCTAAAAAGCCGCCCGATTCCACAGAAATCATCAGTTCTCGATATTGAGCAAAAGTTTCTTCTTTCAGCTGCTTCTTCTTTTCAATTTCATCAGGTT
Source organism: bacterium (assembly GCA_021800275.1). GTDB lineage: Bacteria > Vulcanimicrobiota > JABDET01 > JABDET01 > JABDET01 > JAKAVV01. The sequence continues at coordinate 33,907 of JAJYZB010000014.1, forward strand.
TTTCCCCGAAAACGTTTACAACTCCTCCCTGTACTGACAGCGATTCAATTAATTCATTTACTTTTTCGGGCCCAGTGATAATCTGGCCGTAAGCATCAAGAAAATTATCGGTTATAATCCTTCCTTGATTTAAGAGAAGAAAAACGGCATCTTCCGAAGAGCTTCCAACGATCTCAATCATGCCTGTTATTCTTTCTCCATCAAGATTTCCAAGAAGCTTTCGAAATTCTCTTTTTCTAATGGGACTGTTTAAGTATTTTTCTTGGAACGCATGAGATCCAGATAAAACAGAGGCGGTTTCAGGAGCTAAAACGTAAGAGGCTACTATCGGAGTCTCTTTTCTTAAATAATGGTGTAAAAGAAGTTCAGCCGCCAAAGAGATGTTTTTTCCTGAAATCTCCACAACGCTGCTGGTAATTCCTTCTCTCATAAAAACGAAACTTGTTCTCTCATTCACTGTTATTTTGATGTATCCATTAAATCCGTGGTTTTGCAAGTTTGTGAGTTTTAATTTCACATCTTCTCCTGACAATGAGGTTGGTTTTAGAAGGACGTTTCCTCGCGGAATATTCATGTTTTGTCCTCAGGTTTCAAGTCTAACTCTAGAGGAATTTCTTTTGATTTTGCAGGCTCCTTAGACTGCTGCTGCATCAATGATTTCCAGGGATCTCCAATTTCTGCTGGACCAGTTTGAGTATTTTGGGGATCTGCAGTATTTTGAGTTTGGTTCTGCTGCTGCGCGGCAGGAGTGTTAGAAACTGAACCTGCATCCACGCTGATGTCATTTGGAAGCCCAAAAGAGGGTTGGTTTATTAACTTAAATACTGACTCACCTGGTGAGTTGTCTGCCGCAGGAGCCGCGGTTTGAACAGCAGGATCCATGGGTCGGATTCCTTGCTCTTGAACGTTCGAGCTCTCTTTTGCTGGTTCTGCTAGATTTTTGAATGGATCCTGTTCTTGTCCTTTGGGAGAGATGATAAGCGTTTGAGAAGAAGGGTTTTTTTTCTGAGAGAGGCGGCTGATGATTTCCCAGAAAAGCGTGAGGCTGAAAAGCAGAGCAAAAAAAATGCCGAGGTGATCGAAAAAAAGCGGGTTCAAACTTTTTTCCCTCCTCCTGAAAGATCGGTTGGGAAGGAAACCACTTTTCCTGATGAGCCTGGATTTGCCAGATTTTTTAACCTTGTAGATATATCTTTATATCCGATATCCACAACCAGAATTTCGCTGTAGAGATCATGAGCCTCTTTGAACATTTTGACGTCTTCATAAGTTCTAGCGAGGTTGTACTGTATTTCCAGCAGCTCCTCTTCAGAATATTCGCTGTGTTCAAGTATTTTTCGAAATTGGCGAATCGCCAGATCATGGAAGCCTTGGCGATTAAAACATAATCCGAGTTGAGTGCTGCTCTGCAGAAAATAGCTCTTATTTTTGGATGCTTTTTGAAATTCAAGAATCGCTTCTTCCATAAAATCAAGGTCCTTATAAAGAAGGCCAAGGGCTAAAGCTGTTTCGCTCTCTCCTTTTGTGACCATTAACGCTTTTTTGTATTCTTCAATAATTTCAGCTATCACTCCTTTTGCGACAAGACGTCGGGCTAAAGCAGCCATTTCGTTTAACATTCCCTTTTTGGCGTAAGTCATTGCCATTCCTATCACTGCCTGTCGATAATAAGGGTCTTGTTCAAGGGCTTTCTGGAAGTTTTCTAGAGCTTTATTCCAATCTCCGATTGTATAGTAAATATTTCCTATTCTTGACAATAAAGAGGGGTCATTTGACTTTTTAAGCGAAAGAGTTTTGAAGATTTCTTCAGCCCGTTGAATCTCTCCGGCGCCCGCGTAGAGTTCAGCAGATTTCATGTAGGATTCAAAAGCCAGTATTGGATTTTCTTCTTTTATATAGAGTTCTGCGAGGGAAAGGTGAATTTTTGGAGATTGGCTTCCTTTTTCGATGATTTGTTTGTAGATTTTAATGGCTTCCTGGAGCTTATAAAGTGAAACATAAATTTCAGCCAGGCGAATCATGGCTATTTCGCCAAACTGCTTGCTGCCTTTTGATTCGGCTGCAGCAGCTATTTTTTGAAGCGCATCATCCAGTTTTAAAATTTGTTCTCTTTGGAGCATCTGTTTGATGAACTCTTCCATGCTCGCTTTTCCTTTTTCAGGATGGTTTGCCCATGCGGCAAGTATTAATTTTTGATAACCCGATATTATTTTTTCTAGATTGTTTTGAGAGAGATAGTAGTCGAGAGTTTGCTGCCAGAGAGATAAATAGCGCTCGAAATGGTTTGCTTTCAGCTCTTCTTCAGCAATCTGCTCTAAAAGGACTACGGCTTTGTCCTTTTGATTTTCGGCAAAAAGAGTTTTGGCAAGATGTTCTTTTTCAAGAGAGACTTGGTTGAAAAGTTGATTTTTCTGCAGAAGTTTAAACCATTCTTCAGCCGCTGTGAGCGCATCCTCTATGTTTGTTTTTAGAAAGGCGCTGATTTGGTCGCGAATGACACTGACCGCCTCCTGGAGTTTTTTTTGATTGATTAAGGCTTGTGCCAGGGTAAAGCTTATTTTTTTATTTTCAGGTTCGAGGACAAGAATTTTATAGTAACATTCTAATCTGTCAGGATTTAAGGAGACAGCTTGTGAAAAAGCATTCAGGGCTTGCCGCGAAAAGTTCCTGCTTAAGTAATATTCCCCGATAGAGTAATATAAGTCGCTGGATTTTTCTTTTTCTTGAATTTTTGCTGCTAAGTTTGCCATTTTAATTTTTATGGCAAGGTTATCAGGATAAAGTTTCAGGACAGGTTCTAATAAGTTGAAACTGTCTTGAGCTTTCCCCTCTCGTGAAGCCATAAAAGAGAGGAATAGACTTTCTGATTTGAAGTTTTCTTCCAATTTAAGCTGCGGGTAAATTTGCAGCAAATGGGTTCTTGCCAGGTGTTCCCCAGGGTTGACGAGCAAAATCTTCTCCAGGAGGGACTTAGCTTCCTCCAGATTGCTGGCTTGAACCAGGCCGTCAGCCAGTGATGTGGCTGAATTCTTCCATTTCTCGTAAGAGTTCAGTTTCATAAACTTTAGTCATCAAAATTTGCGCTTCTGACCGCTTAGGATCGGTTTCCAAGAGCTTTTCTAAAAATTCAGCGGCAGGGCCAATTTGTCCTTGTTCAAACAATGCTTTTGCTTGCCGCCACAAATCTTCAGAATTTAGTGTTTTAGTTTCAGTTTTAGTTTCAGCTTTGGCTTTTGTCTCTATTTTTTCTTCTTCTTTTATTTCGGTTTTCGTTTCTGAGGCTGGTTTCTTTTCTTGAATAGGAACATTAACAGGGACAGGGGATTCTATTTTTCTAATTTTTTTGACAGATTTTTCTTCAATCTTAGGAGGTGCAGCCGGCTCTTCTAATGGTTTGCCTGTTTTTGCGTAAAAATTGTTCAAGAGTTCTTTTGCTTTTGAATTGGATGGATCCATGTCCAAAATTTTTTGATAATGAGTGGCAGCTTCTTCTTCAAGTCCTACTTCTGTATAGCTTGAGGCTAGTTGAAACAGTTGTTCAATCGCCTCCTTTTTGCTGTCAATTTTTATGAGGTTTTGGATCAGTTGGAGTCGAGCGCGCAAATTTCCTGGATCAACATTCAGCGCCATCTGATAAATGTTAATGAGGTGGTTGATGGTCTCAACATTGTCAGGCTCCCATTCTGCGAGCTTTTCATAGAGAAGGATAACTTTGTCATATAATCCTGCCTGGGAATAACTTTCAGCCAGTAATTTGTAAGTTTGAATGGCGCTGGCAGTGTCTCCTATTTTAAAATAACTTTCAGCTAGTTTATTTAAAATCTCTTTGTTGGAAGGTTCAGTCTCCAGGATTCGCTCCATTGCCTGAATTCCCATCTGATGGTTATCTTGTTTTAAATATTCGTTAACAGCGTCTTTCAGCCAGATTATCATTTGAGTTGTGTTTCCCTGGCTGGCATAGATTTCAGCCAGTTTCTCATAAGCTAGAGCAGACTCTGGTCCTTGAAATCTGACGACTTCTTGGAATGGTCCCTTGGCTTTATCGAATTGACCTTTAGCCAGATAGGAAAGTCCTTGGAGAGTATAGGTTTTTGTATTACTGGAAGATTCAGAAGCTTTTTCGAGATATTCTATGGCATGGTCATAATCTTTTTTTTCGAAATAAATCTCTCCAATTGCTTCGTACAGCCGAGGCGTATATTTTGCCGAATGTTCTTTCAGGCGAGAAGAATGGGAGCTCCTTCGATCCAGGAAAGATCTTTTGCCGTGATGTCCTTCTAGAGAAAGAGCATCCAAAAGCGTTTTTGCTGCCTCATCCAGGTTTCCTTGTGAATGCAGAAAGTTTGCCCAATTTAGGTATTCTTCAAACACGGTTGGAAAATCTTCTTTTTTAAGCGCTAGATTAATGATCTGCTTGTGAGCTTCCGGCCGTGCAGGATCCAGTTCACGCGCCTGGGTGTATTCTGCAAAAGCTTCTTCAACTTTCCCCTGGTTTGCTAAGCTATCTCCTTGTTTGAGGAGTTGTTCATAATTCATGATATGGATTCCTGACGGCGGGAAGAAGGAAGTCTAGTGACTTTCCCTGATTTAATTTCTTCTTCCAGCTGCTTCTTTCGTTCTCGAGCATCTTTATAATCCATGTCAACCGTTAAAATTTCTTGGTAGTAAGGCAGAGCTTCCTGTATTTTTCCCAATTTCTCATAAAGGTTTCCAAGCGCGTATTTGAGTTCTAAATATTCCTCGTCTTTGTACCCATGTAATTCCAGCCCCTTTTTATACACCTTTAAAGCATTTTGATAAAGGACATCATCTTTGTCCAGCAGCGCTTTTTCTTCCCAGCAGGCCCCCTGATATAAGTATCCTTTTAAAGTCAGCTCAGGAGATTTTTTGACGATAATTTGAAATTCCCGAATGGCTTTGTCAAATTCTCTTGTTTTCAACAAAAATAAGCCAACGCCCAGCCGCAGATTTTGATTGTCCTGGTCTTTTTCTAGTTTAGATTCGGTTTCCTTTAAAAATTCGCCTATTAGACTTTGATTATCGGAATTTAATTTTATCAATTCATGAATGTACTCCATCGCGATTTCAAATTTTTCTAGAGAAACGTAACCTTTTGCCAGGCGAGATAAAGCGGCTGTATGATGGGGATCAAAACTTCTCACTTTTTTAAATTCAGAGAGGGCTGCTTCTAGATTGTTTTTATGGTCAGACAGAATAACTCCTAATTGATAGCGGGCATCTTTATTCGTTCCATCCAGTGACAAGACATGCCGGTAAGCTTCAATCGCTTGGTCAAAAAGCGCTTGACTGGAGGATAAGTGCCCTATAGTCATAAATTCCTGGACGGCTTCCTGGTTTTGATTGTTTTGAATATAAAGACGGGCTAGGCTTTCATGAAGAGCAAGGGAATCTGGAGCAAGAGAGATTAATTTTTTGTTTAGTTCGATCCTTTTTTTGACTTCTTTCATTTTTTCGTATAAACTTTCCAGACGCTTTCCTGCTGCCAGGGCTTCTTCTGTATTTTTCTGCTGGATGTAAACTTCTATTAATCTCGTCAGAGCTTCTGGATCGTCCTGAGTGCTGTCAAGAATTTTTTTGTAAGAACTTAAAGCCCCTTGCAAATCGCCTTTTTCTTGCGCAATGTCGCCTAGCTTCAGCTCAAGCTTTACAGCTGCTTCTTGTTTACCTAGCCCTGAATAAACATCTTTCAGGCGATGAATGATCCCAATATCATGGGAGTCCAATTCAAGCGCTCTTTCTAAAGCTTCTGCTTCTTTGTCATTCTCTCTACTGGAGCCATAATGAGTAGAAAGAATCAAAAATTCTTGTTTGGCTTCAGAGAGTCTTCCCATTTCTTGATAACAGAGGGCTAATTTGTGGCGTATAGGGAAAGCCTCGGGATTGGATTCAATCATTTGCTGATAGGCTTGAATTAGATCAGAGATAGAATTCGAAGACTCCAGAGAGGAGACCATAAGTTTAAAATGGTAGAGTGAAAACAAAGAAAGTCCGCTTTCTTTTAAAGCAGGGATCAGAACTTGACGGGCGGGATGATATTCCGGATTCCATGCCAGAATTTGAAGAAGAGCTGCTATCCCATTATTCATCTCTCCTGATGAGATTTGAATTTTTGCCATTTGAGTAAAGGCTTCAGCCCATTGGTCTCCATCTTCTCTTAGAAGGAAGATTTCTCCCATTTTCTTGAAAACAGAGTAGTCTCTGCTGTTTTTTGACGCCTCTTTAAAGAGTAGAAGAGCTTCATCTAAAAGGCCATTTTGGAAATAAATTTCTCCGAGAGCAATTTTTAAATTTTCATTTTCCGGATTTTCTCTTAAAGCATCTTTGCATAATTGAATAGCTGGAATAATTTTGTTTTGCTTTAGCAACTGCTGAATGTCTGAACTCAGGTTTTCAGGTAAAGATGCAATAGCAGAAGAAGGTTTAGGTTGAATTAGTGATGGCTGCTCTGATTTAACAGATGAGGAGATAGTCGGGATTTCTAGAGTTCTTTTTTGCAGGGGGAGGGGTTCTTTCTGAGCAATGGATTCTTTTTGTGGGGAGCTGACGGACTCCGTATGATCCGTATAAACAGATTCTTTCACTGCAGGCTGCTGAATTTGGTCCGGTGTTTCTATGGGTGGTTCAGCCACAGCGGACTGCTCCACATAAACAACTTTTGGAGTTTCTAATGGAGAAACGGATTCTGTTTCATTTTGAGCTTTCGTCACTTCTAGAGGGGTTTGCTCTTCTGGGTTGAGTTCCTGAGCAGCAGGGGCAAAAGGCTCCTCTTTAGTACGAGTGAGAATGGGTTTGAACCCTGGTTTTGTTCTTGGGATTCCTGATTCAAGCGGCGCGGGCGCAGAAGATTTCACTTTTGAGAAAGGAGCTGGCTTTTCTTTTCCTGGTGGATATTTCGATTTAAGGTCGGTTTTTAATATTAAAGGAGAATTAGCGGTTTCTTCTGCATCTTCTTTTTTCTCTTCTATCTCAGAATAGACAGGTTTCTGCGCGGCTCTTAAATTTAGATTTGTCTCTATACTCCTTTTTTTAGGAACAACAGGGGCATTTAGAGTTTGAAGTTTTTTTTGGGCAGTTGTATGGTCAGGATCAAGAGCCAGGATGTTCTGGTATAACTCGACAGCTTTTGTGGAGTTCCCTTCTTTCTCATAAAGTTCGGCAGCTGCCAGATAATGTTTAATGGCATCCACTTGATTGCCCAGAACTTCACTGATTTCAGCGTAACTCTCCCTCCCAGAAGGATTGTCTGGAGCCAATTCAGCTATTTTTCTGAACGGCAGCTTCGCGTCTTCCCAGGCTCCCAATGTTTTATAGATCATTCCGAGCTGTGAGAGGGCTCCAATATGATTTAAATCAGAGCGGAGAATTTGCCTGAATTCAAGTTTTGCCTCCTCGAGTTTTCCCATTTCAATGTAAACCGTTCCTAAGGAGGATAGATTCTCGATATCGTCTGGTTTAATCACTTTTATTCTTTTTAGAGCATCCAGGCAGAGAGGGTAATTTTCCTGCTTCAGCATTTCCTTTGCGACAACCTTATAAAGAGCAAGACCATCCCCAATTTGTCCTTGTTTTATATAGATTTCTCCCAGTTGAAACAATAAATCAGGATTGTCAGGATCGTCTTCTCTTTGTTTTTGAAGAAGTTCAAGAGCTTTTTCTCCATGTCCAACAGCAGAAAATATTTTAGCGAGGTTGAGAGACTGCGTAATGGCTGCTTGCTTGTTCCCTTTTTTTTCCAGAAGTTCAATCAGTTTAAGCCTGGCTTGAGAACTCGTTGGTTCAATGCTGATAACCCAGTTGCAAACTTCTAAAGCGCCATCTAACTGCTCTTTGTTTTCCAGCACCTCTCCCAGTTTTAAAAATTGTTGGATAACTTGAGGAACAAGTCCTCGAATAGCATATAGATTTGCCGCCGAATAATAGGCATGTTCTTCCTCGGGGTTTTCTTCAATGATTTTTTGAAGCAGCTCTAAAGCTTCTTCAAAAGCCCCTGCTTTTTCAGCTTTTTCAGCTTGTTTATAGAGCGAATCCATTTTGAGTCAAATTATCTCCAACTACTTATTATAGCATAATAAATAGAAAAAAGCAAAGCCTTTTTAAAGGCTTTGCTTTTTTTCAAGATAATGCGGTTAATCTTTTAAAAGAGTTGGCGTTACTGTAATCACCAAGTCCGTTTTAGTATAATTTTTCACCGTATTTTTAAACAGATTGCCAATAATAGGGATATCGCCTAAAAGAGGAACTTTGGAAATGGCAGTTGATGTTTGCTCATTCAACAATCCTCCAATGACAATAGTCTGCCCATTTTGGACACGGACCTCTGTAGTAGCCTGGCGGGTGTCAATTTCAGGATAACCTTGAGCTCCAGCCGGTTGGGTTCCCAACTCACTGACCACAGGATTGAGTTTAACTGTGATAAATCCATTGGGACTGATGTGAGGCGTGACTTTTAGATCTACGCCGATATTGATATATTGAACCTGGTAAACTCCTGCCTGGGGTTCATAATATACAATCGGGTATTTTTCACCCAGAAGAATTTCTGCAGCTTTATCATTTAAGACTGCGACTCTGGGAGCGCCTAACACTTTGGCGACACTGTGCGTAATCAAGAAATTAAGGGAAGCCTGGAATCCAAGATTTCCTCTGACAAAAGAGTAGAAACCAAGACTATTCGTGGAAACAGTGTTTCCATTTTGACTTGGCGTTGGCAGAGCTCCGGTCGCAGAAGGCACATTTTCATCAAAATCCTCTTGAAGGGCTCCTGGCCATTGAATACCAAGGTCGCTGCTCTTTGTTATATTCACGGCTACAACTTGCATAGCTAGCATAACCTGAGGCTGGGGAACGTCAATGGCGCTGATTAAAGATTGAATGGCATTGATGTCATACTGTGATCCGACCACAAGCATTCCATTTAATCTGGGGTCTTCAATGACGGTAACGTTTGGTGGGAAAAGATCCTTCAGTTCAGCGATTGTTGTTTTTACGTTCGCATAGTTTAATCGAATCAATGCTTTGTGAAGAGGAGGCGGAGGCGGAGGCGGAACCACAGGTTTGTCCAGTTCTGAAACCAAAGCCACGACTTTTCGAATGGCAGAGACAGAGCCTTTGACAATTAATGCATTCATTCGACTGTCAATATTGATTTGGACCTCCGGGAACTCGGAGGTGATAGTTGGGGCAAGGCTGGCAGCTTTGACATTGATGAGCGGTATGACTTGAACCGCAGTAGGGCCAAAAGACTGCATCAAGGTTGGAATTTTTTCCAATTTTGCAGGAGCAGCGACAACGAGAATATTTCCGACCTGCCTGTAACCATATCCATTGAGGGCGAGGATCATTCCCAGCGCCTGGGTGGCTGGAACATGTTTTAAATCCATGGTAACAGTTCCTTTAACTGCTGTGTCAATCATGACATTCAAGTGGAGTTTGGCGGCTAACTGTCTTACGACAGCGGTTAAACTCGCATGGTTCCAATACATTGAAACATAAGGATCAGTATTGGCCCGATAACCCGCAGGTTCTGCCTGACCCATGTAGTGTCTGGCATAATACTGCTTGGCATAATTTTCTCTTGCTAGAATAAGCTTTGAGTATTTTGCTTCCATTGAGGGCGAATAAACAGACATCTCATTTGTGGAACCAGGGGATGAAGGTGAAAACATTTTTCTGCTGGCTTCGACGTTTTTCCATCTAGGGAGAGTTGAGACATGAGTACCCGTCTCCTTAGTGGCGGCTGTGCGAGTCGAAAAAGAGATTGTCAGTAAATGTCTTGAATCTGAAGGCTGAACTGTGTAAGGGAGTTTATGAATCATGCGGAAAACAACATGAACAACGTCGGGATGCGTGGAAAACTGCGCAATCGTCATATTTTTAATCTGTCCCATGCTGATGCTCTTGGTTTCTTTTTTGCCCAACAAGACAGCTTGAGGCAGCTCAAAAATAATGGCTTTTTCGGGAGTTTGAATTTGGAAACTTTTGCATTGGATTGGATGATTTCCGCGTATGAACAGTTTCACCCCCTGACTGGATGATTCTAAGCGAATCATCCTAATTTTTGTGGTTTGTTGATGAGCAAAAACAAACTTACCCATCAATACTAGAATGAGTAAACCGAGTACAGTTTTTAGGACCGTTTCCTTCTTTTTTACCATGTTTCTCTGCACCTCCTTGAGGAAAAATTAAAATTGAGTTTTACTTTTTTGGTGTACCAATTATTTAAGCTGAGGAAGAGGTAAAAATTTTCTACCCGAACTCCCAATGACCATCACCCCCTTATCACTGATTGAAAGGACTCTATATTTATCTATGACTTCACCTTCATGTACGACATGACTGCGCGACCCTATTTGGATAATGGCCGATCGTTCTCCATCCGTGAGGACACCTGTGACAACAGGTTCCCCTGATGCAACTTCTCCTTGAGTGGAGGAGCTGGATGAGATAACTCCGCTTGAGCTGCTCAATGGGACAAAAGGATCTTTCTGCGCCCGCATGAGATTTTTAGGAATATAGGGTTTCTGCGCCAGCTCTTTGGGCGTGGGCGGCGGTGGAGGAGGCGTCACTGCAGCGATCTGAACTTGTTTCTGGACATGTTGTGTTTGTGGCTGGGAAGCGCAGCCGCTGAGAGCCAGCGAGAAAAGCATTAAGAAAGCAAGATAACTTATAATTGTATTTAATTTCATGGCTACCCTCCTAACATGTACATTTCAAATGGCATAGTTACTGTAAGGGTTGGATGGATGCCTGGTTTAGCCCCACTGGGGGACAAGCTAATTCGCTGAATGGTAACAAGTTTGTTGAGTTTGAAATTTCCAAGCTGCTCTAGAAAATTGACCACGGTATTGAATTTGCCAGTAAAGGTGATAGAAACAGAGGATTTTCCAGACACCAGTCCTGGAGCAGGCGCTTTGTTGTTTTTCGCTGTCCTGGGCGCTGTACTTCCAGTGACCATGAATTGTCCAGGAGTTATGGCAGTGATTTGAAAAGTAGAATCTCCTGTGATGTTCCTTTCATATTTAGCGAGTTTTTCAATTGAGACTAGAAATGAGGGGATGAAATTTTTGATTGTTTTAGTTTGATGAAGTTTTTGAAGAACATCATTCCATGCTGCGACGTCGGTTCGCCATTTAGCAAGATTTTTAGATTCCTGCACAAGATTGCTGTATTCTTCCTTTTTGCTGGCAATTTTGTTTTTATTGTTGATGATTGTCTTTTGGATGTTTTTCCAACTCATGATCCAAAATCCCATGACAATGAGTCCTACCAGGACGATCGTGATAAAAGCTTTTGTGATCATTCCCATTATGGTTTCCCCCCTTTCGTAGATTTTTTGAGTTGAGGCTTGTTAATTTCTTTTGGTGAGTTCTTTGCTTCTTTTTTTAAAGGGGTTTTCGATAGACTGCTTTGTTTCGGGGGAGGAGCGTTTTGAAAGAGAGGGACGCGGTAATTAAGCTTTAAGCTAAAGCCCCAGATATTATGATATTTGCCGCTCGAACTTGTGTTCAGAAGTTGAACATTAGAAAAGTAGTTCTGCGGATCGTTTTGTAAATTCATGATTAAACCTGCAATAGCGGCTAATGGAGGACGCCCGGATTCATTTAACGAAGAACCGGATAAACTGACCAGATGGCTGTTTGGCTGTACCGAAAGATTGTTTATCCAAACATTTTTAGGAATGTCATCCGCCAGTCTTACGAGCAGAAGACTGTAGCGCAGAGGATCGTATCTCAGTGCTCGCAGCCGATTGATTTTGCTCCGGATCAGAGAAATCTCATTTCCTAGTTTAGCTAACTTTGCCTTTATTCCATTAAAACCTTTGATTTGATTGTTTAATGTTTGAAGTTGTTTTCGTTGCCTAGCAATTTTCCCTTTCAAATTTGCTCCGATAAAATAACAGATGATGCCTGAAAGAATGACGATGATGACTACAATAATCCACCCAAAATCAAAAGAAATTCCTTGTTTCTGTTCTTTTGATTTTAAGTCAACCCTTAACCCACCACCTGGTACAGACATTTTTTACACCCCCTCCATTTTAATTTAGATGTCGACACGCAAGCCCTAATACAACAGCGCTTGCCTGCTCAATTTCTGATGCTTCTTCTGGCGTGAATCCAGGGACTCTGGAATCACCCAGCTTTTGGAATGGTCGAAGTAATTCTACATGAACTCCAAGTTCACCTCCTAGATATCGGTCTAAATTTTTAAATTTTGCTGTTCCTCCGCTTAAGTAGATTAAATCAACAGATTCACCTCTATAGCGTGATCTGTAAAAGTCAAAAGAGCGTTGAATTTCAGTGACTAATTCTATTAAAACAGGAAGCATTGTATTGAAAAGCCTCATGACTGTTGGAGCCACAGGGGTCGCATCTTTCTCGATTCTCACGGAAGCTTTTTCTTTTTTCAGTTTTTCGGCGTCCTCAAAACTTAAATTCATTCCCTGGGCGATCGCTTTTGTGAAACTATTTCCCCCGATCGCAATCGTTCTGGAATTCCGCAGAACTCCGTCTTTTACAATCGTGATGCTGGTAGAACCTGCTCCGATATTAATTAAAGAAATGGTTTGCCTCAGTTCTTCGGTTTTTGAAGTTAACCCCATGATCCTCGGCAGAGCAACAGGTTCAAGTTCAATGGCTTCCACCTGGAGCCCTGATTGAATAATAGTTTCCTGGTGATTGTTAATCATCTCTTTAGGAGCAGCCATTAACAGGACTTCCATGTTTTTATCGTCACCCGGAAGCTGCTTTCTTAAAATGTGTCCGCTGATATTGGCTTCTGCCACTGAATAAGGGATATATCTTTCAGCTTCATAGCGAATAGAGTTGTCTAATTCTTTCTGGGTCATGACAGGCATGGTAATGGTTCGAATAACAATGGGCTGTCCACTGACAGCGCTGACGACCTGTTTTGAGGAAATATTGTGTTTTTTTATGAGATCCTTTATTTCTTGAGCGACAGTGGCTTGATCCACAATCGTTCCATCTTTTACAGCCAGAGAAGGCGTTTGCTGGACAGCTAATTTTAATACTTTTAATCCTCCCGATGTTTTTCCAATTTGCGCGAGCTTGATCGACGTGCTGCCAATGTCAAGACCAATGATAGAAGGTGCGCTCTGCGAAAATAGTTTTTGGAAAAACGCCAACGACTGCCTCCTTAGTTTGTCGTTAACCTGCCGTAATCAGCAGGCCTCTGCCTCAAATCTGAACTTCTATTCTCTTTTCAATTTTTAACTCCTGCTGACAAAATATATTTTATTGGCGGTTTATGAATATTTATGAAAAACAAGAAGCCAACCCTTTTTTATTGTTATTCTGCCTTTTTTGCGAGACAGTTTGTTGCTGATTCCCCTTGTCTCTCCTTGAGAGAGCGTGAGATTGTTAGCCGGATATTTGAATCCTGATGCTTGAATTCCAGTGACTGTTTTTGAAAGCGGCATCAGAGAGATTTCTTCCCCAGTTTTTCCGCTCAAATGAATTTCTTTCAGAACGAGAAAAATTTCCCATTTCCCCTGGATTAGGGTTAAAGGAACGTGAAGTTTTGCCGCTTTAATGATAAGGAAGAGATTGGCCATGCTTTGATCCCATCTTCCCCCAAAGGGCGCGTACCAGAGGATTTCTCTAAATCCATTTTTGAGAGCGAATTGGAGAGCCAGTTCTCCATCGGTTTCATTTTTGTCTTCAGGGAATTGGATGATTTGTATTGTTTTAGACAGGTTTTTGATCGTCAGAGAATCTAAATCTCCAATCACCATGTGGGGAGAAATGCCAGCTCTGCGCGCTTTTGTAAAACCTCCGTCGCAGGCAATTAAATAGTCGCTTTTTTTAAGGAGAGAAATTAATTTTTTTTGATTTCCCCAGGTTCCATTTCCCAGTATGACAGCCCTCATTTTCGCCATCATATCATATTTATTGTTCTTTTTGCAAGAGGGATTAAGAAATATTCAGAAAATTCTAAACCAGTGCAAGCAAGTGTGGACAGAGTCATTTGAGCCGGGATAGCTCAGTGGTAGAGCAGCTCACTCGTAATGAGCAGGCCGCGGGTTCAAGTCCCGCTCCCGGCTCCAGGCGTTGATTTTGAGGAAGCAGCTTTCTCTCAGAACAAGGATTTTATAAAAACACCGCCAATTTTTTTCTTGGAGTGGGTTTGGATTTTTCTAAAAAGTTTAAAATAACAGCTTCAGTTGTGAGGACAGCTGTGATTTTATATGCTTTTTATTTGTCTCCTTTTTTTACGCCTGGTCATGGCGATTTTTGGTTGGCGGGAGCCTTATTTGTTTCTTATGCTGTCATCACAGATTTATTGTTTTATGCGAATAAAACAGCGGCTGCCATTGTTTTCTTTTTAGATTCCCTAGTCTGCGCAGGATTTTTTCTGGAGTGGAAGCCATTCATGGTCCCTCTCCTATTTCTTCCCGGAATAACTGCTGGCTATTCTTTTCGTCGTTTTGTAATGCTCGGATTGGGCAACATGATTCTCCAGATTGGAGTTTTTTCTTTCTATTTTTCTCCGCATTTCTCCCTCTGGAATTATGTTTTTCAGCACTCTATTTTAGCGATCATTTTAATGAACATGACTGGAATTTTTTTGTCGTATGCAGTGTTCCATGCATTCAAAGAAAATGAACAGAGCAGAGGACTCCTGGATTTGATTCAAGTTGGACAGCAAATGGGTTCCAGCCTGAATTATGAGAAGCTTTCTTCTCTGCTGATGAAGGTATTAACCAGTATGTTTGATGCTCACACTTATGGTTTTTATGTTTTAGAAGAGAGAGAATCTGAAAAGATGGCTGTTCTTCACGGAATTGATTCCATGTATCATCAACTTTTTTTTGATTTTGCTCCTGAAATGGAACATTCTGTTTTCTCGCAGGTATTGAAAGAAAAAAAGATTAAAAACGTGGCGGATTTGAAAGGAACCCAGGATCGACTTCTCCCTTCAGTAAAAACTTTTCGAGGAGCACTTGTGTGTCCTATCTGTTTTGAGGATGAAGTTTTAGGTTTGATTTTTTTAATTTCCGGTTCTGCAAATGCTTATACATCGAGTCAGGAATCGCTTCTGAGCCTGTTGAGCAACCAGTTTGCCGTCACGTTGAAAAATATCCTTCTCTATCAAAAGACCGCTGTCATGGCAATTACAGATTCTTTAACAGGACTTTACACTCACGGCTATTTTCAAGATCAGTTGATCAAACAACTGACAGAACATAAATATCAAACAAAACCGTTGAGTGTTATCATTTTGGACGTGGATCATTTTAAGGTGGTGAATGATACTTTTGGGCATCCCCAGGGGGATTACATTCTCAGCCAGATGGCGGGACTGATACGAAACAATGTCAGACCTCAAGATTTGGTCTGCCGCTATGGTGGGGATGAATTTGTTTTGATCGCTCCCGGACTCGATCGAATCAGCTCTTCCGTTTATGCTGAACGAGTTCGAAAATCGGTTGAAGACTATGTTTTTGTTGTCGGCGGGAAAACCGCCAGGATAACAATTTCTGCTGGAGTTTCGAGTTTCCCTGAAAGCGCGCAGACTGCTAAAGACCTGATAGAATGCTCAGATAAAGCCCTTTATGAATCAAAGCGCAGAGGACGGAATAGAGTTGTCTATGTGTAAACAGGCAGCTTTTTTTAACAATATATTTAAAAAATGTTAACATTTTTTAAATATTAACTTATTGTAAAATTTGTAAAATTGTGATAAAATACAGATAGTGTCTATGCGAAAGTTTTCGATTTTGTTAATCGTTTTTCTGCTTCTCCCTTTCCTGGCGCGCGCTGGCAATACTTATTTATCGGGAGCTGTTTTGGATGGGGAGGGGCATTTTATTGAAAATGCGAGTATTATGCTGTACAGGCCCGGCACCTATCATAAAAACAAAAATATAAAGCCTGTCTATATGACGACCACCAACAATTATGGAGTGTTTTTGTTTCAGAATTTAAGCCCAGGAATTTATGACGTCATTTGCAAAAAGAAAGGGTATCACATCCAGGAAAAATCAATTCCGGTGATCCCTAATTCACCTCAATCCGTTGATTTCACTCTTTCTCCTACTTATTCGCCCGGTTGGGGCCTTTCTTCCCACTTTTTCTTCATTCATCCAGTGGATTTGAAAACTGCCCGAGTTTATGTTGCCTTCACTTCTGACAAAGATTTCACAAGTTATGGCTATAAGGTGAATCCTAACAATCCTGCGAATCCAATCCAATCCCCATTTATGACCAGCCCTGCTGAAATGGGAGGGATACTCTATGGAGCGAATCCGATGCAGGGAGATCCCATTTTTCAGTTGATGAGGAAAGATATGTTCAATCAATCTGCTGGATTTATTCAGACTCTGCATCCGGATAACATTTCTATTCTGGACAGCAAGAAGAATCGTATTGTCGCTTCTATTCCGACTCCTTCCCGAGTTTACTGGTTAGCTTTTTCACCAGAAGGAAAGCGGTTCTGGACGATTGGACAATTGGATGATTTAACCATGTACTCTCGGAATGGCTCAAGAATCGCTTCTGTCAATCTGGGAAACAATATTGTCAGCGCTTTGGCTGTCAGTCCGAATGGGAACAGGGTCTATTTGGCTGTGCGCAGCTACCCTTCCCCAGAAGTCCTGATTGCGGATGGAGTGAGCAATTCACTGGTGGGGTCTTTCCCTCTTC
The DNA here is from genome assembly GCA_021800275.1 of bacterium. Taxonomy (GTDB): domain Bacteria; phylum Vulcanimicrobiota; class JABDET01; order JABDET01; family JABDET01; genus JAKAVV01. The sequence continues at coordinate 50,592 of JAJYZB010000014.1, forward strand.
CTTCTGACCACGGGCAGCCAGGAGGAGTTGCAGTTTCTGCTGATGGGAGGATTCTGGTTGTGACAATGGGGGATGGCTCTGAGGGCTGGCTTGAAGTTTTAAATGCCAGTACAGGACAGATATTGGAACAGATTCCAGTTGGGGCAGAGCCTCTCGGTGTTGGGATTACCCCTTATGGAACAAGAGCGGTTGTGGCTGATTATGGTTCTTCAACTGTGGATGTTGTTGATTTAACAACAGGAAAAGTTGTTAGTGAAATTCAGTCAGGATTAGAGCCATGCCAGGTAGCCATGAGATCAGATGGCCGTGTTGCTTTTGTTACAAATCACGGAGACAATACTCTCTCTGTTGTAGAGGTTAATCGGGGAGTTCAATTAGGAAGAGTGCCTGTTGGAAAGGGACCGATGGGTGTGGCTGTTTCTCAAAGTGGGAAAAGAGTTTACGTGGCGGATCAGGAGTCTGGAAATATAACGGTTATTAATGGATACAGCTTAGTTGTGGTGGGCAGCACAACCCCTGTTAAAGGGATTCACCCGTATGGAATTGCAATCAGACCCTGATGAGACTGGTTTTTCTCTGCGGAGGTTCTCCGCATCCTGAAGGCAGAGGACTTTCTTACCAGTGGATTACGACTCGGGCAAAAGGCTATCAGAAAAAAGGACATGAAGTTTTTGTTTTAGCCCCGTATGCCCCTGATGTTCCTGCGCATTATGTTTTAGAAGATGTCAACTTTTACCGTCTTCAATCCGATAGAGCTTCCCGGTTTATTTCCGAACTTAATCCTGACCGCCTGCTGATCCATCACTTTACGCCGTGGACGATCAAAGCCTCGGAGTTTTTTTCGGGAGGAAAGATTTTCTGGGTGTATGGTCCGGAGATTTCTTCTGTTTTTTCTTATTATGAAAAACCTGGGGGGATTACCCGGTTTTTTTTGAGCGTTTTAGACTCTCTGCAGAATAGAAAGATGAGGCGATTTTTTTTGTCAGGTTCCGGTTTTGTATGCACTTCTCATTATGCAGCAAGCCAGTTGTCTCGATTTCTTCCACAGTTGGAACCTGTGGTTTTGCGAGACCCGATCGTAATTCCTGAATCACCCGCGCTTCGCGACCGCGGTAAATTGATAAAAGGACTGGCTGTTGAGCTCTTAGAACACCGTTTTCTCATCCCTTCAGGAATTGATCTCTTAATTAAAACTTTCTCTTCCTGTCCTGATGCTGCATTAACTCTTTTAGGGGATGGGAACGCTGTCAGCGATTTGCAAAAATGGATTAAAAAAGAAAAAAGTCCTGTCTATCTCGATGCCCAGGAAGTCTCTGAAAGAAAACTGTCAGAATGGTTTCAGTCACATCAGTATTTTCTGGTTGCGTCGCGGATGGAAAGATTTGTTTTTAGAGCTTGTACTGCCATGTCTTATGGATTGCCTGTGATTGCCCCACGCCGGTGGGCTTTCCCTGAAATCATTCAGAATGGAAAAACAGGATACGTGTTTGATCCCGAAAATCCTGATTCCATGCTCCATGGAGTGAAGAGCATAGCAAAGGATTATGAAATATTGGGGGCAAACAGCAGGAAATGGGTTGTGGAAAACTGCAGCTCTGAAGTCATTATTGATCAGGAATTGTCCTTGATTCATCATGGATGAAGCGGGTTCGAGCTGTTGCAGAACGGTTGAACTTTTAAAGCATTCGGGAGGGAAGGAACTTTAAAGGCTTTATATAATTAAAACAAAGGTTTAAAATTGTTTTCTTGAGGAGGGAATGATGAAAAGGATATTCTATAGTTTAGTTCTGTTTATGTTTCTCGCTCCTGCTGTTTGTTTTGCTCAGTCGGGACAAAATCAAGGGATGAGTTCCAATGGACAAACTCCTGAGAAGCCGATGCATAAGGGCATCATGAAAATGATGTGGAAACAACATCAGAAAATGGTCAAAATGGTGAATAAGGAAATGTTCTCAGTCTATGTCGTTTTTAAAAAAATGTCAAGAGCGGAGAGCCAGATTGCCTCTAAAGTTTGCAGAGCGCTTTTAAATCCAAAAACAAACCCTGCGGCTTTAAGCGATTTGCTCCATAAACTTTCTTATGTTCAAAAGCTCCTGCAAAAACAAATATGCCTTCAGAACGAAATTTTAGGACCTGTCATGAGAGCTCACCGTATCTGGAAGCGCCATCGAATGATGATGTGGAAGCGCCGTCACATGCCCCACAGTCATCCCATGATGCCGTCATCGGGGAGTTCAAGCGGTAAATAGATTCTCGATCTGCCGCCGGATTAAACCCTGGTTTTGTAGTAAGCAGAAATGAATTCCTGATAGGATTTCTGCTTTTGGATAATTTTTTCCCACCACTGTCTGTGGGTTTGATACCAGGAAATGGTTTCGGCAAGAGCATCATGAAAAGGGCGTTTTGCTGTCCATCCGAGTTTTTTGATTTTTTCGCATGAAACAGAATATCTACGGTCATGACCTTTTCTGTCTTCAACATAGGTAACCAGGGTTTCGGGTTTTCCGAGCATTTGTAAAATTTTTCGGGTTAATTCCAGGTTTGTGAGTTGATTTCCAGATCCAATATTGTAGATCTCGCCAATTTCTCCATACAAGAGAACGTGGAAGATAGCTTCACAGTTTTCTTCCACCAGGGTCCAATCCCTGACCTGGAGTCCATCTCCATAAACAGGGAGGGGTTTGTTTTCCAGGGCTCGAGTCACGAAAAGAGGGATCATTTTCTCAGGGTACTGGTAAGGGCCGAAATTATTCGTGCTTCGAGTGGTAATAATGGGAGCATTGAAAGTGACGTGATGGGCATGAGCCATTTGATCCTGTCCTGCTTTGCTTGCAGAATAAGGGCTTGAAGGTTTAAGCAGAAAATTTTCATCTGCCTCTCCTTCTGCAATGCTGCCGTAAACTTCATCAGTGCTGATATTGATGAATCTCTGGACATTTTCTTTTAAGGCTGCCTGCAGCAGAACGTAAGTCCCATAAATATTGGTTGAAATGAAATCCTGGGCGGCTAGAATGGAACGGTCAACGTGGCTTTCAGCGGCAAAATGCACAACCGCATCGCAGTTTTTCATGGCTGAATTGACGATTCCAGAATCTCGAATATCGCCTTTTACAAAAGTAAACCGTTTATTGTTTTTAATTTCATCCAGGTTTTCTTCATTCCCTGCATACGTTAAGAGGTCCAGGACCACGATTTTTAAGTCCGGGTCTTTTTTCAGGGCAAAGCGCACAAAGTTGGAGCCAATAAACCCAGCGCCTCCTGTCACTAAAATTGTTTTTGGCGTATATTTGGACATGGTTAACTCCAGTAATGTTTTTTGTATTTTTCGTAATAAGTTACAGTTCTGGCAATTCCATCTTTTAAAGTGATTTCTGGCTGCCAGCCTGTTGTTCGAGAAAACCTGGAATAATCAGCGACATAAGATCCCACTTCTATTTTTTTTCTTTCTTCGGGCCAGGGAACTTTCTGAAGTTCTCCTTTCCCTACAATCGCAACGATTTCTTCCGCCATTTTGTAAAACGGGATCGGGTTTCCGCTTCCCAAATTGAAAGCCTGCCCTCCAGTTTCAGGAATCGCTCCAGCCAGAAGGAAAGCCTGTGTCACATCATCCACAAAATTGTAGTCTCTGAGCTGACTCCCATCCCCATAAATCGTGATTGGTTTGCTGTCCAGAGCCAGACGAATAAACCAGTTTAAAATTCCATAGTTCGCCTGTTTCATTTGATGTCTTGGTCCATAAGTATTGTTGATTCTCAGGCTGACACATTCCAGTCCATGAACATCGCGGTAAATCCAGAGATACCCTTCTCCCGCGTGTTTGTTGACTCCATAGATATCAACTGGCTGCATGTAGTCCTGTTCTTCCACAGGGGATTTTAAAATTTTCCCGTACTGGGCTCTTGTCCCTGCATAAATAATTTTTGCTTTCGGGTTGAATTTTCTAACTGCCTCTAAAAGAATCAGGGTTCCTCTGCAGTTGATGTCCAGATCGAGAAAAGGATCTTTTAAAGAATCAATATGGCTGGTCTGTCCCGCAATATGGAAAATCAGTTCATGCTCTTTCACAAGGGACTGCATCAATTTCTCACTGCGAATATCGTCAATAATAATACCGACTCTGTCTTCGATTCCCGCCACATTGAATCTGTTGCCTCCATATTCGGGGAAAAGCGGATCCACAAGAGTGACACAGGCTCCTTTTTCCGCAAGGGCATGAGCCAGATTGCTTCCCAGAAATCCGAGTCCTCCCGTGATTAAAATTTTCTTTTTTTGATAATGTTTTTCGATTTCCGATTTTGTCATATCAAGCCTCTGCTGCTTTTACTTGAATGTTGTGAAAGCGGCTGTAGATCCCTGAACTGGCAAGAAGTTCTTCATGGGAGCCTGTTTCCACAATCTGTCCTTCTTGAATCGTCACAATTTTATCGGCGTTTCGAATGGTGGAAAGGCGGTGCGCAATCACAAAAGTGGTGCGCCCTTTCATAGCACTCTCAAGGGCTGCTTGAATTTCTTTTTCGGATTCAGCGTCAACACTGGAAGTGGCTTCATCCAGGATGAGAATTTTAGGATTGCAGATCAGAGCTCGGGCAATGGAGATCCTCTGTCGTTCGCCCAGTGATAGGGTGGATCCTCGTTCTCCGACCATGCTGTCATACCCCTGCGGCATACGGCTGATGAAGTCATGGGCATTCGCCATTTTAGCGGCCTCAATCACTTCTTCTTCAGAAGCGCCGGGTCTGCCGTATCGGATGTTGTCTCTGACGGTTCCTGTAAAAAGGAAGACATCCTGCAGCACAATTCCGACTTGGCTTCTCAGGAATTTAAGGGAGAGCCTTTTAATGTCAGTCCCATCAATTTTTACTTTTCCTTTGGTAGGGTTGTAGAATCTGGGAATCAAATCCACGAGACTTGTTTTTCCTGCTCCGCTTGGACCAACTAGAGCCACAACAGTTCCTGGGTCTGCCGTTAGATTGACTTCTTTTAAAGTCCAGGGTCCCTCTGGATTGTACTGAAACCAAATATCCTCAAATTCCACTTTTCCATTGAAATTTGAAATCTCTACAGGATCAATCGTCTCCTCTGTTTCAGTTTTCATGTCCAGAATTGGAAAAAGCCGCTGGGCTGCCATCTGGGCTCCCATGACTGCAGTCACAGTTCCTGAAAGCCGCTGAATCGGATTAATGGCCATCATTAAGTATCCGAAAAACACAAACATCGTTCCTATTGAAAATTTTCCCTGGATCACTTCATATCCAAGAAAATAAACCAGGGCTCCAATTCCAATCATGGTAATGGTTTCAATGAGAGGAGTCTGCGTAATCCCCACCTGGGTCAGCTTCATGGTACAGGCAAATAAATCCTGATTTTTATTTTTAAATTTTTGGATTTCTTTTTCTTCCTGCGCAAAACTTTTCACCACTTGAATGCCGCTGATCCCTTCCACCAGAACATGGGAGACCTCTGCCAGTTTTTCATAGAGATTCTTCGAGGCTTTTGAAGCCCATTTCATGAATTTCAAAGCCGCAAAACCGAGGGTCGGAGCCAGGACAATGCAGAAAAGGGTGAGCAAAGGACTTTTCCAGGTCATCCAGGCAAGAGAGCCAATCACAACCAGAGAGTCATTCAGAATAAAGATCAATTGACGCCCCAGCAGACTGCTTAAAAGCCCTGTGTCATTCGTCATCCTGGAGATCAGATCTCCTGTTTTCCACTGTTTGAAAAAAGAAACAGGGAGGTTCTGCAACTTAATGAACAATTCTTCTCGAATTTTTTTGACGCAGGAAAGCCCTATAAAATCCAGAAGATACCCTTGAACATAGAAAAAGAACCCCCTCACAATAACAAGCAGAATTGCTGCCAGCACAATCAGTTTCAAATAGAGAAAGTTTTTGTGCAGCAGGGCTTTGTCCAAAAGTTTTCCAAACAAGATCGGCTGCAGGAGTGTCAAATTGTTCACAATGAGGGTGGCGATAACCACGACAATCATGTTTTTCCAGTAAGGGGTAGCATAAGAACCCACACGTTTCAGGATTTTTAGGGTTTCCTTGAGTTCTGCTGCGGTTGGCAAATTTAGCTTTTTAGGATCGTTTGTTTTCATGTTTTATTCAGGTATAGAGTACTATGTTTCTGCAGCGGCTGGTTAAACCCTTTGGGGGAACACATTCGACCCCGAATTCCTGCAGCGAAATATTTTTTTCGGCATTAAATTTTGGTGAAAGTTCACAGAACCAGCTTGTTTTGGCAGGTTTTTGACAATAGAAATGAGAGAGCAGTTATTGAGATCACGGCTGCCAATGGGATAAAGCCAGGGCAGCTGACCCCTCACGGGATTTTTCTAAAAAAGCAGGGAGATGTGAAGAAATCTATAAATTGGATTGGCACAATGAATCCACTTAATCCATTTTCAGAAAACAAGGGTGAAGAGAAGCGGCAGTATAGGAGACTCAATAAACAC
>JAJYZB010000015.1 GCA_021800275.1 bacterium
TATTCACAACCTCCTGTAATAATGCCGTATAAGCCGCTGGCGTGATCGTCACATCCTGAGGCACTCCGCTCGGATTGCTCAACACTAAATTCACTAACCCGTTCGAATCATAACTTAAAACCGCATGAGTGGCTGCTCCTAATCCTACACTCCCTAAATTCGCTATGATCTTCCCTTCATTATCCACTAAGGGAGCTAACAAAACTACTGAACCCCCATTCCCAGCCTGGATCGTCCCTTGATTCACAATAAAAGACGCGGGTACTGTGGAAAGTTGATTAAACGTGTCATCCCCTAATAAAAAATCTTGATTGCTGATATTTAAAGTTGAAGCAATAAAGGAACCCGTGTCTATCACTGACCCCTGACCAAATAAAATGCCATCCGGATTAATTAGAAAAACACGCCCATTCGATTTCAGTTCCCCTAAAATAACAGAAGGATTCCCCCCTATCACTCGATTTAATGCAGCGGATAAAGCAGAAGGCTGCAGAAACTGCACTAACTCCCCGCTCCCAATGTTAAAACTGTTCCAATTAATAATCACATTATTGGTTACCTGCTGAATCGTCGTCGTCCCGCCTGCTTGCGCTATATTCGCTTTACCTGACACCACACTTCCACCTTGAGGAGAGGCTGACACTAATGAGGAAGAAAAAAGAACCCAAACCAGAAAAACCACAGAGAACACAAAAAAACGAACAGCCAGGCCGCCTAACCCTTCTGCGCCGCCTGACTTCACCGTCCCCTCGATTCTAATCCCTGATTCCGCCTCGCTTCCCATTGGTCTTATCCTCCTGGATTCCATCTTCTGGATCCTCCTCTCTTCTCGCAAACTCTCCACATAACTCATCCTCGACTCTTCTCGCCAAAAAATACCTCTTCTCTCTGCCATCTCTCTGTCTCCTTAAAATATATGCGAAAAAGACGCATAAATCACAGGACTTTGATGCTCAGGATTCGGCTGAGGCTGTAAAGGAAACCCAAAATCTAACCGTGCCTGAGTGCTCTTCCCTAAAGCAGCCCTAAACCCAAAACCCCCACCGGTTAAATGATCCTGCGCCGTCTCTCCAGGAAGTGGATTCCGAAGGGTGCTGAATCCTGTATCCAAAAAAAAGCCTAACTGAACGATGTTCTGACCACGCTTCCACAAAGGCAGCCGAAACTCTCCACTCACATCCCAGCCCGTATCTCCTAAATACTCTGACTGCTGATACCCTCGAACCGAATCCGGTCCACCCAATGAAAACTCCTCTGTTATCGGCAGTGGATCAAACGCAAACTGCGCATCTGAACGAAAGATAACATAATCATCCCCATACACCCGCCATACATGCGCCCCATGACCACGCACTAACGTGAATAAATCCGTCGCTCCAGCACGACTCACATAAGGATTGTCAGGAGCCATCCCCCCTAACAAAGTCCCTAATCCCTGACTCACATGCACATCAAAATAATCTCGCGTCTTACGCGTCGTATATACCAAATTGTATCCTAACCCAATGTCTCTAATCCGGTCTCGCGAAGTTAAAAAACTCCCTAAAATAAAATCATCCACATTCTTGTAGTTGAAATCCGCATTCCAGTTCGACTCAAAATTCACTCGCCTCACTAACGGCTGGTTCACCGCTAACCCATAAATCTGTGCCGTCCCTCTAATATCTAATATCGCTAAGTTCTGACCTACTTTAATGTCAGCATCCGCATACGACGCCGTTAACGTCGTCCCACTCGGACTCACCGGTATCGAATACGACGCATCTAAAAACGGAGCCTCGCTCGGAGTCGCAAACGCATACACACCCTCTAAATCCAGTAAATCCCCTCTCCCTGTTAAATTCCCATCCCATACCCCTAAACTCACTCGGTCGCGACCAACATACGGATTCCCAAAATTGTCATACCCTAACTCCGCATGAATCGGACGACTGTCCTTCACATATACCGTTATGTCCGTTGTCCCTGACTCAGTACCCTTCGATAAATACGCATGAACATGCAGATCCGGATACTCATTTAATAAAAATAACGCCCGCTCTAAACGACGCGAACTCAAAACACCTTTCTTCACCGCTGAACTTAAATACTACCGAATAAATGCCGTCCTGTAAAACTTGTTCCCTACCACCCGTATCTTCCCAATCTTCCCCTCAACCACATAAATCACAACTACACCATTCTTCAACGTCTGAGGCGGTATAAACGCCCGCGCAAACCCATATCCATGATCAGCATACACCTTGGTCACTGCTTCAGCCGCTTTCTCTAATTCCGCTAAATCGCTCTCTTTCCCCTCATACGAAGCCACCGCTTTGTCTAAAGTCCGAGTCCTGACTAAAGTGTTCCCCTCAATTTTGATCCGCTTCACATAAAACTTCTTGTGCAGCCCTAATGAAGGAGCCACAGGACGAGACCACCCTAACAACGGGAGTAAACATAACCCCACCAACACACTCATCCACACCATTCCACGCCTAATCTCTCTTCTCACAAGCTTCCTCCTAATCTAAATTGATGCGCACTTTCTAAAATTGCAACCCCTCAAACCCAAATCAAAAGATTAGAGCAGTAATTATATACCTCTCCTAAAACTCCTTCTTCTAATTTGAACCCTTTTTCTGATAAAAAAACAAGCTGCTTCAATATTGCAGGAGGGGACAAGAACTGCAGGGGGAAATTAGTTTTTCCTTAAAAAAGGAACAGGGGTTGGGTGGTTTCCCCCATAATAAGTCCGAAGAAATTCATTCAAAACTTTTTTCCTCGCCCAATCAGGAGGAGTTGTCTTTCTTAAAATCTCTTTTTCCTTTCCATGGAGAGAAGATTGAATTTTTTCGCGAAACTCCGGGCTGATGCTGTTGACGAAAAATGAAAACCTTTTTGCAGGAGAAAAACTTCTTTCCATTTCAGTAGATTTAAGAAAACCGTAAAGATAAAAAGCGGTTCTTTCAGGTGACTCCATGGAAACTCTTTCGAAAATTCCCTTTGAATTTAAAGAAGAGAGCCAGAGCAAACGAATCATTCCCAAAGCTCCAGAGAAATCGCGATGCAGAAGGCGATTGACTTCAGGTTCAAGAAGGCGGTCGGAAAAACTGAAATCAGATGGAACCCGAAAATTTGCAAAATTTAAAAATTCATCCAATGCCGCCAGCTTAGGCTCAGGGGGCATATAATCTCTCCACTGTCCCATTTCGGAAAGGAGTTGATGGAGGTCTGGCCTGGTCAGTCTGCCCAAAAGCTTTTTGCCGATTTTCTCAGAAACAGATTGAGGAAGGCTGAGCAGAAGGACAGCCAGCTTCTGAATGGGTTTAAATCCTCGTTTTTTAAATTCATCAATTTTTCCATTTAAAGAAGCGCGGACAAATCTGGCGAGTGTTTCAGGGTCCCACCATTCATCTTTATACAAAATTCCTTCATATTCATCCCATGCCTTTCTTTTTCCATCAGGGCTGATGAAAGGAAACTGCAGCATGCTGATCCCCAGGTCCCTGAGTTCATCATCCTGCAGAAAACGATAAACCTCCTCCTGAATCCACCTGGCTGCAGAAGTGATAAAAATGGCAGATTTTTCTTTTAACGTGGTATCGTTTTTCCCGACTGCATCGGATTCTCCAAAATCCGAAAATGCCTCTAATCTTGAATAACCAAGGTTAACCAGCCAGTGTTTCTGCAAGATCCCCGCAAGAAAGTGCGGATCTTGAGTTGCCAGGTGGCTCAACTGCTCAACGGTTTTGACCTTCTTTTCTTTAGGCAGGTAACCAAGAAACTCATCAAGAACGCTTTCTTTTCCCTGGGTTGGCACTGGAGCAATAAAAGAGCGAATCGAAATGCTCTCTTTCTCATAAGGAGTGAAATATTGAGCCACTTGGGAAGCAGAGTGTCCAAGTAAGTTTAAAATCAAAATTGTTTTCTGAAGATCATCTCCGGGAAAAATTTCTTTTGAAATATTCAAAAAGGGAAAGAAGCGATAAAAAGAAGAAAATGAATTAAGCCGAATCACACCCAAAAACTTGACCTGATATTCTGATGAAATTTCCGTATAAGCCAGAACAGGAAGATTGGGGAAATTTCTTTCTAACATCATCTTAACAAAACGGCGTATTTCAGGTGAAACAAGAAGAACGGGCTGTTTTTTCTCCCAAAATCTGGAAGAAGAAATCTTTTTTCTCATTTTCTTTAAAACTTGTCGGGCAGTGGATGGATCCATATCCATATAAATTTGACCATCTCTCAATCTGACGCTGCCGGCAATCCACTGCTCAATTTTTTCATCCAAAAGGTAGGCTTTGATCTGAAAAGAATCCTGAAAAACGCTCCCAATGGTTCGGGATAAAGCGTGTCTCACATACTCGGTTAAAATTTCAGGATCGCGTGAAATTTCTGCATGAACTTTTAGGACCTCCAAAATTTTCTCGAGATCTCGAATGGGGATTCCTTCTTTTAAAAGGGCTTTCAGAATTTGCTGAATTTCGGAAAGGTCCAGAAGAGAAGGATAAACGGCTTCAACCAGTTTAGGGTTTTTCCTTCGGGCGTGTTCTAAAAGCTCTTCAACCTGTTCTCCCGCTAAAAATTCATGAGCATACTGATGGACAACTATTGAAAACTCCTTTTGCAGGAAATTAGAAATCTGTTTAGGATGGGAAAACCGAACTTCACCTTTTTGAACTGCTACATCTCTTACTTTAAAAAGATAATCACTGCCGTTCAATGAAAGATTCTCCATGAGTTTAGGGATGGGGATGACAAGTCCCAATGAAACAGCCATCTCCTGGCACAGCCGCTCGATGTCTTTTGCTATGGCAGAAAAGTGAAAAGACAAATTCTTTCCAACCTCTAATACCAGAGGATGTAAATCCAGAATTAAAGGGATGATATTTTCAGCATTTTTTTTAATTTCGGACATATCGCTCCTCAACTTCTGGGCGTCTTAATTTATTCGCCAGAAAAAATCTCGATCCTGCTGACTCCTGCAGCCAGGAGTCAAAACTCTCCCTGAGAATCCACGTCAGATATGGCATAAAAAATATCGGAAAAAGTCCTGGCGTTCTCAACTGCTGAACCTTCAGCGTCATTGTCAAAATAAGCATAAATGTTTTTCAAGTCTCTCCCAACACGATGCATTTTCAAAGCAGCATCTCTCAACTCATCAATTCCATAGTGATAATTCTGCCACCTGGAAGATCCATGGAACCTGAAATAAGCAAATGAAGCAGTGGCAGCAGGAATAAAAGGCATATCAGGAGCGATGACAACAGCAGTGGCTATTTTATGCTTTTTCATCACCTCATAAACTTCATCACAGTACCAATCTGTGTGCCTGAATTCAACGGCAAATTGATGACTGCTGGGAAGAAATTTTAAAAAATTTTCCAAGAGATTTAAATCTTTGGGGAATTTTGGAGGCAGTTGAAACAAAACAGGCCCTAACTTTCCGCCGAGAAAACTGAGACGATCCATGAAAATTCTAAACCTTTCGCCAAACTCGGGGTCAGATACGTTCAATTTTTTTAAATGCGTAAACTGCCTAGGCGCTTTAACGCTGAACAAAAAGTTGTCCGGAGACTTGCGGGTCCATCCTTTTACCAGTGGAACAGGAGGGAAGCGCTGAAAAGTGCTGTTGACTTCAACGGTATTAAAGCGTCGGGCATAATAAATCAGAAGGTCTCCAGATTTTAAATTTTCGGGGTAAAAAGGACCCAGCCAGCTTCTATATGTCCATCCTGATGTACCTATCCAGCACTTTCCCATTTTTATAAAAATTCCTGATTAACAATACTTTATTTTGAGAAAATCTTTTCCCTGCAAGCCTCTTTTATTTTACCGCAGGCTTTTTCAAAAAGTTCATCCTTTACTGTCGTTGAAAAACGGACATAACCTTCTCCAAACTCTCCATATCCTGATCCTGGAGCAGCCAGTACTTTTGCTTCCTTTAAAAGAAAGGTTGAGAAATCCGCGGAAGAAAAACCTCTTGGAGTTTTAACCCAGAGATAAAAAGTCCCTTTTGGAGAAGAAATCTGAAATCCCGCGGTGCGAAGAGTTTCAACTAAAAAATCTCTTCTTCTTCGATGAATTTCAACTGTCTTTTGAATCCATTTTTTCCCGTTTTTCAACGCAAAAATTCCAGCTTCCTGAATGGCCATGAAAACACTGGAATCAATATTGTTTTTCACCACTCCAAGAGCTTCAACAGCTTTTTGATTTCCAACGGCGCATCCCAGTCTCCAACCTGTGATATTATACGGCTTTGAAAAGCTGTTGAATTCAACAGCGACCTCTTTTGCGCGCGGAACCTGCAAAATGCTGGGAGCCACAAACCCATCATAAGTAATTTCCGAATAAGCGTTGTCATAGCACAAAAGAATATCTCTTTTTCTGCAGTACTCTACGGCTTCTTTCAGAAAATCCAGAGACGCCGCTGCTGCAGTCGGATTATTGGGATAACCCAAAAATAAAATCTTTGAACGCCTGGCAGTCTCCTCTGGGATCTTCCCGAAATCAGGCAGAAAATCATTCTTTTCTAAAAGAGGAACAGGATAAGGTTCTCCATCAGCCATCAGAGCCGCGGTCCGATAAACAGGGTATCCAGGATCAGGAATTAAAGCCGTATCTCCAGTTCCGACAAAAGCTAAAAAAATATGCGCGATTCCTTCTTTTGAGCCAATTAAGGCTAGAACTTCTTTTTCAGAATCAAGAGAAACATTGAACCTTTCTCTATACCAGTCAGCAACTGCGCTTCTAAAAGAAAGAATCCCCGCATAAGGAGAGTAGCGATGATTTTCTCCTTTACCGACTGAGTGAGCTAAAAATTCAACCATCTCTGGAGGAGTCGGCTCAACAGGATCTCCAATAGCCAGGTTGCAAATCTTTTCTCCTTTTTTCTCTTCTTCTTCACGAGCTTTATCCAAATTCGCGAACAAATAGGGGGGGATTTTTTTCATTCTTGGAGCTAATTCCATGTTCTCAACCTCTTTCAAGATCCTTAAATCTGGTATATTCTTTCCAAAACTTTAATTTAATGGTGCCAACCGGTCCATTTCTCTGCTTGGCAATCACAATTTCAGCAATCCCTTTATCTTCGGAATTTGGATTGTAATAGTCATCTCGATAAATAAACATGATCAAATCCGCATCCTGTTCGATTGCTCCTGATTCCCTTAAATCGGAAAGCATCGGTCTTTTGTCCGTTCTTTTCTCCACTTCACGATTCAATTGGGAAACCACAAGAACAGGAATATTTAGTTCTTTTGAAAGAAACTTTAATCCTCTAGAAATTTCAGCAATCTCCTGAACTTTATTTTCAGATTTAGGTCCGCGCACCAGTTGCAAATGATCCACGATAATCAAACCGATCCCCTTTTTTTCTTGATTCAATCTCCTGGCTTTTGAACGAATTTCCAGAATAGAAAGATTGGGGGTGTCATCAATGTAAATTTTAGCCTGACTTAAAAGATTGATGGCTCGAGAAAGTTTCTGCCAGTCCTCAGATTTTAAATTGCCAGTCCGAAGTCTCTGGGCATCAATCCCAGCTTCTGAGCATAGAAGCCTTAAAACCATTTGTTCTTTCGATGTTTCCAAACTGAAAATAGCGGTTGGAATTCTTTCTTTTGTTGAAGCGTACTGCGCAATATTCAAGCAGAACGAGGTTTTACCCATGCTTGGCCGTGCGGCGACAACCACCAGATCCGATTTCTGAAATCCAGCAGTCATCTCATCCAACTCTTTGAATCCTGTTGGGATTCCTGTAATATGACTTTTCTTGCTGTAAAGCTCCTCAATGTGTTCAAACGTTGAGGCAAGAACATCTTCGATAGAGGAAAATCCGCGGGAATCTCTCCCTTGCGCGATCGAAAAAATTAACTGTTCAGCTTTATCCAGTAATGATTTTACTTCTTCTTCCGTGTTGAATCCTAGAGCTGCAACCTGATGTCCAGCCTGGATTAATTTTCGCTGCCAGGATTTCTCTTGCACAATTTTCGCATAGTGTTCTGCATTGGCTGCTGTTGGGAGAATATCCATCAAAGTTTGAAGATAATCCACATCTCCAATCTTTTCCAAAATCTGTCTTTTTCGCAGATCTTCAGTTACTGTAATTAAATCTACGGGCTCTGAACGTTCATAAAGAGAAACAGCGGTTTCATAAATTTGACGGTGCCCATCTTTATAGAAGTCCTCCCCTTTTAAAAATTCCGTTACACGAGAAAGGGCATCTCTATCAAGCAGCACAGCTCCCAGCACGGACTGTTCGGCTTGCAAATTTTGAGGAAGAGCTAAGGTCGCTAAAGAATCCATGACCGCTCTCTCCGCAGCCAAAATCTCAATTCTCTCGCGTTCCCCTTGCATGCGGCCGGCTTCTTTATCTTTACCGCTCTGGATGCGCAGTCGCTTTTCTGCCAGTTTTCCACAGCAGAGCGGAAGAGCTCGTTTCGCATGAGAACTCCTTTAAGAAGCCACAACTTCAACTTTAACGGTGGTCTCCACATCCTGCTCCAGTCTAACAGGCACAGAATAAGTTCCCGTTCGTTTAATGGGTTCTAAAAGGTTAATTTTTTTCTTGTCCAGATTCTTGCCCAGCTTTTCCTTTAATGCTCGAGCGATATCTGCAGTTGTGATGGAGCCGAAAAGCTTCCCTTCTTCCCCCACTTTCGCCTGAAGTTTAACTTCGGTTTGGGCAAGAGCTTCCGCAAATGACTTCGCTTCTTCAAGGTTCTTCTGTTTTTTGTAACGCTGGTGTTTTCGTATTTCTTCCAGCCGATTTAAATTTCCCGAAGTGGCAGGCAGAGCCAGTTTTCGAGGGAGCAGATAATTTCGAGCGTAACCATCTTTAACCTCTATCAATTCCCCTTCTTGACCCAAATCTTGAATCTCTTTTAATAAAATAATCTTCATGGCAGAACCCTCTTTTCACAATTCAATTTTTACTGCTGTTTATACAGTATATGGAAGAAGAGCAATCATTCGCGCCCTTTTGATCGACACTGTCATCATGCGCTGGTGTCGGGCGCAGGTGCCAGTGATCCTTGAGGGCAGAATCTTTCCTCTTTCGCTCATAAATTTCTTGAGCCTTATCACATCCTTATAATCCACAGATTGAGTCTTCTCTACGCAGAACTGACAGACTCTTTTTCTAGGTTTTCTAAGTTTTAATTCTCTTTTTCCTGAATCTTTTCTCGAATCTTCTCGACTTCGCATAAGTTTGCTCCTTTAAAACAAAAATATCATCAGAACGGCATGTCATCCTGAAGAACCATTTCTTCTTCTGGTTCTGGCGCAGGAGCTTGAACTTCAGCTCCACGAGCTCCAGCGCTCTGGCTGCCGGCGCTGGACTCAGACTTTTGAGGCTTGCTGTCCAAAATTTTCATGTCATTGGCGACAACCTCAACCGCTTTTCGCTTCTGACCATCTTTCGTTTCATAATTTCGAATCTGCAGCCTGCCATCAATAGCAACCAATCTTCCTTTTCCTAAATACTGCTGGCAAATTTCAGCCAATTTCTGCCAGGCGACAATGTCAATAAAATCAGTTTCGTTTTCCTTTGAAGAACTTCTGCTGCGATCAACGGCAAGAGTAAAATGAGCAACAGGGATCCCTGCGGGAGTATAGCGCACCTCTGGATCCTTTGTTAATCTGCCAATTAAAACAACTTTATTAAACCCGACAGCCATGGTTTTTAGTTTGCCCTCACAATTATGCAGCGCAGCACTTCATCCGCTATCCTCATGATTCTTCCGAGCTCTTTAGCGGTTTGGGCTTCTCCTTTAAATTCCAGAACAACAAAGTACCCTTCTTCTTGTCCCTTAACCTGATAAGCCAATCTTCTTTTTCCATGATTGTTCAATTTCAGAACTTCTCCACCCGATTGAACAATTTGATTAGAAAATCTCTCGTTTAAAACCTGTACAGCTCCTTCCTCCAGGGTAGGAGAAAAAAAATAAGTCGCTTCATAATTTGTCATTAAACCCTCCTGCGGCCATTCGTCCCTCTTTCGGGAAGAAAGGGTTATTTCTTTTTGAATAGTTGTATTTCTTTCCCCAACTATCGCAAACCTCCTTTTTAAAGAAAAAAGAACTCCACTGACACTGCATCCCCCGGATTAAGGGGAGGCATATTGGGCGGATAAAAAAGGAGCGCGCCTACAGGCGCGCTCTCCTGTCAATTTCAGAAAAAAACTCAAACTAAATGTTTTTGCCCTGGATGCCAGTTAACTCCACAGACTCCACCAGACTGAAGAGCCTGAACGACCCGAAGAACTTCATCTGTGCTTCTGCCAACATTTAAAGAATGCACAACCTGCCACTGCAGAACTCCATTCGGATCAATAACAAAAGCGCCGCGAAGAGCGAATCCCTTTTCTTCGATAAGAACGCCATAATCTCTAGCAACCTCACGAGTCATGTCTGAGAGCAGAGTATAAGGCAGTTTTCCGCCGTGTCGAGCTTCAATCCATGCCTTATGGGTATAAACGCTGTCAACGCTGACTCCAAAAACCTCAATGTTCAATTTTTTAAATTCTTCATAAAGGTTTTTAAACCCATCTACTTCAGTCTGACAAACAGGGGTGAAATCAAGAGGGTAGTAAAACATAACAACCCACTTCCCCTTCATGTCTTTTAATGAAAACTCCTGGAATTTCCCCTCAGGAGTAATTCCCTGCATGTGCCACTTAGGAGCAGGCTGACCAACCTGTAATCCATTCCATTCCTCTTTTACTCTTACAGGAACAGATGTTTCTTGAACTTGAACTGCCATCGTAAATCCTCCTTTTATAATTTTATTATTTTGCTTGCTGCAGAATTATGATATTTCTCATATTCCGTAATTTTTCCTCCTCATTACTCACGTCTCTCTTCAAAAGCAGGGAATTTCAACAGCTTCGCAGAACTGTGTGAGTTTGAAAACAACCCATGCCTGGATTTCCCCTCCCGGAGAATCTGGACAAAGGGATTAAGGAGGATTTATGCTTGTACAAGAGGCAAAAGCAAAAGTGATAAAAACCTATCAGAAACATGAAAAGGATACCGGCTCAGCCGAAGTCCAAATCGCTATTTTAACGACCCGAATCAATCAATTGACAGAACATTTAAAAACCCACAAAAAAGACCATCACTCCCGAAGAGGACTTTTACTAATGGTCGGAAAGAGAGAACGACTAAAACACTACCTGAGCAAAAAAGATCCTGCAAAATACCAATCTGTTGTGGAACAGCTTGGATTAAGAAAATAAAGGAGAAATTAAATTATGCACAGCATTCAGATGAATTTAGCGGGGAGATTACTGCGTCTTGAAACAGGGGATATCGCAAAACAGGCAAGTGGAGCCGTTATGGTTAGATATGGGGATACAATGGTTCTTGCCACCTGCGTGGGGGCAGACAAACCAAGAGAAGGGGTTGATTTTTTCCCCTTAACCGTTGATTACGAAGAAAAACTGTGTGCCGCGGGAAAAATCCCCGGAAGCTGGTTTAGAAAAGAAGGAAGACCAACGGAAAAATGTATTTTAACCAGCCGATTGATAGACCGCCCCATTCGCCCCCTTTTCCCTGAAAATTGGAAAAATGATGTTCAGATTGTGGCTAGTGTTATGTCAGCAGATCAAGAAAACGACCCTGATATTCCCGCCCTTATCGGAACCTCTGCAGCCCTGCTGATTTCCGACATTCCTTTTGGCGGACCTGTTGGATCGGTCCGAATCGGAATCATTGACAATGAATTTGTAGTAAATCCAACAACGGCTCAGAGAGAAATCTCCACCCTGGATCTCGTTGTGGCGGGAACAAAAGAAGCAGTAACCATGATCGAAGCTGGAGCCGCAGAGATTTCAGAAGAAGATATGCTGCGCGCCATTCAATTTGCCCATGGAGTGATTAAAGACATCTGCTCATTCCAGGAAGAGCTGCAGAAATTATGCGGCAAACCCAAAAAAGAAATTATTGAGAAAAAAGTCAATGCTGAACTTGAAGAGCTCATGAGAAAACTGTTCACTCCTGAAGTGGATCGCATTTTGACAATCATCGAAAAGAAGCAGAGAGAAAAAGCTGAAGGAGAATTGAGCAAAGAAGCCCTTTTAAAAAATTTAGAAACGTATCCTGTAGAAACAAAGGAGAGAATTTCAGCGCTTCTAAAAGACGAAAAAAACACTGATTTTGAAACCATCAAACATGATATTTTAAGTGAACGTTTAAGATATTTTATCGTGAAAGAAAAAAGAAGACCGGATGGGAGAAATTTTCATGAAATAAGACCGATTTCATGTTCCACAGGGCTGCTGCCAAGAACCCATGGCTCTGCAATTTTCACCAGAGGACAGACCCAGTTGATTGCCAATATCACCCTGGGCGCCCCTAGCGAAGAGCAAACCCTGGATGGTCTTCTGCAGGATGAAAAGAAGAAATTTCTGCTTCACTATTATATGCCCCCCTACAGCGTTGGAGAGGTTAAGCCTTTAAGGAGCCCTGGGAGAAGAGAGATAGGGCATGGAGCATTAGCAGAAAGAGCATTATCTTATCTTCTGCCATCCGAAGAAGAATTTCCCTATGTGATTCGAGTGGTGTGTGAAGCGGTCGAATCGAATGGCTCAACTTCAATGGCAAGTGTCTGCTCAGGTTCTCTTGCATTATTTGATGCAGGAGTTCCTTTAAAAAAGCCTGTCGCTGGAATAGCCATGGGACTTGTTCATTTGGGCTCAGAATATTCTGTCTTAACCGATATTCAAGGATTGGAAGACCACCTCGGAGAGATGGATTTCAAAGTCGCCGGAACAAGAGATGGAATCACTGCGTTACAATTAGACATCAAATTAACTGGCGTGGAGATGGAAGTTCTACAGAAAGCTTTATATCAAGCCAAAGAAGCCCGAGAGTTTATTCTAGATATCATGTCCCGCGCGCTTTCAGCTCCACGAGCTGAACTTTCTCCTTATGCCCCAAGAATCATTACTCTGGTTATTCCTTCTGAAAAAATCAAAGATGTGATCGGTTCTGGCGGAAAGACCATTAATAAAATTATCGCTGAAACAAAAGTTAAAATTGACATAGAAGATGACGGCAGAATCTTTATTGTAACTCCTGATGCAGCAGGAGCGCAGAAAGCTAAAAATATGATCGAAGCTATTACGCGAGAAGTTGAAGAAGGGGAGATCTATACCGGAAAAGTGACCCGACTGATGAACTTCGGAGCATTTGTTGAAATTTACCCTGGAAAAGAAGGACTTGTTCATATTTCCCAGATCGGACCTGGGCGAGTTGAAAGGGTTGAAGATGTCTTCCAGGTCGGAGATGAAGTCACTGTTAAAGTTTTAAAGATAGACGAAATGGGACGAGTGAATTTAACCTGCAAGGGAATTAATGGAAATGGGGAAGACCCAGCCGAGCAGCATCGTGACAATCCAGGACGCAGCGATCACAGCCATGGAAGAAACCCCTATAAAGACTCTGGGAGAGATCGCCGGCAGCATGCTTATGCAGGTTCTTCACGGAAACCCTATAAAAACCCTTAATTGAAAACGAACTGAAATGAAAAAAAGAGGAGGATTTTTAAGAAGTCTCCTCTTTTTTTTCATTCTCCTGATTTTTATTCCAACCCTTTCCTGCGCTTATCCCAACAGAATCATAAGCTTGACCCCAAGCGTAACAGAAATGCTTTTCGCCATTGGGGCAGGGAAGCAAGTCATTGCTGTTACGACTGCTGATGATTATCCCGCCCTCGTTAAAAAACTGCCAAAAATTGGCGGTGTCCAAGTTTCTTATGAAAAAATTTTAGCTCTCAACCCTGATTTAGTGGTCGGAGAAAAGGCTCTGGTAGGCAATCAGTTAATTCATCTGGAACAGTTAGGAATTCATACTCTTGTCCTGAACACCAAGACGTTAGGGGAGATTCCTGATACCCTTAAAATTTTAGGAAATGAGACAGGGCACATCAAAAGAGCGGACGCAGCCGCTTCAAATTTTTTAAAAAAACTGGCGCAAATTAAAAATAAATACGATCACTCCCCTTATCCGCGAGTTTTTATCGAATTAGGAGATCATCCTCTGTTGACCACAGGGAAGGATTCATTCTTATCTGAAGCGGTTCAAGCAGCCGGCGGTGAAAATATAGGCAGCTCACTCCCCAGAGGGTTTGAGATGATTTCAGAGGAAGAAGTTGCGGCTGAAAATCCACAGGTGATCATACTGGCTGATGGGCAAACCAGCAGTAATATTGTTAAAAGGCCGGGATGGGGGAAAATTTCTGCGGTTTTGCGCGGAAAAATCTACAGCATTAATCCAGACCTCGTAATGAGGCCAGATCTTCGAATTTTAAGTGGCATTCTAAAAATGGCTTACTGGTTTCATGCCGTGCATCGAAAACATTTCATAGGCGTTCATTAACTCTGCCATGAAATCCTCAATTCATTCTGAGCGATTTGTGTTTCGGGCTTCTCTATTTTTTCTGCTTATTTCTCTCAGCCTTTTAACCATTTTTTTTTCAGTCAGCCTGGGACCTGCTGCGATTCCTTTTAAACGGGTTCTTTTCTATCTTTTGCATCCCAGAAGCTCAAAAGGAATCTTCGGAGAAATCATTTGGGAAATTCGCACTCCCAGGGTTCTACTGGGCTTTTTAGTGGGCGGAACTCTAGCTGTGGCAGGGGCAGGACTTCAGGGAGCGCTTCGAAATCCCCTGGCTGACCCTTACATTGTGGGGACTTCTTCAGGCGCAGCTCTTGGAGCAGCGGTCTGCTTTATTTTAAAACTTGAGGCGTTTCACTTGATTCCCATTTTTGCTTTCGTTGGAGCATCCTCCTCTATTCTCGCTGTCTTGATTCTGTCTCGCAGAAAAGGAGAACTTCCAGTAACAAGGGTTCTCCTGGCAGGGGTTGTGGTAGGTTCTCTGGTTTGGGCTGTGGTCACTTTTCTTTTAACAATGTCCGGAGAAAACATGGATAAACTGGTTTTCTGGCTGATGGGATCATTAAATGGCAGAACCTGGTCGGATTTTTTTCTGCTGCTCCCTTATGCAGCTGCAGGAACCATTCTGATGATGCTGCTGGCTCATCCTTTAAACCTTTTAACTCTTGGAGAAGAAAGAGCTGAAAGCCTGGGAATCCATCCTGAGAAAATAAAACTTTTCATTCTTCTCATTTCCAGCCTTTTAACTGCTGCTGCTGTATCTGTTTCAGGTTTAATTGGATTTATTGGTCTTGTTGTTCCTCATGCAGTTCGCATACTGGCGGGTCCAGATCACAGAACTTTGATCCCATTCAGCTTTTTAACTGGAGGAATTATTCTGGTCTGGTCAGACACTTTTGCTCGGATAGTTTTTCAACCCGCAGAACTGCCCGTTGGAGTTGTAACAGCTCTTTTGGGATCTCCTTTTTTTCTGTACCTTTTAAAACGTTCACAATTCTCATGACCCATTCGATTATTCAAAGCCAAAACATTTCGTTTCAGTATGATCAAATCCAGGCTCTGACAGAGGTCAGCTGCGAAATTAAAAAACAGGAATTTGTTGGGGTTATCGGTCCAAATGGATCGGGAAAATCCACTTTTTTAAAAATTTTATCGGGAACGCTAAATCCTATATCAGGAAAAGTTTTTCTGAAAGAAAAAAACTTAAATGCTTATGGGAAAAAAGAACGTGGAAAAATCATCTCCTTCATTCCCCAATTCTTTGCTTATGACTTTTCTTTTTCCGTTCAGGAGTTTGCGGAAATGGGGAGAGCTCCATATTTAAAATTTTTGGGATCCTTAACGGCTGAAGACCAACGCGCTGTTGAATGGGCTGTCCATAAAAGCGACTGTGACGATCTAAGAGAAAGAAAAATGACCCAATTGTCAGGAGGAGAAAAACAAAGAGCCCTTTTAGCCCAAGGATTGGCTCAAGAACCCGAGATCTTCATTTTGGATGAACCTGTTTCTCATCTGGATATCGGTCACCAGATTCAAATTTTAACAGCCCTAAAGAAGCAGACCTTGGAGGGGAGAACCCTTGTCTGTTCTTTCCATGATTTAAATTTAGCCTCTCTTTTCTCAGACCACATTTTTCTTTTCTCTTCAGGAAAGCTTTTCAAATCAGGAATCCCAAAAGAGGTTTTAACTTCAGAAATTCTGCAGGAAATCTACCGAACTCCGATTAAAGTTTTATCTGATTCAAACTCCAGTTCTCCTCTCGTTTTCCCAAATTTGCAAAAATCTAACTTTGAGGAAAAGCTGACATGAAACAAGATGCAGACAAAAAGGATGCTGACAGGCAACAGAAAAAAATTGGAATCCTTGGGGGAACCTTTAACCCTGTCCATCTGGGACATTTGATTTTAGCTGAAGAAGCTAGAATGCAATTCGATCTGGATCAAATTTTGTTTATTCCAAACCATATTCCCCCTCATCGGAATCTAAAGCTGGAAACTTTAGCCTCTGACAAAGACCGCTGCAGCATGCTGCTTCTAGCGACGATGTCTAACCCCTATTTTAATGTGTCTAAAATTGAGTTGGACAAAGAGGAAATTTCTTACACAATCCACACCCTTGAAGATCTGAAAAGACTTCAACCTGAAAACAGCTTTTATTTTATCTGTGGAACCGATGCTCTCCTGATGCACAACTGGTATCGTTTTGATGATCTGATTGAGAAACTCCACGGGTTTATTCTTGCGGACCGCGAAGGGGAAGGAATAGAAAAGGTGAGAGAGAAGATAAAAACAAGGGGACTTTCAGCAGTGGAGAAAATAAAACGGGTTGACATGATCTCAGTTGGAATTTCCTCCACATCAATCAGGACTCGACTTCAGAACCATCAAAGCATACGATATCTGACTCCTGAACCTGTGGAAGAATATATGATTCGAAATAACCTTTACGGTTTCAAACCGCTCAATCCTGAAGGAAGAACCCGGTTAGAAAAGGAGCCTGATCCTTTATGAGAATTTTAAAAAAAATTTTTTTTATGTGCCTGATTTTAGCAATCCTTGGGTTAGGACTCGGACTATACTTGGCGTTTAAACTCGATCAACCTTACACAAAATCTGAACCTTCATGGGAAACGGCTCTACGAGTGACTTTTAAGCCTCAAACATTTTTCCCGGGGAAGACCAATTTATACATCTTAATTCTGGGAACAGATAATAACTGGACACAGCAGGACATTCTATACACCAAAGGAACGCGTTCTGATACCACTATGCTGGCTCATGTGGATTTGAAGCATAAAACCATCAAAATCCTCAGTATTCCCCGAGACTTATACGTTTATATTCCGGGAGACTGTTACAGGGGAGATTGTTATGACAAGATCAATGCTGCGACTGCTGTGGGAGGGGTTCCTCTTTCAGAAAAAGTCGTGGCATCTCTTACCGGTGTTCCAATTGATTATTATGTCCGAATCAAAACCACGGGACTGATCAATTTTGTGAATGCCATCGGCGGAATTTATGTTTATGTGGATGAAAACATGAATTATGTGGACCACTGGGGACACCTTAAAATTCACTTAAAAAAAGGATGGCAGCATTTAAATGGACAGCAGACAGAAGAATTGGCGAGGTTCAGACATGATCCTCTTGGAGATTATGGCAGAATTCAGAGGCAGCACCGGATCATTAAAGCTATCATGAAAAAGCTGGAAAGACCCAGTGTTCTTGTCCATATCATTCACATTGTTCAAGTTGCAAAACAAAGCATCGAAACAAATTTAATGTATCCCCAGATCCTTGCCCTTGCTAATTTATTTAAACACGCGACCACTGACAGCTTAAAAATTTACACGCTTCCGACTCGCCCTAAAAACGTCAAAATTTTCGGAACATGGGTGAGTTACGTTTTCCCCGATCCTGTTCGAGACAAACAAATGCTGAAAAAATTTCAATCTGATGTTTTCTTTCCTCACAAACCGATAGGAGTGAGTGTTGAAGTATTAAATGGAAATGGCACCCAGGGAGCGGCCAAAAAAATAGCAAAGAAACTTGAAAAGCATGGGTTTACCATCAGCCACGTCGGAAACGCGTCCAACTTCAATTATGTTGATACCCTTATCATTGATCACGAGGTTCACCCTCACAAAAAAGTGGTCAAAAAAATCCTGCCCATGCTGGTCTCTAAATACTTCCCCAATGCCCAAACTCAAAATGACCCAAAGCCAAAGCCCAGGCCAGCAGATCTAACGATTGTGATCGGAAAAAGCCTTTAAAAAAACTTCCTCAAAAAGGGTTTAAATCTTTAATTCGTGAATTTTAACTCAAGGAGAATTTAAAGAAATGCCTGAAAAACACGAAGGTGCTCAAGAAGAACCGCTTAAAAATGTCCACCTAAAGGACCTGGTTAATATCAGACAAACCATGAATGACCTGTTTTCAGATTTATTTTCGGGGAAACCAATTCGCTCTCTTCTCTCTCAAGAACAGTGGTTTCCGCCTGTTGATATTTATGAAAACAAAGAGTTCATTTATATCCTGATGGATATTCCAGGAATGACCGCAAAAGATATTGACATTACAGCAACACAGGACAGCATTGTCATTAAAGGTGAAAGGAAACCCGTAAAAGAAGTCGGCACAGAAAACTACATTTTAAAAGAACACTCTTATGGAGAATTCAGTCGCTCAATTCCGCTTCCCTATCCCATTAAACCCAGAGAAATAAAAGCAACTTACAAAGATGGAACCCTTGAGCTGAAACTCCCCAAAACAAAATCGGGAAAAGGAAAAACCATTCGAATTGATGTTGAGTGAATAAAATGAACTGGAAACATCATGTTTCGCATTTCTTAATCGTATTTATTGCGGCTCTCAGCGCCTCTCTATTAACTCTTTTCCTGACTGTCCACATCTTAAAAAGCCGCACCAGAGCCATTATCCCTCTTTTTTCCAACCATGCTCCTGCTTTAATTTATAAAGGAGGGCCTAATATCGTCAGTGCGGTTAAAAAATTAGGACCTGCTGTCGTCAGCATCAATACTGTTTCTATTGTGAATCCTTCTGCCCCTAATTTGGGACAATTTCCGGGCATGGGTCATTTTTTTTCTCGATTCTTTGGAGACAACAATTTCCTAACTCCTTTTTCACAGCCTTATGAAGCTGAAGCCGCTGGCTCCGGCGTCATCATCAGCCAAAATGGACTTGTCGTAACCAATCAACATGTCATAAACAAAGCCACTTCTATCACGATCACCCTAACCAATCATCAAGAATTCCAGGGAAAGGTTATCGGGGCAGACCGCCTTTCTGATATCGCGGTTGTAAAAATTGTCCACCCTCCTAAAAATCTACCTGTCGCTGTCCTTGGAAACTCGAACCACCTGCAGATCGGTGAATGGGTTATCGCCATTGGAAATCCTTATGGTTTTGAAAATACGGTTACAGCAGGGGTTTTAAGCGCTCTTGGGAGAAAGATAACGGCAGAAGGAAGAGATTATGAAGATCTCCTTCAAACTGATGCTGCTATCAACCCTGGAAACTCTGGCGGACCGCTCGCGGATCTAACTGGAACAGTGATCGGAATCAATACCGCGATTATTAAACGCGCTCAAGGAATTGGTTTTGCCATACCCATCAATATTGTAAAACGAGTGGCTACAGAGCTCATTGAAACAGGGCATATGCGCTGGCCATTCCTGGGCATCCAGATGAGTTTTTTAACACCTGAAATCGCCAAGTATTTAAAATGTCCGGTTCTCTATGGAGCTGTCGTGTATAAAGTCATTCCCCATTCTCCAGCACAGAAAGCGCACTTAAAAAGCGGAGATGTCATTGTTTCAATCAATGGACAAAAAACAAAGAACCCCACTGATCTAGCGGATTTAATCAGGCAGTTCAGGGTTGGAGATAAAATTCAACTTGAATTTTATCGAGATGGGAAACTTTTAACCAAAGATTTAGCTCTTGGAGTCAGACCCGAGTCACTTCTTGCAAAATAATTAGCTCCTCAGGAAGAGATGCATACTCTATTTTTGCCGCTGCCTTTTGCTAAATACAGAGCCTTGTCTGCCATGCTGATTAACATGGTTTCATCCTGGGCATGGTGGGGATAAACAGCGACTCCAAGACTGATGGTCACCATTCTGTGATCGGAAAATCCAGGAAAAACATGCTGACTTATCATTTCTCTTATTCTCTCTCCTGCTTTAGAGGCTTGTTCCAAATTTGCCCCAGGAAGAATCACATTAAACTCTTCTCCTCCTGTGCGAGCAGCGGTATCAATTCCCTCTCTCATACACTTCAAAACACAGAGCGCCAGATCTTTTAAAACTCTGTCTCCTTGAGGATGTCCATATTGGTCATTGATCTTTTTAAAATCATCAATATCTATTGCCAGCAGGGCAAGAGGTTGATTAGATCGGGCTGAACGATGAAGCTCTGACTGCAGGGTTTGACGGAAAAATCTTTTATTGTAAAGTCCTGTTGTCTCATCTGTAACAGAGGTTACCTGTAAATAAAAAGATTCTAACGCTTTCCCAGCCATGCTGGATAAAGGCTCTAACATCTCCAAATAGAGGCGACGAACCCCTTGATCAAGAGCCACGAAACCTAGAAAAGAATTCTTTTCCATCAAAGGAACCAGATAAAGAAGTTTCTCTTTCTTCAGTCTCACGTTTAAACTTGGAAAAGAGGTTTCAAATAAAGGGGTATTAAATTCTGGAAAGGGGACCACTGATTTTGAAAGTTGCAACGCCCAGTTCGCCGCATTTTCAGTAAAAAGAGGGGGAAAGGATTCAGGATTTTCTATTCCTGCTGAATCATCGAGGCGAAGCTCATTTCTATGACGGGCATAGATGAAAATTCCCCCCCTTGGGCTGCTGGTTACTTTTAAAAAAAAAGATAAAATATAAGAAGTTAATGCCCTGAAATCAAAAATATTTTCCTGTCCCTGCTCAAACTCACTTAAAACTTTTAAAACCTCTTTGTTTTTTTTTACAGGTCGTGTTGTGTAATAATACGCTAGCAGAAAGAGCAGAAGATTAATTCCTAGGCCGCCAATTCCAATCGCAAAGAATATAAACCCCACGAAAACCCATTTCAAACTTGTTTCCGCAAACCCTTCTACTCCCCGTTTCTGTTAATTTCCTGTGGACAAACCCCTTGACAAATATGGTATAATGATAAAAGGGAGGATTGTGGAGCATAGTGGAGCACAAAAGAGTACAATGGAAAGCACCCTTAAGTTTGTTGGAGAATTTGCTCACACCCTTGATCCCAAGGGCAGAATCATCGTGCCTTCTAAATATAGAGACTCCCTTGGGGCAAAGGTCTATCTCGTCAAAAGCTGGGAAAAAGAATGTATTTACATTTTACCTCAAAATGAATGGGAAAGAATCATGAAAGAGTACCTGGAAAACATCAGTCCTTTTGATGAAGAAGGACAAGAGTTTCGCCGATCTCTTGCTTCAGATGTTGAGGACTCTGAGATGGACAAACAAGGGCGGATTTTTATTCCACAAAAATTGAGAACTCATGCGGGAATAGAAAGTGCTGTCACTATTCTTGGAGTTCTAAACAGGCTTGAGCTTTGGGATACTGAAAAATGGAGAAAACAAAAAGAGGGTAAACCCTTTAAGCAGTTGGCAAGACAGGTTGAGAACCGTTTCAGTGCTGCACATACCGGTACTTCTAGATAAGGTGGTGGAATTTATGGAACCATTGGAGGGCAAGCGGATTTTAGATGCTACCGTAGGTACAGGCGGACATTCCGAGGTTTTTGCGAAAAAACTTGGGACTGGAACTCTGGTTGCCATGGATCAAGATCTTGAGGCTTTAGAAATTGCGAAAACTAGATTAAAAAATTCAGTTTGCCAAATTCTATTTCTCCACTCAAACTTCTCCCGGATGAAGGAATCGGTCCAAGCAGGAGATGTTCAAAAATTTGATGGGATTTTAATGGATTTAGGTGTTTCTTCTCTGCAGCTGACAGATTCAGACAGAGGATTCAGTTTTCAAAAAGATGAGGAACTGGATATGAGAATGGATAAGCGGCAGCCTCTAACCGCAAAAGGGGTTGTCAACACATATAATGAGCAGTCTATCAGGGGCCTTTTGCAGGAGTACGGGGAAGAGCCTTTTGCCAAAAGAATTGCTGCCGCTATTATCCATTACCGCAGAAAGAAAAAAATCGAAACAACAGGGGAGCTGGCTAGTATCGTTAAACAAGCAGTCCCAAGAAAAGCTTGGCCTAAACATATTCAACCCGAAACTCGAACTTTTCAAGCGATACGCATCGCTGTAAATAACGAACTTGAAAGTTTAAAACAAGGACTTGCTCAAGCCGTTGAACTTTTAGATGCCAGAGGGAAACTGCTCGTTTTAAGTTATCACTCTCTTGAAGATCGAATTGTAAAACAATTTTTCAAAAAATGCGACCCCTTTGTCTTTAAAATTTTGACCAAAAAACCCCTTGTCCCAGAAAGAGCAGAGGCAAGTCAAAATCCCCGGTCCAGATCGGCTAAACTTCGCGTTCTTGAGCGTGCAGCATGAAGCAATCTCTTGCCAGGAAACTCTATTATGAAGAATCTTTCGTGCCTCGAGTTTTACCCAAGAAAAAGAAGGGCTGGGCTTATGTAGCCAGGGTTATGGCGGTTTGCATCGCGCTTTTTACTGCTGGCTTCCTCATTTATCTAGGCCTTTGCTCTAGAATTGTCCAGGAGCAGTATGCCCTTGATAGAGTTCAAAATAAACTGGCTGTGTTAAACAATCGTCATCTTATCCTTGAAATACAGGTAAAAAAATTAGATTCATTGAGCAGAATTGGAAGAATTGCTAGAACGAAAATGGGAATGGTTTTCCCAAAGCATAGATTGTACATTGAGCTGCAGAAAGGCTCTCAAGACAAGATATGGGGGTTCACGAAGAAAATTGTCATGCCATAAAATGTTTTTGCCATCACCTCCCCTTGTTCACTCCCTCCTGTATGCGGAGAATCTTCAGTCAGGAGATTCAGTATTGAGCATACGGAGAGGGAGTGTCTCCTTACTGCTTCTGCTTTAAGGAGTTTTTTTTAGTGACAATCTCATGGTTCAAGAAAAATTTGAAAAAAAACTAAAAGAAAGAAAAAGCACAAAACGAATTCTGCTGGTTTTTTATTTTGTTTTTTGGAGTTCTGCGCTTTTATCTTTTCGCCTTTTTCAGCTTCAGGTCATTGACTCAAGTAAATTTCAAAGGCTTGCGCGAGATGAACATACTGAAAAAATTAAAATTCACGCGCTGAGAGGTGAAATTTTTGACAGGCACGGAAAAGTGCTTGTCATCAGTGTCCCAGGATACTCTGAAGCCGCGTTCCCGCCTAAAATCAAAAATAAATTAAAAACCGCAGAGACTCTTGCTTCCATTTTGCGGCTGCCCGTTAAATCTGTGATTTCAAGGCTCAGTTCGACTTCATCTTTTGTGTGGATCCGACGGAAAATTTCTCCCCAAAAAGTTGAAAAAATAAAAAAACTGTCGCTCCCTGGATTAGAACTAATCCGGGATTCTACAGGAAAACAGATCTATCCCTCCGGCAGTCTGGCTTGCGATATCCTCGGTTTTACAGGAATTGACGATCAAGGACTTGATGGAGTTGAGCTGTACTACAACAAGATCCTAAAAGGCAAAAACGGGTATATCGAAGCAGAAACAGATGAATTGGGCAGAATTCTGCCTGATGGTAAAACCAAAATAATTCCACCTGTGTCTGGAGCAGATTTAATTCTGACAATCAGCAGCAGAATCCAGTATCTTGCTCAAGAGGCATTGAAAAAATGCGTTCTATCGCATCATGCAAAAAATGGCTCCATTATCGTGATCAACCCAAACAATGGAGAGATACTGGCTCTAGCAAACTATCCTGCCTTTAATCCAAATGTCTATTGGAAATATTCCCCTTCAGTTCTCAATGATCTGGCTGTATCCGATCTTTATGAGCCTGGCTCTACGGGAAAATTATTCACTGCTGCCGCAGCATTAAACTCCAGAAAAATAACCATGTCCGAAAAATTTTTGGCTCATCCCTTCATTAACGTCGATGGTTGGAGAATTCATAATGCCGCTGACGGTCTTGAACCCACTAAACCCATGCACACCATCAAAAGAATTATTCAAGATTCACTTAATGTTGGCGCAGCTTCTATCGCCCTGAAAATTGGAAAGAAAACGTTTTACCAAATGTTATACAAATTTGGATTGAATGGTTTAACAGGCATCGATCTTCCAGGAGAAGCATACTGCCTGTTTCCCGGTTACAAAAGAGCTCGCAAAATTGACCTGGCTACAATGTCTTATGGCCAGGGTATTGCCCTCACTCCAATTCAACTGGCAAGAGCTTACAGTGTTGTGGCTAATGGAGGATATTTAATACGACCCCACGTTTTAAAAGAAGCAGTTTTTCCTGATGGAACAGTTTTTAAGACTCCTGAGCAAAAGGGACAAAAAATTTTGAGCAGAAAAACTGACCAGGATTTGAAATATCTTTTTTCTCTCGTGATAAAAAAGGGGACAGGAACAATGGCTCAAATGCGATATTATTCCGCGGCAGGCAAAACAGGCACAGGCTCTATCGCAAAAAATGGGGTGTATCTTCATGGAAAATACACCGCTTCTTTTGTTGGATTTGTTCCTGTTAAACATCCTAAACTTCTTATTCTCGTAAAAATTACAGAACCGCAGTATCCTTACTGGGGAGGCACAGTGGCAGCTCCTGTTTGGAAAAATCTTGCAGAAAAAACACTGTGGTATCTTGGGATTCCACCGACAAAAGGAAGAATTAAAATCAGCTTGAACAATAACTTAAAAGATGAAGCTTTCGGTTCTCATTCAAAATTTAAATGAAAAACAGATTTTATCCCCTTCTGATCCTGAAATTTCGGGATTAAATTATGATTCGAGAAAAATTAAACCAGGAGATTTTTTTGCGGCTATTAAAGGGACAGCCATAGATGGGCACAGCTTTTTGAAGAAAGCTGTTCAAGCTGGCGCCTCAGCTTTATTAGTAGAAACTCCTCTAGAAAACTGTCCAATCCCTCAAATCGTCGTGTCTAACACAAGAAAAGCGCTAGCAGAATGCGCTGATGCTTTTTATTTGCATCCAACAAAAAAACTTAAACTGATAGGAGTTACAGGAACCAACGGAAAAACCACAACCACTTATTTATGTGACAGCATTTTTTCACAAGCAGGATTTAAAACTGGAATTATTGGAACGATTCAATACAAAATAGGAAATAGGATCCAAGAATGTAAAAACACCACCCCTGAATCTCTTGACCTTTATCAAATGTTCTCTGAAATGGGAAGCTCTGGAGTTGGCGCTTGTTCTATGGAAGTCTCTTCTCATGCTTTAGATCAAGGGAGAATTCATGGTCTTCTTTTTGATGCTGTTGTTTTTACAAATTTAACCCAGGATCATCTGGATTATCATAAAACCATGGAAAACTACTTTGAGGCAAAATCAAAACTGTTTATAGAGATTCGCCTTGATAAAAACCCAAAAGCTGTAATCAACAGCGATGATCCTTATGGACAAAAGCTGCTCCAGAAAATCAAAATCCCAGTGATAACGTATGGAATTAATAGTGGTGATGTTCGAGCGGAAAACATTTCTCTTGAATGGAGTGGAGTTTCCTTTACCGTTCACTCGCCTGCTGAAAACTTTAGAGTGAATTTAAAGTTGTCGGGAAAATTCAATGTTTACAATGCTCTTGCAGCTATCGCGGCAGGAATTGCCTTAAACATTCCAATAAAAACTATTCAAAAAGGGATTGAGAGCATTGGTCAAGTTCGAGGAAGGTTTGAACTCATTCAAGAGGGACAGGACTTTTCAGTCATTGTGGATTATGCTCATACTCCTGATGGATTAGAAAATCTTTTGAAATCAGCGAAAGAATTAACCAGAGGAAAACTCATTGCGGTTTTTGGCTGTGGAGGGGATAGAGATAGAGGGAAAAGACCATTGATGGGAAAGATTGCAGAAAATTATGGAGACATCCTGGTCATTACATCAGACAACCCGAGAACAGAAGACCCGCTCAGCATTATTCAGGAAATTGAAAAAGGAATAACTCAAAAACATGAAGCAGAGCCGGATCGGAAAAAAGCGATTGAATTAGCCCTTACTCTGGCAAAACCAGGAGACTGCGTGGTTATTGCAGGGAAAGGACATGAAACCTACCAAATTTTTAAAGACAAAACCATTCACTTTGACGACAGAGAAGTTGTCAGAAAATTTTTTGAAAAACATGCTGTCCCTCAGTCTTCTTGATATTAAAGATTCAGTTCATGGAGCTTTCTTGCAGGAAGATCCATCCCAAACCGAACAAAAAATTACCCGAATTGCCATTGACTCAAGAGAAGTTCTGCCCGGGGATCTTTTTGTCGCCTTGCTCGGAGAAAGGACAGATGGACATTTTTTTGTCAAATCAGCCCTTGAAAAAGGAGCCATTGGCTGCCTTGCCAGCAAACCTGTCAGTAATGTTCCACAAGAAAAATTAATCCTTGTGCCAGACTGTCAGAAAGCTTTAATGGATTTGGGGACGTGGTTTAGGAAAAAGATTCCTGTTCCAGTAATTGGAATTACGGGGTCCAGCGGGAAAAGCACAGCAAAAGAGATGACTGCGCTCTTATTAAATCTCGAATTTCCAACTTTAAAATCACCCGGAAGTTACAATAATGAATTAGGAGTTCCTTTAACTCTTTTATCCTGGGATAAAAACATGAAAGCCATTGTTTTAGAAATGGCAATGCGGGGAAAAGGACAGATTGCAGAACTGTGTCGGATCGCTTCTCCAGGAGCAGGAATGATCACTTCTATTGGAGATGCTCATATTGGACTTCTTGGATCCAGAAAAAACATCGCAGATGCAAAAGGGGAGCTTTTAGAATCTCTGCCAATAGATGGACTGGCATTTCTCCCTTATGAAGATGAATGGAGCAATTACTTAAAAGAAAAATGCAGATGCGAAACACGAACTTTTGGAATCTCTAAAAACGCCTGGCTCCACCTGGATTTTCAGGAAAAAACCTGGGAAGGAATTAAAGGAGGTTTTTCTTGCCCTTTAGGAAAAACGGACTTTTTTCTTCCTGTTCCTGGAAAGCATAATTTAATCAATTTTCTTGGAGCCTCAACAATAGCATTAAGTTTTGGGGTTCCAATCGAGAAAATCGCTTCAGGAGCTCTGCAGTGCAGAACACTCCATGGAAGATTTGAAATTCACAAAACAAAGTCGGGAATGATCATCATAGATGACTCCTATAACGCTAATTCTTCTTCTTTAGAAGCAGGGCTTGAAACAGTATCAAATCTGCCGTGTGAAGGAAGGAAAATCCTTGTATTCGGGGATATGCTTGAACTGGGAGAATTCGGAGAAAAAGCCCATAAAGAAGCAGGAGAAAAAATAAGCAAATACGGATTTAACGCTCTTTTTGCTCTGGGAGAACTATCAGAAAAAACAGCTGCAGAGGCAGAAAAACACGGAGTCAAATCAGTTTTTCACTTCGACACTCATGAAGAACTGACTCAAAAGCTGGTTCATTTTGTAAAAAAAGGGGATGTGATTCTGATAAAAGGCTCGAGAAAAATGCAAATGGAAAAAATTCTGCCAATCCTCACATCTGAAGATAATTTGGTCCTCCCCCACCTTCTGGAGGAACCCATTCAATCACATGATAAGGATCCATGATGTCACAGGTTTTGCAGTGCACACAATTAGCCGCATTAATTTTCAGTTCTAGTTTTCCCGTGTTTTCATCCTTAACCATTTCATAAACTTGAGCAGGGCAAAAATACTGGCAGGGATTCCCATATTCTTCAACACAGCGAGTTGAACAAATATCCTCTCTTCCGAAACGATAGTGATCAACCTTTAAATGCACAGGCTGATTTTCTTCATGCTTTGTTCCTGAATAATAAACATCTGTCAACTTTTTAAAAGTCAATTTTTCGTCAAATTTTTTTTCTGCAGGAGGGGGTTTTACTCCATAGTACTGCGCAGTGGTTTTCATTTCATCCCTATCCTCGACTCCTTTTCCTTTTGTCCACCACCAACCGCCTAATACGGTTTGTATGCTGAACTTCAAAAGTCCTATTATGAATGACCCATTGAACGCAGATTTGAAGTGTCTGATTTTATACAAATCTTTCCCAATATAGCTTTCATAAACATTCTTCTCATAATCCTCTAAAACTTCTGGAGAAAAGTCGTTCTTTTTGATTCCTTCAAAAATCGTTTCAGCAGCCAGAATTCCGGATTTTACGGCATAATGAATCCCTTTTAATTTTGGCACATTAACAAAACCTGCTGAATCCCCGATCACAAGCCCTCCAGGAAAAGTTAATTTAGGAATAGAAAAATATCCGCCTTCTGGAAGTGTTTTTGCGCCATATTTAAGCAAATTTCCCCCTTCTAAAATTTTCCTGAGCAAGGGATGTTCTTTGTATTTTTGAAACACATACTGGGTGTCAAAACAGGGATCTTTAGGACTGCATGCCACGACAAGTCCAATTGAGACCTGGTTATTTTTCAATCCGTAAATGAATCCACCGCCAAAAGCTTCATCTTTCAGCGGATATCCCATAGTATGAATCACTGCCCCCTCTTTTATCCTGCCGGGTGGGACCTCCCACAACTCCTTAACACTGGTGGCAAAGCGCTGAGAGAACTTCCCTTTCTGCAGATCAAAGGCTTGAACTGCTTTTCGAGTTAAAGTTCCCAGGGAACCTTCTCCAAAGACTGTCACTTTTGAGCGAATTTGTATTCCTGGTTCATAATTCGGTTTGTTGTTCCCATGTCTGTCAATCCCTTTAGAACCTGTAATGACCCCGACAACACGATTGTTCTCTAAAATCAAATCCCATCCCGCTGTTTCAGGAAAAATCATCCCCCCTTTTTCTTCCACTAATTTTCCTAACCACTGAACCACTTTCCCTAATTTGCAGATATAATTCCCATCATTTTTCATATCGGGAGGAATAAAAGGAAATGCCACCTGTTTTTTTTCGGTAAGAAAGAACACCTGCTCATTTTGGGCAATAGATTCAAAAGGAAATCCTTTTTCGATAAAATCAGGCAGCAGTTCCTTCAATGCCACTGGGTTAACAAGGGCTCCTGACAAGGTATGGGCTCCAAGAGAAGCCCCTTTTTCAATCACGGCAACTTGTAGATCTTGAATCTTTTTTTGAGCAGTCTGATTGTGCTTCTCGATTAAATTTAAAAGATGAAAAGCGCCGCTCAACGAAGCCATCCCTGCGCCCACAAACAACACATCCACTTCCAGTCTTTCTGTCTCTGGCATAGTGATTCTCTTCTCGTTAAGGCAGCTTCTTCCTTTCTGTATGATATTTTGACAGGCAGTCTTCTGGGGCAGCAACAGCAAATCTCTGATTTCAAAACTTAGCAGGGCTTGGGTTACAGAACGCAGAAATCCTGATGCGGCCAAGATTAATCTTAATGCCCAAATGCACAGTCTGTCAAGAAATCGTTTCCTGGACAGGCGGATGGATGCCAGGGTTGTCTAATCCAAGTGTCCGTTCGATCATGTGCCCAAATTGTCAGACAATATTGAAACTCAGACAAGATCCCTTGTCTAGAATGTCTTCTGGTGGTACAGATCTGCTGAACTCATCCCTTTTGACACACCAGATAGAATTAAGATTTAAGCTGACAATATATGCCAATTTTTTTTAACGGCGGCCATCTCAATGATTTGCAGCTGTCTTCCGGGATCAAAGATCGCGCAGCAGGTGGCAAAGACAATCCTTAAAATACAACTTGACCCTTCTCATCGCCACCCGAGCTTTTCGCATTTCACGCAGCATTTCTGTTAACTCCCGAATCACACAATAAATTTTCGCTATCGTCTCCTGATTTTTCAGGAAGAGTTCAACCATGTCAGGAAATTCAGGATCTTCGCAAGTCATACATTTGTGACGAACAAGACTCACCCCAGCAATCTCGCCAAAAGGGACAGCTCGTTTTGCGGGAGACTGACCCGGTCCAGACAAAAGCTCGATTTTCCTGGAACCCGCGTGATAACTTAGAGTGTAGACTCGATGACCCATCATCGCTCCTCCTTCCTGAACTAATTCCAGTATAGCCCATCAAGCTGGATTTGTCTGTGATAGAAACACATCCGCGGAATTAAAGCGACGTTAGACTGGGATGGAAAGATCTCTATGCAGAGGTGCTGAAGCTGGGCCAGGTCTTGCAGATTTTTCAGTTATTTGAGAGGAGGCGCGACTTTTGCGCTGAAGCAGAAAGATTACTATAAGGATTGTTGTAAAGATGATGATGACCATTATGTTTATTTAAAACAGGGATACCAGGGATTCCCAGGGGAAGAACACGGACTCATTTATGACTCTCTTGAAAAAAGAAAAAAACTCGATGAATTAGAAGTCATGCTCGAAGTTTTCAAGTGGCTCGTTTTATGCCCTGCTCCAACCCTTCTAAAACCTCTCATGAAAGCCAATTTCTACAGGAAAACCTCTATGGACTTCCAATTAACAGACCTGGCGCGCCCGAGAGGACTCGAACCTCCGACCTCAAGATCCGCAATCTTGCACTCTATCCAGTTGAGCTACGGGCGCATCTTATTTCCTGGTTTCCTTTCATATAAGAGCAACTCCTTCAAAACAAAAACCTAAAAAGAACTGAAACAGAGCAGCAGTAAAAAAATAAGACCTGCATCACAGGAATTCAAAAAAAAAATGGGAATATCCTCACCATGACTTTTATCGGAATCGGAAAAACACCTTTAGAAGTGGGAGAAAAGGCGCCAAATTTTTTGCTTCTGTCAAGTGATGGCAAAACGATTTCCCTTGAGAGTCTGAATGGGAAAAAAGTCCTGCTCTTCTTTTTCCGCGGCACCTGGTGTCCGCAGTGCAGCAGTCATATGCGGCAGATCAATAAAGAACTCTCTGCTTTAAAAAGCGAAGGAATAGAAGTTCTGGGGATCTGCTGCCAGGGCTTTGAGCCTTTAGCCGCTTTTTTTAAGAGAGAAAAGCTCTTCTTCCCTCTGTTGAGCGATAAAACACGAGACACCGCAAAAGCCTATGGTGTCTATGTTTATTTAAGTTGGGATTCGGCTAATATTGCCCGCCCCTCTTTTTTCCTGATTGATGAAAATGGAACCATTCAGTACCGCTATATCGGAAATCACCAATGGGACAGACCTGACATGGAAGAGATTAAAAAGATGGCTGTAAAAGCCCATCTCCCTGCTGACAAGAGATAGAAGTTGTTGGGAATAGAACTTATCACTGATAGTTGTCTGAAAAAGGATAACTTTATTTATGATTGACCGGTACACAAAACCGGAAATGGCGAAAATTTGGAGTGATGAAAACCGCTTCAAAATCTGGCTTAAAATTGAAATTGCGGCCTGTGAAGCCTGGAACCGCCTCGGTGAAATTCCACAGAATGTCCTTGAAATCATTAAACAAAAGGCTGACTTTAATATCCAGGAGATTCGCCAGTTCGAAGAAACAAATCAACATGAAATGATCGCATTTCTAGAATCCGTGCAGAACAGAGTTGGACCTGAAAGCCGTTATATTCATTATGGATTAACTTCTTCTGATGTCATGGACACAGCTTTAGCAGTTCAATTAAAAGAATCGGGAGAATTGATTCTGAAAGAACTCAACCAGTTAACTGAAATCGTGAAAGAAAAAGCGATTCAATATCAAGGTGTCCCTTGTGTTGCCAGAACCCATGGAGTTCATGCAGAGCCAACAACTTTTGGATTAAAACTGCTGGTCTGGTTAGCTGAACTGGAACGAAATCGAACCCGAATGGAACAGGCAGTTCGCGAAATCTCTGTTGGAAAAATCTCGGGAGCTGTTGGCACTTATGCGAATCTTCATCCTGATGTTGAATCTTATGTCTGTGAAAAACTTGGATTAAAATCAGAACCTGCCTCCACACAAATTGTGCAGAGGGACAGACATGCTTTTTTCTTGTCCTCAATAGCTCTCCTCGGGGCATCTCTTGAAAAAATGGGAATGGAAGTACGAAACCTCCAGAGAACTGAAATCGGAGAAGTGGAAGAACCTTTTGGAAAAGGGCAGAAAGGCTCTTCTGCTATGCCCCACAAAAAGAATCCTGTTCTTTCAGAAAGAATCTGCGGGCTTGCCCGACTTCTGCGCGGTTATGCTTTAACCGGATATGAGAATGTGGCTTTATGGCATGAACGGGATATTTCTCATTCTTCTGTTGAACGAGTTTCTTTAACAGATTCCTGCATTTTGATTCATTATATGCTCGTCATGTTCGAGAAAATCGTTC
Source organism: bacterium (assembly GCA_021800275.1). Classification (GTDB taxonomy): domain Bacteria; phylum Vulcanimicrobiota; class JABDET01; order JABDET01; family JABDET01; genus JAKAVV01. The sequence goes on from JAJYZB010000015.1 coordinate 32,206, forward strand.
AAGGAATGCGAGTGTATCCTGAAAGAATGAAAGAAAATCTGGAGAGAAATGGGGGAATCGTTTATTCAGGAAGGCTGCTCTTAAAACTGGTTGAAAAAGGAATGCTCCGCCAGGAAGCTTATGAACTGGTTCAATCCCTGGCATTAAAATCTGTTGAAGAAAGGGAGAATTTTTTCAAATTAATTCAAAACTCTCGCGAAATTCAAGAAAAAATAAAACCGGATGAATTGAAGGAAATTTTTAATCCCTCCTGGTTTATCAGACACGAGAAAAAAATTTATTCTCGATTTTGACAAGATACTTTTCTAAAACTCCACCACAAGAAACCCCACATCATCCTTAAGAGCCTTTTCTCTTCCATAAAGATTCATTAAATCACGCGTTATATGTTCAAGCGTGTCCCCAATTGGAAGGGAGTTGTGTTTCAAGATGACCTTATACAAATCCTCATACTCGAAACTTCTTCCCTCTGAATTTCCAAGAAGTGTGGCTCCATCAGTAAAAAGATAAAGTCTGTCTCCAGTATTCACCACTACTGATTTTTCCTCATAATCGGCATCCTCAAACACGCCAAGAAAGTATCCTTCAGTTGAAAGAACAACTACTTCTCCTGTATTTCTACGAATCAGAACCCCATCCTCATGACCTGCTTTAACATAAAAAATCTTCTTTTCAACCGGATAGTAAGAAAGATAAAACAAGGAGACAAAATGGTCTAATTCATGGGTCATCTGTCTTCTAAATTGAAAATTAACCTCAGAGAGGATCTGCTTTGGTGTTTTCTGCGCAGAAGCAGTTCCTTTAATGGTTGAAGTGATAAGCATCATAACTAGAGCGCTGGCAACTCCTTTTCCTTGAACATCCCCAATAAACAAATCGGCTCGCGGCACCGGGATCTCATAAGGAATCATTCCATAAAAATCTCCTCCGACTGCTCCTGATGGAATAATTTCAGCACACATGCTGCAGGCTCCAATTTGGCAGTGGGAGGGAAACATGCTCTGCTGAATTCTCCGAGCCAGCTCTAAATCGGCGTTCATTCTCTTCTGCTGATATACAACAATTTCTCGTTCCCTGTGCAGGTAAGCCTGCATTAAAACAAAATTAATTCCTGAAAGATATTCATTAGCGCGAGTGACTGCGTTGAGAAGCTCTTTTTTCTGAAGCTTAGAAAGCATAAGTTCAGATTCTCCCACGCTTTCCCAGAGCAGATGACGAAGAAAATAAGCAAAAGAGATGAGATCCTCAATCTTTATATTAGAAGTCACAGCCTTTCTGCCCAGTTCTAGCGCCAGCTCTTTGCAGTGATTCATTTCATCCTGTACAGGTTCCCTGCCACTTAAGATAATCTCGACATTAGTTAAAAAATGAAGAAATAATTCACGAATTCTAGCAGCATTAAAAAAAGAAACCAAATGGGGGCGAGCATCTGCTGTGCTCTTAATGCTGACATCCACAATTGATTCTTTATCAAACAAAAGGCTCATGATTGGAGCCTCATAAGCATCAGGTTGGAGCCGGTACAGGAGAGCCAGATTCAAAATAATGCCAATCCAGGATTTGGAACGAAAAACGATGCAGTTCATCCAAAATTTTCTGGGTTTCTGCCCTGTCAGAAATTTTAAAAACCATCACAATCTCTGGATATTTAGGAGAAAAGAGGATGGAGCGAACCTGCTTCGAAAACTTATGGAAGGCATCAACCACTCCTGCCCGTGTTTCTTCACTATTCACCAGAACCACCTGGAAATATCCTGGCTCTGCCCCAAACATCGTGGCAAAAAGTCGAAAAATATCCGTTTCCGTAATAATTCCAACAAGATGGCCCTTTTCCATTACGGGAATTCCTCCAATTTTATGCTGAATCATAAGAAGAGCCGCCTGTTCAACGGGATCATCTGAAATTACTGTCACCACGTCTTTAGCCATAATCTGTTTAATCTCTGTGATGCGAAGAATATCCAGAGACGCATTCTCGGGTAGATGGGTGACAGCAGAAGGTCTGGCTTCTCTAATATCCCTTTCTGTAACAATTCCGACCAGTCTGTGGGAGTCCAAAACAGGGAGGCGGCGAATTTTATGTTCCTGCATCAGTTTGTAAGCAGTAAAAGCAGAATCGCCTGGCTTAACCGTTATCACCGGTTTGCTCATAATATCTTTTATCAGCATGGCAACCACCCTCCTTTTAAATTGTTTTTAGCTAAAACATTCATGGAAAGGACAGCGGCCTGGACCAAGCTCCCAAAAGCAGGCAGAAGGATAATGACATTTCCCAGAAACGAAGTTTTCATATAAAGGATGAAATGGACCCAGCAGCCATTCCTCTGCCAAAAGGTCAACTGTCTCTTCAGATCCCTTAACAAAAACTGCATATGCAGCAGCACTCCTGGAAACTGGAACCTTAACCTCTGATTTCCCCACCTTACTCAGCAAAACGCTCACAATGCACCGCCTCCTGGCTTAATCTTATCAAACCCAATAAAGGAAATCAATCGGATCTAAACTGAGAAAAATAGGTTTTCCGCCCGATTGCTTTTCGAGTGAGAATCTGATATCATAAGTTTGAACAATTTCAAGAACTACTGTTAAAGAGGTGAAGCAAAATGAAAACAGTCGCAAATCTTGAAAAATCTTGCGAATCCAACCTCACCCCATCTGAACAAAACATTGAACACAGTCGCTTTACAAGCGGAATTTATGTTCCAGCCGCGGTCAATGCATCCGTTTACGATTTCTTAAGTGACAAAAGAGTCTTTTCTGGAACCAGGGATGGAATTTTAATTCCTGTTGTATCTTTTTCAGGAACAACTCTCAAATCCAATAAATAGCTTCAGCATTAACTCTTCTCTGGATTCAGTCATGATTATCAGCGGAATTTATGCGGGTTGACAGTCAAAATCAGAGGTGAAACCGATAGCCTTTTGCGACTTTTCGTGTTAAACTAAAAGCAGAGCCAAGATACAGCCAAAGGAGGCGATCGGTGATGGAAAAAATTTTGGCAGCAGTAGATGGATCCTTTGCTTCAAATCAAGCATTGAAAATCGCATCGGTTTTAGCTAAATCTTTTAAAAGTTCTTTAACTCTTCTACATGTCATGGAGTTTAAAAAAATCATGCTTCTTCATGATGATTTTACGGGCGGCTGGATTAGTTATTTAAATGAGACTGCAGAGCGTCTCCACAAAAAAGGGGAAAAAATTCTTGATGAGGCAAAACAGGGGTTGAATGTAGAAGTTATCCCGCGTCTGGAACTAGGAAACCCTGCTGAAATAATATGCGATACAGCCAAAGAAGAGGATTTCGATCTGATCACTATGGGGAGCAGAGGATTAAGTGATTTTGGAGGAATACTTCTGGGAAGTGTCAGCCACCAGGTTTTAGAAAGAAGTTCTGTTCCTGTACTTATCACAAAATCAGGGGAAGAGAAAGAGGATCGGCGGGGACCGGCCTTTAAAAAAATCCTGGCAGCAGTGGATGGCAGCAGAGGTTCAAAAACAGCTCTTCTGTATGCCGCAAATCTTGCCCACCAGTTGCCCTTAGAACTCATTATTCTACACGCCATTCCTGATATCCGCTACACCCCCTATTACCTGGAAACTTTTGCGGTAGAAGCAGCAGACACTATTTTACAAGACGAATTGAATCGGTTGAAAGAAAAAGGGATACAGGTTTTGCAAGATGCGGAAAAAAGTATCTCTGATTTTAAAATTTCCATAAAAAAACGTATGGAAACAGGAGATCCCTCTAAAATCATTAACAGAGTCGCGGCCGAAGAAAACGTGGATTTAATTGTGATGGGAACTAAAGGTCCCAGTGAGTGGCTCAGCTTAGTCTCTTCAGGAACCAGTCACCGCACCCTTGAAATCTCTACCCGCCCCATACTTTTTGTAAAAGAAACAATTGCTCATCTGGCAGCAGTAGGAGCAAAATCATGAAAAATGAAAGCGGCTATTTTAAAAAATCAACAGTTGATTGAAACCAGACCTCTTCAGTTGGGTGAATTTCCTAAACCAAAGCCCCAGCCAGATGAGGTTCTAATTCGAGTTTCTGCCTGCGGTGTCTGCAGAACTGATCTGCATATCATTGAAGGAGATTTGCCTGTTACTCATTTTCCACTTGTTCCAGGCCATCAAATTGTTGGGAAAATCGTGGAATCTGGTTCTTCCTGCGTTCGGTTTAAAATCGGCGACAGAATTGGAATTCCCTGGCTCAGAAAAGTCTGCGGAACCTGCCCTTATTGTGTCAATGGCAGAGAAAATCTATGCGACTCATCCCAATATACGGGCTATCATGCGAATGGAGGATATGCTGAGTTCGCCACTGTCCCAGAAGATTTTGCTTATCCTATTCCTGAAAATCTAACAGATGAGCAAGCCGCACCTCTTTTATGTGCTGGAATCATTGGATACCGCGCTTTTAAAAAAAGTAGCAGCCATTTAGGCGGAAAACTGGGAATTTTTGGATTTGGTTCTTCTGCACACATCATCATTCAAATTGCCCTGCATAAGGAACGAGAAGTTTTTGTTATCAGCAGAGGGGAAAAACATCGAAAATTGGCAGAAGAATTAGGAGCCAGATGGGTCGGAAGATCGGCAGAACTCCTCCCTGTTAAACTGGACAGCGCTATTGTTTTTGCCCCTGCAGGAGAAGTTGTTCCTGCCGCTCTTAAATCCGTTGACAAGGGGGGAACTGTTGTCCTGGCAGGAATTCATTTAACAGACATTCCTGCCCTGTCTTATGAAGAGCATCTTTTCCATGAAAAAAAGCTGGTCAGCGTGGAATCTAACACACGTCAAGACGGAAACGAACTTTTCCAAGAGGCAGCAGGGATTAAACTTATCCCCTACACCACTTCTTTTCCTCTTTCTGAGGCAAATGAAGCTCTTATAAAACTAAAACAAGACGAAATCACAGGTACAGCCGTTTTAAAAATTCAATAAATGCCGCCTGAACAATCTTAAGGTTATGATCCCAAGTTGGATTCAACCAGAGTCAAACCATTGACCGATAGATTTTTAAAAATCCTACTAAAGAAACCATTTTTTGTGATGAGAATCACCGACATTCATCTTCATTTAAGTTACAATAAGTTTAAGACAAAAATTGAAGATAAAACTTCGAGGAGGAGAGGAAAATGGCGGGAGCGCTTGTCGAACGAAAATTAATCCCCTTTCAAAACAGAGCGATAGTTTTTAATTCAAAAACCGCCGTTGAAAAAGGGAATGAACTGCGCGACATCGCAACCCTCTTTTCCCTCTTTTTCATCTTTTTTGAGATTTCATTTGTAGCTGTATCCTTTGCTCTCCAATTTTCTCCTTTAAACGAACTCCCCACAGGAATAACTACTGCTTTGTGGGACCTCCGCCTCTTTATCTCAGCAGGAGCGGCCTGCCTGATTTTTTCAACCATTTCAAACAGACTGCAGCCATGATATACGGGGACTAGAAGCCTTCTTGAAGAAAGAGATTGAAGCGGTTGTCAATCCCTGGAGGTTCTGCTTTGTAATCAGTCACCCAGTAAAAATAATCCAACCCCAAAGTCAATCCGCTCCCCAAATTAACTCTTTGAGCAAGGGTCCATGCGGAATTTTTAACTCGCCCGAAAGATTGTGAAGGAAGAAAATCTCCTGCCAGGGGGTTATCCAAAAAATATCCGGGATAAATCCAATAATTTTGTGCTGCTCTGAAGCCCATTTCTATCCATCCCCCTCTAGAGGCAATTTCAGATCCTGTCAAAAAATTAATGTTCTGTCCAATTCCCCCAGTCACATCCGCCAGATCTGCCCCTGTCCAGAGCTTGCCGTGAATCAAATACCAAGGACTAACTGGGGCAGTGAAATCAGCGCCTAACAAATCGGTAAAAAAGCGATTCTTTCCCAAAATAGTTCCTGAAGATAGTTTTTGTTCTCCTTGAGCCCCCCAAATTCTAAAACTGTAGGGCTGCCCATGAACACTTGATTTCCAGTTATACCCCAATAAAAGCGAGAAAAGAGGCAGTTGTGAAGTTTCTCCTGAAATAAATCCCGAACTGTCCAGTACAGCATTATCCACAGCTCCTTCCATGCCTGCTTCTCCCGCAATTTGGAAACCTGTTTCAGGAGTATATCCAATTTGAATTTGAGGGCGGCGGTACCCGATATCTCCTAAATTTCCCATATTGGTTGGAACTGCATCCACGACAGGGAGAACCTGCCCGAAAAGATCCCAATCCTGCCCGAACTCAAAATATAATGGACCTTTCTGGATTCGCGCATAAGCCAGATGAAGTCGAGCAGCTGGTTTCGATCGGCTGACAATATCGGGATTTAAGTCTCCTGGAACTGAAATCGCATTCGCAAAATCGAAATCTACAATTCCACTGGGATTCCATCCTCCTGGGAGAGTCGGAGCTTTTATACTTAATCCAATACGTGTATATCTGGCCGTAAAGGCTAATGCTCCTGCCTGCTGCTCTTTAAAAGCAGGATCCTTGGGAGAGAGCACAAATGAGGGTCCTTCTGTGAAATTTGTGGCATGACTGTCAGAAAATACATCTCCTCTGACAAATCCGTAAAGCTTTACTTTGTAACCCTTTGGAATTCCGACAAAGTTTTTAGAGGAGTGAGATGTTTTTGGATGAGAAGTTGTTTTGTTTTCTAACTGATTCACCATCTTCTGTAGCAGTTCCAATTTTGACTGCTCTTCCAGTATCTGGTTTTCCTGTGTTTGTATCTGCTCCTGCAGCTTTTTTATAATAGCCTTTTTTTGAGAATTTGTCGTGGAACTGTGCGGCCATACTGTCCCTCTAAGTAATAAAACGACCACAAAAAATATAAAAACTAACTTTTTTCGATCTATCATGTTCCCCTCCTCGCTCACTTTCAATAGAAATATAACAGATTCCATGAAACAAATCTACTAAGAGGAAGTTAAAAATTATTAACTGAGGCTTAATTTTCTCTTAATTTTTTACAATAAGAATTGAAACTGTGTTTGCTAACCTGAATGGTTCATGGACTATCACTTAATCTGCGGGAGGGTGACGCATATTCTCATGAATGCATCAAACTGAAAAGGAACATAAAACATATATCAGCAAATCAAAAAAGGAACAGAGTTTATCACCCTGTTCCTTAATCAGTCTTTAAACTGTGGTTAATGACTCTTTACTTTTTTCCGCCCATACGCAAACAAACCCCTTTTTTCATTAAAAGACAGACCTCATGATTTAAAGAGCGCACTCCTTTTTTCATTGCCGCGCAGGCCTCTCCTTTCATAGGAGAAAATCCGATTTTTTCTTTGACCAAACAGCATCTTCCTCTTGGGCAGCAGACGCTCCCAGTGCAGCAAGCATCATGCCAGTGTTTTTTCCATTTAATCAAGGGCATTTCTGTCACCGTTAAAACACGGTTATGAAGATTAACGTTTCCTGTTACTTCAATCCGCTGCAAGAAATATTTTTTCATCATTTTAAGAGTCGCATGAGAAAAAGGGCTAAAACGAAAAACGTAATAATCTGTGTAATCTGGCTTTCCCTTTTTAATCGGAACAAAAACAGGCTCTTCTTGTGATTTTTGGGACAGTTTGCAGCTCATTCCCTGTTTCGAACAGTTTTCTCCATTAATTAAGCCGATCCATGTTCCGTGAATCTCTTTAAATTTCATATCTTTGCTAGCCCTCGCGGCCGAGAATAAAAAAAGAGAAACCATTAAAACAGCTAACGCCGCGGCAATTCTCGCTAAATTTTTCACTGACATCATCTCCTTTCTATCAAGCATTAAAACGCTGCTCAATGATCTATGTCATATGCTTATTCAATGAAACAACTTTACATCCTTTATAATTTTTGTCTTCCTGATAAAATGGTTTAGGTTTAAGATTGATGGGATCTTTACCCAGAGATTAAAAACTCATCCCCACCTGCTAAAGGGGTATGAGCCTTGAATAAATCGACCGAAATTTTAATGGTATTGTACAGAGTTCCTTCGGGATGGGACATTATAATTTGCGTTTCCACATCCGATTTGATTAATCGTCCCTCTTTAACAGCGAAATAAGTAGCTCCACTGCAGATCACTTTTTGAGAAAAACCCTGGCTGAAATCGATCACTGTTTCGGGATTAGAGACGACAATTCGAGCGCAGTCATATCCTTTTAGTTTATCAATAGAAGCGAGATTATAATTGAATTTTAAAGCATACGGGGGAAGATTTTGACCAGTGGTAGGATCTTGAAGGGAGACCTGGCTTTCACCATTCCAAGTTTCTCCCATAAAAACAGGCCTTGAGGGGAATGACGGCTGACTGGATGGGCTTTGCAGGCTCGTTTCAAGAACATCTCCATTCTTAGCCATTTTCATTCGAACACTCACTGGTTTAGCCACTGCAGGATCCAGGTGAATGTCCTGATCGTTTTTAACTAGTTGTTTAGACTCAACCAGCATTTCGAGGTTGTAACTTCCGTCACCATTGACTCCTAAAATCTTCTGCGTCATTTGCATTTTCAGAGTATCTCGATCTTGCTGCGATTCGGAGCCAGATCGCGCCTCCCTGCTTGAATCCACTGTGATTTCATAAACATACTCTTCGTTCTTTGCCATTTTATACTGCAAGATCACAGCTTCTTTTGGTGACATCTCTCCCTCCTCATTTCAACTCATTGAGTCTTTTCTAGCGATTTCGACACAAGAGCCTGTCCTCCTTTACTTGAGGCGCTCTTATTTATAATGGTAGTGCAGTTCGCTGTACAGATCTCCTATTGACCTGATCAAAAGAAAAATAAAAAGCAAAAAGAAAAAGCAGGCAAGGTATCCAGCCGCGATTTCCGGAATAAAATATCTAAACCCCATAAGCTTCACAAAAACATAAACAAAAATTATAATCACGAAACAAGCAGCAGTCAGAATCAGGTTTGCAAAAAATTTTTCCCAATAGACAAAACCCATTTCGTTTAAATCTTCTAAAATCCCCTTCACCTGAACAGCCCATAGAAACTCATCTCCTTCGGCAAACCTGAAAAAACAAACAGGAAAAATTAAAAGAAGTAAAACAAAGGAGATCGCTGCTCCAGCCGCTAAAAAAAGCGCTAAAAAAACGTGATAAACCAGGAAGCCGGGTGTAACATCCGAAAAATTTCTATTCAAAAAAACAGGGAGCATAAAAATAACCGCTAGTGAAGAGACAGCTATTGAGGGAGAAAAAACTATCATCTTTAGAAGAACAAATCTAATCCCAGACACAAAATAATTTTTCAGGTTTCCCAACTCTGGCGGCGCAAAACTCTTTTCAGTCAAATATCTCCTGGAAAGTCTTACGATCCAGCCGAAAATAAAAAAATTCAAGATTGGAATCGGCAAAAAAAAGGCTAAAACAGCGCTCCATGCAAACAACTGCGGGTTATCTAGCAGCCATGTTAAATCTTCCATCTATCTATTTTGTTTTTTTGAGGAGAGCTTTCGCCTGCTCCAGGTCTGTTTTTAAATTCTTTCCGCCTGGATTTAATTTTAACGCTTTTTGAAAATGGTGGACAGCATTCGCGATTTTATGTTCCAGCAAATCTACTTTGCCCAACAACTCTTGGATTCGATAATCAGATGGCGCCAACATCTGAGCTCTTTGAAGCATCTTTCTGGCTTTCTTATTCTTTCCGACAGCCATCAGAGCCTCGGAATATTTTTGAAGAACTAAAGGGTCATCAGGAGATTCTTTTGCGATTTTCCTCCATTTTTTTAAATTCGAAGCAGAATGTTTAACAGGAGAAGGAGTAGGGGGGGTAGGAGGGGTTTTGATTTGACTGCCCAAATAAACAGAAAGAATACTTGTCAGGAGAGAGCCTAACAAAAAAGTGGCTAAAACAACGATACTGATCCATCTCCATTTTTTGGGGTGTTTTACTTGTTTAAAATTCCCTTTTTTTTCAACGTTTGTTCTTTTATCTGAAGGCATACTCAAGCTATATAATTTGACTTTGTTTTTCGAGACCCTTTAATGGATAGTCATTTGCCTGATTATCAGGCTCAGCTTGAACAACTTTCCCAAAAAGCTTCTCTCCTCTTCGATGAAAAGGAAAAAGCAAGGGAAACTGCTTTTGCTGTCCACAGACAAGTTATCAAGCTCTGCGGAAACAGCATTAAATCAATGCATCGCGGAGAATTTGAAAAAGCAGACTCCTGTCTGGAAAAAGCAAAGGAAGCTTTCCAATCTTTATCCTGTGTTCAATCGCTTCACTCTGATATTTTTTATGGGGGTTTTATCCAGAGCGCGCAGAAAGAATATGCTGAAGCCAGATGCTATCAAGCCATTGTCCTATCGAAACCGATCCCCTCTATGGAAGAGCTGCAGATAGATTTAGCTCCTTATTTAAATGGACTAGGCGAAGCGATCGGAGAATTGAGACGGTATATTATGGATCATCTCCGTCAGGGAGATTTTACCAGAATCGAAGAATTCTTGAAGATCATGGATGAAATTTACTTTGTTCTAAATGCTGTTGATTACCCTGATGCCTTAACCCTTGGACTGAGAAGAACCTGTGATATAGCGCGATCTCTAGTGGAAAAAACGAGAGGAGACTTAACCAATGCTCTTCAACAGAAAAGGCTGGAAGAAGCGCTTCAAAATCATCGGGGGTAACAGCGCACAGGATGGAATCTATAACTCTTCTCTGTGATGTTTGATGACTTTCCCAGCAGCGATAAAAATGACATCTTCCCCAATATTAGTGGATAAATCTGCGACTCTCTCCAGATTGGAAGAAACTCGAATCAAGTGGAGAGACCGCTCAATAACCAATGGATCTGCTCCCATGTAAGCAATTAATTCACGTAGAATCTGGTTTCTTAACCCATCTACAACACTGTCTCTTTCACAAACTTTCTTGGCAAGATTAGAGTCCTCGGCAATAAATGACTGAATGCTGTCCTTCAACATCCCTATCGTTTCATCCGCCATTTTAGGCAGATCTATCAAAGGCTTTACCGGAGGGCGCTCAATCAAATATTGGCTGCTCAAAGAAATATTAACCGCATGATCTCCCATTCTTTCCAGATCGTTAGACATTTTTAGAATCATAAGAATGGATCGGAGTTCTTTAGCTTTAGGTTCATACTGGGCAATCAAGCTGGTGCAGTGTTCATCCATCATGATTTCAAAATCATTCACTGCTGGCTCATCTTTTACGATCACCTCTTCTAACAGAATCTTGTCTTTATTGAGCAGTCCCTGGATGCTTTTTTCAATCATCCTTTCAACCAAAGTGGCATAATCCACCAAGCTCGATTTTAACTGCTGCAGTTTTTCTTCCAGCATATCCCCTCCCTGTTACCCGAATTTTCCGCTCAAATACTCTTCTGTCCTCTTATCTTTAGGAACAGTGAACAATTTTTCTGTTTGATCGCACTCGACAAGTTCACCTAAATACAAGAAAACAGCATAATCTGAAACTCTGGCTGCCTGCGCGATGTTATGGGTAACAATCACAATGGTTACCGTTTTTTTTAATTCCACGATCAACTCTTCGATCTTTTGGATCGCTTTTGGATCAATTGCCGAAGTGGGTTCATCTAAAAGCAAAACTTCAGGGCTCATTTCAAGAGCTCTGGCAATACAAAGTCTCTGCTGCTGTCCTCCTGAAAGAAAAGTCCCTTTTTGATGCAGACAATCTTTAACCTCATTCCATAAAGCTGCTTTTTTAAGAGATTCTTCGACAATCCGATCTTTTTCCTGTTTGCTCAATTTAATCCCTGTCAATTTGTAACCTGCAATCACATTGTCATAAATGCTCATTGTTGGAAATGGGTTAGGCCTTTGAAAAACCATTCCAATCTTTCTCCTGACTTGAATCGGATTCATCTGATAAACATCCTGGCCATTTAACAGAACACTTCCTGAAACAGCTGCAGAAGGAACCAGTTCATGCATTCGATTGATGCATCTGACAAGAGTTGTTTTTCCGCAGCCTGATGGTCCCATAATGGCTGTCAGTTTGTTTTTAGGAAAAGACAGAGTTATATCTTTCAAAATTGAGTTTCCATTAAATGAAGCAGACAAATTTTTAATTTCTAAGACTGAACTTTCCATTTAGCCACCAAAAATTTTGAAATCAAATTCAATGACATCACCAGAAAAATCAAAAACACAGAAGCTCCCCATGCCAGATTCTGCCAACTGTGATAAGGACTCAGCGCGTAATTAAAAATAAGAAGGGGTAAAGCATTGGCCGGTTTAAAAAGGCGATAGCTCATAAAAGGATTGCCAAAAGCAGTAAATAGAAGTGGAGCTGTTTCACCAATCACCCTGGAAACCCCTAACAAAATCCCTGTGACAATCCCGCTCAAGCCTGTTGGGACAATCACTTTTAAAATAGTGGAAGTATAAGAAGCCCCGAGAGCTAAAGAAGCCTCTTTCAAAGTATTGGGAACAAGTTTTAAAGTTTCTTCAGTGCTTTGGACAATAATTGGAATCATTAAAAACCCTAAAGCAGCACCTCCCGAAAATACCGAAAAGGCTCCTGATGGTTTAACAATCCATAGATAAGCGACAATACCAGCCACAATAGAAGGAACTCCCTGCAAAATTCGGTTCGAAATTCTGACTGCTCTGGCTGTTAAACTGTCCTGATTCTCCGACAGATAAATCCCTATTAGAACTCCAAGAGGAATCGAAAAAGCGCTCGCTGTCAATACTAAAAGCGCTGTGCCAACTATCGCATTCGAAATTCCTCCTCCTGGCTCTCCTGCTGGTTTAGGAAGGCTGGTTAGAAACCCCCAATTAATGACAGTTAACCCATTTTTCAAAATATAAAAAAGAATAAAAAGAAGAGGAAGGATTGTCAGAGACGCAAAGAAAATAATAGCCGCGAAAAAAAAACGATCTTTTGCCAATCTGATCCAGTTGGAAGTCCCCATCACGAGCCCTGAAAACTCATTCTTTTCACGACAAAATCCCCCAGAATATTGGTTACTGCGGTCAAAACAAAGAGAATTAGTCCGAGTTCAATTAAAGAGGAGAGATGAAGCCTTCCTGCGGCTTCTGTAAATTCATTAGCTATCACGCTGGCAATCGTATTTCCTGGGCTGAGGAAACTCTTCGGGAGGAAATCAGAATTTCCAATCACCATGGTCACTGCCATGGTCTCGCCAAGGGCTCTTCCAAAGGCTAGCAAAACCCCTCCAAAAATCCCCGAATACGAATAAGGAAGAGCTACAAATTTAACAACTTCATATCGTGTAGCGCCCAAAGAATACGCCGCCTCTTTAATCTCGGGAGGAACAAGCTTCAAAATCTCAATCGAAAGAAAAGCAGAATAAGGAATAATCATGATGGACAACACTAAAGAAGCCGCAAGCAGTCCTACTCCATAAGGAGCAGCATGAATTTTAAGTTCTACCCATCGAACTATCGGGACCAGCACAAAAAGCCCCCAGAAACCATAAATAACAGATGGTATTCCTGCCAACAGTTCAATCACAGATTTAAAAACCGCAGAAAAAAAACGATTATTCAGGTATTCTCCCAGAAGGATTGAAATTGAAAGAGAAAACGGGAGGGAAATCAAGAGAGCAGCAGTTGAAGTCAAAAAAGTCCCAATTAAAAATGGACAAGCCCCAAATTTTTTTGATATTGGATTCCAGCTCCTGCCAATGACAAAAAACAAACCAAAAGACCTCAATGAAGGAAGACTGCTCAAACAAAGAGTTATAAAGATGGCTGACAATAAAATCAGCAGAAAAACTCCTGACAAAAAAAGGAGTAAACGAAAGAATGTATCGCTCCTCACTGCCTGGATCCCAATAAAAATCTGTAGGTATTACAACAAGGGCTTCCCATTATAGGTAACAGATTTAAGAATTTTTTCATCCAACTTCACAACTTTAGGAGGGAGTGGAGCATAATCCATTGGTTTTGTGAATTTCTGCCCATGATGAATCATCCACCACAAAAGTTCAACTAACTCTTTCGCTCTCTGTTTTGTTCTTCCATTATAATTTTGTTCTTTATAGAAAAGAAGCCAGGTAAATCCACTAATTGGATAGGCTCCAGCAACTTTGGAGTTTGTAACTAATATTCTGGTATCAGGAGGGAGTTTAACATTTCCAGCAAGGCTGATTGATTTTAAAGTGGGTTTTATAAATTTTTTATGCGCATTCATCACCATTCCATAGGACATCTTGTTCTGAAGCGCATAGATTAAAGTAATGTACCCAATACTCCCAGGAGTCTTTTCAATCAAACCGGCGACCCCGGCATTTCCCTTAGCTCCTAAGCCATTAGGCCAAGAAACAGCCAATCCATGTCCAACTTTTTTCTTCCATGCCGAGCTGACTTTCGATAGATAGCTGGTAAAAATCCCCGTATCTCCACTCCCATCTGTTCTGTGAACTGTCATAATCGGAAGATCAGGAAGATGAACTCCCGGATCTGCTTTTTCAATCGCGGGAGCATTCCATTTTTTTATGGTTCCTAGAAAAATCCCGGCAAGAATTTGTGGGGTAAACCTTATTTCTAGTTTTCCAGGGAGATTATAAGTCATTGCTACAGCTCCCATACAGGTAGGCATATTTAAAATTGCGTCATGGGTCCTTTTCATTTGTGCGCTGGTCAAGTAAACATCTGAAGCTCCAAAATCAACAGTCTTATTGAACAACTGTCTCTGTCCACCCCCTGAACCAATTGGTTCATAATTGACCTTCAGTCCATGTTTTTTATAATAAGCCTGAAACATTTTTGAATAAAGCGGATACCCAAAGGTTGAACCAGCTCCTAAAAGAGTTGCCAGTTTTGAGGATGAACTCCTTGAAACTGAAGTGGGCTTGTGCGAAGAACAAGAAGAAAGAGCGAATGCTAATGCTCCCATTAGAATTAACATTGAAATTCGTTTCATAAATCCTCCTTGAAAAAATTTAAACAGGTTTACCAGTTGCCAATTTTTAGAATAGCGATTGGTTTATTAAAAGTCCACTAAGAAGGGGTTAAGAAAAGGTTAAGAGCCTTGTAAAAAGGGAAGGGTAAAATAAAAAACAGCCCCTTGATTTTCTTTACTCTCAGCCCAAATTTTCCCGCCGTGCCGCTCCACCGCATGTTTTGCAATACTTAATCCCAAGCCCGTGCCGCCAAGAGCTCTTGAACGAGATTTATCAACACGATAAAATCGTTCAAAAATTCGAGACAGATGCTCTTCAGGGATGCCTATCCCAGAATCTTTAACCCAGCCTAAGATATTTGTTTTTTCATTCTTTATGCCAATTTCAAGGCTTCCTCCGGCAGGAGAGTATTTCAACGCGTTTTCCATTAAATTTCTAAAAAGTCTCTCCAAATCCGCAGCTGAAGCAGTCAGAGAAATCTTCTCTTCCTGAACATTAAAAACCAGTCGCAGTGATTTCTCCTGGATTCTTGTTTCATAAAATGACAGCCATTCTTTAAAAAGTTTCACTATGTCAAGGGACTCTTTAGCGAACTCTTTTTCTCTTTCCATTTCTGACAGGTCTAAAAGATCTTGAATAATAGCATTCAAACGATTGACTTCCCGATTCATCATAGTCATAAACTTAGTTCTTGAATCCTGGTTCTCAAGTCCGCCAACCTCAAACGCATCCAGCAGGGCTTGAAGTCCTGCCGCAGGAGAACGCAGCTCGTGTGAAGCATTTGCGACAAACACTTTTCGCAGTTCTTCTACTCTTTGCGATTCAGTAATGTCTCTTAAAACAAGTCCTTTTGCAATTAATCTCCCTTCCTGATTTTTAGGAAAAAAAACTCGAAAAGACAAAATTCTACTTTTATGCTGAACAACAGTCTGATCAGATACTTCTTTTTCCTGAATTAAGGGTTCAAAGAAAAAACCAAGCTCATTCTCGGTAAAATCTTTCAAAGATCGTCTCAAAAGTTTATTGGTGCGAATATTTAAAAATTCCGAGGCGGCTTCATTTACAACCAAAATTCGATTCAAGGGATCGGCTACTACAATACCTTCTTTTAAATTAGAAAGCACGGCAAATAATTTTTCTTTTTCACTGGCAAGCTCATTGATCTTTTCTTTTAAATCGTCAATATCTGCTGTTTTAAAACTCAAAACGATACCCTTTTCTTTTTACTGTAAGAATATGTTTAGGATGCGATGGATCTATCTCCAATTTTTGTCTTAACCAGTGAATGTGAATTTCAAGAGTTTTTGGATCTCCAACAAAATCCTCTCCCCAGACTTTTTTGAGCATCTCTTCTTTTGAGATAATATTTCCGTTTGCGGCAGCTAAACAGATTAAAAGATCCCACTCTTTTGGAGACAGATCAATTGTTTTTCCAGCTCGCTTAGCAACCCTTTTTTCCCAGTCCAGTTCGAACGCCTTTTCAATTTTCGCTTCATCTCCTTTTTTTCTCCGCAGCACGGTTTTAATTCGAGCTTCCAATTCACGGGTCGAAAAAGGCTTGATGACATAATCATCAGCGCCGAGTTCAAGTCCAACCACTCTATCTGTTTCAGAGGATCGCGCAGAAATCATTATGATGGGAATCGGATTTTCCTGTTTCTGGACCAGCCTGCAAATTTCAAATCCATCAGTTCCTGGGAGCATGACATCCAGGAGGATTAAATCAGGTCTGTATGATTTTAAAGTTGTTAAAGCTTCGTTTCCATCTAAAGCCAGTTTTACTTGATAACCATATTTTTCGAGAGAAAATGTGAGGGATTCTGCTAAAGATTCTTCATCTTCAACCACTAACAAAGAAGCCACAAACTTTTTTTCAATAAAGTTTGTGGCTTTCCTCTTTTTTCCCAAGAGAAGCCTGCGGTCTTATGACACCATTTCAAAGGAAGCTTGAGTTGAATGAGAATCCTCTAGATATTGATTTTCTTCACTCACTTCTGCCAGGGAAACATTTTTAGGTTCAGGCAGACAGGTTAAAGTCAGGAATGCTCCTAAAATTGAAATACTGGCAAGGATGGCAAAAGTTCCAGGAATCTTTGCCTCTGCCAAGAGAAAAGGAAACAAAAACGTTCCAATAAAAGCTCCAATCTTGCCGAATCCTGCTGAAATTCCATCTCCAAATCCTCTTAAAGGAGTTGGAAAAACTTCTGAGGGGTAAACAAATGTGGTTGTATTTGGCCCAAACTCTGTGAAAACATAGCTTAAACCAAACACAAACAAAAAGGGTATGGCTGCTAAAGCAAAACCAAACCATGATGTCAAAGAAATCACTAAATAGGCGAGAGCCATTCCAACAAAACCCAGGGTTTGTATCGTCTTTCTTCCTAGTTTATCCATGTTGAAAGCCGCGACGAAATAAAAGGGAGCTGCAAAAATGACAAAAACTGCAGCAGACGCCATCAACCCTTGAAGAAAAGTGGCATGAGGAAGAAATGATTTCATAACCAGCGGCCATGAAATTGAATTGCCATAAAAAGCCCAGTCCAGAAGGAACCAACTTCCTGCAGTCCCAAGCAGCCTTATGTTGTTTGGATACCTAAAAAGGTCTGATACTTTTGTTTTTAATTTAAAAGATTTGCCATTTTTCTTAACGGGAATAAGGGTCCCTGTGATATCTTTAACTGCATGAGCAGCTGCCTCTGGATCTCCAGCAGCGGAAAGAGAGAAATGCGGAGTCTCTTTAATCATCCGTCTTAAATAAATGACACTGGCTGCTGGAAGAGCGCCAAGCCCTAACAATATCCTCCATGCCAGCGCATGAGGAACTCCCAGGTAAAGGATAAGGACAGCGGCAATGGGACCTGCAATCATTCCGAGTCCTTGAAACGAAAAAACGAGTGAAACTAGTTTCCCTCGATCCTTTCTATTCGAGTATTCGCTCATAATGACAGCGCTGATTGGGTAATCTCCTCCAATCCCAATGCCGAGAATAAATCTCCAGACAATCAACTGTAAAATACTTTGAGAAAAAGCTGAACCAATGGCAGCGACGGTTAAGATAATCACTTCAATGCCGTAAATTGTCTTTCTGCCAAACACATCAGCCGCTTTCCCAAAAATAAAAGCCCCAAGGGCAGCGGCAATTAAAGAAGTAGATCCCAGTATGGCAATCTGATAAGTTGTAAGATGCCATATCGGTGTTAACAGAGCAATGACTACCCCTATTACAAAAAGATCATACGCATCGGTAAAAAAACCCATGCCTGAAGTAAACATGGTTTTTAAATGATGTTTGACCAAACCGGATTCATCCATTTTGGATAAAAGCTCTTTTCTTATTTTTGAATGAGAGTCATCCACAGTCTTGAGATTTCCCCCAATTTTGCTGCTATTTGTTACACGATTCATTCACTCACCTCCATCTATAAAGCGTTTTAAACGCTTCTGCTCTTTTCGCGATCCTGCCATGGCGGCATCAGCTTACTACCAGTATAACTACAAGGGGGCTTAAAGTCCACTAACACAGGGTTAATAACTTTTTCTTAATGGATCTTTAATTGCATGAAAAAGGAATACAGGGTATAATGATATCAGGTTAATAGATGAAAGACCTGATCAGCGCCATAGATGTGGGATCTAATGCCATGAGAATGGCTGTTGGCTCCATCAATGGCGACAGTAAAGTTAAAATCATTGATAACGTCAGAGAGCCCGTTCGCCTTGGAGAAGATGTTTTCAAAAACAGAATCATTTCTGAACAGACTACTGAAAGAGCGATTGAAGCTTTCATTCAGTTTCGAAAGATCCTTTATAAACATGGAATTAACCGCATTAGAGCGGTTGGCACAAGCGCCCTGCGCGAAGCAGCAAATCGGGATGTCTTTATTGATAAAGTATTCCGCGCCTCTGACATCCAGATCCAGGTCATAGGTGCAGAAGAAGAAGCCCGTCTAGTCCATTTGGCTGTATCTCAAAAAATAAGCCTCGCAGGAAAAACTGCATTATTGATCGATCTGGGAGGAGGAAGCGTAGAAATTCTTCTTGTTTCAAATGGAGAGATCGCTTCCACTGAATCATTTGATATGGGAAGTGTGCGGCTTTTAACAAAACTGGAAGAAGAAATCGAGAAACCAGCTCGTTTTCATCACCTTATTCAGGAATATGTGGATGCTGTCAAAAGACGAATAAAACGATTAATCGGAAATCACAAATTAGATCTCTGCATCGGAACAGGGGGGAACCTTGAATGTCTAGGAGATTTAAGAAGCGAAATTTTTGAAAAAAACAAAGAAGAAATCTCTTCCAATGAACTGGAAACCATTGTTCAGAAACTTCAAGGAATGTCTTTTGAAGAAAGAATGCGCGTATTCAATATAAAAGCAGATCGGGCTGATGTCATTTTTCCCGCCAGCATTATTGTCCAAAAAATCTTAAAAATTACCGGGCTCAAGGAAGTTAAAATTCCTAGAGTTGGATTAAAGGATGGAATCCTCCTGGATGTAGTTCGCGAAGCTTCGGGGCAGAAAGCGAAAATTCAAAAAGAACAGATTCTAGATTCAGCGCTGCAGTTAGGAAGAAAGTATTTGTTTGATGAACCGCATGCAAAAGCAGTGGCAAATTTATCTCTTCAGATCTACGATTTCATGAATGAGGAAAATCATTTAAATGATGAAGCAAGGCTGATCCTTGAAGTTTCTTCTTTTTTGCATGATATTGGCCATTTTATCAATTCCACAGGACATCATAAACACGGATATTATATTTTAAACGTCAGCCCAATTATAGGGTTGTCAGCGCCCCAACGGGCTGTTGTGGCAAATGTGATAAGATATCACCGCAAGTCATCCCCTACAACTCACCATGAAGGATATCGAAGTTTAACTTTGAAAGATCAACTTCTTGTCACTAAACTTTCGGCTATTTTAAGAATAGCAGAAGCTCTTGATACGGAACACGCAGGAAAAGTAAAAGAGGTCACATTAAATTATCAAAAACCAAATCTCAATATTAAAATTCAGGGAGAAGGGGATCTTCTTTTGGAGAAATGGGCTCTTCTCAAAAGAGCAGCGCTTTTTGAAGAAATTTATGGCGTCAAAATTGTTCTCAAAGAGTAAAAGGAGACAGCCATTCGCGAAATAAAAACAGAACTCACGGGCAGGCTTATTGCGGTAGAAGGATTGGATGGATCTGGAAAATCAACTCAGATCAGGCTGCTGCACCACTGGCTGGAAATGGAAGGGTATAAAGTTTTTTTTACAGAATGGAATTCTTCCCCACAGGTTAAAGAAGCAACCAAAAAAGGGAAAAGAAATCAATCCCTTACTCCAACCACTTTTTCTTTAATTCACTGCACTGATTTTGCAGATCGCTATGAAAGGCAAATCCTTCCTCTGCTGCACGCTGGATACATTATTCTTTCTGACCGCTACTGTTATACCGCATTTGCGCGAGATGCTGCTCGGGGGTGTGACCGTGCGTGGCTGAGAGATCTGTATAAATTTGCAAAAAAACCTGACATCCTCTTTTTCTTTAACTTAAAACCCGAAATTGCTGGAAACAGAATTTTAACAGGAAGACAAAAATTAAAGTACTATGAAGCTGGAATGGACTTAGGGCTATCTCCAAATTCAATTGAAAGTTTTAAACTGTTTCAAGAAAAAATTTATCAGGAATATCTTTTAATGGCTGAAGAGTTTAATTTTATATTCATTGATGCCAGCACAGAGCCTAATATACAGCACAGAGAGATTCGCGGCCAAATTGAAGAAAAAATTGATTTACAAAAGTACAAATGGAAAGTAAAAATTTAGCATCTAGACAGTTTTACGGCAGCGGAATTCCAGGGGTTAATCCTGCTGAATTCAAGGGAGCATTCATTGTCATTGAAGGAGCTGATGGTTCAGGCCGATCAACCCAGATCTCTGGACTTCGAAACTGGTTAGAACTGGCTGGTTTTGCCGTTGAGATAACGGGTTTGTCCAGATCTGACTTAGTGGCTGAAGATTTAGAAAAAGCAAAACAAGGACATACGCTTCTGCCAACCACACTCAGTTTATATTATGCCACTGATTTTGCAGACAGACTCGAAAACAAAATTTTTCCTGCTTTAAGATCGGGTTTTGTGGTTCTGGCGGATCGGTACATCTATTCTTTAATAGCGCGAACCACTGCCAGAGGTGTTGATTCAGAATGGATAAAAGAGGTTTATGGGATTGCCCTTGTTCCTGATG
>JAJYZB010000030.1 GCA_021800275.1 bacterium
TAAGAAACAATAATTTTGCCATTTTTCTCCTCCTTGTTATTTTCCTTAATCAAATTGAAAGGCTTCAATGCTCTTCAGCTTTTTTCTTCCTTGAGAAGGGAGAGTCCCTTTACCAAGTCTTATCATATCATCCAGGATGTGTTTAAAATTCACTGAATCTTTTTTTCCAATTTTTTAACTCTTTTACAGCAGTTGAAAGAACCAGAACATTTTCTGGCAGATCAGGTGGGAGTGCCATGAATTGGAAACAACTCCTTAAGAAGCGCTCCTTCCCCTTTCTTTAATTCTTTTCTGGCAGCATCCAGTCTCCGTTGAACCTGTGGAGAAAATTCCCAGATAAAATCCTCTATATTTTCTTCTGTTACAGGGATAATCACTGCGCACGGATGTCCTTTATGGGTAACAAAAACAGCTTGATAAATTTCACACTTCCTCCTGGCTATTCTAATAGCTATCCTTTACTTAATTTTAAACCAATTATCTCTCTTTGTCAACACGCACGCAAGCAAGGGATTTTGCCTCATTTAGAACCAATTCACTATTTGAAATTTTACTTTTTTTCTTGACAAAAGTTTCGCCACGCGCTGGCTGAAAATCAACGATTAAACGCATTTGAAAGGCTGCGGCGAGTTTTTGCAGCATTGCAAGAGTTAAATTTGTCTGCTGAAGCTGCTCAATGCGAGAAATAACTTGCTGTTTGGTGCCGACTTTCTGCGCGAGCTCTTCCTGACTTAACCCTTTTTTCTCACGCAATTTAGAAATAACAATTGCCAGCCTGACAGGAAAATCCGCTTCTTCAAATGCTTGACGGAACTCATTGTCCTTCAATTCTTCCTTTAACCGATCCGAAAAGCGCCGCGGCGGCTCATACTTTCTTTTCATTTTTTATCCTCCATGAGCGCAGCGTTCAATCCAATCTTTTCTATAACGTTTAGCCCGCTCAACTTCTACTGATGGAACTTCATCTGTTTTCTTCAAAAATGCATGGGTCATGACAACGCGCTTGCTGTAAAAAAAATAAAGAAATCGGTATTGTTTGCTTCTGAACTGAACGCGCAGTTCACGAATATCATCTACAAGAATATCGGCGTATGGTCTGATCAAGTTAGGACCCTCACTTTCTAACTGTTGAATCCATTTCATAGTCTTAGCTCGAACTTTTTTCTCGAGACTATCCAAAAATTCGTCTATTGGGCATTTACCCTGTTTCGTAATGTAAAAATCAACAGTATAACCAGATTCTTCCACCTATCACCAATATACAACATTTAAGTTGTAATGTCAAGTTTTCGCCTCATTTCGAGGCAATTCTCCATTCCACCTGTTGTAATTCTGGGGAAAGCCCTTTTACTATTCAAATCACTTCGGGAATCGCTTCTTCGCTTTTTGATGAGATAAAATCTCTCTTTCAGTCTTTTATGGATGATCATGATCTTAACGCCGCATCTTCAAAATCATGGTAGTCGGCTTTATATACGCCTTTTTCAAGGAGTTTCTCATAGTTATCTCCATGGCGACAGAGTTCATAAATCCTAAGAGAACCCCATTCTTCCTCAAAATAAAAAATTCGTTCGGGGCGATGACCTCTCGGGAAAACAAGGCAATCGGAATTCCCCACACGTTCCGATTGAGAAAGCCGAAGTTCCCTGAAACGCAACTTTTCCATCGTGCGCAGAAAGAGTTCTTTTACTGATGGCTCCGCTGCATCAAGTGTGCCTCTTGCCTTGGAGGAAAGATAGATGGGAACTGATTCCACTTTTTCTTTTCGAACAAGAAATGCTTCATAAAATGCTATGCCTGCGGGAGAAAGAACTGTGTGACCGCCCATTTCCGTTAAAAGAAGTCTTGCCTCAGACGGGATTTGCTCACTTTGCATCTGTCTTTCAACCTCGGCGATGGAGCGATCTGCCTCAAAAATCCACTCGAAAAATCTCTCGTGCTCGGCCAGAAGCGAATAATCCCAACTGATGGGCGTTTTTGGCATTTCGATGATGTCGTGGAAAGCATCGTGGATGTAGTAAACGGGAATGTCGAATAACAGACCAACAAGTGTGGAATAGGCTATTTCGGCCTTGAAGCCGCCAGTCGCATTGATACAAATCTCCTTGCCCGCTTTCTGTTCCTGGCGGATCAGTTCGCAAAGATCTCCCACCAGAGAGCAAAGTCCGCGCATTTTGAATTGGCTTTCCGCATAGGAGAGATAACGGACTTTGTGCAGAGTAACCTTATAACCGCTGCTCTCGAAATGTTTTCCAAGCATTTCTGCGCACTGCTTTCCCTCATCGGTTTCCGAATGGACAAGGACGATCTCATTCCCTTCCACCAGGAGTCGGGATAATGAATTGGTTTCCGCGCTGGCTTCCACCGGATTGGTATGTCGAAGGTAATTCGAAAGATCCTGATCGGTTGGCTTTTCCAGCTTCCGATCCCGTTTTATGTTTCCCAAAAGGGACGTGCCCACTGTGGTGATGATCACCCTTGGCATGATGACCTTACCTCCTCATGTTCAATAAGTTAACCTGCCTTGGCAAACTTTAATAAAGCCCAGCCGAAAGGAAGGAGATTTGCGGTGTTGTTAGGTTTTCGCTTATCTGAAGCAAGCCATACTGTTGTGGAGTGGTCTTCGTATTTTGGTTTTTCCCCTTTTTTCTGCATAATTTTAATGTTTCTATGCCCTTCAATTGTAACCGCTTCAGCTCCTGAATGCCTGCCGATACGAACGAGATGCAGGGATTCATCTTTTTCGCTTTGGTCTTTTCCTTCCTTAACTAAATCCAAATTTGTACCTATATTTTGGGCTATTTCCTCTTCCTCTGGGAATAATGACTTTATATAAAAATTTTTTACAGCATTAAAGAGCTTTAGAGGATTAAGAGAATTTAGTGAATCAGCGACTCTGAGATCTGCCGCTTTTCCGATGGGGCTGACAATCTCCACAGTCCCTTCAAACTCGGATCCAGGTTGAATTG
>JAJYZB010000018.1 GCA_021800275.1 bacterium
GCTTCTGGTTTCCCTTGGCACAAGTGTAAGGATACCACAGAATCTTGCTTGTGTCAATTGGAAAAACTGTGGATAAAAAAGTTTTTTTTGTGGATATTTAAAAAAAAATGTGGAAAACCTGTGCAGAGATCAGATGATTCAATTTTCTCTGTGAATATAAGGCAGAAATAGAGATCTTTAGATCTTGGATTCACGGGTTTTTCAATGGAAAATCAAAAATTGTTTTATAAACTGCTCCACCTGGCTTCAGGTGACTTTCTTTCAAAGAAAAATGGGTAAACAAAAATTCTGCAGATTCTGGGAAATGAAGATTCAGTTTTTCACTTAATTTTTCTATTCCTTTTTGACTCCGAATTCTTCCCAGAGTCAGATGAGGTTTAAATTCTCGGTTTTCCAGTGTAAATTTTTGTTCCAGCAAACGTCTCTCTAACTCTTTTGCTAAAGAGTCAAGAATTTCTTCTCCTTGTTCAATTCCGAGCCAGATAATTTTGGGTTTGTTTCGAGAGGGGAAGGCTCCCAGTTGAGAAAAAGAAACAGGAAAATTATGGAACAGTTTTTGCACCTCTTCTCCTGTCCTTTTTAAACTATCCAGTCTCTCTGATTTAACTTCTCCAAGAAAAGAAAAAGTGATGTGAAAATTTTTGGGATCAACCCATTTCACATCTGCTGACACTTTCTGCAACATCTCTTGAATCTGTCGAAGAGAAAAAATCTGCGCATCAGGTATTTCCCCAGAAAAGAACAGTCTCAAAGTTCAAGCCTGATGCGCAGATTGAATCTAACTTTTACCCACCCAGCAACTTAAGCTTCTTCCAGATGTTCCTGGATATAGCTGACAGCGTCATTAACCGTAGATATTTTTTCAGCATCTTCATCAGGAATTTCTAAATTAAACTCCTGTTCGAGAGCCATTACTAATTCAACATTATCCAATGAATCTGCTCCAAGATCATCTGTAAATGAAGCTTGTGCTGTAACTTCTTCTTCATCCACTCCTAACTGCTCCACTATTACTTTTTTAACACGATCGAAAACTGATGCCACAATTCACCTCCATTAATTTTTTTCCGAAAACGAAATTTTGGCACTGCCTAAAAAATTCCTCCTTACGACAAAAATAATTTTTTTTCACATGACCATTCCGCCATCAATATGCAGAACCTGTCCAGTAATATATCGGGCATAAGGGCTGGCTAAAAACAATACCGCATAAGCTACATCTTCAGTAGAGCCTAAAGTTCCCATAGGAATGCGCTCTGCTAATTCTGTTCTGGTTTTTTCAGGCAGCTTTTCAGTCATATCTGTGACAATATATCCTGGAGCAAGAGCATTGACCGTGATATTTCTTGAAGCCAGCTCTTTAGCCAGGGTTTTTGTCAGCCCAATAATTCCAGCTTTGCTGGCCGCATAATTAGCCTGCCCAGGATTGCCTGTTACACCAACAATAGAGGCGATATTGATAATTTTTCCTTCTTTCTGTTTGACCATGACTTTAGCAGCTGCCCTTGAAAAATAAAAGGTTCCAAACAAATTGACCCTTAAAACTTCGCTGAAATCTTCGTCTTTCATGCGCAGGATTAATCCATCTTTGGTAATCCCAGCCCCATTGACTAAGATATGAATTGAACCCTGTTTTTCTAAAATTTGCGCGACTGCAGCATCCACCTGGGAAGAATCAGAAACATCACACTGAATGGTTTCAACTTTCAAGCCTTTCATTTTTAAAGATTCAGAGGCTTCATTGAGATTTTTTGAGCTGCGGCCAACCATACTGACAAAAGCCCCGTTTCTGGCTAAAATTTCTGAAATCATTTTTCCGATTCCTCTGCCAGCTCCAGTCACAACTGCTGTTTTCCCTTCCAAAAAAGCTGAAACAAAAGTCTGTTTAGCTAAACTCATGCGATTTTCACACCTTTCATTATTTCCTGAAAACTGACGGATTTAACAGTTTTATCAATGCTTTTTAATAATCCCGACAAGATGGTCCCTGGCTCCATTTCAATAAAAAGAGTAACTCCTCCTTGAATTAAATGGCGCATCATTTCTTCCCATCTCACTTTTTTTCGAATTTGAACTTTGAGGAGTTCTTTTATTTCAGAGCCTTGCTGCACCGTTTTTGCTGAGACATTAGAAACCACAGGAATTTTGGAGTTAAAAAAATTAACTTTGTCCAATTCTTCAGCCAGCTTTTCTGCCGCATCTTCCATTAAAGCGGAATGAAAAGCCCCGCTGACTGAAAGAGGAACGATTCGCTTGGCTCCTTTTTCTTTTGCGATCTCTCCCGCTTTTTTGACAGCCTCTGGATCTCCACTGATCACAATCTGTGAGGGCGTATTTAAATTCGCAATTTCCACGATTTTGTTTTCGAGAGCAGCAGCTTCCTGGCAGATATTTTCAAGAGTCTGTGAATCTATTCCCAGCACAGCGGCCATGGTTCCAGGCCGTTTGACACCTGATTCATACATCAGTTCCCCTCTTCTTTTAACCAGATGAAGACCTTCTTCAAAAGTAAACACTCCTGAGGCTGTAAGAGCTGCATATTCTCCCACACTGTGTCCAGCGACATAATCAAGGGCAATGTTTTGTTTCTCGAAAACCTGATAGGCTGCTGTTGAAACCGTAAAAATAGCCGGCTGGGCATTCAGGGTTAGACGTAGATCTTCTTCTGGACCTTCAAAACAAAGGCGAGAGAAATTTCTATCCGGAAAGAATTTTTCAGCCTGCTGGAAAACAGACTTGAATTCGGGGAACTCCTCATATAAAGATTTTCCCATTCCAACAAACTGGGAACCTTGTCCAGGAAAAAGGACTGCTGTTTTTCCCATGCTGATTCCTTACCA
This sequence comes from bacterium, assembly GCA_021800275.1. Taxonomy (GTDB): domain Bacteria; phylum Vulcanimicrobiota; class JABDET01; order JABDET01; family JABDET01; genus JAKAVV01. The sequence continues at coordinate 2,841 of JAJYZB010000018.1, forward strand.
GCGCATTAAAGCAGAACCCCAGGTCAAACCTGCTCCATAACCCACCATTAAAACATAGGATCCTGTCGTGAATTTTTTTTCTTGGCGAGCTTCGTATAAAGCAAGAGGAACAGAAGCTGAAGATGTGTTTCCATACCGTCCCACATTCGTAAAAACCTTTTCCATGGGGATTTTTAACTGCTTTGCAGCATTTTCCATAATCCGGATGTTAGCCTGGTGAAAAATGAAGCAGTCAATATCATCCACCGTTAAATTTTCTTCTTTTAAAACTCCAGTCACTCCATCTAAAATAGCGTTGACAGCAAATTTAAAAACAGGTTTTCCCTCCATTTTTAGGTAGTGCTTCCTGTTTTTCACGGTTTCTTCGCATGCCGGGGATCTTGTGCCTCCGGCTTCAACCATTAAAAAAGACGCTCCGCTTCCATCAGCTTTTAAGCGAAATTTCAATAAGCCAGATTTTTCCGCATGACTGGGAGTAAGAACAAGAGCTCCCGCGCCATCTCCAAAAAGAATGGCAGTTGAACGATCGTTCCAATCTGTAATTTTAGAAAGCATATCTGCTCCAAGGACAAGAATTTTCTGGCAAAAACCGGTTTCAATGAATTGTGATCCAACTGTAAGACCATACATAAAGCCTGTGCAGCCTGCTGATAAATCAAATGCTCCTGCCTGTTTTGCTCCCAGTCTTTCCTGGACCAGACACGCAGTGGATGGAACAGGATTGTCGGGAGTAACGGTGCAGACAATGATTAAATTCAGATCTGAGCCTGAAATTTCGGCTTCCTGCAGCGCCTGTTGAGCAGCTGTGACACAGAGATCAGAAGTCGCTGTATTTTTATCGCCTATTCTTCTTTCATGGATTCCAGTTCTGGCTGCTATCCATTCATCTGATGTGTCTAATGTTTTTGCCAGATCGAAATTGGTGATGATCTTCTCTGGCAGCGCAATTCCTATGCCGGAAATTTGAGCATGTGAAATAAAATTTTCGGGAGATCCGGTTTTAATTTTTGAAGGGGACTGCTTGATCACTGTCAAGCCTTTTCCTTAATTTTTACGACTTCCCTTCCATTGTAATATCCGCAGTTTGTGCAAACCCTGTGAGAAAGTTTTGATTCATGGCATCTGGGGCACTCCATCAGCTGCACAGGATTCAATCTCAAGTGGGATCGTCTTCTTCTGGTTTTAGAACGAGCAGTTTTATATTTAGGATTTGGCATTGTAATTCCTCCTCTGTTTTTTTTCTATGAACGAGTCGCTTAAAGTCTTCAGAGGACCCCAGCGTTCATCTATCAATTCAGACTTATTTAATTCTTCTTCACAGCCGCATTCCCCTTCACTTTTGGGTTTTCCGCAAACTGGACAAAGACCTTGACAGTTTGGAGAACAAAGAGGATGGACCGGCAGATTTAAAAGGATTGATTGTCGAACTGCTTCTGTCAGGTCAATGGATTCGGATTCATCATAAAAAAAAATAGAAAGTTCTTCGAGTGAACTTCCTTCTTCTGTTTTAGAAGCAGCATCATGAGAATTCCAAAATTCTTCAACTATTTGGAAACTAAAAGGATGAGAGAAGTTCTGCAGGCAATTCGAACAGGAGAGCAGCAGACCCCCTTCTGCGTTTCCTTCTGCAAGAATCGTGCGACCGGTATTGGTGAAGGTAAATTTCAAATGAATAGGAGCCTGGAAAACAATTTCTGGCACTGAAACAGATTCTGTCTCTTCCCAGGAAAACTTTAAGCCATTTTGTTTAAGGATCCCTGAAATTTTTACTTTCATGATTCCATTATACGGAAGAAGGTTTTATCTGTCAACTCTCACAAGGCATAACAAAGGAAATAGAGAATAATAAGCATTATATTTTTAACCCATGTTTCGGCTCCAAGGGGGCGCAAAGTCATTATGGCAAAACTAAAGAAAAGAGTTAATCATCGTCAGGCATTCAGACTTCCTTTATCTGCTCTTTATCTAGTCGTTATTAAAATGGGAGAAAAAAACCCTGTTCCAGCGGCTGTTTTAGAAATCAGCCAGTCAGGGGCAAAACTCATGACTCAAACCCCTATATCCGGCAGAAAAGGGATGGAAGTCCTTCTAACATCAGAGAAAAATTCATACTCTATTCCTATCCAGGTGGTCTGGGAAAAAAAACGTCTTTTAAATTTTTTTTCAGGAGTCGAGTTTTCTAGTAAAAAGTTGGATTCTATTATTCGGCAGATGTTTTTAAATTTCGAAGAAAAAAGCCGAAGTCTGGCAGTTTTGAAAAATTTTTTAGGCTCGATGGAGAGGTGCCAGAGTGGCTGAATGGGCTCGACTCGAAATCGAGTAAGGGGGTGATGAGCCTTCTTCGTGGGTTCAAATCCCACCCTCTCCTCCAATTTTTGAGCTAAACCTGCAGCAAAAGAATCCAAATAAAATGGATAAGTTTTTAGGGAAAAATTTAAATAATTTGAGGGCAACCGAGATTCTGGGGAAATTTCATAGAATAGAGAGTTGGGCTGTCTGCAGGGATTCCAGAGGTGTTCTCAGAAAAATAACCAGGAATGGCATCCACTAGTTTCCCCTTTGAGCGAGATTTAGTTATTGAAGCGTATAAAAAAGATATTGATCGTTCTCTTATTCACGAAAGCCTAAAATGGACGGTGGAAGAACGGTTCATTCGGTTGATGTCTCTGCAGCGATTTTCAGAAGAACTCCGAAAAGCTCCTCACAAACCATTAACCGAATGACTGACTTTAATGATTGATTTTCCAAAGCTCCTTCAAACCTTAACAGAAGCAGGAGTCGAGTTCATTATTGTGGGTGGAGCAGCAGCTGCTGCTCATGGAGCCACTCGTTTAACCAATGATCTGGATCTGGTTTACCGCCGCACACCTGAAAATCATCTGCTCCTCGCTGAAGCCCTGGCTCCTTTTTCTCCTTATCCAAGAGATGCTCCTAAGGGGCTTCCTTTTCAGTGGGATGAGCGCACCCTTAGAATGGGTTTAAATTTTACTCTTGCCACCACACTTGGCTCACTTGACCTTCTCGGTGAAATTACAGGAGGAGGAAAATATGAGGATCTCCTCCCATTTACAGAAAAAATTCAACTTTTTGGAATAGAATGTAATTGTCTTAACCTCAAAAAATTGATTGAAGTGAAAAGAGCTGCAGGCCGTCCTAAAGATTTTGATGCCATAGCAGAACTTGAAGCCATTTGGGAAGAAAAAGATCAGTAGAAAGACTGAGTCTGCGTGAGGATCTGGAGGCTTTTTCATTAAGAAAAAGCCAGGAAATTAAGAGGAGATTATCGAATGTTTTTTTGCAGAATATTCTAAAGAGTAAGGGAAAATAGTATAAAATAGAAAAAGGAAGCTGTCGCTTCCTTTTAAAGTTTATGCAGAGTTTTCAGCCTTGAATCAGTTCTTCACTGGCTCCACTCGCTTGCAGGGGTTACCTCTTGCTGCGTTGAGTTCGTGTTTATGATACTCTGGATCAGGGGGTTATTCATAAAGTTGTAATCTGTGGTGAGGTTCCCGTCAACTGTAACAGAACCATCAGTACTGCCAGGGGCGCCATTGGCAACCACATTTCCGATCAGATTGCCAGGAATTGTCAGATTTCCCTGCTGGCTGTAAAAGAACCCGACAAAATTGATGGCAGGCGCACCATTTAAAGTCATATCTGGTTGGTTTGCTGTTGTGCCGCCTATAATGAGTGAAGCATTCCAGTCACTGCTGACGGTGGCTCCATTACCTGTAATCGTTCCTGAAACCACGATCAGATTATTGCTGGATGCAGATGTGGAAGAAGGTGGGGTGCCTTCTCCTCCACTCAAATTTATAAGAGGATCCCCATTAAAGGTCAGGTTTCCATTAACAAAAAGCTGGGCTCCACCTGTCATTGTAAACCCACCGCCGCTCTTCCCGTTCATAGTAAAACCGTTAGGGGCATACCAACATCCAGGTCCATTTAAGGTTACTCCAGTGGATGTTGCAGGGATTTGAGTGCAGGATCTGCTGGTGCATCCGTTAGTTGTTGTTCCGCAGTTTGCAGCGATTTGGGAAACCGGGATATTGGGAATAGGGACTACTGGGGCATTGTAAGTTGTTCTTTGAAAGTTTCCTACTATAGAGCCTGGTGTGCTGTCAGGAGTGGCTGCAGTGGTCCCACCTTCACCGACTGTAATAGAGGGTGAACCACTGTTCAAATTGTTCCTAACAGGACCATCCACTTTCCCATTAACAGTATTTTGACCATTACTTAAGGATGAGTTGTGATCCCCTACCCAAACAAGGGCTTTCATCTGTTTTTTGACACTGTCAAAAGCCCCGGTGCTCTGAAGATAAGCCATCCCACAGGGAACACTAGTTCCATCTGCAGCAGTTATTGGCGTCGTGCAGGTTAGCCCATAATTAGCCGTGATGCTCTGATTTTCAATGACTGTATTATTATGGAGAGTTTCATTGGATAAATACCCAGGGGTATTAATGGAATTGTAAGTGTATCCTGTCGTAGGAGGAGTAGCAATTTTCTCTTCCTGGACAGCATAAATTTCATTCGCAATTCCCGCTTGTGCAGCAGTAAGAGCATAAGCATTCTGCTTAGCCTGAAAAGTGGTGGAAAGGGTTTGCATTCCGCGGGACGCAAGAGCAAATCCGATAAGGCTCACCACAAAAAGGATGATCAAAACAAGCGCCATTGCCATCCCTTTTTTAATTTTTCTCTGCTTCATTTGAAACACCCCCTTAATTTTCTGGTAAAGCTAAAATCCAATTTCCTGAAGCGCAACTTCCATTATTCACTTGAACTCCTGGATTATACGAAGTGAGTTCTCCTCCATAAACTTTTTCAGCGGTCAGCTGCAGATAATAGATTCCTGATATTCCACAGGAGGTTTGAACATTAAAAGCAGTATTAGATTGAACATATTGATCCATGACAGTTTGAGGACCAGCTGCAGTTTCTATGGAAGCAGCTGTAGGGATTGGAGTCGGAACAACGGTAGAATCTTGGGAAGAAGGAAGAAACTCTTCTTTTCGAATGAGTTCATAATAGCTGGTTCCAGATTGGGGTGTAAGATAATAGGCGACCCATCCCTGCCAACAGGGTTCTCCTGCTGCAGCGCTGTTAGACTCAGTTCCACAGTTAGAGGATCCATTATAAACCACAAATTGTCCGCTGGAATTCTGGGCTGAAATAAAAACAAGGTCATTACTCCCATTAGGATATGCAGGATAAATACCGCCAGAATCCGATTGTTGAACCTCTTTTTCTAATGTGGAAAGGGCATATTGGGTTTCCATTTGAACATCAGCTTGGGATGACCCTGCATTAAAGTATTCCAGGCTTAGTGAAAAAAAACTGACCATCAGAGTGGAAACAATCACAAAGATTGCGGTGGCTACAATAATTTCAAACAAAGTAAATCCTTGTGTTTTCATTTGACTACCCACGTGTCCTCCTCCACAGAATCTAAAGGTCCTATTCCCCCAAGTCCCCCTAAGGGCTGATGCCACTGCACAAAGACCTGCAATTGGACAACTCCTCCTGTAAGCTGTGCATTCGACGCTGGAGTCAGGGTTTGGGGTGGGTCAGACATAATAATTTGATAACTGAATTTAGCTTCTTTTGCGGCTCCATTGTTTTGTGAGGTAATCGTGATGTTATTTTTATAAAGAGTCCCTGAGCAGGGGGGAGTTTTTGGGTGGGTCAGGGCGCCGCAGTCAATGCTGTTCCACCCCTGGTTTTCCCAATAAACCAGTTCCTGGGTGGCGATTTGGGAGGCAGAATACATATTTTGGGCTCCTGAAATCCCAGTAATGGTAGCAGGAAACATTCCTAAAAGAAAAAGAAACCCGATGGCCAAAATAGAGGCAGCTAACAGGACTTCTAACAAGCTGACACCTCTCACAATTTTTTTTCTCATAGTGTTATTTGTTTTCTTTGTCATTTTGTTTTTTTTCTTTTTTGGGATTTTATAATAAGTCCATTTTATTCTAACCTCTATTATAACATACCTTTTTCTAAAAATCTACCCTCCTATAGGTGGAAGAAGGATATCGTTTGGTCAGCGGTAAACCTCTCTGCGGTGCCCTACGCGAAAAATTCGCACGATTTGTTTTTCATCATCTACTGTGTACAGAATTCGATAGTCCGCTTTGCGCACCCGATAACCTCCCGCCCCTTTTAATTTTTTGCTTCCAAAGGGTCGAGGTTCTTTTTCCAGTGAATTGATCAAGGGGATCAATTCAGATTGAGTTTGACTGGGTAGTTTTAAAAACTCTTTTCGCGCCGCTGCTTCAAATTCAATTTGATGCACTTACTGCAGCTCTTGTTTAATGCTTTCCCAGGAGTAAAATTCTCCTGCCTGATTCATGGCTGCTCGAAGATCATAAGCATCGAGGAGATCTTCTATTTTTTCGCGCAGCGCTTCCTCCACAATGAATTGTTTTTTGACCCCTGCCATCCGGCAGACTTTATCCAGAAGTTTTTTTAATTCTGGTGAAATTTTCGCGGAAAACACTTCAACTTTACTCATGCTAATATAAGTTTACCATAGTAATCTTTTATTGTCAATTGGGCTGCTGCCTCAAAAATTTGTCATTTTACTGCAGTTGTGAGAAGAAGGGATTACAGGTATTTTCAAGAACCAAAAAGTTCAAGAAGTTGTTCAATTTGATTCGTTGAAAAGGAGCAAGGATGAAAACAAAAGTGAATAGAGTTGAAGAACTGGATTATGACGTCAAAGACCTGACTTTGTCAACACAGGGAAGGTTGAAAATTGAGTGGGCAGGACATCAGATGCTTGTTTTAAAATGGCTGACTGAGCGGTTTGTCCGAGAAAAGCCGTTTTCAGGTTTAAAAATAGCGGCTTGTCTGCATGTGACAGCCGAAACTGCCAATCTGATGACTGCTTTGAAAGCCGGGGGAGCAAATTTAGCTTTATGCGCTTCTAATCCTTTAAGCACTCAAGATGATGTGGCTGCATCTCTGGTGGCAGATGAACATATTCGCGTCTATGCCAGAAAAGGGGAAGATACAAAAACTTATCACGAGCATTTGGACTATACTTTAAATTTTAAGCCTCAAATCATATTAGATGATGGGGCTGATCTGCATGGAACTCTTCATTCTAAAAGAAAGGAGCTTCTGCCTCATATTTTAGGTGGAACAGAAGAAACAACAACAGGGTTAGTTAGACTCAGAAGCCTGGAATCAGAGGGAGTTCTGCAGTACCCTGTGATTGCTGTTAATGATGCGAAAACAAAGCATTTTTTTGATAATCGCTATGGAACCGGTCAAAGCACAATGGATGGAGTTCTCAGGGCTACCAATCTTTTGATTTCAGGGAAATGGGTGGTTGTGGCAGGTTATGGGTGGTGCGGCAGAGGGATTGCCATGAGGGCAAAAGGGATGGGAGCAAAAGTCATTGTGACAGAGGTGGACCCTTTGAAAGCTCTTGAGGCAGTGATGGATGGCTATGAAGTTATGCCCATGAGAGAAGCTGCTAAAATAGGAGATCTATTCATTACAGTGACTGGAAACACGATGGTTATTACAAAAGAGCATTTTAAACTGATGAAAGACGGGGCTGTTGTCGCCAATTCAGGACATTTTAATGTTGAAATTGATACAGAAGGATTGGCTGCCATGGCTGTCAGAAGGCGAGTCATACGAGATTATGTGGAAGAATATGCTCTTGACAATGGGAAAAAGATTTTTCTGCTGGCTGAAGGAAGATTGGTCAATTTAGCTGCTGCTGAAGGACATCCTGCCAGTGTGATGGACATGAGCTTTGCGAATCAAGCATTAGCCGTTGAATTTTTAATCAATATGGAGAAAAAATTGAACCGAAAAGTATATCCTGTGCCCGAAGCTGTGGATAAAGAGATTGCTCAGATAAAATTGAAGAGCATGGGGGTTTATGTGGATGTTCTTACTCCAGAACAGGAGAAATACCTGTCCAGTTGGGAGATGGGAACTTAAAATTGTGAAGGGTACTATTCTTGTTGTTGATGATGATGATGCGATCAGGGGTTTGATCAAAGCTGTTCTTGAAGACAGCGGGTTCACCGTGATAGAAGCTCGAGATGGAGAGGACGCTGTTACTGTAACTCGAAACCAATCTCCCCATTTAATTCTTCTGGATGTGATGATTCCGAGAATTGATGGTTATACGATCTGCAGAGAATTAAAGAGCAGCTCACTGACCCGACACATCCCTATTATTTTTGTTACTGTGAAAGATCAGGCTCAGGATCGAATAGAAGGATTCAAGATTGGAGCTGATGATTATATTACAAAACCTTTTTCCCCTCTTGAATTAGTGGCAAGGGTGGAAGCGGTTTTAAATCGGGCTTTTCATTTATTAGATTCTCTCACAGGTCTTCCTGGAAAAGGGGTGCTTGAGGAAGAGATTCTTAAGGGTTTGGCGGGAAAGCGCCCTTTTTCAATTCTGGGGTTTCGGTTTGAAAAAGGAGAAAAACTGGTAGAACAGTGTGGTTTCTCGAAAGCGTCTGAGGAATTTGTTCTTCTAGCCAATGTGTTAATTAAGTCTCTTTCAAGGGATGGGGATAAACAGGATTTTGTCAGTTTGCGGGATCGTTTTACTGATGTGATTCTCACCTTTGTGGAAAAGCCTGAAGAAATTTTCGATGAAGTCGTCAATATTTGGGGAAAACTCCTGCCTACAGAAGAGAAAAGATTAGGAGCAGCAGGACTGCTGCAGTTGAACTGTGTCCATTTAAGAGTTGAAAATTTCAACACGACATTAGAGATTATTTTTAAAATGATTCAAGATTTTTTTGAAGTTGGAGCTGAAAGCGGTAAATATTTTTATGCAGGAAAGATAGAATAAAAAAAGATGGAGCCCGCCGCGCCGTGTGCTTTCGTGCTTACGGAACCTTTATCCGTAAGAAGGGAAGCCCCCGATAACTTCAGGATTCCCTTCTTAAGAAAGGGCATTCAACACCATTATCGGCGGTTCAGCTTCCAAGTGTGCTCTTTAGGCTCCAAGCGAAACGCGCATCACGAGCACAGCAGGCATTTTCAAGTTTAATTATACTCCAAAATTTTCAAAAGAACAACTATTGACAAGTTTAGAATTATCTGTTATAATACTTTTTGCTTCAATTAACAGGTCCTTGAAAATTCAGTTGTAGTTTAATATTGCATCTAGTCAAATAGTCAAATCAATTCTTTATTTTTTTAGAGAGTTTGATCCTGGCTCAGGACGAACGCTGGCGGCGTGCTTAACACATGCAAGTCGCGCGAGAAAGTCCCCGCAAGGGGGCGAGTAAAGCGGCAGACGGGTGAGGAACACGTGAGTAACGTACCTTTTCGCGGGGGACAACCATCCGAAAGGATGGCTAATACCGCATGACATCCAGATAGGGCTTCTTATTTTGATGAAAGGCCGCAAGGCTGCGAAAAGATCGGCTCGCGTCCCATTAGCTTGATGGTAGGGTAATGGCCTACCATATTGGCAGTGATGGGTAGCTGGTCTGAGAGGATGATCAGCCACACGGGGACTGCGACACGGCCCCGACTCCTACGGGAGGCAGCAGTGAGGAATCTTCCGCAATGGGGGAAACCCTGACGGAGCGACGCCGCGTGAGGGATGAAGGCTTTCGGGTCGTAAACCTCTTTTTCAGGGGAAGATAATGACGGTACCCTGAGAATAAGCCTCG
>JAJYZB010000031.1 GCA_021800275.1 bacterium
ATAAAGGGCTGTTTCTGGAGAAACAATCCCATATCCGACCCGTATCCCAGCTAATCCGTAAACCTTTGAAAGTGTCCGAAGCGCAATCATCGGGAACTTTTTTAAAACATACTGTATCCCATTAGGGAAATTATTTTCCTCTACAAAATCAGAATAAGCTTCATCCAAAATGATAAATACATGAGGAGGGCAGTCCTGCAAAAACATCTCTAACTCTTTTTTTCTTATGATCGTTCCTGTCGGATTGTTAGGGCTGCATAAAACAACCATTTTAGTTTTTAAACTGACCTCTTTTTTCATCTTTTCCAAATTATAATGAAAGGTTTCATCCAGAGGAATTTCTATCAATTTTCCTCCCATTTGCCGAACATCTTGCTTATAGATAGCAAATGAAGGAGCTGCTGCAATAACTTCATCCCCTGGTTCTAGAAAAACCTCCATGATCATTCTGATAATCTCGACAGCTCCATTTCCAATAATAAAATGAGATTCATCTATCTGATGAAATTCCGAAAGTGATTTTTTTAAAGAAAACTGCCCATCATCTGGGTATAAATGAAGGCGGGAAAGAGCGCTTTGAATCGCTTGAACCGCTTTAGGGGATGGTCCTATAGGATTTTCATTAGAAGCTAATTTAACAACCTGGCTGATCCCTAATTCGCGGACAACCTCCTCAATCGGCTTTCCAGGAATATAGCGGTTTAAGAAAGGTATTTCAGGACGAATTTGGGGCCATCCCCCCATTTTTATTCAGAGCAGCAGCCGGATGCGCCGCAGCCGAAACTTTCATCACAAGCATCAGAAGAACAAGATTCTCCGCCACAAGCCCCAGAAGAACAGGATCCCTCTTCAAGATCAGTCGTATCTCCTTTAGAAACAATTCCGAAGACAGAGAACTTTTTAGTTAAATGATTCTGATGGCATTTCGGGCATCTGACTTCTTTCGCTTCTGTCCCACTAGGGCACAGTAAATCGAAATCCGTTTGACAAGAATGGCAGGTAAATTCATAAACAGGCATTTTCTTTGGCGCTCCAATCAGCAGTCATGAATGACAGCCTTCCTCTCCAAACAAGAAATAGCACGGATCTCATTTACTTCACCACTTTAATAAAAGGTCTTGGAATTCCAGGTGTATGGGTGTCAAAAAACAGAATAGCATCAATGTCAATAGCTAGTCTTTCTGGATTTCCTACCCCATGGAACCGAATCACTGCCACTGGAGGGGAAGACCCTTTTATAATTGTTTCTGTAATATGATGGAAGCCGACTGTATTCGCAAGATTCATCCGAACAGGAAAAGCAGAGGATTTCTGCATAACAAGATAACCTTTAACCTTTGCCCTGTGATAAGGGGGAGAAAACTCAAACCAGGTTGTTAAAGCGCTTAAATCAGCAGGAGCGCCATTCACTGTCACTTTTAAATTTGTTCTAGGAAACTCAAATCTGAGCATCCCTCCTGGAAGAAGATCTCCACGAGAATGAAAGATTCTTTGAATCTCGCGCCACTGCTTAGGCTGCGCAAAACCAAGGGCTGAAGTTAAGACAAAAACAGTAAATAAAATGAGAATTTTTTTCATCATTTCTCCTCCTGTTAAGTTATACGACAAAAATGACCTGTTTCCTTTTTAAACACTTCTGCGAGCTGCGCCGACCTGAACAAGAAGATCAATCATTTGATTGTAGAAGAGCCGATGAGAAGAAGGGAACGTCTCAGAAATAGAAGTCCGACAAACAATTTCATTTAAGAAATAAATCAACCAGTACCATTCCTGCCCTGATTTTGGAATCTGACGCAAACTCAAAAATCTCTGAATTAAATTTCCTAATCTCCCCTGTTCCTCCAAGATCTCTTTTTGAAAAGATAAAGCGAATTTATCAGGCTGTTCTTTAATTTGTTGATGAAAAAAATGAAAAAGAGAATTGGAAAAAGACAAAGCGTCAAAAAATGCGGTTTTTGATCTTCTCGAAAACTCCAGATCTATGAGAAAAGTTCCACTTGCCCCAGATAAAACATTTTTTGGAGCGAAGGCGCCAATTAAAAAGGTTTCCCCAGAGCCAGGAACACTGTCTAGCGGAAAGGAGTCCAAAGTTTTTCTAATTTTTTGGGACTTTTCCTCATCCCATTCTAGAATTTTTTGAGTTTTTAAAAGATATGGATTGATATCTTCAAGAATCTCTCTCTTTGTCACAGGCTGTAGAGGATCTTGAATTTGTTTTAAAATCTCCTCAGCTTTCAGTAAAATTTCTTTCAAATATTGATCGGTTTTCCCCAAATCTTGAGCAGCTTCAAGAGCGATCAAAGAGTGAGCAAAGGATCTCCCTTGAACCGCTTTCTCAATTAAAATTGGAATCCCCAATATTTCTGGGCATCCTAAAGGTTCAGGAAGAAACTGAAGCTTTTTTGTTTCATAAAGCCAGATGGCATGATGATACTCCTGAACGATCGACGAAAACAAATCTTTATTTAAAACCCATTTTGCGGCAATACAGGGTTCTTCTGGATTTTCTTGAAACCAGAGGGCAGTAAATCTAGCCTTTTCAGCAGCTCTTTCCTTTGGAGCCTGGCGAATCCGATAAGTCAATCCCCCAGGATTCCCTTGAAGACCGTAAGAAGCCCAGTTTTCAATGAGATGCCGGCGAAGAGCTGAAATAAAACCTGCCTGTTCTTCCATAAGGAATGAAAGTTAACTTTCTTC
>JAJYZB010000032.1 GCA_021800275.1 bacterium
TGAATTTTGGCGGAGGACTTGGAGTTCGTTATACTCAAGATGACGCCCCTCCCAGCATTGAAGAACATATTGAAATTGTTACCAAAACCGTTCGCCGTGAATCAACAGCCTTAGGACTTCCCATGCCTATTTTATATGATGAACCCGGCCGTTCTATTGTTGCTAGAGCTGGGGTTACTCTTTATACAATTGGATCCATTAAAGAAATCCCCAAAATAAGGAAATACGTGTCTGTGGATGGAGGAATGTCAGATAATCCAAGAGTGGCTCTTTATGATGCGAAATATGAATCTGTTTTAGCGAATCGTTTTAAAGAATCCCAGACAGAAAAAGTAACAATAGCCGGGAAATGCTGTGAATCAGGAGATATTTTGCAAAAAGATGTCATGCTTCCAAAAGTGAAGTCAGGGGATATTCTGGCGCTTTTCTCTACAGGCGCTTATCATTATGCTATGGCAAGCAATTACAATCGCCTTCCCAGACCTGCGGTAGTTCTTTGTAAAGAAGGGAAAGCCGAGATTATTATTCGCCGTGAAACTTATGATGATTTAATTGCCCGTGATCTGGTTCCAGACCATTTAAACCACAAGGTTCGAATCCGCAGCCGATGAAAATTCGCAGATGGGTGAATCACAAATAGTTTTTTCTCTTTAAATCTTGATTTTATTTTAGTTTTGTGGGATAATAGAAGGATGAGGGTTCGCTCTTTTGGTTTTACTCTTTTAGAGCTTCTTGTGGTGATTGCCATTATAGGAATTCTCCTTTCCATTGCGATCCCTGAATGGAACCATCACGTCCAAATGGAAAATCTTCAGAATTCGACAAAATTGTTTGTTTCAGATCTGCAGAGGGCTGAAGCAAAAGCCAGGCAGCTTGAGGTTTCAGGAACAATTACATCTGCCCAGTCCAATCAGATTTTCAAGAATTTTCCCCATTCTATTGTCGCGATCAATGCTTTAACTGGCCAAGTTTTGTTTTCCCAAGAGATTCCCGATAATATTACCATGAATTTTAGCCCTACAGCAGCCTTCCCTTGTTCAGGGTCTGTTATTCTTCAATTTCCAGCAGAAAATGGTGGAGCCTCTGTTCCTGGAGGAATTGGGCTTTCTGCAAATGGAGGGGTATATGTATCCCCCAATGGTCTTCCTAATCTCTGCGGGTCCAATGAGAAAGCCGCTCCCTTTCGTGGTCCAAATCAGAATCAAACCTCAATTCAGATCACCTCTACTTATGGGTACCAGGTTCCTGTAACGTTAACTCTTCAAAGTGGGAGTGTAATCCTTGGATCTCTGCAGATCGCAGTAGGGGGCGGTGGACCTTAACTTTTTAGACCTATCAAGGTTCCCTTTGTTCTCTAGAATTTTCACTCACTCCATACACCTCTAAAGGGGTTTTTCTGCCGCGAAGCGAGATTTCTCCTAAAGATTGGCATTGAGACTGAAGAGCTGTCTCAAGTTTTTGGAAAGTGGCAGATGATAGAAGAATCGGATAATGAGGAAATCGTTTTGTTGCATCTTGAATTCGTGAAGCCGTGTTTACTGTATCTCCGATAACCGTATATTCAGAGTGCTGTCTGCTTCCCACATCCCCCCATAAAACAGCCCCTGTATGGATTCCAATCCCAATTGAAAACTCAGGTTTTCCCGATCCTCTCCAGATTTTGTTTTGGTCTTCAAGGATTTTAACCATTTCGTCTGCTGCTTGAAGAGCTTGTTCAGCATGCCTCTCAGTTTCTGTTAACCCGAATACTGCCAGAAACCCATCTCCTAAAAATTTATTGATATATCCTTTGTGGATCATAATGACAGTCCCCATGATTTCAAAAAACTCTCTGAGCTGAGTAACCAGGGCTTCAGGATTTGATGATTCTGAAAGGGTTGTGAATCCTCTGATATCCAGAAACAGGATGGTTAACTCTTTTTTTGTTCCTGAGGGGGATAATAAATCCCGCTTCTGCGTAAGTTCTTTCAATACCTCAGGTCCAACATAATGAGTAAAAGCCCCCTTAATCCATGCTGATTCTTTCTCGGTTTGAAGATGTTTATAAATAAAAACAGGGAAATAACTGAAGATCAAGCCTGACCAGAAAAATGCCACATTTACAAAAATCCCTTTTGAATGTTCTAGATATTCTGCTCCAAAATAGAGGTAATATCCGATGATCAGAACAAAAAGACTGGTTAGAAATCCTCTCCCCTTTTTTTCTTCTAAAAGCATAACAATTAAAGTCAAATTAAGGAAAAGCAAAAGCAGCAGCTGCCCTTTCCAGGAAGCCAGGTGAACAAAGTTTTTGTTTAAGAAATTTTCAGCGGCAAGAGCCTGAATAAAAACCCCTGGAACTCTCCCAACAGGGGTTAAATGAACATCATGGGCAGAAGGGTTGGTAAAACCGATAAAAACAAGTTTGTTTTTAAAAAATTGCGGTGAAACTTGATGCTTCATAACTTCCCTAAAAGAGTAACTGGGAAATAAAGCTGTCAAATTTCTTGAAAACCTGAGATGGAGCTGCTTCTGTAATAACGTTTCTGGATGGCGGGATAGGTACTGCCTTGCAGCTTCAAATCCAAAAGGGGCTAAATAAAAA
>JAJYZB010000033.1 GCA_021800275.1 bacterium
ACCGGTTCCAACCGCCATGATTCTCCCTCTTTGGGGTTTTTCTTTCGCTGTATCTGGGATATAGACTCCACCGACAGACTTTTCTTCCTGTTCCATCGGCTCAACAATGACCCGATCTCCCAGTGGTTTTACTTTCTGCTCTGTTTTAACAGGCATTTTCTTCACCTCCTTGAAATTTTAGCATACTGCTAACTTTTCCATTATACCCATCTCTTTTGAAATCCAAACAGAACTTTAGCAGTCTTACTCTTTAACTGCTAATTTTTTCCCGCGCCACAGCCAGATACCAATCCCTGCCGCAATCCCTATTAATATAGGAAATTCCGCAGCTCTGAAATAAGGCTGCAGGAGAATCCAGTTTTTTCCCAGCAGAAAACCCGCGTAACTCAAAACTGAACACCAAACCACGCTGCCTAAAAAGCTTAGTCCGCAGAAAGATAAAAAATCCACTTGTGTTATTCCCGCGGGAAGAGCGATAAAAGTCCGAACAACAGACAGCATTCTTCCAAGGCAGACCGCCCACTTCCCATATTTTTGAAAAAACCGCTCAGCCAAACGTAAATGATTCTTCGAAATAAAAACGTACTTTCCATACCTCTCGAAAAAAGCCATTCCCCTTTTTCTGGCAGCTAGATAAATTAGGACAGCCCCTGCGCAGTCTCCTAAAACGCTAATGGCAATAACCCCTAAAATGCTCAATTTCCCGATGCTGGCAAGATATCCTGAAAAGGGTAGAATAATTTCGCTGGGGATTGGAATACAGGCGCTTTCAAGAAGCATCAGAAAAAAAATGCCAGGATAACCCAAAAGAAAAATAAAATGAATAATGAACTTGAAAAGAGATTTAATCATCCTCTGAGGTCACTTGCGCATTTCAGCAGGGAGTTCCAGAATTGTTTTCGAGCCTGTATTTAAAAGGTGAGCAGAAATGATATAGTACCCCGGAGATACTTGATGTCCATCCGCGTCTTTTTGATTCCAGGAGGCTTCAAACGTTTTTTTATGTTTTGATTTTAAAATTAGACGATTAGGAATAGGCCTTGCCAGAATATCATAGGAAGATTCCCAAACTGTTGTTGGAATGTGGAAAAAAATAAAATTCAACTCTTTTTGAACGATAAAATTAACTCTTTCCGTTGTTTTAAAGCGCAGATCAATCTCTTTATTGGATTTGTTTTGGAGAACCAGTTTAAGTTCTATTGGCTGACCTGGATGGTAAAGAGTTCTGTTGATGATGAGCTCGTATAATAAACCCGATTTTATAATTTTTGTATGGTTGTAAACAGGATAGCGGTAGTGAATTAACAGTTTCATAACAACAATCCATGCCAAAATCATAACCAGCAGAAAAACAAATACCATCCATCCGCTTGTTTTCGAACCGGGATGAACTTTTTTAATCCGGATCTCTCTTTGTGATTTCATGAATTTTCTTTTTCTGTTCTCAACTGAAGAGGGAATCTCCTTTTCCATGAAGAAAACCAAAGAGGTAAACCGTCATGAAAAAGAGTCTCTTTATTCCGCTTTTCTCGTTTGTTTTCTTGCTTTTCCCTTTTTTCAGTTTTGCGAATGGACCTGCTCCCCTCCCCCTGATTGTTACAAAAGGAGGACCTGTCCGAACCTATCGTTATCTCCTTAAACAGCAAACCCAAATTTTTGTCCTTTCCTCAATCCAGCAGGAAAACGGATTTAATGGTTCTATAAAACCTTTTTTGGGTCCTCCCAGTATTCCACAATCCGTTCTTGAAGCGGCAAATAATCCTCAAATGCCGTTCAATACTCCTTATCTTATGGCAAATTCCATCTTGAATTCACTGGCTTATCCTCAAAGGAATGGAACCGCAAAAGCTGTTGAGAACCTTTCTCTTCCCTCTTCTGTGCAGCGCGAACTCACGAATATCGCGACAACGATAACATTGATTCACTGGAATGAACGCTTAATTGATGCTAAAACTCTTGAGTTTGCTAAAGAAAACGAAATTTCGGATCTGATTCAATTACAGAGATATCGCCAGGGGCTTTTATATGAATATCCGGTTAATAAAGAGATTGTTATCCATGTCAAAATAACGAACCGCTCTTTTTTACCTCTGGATTTTTCCCCTTTTTCCTCTCATATTTTTTTGATCAATTCTTCTACTGGATCGCGTGTTAATCTGATCCATTATGATCCCGCTTTAAATCAAGTTGTCCAGGAAGGGGAAACTATTGAAGGGAATCTTTATTTTCCAAAGTTTTCAAAAAATTCAACCTTGAAAGGAATGTTAAAAAACATCAATGGACAAAACGATACTTTCACCTTCCATTAGCAGAGTGTCTAATGACAGACTCGCAGACAGGATCTCATTTCTTGGGCTCGAAGGCGCTTTTCAAGTTCTTGCCAAAGCAAAACAGTTGGAAAAACAAGGGAAAGAGATTATTCATCTGGAGATCGGGGAACCTGACTTTAAAACTCCAAAAAATATTACTGAAGCAGCGATTCAATCTTTAAACTCAGGGGAAACATATTATACTCCTTCCAGCGGGATTCCAGAATTAAAAGAGCAGATCGCCTATTATATCTCCC
>JAJYZB010000001.1 GCA_021800275.1 bacterium
TTTATTTCTATTCCTCTTTAGGAATCAGCGCAAGTGTCAGCATTTATGCCTTGTTCCTTATACTCTTGACTTCAGGACAAGCCATTCGAACTTTTTTCATTTTTTTAGGGCTTGGAACTTTCTACCTGCTCATTGCCTGGCCTAAATTTCCTGACAAAATTTCGAATTAAAACTCGTAAAAAGAACAATCCTCAGCGCAGCTTAACCCCATGTGGGGAAGGTTTTGTCACCACAGTAACACATTTCGTTTTATTCTTTTTGAAAACGTCCACCATTATCTTCTGAATTTTGTCCAAATTGCGAGTAGCAAAGGTCAAAATAGTCGGACCAGAACCACTGATGTTTACTCCAAGAGCGCCTGCTTCCATGCCCATCTTTCGCAGATCTTCATAACCTGGAATAAGCTGTCCGCGATAAGGCTCATGAAGACGATCCGAACAAGCAGAACGAAGCCAGTCTGACTTCTTTGAAGCCATGGCAGCAGTTAAAAGACAAGCTCTTCCCAGAGAATAAATGACATCCTCTTTAGGCCATACTAAAGGCAGTATGGATCTGGCTCTAACGGTATAAACCTGAAAATCCGGAATGGCAAGAACAATTTTTAAATCTGAGGGGGGCGAAAAGGAAACTGCTTTACCCGATCCATTTTGTCTCCATGCAACAACAAATCCACCATAAAAAGCAGCTGCAGCATTATCAGGATGTCCTTCCATATGACTGGCTAGATTAAACAGCTCATCTCTGGAAAAAGGAGAATTCAGCAGCTCATTCGCTCCAAACAATCCCGTTGCTATAGCAGCAGAACTGGAACCCAATCCTTTTGTTACAGGAATTGATTTTTTTAACTTAATCTCCATTCCCTGGAAAGGTTTTCCCGCTTCAAAAAACAGCCTTCGAGCTGATGCGACCATCAGGTTATTTTCATCTTTAGGAAGCTCTTTTTCCCCTTCCCCTTTAATTTGAATTGAAATTTTGTCAGAAAGTTTCATTTCTACTTCATCATAAATATTAAGCGCTAAAGCCAGACAATCAAAACCAGGTCCAAGATTAGCGCTTGTGGCAGGTACTGTAAATTTAACGACTTTTTGCTTTGCCAAAAATCACCCTCCCCTAGAAGACTTTCCCGCTGCTTTGCTTAAAAGATTCTTTCCAAGCTCCCCCTATTCCTTCCCTCCAAAGAAAACATCCCAAAAAGAGAACAACCTGAGCTCACAGAAGGAGCAAAATCAGCCTTTTTTCTTGCTAGAAACCTGTTTGGGAAGAGTTAAAGGCTTTTTTTGGAGAAATCGCAGAAAATCAATAATCTCAAATCGCTCTTTATTGGTTAAACGTGTGCCAAAAGAAGGCATAGTTCCTGGACCCATTGTAATATAATAAAAAAGCTGCCCATCTGTCAATTTAACCGGATCTTCTACAGGAACATTCCCTGATACTTTTCGAGTCAAATCAGGAGGGTGAGGCATAAATACTGCTCCCACCGGTCCATTCCCATCTGCCTGAGGACCATGGCAGAAAGCGCAGTTCTGCATGAAAAGAGTCTTCCCTCTGGCAATATTAGAGGATGTTGGCAGAACAGAATTTTTTATCGTAATAAAGGCTGCAGCAGTTTTAGGAAAATTACCAGAGCCCAAAGACTTTTTATCAATGCGAAAAGCATCATGAGGAATTTTCCATCCTAAAGGCTTCACAAAATATTTCTGCTGGTTTAAGGTTGGCATACTGATCGTTCCATGAGGCTGAGGAACAGCAGACTGAGCAGTTGGAAGTTTATACGGTTCATTCACCATTTTAACCGCGCAGCTGGACAAAAAGAAAGAAAAGAAAAGAAAAATCAAGCCGTAAGTAACAAGAGATTTAGCCCCTTTCAGCTTCAGAATATCTTTCGCTTTTTCAGCACCGGCTCCATCTACAACAATCGCTATGTTTCCAATCTCAACCGGTTTATCTTCCTGAGCAGGAGGATTCAATTTTCGATATCTCCGAGTTTCCCAGTAAAAAAAGATCAGTGTAGAAACCAGACCGCCTACCATACAGGCTTCATAGGTTGGAATAAAATCAATCGGGAAAGATACCAGATCAAACCCGCTGGTATGAATAGGCCAGATGAGCTGAGTATAGGCAATAAATCCAAATCCAAAAATGCCACCCAAAACCCAACCTATCCTGACTAGATTTCTCATTCTCATGGGATGGCTTCTGCTGGGGGGCAGAACCTCTTCAGGAAGAGGATAAGCAGAGCGAACTTCAATGGAATCAGGAGGAACCCCTGCATCCACAATGGCTTTATGCGCTTCTAAAGCAGCATTTTCTTCTTCAAATTCAGCGCAGATTCGCATTTCTTCATTCACCCCACTTAAAGAAAACAAGTTTTTTGCCGGCAATTGTTTCAACTCTCTGCCTAGATTTTGTTTCCAGCATTTCCCAAATCGGAATAATCGGAAAAATTCTGATAAATGCCATAATTCCCGCGAAAACAAAACAGAAAGTCGCAAAAATGACGCTCAACTCTGTCACACTTGGAAAATACATATGGACATTTCTAACTAACCCATTATAAGTTTCAGCGCCTTCAACCACAATAAGAACACGCTCAATATACATTCCAAGAGTAACCCCACAGGCTAAGAAAAACATCCCCAAAGGGCTTCTTCGAAATCCTTTAAAAATCAGGCAGCAGGTTGGAATAATAAAATTCGTGCAGAACATAATCCAGAACATAGGAGCATAATGACCAAAAAGCCAGTCTTTAAACCAGTTCATCACATTGGCATCATGAGCGTAAAAATGAGGCATAAAATCATTGAACAGCATATAATTCCAGGCGAGATCAATGCACAAAAAAATTCGACCCATATAATCGAAATGAATGGTCTGAATAATATCTTTGAAAGGGAGAGTCCACCGCAAGAGAGCCATGGTTATAACGGCTGAAGCAACACCAGCATATAAAGCTCCGATCACAAAATAAGGACCAAAAATAGTCTCATGCCAGGCAGGGGTTTTCTGCATGGCAAAATCCATGCCTACGATCGTATGGACAGAGAAAACAACGGGCAGAATGAGAACACTGCATAAAGCAGCAGCCTCTTTTGCTCTTTTCCATTCAGCCTGAGTTCCTCTCCAACCCCAGCTTAAAATCGTATAAAGAGTTCTTTTCCATCCTGTTACTCGTGTTCTTAAGATTCCTAAATCAGGAACAAGAGTTGAATAAACGAAAACAAGAGTTCCAATAGTATACGTTGAAATCGCGCAAAAATCCCACATTAATGGAGATCTAAAATCGGGCCACAAATGTCTGAAATTAGGATAAGGCAGCATGAAAAAAACGATTCCATTACGGCCTACATGGATAAAAGGGAAAGCAGCTGCCATAGGAAGAGTAAACAAAGTAATCACTTCTGAAACACGAGTCACGCTGGATTTCCATTCAGCCCCACTCAATCGTAAAATCCCGGAAATCAAAGTGCCTGCATGAGCCACCCCGATCCAGAACACAAAGGTCACAATATACCAACCCCAGTAAACAGGGACATTCAAACCGGTAACCCCTAAACCCCTCTGGGTCTGCTGCCAGAACTCCCATGCTCCCCACAGCATAGCAATTCCAAAAAACAAAAAGAGAAGTTTTTCCTTCAAAGTAATCGGAGTTTCAACAGGATACATGATCTTATCAATGATTTCTTTATTGGAAAGATCAGGAACCTGAAAATCGGGTTCTACTGCATGCGCCATTCTCACTTCTCCTTTCTATGGCGCCTTCAGCGCCAAATTTTGCCCGCTCACTTCGAAAGTGGCTTCAAAAAGGTTCATCCACACGGGCAGGTTTTAAATAAATCACGTGCGGTTTTGTGTTTTTGTCTTCTAAAATCTTATGGGTTCGATCCGATTCAGCCAGATACTTAGAAACCGCGCTGTTCGGATCATGCAGATCTCCAAAAACAAGAGCTGACGTTGGACAGGATTGCACACAAGCAGTCCTAAGCTCTCCATCTTGAAGAGGCTTCCCTTCCATCCGAGCATCCCTCTGAGCTTCTCGAACTCTCTGAATGCAAAAAGTGCATTTTTCCATGACTCCCGAAGATCGAACTGTCACATCAGGATTCAATTGTTCAGGAAGAGGATGAGGAAAATAAGGCTGGAAGAAATTAAAGACTCGAACATGGTAAGGGCAGTCCTGCCCACAGTATCGAGTCCCAATGCAGCGGGGATAAATTTGAGCATTCAATCCATCAAACGTATGCTGAGACGCATAAACAGGACAGACCGATTCACAGGGAGCATTCCCGCACTGCTGACAAAGCATTCCAACAAATTCTGCCGTTGGAGCTTCTTTATTCCCGATATAAGTTCTTTCAATATGCAGCCAGTCCATCATTCTTCCTCTAGCGCATTCTTTATCTCCAACAACAGGGATATTGTTTTCTGAATTGCAGGCAATCACACAGGCTTCACATCCAATGCAGCGATCCACATCAAACGCCAACCCCCACTGCGGATCTTTAAATTCTAAAGTTCCATGACCTGGAGTTTCTGTGGTTCCAGCATATAAAAGCTGATCTTCAAGTTTTTCATCGAATTTGGATGGATTAAAAATCTTCAACTTTTTCATTCTTCCTCCATTTTACAACGTCAACACTTGAACTGGCAGTCTATCCATTCGAGTATCCTGAAGAGTCAGGTGCTGCTTCATATTTGTTTTCTTCACCTGGACACGAGTTGAATACCAGGCTAATTCATCGGCTTCATTCCACATCGGGTTAACAATTGAGAGAGGATTAAAGCCGCGATTGTAAGCATACTGACCATAAGAATAGTGTCCCTGACCAACAGGAACAGCCACACAAGAAGGATGAAGACCTGGATTCGGATAAACAGGTCCCTGAATCATCCCTGAATCTGTTTCTAATTGAATCACATCTTCTCTCGTAAGATTTAACTGTTTGGCTAAACTCGAAGGAACTTCAATCCAGGATGCCCATACAATCGTGGTCATTGGATCCGGCAGTTCCTGCATCCAGGGGCGATTGGCTAAAGAGCCATCTCCAAGGGCAAGAGATGGATAAGGCAGCAAAACAAATCCATTTTTATCCCCTGAAAACTCTGGCTGGACTTTTTTGTTGAAAGTCAATTTCTTTAAATAGTCCCACGGATTTACTCCTGATAGGACTTTCCCTTTTTCTGTCACAGCAGGGGGAGGATAAAGAGGGTTAGTTTTATCCCCTCCATACATCTCCCAACTCAGAGGGTACTTTTCCCAGATCCCTCCTCTTACAATTAAGGTTTCCCAGGTATCTTTATCAGAATAACGGCTTTTAAGCACGTCTCTAAAACTGTTCCATGGGAACTCTTTTGAGAAAGAAGACAGTTTAATAGAAGATAATAGGGCATCAGGGATGCTTATGCTTCTTCCCCAATCAGGAACAAGACAAACTGGCTGCTGAAGTTCATAAAGGGTTTCCCGTTTTCCATCTATGCCAAAAGGTCCATCCAGTTTTCTGTCTCCCCATTCTTCCAGCCAGGATTGTGCAGCCACAATATAATCTGCTAAAAGAGCGGTTTCCTGAATAAAAGGAGTAAACACAACTTTATTTTTTGCCTTATTAAACAAAGTCTCAAAATTTAAAGCTGCTGGCAGCAGAAATCTGGGATTAGCATCAAAAACCCAGATCGTCTCAAATTTTCTAGATTTCATTTCCTGCAGCGCTTCTTTTGTGGAAAGAAACAGATCAGCGGGAACCCCTTTTTGACCCGGCAGCAGAACAAAATCACTGTTATTAAATGAGGAATATTCACCAGTCAATAAATGATTTAAGCTTTGAATCACGGTAGTATTCCATACCCCATTGGTATAAAGCCCATTTTCAGGACCAGAAAGAGCGACCGGATAGCGGGCAGAGAGAAGTCTTGCTGCCAATCTTTGATAAATCCCTTCAGGAACCCCTGTGATCCTTGAAATGGTCTCCAGAGGGATTGGTTTAGCCCACTGGAGCCACTCCCCTTTTTTATGGGGAGAAATTAAGTTTCCTAATCCTATGGCTGCCCAACCTTCTGTTCCAGGAGCCACAGGGATCCAGCGATCTGAATTAGCGGTTGAAGTGTTCAAATGGGGAGAAAAAGTGACTAAAATTCCCCTTTTCTGATCTCGATGCCGATTTTTCCCCTGGCGAAATTCTCCATACTGCCACCCATCATGAACAGGAGAATTTCCCTGCAGCAAAAAATCGCTTCCAAAAGAGACTGCGTAATCAGACTGCAAAAGATTATTGTAAGGAAGTTCAGGTTTACCCGTTAAACTTTTCATGGCAGCTCTTTCAGCCTGTGACCCTGGAAAATCTAAAATCCAAATTTTGGCTCCAACCTTTTCAGCCAGATAAGCTAATAGAGCTCCTTTTGTTCCAGAAAGCGGCTTTGTTATCCAAAGCATAGTTCCTTTCCTGGCAGCAGCTTGATCGAGCTGACCAGCCAGGAGTTTAAAAACTTCAGAGTTGTCTTTAACTGTCGTAAAGCTCGTTCCATTCGATTTTAAAGCAGCAGGCAGACGATCAGGATTATAGAGAGCCTGAAGTTCTGAATGCCCTTTTGCGCAGACTTTCCCATGATTAACTGGATGTTCAGGAAGTCCCTCAATTTTTTTAGCTCTTCCATCCATGACTCTCACAGAAACCCCGCAGCCTCCGCTGCATCCCTGACAGGTTGTGGCAAACCAGACCGATTCACCGGGTTCTCTGTATTCAGGCATATCCAGCTGCGAAACTAAAAGTTGATGAGGGGGAAGAGCGCAGCCCGCTAAACCTGCAGCAACTCCTGTCATCAAAGTTAGTTTTACAAACTCTCTGCGAGTAATCTCCATTTTGATTCTAATCCTCCAGCATTAATAATGACACTCAGAACAATTTCTCATTTGACTTAAAGAAGGCACATCTGGTCCACCAGGGAACTTTTTACCCGCCCACTCAGTATGGCAGTTGATGCAGTGTCCCATTGTGATTAAAGGGGTTTGTCCTCCGTACACGAGGTCTCTCCAGAAAAAGCCTTGTTTAGGAACAAGGACTTTCATTTCAGCCACATTCCCATGGCAGAGGACACAGGGATAAGAAGCAGGGTACTTTTTCTCCAGGGCAGCTAATTTAGGATCTTTTGAAGCAGCCTGAAGAAAAAACTCAACGTGGACTCTATGGGTGTAGTGAACAAATTGAGGCAGCTTATAAACCTTAACCCAATGAATGGGTTTATGGTTCTTCCAGTAAGAAATAAGTTTAGCTACATTGGCAAGTTCACGCGGATTCAAAGCGTACTTTCCCGTCAGATTAGGATCTGTGGAATTAACAATCTGATGGCACTGCATGCAGTCCTGGACAGAAGGCATCCCTGCAAAAGAACCTTTTGCAACATCGGTATGGCAGTAAAAACAAGAAATATGCATCTCAGTAACATGATGACGATGTTTGAAATAAATCGGCTGAGCGGGAATTCGATTAAGATACAGCTGCACTCCCCAGAGGACTAAAAAGGTTAAAACAACGCCAGCGATGATGAGCTTGATGACCGTGCGAATCAGTTTTTCTTCGTAACTCATTTTCGAGACCTCCTTTGTTTTCAAATCCGAAAAATAAATTCCTTTTTTTTGAAAAAATTTTTTTTATTTTTTTTAAAAAAACCAAAAACGCCTTATTTAAAGCCATTTCCCGCGGCTTTGCAAAAAAAATATGATCTGAATTGTTTTAAATTCACAAAAAAAAATTAACCTCAAACTCGCAGCGGCAAGCAGCAGGACGTCTGTTTCTTTTTCCAGAAAAAGTTATCATGACCATTGACAGCTTTAAAACGAAAACATTAATGCAGTTCGAAAATAAAACTTTCGAATTTTTTCGTCTGAAAACCCTTGAAGAACAAAAAAAACTAAATCTGGCAAAACTCCCTTACTCTTTAAAAGTTCTTCTTGAAAACCTTCTCCGAAATGAGGATGGAAAAACAGTCACAAAAGAAGAAATTGAAATGCTTTTGTCCTGGAATCCAGAATCTCAGTCAGAAAAAGAAATCGCTTTTTTTCCTGCAAGAGTCCTGCTGCAGGATTTCACAGGAGTTCCTGCTGTGGTGGATCTGGCAGCCATGAGAGACGCTGTGACCATCATGGGAAAAAAAGCAGAACTCATCAATCCCTTAAAACCAGCGGAGCTGGTGATTGACCATTCTGTTCAAGTTGACCAGTTCGGAACCTCTGACTCTTTCCAGATCAATGCTGCTCTTGAGTTTAAAAGAAACAGGGAAAGATATATTTTGCTTCGATGGGGACAGGAGGCGCTCAGCAGCTTTAAAGTCGTGCCACCTGACACCGGAATCGTGCATCAAATTAATTTAGAATACCTTGCCCGGGTGATCATCCAGGATTCCCAAAATGGCAAACTGACCGCTTATCCCGATACTGTTGTTGGCACTGATTCTCACACAACCATGGTCAGTGGATTAGGCGTTTTAGGATGGGGTGTCGGCGGAATTGAAGCCGAAGCAGTTATGCTGGGGCAGCCCATCACCATGCTTGTTCCCGAAGTCATCGGATTTAAATTAACGGGAAAGATTCCTCCTGGCAGCACGGCCACAGATCTGGTTTTAACCATTGCTGAAATCCTTAGAAAAAAAGGAGTAGTCGGAAAATTAATCGAGTTCTACGGCGCCGGCATTTCCACCTTAAGTCTCCCTGATCGCGCTACAATCAGCAACATGGCTCCTGAGTACGGAGCCACTACAGCTTTTTTCCCTATTGATGAAGAAACTATTCGATATTTAAAACTGACAGCCCGAGATCCTGAACAGGTGAAATTTATAGAAGCTTATGCCAGAAAACAAGAAATGTTTTATTCTCCCAACAATCCCGAAGCAAATTATTCGGACAAAATTGAGCTCAATCTTTCCAGCATTCAACCCTGTCTTGCAGGACCTAAAAGACCTCAAGATCGAATTCCACTTGAATCTTCTAAACAATTTTTCTTGAAATCTCTCGAAGAATTTAAAAAAGAAAAAAAAACCGGCGTCTCTGGAGCAGAAGCAGGGAAGCCGACAGCAGCAGCCACTCTTGTTAAAGAACAGATTCAAGACGGTTCCATTGTGATCGCTGCCATAACCAGCTGCACCAATACTTCAAATCCAGGAGTTATGATCGCTGCAGGACTTCTGGCTAAAAAAGCGGTTGAAAAAGGACTGCAGCAAAAACCCTGGGTTAAAACCAGCCTTGCGCCTGGTTCACAGGTTGTGATCGAATATTTAAAAGATTCTAAACTCCTCCCCTATCTCGAAAAACTCGGATTTTATTTAGTAGGATTCGGCTGCACAACCTGCATTGGCAACAGCGGACCTCTTCCTGATAAAATCCAAAAAACGATTCAAAGCGAGAAACTTTATGTGGCTTCTGTTTTGAGCGGGAATAGAAATTTTGAAGGAAGAATCAACCCCCTGGTAAGGGCAAACTATCTTGCCTCTCCTCCTCTTGTTGTGGCTTATGCAATCTCAGGTCAGATGGAAATAAACTTAACAAAAGATCCCCTTGGAAACGATTCTAACGGAAATCCTGTTTATTTAAAAGACATCTGGCCCACTCCTCAAGAAGTATCAGAAATCATGCAGAAAGTGGTTAGCGCAGACTCGTTTAAAAAAACATACACAGAAGTGTTCAAAGGAACGCAGCACTGGAATTCCCTGCCCGCGCCCTCAGGAGAACAATTTATCTGGGATCCAGAATCTGAGTACATCAAATCCCCTCCTTATTTCAAAGAGTTTTCCTTAAAGCTCACCCCGCTGCAAGAAATCCTGAATGCCAGGGTTCTATGTTTTTTAGGGGACAGCGTTACAACTGATCACATCTCCCCTGCTGGATCTATTCTCTCTGACTCACCGGCTGGAAAATATCTGATAGAGCATGGAGTAAAACCAGAAGATTTTAATTCTTATGGAGCCAGGCGAGGAAATCACGAAGTCATGGTCAGAGGGACATTTGCTAACAATCGCTTAAAAAATTTTCTGGTTTTTGGAACAGAAGGAGGAGTCACCCTTCATTTTCCCGATGAAGAAAAAATGAGCATCTTTGATGCTGCTGTGAAATATCAGGAAGAAAAGACACCTTTGATGGTCCTGGCGGGAAAAGAGTATGGTTCAGGCTCCTCCAGAGACTGGGCTGCAAAAGGAGCGGCTCTTTTAGGAATAAAAGCCGTGATTGCCGAAAGTTTTGAGAGAATTCATCGGAGCAATCTGATTGGAATGGGGGTTCTGCCTCTCGAATTTCTAACCCATGAATCCGCAAAATCTCTTGGGTTGACAGGAAAAGAAGTTTACTCCATCACCGGAATTCAAAAAAGCTTAAAACCTGGATCTCTGCTGAATGTAGAAGTTCTCGATATTTCAGGGAGTAAAAAAACATTCCAGGCAAAATGTCGGATTGACACTCCCCAGGAACTGGAATACTACCGTAATGGCGGGATCCTGCCCTATGTTCTCCGGCAGATCCTGAAGTGAACCTCACCCCCACCAGGCTAAAATCCCATCTCGAATGATCTCGGCGGCTAGAATGGCGGTTCTTCCTGATGGATCTAAATTCGGAGCCACTTCCACCAGATCCATTCCAATCACATTCGTTTTTTTCAGGGCATAAAAAAGAGCTTGAATTTGATCCGCATTTAATCCCCCATAAACAGGATTGGATGTCCCAGGGGCAAGAGAAGGATCCATGACGTCAATATCAATAGAAACATAAAGATTTTTTCCTTTTGTTTTTTCACTCACCCATCTCAATCCTTCCACAAATTGAGGAGCCAAAAAAAGTTTGTGAGCTTTTGAGGCATATTCCAAATCCTCTTTTGTGCCAGTTCTAACACCGAGTTGATAAATATTCCCGTGGAAAAACTCCCGAGACCTTCGAACCCAACTCGCATAAGACCAGGAATCTCCGCTAAATTCATCCTGACTGTCAGTATGAGCATCCAGGTGCAGCAGTTCAAATTCATGTCCTTTGCTCACAAGAGCTTTCACTGCAGCATAACTGATGCTGTGGTCTCCTCCTAAAAAAACAGGTTTAACGCCTTTTGAAATGCGTTTCCAGACCGCTCCTGCGGCAGCCTCTAAAGCCTGTTTGCCTTTACCTTTAACCATGATATTACCATCATCATAAATTTTTAAATCCGCTAAATCTTTCTCAAAAAAAGGAGAATACGACTCAATGCAGTCAGAGGCTTCTCGTATGGCTTCAGGTCCTGCAGAAGATCCGCCTCTGCTGTTCACGCTTCCTTCAAAAGGTATCCCCAGAATTAAAATTTCTGACTTCTCTCTTTCCAAGCTCTTATCCAGACAAAATTCACAGTATTTCATTTTCCTCTTTCCTTTCTTAAAATTGACTCTGCGCCAGCCTTGAATCAGCGAATCATTTTTTGATGTCAGTTCTGGCATTTTTTTGTTCAGCCGCAGCAAAAATTATTTTTTCCTGAATGATTTTAGGATTCGAAGATAAAATTCCTTGAAGGATATCCAGAATACGAATATGATCTTTCCACCGGATCCAGGTCAAAAGAGGTGAAGACAATAAAATACCCTTTCTCTCAAAGGCAATCACATCTGACTTTGGAAGGATCAGAAGAGGAGATGCTTTGAGAGCCGACGCCGGCAGCATCGGCTTCTTTAACGGAATAATCGGCCTTCCTATCGCGCTGCCCAGAATAGCTGCATCAAAATGATAAACATATAAAGGTTTATGATCCATCGCTTTTTTCAGACGATTAAAATCCAGAGAAGACATTAAACGGGGAAGTCCAAAAGCGTACAAAAACAAAAAAAAGGCTGTCAAATACAGAGCCTGCAGAAGTTTTTTGCGAAACAAAAAGAAACCGGCTGACAAAAAGGATAAAGCAGCGAACAGGATGAGAAAAAATTCAAAAGACCCTTGAGAAATTCGCGTCAAAAAAAACAAAAAAAAACCTGTGACAGCATACACAATTCCTGTTAGATAAAAAGCGGCCTCTGAGAGAACAGAATTTAAATTCATTTCCAGGAACAGAGCTGATAACAGAGCTTGAGCAGGGATCGCTGGAAGGGTATAGTCCGAGAGTTTTTTAGCGGGAAGCAGAAAAATAACCAGGACAGTCGCGATCCACACAAACAAAAATATCACACCGGAAGATCTCGCTTCTTTTTTTAACACAAACCAGACAACCGCCGCTAAAAAGAAAAAACTCCAGGGCATAAATTGAGACAAGAGAGAAATCCAGATCACAGAACCCGAAATATAGTGTGTTGTAGGATCCAGATGAGAGGTGAATTTTCCAAAATTTTGATTGATAATAAAAAATTTAAGCCATTCCATCCCATCTCCATGCAGCGCTGCTCCAAGAGGCCACAAAAAAGAAAAAAAGAGGCATCCCGCAAAAGCTGCAGCCCCCGTTTTCTCCCATAAAACATGGATCTTCCCTGAAGAATAAAGAAGATAAAGAATAGGAAAGATGCCTATCAGAAAGCTGACAGGACCCTTAAAATTGGTGGAAATTCCTAAACTTGTCAGAGACAAAATTAAAAAAACGGGATTCCCTTTCCGAATAAACAGACAAGCGAGATAAACGGACAGGGTAATAAAAAAAATCATGGGAATATCCATCATTGCGGCTCGAGAAAAAGCATAAATTCCAGGGATCGTGGTGGCTGCAATCCATCCTGCTGTTATGCCTATTTTTCCCTCACCCCTCATCTGTTTATTCGCCCACTCTTTTCCTAACCCGTAAGCCAGCTCATTTCCTAATAAAGCGATGACCAATACCAGAAAAGCGCCGCAGAGAGCAGCCGGAAAACGAGCTGAAAAAAGGGTGTCTCCGAACAATTTAAAAGCCGTAATCATCATCCAGTAAAGAAAAGGAGGTTTATAAAACGCTAACTGATGATGGAATATTGGAACCATCCAATGATTGTGAGTCATCATGCTTCTGGCTGTGCCAATATAAAGAGGCTCATCAGACTGTCCTCCTGTAACAGGATTCCCAATCTGGGTCAAATAGATGATCAAAGAAAAAATCCACAAAAAAACAAACTGAAAAATATAAGCTAATAAAACCATAAAACCCAATAAAACAAAAAAACCTTGCTGCTCGGAGCTGACAGCAAGAGTTTTTTGATGATCCTTAATACGCTTTTTTAGAGATTTAAAAAGACCCATCTGAGGATAAAAATCGCATTTCTCTCCTCCAGAATTTACTGACTGACAAGATTAAACTCCTCTTTTGTGAAAAGTTTGCCCGCCTCATCTTTTGCCAGAAAAGTGAGTAAAGCAGTTCCAGGAGCCGCAGAAGTCAACTGAAACTTCTGAACCAGTTCCATAACTTGGGACAAATTGACACCTGAACTGTACTCTGCCGGCATCACAGCTCCAGTGCCAAGATACTGCACCTTAAAATTAGAAGCGTTTTTTCCTGAAATACTGGCGCTCCAGGGAGTGCTTTCTCCAGGCTCTTTCAGAGACCAGGTTTCAGGCAGAGAAAGAACAGCCTGATCTCCAGGCGCTACAGAAATCTGTCCTCCTGGCTCAATGGTTGACATCGTTACTTTCTGCGGATTGGGGGAGCCGGGACCCTGCTTGATTTGCACAAAAAGCGGTAATCCAACTGCTGCTGAATTCATTTTAAACACCTCGTTTTGTTATATATTTTGCTGCCACAGTCAATATAACAAGCAGCAAAAATAAATGCAATGAACAAATTGTTACCGTTTGGACAAGCATGTCAAAAAACTCTTTGTGGTAGGAAAGGCTCCTCCACCAGCAGAAATTTCGAACATGAAGGAATTGTTTTTTCAACCCGGGGAAGTTCTTCAAAACCGATATAGAATCGATCATCTCATTTCTTCCACAGGAACCTCTCAAGTTTATAAAGCGACGGATCTTCGATTCCTGGGAAAATCATGGGTTCTTAAAGTTCTTAAAAATATCCCTTCTGAGCAGTTCAAAAATCTGGGGAAACGCTGGACCTCTTTCAATCACCCTCACCTCATCAAGATCCTGGACTTTTTCCAGGAAAAAGAGAATCAAATCCTGGTCATGGAATATGTGAATGGACAGCCGCTGGTTGAGCTAGCAGGAAAAACCTCCACCCCTTTTTCAGAAAAACAAGTTTTATGCTGGGGGCTCCAATGCTGCGATGTCATCATCTATCTGCAGGAAAATCTAGATGACTCTTTTCACTTCGTGTGTTTATCCCCTAAAAAAATCTTAATTTCTGCTGCAGGAGTCGTAAAACTCATACCCAATCCAGAATTTTCATGGAGTACTTCCACTGCAGTTGGAATCATAGGCTGTTCACCTCCAGAAATTTTTGAAGACCCGCCCCTTTTTAACAAAACCTCTGACCTTTACACCCTTGCTGCAGTTCTCTACCGCTGCCTGTCAGGGCAAGATTCTCAATCTGTCCCTTTTGTGTTTCCACAGCTGCGCAGCCTCAACGCAAAAATTTCTACTTCTATTGATAAAGCTCTAGCCAGAGCCATACAGCCTGATCCTGGAAAAAGATACCCCGACCTTCCCGCTTTTCGCGGCGAACTCTATAAATGTTTCCTTGAACTCATGAAAAAACAGAAAACTCTCCCGGAAACACGAGATAGAACGCTTATTTTGTGGAAACTGGTGATGGCGCTTTCAGCTTTTTCTTCGCTTTCACTGATGGCATGGCTTTTATTCTATCGTTGACAGGAGATTGAGCCAGTAGAAGATTCGTTTCTTCTGCAGCCTTTTTCAGAGCTTTCTTTATCCCAATCCTTCTTAAAGTCGCTGCTTCCACTTCCTGTCCCACGATCCCTCTGATGCTCTCCCAAGCCCATATCCTTGGATCTGTAAAAGCGTTGGGCAGTTCGTGGAGCGGGACTTCAAACTCAGGATTTTTCTTCAGATAAGAAACAAAAACAGGAGAGCGCAGCGCCGATATCCTGACTGGCACATAGCCTGTATGTGCAGCCCACCAGGCAGACCGAACAGGTTTCAAAAGCCACTTAATAAAAACCCATGCGGCTTTCTGCTGCGAAGGAGTGGCATTCTTAAACACTGCCAGATTAGTGCCGGCAAAAAGACCCATAGAACGCAGTTCACCCGGAACAGGCGCTATTCCAACCTGAAATTTAGATCTAGATTTTAAATAAGGAAAAGCCGCTGTTGTGGCGATGTACATCGCTGCTTTTCCTTGTATAAAAGCATGTATCGCATGGTAATCGGGAAGAAAAATTTTCTCGCTTGCCATCTGCCGCATCATTCTCAAAGCATAATCCCCTTTTTCACTATTAAAATCGGCTTTCCCATGTTTAAAATAAATACCGCCCAGAGCATAGAAAATCAGATTGAATAAATTCTCATTCGGAGGATCGGTGAGTCCATAGCGAATGATTTTTTTATTTTTGCCGGCCAGCGTTAATTTCTGGGCTAAAACCAGAAGATTATCCCAGGTATCAGGAGACTTTATGCCCATCTTATTAAAAAGAGTTTTATTATAATACAAGACATAAAGGCTTTTATTAAAAGGCAGGGTCCAAAGAACTCCACCAGGTTCATTCGATTTTAAAAACGCAGGAGCAAAATCATGAAGCTCTTTCGGCGTATAGCCATTTTTCCCATGAACAAATGTTTCCAGAGGAACAATGGCATCAGCCCCGATGAACTGAGCGGTCCAGTTCTCATACACTTGAGCCATGGTTGGGGGATCCTTCTTTTTTAAAGACAGGAGCAGATCGCGGATCAAAACTGAATAATTGTTAGCGTACAGAGCCTTGCTCCCCTTAAACACAGCTTTCACAAAAATTCGCGGATGAGATTGATTAAACTGATTGACTAAGGTTTGTAAAGCTCTTCCCCTGGAGCCTTTCATGGCATTCCAAAAGGTGATCACTGTTTTTTTACGCGTTATTTTAGAGCAGGATGCCAGCAGCATCAAAACAGCGAATGAAAAAGCGATGTTTCTAAATAATTTTCTCATCATTCATCTTACCGCAGAGAGATATCTAAAGGCATATTCCCATAAGTGTGCAGGATCAATTCCGCAGGAGCTTCGCTTCGAGGAATTTCAAAAACCAGAGATCCAA
Source organism: bacterium (assembly GCA_021800275.1). GTDB lineage: Bacteria > Vulcanimicrobiota > JABDET01 > JABDET01 > JABDET01 > JAKAVV01. Next base: position 16,081 of record JAJYZB010000001.1, read on the forward strand.
AATTGATCCCCCCTGGCCGCAAAATTTGAAGAAAAAAAGTGCTCAATCCATCCAGATAATTATAAGAATTCCCATCTGTGTCTTTCAGGGTAAACTGTCCTGTGTACATTTGAATCTGATCCGAAATATTCTGTTCTGAAATATGCAGAACCACAAATTTATCCCCGTTCCTCGGCTTATAGTAATCTCGAATCAAGTGTCTTGTCTCAAGATCTGTCACCGTCACTGAAAAATAAGCGTTTGCTGCGGTTTTAGGGGCAAAAAAACCCTCTGATTGAAGGGTCTGGCGCTGCGTCGGGAGAGAAGCCGGCGGAGGTTTAGGAGCAGCAGGAGCAATTTTAGCGATGTGTTTTTTAGTGCGCATCTCAACAAAAAATTTTCCATTTTTTACTTTCAATTCAACTGGAGCATCAATCGCTTCAGCCACAGCTTCAAGAGGAACATATAAAATGCCTCTGCTGAAAAGAGCGGCAGAACGATAAGATTTGCCGGCAATTCCAATGGTTTTGGAGGATGGATTCCACAGAATGCTGATTTTTAAAGCCAGTGCCATTGGAATCAAGGGGACATAGGCGACTCCGTGTTTTTCCACAGCGGAAAACCCAATGGGTTCGCCATTCACGTAAATTTTCAATTTCTGAGCTTTATGAGATCTTGCGAATCCAGCAGCAGGGAGAAAACTGAGCAGCATTAAAACCCCAAAAATTAATCGCTTCATTTTAAGTTTTAATTTTATTCCCATCTTAAAAGTCCTCCCGACTATTATACCCGCTCTGATTCAAAATCAACCTTATTTCGCTCCCCCTTCCACAGGCAGCATGGACTTTCATGAATCCGCAGCAGAGCGCAGAAAACTGCTTTATCAGGATTTAATTTCGTGTCTGAGGCGGCTGCGAAATTCGGGAATAAATTTAGAAATAAGCTCCATCAAATTCTCTTCATCTTCATTCACCGCGAACTTCCTGATATCCTGAATCGCTTTTTCAAGATCTTCCAATGGGTATGTGCGCGAACGAATCGAATGAATTTTCTCAAAGGGACTTTGTTCTTTAATTTCATCATCTGAAACCAGCTTCTCCGTTAATTTTTCCCCTGGTCTTGGTCCAATCACCTTAATGGAAATGTCCTTATTGGGTTCATATCCGGCAAGCCTTATCATCTGATTCGCCAGTTCCATGATATTGATAGGTCTCCCCATATCCAGCAGAAAAATCTCCCCTCCTTTTCCCATGGCAGCTGCCTGTAAGACCAGTTTCACAGCTTCAGGAATAGTCATAAAATAGCGGGTCATTTCAGGATGGGTCACAGTCACCGGTCCGCCCATGGCAATCTGTTTCCTGAAAGTGGGAATGACGCTGCCCCGGGAATCCAGCACATTGCCAAATCGAACAGAAATGAACTGCATAGAAGGATGGTTCTGGTTGAACGAACGCAGATACATTTCACACAGCCTTTTCGTGGCTCCCATAATGCTGGAGGGCTGAATCGCTTTATCCGTGGATAAAAAGATAAATTTATCGAGCGAAAATTCAGCGCTTAACTTTGCTAAAAGCTGGGTGGACAAAAAATTATTGGAAATCGCTTCAAAAGGCTGCAGCTCCATGAATGGAACGTGTTTATGGGCTGCTGCATGAAACAAAATGGAAGGTTTTTTCTCGGAAAAAATCTTCCTCATCTGCTGCTCATCCCGAATATCCGCTATCACTGGAACAACAGAGGAAAAACCTTTCGCAGAAAGCTCAAGGAGGATTTCGTAAATGGAATTTTCTCCATGTCCAATCAGAATCAACTGGTTCGGCTCAAATTCAATAATCTGACGGCACAATTCGCTGCCAATGGATCCGCCTGCCCCTGTGACCAGAACTTTTTTTCCGTACAGGTAAGAGCGGACGGACTCAAGGCTGATCTGAATCTCTTCCCTACCCAGCAGATCCTCAAATCGGATTTCTCGAATAGGATTCAGTCTCACTCTTCCATCCATCAACTCATGAATTCCTGGAATGGTTTTAAAATCCACATTCAAACCTTTGCAGAGATTCAGGACCTCTTTAAAAACAACAGGAGAGTGATCTGTCACAACCACCTCTTGAATTTTCCTCTCTCGAATGATATCAGGCAGATCAGAACGAGATCCTAAAATAGGAACCCCATGAATTTTCACATTTTTGTGCTTTCCATCCTGATCCAATATGCCAACAGGCCAGTAGGCAGAACGATCTGTTTTTAAATTTCGAATGACGGATTCAACAGGATCTCCGCTGCCAACAACGACCACTCTTTTTCTGCCCCTTGAAACAACAAAACCAGAACTGGCAAGTCTGAGAAGAACGCGGACACTTCCCAGCAGAAAAATTGCCAGCAGCCAGGCCATAATGGTCACACTTCTCGGATAAAAAGAACCATGTGTAAAAAACACAGGAATAGCAAAAACCCCGAAACTGACAGTCACAGCCTCAAATATGTAAATTCCTTCATTAATGCTGGCATATCTCCAGAGTTTATTGTACATCCCAAAAAGCCACATGACACCAGCGCTGAAAGCGCACAAACTGAAATAGGGAACCATCTCACCGCTTAAATATTTATCAGGAATGCTGCTGTGAAATCGGATCACCAGAGCTAAAAGAAGACTCCCCAGAATTAAAATAACGTCGGTGAAAAGAAGAAAAAGCTTGTGGGAAAGCCTCATAAAGAACCTTTTAACATACTTTTTGATTTTTTAAAAACCCGCGTCATCTCATCAGCCACTCTGTGAATATCGTCTTCCCTCAGATCATAATAAATGGGCAGACAGAGAATCTGATCCGAAATCTTCTCTGTGTGGGGCAGCAGGATCCCTGTCCGACCGGTTTGAGATTGGCCGCTTTTCTTAAGGAAAAAATGCTGCTTGTGCATCGGAGGGAAAAAATAACGTCGAGTGGGGATTCCTGCTCGAGCTAAAGCAGCTGCCGCTTGATCTCGAGTTATCCCCCATTCCTTCTGCTGCAAAACAACGGCAAAATCTTTATACGAACTCTCGCAGTCAGGCTCAATATCCTGAAAGATCAAAGGCAGATGAGAAAGATGCTTCTGATACAATTTCGCCAGACTTTTTCTTTTCTGGGCATGCTTCTCCAGAAGAGCCAGACCCTCAATTCCCACAGCAGCCTGAAATTCTGTCATTCTCCCATTCAATCCTAAATTCTGGGTCTCATACTGCGCATTATGACCATATTCGCGCAGCAGAAGAATAAGTTCACTTAACCTTGAATGACGGGTTGTGATCATTCCCCCTTCTCCAGTGCACAGCAATTTTGTGGCGCTGGTGCTGAAAACCTCAACAGTTCCCAGTCCTCCGGGCTTTTTCCCATAGACTGAGCTGCCAAACGCATGAGCAGCATCCACAATAAGAGGGATCTTCTTTTTTTGACAAAATTGGCGGATCTCTAATAAAGGAGGAGGGTTCCCAAAAACATAAGGAACCACAACAGCAGATATGCGAGGAGTAAAGCTGGCTTCTAAATCTTCCCGTCCAACCGTGAACTTCGAAGGATGACAATCCACAAAAATCGGATTTAAATTATTCCACAGCAGAGCCTGAATCGTTGAAGTGAAGGTAAAGGATGGAACCAGACAGTCCCCCTCTAAATTTAAAGCGCGCAGCGCTAAAATTAACCCTGATGTGCAGCTGGAAACTGAAGCAGCATAAGGAAGGTTTAAATAAGCTGCAGCCCTTTTTTCATACTCTTCAGTGATTTTTCCTTTGGTGACCATTCCCATATCCCAGGAAAGGCGAAAACGTTTCATCACCTTATCCAGATCAGGCAGCAGAGGCCTTGTAAACCGAAGAGGAGAACGACTAATTTTTTTCCCCATAAACCCCTTTTCTGGATAAAATCAATCCAATGGTTTTCAATAAAATGAGAAAATCCTGTGTCAGAGAAAATGTCTCGATGTATTTTATATCCAGTTCAATCCTTTCAGGCCAGGTCAAGCTGTTTCTTCCCACCACCTGGGCAAGCCCTGACATTCCAGGTTTTACAGAAAGCCGCTTTTTCTGTATCGAGGTATAAGCTGCTGCTTGATAAAGGAGGGCAGGTCTTGGTCCCACAAGACTCATCTCCCCTTTAAAAACATTCCAGAACTGCGGGATTTCATCCAAAGTCCAGTTTCTTAAAAACTTCCCCACCCTGGTGATCCTGGGATCCAATTCATGGGTTTCATAGTCTTTATCTCTTTCAGCCTCTTGGACCATGGTTCTAAATTTCCACATATAAAAGGGTTTTCCTGAATATCCCGCTCTTTCCTGTTTAAAAAAAACAGATCCCCTGCTGTCCAGCTTAATCGCAGCGCCCATTAAAACAATAAAAGGCAGGAGCAGAATCAAAGCTGCAGAGGATAAAAAAAAATCCATGCCTCTTTTGACCGCCTTTTTCCATGCAGGAATCTGTCCCCATTGAAGATCCATGTATTCTACCATTATTTATTCGCGATAAACTCCAATGAATCTTTTCCACAGTCTCATTCAAAAAGGGAAAAAGGGTTCCTGATAAAAAAAAAGAATTCGGAAATCCGATCAGGACATTCTAAAAAACGATTGAACACATGAGAAAAAAACAGAAAAAGCCTTTTGTCGTCCTCTTTTTTTTACTCTCTTTTTTCCTTTTCAGAAGCTCTCAGGCGCATGGAGTGTACAGCCAGTCTTTCCGTTCATTTCAAGGAACATCCCCTTATCAAACCCCTCTTCAAACTCTGCAACTCTATGCAAAACACAACAATGTTCCGCCAAACCTCACGCCAAGCCTTTCTGCTGTCAACCCCAATCGCTATGCTCTTTATCCAGGGGACGTGGTCACCCTCCAGATCTGGGATCCCGCCTACTCGAAAATCACCACCTTTGTCTCCCCTATGGGAACCCTTGATTTAGGAGCAGTTGGGGAGATCCCGGTAGAAGGAGTTCTCTTAAACCATCTGGCTAGATACCTGGAAAAAACCCTGAAAAAAGATTACAAACAAGTTAGAGTTTCTGCGAACTTAATTCGAGTCCGAAACGATAAAATTGAAATTTTAGGAAACGTCAACAGACCCGGAGAATATACCTTTTCAGGCACAACAGGAGCCTTAAATGCCATTCAAGCAGCAGGAGGATTGTCTGCTGCAGGATCGCTCAGACAGATTGACCTTAAATATAAAGGTAAAATCATAAAAACTCTGGACTATTTTAAATGGAAAATGTTCGGGGATAACGCCCAGAACCCCTACCTGCTGCCAGGAGAAACCATTTATGTTCCAACCCTTCAAAAAGTCGTGTCCATCAGCGGAAATGTAAAAAGGCCCGGAACCTATCAAATTCTCCCTGGGGACACCTATCAGGATCTTCTCAAAATGGCAGGAGGCTATACCCCGCAGGCTGATCAAGGCCAGATCAAACTCTCCCGAATTCTCCCTCATCATCAAGAGATCAACCTCAGCGTCAATCCTGCCCTCAAACTTAAAAATGGAGACTCCATTTATGTGCCGCCGATCAGCTTGTTTCAAGAGAAAATTGAAGTGATTGGGGAACTCACGGATCTGCAGAACTCAAACTCTAAACTGGGAACTTCTGTGCTGGAGCCCGTTGGAATGGAATGGTATGCCCTGCATAAAAATGAGAAAGTGAAAGATGTCATCTTAAATTTAGGGGGATTTACTCCTATGGCATCCCCGTCCCATGCCTGGATCGAACGGAAAAATTCAAAAGGAGTTAAAAAAATTATTCCCTTAAATCTCCACAAACTGTTTGCGGAAAACGACCAATCCGAAAACCTGCTACTGAAAGCAGGGGACACTCTTGTCATTCCTCCAACTCAAAACAGCATCTACGTTCTTGGAGCAGTCCACAAACCCGGACTTTTTCCCTATATCCCCGGGGATGGAGTTAAAGAATATGTGGCTTTAGCAGGGGGAGGAACTGTGCACGGAGTTTTAGCCAATGTAAAAGTCGTGCGAGTCATTCCGGGCAAAACTCAGCCTAAAGTCATTACTGTAAACCTTCATGCTGAACTCACCGGAGGAAAAATAACAAAAAGTCCGCTGCTGCAGCCAGGAGATGTTATTTTTGTTCCCAGAAATCCGTTCAAAAACCTCAATGATATTCTGGGAATCTTCACCAATCTTTACTTTCTCAGGCAACTTTTCCCTTAAAACTTGAAAGAGTGTTCTTTCCCCTGCTGCAAACTCATACTGCGGTTTTTAAATACTGCTCATGCCAGAGTTCATAAGCCAGAAGAGACCAGAGCTGACGGCTTAAGTCCTTTTCTTTTTTAAGATGCTGCTGAATCATGTTTTGAACAACACCTGGAGAAAAAAAACCTGATTGTTTTAATTTTTTTTCTGAGAGGAGATCCTGCAGCGCTGTTTTAAGAGGTTCTTCTTTCAGCCATTTGGCCAGAGGAATGCTGAACCCTCCTTTTTTCCGTTTTAAAATCTCTTTCGGCAGTTTATCTTTCATGATTTTTTTAAGCAGATATTTTTTTGTCAATCCTTTCAGTTTATAAGAAAAAGGAAGACTGAACAAAAGTTCTGAAATTTGATGATCTAAAAAAGGAACACGAACTTCTAAAGAAACAGCCATGCTCATTCGATCCACTTTAGTTAACAGATCATCCGGAAGATAAAGTTGGGTATCCAGATAAAGAAGAGAATTTAAAGGATCCAGGAAACTTTTCGCTGAGTTGACTTTTTCACGAATGAATTCCAGGGTTGGCTGAGGTTGAAAACCATCTGCTTTCAGCAGCTCTTTTTTCTGGTCTTCAGAAAAAAGGGTTTTCCAGCCGATGTGGCAGGCAGTGAGATCCCCATCGGCATTTTCGATGAATTTTTTTGCCAGATAATCTAAACTTAATTTTTTATCTGAGGATGGAATTTTTCCCGCAAGAGACGGGAAAATAGAATGCCTCAAAAACGCAGGAAGTTTCTGGTAGTAAAGAGCCAGTTTGTCTGCTTGATAAGTGAAGTATCCGCCGAACAGCTCATCCCCACCCTCCCCTGACAGCACCACTTTGACTTTCTCCTGCGCCAGTCGGCTGACCAGATACACAGGAATACAGGAAGAATCCTGAAACGGTTCATCAAAATGAGGCAGAAGATCTAAAAGAAGCTGGGCATTGGAGGCTGTAAGAACTGCTTCGTGGTGTTCAGTATTAAATTGTTTCGCGATGATCCGAGCAGCAGGAAGTTCATTATAGCTTTCCTCTTCAAAGCCTAGAGAGAAAGTTTTTGTCCGCACTCCCAAATCAGCCAGGACCGCCACCAGAGCGCTGGAATCCAATCCTCCAGAAAGCAGCACCCCTAAAGGCACATCGCTCATTAAATGACTTTTAACCGCGGCTTTTAAAGTCTGATAAACCTGTTCACAGGCTTCTTCCTGAGTTTTGGGGGGATTGGGATAAGGTTTTAAGGTCCAGTACGGATGAATCTCATGAATCCCTGATTTTATTTGAAGATAATGCCCTGGCAGCAGTTTAAAAATGTTCTCATAAATGGTGTAAGGGGCAGGGATATACCCGAGAGTTAAATAATCCCAAACAGACTGCAGCCGAATTAAAGGTTTTTTTTGAAGAGCCGGAAAAAGCCCTTTCATTTCAGAAGCAAAAATATAACGATCGGATTCCATCCCATAAAAAAGAGGTTTGATCCCAAGCCGATCCCTGGCTAAAAAAAGAGTTTTGTTTTTTCTATCCCATAAAGCCAACCCAAACATCCCGGACAACTTAGAGAAGCAGTCAGTTCCATACTTTTCATACAGATGAAGAATAACCTCGATATCGCTTTTTGTTTTAAAACAGTGTCCTTCTGCTGCCAAGGTTTCTCTTAAAGCTGGAGCATTGTAAATCTCCCCATTTGCCACAATCACTAAGGATTCATCTTCATTGAATAAAGGCTGATGCCCTCCAGCCAGATCCACAATGCTCAATCGAGTCATGCCCAGAGCGATTCCATTCTCGATAAAAATCCCTGAATCATCCGGACCTCGATGTTTCAAGCAGAGATTCATCTCTTTTAAAATCGCTGCAGCCTGATCTGGTTTAAATCCTTTGACAGCATAAAAACCCGCAGTCCCGCACATAATAGCTGTTATTTACTTGTCTTTCTCAATGCAGCTGGCAGCCCAGTCCCTGTTCTCAAAATACCAGTCCACCGCCTGCTTCACACCATCTTCAAATCGAACCTGGGGCTCCCATCCTAAAAGACGCCTGGCTTTTGTGATATCAGCCCAGGTGGCAGGCACATCAGCCGGATGAAAAGGTTTGTTTTGAAGCTTTGCTTTTTTCTTGACCATCTCTTCGATCAGTTGGATCATATACTGAATTGAATACGGTTTATCACTTCCTAAATTAATGATCTCATACCCGAGCGGTTTTAATCCTAAAATCGTCCCTCGAGCAATATCTTCCACAAACGTAAAATCCCGCTCCTGAGATCCATCCCCATAGAGAAGAAGCTCTTCCCCTTCTGCAGTCCAACTGATAAAACGGTATAAACTCATGTCAGGCCTTCCCGCAGGACCATAAACTGTAAAATAACGGAAAACAGTCACATCTAGATGGTAAAGATGATGATAAGAGTAGCAGAGAGTCTCAGCTCCTTTTTTGCTGGCAGCATAAGGAGAAAGCGGCTGGTCTGTTTTAAGATCTTCTTTAAAAGGGCGTTCTTTATTTCCATAAAGGCTGGAAGTAGAAGCCAGAATAAATTTATTAATTTTCTTTTTTCTGCAGAGTTCCAGAAGATTGAGAGTTCCTGTGATATTGGTTTCAACATAGACCCAGGGGTTTTCTAAACTCTGTCTGACTCCAGCTCTTGCCGCTAAATTGATGACAGCATCCAATCCCTGCATGGACTCGAATAAAGGTTCGATTTTCGATCGATCCGAAATATCCAAAGGATAAAATTGGAAAGAATGATGAGACTGAAGCTGCTTCAGCCGCCATTCTTTTAAGCGGACATCATACGCATGATTGAGATTGTCTATCCCAATGACAGTATGCCCTTCTTTAAGGAGAAGTTCACTTACTTTAGAGCCGATGAATCCTGCGGATCCAGTTACCAGAATTTTCATAGTACACTCACTTCCCCATCTATTTTTTTACGATCCAGGGAAAACACCCTTTATTCCCCCTCACTAAAGCGATTTTCCGAATCGTCGGGGTCGGGATAAAAAGTAATAACTGCCATTCTCTACTAAGTTTTTAATAAACGGAGTTTTATCCACATAATAGTAATTTTCCGTTCTGAGTTTTTCAAAGTTTTGAAGGCCAATAGGGAGTTTTCTCATGGTGATATGGTTCGGAGAGAAAACGCAAAATCTTTTTTCTCCTTGAGGCGATGTAATTCCCATAGATACAAAATCTGATAGATGGAAAACTACTGTTCAGCAGCAACCTGCCCCTTGAGTCACTCCCAAAACTGACAGCTTTCTGCATCCTCCGCATTAAGTTTTATAAAAATAAAAGAGGGTTTTTTCTTGATGAAAACGGCTTGAAGCCCATAAAAATCCCCTGTACTTTTGACACTCTTTTGACAAGGGTGTGTTAGACTTGAAAAAAGGTTGATTTTAACCTTTAAATCTGATAGAATGAGGAGGAAAGGAACAATGATGTTGAACCCTTTTAAAATTTATGAAAATCTAAGACAAACTTTTGGGGATGAACCTGCCAAAGCGCTGACTGGAGTCCTGGGGCAGATGTATGAAGATTTAACTAATGTTGTGACAAAAGTCGAGTTTAATGAATTGAAAGAGATTGTCAAAGTTTTAGCTCAAAAAGTGGAAGAACTGGCTGAAGCCCAAAAACGAACTGAAGAAACGGTAAGAGAACTTGCGTGGGGGATAGATGACCTGAGAAAACAAGTGGGAGGTCTGTCAGCAGATGTTGGGTATAGCATTGAAGATGACTGTATTCCATATATAGAACAGTTTGCCCTCAATCAGTATGGAGCCGTCATTTCTGTGGTCGATAGACGATATCTAGAATATCCAAATGGAAAAAGCGATGAAATCAATCTTTATCTCGAAGGTGAACTAAAAGGAGAAAAAATTTACATGATTGGGGAATCGAAGTCAAAGCCAGGAAAAAAAGATTTTGACCGATTTAATGCTGTGCTGAAGCGCTTCAAGGCTCATGTTAAGGGGAATGTTAAAGGATTTATGATTGGGTATCACTTTCCACTAGAAGTAGAGCAGTATGCAAAATCCGTTTATCCTGACATTGATCGGTTCAAAACTTTTGAGATCAGAAGGACTGCTGAAAGAGCATCATAAAAAAAATCAAGCAGAGAGTCTATTCTATTTTCAGCGCTTTTTTTTAAAGGAATCCCACTCAAAAAGAACAACATTCTTTTCTTGAGCGCTGAACTCAATCCCAATCAAATAAATCTCCTCATATTTTCCTCGGTACCTCTCCTCGTATTTCTTCTGCTTGATCTGCTCCAAAGCTTTCCCTTCTGGCTCCAGTTCCACCACCTTAAACTCAAAAAGATAAGCTCTGTTCTTGTAAAAAACGGCCATATCCAGCTTCCCTTTTGAAGTGGAATCTTCCACTGTACAGTTTAAGCCTGAAGCAGCAAAATAGGCATAAACAATAGAAGCATAAAACCCTTCATAAGAAGCCAGGTTGTTTCTCGTGCGCCATTCATACGGAATAGAAGCAAAAAAAACGGTGAAAAATAGTTTTAAGCTGATCGAACTGATTTTGATTAAGGGCTTCATAAATCTCAAGTTTTGTATTTTCTTTTCAGGAATTCTTTCGATTTCGAAACTTCCCAGCAGCAGTTCAGAGGTTTTCAGGTTTTCAAGGTCAGGAAGATAATATTTTTTTCTGCAGCAATTGAATGAGAAAACTTGGGGTTCCTGTTTCAAACCAGTAAGGTTTAAACATTTTTGTATCCAGATAGAGAAGGATATCAAAAGGGTTGTACACTTTTAAAAGTTAACTTTAAATTCTCCGCTTTCAGGGTGTTGAGGAAAAGAGATTTCCCAAATCGTCGGGGTCGGGATAAGAAGTAGTACTTTCCGCTCTCCACCAATTGTTTAATAAATTGAGTTTTATCCACATAATAGTGGTTTTCTGTTCTGAGTTCTTTGAAATTCTGAATCCCAATCGGGAGTTTTCTCATGGTTATAAGTTTTGGAGAGAAAAGGGAAAATCTTTTTTCTCCTTGAGGCGATGTCATTCCTATAGATGCAAAATCTGATAGATGGAAAACTACTGTTCAGCAGCAACCTGCCCCTTGCGTCACTCCCAAAACTGACAGCTTTCTATACTCTGCATTAAGTTTATCAAAAAAAAGATTTTTTTCTTGATAAAAACGGCTTGAACCCCATAAAAATCCCTGTTTTTTTGACACTCTTTTGACAAGGGTGTGTTAAACTTGAAAAAAGAATATTTAATAAAAGGCCAATACCAGGTAGGTTTTTCGTAAGTAATACATAAACATATAGTATGAGATTTAAAGTTTTAATCATGTATGATCCAGAATATCACGGATATATTGCAGATGTTCCAGAATTAACTGGCTGCATGAGCCAGGGAAAGACAATTGATGAAACGCTCACTAATATTAAAGATGCAATTAAAGGCTGGCTTTTTGTGGAGAAAAAACGTCGAAAATTAAAATGGCATAATCCTACGGAAATGTTCCTTGGAGAGGTTACCATTTAGTTGGGATTCCTCTCTAATATTTCGGGGAGAGAGGCTGTCAAAATTTTTCGTAATTTCGGATATGTGCTTGATCATCAAACAGGCAGTCATATGATTCTCTATCATCCCTCTAAACCTACACTTTCTATTCCAAACCATAAAGAACTGGCTGCTGGTCTGCTGCGCAGTTTAATCCGAAAAAGTGGATTAACACCAGAAGAATTCTTGAAAGCAAAATAAGTCTGAAGGGTGAAAATCTAGCAGTGCAGCTTGAATAGAGTCTGCTTTTTTAAAAAAACTCATAAACCTACAGAAAATCTTAGGAAAAGCTGCATTTGATCCCCTATTTTTGACACTCTTTTGACAAGGGTGTGTTAGACTTGAAAAAAGGTTGATTTCAACCTTTAAATCTGATAGACGGTTTGCCCTGTTAGAGCAAAAACTGATGGAAATGGGGCTGAAATTCGAACAGAAGTTTGTCGAGTTAGAAACAAAATTTCAGCAGAAATTTGACAAGATTGATGAGAAGTTTGATAAAATAGACCAGAAGTTTGCTGCGTTAGAGACAAAAATGGATCAGAAATTTGATCATTTAGAACGGAAGCTGGATCAGAAAACAGATCGCGTGTTCTGGTGGGTGATCAGCCTTTTAACAGCCCTCTGCATGGCTCTTTTCTTTAAACGCTGACTTTACCTGGTTGAGTTTTCAATCCGCGGAAAACCGATGTAAGGCTAATTCTGACCGAGCTGCAGGCTTCGCAAAAGGCAGCTTTAAATTTTAGCCTTTTTCTTAATGCTCTCGGCAGAAAGATGATCTTACCTTGGCCGCGAATAAGGAAGTGGATACGGCATAATTTAAAAGGAATATTAATAAAAGGAAACGACATGAAGGCTAGGATAAAAAAGGCGAGAGAAGAGCTGCGTCCTGAATACAAATTTGACTATTCCAAAGCTGTTCGCGGAAGGCATTACAAACGCCTTTTAGCTGAAGGGGCAAACATTGTCATGCTTGAACCTGACGTGGCAAAGGCATTTGTGGATTCAGCCGCAGTGAATGATGCCTTGAGAACGCTGCTTAACTTAACAGAGACTACTCAGCGTCTTACAAAGCGCACTAGCTGTGGGATAGTTCCCCGCCGCTGATATTCTGCGCTGAAGCACAGCCTGGTTCGTTAGATGAAATAAGAGAGTCTATTCAGCGTTTTTTTTCAAGGGAATCCCTCTTCGCTTTACAGGTAATCAAACACGACAAGAAAAAAAGTTTTAAATCCAGAAAAAAATTCATTTTTTTGACATAAAAAAGATCATATTTCAGCTTTAATCGTGGAGGAGTGTGATATCGTCCACAAACCTGGGCTAAACCTGTTAAACCAGGACGAACTTTATGACGATCATCGTAATGCGGAATGGTTTTTATATAATCTCTGATCAGAATCTCTCTCTGAGGACGTGGACCCACAAAACTCATCTCTCCTTTTAAAATATTCACAAGCTGAGGAAGCTCATCCAGAGCTGTTCTGCGCAGCAATTTCCCGACACGGGTGATCCGTTCGTCATTTTTTTTTGCAAGGACAGGTCCTGTCTCTTTTTCAGCATCAGGTATCATAGAGCGGAACTTGAGCTGCTGGAAAACTTTTCCATTCAAAGTTCGGCAGATTTTATAATGATAAATGGGTCCATTATCTTCTAACTTAATGGCTGCTGCAATTAAAAGCCAAAACGGCAGCGCTGCAAGAATACCGAAAAAAGAAAGAATAAGATCAAGAAATCGTTTTACAGCCGGATAGTTTGATTCCACTGCAGTCCCCTCTGGTTTACTTCACCTGGTCGTTTGTTGGCAGCAATTCAAGGAGTGCGAATTTTTTTTTAATTCAAGAAAATTATCAAAAACCCTCTATTTTTGACACTCTTTTGCCAAGGGTGTGTTAGACTGAAAAAATGTTGATTTTAACCTTTAAATCTGATACACGGTTTGCCCTGTTTGAGCAGAAACTGATGGAAATGGGGCAGAAATTTGATCATTTAGAACGGAAGCTGGATCAGAAAACAGATCGGATTTTCTGGTGGGTGATCAGCCTTTTAACAGCCCTCTGCAGGCAGGACTACCCAAGGGCTGGATTTCTGCAGGGAAAATGTGCGGCTTGAGTTAAATATTCAAATATGCCAGACAGCAGTGGAAAGAATGCTCTAATAATAAAAAAAACAGAAGATTTTTTAAAAAAAAACGCCGATCGCTGCAATTTGGAAATGGCTTTTTTATTTGGTTCCAGGACAACTCCTTTTTCAAGGAGAGATTCAGACATAGATATCGGAGTAGTATTCAGCAGCAGTATTGAGACTGATTCTGCATCAACCTTGTCTGACGATGCTGTCTTTGCTAACATCATGGATATTTCACTTGATTTGTTAAAATTACTCAACCTGGAAGTCAATATTGTGCCAGTGTATCCCGATTTTCGAAAGCCTATGTTGTACTATAATATAATTGTATTAGGCAAGCCCCTCTTTATTAAGAATTTTGAAAAATACATTGCCTTAAGAAATGAAGCTGTTTATCAGATGGAAGACTTCAGCATATTTGGCGAAAGGTGGAAAAGAGATATTGCCCAAAAAAGACTGGACGAATTGTTGAATGCCTGAATTCGAATATGCAAAAGGCAGAATTGCCGAAACAATCGGGTTCATTCTTGAAGAAATAAAAGAGTTCGAACTTGATTACAGCGCTAAAACATGGCAAGATTATCAAGCTGATAAAAAGCTTCAAAAGTTGGTAGATCGAACCATTGAGAATATATTGACCGCATTCATAGAGTTATGCGGAACAATTGTCACGATAAAAGGCATTCAAGCTGAAAATTATGGTGATGTTGTAAAAAAATGCGCAAAATTTTATCATTTTAGTGAATCACAGCAAAATGATTTAGCAAAACTGGCAGTCCAGAGAAATAGGCTCGCTCATCGTTATTTAGATTTCCGCTGGCAAGCAGCAAAAACATTTATCCAGCAGAAAGATTTAATGCTCCAGCTGCTCAATTTAATATTTGAAGGAGAAAAAAAGTTAAATAAATAGGGAGTTTCCGTTTTTATTTCAAGCCTTTTCGTGGTTTTATAACTCCTCTTCTAGAAAGTAACAAAAAATGAGAGAGAATTTTATGGTCTTTGGGTTTCAAAAATGAGGGGGTTTAAAAAAATGCCGCAGGAGAGGATACCCATGCGAAAATTAAAAGAAATTTTTAGACTCAAGTTTGCTTGTCAACTTTCCAATCGAAAAACTGCCATAAGTTTAGGAATTTCTCGACCCACAGTCGCTGAGTATTTGGCTCTGGCCAGCCAGAGCGCTGACAGCTTTCTGCATCCTCTGCATTAAGTTTTTTAAAAATAAAAGAGTATTTTTTCTTGATGGAAACGGCTTAAATCCCATAAAAATCCCTGTATTTTTGACACTCTTTTGCCAAGGGTGTGTTAGACTTGAAAAAAGGTTGATCTTAACCTTTAAATCTGATAGAATGAGGAGGAAAGGAAGAATGATGCTGAACCCATTTAAAATTTATGAAAACTTAAAACAAACTTTTGGAGAAGAACCAGCCAAAGCGCTGACTGGAGTCCTGGGGCAGATGTATGAGGAACTGGCTAATGTTGTAACAAAAGTTGAATTTAATGAATTAAAAGGAGTGGTCAAGGAGCTGGCTGAAGCTCAGAAACGAACAGAGCTGAAAGTAGAAGAACTGGCTGAAGCTCAAAAGCGAACAGAAGAAAGAGTTGGCCGGTTAGAAGAAGTGGTCAAGGAGCTGGCTGAAGCCCAGAAGCGAACAGAGCTGAAAGTAGAAGAACTGGCTGAAGCCCAGAAGCGAACAGAAGAAAGAGTTGGCCGGTTAGAAGAAGTGGTCAAGGAGCTGGCTGAAGCTCAGAAACGAACTGAGGAAACCGTAAGAAGTCTTGTGTGGGGGATAGACGATGTTAGAAAGCAGCTGGGAGGTCTGTCTGCTGCTGTCGGACACGGCATTGAAGATAAATATCTTCCTTTGATGAAGCCGTTTGCTCTTAATCAGTATGGAGCTCAAATCTCGACTGTTCAGAGGAAATTTATTCGTTATCCGAATGGGAAAAAAGATGAAGTGAATCTTTATTTAGAAGGGGAATTAAAGGGAGAAAAAATTTATATTATTGGGGAAGCAAAAAGTCAGCCAGGGAAGAAAGATGTGGAGCGATTTCATGAGGTGCTGAATCGTTTAAGGAATTATTTTAAGGCTGAAGTGAAAGGGTTTATGATTGGATATCTTTTTGATCCAGAAGTAGAGGATTATATAAAAGAAGAATATCCTGAGATTGACTTCTTTAACACTTATGAAATAGAAGAAATTGCAGAAAGAACATCGTAAATAAAATACTGCAGCGCATTTATTCTATTTAAGATCCTCCTCCAGAGAAGGAATATTCTAATCCGTCAAGAATCAAAAAAAAATTGCCCTTAATAATATATAAAAGAAGTAAGGGACAGAAATGAACAATCTTGATAAAGATCCATTAAAAAAAGAGACTCGAATCGCAGTGGTTGGATTAGGGTATGTCGGATTTCCTCTTGCTGCTGCCTTTGATCAGGCTGGATTTTCAGTGATTGGTTATGACCATGACCCAACCCGAATTCAGGAACTTGAGAAAGGAAAAGATAGAACAGGAGAATACCCTCCTGAAATTTTAAAACAGCTGCAGATTCGCTTTACCACAGACCCTTCACTTTTAAAACAAGCCAATTTTATTATTGTTACAGTTCCAACCCCAGTAGATCAAGCCAATCGCCCTGATTTGACACTCCTGCGAAAAGCTTCTCAAACCATCGGAAAGAACCTCTCGGAAAATACCATTGTGGTTTTTGAATCAACCGTTTATCCCGGAGTTACAGAAGAGATCTGCGTTCCGATCTTAGAGGAAGCATCAGGCTTTAAATCAGGGGCGCAGTTTAAAGTTGGATATTCCCCTGAACGGATAAATCCAGGGGACAGAGAACATACCCTGGATAAAGTCATCAAAGTCGTCTCAGGAATGGATCCAGAGTCCCTTGAAAAAATTGTTGAGACTTATGGAGCCATTTGTAAAGCTGGAGTCTGGAAAACGCCAGACATTAAAACGGCTGAAGCAGCGAAAGTCATTGAAAACATTCAAAGAGATCTCAATATTGCCCTGATGAACGAATTAGCAGTCCTTTTTAATAAAGTTAATTAAACACCAAAGATGTCTTAGACGCAGCCTGCACCAAATGGAATTTCCAGCGCTTTACTCCAGGGCTGGTTGGAGGACACCGCATTGGAGTTGACCCGTATTACTTAACCCATCTGGCTGAAAAAGTGGGACACCACTCCCAGGTCATCTTAGCCGGAAGAAGAGTCAATGACACCATGTATGCGTATGTTTCAAAACAAGTGATCCTTGCCCTGGCAAAAACAGGAAAAACACTCAATAAAAGCAGAGTGTTAGTGATGGGAGTAACCTTTAAAGAAAATGTTCCTGACACCCGAAATTCGAAAGTCCTGCAGATCATCCAGGAACTCCGAAAGTATGGGATTGAAGTTCATGCCTGCGACCCGTATGTGGAACACGAAAAAATTCTCTCCAGATTCTCTGCTACTCCAGCCAGTTGGCCCCTGGATGGAATTTTGTATGATGCTGTCGTGATTGCTGTTCCCCACAAAGAATTTAAAGCCCTTCCTGCCAGCCGAATCAAAAAGATGTTAAACCACCCTGGGGCTGTGGTGGATTTGAAGTGGGTGTATAAGAAAGAAGACTTTCAGCCTGATGTCGTGTATGAGGGGCTGTAAGGGTTGTGGGGGGAGGGATACAGATTGAGTTATGATAAAACAGAGCATAAAAACAAAACCATTAAATGCCCTATTTGCAATAAAGCTGACAAAGAGATTGAAAGTCTAATTGACAGTTATATTTCCCCTTTTAATGGCCAAAAATATGAACTTTATTACTGCTTAAATTGCAGCCTAAAATGGTGGGAACCATTAAAAATGCTTCAAAATTTTTACGAACAAGAAGGTTACGAAGGGTATCAGTCCTTCCATATGGGACTTAATGATGAAATCGGAGAAAATCAAAAGTTATTTTTAAAAACAGCCCCTGCTAAAATAGGGAAACTTCTTGATGTGGGCTGCGGCGATGGTATTGATTTTGATAGAAAAAGCATTGATGTTGCTCAAGAAAAAAGGTTATTAAAAAACACCTTTGCTATGTCACTTGAACAGTTTGTGTTGTATTCAGAAAAGAACAATTTAAAGTTTGAAGTAATCACTATTTTTGAAGTGCTTGAACATCAAGATGAACCAAGTAAATTTATAAAAACGCTAAGCCACATGGATATATAGCAGGCACCGTCCCAAATAGAGAAAGGCTATTTGCTTTACAGGAACGAAAAGAATCTATTGGGGATTTTCCCCCTCATCATTTTTTGTGGTTTAATAAAAATTCGCTTCAAACCCTTTTTAAAGAAAATGACTTAAAAGCGAAAATTTCCTTTATACCCCGTAAAATTGAAGATTACGCCGCTTTCCTAGAAAGTATGCTTTTAGGCAGTTTCTCTAAAAACTTAAAACTTTTTTTAAAAAAAAGTTGTGCCAGATGATAATTTATCTAAATTAAACCTTGAGAGCATTTCAAATACAAACACTGACAAAAAATTTTTACTTCATTTTATCAAACTATTAAAGAATACTAGAAACATGATTTTCTTTCTCCCAGCTCTTTTACTATATTTACTTGTAAATATTCAGAAATCGAAAGGTAATTATTTATATTTTCATGCTCAGGAATGTTATTTCCATGCCAAAACGTCTCCCCCTCTTTTTTCCCCTAGCCCTCCTTCCTAATTCAACTCAATTGTTGATGGTTCAACTGTTATCCTTGAAAAAATACTGTCTCCGTCTCGTCTGGATACACTCCTGCCTCAATTTCAGTTCTCACATAACTGGCTGGCACTGGATCCTCTAATATTTTGTATGCATAATTTTGAAAACTTTTGCCGCATCATCAATCACAGCGATTAACATCCATTTTCCCCTGTGTCAAACCAGTCACGAAAAGACCCATCGGACTGAACCAGCATCCCTGCCATGGGCTTCCAATCCCATACTCTTCCTTGAGCTTATCTCGAACATGAAGGGTGTTCATCCCCTTCCAAGAACCTAGCACTAAATCCCGAATCTTTTCATCAATCTCTGGCTTTAATTTGTTGTGGGGTTCCTTCCCTCTATTTTGATGAGAAACCCCTAAAACGCCTCACTGTGGGTGAATCGAGATTTAGGAGAAACCCCTCTAGAACGGTTTCAGCGGGAAAACCCCTCTCTTCGTCCTCTCCCCTCCGTGGAACCCACGGCTTTGTTTCCTCGAGAACCCCGCCAAATCTCTTCAGATGGCTGTCTCCATTATGGAGGAAATCGCTATCCTGTTTCTATGAAACTGGCGCTTCAAGAAGTTTGGATAGACTCCATCTTTGGACGAGACCTGCAGGTCTATGCCAAAACTGGAGAACTCCTTTTGATCCTTCCTCTTAGTCTTTCCAAACAAACGAAGCGCCCTCTCCATCCAGAACATGAAGTTGTGAATCAGGCTTATCAAGAAAAAAGAAAACAAAAAAAGGGAGCTGGCAGAAAAAGCTTCAAAAAGCAGTCTGAGTTATGAAGAATATCTAGCCCTTTTGTTTGAGGAAGAGCTTCGGGAAAAAACGGAACGCAGTGTGAAAACGAAAATTCAGAAAGCCAAATTCCCTTTCGTGAAAACCCTGGAACAATTTGATTTTTCTTTCCAGCCCAACTTAAACGAAAAAGAAGTGCTTCGACTGTCTTCTCTCACTTTTCTTGAGCAGGGAGAGAACCTCATTTTCTTAGGTCCCCCAGGGGTGGGAAAAACACATTTGGCTGCTGCTTTTGGAGCCAAAGCCTGCCAGGCAAGATACCGCGTTTTGTTCACCACCATGGAAGCGCTGCTCGAAGACCTTCTGCTTTCGGTTCGAGAAGGAACCATTCATTCCAAACTATTATCGTATTCAAGACTTGACCTTTTGATTTTGGATGAATTAGGATATACTCCCATTCCTAGAGAACAGGCTCATCTTTTGTTTCGTCTGGTCTGTTCTCGGTATGAAAAAGGGTCTCTCATTATCACCAGCAATTACAATTTTGAAGACTGGGGAAAAATCTTTGAGGATTCAGCCGCTGCCAGCGCCATTGTGGATCGGCTGGTGCATCATGCGAATCTTTTTTTCATCAATGGGTCCAGTTACCGTTTAAAGAACAAATTAAAGAAAGGAAGTTCAATTTCTCTGGAAGAGGGGAAAAAGGAAAGAAAGGAGGAGCCAGAAGGAAAAAACGACGCTGCAGGAAGCCGCAGGAAATCGGTTTTAAGAGTGGGATGACCGGGATAAGAGACCTGGACAAAAGGAAGATTTTCCTTCGTTTTCTTTAAATCCGAAACGTTTAAGGAAATCAAATTCAACGCATCAGGGACCCATGATTTTCTAAAACTCAACCTGAAATATGAAGTTGAGAAATGACAGTAAATTTTGCTCAAAAAAGGAAACAGGAGGTGAGATCAAAAAATGAGGTTAACAGTGATTCTCTCTCTTCTTAAAAAAGAAACAAAAAATGAATTATAAAAAGAAGGAAAACTAAGAGACAAAATCAAGAAAAAAGGGGAGTCAGTTTTAGATGATCGTTAGGGGTCAATTCTCGATGATCGTTTACAGAAGCAGGCTAACGTAGTCATGAGGATTGAGAGAAGACGCCGTTGGAAAGCCTAGGAGAAGTGTTCTTTTGGAAAGGGCCAGACTTGATGGGCAACAACAGGTTGCCCATGCTAGATCCAGCCATTTCTCTTAATCATGTCCTTGATGAGTTTTCCCATATGATCTTCTCGAACGATGTCCCGTAGATTTTTTCGTGTTTCTCTAGTGACTTGTTTAATCAGTTGGGTCTCCTCAGTGCTAAATCCAAGCTTTGATTCGTCAACAAGATAAACGAGAAGAAGAAATTCCTCGTAAGGCTTTTCTCCTGATGCCTTGAGTCTTTTTTCGTAGCTAAGCAAGTTTATAGTGAATCGTGTTTGTTCGGCTTCCCGGAAGAGAAAAGCAATAAAATCCTTCTTATCTTCATAACTGCCAAATGCGGAAGAGGCGGCTTTTGCTCGCCACTGATGAATGCTACTATCCACGATCCCTTTTAATTCTCCCCATGTTGCGAGGACGGAATTTTTCACTACTGCCAGTAGCTCAGAAGCGCTGATCTCAAACCCAAGCTTCTTTTCTTTTAAAATCTTCAAAAACAAGCGTTCTCGCTGATGACTATCGGGTGGCAGGACAAGGAGATGTGCGTCAATTCTGCCAGGGCGTGTTATGGCACGATCAATTCTCTCGAAATAATTCGTGGCTATTAGGAAGATGATGTTTTTTTTATCTCGCAAGCTGGTTAATTTTGTCAGCATACTTGGGGTCATCAGCTGGAAAATGTCGCTTTGAGTTCTGTAATTTTCAGAATCTCGATCCAAAATCAGTCGGTCAATTTCGTCGAAAAGAATGATGGTACTGTCCTGCTCTTCAAGAGCTTGAAAAATATCCTTGGCTCTTGCCTCCACTCCTGCCTCACCTAAAAGAGCAAAATCACTAGGGCTGACAGATATATATTTCCACCCCAGGGCCTCTGAGATTTTCTTACCGATGCTTGTTTTCCCAGTTCCCGGCGGTCCATAGAGTAACATAGAATAACGTCTGTCGTCGGCGTTTCCTGATTCAAGGGGCTCAAGGAATTCCTTCCGGATTCTCCGATAAACCCGATAGCGAACATCTTCCTTCAAGGATTTTAGAGGCTCATTTTCCTCCCAATCCTTGAGCCAGTATGCAGATGGTTTGAGTGCGGATGACTGCTGGTGTGTTTGGCTCGATGGGGAGGCTTCATTTTGCTTCGTTTCTCTCCGAATTTTTTCGACTATCTTTTTGTCCATGGATGGTGGAGCGACAGCCAAAAGTTTACTTTGTTCCAGCAAGGACCGGGCGAAGTATCTTCTTAAGGCGATCTCGTAGCCCCCCAAAAAAATTAAGCGGTGGGCGGTATGATAGAGGTGAATTCTGTCAAAGAGACCGACATGTTCATCGCTCCATCCCGCGAATTCAATTTCTTCCTCTTCAATCTTCTCACTTGTTTTCCCTTTGTTCATTTGTTGTATTGACAATTCAGCGTAGATATTAAACAGATCCACGTACTTTCCAAAATATTCCATGCCCGGCGTTTCTTGATCAAGTGCGTAGCACACATGAAGTAATGAAATTGCGGCCTCTTCAGAAGCGGGCAGATAAAGATAAGATACAGAACTCACAACCATTGGGATAGTGGAAATATGAAGAGAAGATAGATTCGAAGCTCTTTGTTTGATGGTTTCAAATACTCTATCAACGATCGTAGATGGAACACCAGATTTCTCACATTCGAGGAGGCCGTCGAGCGCAAAAATCAATTCCGCGAGATCGAAAGGTGTACCAGGGCTACGGGCATAAGATAAATGCACATGCAACCGCTCTGTTAAGTATTGCTTCACAAGCTCGAGGTTTATTTCTACCGGGACCCCACATTTTTCTAGCACATTGCGAAGCCGGACGATCCTGGATAGGACATAGGGATGGGGGCGTGGGTTTTGCCCTCCTGGGATAATAACGTCTCCATCAAAACAAAGGGCTTTGTCTGCGTCACGCGGGTACGACGTAGCATTCTTGACAACTTCTTTTGCTTTTTCTTGGAGCTTCAATGAAAATTTGTCAAAATCTCCTTCGTCAATTTTTGGAAATGGAATCAACCCTTTCTTTATGGCAAGAAAGACTCTTAGTAGTGCCAGAATTGTAAAGGGGTCATCGTATCCAAACGCAGGCGAAAAGGTAAGAAATCCCTTCTGTTTCTTGTCCATAAGTTCCGATGCTTTAATTAGACTTTTGACACAGCAGTGCACAAATTCCGGAAATTTATCCAATGCTCGTGTCTTTTTCATTCCACTGGGGTAGTACGTTGTGGGGTCGACTGCCCCACTGGTAATGCCTAGTGCATACATGACGGCCGCTTGTGTGGCAAATGAATAAAAGCCTGTTGGAGGGGATAGCGGTTTACCGTGGATGAGCTCCATAGGAAAGTTCAAAAGATAAGCGCGATTATTCAAGAGGCATTGAAACATATCCAATACCTTGGTTTGCGCTTTTTCGATTTTCTCGATATCGGTTTTGATAGTGTGGTAGTCCATGCTTATCAATTGAGAAAATTGATTGCCGAAGAAACTTTCGTCAATTATTCATCGTTTCTCTTTTCCGAAAGATAAATATCGTCTTCTTCCTTTTGTAGAAGGGTTTCGCCTTTTAGTATTCTGTCGAAATCTACCTTTTTGAGCTTTATCAAACATTTTCGCTTTTCTCTTAATAGCGAGACCAGGGGGGATTTGTCAGTACATAAAATCTGAACTCTTACTTTGGGTTTTTCTTCGCATTTTGTTCTTAACATCACCAACACGATGATGCTTTTTCCTGTCATTCCTTCATACTCGCCCTCGAACCAGAATGCTAGCTCTTCATTTCTCTCATTACCCATCTTACACCTCCGATTGAAAATGAATTGCGAGTATAGCCCCTCCACGCGGTTTGCGGCAACTTTCTACGACTTGGCCGATTTTCCTCCTTGGCAGACTCGTCTGTTATTCCCAAGCGATTGAGCTGAATTAGGGAGGAGGGGCTGGGGAGGAAAAAAGAGGGGGGGATGACATAATCGCGTGGTAAAAGGGGTGACATTTTTGCGTGGGAATTACACCTTGGCAGACTCGTCTTCCCATATCTGAAAGCGTCTGTCAAGGGGTACTGTAAAATTTTTTCTTTTTTTTCATTTTTTCCAACACAGGAGTTGGGGTTTGGGGAGCATCTTTTTTCCCCTTATCCTTTCTTTTCTCCTGGTGGATATTCATTTTTTTCTTAATTTCTCTCTTCTTCCATCTCCTTTTACTTCATCTATTCTATCCCTCCAAGTTCCGCCGGCCTCCTTTTGTGTCAATATAGAATTGGACAGATTTTGGATCTAGATGCAGGGATAATAGAAAGAGGAGGGCGGAGAAGGGAGCAATCAGGGACAGTTGACAATTCATGCGGATCGAGGTCCTGCCATGAGGTCAAAAGCGGTGGCTTTCTTGTTAGCTGACCTGGGGATAACCAAAAGTCACAGCCGCCCTTATGTGTCCAATGACAATCCTTTTTCAGAAAGTCAGTTTAAAACCTTGAAGTATCGTCCTGAATTTCCAGAGCGGTTTGTGAAAAAATTGCCAGAACCACCCTTAGTTCCCCAAGCGGTTTGGATCAATCCTCCAATCTTAAACAACCAGGAGGGGGTGAAAAATAACCGATCTTTTTAAACAAAAAAATGTCTCAAACTTATTGACAGGTTCCGTTCTGCCATCAGAAAATTGTTTAAGTTATTCAGCTGCAGCTCGAATATCCTCGATAAGTTTTTTCGATTCAAGCCGCATACAGTGTTATTCTTGAAGCTTGTAGATCATTCATGATATTTTTTCTCTCTATTCCT
Organism: bacterium; assembly: GCA_021800275.1. Taxonomy (GTDB): domain Bacteria; phylum Vulcanimicrobiota; class JABDET01; order JABDET01; family JABDET01; genus JAKAVV01. Next base: position 40,325 of record JAJYZB010000001.1, read on the forward strand.
CTTTGTTCCTTTTACGGCTCTTACCTCTCTATTTCTATTTTATTCAAAAACAGAACCTAAGTCTCCACCCATTCTATAGATTTGCTCAGCGTAAAATTTATCTTTGCAAAAAATATTTTTTTCGCATGAAATATGAATAAAACCTGTAAAATCCCCTGTATTTTTGACACTCTTTTGACAAGGGTGTGTTAGACTGTGAGCAGTGGTTGATTTCAGCCTTAAAATCTGATAGAATAAGGAGAAAAGAGAATGGCATTAAAACACGAAAGTTTAGAAATGAGGGTGAGTAAAGTGGAAGGCGAAGTTGAAGGGTTAAAAAGTTTAACGGTTCAGATCTTTCACGAGCTGAGAAGCCTGAGAGAAGAAATGAATCAGCGGTTTGCCCTGTTAGAGCAGAAACTGATGGAAATGGGGCTGAAATTCGAACAGAAGTTTGTTGAGTTAGAAACAAAATTTCAGCAGAAATTTGACAAGCTTGATGAGAAATTCGATAAAATAGACCAGAAGTTTGCTGCGTTAGAGACAAAAATGGATCAGAAATTTGATCATTTAGAACGGAAGCTGGATCAGAAAACAGATCGCGTGTTCTGGTGGGTGATCAGCCTTTTAACAGCCCTCTGCATGGCTCTTTTCTTTAAACGCTGACCCCTTCAACCCCTACCCTCTTGTCCTTCAATTCGCTCTGAATCAGGGTATATAAAGAAGACAGCATTAAAAGATGAAAGTCTGGAAATGCGGGTGAGTAAAAAGGATTACGCCTGTTTCATGGAAAATCAGGGAATCAGTGAACAAAGCGGCTGCAGTTGAGGAACCTTCTATAAAGCAGAGGATTCGGCGTTTTTTTGACAAAAAAGAAACGGTTAAAGAAGCAGTTGTCAAATCCAGCGGCATCAATTTTCTTACTAGATTTGTCGGCTATTTAAAATATCTCTGCATCGCTGTTTTTATCGGATTTAACCGAGAAACAGATGCCTTTTTCATGGCATCAGGACTTCTTGGAATGTTTATGGTCTTTGTGGATGTCTTTGATTCAGTTGGAGTTCCTAATCTAGTTAGAGCGAAGAAACAGTCAGAAGAAGAATTTCGCCATTTAGCCTCCAATCTTTTTGCCTTAACCCTGATCCTTGGGGTTTTAGTCACCCTTGGAGCCCTTTTAGCTTCCCCTTTTATTGCCCGAATTGCTTTTGGGTTTTCAGCCCACAGACAGACCTATGTGCGGATCTTTTTCTTGATCCTTATTCCTGAACTTTTTTTTGCTTTTCTTTTCCATCATTTTGGAGCCATTCTTCGAAGTGATCGAAAATTTACGATCTTTTTTGTTGGACAGTTCATTTTTGGAACAGTCAGCACCCTTACCCTGTTCCTGACCCTTCCTTTTTTCCATCAAGTCTGGATCATTCCCGCCTCTTTCAGTTTAGCCCAGATTGCAGCAGCTATTTTTATCGCCTATTATGCCAGAGAACATTTCCATGTAAAATTAGAATGGAATGAACAGACGAAAAACATGGTGAAGCAGATTGGTTTTCTCTCCTGTTTGTATGCCCTTATGCCCCTCTATACATTAGCAGACAATGCGTTTGCCTCTTACCTTCCCCAAAAAACGATCAGCGCCTTAAATTACGGAATGATGATTGCCCTGGTTCCAGCCTCTATTTTGCAGTTTTCTGTTATTGCCATTACCCCTTTATCAGAACAGGAAGCGGATTGGGGCAAATTGAAACAGTATCTTCGATTCCTCATTTTATTTTCTCTCCCTGTTATTGTCGGATCCTGGCTCTTTATTACCCCAGTTTTGAAGCTTTTCATGGGTTATGGAAGATTCTCAAGTATAGATTTAGGATTAACCGCAGAAGCCGTGCGGTATTACAGTTTAATTCTCCCTTTCGCACTAGGCTTAGGTGTGCTCTACCGCGCTTATCAGATCAAAAATCGCTATCTTCCTCTGATTCTTTTCAGCATTAGCGGAGCAATCTCTAATGTTGTCTGTAAAGATTACTTCATTTTCCACCTGCATCTTGCCATTCGAGGAATCGCGATCAGCACTTTGATTGGATATATTTTGATCTATGGAGGGTCTTACTGGTATCTGAGGGGGATTACAAGGGTATCTGCAAAGTAGTGAATCTTATCAAAAACTTTTATACTTCCCACCTGCATTTAAAAGTTCGCAACAAGCTTAAAAAAATCAGCTTTAAATCAAGCCAAAAGTTTCGTTTCTTAATATAGATTAAATCACATAGAAATTTTTGGTCTTGTGGAAGATTACGAGGAGCATAAATTTGGGCGAATCCGGTAAGTCCTGGAGTGACTGAGTGGCGTTTTTCATAGCCAGGAAGATCTTTAAGGAAGATTGGACTGGTTCCATTATTCAAAATTTCGCAAGGCAAGAGTGGCCTTGGTCCAACAAAGCTCATCTCTCCTTTTAGAATATTGAAGAGCTGCGGGAGTTCATCTAAAGTTGTTTTTCTCAAAAAAGTCCCAACTCTGGTAAATCGTGAATCAGCTTTGGAAGCCTGAATATGAACATTCTCTTTATTATAAGTTTTCATTGTGCGAAATTTAAAAAGTAAAAAAAGTTTTCCGTTTTTACCAACTCTCATTTGATTGGAAAAAATCGGCCCATAATCGTCCAGGATAATAGCCACGGAAATTAATATAATAATAAAGACTGCTGGCAAGCATGCAATTATGGCAAATACAAGATCAAAGAGTCTTTTAAAAAAAGTATAGGGTGTAGGAGTTGGGCTCAAAGAGTCTGCATAAGAATCTATTCTTATGCTAGAGAGGAACCTATCAGATTTTATTGATGCTCTTAAGTTACTTTCCATAGATTTTACCATGACATTTTATTTGCAAAAAATTTTAATCAATATATTTTAGTTGTTTTTGATTAAATTCCTTTATTTTAATCTTTGATTATAACTGCCGAAAGGATTATACTCAAATTTAGAAGAATTCTACATTGTGAAACAGGTTGTTCAAAGTTACAAGACTGGTGATTTGAAGGTTTTAGAGGTGCCAGTTCCAATGATAAAATCAGGTGGTGCTATTGTTCACAATGCATACTCATTGATCAGCTCCGGTACTGAAAAATCTGGTTTAACTTTTGCAAAAAAAAATTTAATTTTGAAAGCTCTTCAGAGGCCAGATTTACTAAAAAAAGTCCTGTCCAAAATGAAGAGAGAAGGGATTGTCAGTGCCTTTCGCGGTGCACAGGGACAGTTGGATTCATGGGTGGCGCTTGGATATAGCTCAGCAGGGATTGTTTCAGAAAGCCAAGATGAAGAGTTTGGCAGAGGTGAAAAAGTAGCCTGTGCTGGAGTCGGTTATGCCAGTCATGCAGAAGTAGTTTATATTCCAAGGAACCTGTGTGTGAAAATTCCACAAAATGTTTCTTTGGAAGAGGGAGCATTTGCAACAGTAGGGGCTATAGCCCTTCAGGGAGTAAGACAGGCAGCGCCTAATTTGGGCGAAAAGATTGCTGTCATTGGATTAGGATTAATAGGCCTTCTCACTGTACAGATTTTAAAAGCAAATGGTTGTTTAGTTTTAGGAACAGATTTGGATTTAAGTAAGGTGACTCTTGCAAAGGAACTCGGAGCGGATATGACTGCTCCATTAGAACAAGCTCAAGGTTTAACAGAAAGATTCACAGATGGGTATGGAGCTGATGCTGTCATTATTACTGCTTCCACTGCCAGCAGCCAACCTATCGAGTTAGCAGCCACATTGAGTCGATTTAAGGGACGGGTTGTAGTGGTAGGAGCTGTTGGAATGAATTTGCCGCGAGATCCATTTTATAAAAAGGAGCTTGATCTTCGACTTTCAATGTCTTATGGCCCGGGGCGATACGATGAAACTTATGAGGAGTATGGCCTAGATTATCCTTATGGTTATGTGCGGTGGACAGAAAAACGGAATATGGAAGCTTTTCTACAACTCATTTCTCAAAGGAAAGTTACCCTTGAAAGACTTATTACCCATCGTTTTCCTATTCAGGATGCAGCCCGCGCATATGAGATTTTAACCGGAAAAACGGCGGAGCCCTGTATAGCAATCCTTCTGAGTTATCCTCAGGAAGTTTCAGAAAACACGCTTAAGAAAGATCGAACTATCGAGCTTTACTCCAATCAGTCATCCCCCACTTTCTCAAGTAGAGATAAAATACGGAATATCGGAGTTATTGGGGGAGGTAACTTTGCAAAAGGGGTGATGCTCCCTGCATTACGGAAGCTTGGAGTAACCTTCAAAGGGATAGCGGCTGCTACAGGTCTAACCTCCCGCTCTCTGGGCGAGAAATATGGTTTCTCCTATGCCACTACGGACCCGCAGGAGATCTTCTCTGACACTGACATAGGTTCAATTTTCATTTTTACTCGACACAACCTGCACACTCCTTTTATTCTTCAAGCCATTGAAGCAGGAAAGGCTGTTTTCACTGAAAAACCGCTAGCCATTTCCGAAGATCAGTTGGAAGAATTAACCAATTATTTTCAGCAGCAGATTAAACAGAGTAAAACAATTCCACTTCTAATGGTTGGATTCAATCGGCGTTTCTCCTCATTAGCTATAAAACTTAAACAATTTTTTTTAAATAGAACCACCCCTCTGGTATTAAATTATAGGGTCAGCGCCGGGATACTTCCAGAGAACTCCTGGATTTATGACCCAAACATAGGGGGTGGACGGATCATTGGGGAGATCTGTCATTTTGTGGATTTTCTCTGCTTCTTAACTGATGCTTCTATAACGAAATTACATGTAGATTGTATAAGAACCTCTCGTCGGGATATTCGATCTGAAGATAATATTATTATTTCTTTAGAATTTTCTGATGGTTCAATTGGACAGATCAGCTATCTATCATGTGGGGATTATTCAACTTCAAAAGAGTTTATAGAAATCTTTGGGGATGGAAAAACAGCCATATTGGATGATTACAGGAGGCTGGCTTTGATCGAAAAAGGAAAAAAGCGCTTATTAAAGATGACTCAAAACAAAGGGCACATAGAAGAACTAAAAGTATTTTTTCAGGCTGCTGAAGGAAAAATGACTCCGCCTTTCAGTATTGAGCATCTTTTTGCAGTTACACGGGCAACTTTTGACATTAAAAATCAGCTCACACAGTGAAAATTCTTTATATATCTCAATATTATAAACCAGAAATGGGAGCCCCTGCAGCGAGAGTATCCGAATTGTCTGCTCATTGGAGCCAGATGGGGCATCAAGTCACTGTGCTAACTGGATTTCCTAATCATCCTACAGGCGTCATTCACAAAGAATATGTAAAAAAATTTCGCTACCTCTTATGGAAAGAAAGAGAAGAAGAGATCACTATTGTCAGAACATGGCTCCTTCCTCTTCCCAATCGTAAGCCGCTGGAGCGGATCTTTAACTATTCTTCGTTTTTCGTTTCTTCAAGCATATTGGGGACTTTTTTATCCCATCATGATGTTATCATTGCCACTGTACCACAGCTCTTGGTTGGACTGACAGGAAAATGGCTTTCCACAATTAAAAATATCCCATTCGTTTTAGAAGTAAGGGATCTTTGGCCTGACTCTATCTCTGCTTCAGATGTTCAAGATGAGAAATCGCTGGTTATTTCATCTATAAAAATGCTGGCATCCTATCTCTACAAAGCCTGCGATCACCTTTCTGTAGTAACCCCTGCTTTTCAGGAAGAGCTTATCACAAAATATCATGTAAATCCTAATAAAATAACGATAGCTCAGAATGGTGTGGAAACCGATCTATTTCTACCAGGGCAGGATGGTGAAACAGTAAAAAAATCTCTTGGTCTCAGCAATCGCTTTGTCGTTTCCTATATTGGCACTATTGGAGCGGCACACGGACTAAATCTCATTTTAGAAGCCGCTTATAAAATACACCAGATACATCCTGACATATCATTTCTTTTCATCGGAGAAGGTGCTGAAAAAGAAAAACTTATCTCCAAGGCAACAGCACTTACTAATGTCCATTTTATCCCAGAACAGCCTAGAAGTGCCATTCCAGGATTGATGCGCGCTTCAGATATCGGCATCGTTCTTCTAAAAAAAAGAAAAGTTTTTAAAACTGTCATTCCAACTAAAATGTTGGAGTACATGTCATGCGGCTGTCCATTGATTTTGGGAGTTGATGGTCAAGCTCGGCATATTTTAGATGCAGCTAACTCTGGCATCTTTGTAGAACCAGAAAACTGCGAAGCTTTGGTTAATGGAATATCTCTCTTATATCGTGATGCAAATTTACGCTCTACATTCGGGAAGAATGGAAGAAAATATATTGTGGATAATCTTTCACGCAGAAAATTGGCAGAAGAATACTTGCAGATTCTAAAAAAAGTGGCATATAAAAAAGCCTAAATCTTTTTCAACTCGTTTGAAAAGTAACTCAAGGCGGTCTCAAATAGATGACATTGTTTTTCCACTGCTAGAGATGTGTTATAATAATGATTAGCATAATTAATAGCATTTAATTGGAACTTGATAAAGTCTTTCTCATCCATATCTACACATTTTTGCAACACATCTCGGAAAATATCAACCTTGTCCAACGGGAATGACCAACCAGCTCCTTTTTCTTCCAAGTTCTGCCAGGGAACTTGGTCACTGGTCAAAACTGGACAACCATTTGCAAGTGACTCCAAGATTACATGTCCAAAATTTTCACTTTTGGTTGGAAATAAAAAGAGATGATATTCCTGAAAGACATGATACGCCCTGTCATGGTCAACAATTCCTAAATAATTTGCATCAATATTCTTAGGTAAAGAATGTAAAACTTCTTCACATTCATGCCAATATGCAATATCTTCCTTGGGTCCAAAGATATCAAATTTTATATTCCCTTTGATGCCAGCAAGTATTTTTAAAGCACCATATAAATTTTTTATTCTTGATATTCTTGAAAGAAAAATTACTTTTAAGTTGCCTGCGCGCTTTTTGCAAAACCTTGATTTTACAACAATATCGTTAGCCACAGTTGAAATATCTGGAGCGATTTGAACCGCCGCATTTTTACCTAAACTTCTGTAGATATCCTGTTCCTCATAAAAGCTAGATGCTTGATACAGGACATTTTTAAAAAAATTAAATCTCAAAGCGACGGATAAATATAAGTATTTTTTCAATCGCTTTATAGCAAGTGCTTGCTGTGCAAGTTCGCCTCTTGGTGCTAAGATCACAGGAACATTTGGTATTTTACCTAATCGTCTAAGCAAAAGAGGTTTTATAGTAAATTGGAGCGAGAAAAAACTATTTAGGTATATCAAATTATGAGGTGTTCCACATATAATCTCAGTTAATACACGCATTGAAAGTAAGTTTGGAGAAAGATAAAGTACAGACGCTTTATCAACCGTTTGCCAAGAATTCACTGAAATTCCTGGAAATGAAGATCTGTCATTGTAATCTCTATCTCTAGTAATGATTTTAAAAGAAAACTTATCGCTAAGCTGCTTGACAAGATTTGAGATCGTCCGAATAGGGCCTCCAGCCTTGATGGCAGGTAGATAGTAGTCAGAAAAAATTAAAACCACTAATTTACGCATTGACACACAAATTCAGATATTGTAAACTTATGTTGCTGACATCATAGGGCTGTAAAAATATTCTTAATGATGTTGAATCTACCACTTTGCCAGCATTTTCATTGAGAAATTGAGAGAGGGAAAAAATGTGTTCCACTGCACTATGACCTTGTGTAGAGACTTGATAAGCAAGTGGATATTGCTTTAAAAAAATATAAGAACTGTCATTCTCGGTAGAATAAATATTAATAATGGGCTTTCCTGTACCAGCATACTCCACGATTTTACTTGGCAACTGGTAATCTGTTTGATTCCCAATATTTACCAAAACGTCTGCTTCAGCTTCTGCTAATCTTATAATATGATGAGGAACAATGCCATGCATACGTAATATATTATATTGTTTATTAAAGTTGTTAAAATCTAGTTGGTACTCCTTAATATTTCCAAAGAAATGCATTTCTATTTTGTCATGAAATTCAGGGTGATTCTGGAGTAAGGCAGAAAGCAACATTAACAAGTAGCTTGGGTTGCGGATATTACGATAAAGATTACCTGCATAAAGAAGAATAAGTTTATTTTTTTCAAATACTTGAGATTTATTTATATGATCATTCCTAACTATTCTTGAAATTGGTGGAATTACAACTATTTTTTCTGCCTCAGAGGGAAAAATTTCTGTGTACTTCTCGCGGCATTTATCAACTGTTACCACTACATAGTTTGCCTCTTTAAATACTGTTTCATCACCTTTGTAATTTAGATGTTTAAAAAAGAACTGATTATTCATGGGTGTTTCCGTGAAGCAAAATGGATCACCCATGTCGGCTATCCACTTTATGCTTTGATGACGGCGTTTAAGGGAAACTCCAGTTAGATGCGCAGTAAATGGTAAGGATACAGTAATTAGATATTCATAAAATTCTAGTTCATAAAGCTCCTCTGCCTTGCGAAGTGCATAGAAATACCAAAGGCAAGCATAGTCAGGCCAGTACACTTTTTTCCACGTAAAATCATGAATCCATTTCAACACGGTAGAAAACTTGGATCTTCGAAATTCGCCTGCCATTAAAGCTTCAGGAGAACAGGATTGTTGTTGTTTATATCTCAACTGTTCCAAAATAGAAAAACCTACTCTATAAACGCGTAAATTGCCTAAAACTTCTTTATTCGACAAATCACATTTCCAGTTAGTCACGACATCAACATGATGTCCCAATTCCGCCCACTGTTGACTGATGGCTTTCCAACGAAAGGCTCGAGGGCTTATGTCAGGTGGGAAAAGATAAGAAACGAGTAAAATTTTCATGATATCCTACACCCCACTTTAAAATTACTTATTTCAAAGGCTACAAATGCAAAAATTATCCCAAACATCACAGTAAATTGTTCCGCTTGAACACCAAAAATTATAAGCCAAGTTATGTAACCTGAAATAAACCAAAATATATTCCTGTCTAACCTTTTATAAAAAAACACTAGCACAAGGGGATATACTAATAAGCAACAAAGTATAGTTAATCCAATTAGTCCGCTTGAAAACATGAAGTTAAAATATAGACTTAAAAAGCTTACAATCACATTAGAACCCAGATATTGTGTAAGGATCAAGTTTGAATTTCCTTCTCCGGCACCAAAATAGGGAATTTTAGTATGTAAGAGATAAACGTAAATATAGCTACGATTAGTTGAAAGCATACCTCTATTGAGCAATATCGGTGCTACACGCTTTATGATAACATCAAAAAGGCTTACACTTCCTAATGTACTCGTATTAACAATGTAATGAAAAATTATTAACATGATGGTTAATATCAGTATGCCCTCAAGTAACAATTTAAAGTTAAAAAATCGCAGTGAATTTGTAATCAATAATCCTACAATTATACCTAAAAGGATCCCAAGAATCCCCGCTAGACTACCAGTTAGCAAAACAGTTGAACCAATTATAATAGTATGTAAATTAATTAATTCTCTGCTGTATACTAGACTTAAGAAAAACGGAATAACAAGCCATTCTGCGAGCAAAGCTGGCTCTCGAAAAGTACCAGTAACACGCTCGAATGCGTAGCTAAAAGTAGTGGGCTGTTTCCCCCCATTCGTTCCATTTCGATTTTTTGGAGGTTGGGGAAGGCTGTGAATTTGCGCAATATAAATATAAATAGCTATAATGGAGACGATAGTTCCTAATCTGACAATCCATCGGATTAATATATCGCGGCACCCATTTGTTAGAAGCCAGTAGACAATATATACTGTGGCAAGAAAAGTTATAATGATGAGGAATCTTAAAAAAACATATAAAAAATAATCTGTAGTTGCTAATGGTGGCATTAAGTTGGAATAATCATTAAAAAAAATGTTTATCATTGTAACAAGAAAAACCCAACATAAGAGAAGAGAAAATAATCTAGCACCTGGAAATGTATAAATTTTGTCAGTCATACATAAAATCAAAAAAATAAAGATTAGCCCTATATGTGCTAGCCATGGGATAGGGAATGGTCCAACTCTATACGCATCCAAAGCATCACATAGTATAAGCACGAAAAAAATCGTAACAGTGAATTTCCTTAATGAAAGATGAATTTGCATCAAAACCAAACCTATTTTATAAAGTTTTTATACATTAAGTAATACGTTTATTACACATTGATGCTCAAATATTTTTAGAGCTTGTCAAGTTTTTAGTTGAATTTTTTTTATTGATTTTTAAATTTTTCATTTTAGGCTGCTTCCTTGAGTTCCTCTTCACCCTGCAGTATTTCTATTTCAGCCATCACCTCCGGGATCTGTTTGTACCCTTCTACAATCCGAAATCGTTCTTCTGCCTGTAAAAGAACAGCAGCCAGCCAACGCTGAGCCATCCCACTTCCCCGATACCGCTTAATGTTCTTCTCACTCGACCTCACTTTAGAAAACAGGCTGTCAATTGGATTGGTGGAGTAAAGCGTCTTCCTTAAAAGCTTGGGAACTTTCAAACGATGCACCGTCAGGATTTCCTCTAAAGCTTCCATTAAAGAATCAGCGGCTGACTCATTGATGCTTCGCAGCCACTTCTCCAACTCCATGAATAAGCCCCGAGCATCCTCATAACGATTCTGCTCTAAAGCAGTCCTGAAGCGCCGATGAGCTTCCTTTCGATACCGTTTGGGTAAATGACGCTGAATATTTCTGTCTTTGTGAAGCGCACACCGCTGATGTAAAAGCTTTTTCCCAAAGCGCTGTTTTAGAGCTTTAATAATCCCAGATCCCCCATCTGTCACATAAAGAATCTTCTTGGTTAAGGTCAGTCCCCGATTCTCCAAATCTCTCAATAAATCTTCACAGACCTCCGCATTCTCCGTCACTCCTTCCCAAAATCCTAAAACCCGCTTTTCTCCTGCCAGGTTAATTCCTAAAGCCACCGTGAAGGCAGCCCCAGCCCGATGAATGCCATCCAGAAAAAGAGCGAACGGTTTGAAATCGGTTAAGCTCCGCTCCTTAAAGGCTTTCAACTTTTCAGCGGCCGCAGCCACAATATGACGAGAAACAGAACTGGGACTCACCCCAAAAGCTTCGCCTGCTTCTGTCACAGTGTCTTGGTATCGTCTCGCTGAAAGTCCTCTTAAAACCTGAGCTAAAAGCTCTTCTCCAAATCCACCCGGGGCTTTCATTTTTTCGTAGGTTTCCAGCGGAATTTCCCTGCCCTTTCCCCGAATCCGAGGATGCTGCACAGAAATCTTCTGATCCCCTACATACACTGAACCAGATTGGCTTGCCCATTTCTTCAAATCTTGAGATAAGGGATGATAGGCTGTCCCTGTCTTTTCTACACGTTCCATCTCCATGATCGTTTCTGCTAAAAGCGTCCCCATCTCAAAAGCAAAGGCATCAAAGGTTTGTTTTCCATCTCTCATAATTTGATACATCTTGCTGACCAGCCATTCATGTCCAACAGCCTCTTGAAACTTCTTTACAAATTGTTTCCGATTCCGTGTTTCTTCTTTCATGTTCCGCTGCTCTTTTCATTTAGTTTTTCAATCTTCAATCTTTCTGCTTCAATCCTTAATTTCTCTATTAAAGAAACTCTCCTATAATTTCAACTAATTTTAGTATAACATCCATATTTACGACGATTCGTTGTGTATAATATCGATTGATTTATTTTCATGAGGATGTTCCTTAGTTTACACTATTTTTCCCCTTCAACAACTATAAACCAGCCTAGACGATTCGGAATAAAATTTGAAACGCATCTTGGTAAATAAAATCTTCTTGCAAGTCTAAGATCATAAGGGGTTACTACAGGAGTAATTTTGACTCTTTTAAACTGTTTAAACAATGTGAGTGTTTCTTGAATAGTGAATGCTTTTGTACCTGGGCTTTCCATGTGAATCGCTAGCAGTGCGTCAATATTTGTAAATGGCTTTAGAGAAAAGAGTCCATATCGAAGCCAAACCTGGAGAGAAACAAGTGACCATTTATGATAAATCATGACTAAAATTTTGCCGCCTGACTTTGTTACTCTATATATCTCTGCAATAGCTTTTATAATATTTGGTGTATGATGGATAACTCCCCACGAGTAAACTAGATCAAATTTATCATCTGTATAAGGAAGATGTTCAGCGTCTCCTTTACTTATTTCCCCTGTAAAACCGTAGAGTTCAAGTCTCTTTTTAGTCAATGCAACTCCTTTTGCAGTAAGGTCCACTGCATAGACTTGAGCGCCACCTTTGGCGAACTGCAAAAGATCTGTTCCCATACCGCACCCAACCTCTAACACAGTTTTATTTCTCCACGCGTTAAACTGCGCAAATTCGTGTATGAACGGTTCACGGGTATATCGTTTTCTTTCAACTTCTTCAAAGAATGCTTTTGAGCCTTCTTCATTCTCAGAATCGCGGCTTCCACAGGGAGAACTATTCCAAAATTTTTCCACTTGTTCTATACCGGTCTGCATATTTTTTTTCCTTTCACAGCATCTCTTCTCATACAATGGGTGGAAAACCCTCGGCATGACTTACAGCAATAGGATTTTTTGCTGCATCGCAAGTTGAGACTGTTTTTGGCATTTCATAAATATATTCCTTCCACCAAAGCACAAAATTAAAAATGAACCAGGAGCGAAGTCCATTCTGTTTATCAAGGTAGCGCACTGCTTCATTTCGATCAAGAAAATCTGTCGTTTGACAAAAGAATTCTAATTCTCGCCGTTCAGTCTCGCCAAGTCGATCGAAAACCCATTCTTGAATTGGAACACCAAAACCTTGTTTTCTACGATCAATCAATTCATTTGGAATTAAACCGCGGACAGCTTTTTTAAGAATATACTTTAGAATGCCTTTTTTAGTTTTTAAGGAAGACGGAATACTCATCGCGAGTTCAACAAATTTGTGATCTAAAAACGGAACACGGCATTCGAGGCTAACCCCCATGCTCATTTTGTCCACGCGCATTAATAAAAGTTCAGGAAGCCGTATATTTAAATCAAGATAAGTCATCCAATGAAGCGGAGTTTTCTCCCAAGCTTTTTCTTTGAAGCGTTTATAGATAGGATCGATGACTTCCCATGATGAATAATCACGGAATTTATTTTTGAGTCGTTTTGACAGGAGTCGCTTCTTTTGTGTTTCAGTAAACGCTTCTGCACTTCCCCAAAAAATTGGCTTTCTTGTAGCTGAACGACGTAAGTATTCATAATGCAGAGAGGTCCCAAATCCAAAAGCTCTTAAAGCTGTCAAGCCCTGCAACTTTAAAATCGTTGGGATTGGCAGACGGCTCCAGTATTCTAGTTTGAGTCTCGTGTTCCAGCTTGGATATCCACAAAACAGCTCGTCCGAGCCTTCCCCAACCTGGCATACAATCACTCCATTCTCTCTGGCAAGTTTTGAAACATAATACACAGGCACACAAACTGGATCTGCGATCGGCTCATCTTGAAGTCGAACCATCTCAGGGAGAAAATTCAATAAATCATCAATGTTCAAGAGAAGTTCATGCTGCTCCGCATGAATGGATTCTGCCATTTTTCTAGCATATTCAATTTCATTTTCATAGCTGCTGTATTGTCGATCATAGCCAATCGTAAAGGTTTTCACTGGCTTCTTGCTGCTGTGATTTGAAAAAAGCGCTGCATTAGTACTGGAATCTATTCCTCCTGAAAGAAAAACGCCAACAGGCACATCACTCACTTTACGCAATTTGACTGCTTCACGAAGTTCTGAAAGCAGACGATTGGCAATTTCATCTTCTGAGATCCCTACAAAGGGGGTTGCATAATCCCATACATCCCAATATTTATGCTCTTGAATTTCACCATCATCACGAACTCGAATCCAAGTTCCCCCTGGCAGTTTTTTTATCCCATCAAATAAAGTTTGTGGTGCAGGCGTCGTCAAAAAAGAAAGATAATGATAAAAAGCCTCCTCATGAACAACTCGTTTTTGATCATGGTCAGCTAATAGGGCTTTAATTTCTGATGCAAAGGTAATACGTCCATGATGTACGCTGTAATATAAAGGTTTAATGCCAATACGGTCTCTTATAAGCCACAACTCTCGTTTTTCCACATCCCATAAAGCCATAGCAAACATCCCTCTAAACTTATGCAGACAGTCAATTCCCCATTGTTTGAACGCATAAAGTACAACTTCAGTATCAGAATGATCCGTCTTCCACTGATGATAGCCAAGCCGCTCCAGTTCTTTGCGCACCTCAGCATGATTATAAATTTCTCCATTAAAGGTAATCCAAAGAGTTCCATCCGCACTATTCATTGGTTGGGAAGCTTTCTCTGATAAATCAATGATTGCTAGACGTCGATGACCTAATCCAATTTTGCCGTCTTCTGAAATCCACGTTCCGCATCCGTCCGGTCCTCTATGAATCATTGTATCTCTCATGTGGTTAATATAAGTAGCAGTAACTTTAAAGTTAGAAGATTTAAAAGAAAGAGCGCCAACTATACCACACATGTTTTTTTCAAATCTCCAAATTCAAAAATTCCTTTAAATTGAGGAAGCAAGTGTTGGAGGATTTTTAAAATTTTCTCTTTAGTAAGAGAAGGCAGTAAGAGAAATTGTAATTCGGTGTCTCCCCTAATATAATAAGTATAACAGCACAAAAATCCATTTTTTAAAACTCCATAAGAAGGAGAAAATGTTATTGGTTGAATAATGGCACTACATTGAGTTGAATTCAAAGGGTAAATCAAAAGGAATCCTTTTGAACCTAGAATTAATTTATATAAATTATTCTCTGTAAAGAAATTTTCATAAAATAAAGGAGTATAGAAACGCACAGAAATCACATGATTCTCTTTGCAAAAAATTTGATCCTGAACCAGCCAGAAAGGAATCGTTTTATTAAAATAAACCATGCGGCGATGCACAACTGGATCACGCAGTCTTGTATAACCATGATGCTCACCAATAAATATGTCTCGATCAGGAAGTACATACCATTCTAAAACTTTTGGTTTTGCGATATCTTTCATTTTAAAAAGACTTTTTTCCTCAAAAGGATTGATCTCCTCTCCATCAATTTCTACTGTATTGTGGGAACGCGTTGACCTAAACTCATTCCTCATTTTATAGTTTCCTGTATAAAGATAGGTTCCACGATCAATAAGGAATTCATTACCATAGGCTTCAAGTTCAAAGCTGAAAATGTCATTATGAGCATGTCCACCATTTCCGTCTTGCCCATTACCCCCTGCATCTATCACGAAATAAAAATCTTTATCTCTCATAATATAAATTCCAGTATCACGAAAAGCAGTGCTAATTAGATTAGGTTGAGATTGAGACTCTTTTTCAAGATTCTGATAAGCTTTAATCCCCTCTAGTCCTAGATGCCAATAAGCTTCCTCCCAAAACTTTCCAGAAGCTCGAACAAAATCTGCCCGCTTGTAAAGCACTCCACCTATAGCAAGAAGATAACGATGATCGTTAATGTTTACTCGTGTCTCCTCACTTAAAATATAGAGTCTGCCACTGTCATTATCTCCTATTTGGGGTGAACATCCAGAAGGCTTAGTGTAATGCATAGTAAATTCTAACATCTTTTCTATTCGATCCACTGTATCTTGTGAAAGCAACACTCCATTTATTTTACATAGAAGCAATATTGCAATAGATATCTCCAATATAAGTCTGTGATATGAGATTGAAGCCTCGAAGTCAGCACCATCCATATAAACCTGTTTTTTAATCTCTTTCTCAAACTCAGAAGTGGCAAAATTAACCCATTTTTGTGATTCACGGAATTCTGGAAAGGTAATCCCAATAAAAATTAAACCAACTAAATCTGATAAATAGTGATTGGATCTTGGATAGCTAACCTCTAAGTTGTGGAAAATATGCCGACCATGAACAAGAATACTTTTTAAAAAATTTTTTTTAAACTCAACGGAAAGGTTAGGATAATCTTCAAAAAAGAAATATCCCCATATCCAATTAATAGCTCGAATAGCCACATCCATTGTACATATCCAGTTTACCCCTTTCCCAACAGGGTTTTTCATAATCCATGAGCTGATTTGCCTAACATATTCCTCCGCATATTTTTCGTTTCCTGTATACCAGTACGCCTTCCCCAAAGTCGGTAAGTGTTGAAATCGACTTAATTCCCATGGAACTTTTACATCATATTTTTTTTCATATTCATCATAGCGGAGAAAAAATGAAGGGAATTTAGAATTCCATCTGTGTCCACTTTTAAAATCAAGATGCCAGTCGATTTCTTCTCCAAATTCGAAAGGCTCAGAACCTAAAAAAGCAAAACGATGATCGCAATAATTATCTGCAACTTTGATAACTGTTTCTATACTATTTTGAAAAGTGGTTTTAATGCCGAAAAGGAGTTCTTTTTGTTTTTTAAATCGGACAAAAAATTGACATTTTTTAGATAAGGAGTTTCTCTCCAAAAGGCGAGAAAAAAAATAAGGGGAAAGACTCTTCTTCAGTTCTTTATCACTTAAGTTGCTAGATAAAATCATCACTTTAATGCCTTTAAGTTTTCGTATTAAAAAATGAAACATTACTATTGGAATTTTTTTGGGGTTAGTTTTAAGGAGGTATTTTATTCGTGCAGACGGACTAAAATTCATTGCTTCGACTGCCACATGCCGCGAGTATCAATGATTACTTTATTCCGTAGAGCAGAGGTATCTATATCTTTGAATTCAGAGTGATCTGTTAACACTAAAATGATATGAGCATTCTGAAGTGCTGTTTTTATGTCTATAAGCTCCACATTAAATTCTAAAAGTGAGTCGGGGAGCTTTTCAATATTGGGTTCCACGACTAAAATTTTCTCTTTTCTTCTGGCCGCAAGCATGGTTGTAATTTCAAGAGATGGACTTTCTCTTAAATCATTTGTGTCTGCTTTATAAGAGAGACCAAGGCACGCAATAATAGGGTCATTAAATCTAAATACATTCTCGATAACTCTGGATGCAACATGGTTTGGCATGCTGTCATTTACCTTTCTAGCTGCTTGCATCAAACATGTTTGCTCTGGAGCAGAATCAATAATAAACCAGGGATCCACAGCAATACAGTGCCCACCAACTCCTGGTCCTGGTTTTAAAATGTTAACTCTAGGGTGACGATTGGCTAATGAACATACTTCCCAAACATTGAGTCCAAGTTGATCGCAAACAAGAGAGAGCTCGTTAGCAAATGCAATATTTACATCTCGATACGCATTTTCTGCCAATTTACATAGTTCAGCAGTGCGGCAGTCCGTAATCAATACTTCTCCCTTTACAAATTTCGTATAAAAATTTTTAGCTTTTACGGCAGATGGATAGTCAACACCACCGACAATTCGATCATTCATCTCGAGCTCTTCTATAATTCGACCTGGGAGGACTCGTTCTGGGCAGTAAGCAATGTAAATCCTAGATTCACCATCAGGAATAGGGTGTCCATTATCTCCTCGCAAAGCATACGTTGGAATTGTAAGATCAGAACGTTTTTCTTGAATCCATTTTGCTACCTTTTCAGTTGTTCCAACAGGTGAGGTTGATTCAAGAACAATTAAGTTTCCTGGTTGGAGGTAGGGCACAATATTTGAAATAGCTTCTTCTACATAAGAAAGATCAGGAACCTTTCCTGCTTTAAATGGCGTAGGAACTGCAACAATAAAAACGTCAGCAGAGGTTGGATATAATGAAGGTTCAAGGTTTCCAGTATCAATTGCTATTTCGACAAACTTTTGAAGCCCTTTTTCACAAATGTGATTTTTTTTCTGGTTGACTAGTTTAATAATGGCGAAATTTGTATCGACTCCACATACTTGAAATCCTTTTGCAGCAAGAAGACTTGCTGTTGGAAGACCGATATAACCCATTCCTATCACACATACTTTTTGAGAGGATGTAATAGCATTCTTTAGGGTTAATACAGCATCATTTTGAGCAAGGTCAACTTTGGTTGATTTTACTTTAGCCAATGATTTTTCACCTGCTTTTCTTTAGAGTTTCAGCAGCAGCTTCTCCTGTTCGATCTTTTCCTTCTTTCAATTCCTGAATTCGGGTTTCATCAATATCATAACCAATCACTGGGAGATCTGCCTGATCAAATCCAAGAGCTAAGGGGAGTCCCACATACCCTAAACCAACAACTGCGATTTGAGTCTCTTTATTCACGGCTTTCCACACTTCCTTAATAAAGGGTGGTCAATATAGTTTTACTTTGGGTTCTTGACTGACTAAAATATTCCTTCTCTGGAAGAGGATTTTCATCCCGAACAAGGACTATTTAATGATTTCTTTTATCAATAAGGGCAGCAAAAATCTGATCCAGTCTCATGTTTAACTGAGTCAAACTGTTTTCAAATTTCATGTTTAACTGAGTCAAGCTGTTTTCAAGTTTGTCAAATCTCTGATTGGTCTCAGATTTAAATTCTTGAAATTCATGTCTCATGCCCACTTCGAACTTTTCAATTCGCTGGTTAACTCCTGTTTCGAACTTCTCAATTCGCTGATTAATTCCTGTTTCGAACTTCTCAATTCGTTCTTCAAGTTTCTCAATTCGCTGGTTAACTCCTGTTTCAAACTTCTCGATTCGTTCTTCTAGTTTCTCAATTCGCTGATTTGTTTCAAGTTTGTGTTCTTTTAATTCATCTTTAATCTCTTTTGTACGCTGATCAATAAAGTCATACACCAGCTCAAGGGTTACTTTTTTAGCAAACCCTACGACTCGTCCCGTAATTCCACTGGTGATTTTTTCCATTCTGTTTTCTTAATTAAGAATTCCACTGAAGAGTAAATTTACCTCCATACTTTGAATTCTTTACTTTTCCCTCGATCCGCTGAAAGCAGAAAAAGTATTTTAGCTTAAAAATCAACACCCAGGGTGAGCTGGGGTCCATAAAGCCGAAAAGCAAAAGTGTTTCCAAAGGCATCTCGATTGTAAAAATCAAAGTTCCGATATTCTGCTCTTAAGCCAACCTGGTTTGAAAAACGATAAGTGAATCCTCCTTCTAGATCATAACTGTATCCAACCGCATCTTCAAATCCTGCCATAATTCCTACAGTCTTAAATTCGGCTGTGGTTCTTCTGGCAATTCTAAATTTTCCATGCAGTCCCAGTTGAGGGAACACCACATAAATCGGGGGATGGGCAGTGGTTTCCCCTAAATCATTGGTCATGGTAAAGTTTCCCTGCAGATATTTCATGTCTAACACCACATTTAAATACTGCTGCACAGGTGGATAGGTGTCATAATAGATCGGGTACTCATAACTGAGATCTCCCCAGAACAGATCCATATTAGAACTCTCAGGTTTTCCTTGAGGAAAAAAGAGTCCTTGAAACGTTTCAGGCGCATTTAAATCTTGAGCAGCAGTCTGCTGGATCTGGGTGAAGCTGAAATCCAGAATCTGTCCATGTGGAAAACGGTACCATATTTTAGGGATCAAAAGGCTCTGACCTCCTAATCCAAGGTTGTGGTTTAAAGAGATCGAAGTCCCCCCTCCTCCAGCAGTCGTAATCCCTGAGAAGTTCGGGTTCATCCAAACACTGAGAGAAAACCCGAATCCTGTGGGGGTCACAGGATGTGGAGATGATGGCTGATCCAAACTGGATCCCCAGGAGATTCGAGCTGCAGCAAAAAACATCAGGCAAATCACTAAAACAACTTTAAATTTTGTCATTCCATGTTACCCCCAGGCGATTTTAACGGATTCTTTCTTTAAAAATATTATCCTTTAAACCAGACCTCATCTGATTTAAATCCTAAAAAGGACTTCTCTGCAATTTAAAAAAAAACAAGAGAATGAAAAAAATGAAAAAGAGAGAATGAGAAGAAGGTCATGGAACAAGAAGTCAGTTTATACGACTACTGGCTGATCTTAAAAAAGCGAAAATCGCTCATCTTCAAGATCATGGGTGGGGTTGTTCTGCTAGCCCTTATCTACGTCATTTTAGCGCACAGCAAATATACGGCTGCAACCAGTTTTTACTACCCTTTGAACTCTAACTCCAGTACAGCTAAAATGTTAAACCTTACTAATCTAGGGGGATTAGGGGGATTAGGGGGATTAGGGGGATTAGGGGGATTAGGGGGATTAGGGGGATTAGGGGGATTTCTCTCAGAGCCTACCATCATAGGTTATACTAAAGGAATTTTAGAATCTAAAACAGTGGCTGATCTTTTGATCAAAAAATACCATCTGCTCCACTACTACCATACCCCTTACAAACAGACTGCGCAAACTATTCTGCGGAAATCGAGCAGCATCCAAATGTCTAAAGAAGGAATCATGGTGATCTCAGTCACCACAGAAAACCCTAAACTTTCAGAGCAGCTGGCAAATGGCTATATCCAGGCTTTTAAACAGTACTCTTCACGGGCGATTTTCAATGTGGCTCAAAAAGAGAAAAAAGATATCAAACTGCGGCGCGCAAAACTTAAAAAAAGACTGGATCGAGCAGAAAAAGCCATGGTTCAATTTCAAGCCCAGCACCACACTTCCGATTTTACAGAAGAAGCCAAAGACTATATGAAAGCCCTGATCACTTTAAAAGTCAAGGAACTGTCAGATGCTATTCAGATCCATGCAGCAGAGAAAAGTTTAGCGGCGGCAGAGCAGATTCTACTCAGCCACTACAGTTCCAGTGTTCATCATCCTCTTATTGGACCAGATTTAACGGATCCTGTTATCGTGAATCTGAGAGAAGAGCTGGCAGCCGCCTATATTCAATATGCCCAGGATAAAGCTGCAGAAACCCCCCAGAATCCACAGCTTAAATCCGATCTGTGGAAAGTGAAGGATCTTGAGCAGATCCTTCAGCAGCAGTTGAAAAGACAGATGAGGGCAGCAAAAACAGGAACTGCAAATTCTCTCTTACTTCCTGAAATCCATCTCTGGGAGCTGAAGGCTGAAAAAAAAGCCATGACAGAAGGGATCCAGAAGTTAGATCGGAAATTTGCAACTTATCCTCGAATTGGACTCCAGTATTTACAATTAGAACGGCGTTTGAAAATTTTAGAAGCTCTGGATACTTTTCTATCAACCCAGTATGAAAAAACAGTTTTAGAAGAAGAAAAAGAGAAACCGGATATTCAAGTTCTAGACAAAGCTGAAGTTCCACGCTTTCCCAGCGGTCCTCACAGACTTTTAGATCTGGCGATTGGGATTCTGTTAGGAGGGTTCCTGGGCATTGGGTCTGCTTTTCTCATGGAATCTCTCCAATCCGTTCCACAAACGAAAAATCCTGAAGAGGAAAAAGGAGGAAAATGAAATGGAAGTTGGATTTCATAAAAATGGGGTTTTAATGTTAAAAAGCGCGGATGGGATTCTTCATGTCCTGGATCCGCAGGAAACTTTAAGGGATGCTGCCCGATATGTGTGGAATGAGGAATCTTTAAAAAGTTTCAGAATTGAAGGGGAGGATGTTTCCATGAGAAATCATGCTGCTGTAAAATTTGTCAAACTGTCTCCTGAAAATTCTGATAAAAACGAACGGCTGCGATCCCTTCACCATGATGATGATCCTTATTTTCAAGAATAGACTCCTCTGCGCCCAGCAGTAAACATTACAGAATGGAACTGATTGTTTCACATTCCAATGCAGACATGGATTCACTGGCAGCCATGGCTGCTGCCAGCAAAATCTATCCTGAAGCAAAACTGGTTTTCGCGGATTCGCCGGATCCCGGGGTTCGAGACTTTTTAGCTCACTATGGGCAGTGGCTGCATCTAACGCCCTTGAAAGACATCCCGCTGCATGAAGTTAAAAAGCTCATTATCGTGGATACTCGGGAAGCGAGAAGGCTTGGAGATCTGCGGGTTCTCATCGAAAACCCTGAGATAGAGCTGCATGTTTATGATCATCATCCTACGACTTATAGAGATATTGTGGGGGATTACAATTGTGTCAGACAGGTTGGCTCTACGACAACTCTCCTGATAGAACTTATTCAAGAAAAAAAGCTCCCTGTTTCTCCTGAAGAAGCGACCCTGTTTTTAGCCGGCATCTATGCAGATACCGGATCTCTTTCTTTTCCAAGAACCACAGCTTCTGATCTAAATGCAGCAGCATGGCTTTTAGAAAAAGGGGGGGATCTGAAAATTGTCACAGAACATCTGAACCGAACCCTTTCTCCTGAGCAGCGGGATCTGTTGAACCGTTTGCTGCTTTCTCTCCAATTTTTTCAAATCAAGGATCAAAATTTTCTCATCACAAAAGCCTCTGTTTCTTATTATGCCAATGATGCTTCATTATTGACCCAGCGCATTTTAGATCTGGAAAAAACACAGGCTGCATTCAGTTTGATTCAGATGCAGGGGAGAATCTTTCTAATTGCTCGATCCGCTTCAAAAACAGTTAATGCAGCAGCCATCTGCGAAGAATTTGGAGGAGGTGGACATGAGACCGCTGCTTCAGCTTCTTTAAAAGAAAATAATCTGGAAAAAGTGGAAGAGAAACTTCTTCTGGTTCTAAAAAATAAAATCGAATCATCAGATTTGCAGCAGGCGCCCCAGCCGCCGCAGAACCAACAGGGATCCCAGGAATCTGTTGAAACCCTTCATCTGAAAGACTGGAAATCAGTCCCTAAAGCGATCGCAGAACTTCTAAAAGAGATGGGAAAACTCGCGGATGATGAGCAGATCAATCTCTTTGTGGTGGGTGGATTTGTGCGGGATCTTATGCTGGGGATAGAAAATCTGGATTTAGATTTAGTGGTAGAAGGGGATGGAATCTCATTTGCTAAAAAAATGGCAGGGGTTTTAAAAGCTGATCTAACTATCCATGAGCCCTTTAAAACCGCTGTTTTAATTCTCCCTGACCAACTGAGAATTGATCTGGCGACAGCTCGATCGGAATTTTACGCGCGTCCTGCTGCTCTTCCTGAAGTCGCCAGCACCACCCTTAAACAGGATTTAACCCGCAGAGATTTTTCAATCAATGCCATGGCTTTAAAACTGAACCCGAATGATTTTGGGAGATTAATTGATTTCTTCGGAGGGCAGAGGGATCTGCAGCATGGGATTATTCGGGTGCTTCATTCCTCCAGTTTTATGGATGATCCCACTCGTATCTTCAGAGCTATTCGATATGAACAAAGGTATGGATTCCACATCGAATCTCACACAGAAAAACTGCTGAAAGAAGCGATCTATTCCGGTGTACTTTCAAAGCTTTCTCGGGATCGGATCAGAAACGAAATCATTCTTCTGCTTTCTGAAAAAAACCCGATCCCGGCGATCCAGAGAATCGGTAAACTAAAAGGACTTTCCTTAATTCATCCCTCCTTAAGGCTCTCGGGGAATTCCCTGCAGATCTTAAAACAAATCCCCGAAGTTCTTGCTGCTTTCAGAGAAACCCTTCAAATTCAGGACCATGACATCTGGATTATTTATGCCCTGGGTCTTTTCTGCCAACTGACTCCTGAAGAAATAGAAGAGCTGCTGATGAAATGGAAATTTCCCCTCCAAGACTCCCAAAAAATCAGCTTTCTAAAATCTAATTGGGAAAAAATGATTCATGAACTTTCCCATTCTGTTCCAAAAACTCCCAGCGAAATCTTTCAAAAATTAGAAAAAATTCCGTCAGAAGGGCTGGTGTTCTGTATGGCTTATTCCCGAAACCCTTTTTTAAAAGAAAGAATTGAGCAGTATGCCTTGAAATTCCAAAAAATGAAACTATTCCTTTCAGGAGAAGATTTAAAAGCTCTGGGGGTTCAACCTGGACCGATTTACAAGGAATGGCTTGCAAAAGTAAAAAACGAACAGATGGATGGGAACATTCAGACTCGGGAGCAGGCTCTGGAGTTCTTAAAAAAGAATCTGAAAGCCTCAGCCCAAAAGAAGGATTGACTTCATGCCAATCCAAACCATAACGAGTAAAAATTGATAGGAGCTGCACCAGATGCCTAAAAAAAGATTGATGAGTGGAATGAGGCCCACAGGAAAACTGCATATTGGCCACTACCTTGGAGCCCTTGGAAACTGGAAAAAACTCCAGGATGAATATGAGTGTTTTTACTCTATTGTGGACTGGCATGCTTTAACAACCGGCTACCGCCAGACAGAAGAGATCCCTGAAAATATTAGAGAAATGGCTTTAGACTGGCTTTCCTGCGGCATTGACCCTGCCAAATCCACGATTTATATCCAGAGCCATATTCCTCAAATCGCTGAACTTCATTTATTATTAAGCATGATTGTTCCAACCGCCTGGCTGGAAAGAGTCCCCACCTATAAAGAACAGCTGCAGGAACTGCTCAAACAAAGACTCAATGAGCGACTTGATTCAGCTGCCAATATTCTTGAAGACCGCGAGGTTCGTGAAGAAGCGGCAAAAAGAAAAGAAATGGAATATCTGGCAACTTATGGGTTCCTGGGCTATCCCCTACTTCAAACAGCAGACATCTTATCAGTGAAAGGTGAAATTGTTCCTGTGGGCCAGGATCAGCTTCCCCATCTGGAATTCGCGAGAGAAGTGGTTCGCAGATTTCACTTCATCTTCCAAAAAAATATTTTCCCTGAGCCTGAGAGTTTATTGAGTGAAGCCCCTTTTGTTCCAGGTACTGATGGAAGAAAAATGAGCAAATCTTACAACAACGGAATTTTTATTTCAGATCCGCCTGAAGAGATACAAAAAAAAGTGAAGCAGACTGTGACTGATCCTCAGAAAATCCGCAGAGGGGATCCAGGCAGACCTGAAATTTGCAATATCTTTTTTTACCATCGTTTTTTCTCTTCAGAATCTCTTGTGAAAGAAACTGAAACAAACTGCAAAAATGGTTCTCTGGGGTGTGTGGACTGTAAAAAGAACCTGGCTCAAGTTTTAAGCGATAAACTGGCTCCAATCCGGGAAAAAAGGGAAGACCTTCTAAAAAATCCTGGAACCATCTCTGAAATCCTGGAAACAGGAGCTGCAGAAGCCAGAAAAACTGCCAGGCAGACTCTGGAAGAAATCAAAACAGCAGCCCACCAGCATTAGCCGCCTCAGCGAGAAAAGAAAAAAATTTACAAATTGGACATCATTCACCCTTGATTTCGCTTTCTAAAAATAGTATGCTTCTACGTGGAAAGGAGCCAATGAAAATGGGGTTCAAATCTATTTTAACCGCAGCGCTTTTTCTGCTGCTCTTCTCCCCTTTTACTCGCTCAGAAGCTGCCCCGACAAATAAGGGCGCGGAAACGAATACTCAAGGAACTATAAAAATATCGGGCTCAAAAAAGAAAAATAAATCCAGCAGCTCTTTAACGTATCGAAGAGGTTTTGGAAATTTGAATTTTAAAATCAATCTCGGACTGAGTCTCAACCAGTCAGATCCCTATTCTTCTTCAAATGCATTCCAGTTAAACTCTCGTTTAGCCTACAAAATAGGCGGCACGATTTTCCATTTAAATTATGGCAGCGAGTATTCCCGAATGACAGGACTTTATCTCGACCCTTTTGCCTCAGTTCTCAATTATTCAGGACAAACCACCAGCGGTTACAGCAATTCCATTTTTGGAGGACTCCAGAGAAATCTGAATAAAACCACAAAATTGGATTTAATGATCAACAGCAGCGGCGCAGATCTGGGGATCAAAATCGGTCTGTGATCCGCCCCTCTGCTTTTAACAAGTCATCTTTGGCAACAGGTTGACTTAACCCCTAAAGCGAACAGTTCATTAAACCCGAATAGGAAATGGAGGAGAGCGCTATGCTGCAAGAAGCGGAAAAAATTCAAGAAAAAAAAGTGTTGGATAAAGGTTTTGTTTATCTCGTGGACATCATGGGGGATGACAGCTCTATTGTTCAGGCTGCCAGAGTGAGTTATGGAAAAGGCACAAAAACAGTTCGCGAAGATCGAGGTTTAATTCGATACCTGATTCGCCACAGGCATACAACCCCATTTGAAATGGTGCAGACCAAATGGCATATTAAACTCCCCATTTTTGTCGCCCGTCAGTGGATGAGACATAGAGCAGCCTCTTATAATGAATACAGCCTCCGCTACAGCGAAGCTCGGGATGAATTTTATTTCCCGGAAGAAACCAGAATTCAATTCCAGAGCAGAGGAAATCGTCAGGGTTCAAGCTCAGAGCCTGTTCCTGAAGATTTTCAAAAAACCTTTCAGGAAAATCTGGATGACATCTGCAGAAAAGCTTATGACTGCTACACCCATCTGAATGATCTCGGATTAGCCCGAGAACTGATTCGAATCTTCCTCCCGGTCAATTTATACACCGAATTTTACTGGAGCATCAATCTCCACAATCTCATGCACTTTCTGGAACTCAGAATGGATGCCCATGCCCAGTCAGAAATCCAAGCCTATGGTTTTGCCATTGCAGAAATCCTTAAAGAAAAACTCCCCATGACCTGGGAGGCTTTTGAAGACTATGTTTTAAAGGGACAGAAACTCTCAAAACAGGAATGGAATCTGCTGCAGAAAGTCATGGATCTCGAAAAACTAAAATCTTATGAAGAGAACTTAGAAGCAGCGGGATTGAGCAAAGGAGAATGGAGAGAACTCCTGGAAAAACTAAAGGGGTTTGAGCAGTCCCCTGCGATTCAAAAAATTTAAAATCATTTTTTCAGGATATCGCATCAAAGCCGTGGTCAACAGCTCCTTTTTATCTAAAGGAGATACCAGGATAGTGAATAATTCACTTCTTTTCCCGCCCAGAATATCAGTGAACAATTGATCTCCTATCACAGCGGTTTCAGCGGATTTTGTTCCCAGTTCGCTCAAAGCGCGCAGAAACACTTTTTTTCGAGGTTTTGCCGCGCGTGAAATGCAGGGAATCCCGAATTTACTGGAAAAAGCTTGAACTCTTTTAGGCAGACTGTTAGAGAGAAGACATCTCTTATATCCCAGTTCCCCCATGGCTTTAATCCAGGAGATGACTTCTTCTGAGACTTCCTGAGATCTGGGCTTAACCAGAGTATTGTCCAGATCAATAATAATTCCCTTAAAACCTTTTGCTTTAAGAGCTTTCAAATTAATTTCAAAAATAGAAGAGACATAAGCATCAGGACACAAATAATAAATACAGCGAGAAAACATTTTTATTGACTGCCGATTTTTTGAGAGCGCGCCCTCAGCCAGTCATCGTATAAATGAATGTTATGCAGCTGTCCTGCATAATTAGCGCTGAACCGATGTCCGCCTTTTCCATTAGCCACATAATAAAGATAGGGAACATGGGCGGGATAAAGGGCAGCTTTGATCGAGGGAAGTCCAGGATTGGCAATAGGTCCTGGAGGAAAGCCTGGATGCAAATAAGTATTGTACAAAGATTTTATGCTCAGATCTTTTCCTGTTAAATGACGAGTTTCTTCAGGGAGAAGATATTCTATTGTGGCATCACACTGCAGCGGCATCTTTTTCCGCAGCCGATTGTAATAAACAGCAGCAATTAAAGGACGATCTTTTTCAATTTTTGCTTCTTTTTCAACCAGAGAAGCTAAAATAATGATTTTTCTCAAACTCATGGAAGGATGAGCTTTTTCATATAAAGGCAGAACTTGTTTCTTAAACTCCTGTGTCATGGGTTTGAAAACCTCTTGAGGGGTCATGCGAGGAGAAAAAAAATAAGTGTTAGGGAAAAGGAATCCTTCCAGTCCTGAAATGGTTTCATGAATCTGCGGAAGATGCAGACGCGCTTTCCGAGCAGCCGCCAGAAAAGCTCCTTTTGAAACCACTCCTTTTTTGTTTAAAAGTTCAGAAATCTGCCTTAAATCAAACCCTTCGGGAATGGTCACCTTGATCAGAATGCTTTTCCCTAAAACTAATCTTCTCAAAATTTCCACTTCATTGTAAGAAGGAGAAAAGCGGTAGGTTCCCGCTTTCATTTTACTCTGCGCCCCTGTGAATCGAGACAATAAACGAAAAGAGAAAGCGGAGCGGATCAAGCCTTTATGGCTCAGTTCATCAGCGATCTGAGCGCAGCTGGATCCTGGAGGAACCACCACCAGTACCTTATTTTTTTTTAAAGACACCGGCACAAAAATTTCACGCGCGAAATAAGAAGCGGCCAGAAGAATAGAAAAAAGGATCAGCAGCAGAAAAGCCATCCATAATTGAAATCTCTTCATCACTCTCTTTCCTCATGCCACTTCAACAGGGTGTTCCCAGTAAGTCGATCCTCTTCCCGCCACTTCTTTTAGAAAATGGAGATCCTCAAAAAGGCGGCCTGCGCCAAGAGCCACACAGTTAATCGGATCCTCTGCCAGACGGCATGGAATCTTAGTGGTTTCTTGAACCATAACAGGAAATCCGGAAATCATTGCTCCCCCTCCAGCCATCACAATTCCATGTTCCATAATATCTGAAACCAGTTCTGGAGGGGAATGTTCAAGGGTCGATTTTACTCCTTCCACAATTCTGGAGCAAGGCTCAAGCAGAGCTTCTCTAATGTCTCCCGAAGTAATGGTTTGTGAACGAGGAAGTCCAGAAAAAACATCTCTTCCGCGCACCTCTAAAGTTTTCTTCTCCTCTGGGGTAAAAACTGAACCCAACTGTATTTTTATCGTTTCTGCCGTTCTTTCGCCAATGATCAAATTGTATGTTTTTTTCAAGTAATTGACAATAGATTCATCCATTTTATCCCCTGCCACCCTGAGAGACTGACTGGAAACAATCCCTCCCAGAGAAAGAATGGCAATCTCTGTGGTTCCACCGCCAATATCCACCATCATGGAACCAACCGCTTCTCTTACAGGCATACCCGCCCCAATTGCAGCTAAAAAAGGCTGGGCTGCTAAAACGATATTTTTTCCCCCTGCATGATGGGCTGCTTCCTCAACCGCTCTTCTTTCCACAGGGGTGCAGTCAGAAGGTACGCCTAACACAATATTCAAACTGGAAAAATAATGATTCGGAACAGCCTTATTC
The DNA here is from genome assembly GCA_021800275.1 of bacterium. Taxonomy (GTDB): domain Bacteria; phylum Vulcanimicrobiota; class JABDET01; order JABDET01; family JABDET01; genus JAKAVV01. The sequence continues at coordinate 69,198 of JAJYZB010000001.1, forward strand.
ACTAAAAATCGCAGCATTTCATAAGCCACTTCAAAATTGGCGATCACGCCATCCCTTAAAGGACGAATCACAGTAATATGAGGAGGAGTTCTGCCGTGCATTTGTTTAGCTTTTTCCCCCACAGCTATGACTTTCCGGGTATTTTGATTCATGGCGACGTACGAAGGCTCGCTGAATATAATGCCCGCCCCTCTTAAAAAAACAGGAGTATTGCTGGTGCCTAAATCAATGCCAAGCTGAATTCCTAAAAACCCGAACCGCAAATTTTTTAAACTTAAAAAGCTCATTTATTTCTGCTTTTTCCATTTCACTCCATGAATTCCCTGTTCATGATCCTGCGGATCGACCCATTCACCAATTTATTTTTTTTTGAATTTCTCCAGCATCTCCCATAAAACCCCTACTGGCAGGCCCACCACATTGTAATAATCCCCTTCGATTTTTTTCACCAACAGCGAACCATGCCCTTGAATTCCATAGGCTCCTGCTTTATCTTTATACTCCCCTGTGGAAAGATACCACTTTAAAAAAGAGGGGGGCTTCTTATAAAACCAAACTTTTGTCACCACGGATCTAATGGCTGCTTGAGTGTTTTTCAAAAGGGCAACTGTTGTCACAACCTCGTGTTCATTCCCATTTAAGGTTCGCAGCATTTGAAAGGCTTGTTTTTCGCTTTCAGGCTTCCCTAAAATTTTGCCTTTTAATCCCACTAAAGTGTCTGCCGCTAAAATCAGGGAATCGGGAAATTCTTCCTGCGCTTTTTTTGCTTTCATGCGAGCCAAAAAACGAGTTTGCTGAATCAGGGACGAAAATTTTGAGGAACGAATGGTTTCTGCAATTTCAGGATGATACGAAAAAAATTTCAATCCAAGTCTTTTTAATAATTCTTTCCTCCGGGGAGAGCTTGATGCCAGGACTAAAATTTGAGAGGACTCATTCCCTCTCTTCAGGACATTATTTCTTCCCGTAGCGGATCACCTTGAATTTCTGGATTTCATACTTTTCACTGCGACTGATTCCCGCTTTTTGTCGAGCAATATCAATCTGTTTTTCAGAAGTTTCAACCCCCTCTAAATCCGGGAGCAGAAGTCCGCTTTTATGCTCTGTATGAACGATCACTCCGTACACCCTGGGATCTAACTCTTGAATTGCGCGCACAGGCTCAGGTTTTTCAAGGACATCCACTGAAACTGTCAATTCTTTCAGTTCTTCCAATCTCACGGGCGGAAAGCGCGGATCACGAAGAGCAGAACTGACCGCATTATAAATAATCTCTTCTGCAAGAGAGCCTTTCATCGGAGCAATGGTCCCTATGCAGCCTCTTAATTCTCCTCTTTTTTTAAGGGTCACAAAAGCTCCAGCTCTCTTCTTAAAGGGATCCGGCACTTCTTGAGGCGCCGGGAGATAATTTTTGCTGGTCAAATAATGCTGGATTGATTTTACAGCCAGATCCAGCGGGAAACTTTCTTCAATATTAAATTTATCCATGGCCCGCTTCTATTTTTTTCTCAAGGGTCTGGTAAGTGACAACTCCGTAGCCCACTCCAAAAGGACCCTCGTACGAAACCACTTCTTTCTGCAGATTTAAACCCTGGGTAGCTCCTAACATAATTAAAATCGGACGAAAACCGCATTCCCCGATCTTTTCAATGAACAGGGGATCCATTTTTAAAATTCCAGCTGCATCATGAACTTCCAGCAGCTCAAGAATTTTTTTGTCAAATTCTTTTCCTAAAGGCTCATACCCATAAGGGGCTGCTGGAATTAAGCGGTGAGATAAATCGCCGCTGGCAATCACAGCAGCTCGTTTTCCTTCTTTTTCCACAGCTTTCTGGACACAAACTCCAAATTCGAACAGGGTTGGATACGGCAGAAACCCGATGCTGATCAAGACCATCGGAAGATCCAGCCCTGCCTCGCGAAAATAATAAAGAGGAACCATGGAAGCATGATCCAGATAAGGAGGAACCTCCCATTTTTTATAAGTCGTTTCATTTAATTCCGCAGCAGAAATACTTTTAGATGCAGCTTCCTCAAGGATGCGCATTCCTAATGAGGGATACCCTTTTGCAGCCAGTTTAACTGAGGAAGCCCCAAACTGTTTGAAATTCCCGCTGTACTGAAGCGATGTATAAACAGAGACAGCATCCTGAAAAACCGGTCCATGCGGGGTTATAAGAACCAGGACTTCAGGATGGGCATCCCTGAGTTTTTGAGAAAAAATCTGCAGTCCATTACGGCTTTTTAAACATTTTTCGATCTCTTCTCTGCCAATTTCGGGAACTAAAATCGGGGGATGGGGTGTCACCCCGCTGAAAACAATTTCTCCTTTTTCTGAAATCGCCATATATTGCTCTCTATTCTTTTACTTCGAGGGAAGAGGGGAATCTCCCCTGATTTTCCTTTAATTCCTGATGGGCTTTTTCCACAATCCAGGCCAGATCAAAAACTTCCCTGGATTCTTCGAAACTGAGATGACACAAAAATTCGATATTCCCTTCAGCCCCGGAAACAGGAGAATGAGTAATTCCCTGCACAAAAAAAGCGTTCACCTCGAGCCACTCCATCATTTTATGCAGCACTTTTTCATGGATCTCTTTTTCTCTGATAACCCCTTTTTTAGCTGCGCCCCGTTCTGCTTCGAATTGAGGCTTTATCAGAACAAGAATTTCTCCATGAGGGAGCATGAGATCTCTGGCAGCAGGCAGAATCTTCTGGACAGAAATAAAACTGACATCCATGACACAGAGCAAAATCGCTTCAGGGATCTCTGCAGCAGTTAAATAACGGGCATTGGTTCTTTCCAGAGAAACAACTCTTGGATCCGTTCTCAATTTCCAGGACAGCTGCCCTTTCCCCACATCCACTGCATAAACCTTTGCAGCTCCATTCTGCAGCAGGCAGTCTGTAAATCCGCCGGTTGAAGCTCCGATGTCCAGGCAGATCTTTCCTTTAGGATTTACTTGAAAAACCTGAAGAGCTTTAGCCAGTTTTATCCCCCCTTTTCCAACATAAGGGAAAGGTTCAACCACTTCAATAAAAGAGGTGTCAGATACAGAATCTCCGGGCTTAAGGGCTGAGGAATGATTGACTTTAACCCTTCCCGCAAGAATCAGAGCCTGCGCCTGATGGCGAGTTTCAGCCAGCTTTTTTTCGACCAGAAGAAGATCAAGACGCTGCTTCAATCTTGAGTTTTTTCAAACTGAAAAGGGGCAGCTTCTAAAGAACCATTTTCTTTTTGAACGACCACCTGCAGTTTTTCCTGAGCTTCTTTTAGTTTTTCCGAGCAGAGCGCAATAAACTGTTTCCCTTTTTCATACGCCTGGAGGGATTCTTCTAAAGGGAGATCGCCGGATTCGAGTTTTTTTACTAACTCTTCCAGTTTCTGGATGGTGGATTCATAAGAGAATTCATTCATGGCAGCCTGTTTCTCTCCCGAATCATTTCTCTAACTAAAAAAATTCCCCTGGACAAACTGCTGCCTGGAATTCTTTTCAGAGGATGATTTTTGAAATAAAGCCTCAACTGTTCCATCTGCAAAAATGAGAGTTCCCCTCTTTTTCTCCAGCGCCTTTTCAGCGGTTTTAATCGTTTTCCCAGCAGCAGTGACAAGGACATATCCCCTGTTTAAAATGCCGTAAGGGCTCAGAGCTTCCAGTTTTTCTCGCAGAGAATCCAGTTTCATGGCGCTTATTTTAAGTTTATTCTGATAAGCTCGGTCTAACTGCTGCTGCAGATAATCCAAACGCTGCAGCTCTTTTTCTTGAATTTTCCTCTCCATGGAACGATTTAATCTCTGAGCCAGCTGCATTAACTGCTGCTGCAGATCCTTCTGCAGCGGAGAGATCAGTTCTGCTGCGGCAGAAGGAGTAGGAGCCCTTTTATCAGCCGCAAAATCCGCAATAGTAAAATCCGTTTCATGTCCTACTCCTGAAATCACAGGAACTCTGCACTGAAAAATCTCTCGGGCTAAATTTTCATCATTAAAGCTCCACAAATCTTCAAGAGAACCTCCACCCCGGGCTAAAAGAATCACTTCCACATCAGGAAAAGACTGAAGTCTTTTTAAAGCTGCAATTAAATTTCCAGGAGCATCCTGTCCTTGAACAGGAGAAGGGGAGATCAAAATTTGAATCGCGGAATTTCTCCTCTGAATAATGGAAATCATATCATGGAGAGCTGCTCCTTGAAGACTGGTAACAATCCCTACTGTTTTTGGAAAAAAGGGGATTGGTCTTTTTCGAGCAGGATCAAAAAGTCCTTCTTTTTCCAGCTTTTCTTTCAACTCCAGAAAAGCCAGATACAGTTCCCCCACTCCATCAGGATTGAGATCCTGAACAATTAATTGATACTGGCTTCTCCCTGAAAAAATAGAGACACGCCCTGCTGCTGTAACTTTCATTCCTTCTTTAAGTTTGAATTTCAATCCCTGGTGCTCTTGTCGAAACATGACACAGGCTATCTGATGGGAAGAATCTTTTAAAGTAAAATACAGATGTCCTGATGGATAAAGAGAAACTCCTGAAACCTCTCCTTTGACAAAACACATTCTCAAAAGTTCATCACTGTCAAAAAGAAGGCGAATGTGCTGGCACAGCTCGGCAACTGTTAAAACTCCGGACATCTTATTTCTCGCCATGAGTGATGACAAATCCATTGAATTCAGAAAAAGGGTCTTCCCAGAGAAGTTTCAAATCTTGAATTTGTCCAGGGGCTCCCCCCTCACGAATTCTTTCCAGAACCTTTCCAATGCTCTCTTTTTCCCCCTGTAAAACCGCTTCCACTCGTCCATCATCCAGATTTCTCACAAATCCTGAGAGGGAAAATTTCAATGCCATAGAACGAATAAAAACCCTCATTCCAACTCCTTGAACTTCGCCGCTCAAATAGAGATGCGCCTGAACTTTCAAAAGTTTCAATGGATCACTCGGAAAGACTGCAGCATAGTCATAAACGTGGGGCGCATCGAATAAAAACTGCTCCTGGGGGCTGTGCAGACAAACAAGTAAGATATTTTTGACAAAGTCATAACCAGAGCCCAGGATTTCATCATTTTGCCGTGAGGAAGGCGGTAAGAATAAACCAGAATTTTTACTTTTGCGGCATGTATCTTGAGTCGTTTCTCATGTAAAATTTTCAAACCTTTTATGGCATAAGCTAAAGACTGTTCATACATGGGCAGTATCTTTTTCTGAGACACTTTAAACATTCCCCCTGCTGAGGAGAGAACCTGAAAACTAGAACCGTGAAGTTGATACAGCAGAGGGTTTTCTCCAATATGCTGAACTTTCCAGGATTCAGGATAAAAGAATTCATATTTGTCTTTGGGATCTTGATAAATCTTTTCTCCTGGAGGCAGCTGAGAGGACGCAGATTTTGATGAAGCAGCCGAGGAGGGAAATAATTCGGTTTGGGGGGAAATTTTCGAGGTTCCCGGTTTTAGCGATTGAGCGGATGGATTTGAAGGAGATGAAAAAGGCGATAGAGACGGCTGGTGAGTTTTGACGCTTCTTAAGAGGCTCCAGAGTTCATCGGCAAAAAGCGGATATAAATCTTTTGAAATCTCAGATTCTTCAACGACAAGTCCGCCTTTTTTCATGAATAAAATCCCGATTCCTACACGAGAAGGATGGTTTAAATCCTGACAAATAACCTCTTCCATTTTTCTGCCGTTTTTCAAAATGATTTTTTTATGACTGATAATCCAGGACTCTTGATTTAAATAGGCAGCTGCCAGATCTTCCAATTTCCCTATACCTGACAGGACGTTGACCGTTAAAAAAGCATGAATTTGGAGATTTGCAGCTTTGAACTTTTTGGCAGAAGTAATGGGTTTCCAATCCGGCGGCACAAAAATCCAAAAAGAAATTCCATTTCGTTTATACTGCAAAATTCGGGGAACATGCCACCTGGCTGCCCAACAAAAATGTCCTGCTGCTAAAAAAACAACAAAAAAGATAAAAAATTTACATTTTTTTAACATTTTAGTCATTTTTTTTTAAAATCTCCCTGCTATACTTAATTATATTAAACGTGATTATTTCTCTCCCTCCAAAGGTGCCCTCTGCTCTGCAGAGGGTCTCTTCTTGATCCAGACCAATGGAGTTTGTTCATCACTGTTCCCCTGGGGATTATCCACAACTGCCTCTACCAGCTGCTGATCCTCAATTCCTGAGGATTTTCCAAGAATATCCACTTTCCCGAGATCATTGGCATCCACGACTGCTGCTTCAAGCCCGGTTTCTTCCCGAATTCTTAAAGCCAGTTGTCCAGGGTTCAATGGACCCATCACAACGGACTTGTCAAAAGGGGGAAGGGTCCCTGTGCAGTCATCAATAGTGGCTGCCTGTCTCCCGGCAATCCTGTAAAAATCCCCTGTTCTGCCAACAAGCCTTCCTGCCAGTCCGATCAAAACACCTGCCATCATGCGCGGCAAACCCACTTCCTCAATCGCTTTCTGCATGCTGTAGCAGGAAGCCAGGCTGGAATTAAACTGAAAAAACCGATTTAAACGTTTAGCCCAGAATCCGGGAAAAATGCTGGTTACTGGATACACCCGATTTTGAGCAATGGCTGCCACAGATTCAGAGATCACCACCCAATCCCCTGGTTCTGCTTTTCCATCCAGATACTGGCGCACTATTTTGACCCAATCTTCTCCAGGAAAAATTAAATGGGTGCGAATAGGCACAACATTCGGTTTCCCCGTTTTTTTAAGGGGTTCAGAAGAAACTGGTTTTTTAAAAGCATTTTCATTTTCTTTGAACTGAGCTAAAGGGACAGAAAATAAAAGACGTTCTGTTTTCAGTGGGGTCCTCCCATAATACCCATAAGAAAGCAGAAAATTTAAATGATTTAATGCTCTGACATCCTCCGGGCTAACCTGAATCAGAGCTCTGGCAAAAACCGATTTTTTAGGTTTAACAATAAAAGCTTCAAAATAACCATCTTTTCTGGGATTCTCTGCTAGAGTGAGTTTTACACAGCGTTCTCTGTCCTGATCTTCTTTTCTTTCTGGAACAGATTGAAGATCTCCAAAAATGACAAGAGCCTGCTCTTTTCTGCTGCGGTTAACAAAAGGAATATCAAACGACAAAAAAAGAGAATCCTCTTGCGGCATTTTAAAACAGTTCTGGATTCTGGCAGCATCCACATAAAGGTCACAGTCTCCTCTTAAAACAAAAGTCAGCCAATCCATAAAAAAAAGAAAAACAGAAAGCGAGAAGATGACTAGAACCAGGTCCAGAATCATCGGGCAGCGCGCCTTGTCTGATAAGAACTGGCAGGCGGCTTGTTCAAACCAGGACGATTGTTCTTTTGTTCTCTAAACAGAATAAAACTGACCACAGAGGCTGTCACAGATACAGCGAAAAGAGCGGCGACAAGAACGAGAATCCAGGGAAACCTGCGGTTTTCGGAATCGCTCTCAGAGCCTGGTGTTAAAACACCCCCCTTATTCAAATTTCTGTTTGACGTTGGCATGGAAACCTTTCGCAGTTTTCTATCTGACTGCAAGATATTCCTCTCCTCTTCGCGCCGCAGTTCCACAGACCCGCTTGCAGAGCGGCTGAACCTGCTCTGGCAGCTCTAAAGGGACTTAAGAAATAGAAAGGGAAAAAAACGCTTTCGTATAATTTTAATCACACTGAAGAGGAAAGACACCTCTATCGTTAGGAGTTTGAACCCATGTCTGAAAAAAGAATCAACATCACGCAGTATGGAAATCCTGAAGTCATGACTCTTGAAGAGTTCTCCCTTCCTGAACCAGAACCAGGAACTGCAAGAGTTAAAATTATGGCAGCAGGGGTTAATTTCATTGATGTCTATCAAAGAAAAGGAGAGTATAAATCCAATCCCCCTATTCTCATCGGCAGCGAAGGCGCAGGAATTGTTGAAGCAGCCAATTTAAATACTTTTAAAATAAAAACAGGAGATCGTGTCGCATGGACAGGGCTTTCAGGTTCTTATGCAACCCATGGGAATTTTCCGATTAACCGCCTGGTCAAACTCCCTGATACCCTCAGTTATGAGCAGGGAGCAGCCTGTATGCTGCAGGGAATGACAGCTCATTATTTAGCCTGTTCTGCTTATCCTCTTCAGGTGGAGGACAAATGTTTAATCCATGCTGGAGCTGGAGGGGTTGGTCAACTTTTGTCCCAAATCGCAAAAATGAAAGGGGCTTTTGTCATTACAACAGTTTCGACAGGAGAAAAGAAAATAATCTCGCAGAAAGCCGGGGCTGATGAAGTTATTCTTTACACCCAGGTGGATTTCGAAAAACAAGTGCAGCAGTTAACCCGTGGAGAAGGGGTTCAAGTGGTTTATGATTCTGTTGGCAGGCAAACTTTTGAAAAGAGTTTAAACTGCCTCTGCAGAAGAGGATATCTCGTTTTATTCGGGCAGTCCAGCGGAGCTGTTCCCTCTCTAGACCCGCAAACTCTGAATGCGAAAGGGTCCTTGTATTTAACTCGACCCAAACTGGGAGATTACATTGAATCTCGAGAAGAACTTCTGTGGAGATCCGGAGAAATTTTCAACTGGATCCTCTCGGGAAAATTAAAGCTCAATATTGATAAAACTTTCCCTCTTTTAGAAGCGGCAAAAGCGCACCACTATCTCGAAAATCGCGAAACCAAAGGAAAGGTTTTACTGATCCCTTGATTCATCGGGAGCAGTCGAAGTGAGGCATCTTTCTTGAACGCAAAAAAAATCTACGAAAACATGACTTATGTCCAGCTGCTCTATCTCAACACCAGCAGCGTGTTAGATCAGGCATTACAGGGCAAACTCTCTCTGCAGGATTTCCTGGAAAACGAAAAAGAGATTGTAAGAATGTCGGGAGAATCAGACTCTAACCCCTTTCAAATCATTACCATCGCTCCCTTCATAAAATACTTTTTCTCCATGATGCATGAATGGTTAGGAAAGAAAAATAACGATTCTTTAATCTCTCTGATCCAGATTTACAATGGAACCCATGCCTATGAACACAACGGGATTCTAGAACCTCTGAACAGAAAGCTGAAAACTTCACCTAAATGGTACCTCCAAACTCTTGAGACCGCAGAGGCAGCTGTTCAAAAATCAGAATTAGAGCCCGGATCCTTAGAAAAAATCGGATATTTGCTCAGGAACATCCCAATGGATGCGGCCGTTGGTTTTGTCTCTCAACTCACCCTCAAAAAAATCCTGTTCAATTTTGACCCTTCTCTTGAGAACTCTAAAAAAGAAAAGATCCAGAAAGAAATTAAACCTCTTTTAGATTATTTAAAAGGAGAAAGCTCTCTTTCTTATAACTTGAAAATTAGAGGGATGTACATCGTTTTTGATGTAGAGACAAAAAATGAACGCTCAAGTCTTTAGGAAGTCAAGCAGCAGAGAGGAAACTGCATCAGAAACATCTTTAAAAGCCACTTTATCCCGCCTCTCAAAAGTCGGAGAACTTTATGAAAAACAGCCTGATGGGAAAGTCATTTGTTTTGCCTGTGGACACCGCTGCAAAATTTTAAAAGGGCTGCCCGGTATCTGCAGGGTGAGATTCAATCAAGAGGGAACCCTTTATGTTCCCACCGGGTATGTCGGAGCCCTGCAGCTCGACCCTGTCGAAAAAAAACCTTTTTTCCACGCCCTTCCCGGGAGCAGAGCTTTAAGTTTTGGAATGCTGGGGTGCGACTACCACTGCAGCTATTGTCAAAACTGGGTTACGTCTCAAGCTTTAAAAGATCCGGCAGCAGCTGCCATGGCAGACACAATTCCCATAACTCCTTCCGAATTCGTCGCACTGGCTCTTGAAAAGGGAGCGAAAATCGTGACCAGCACTTATAATGAACCCTTGATCACCAGTGAATGGGCTGTCGAAATTTTCAAAGAAGCCAGAAAAAAAGGGCTGGTGACTTCGTACGTTTCCAATGGGAATGGAACTCCAGAGGTCATTTCTTATATCAAGCCATGGGTGGATTTATATAAAGTTGATCTCAAGAGTTTTCAAGATAAAAATTACAGAAAATTAGGGGGAAAATTAGAAACCGTAAAAACCACAATCCAGGCTCTGGTTGAAAATGGATTCTGGGTGGAGATTGTAACTCTCGTTATCCCCGGATTTAATGATTCTGATGAAGAGCTGCGAAATATCGCCCGATTTTTAAAAGGGATTTCTCCTTATCTGCCCTGGCATGTAACCGCTTTTCACAAGGATTATAAAATGACTGATCCAGAGAACACATCAGCAGAGGCTTTAATCCGGGCAGCCCGCATCGGTCATGAAGAAGGGCTTGTTTTCGTCTATCCAGGCAATCTGCCTGATGAAGTTGGAGATTTTGAAAACACTTACTGCCCTTTTTGTCAGAAAATTTTAATTCGAAGATCAGGATACGGAATCCTTGAAAACAGAGTTAAAAACGGCGACTGTCCTGACTGCTGCAGCAGGATTCCTGGCATCTGGATGAAAAACGACGGCGCCATTGTTAAAAACCTTTTAAATCATCAATTCCATGGACACTGAAAAAAATATACAGATTCTCGAAAAAAAAATACAAGCCTTAGAAGAACTGCTGGAAATCAATCTGTTTATCAATTCTACCCTGGATCTGGATCTGCTTTTAAACCATATTCTCAATGTCTCTCAGAGAGTTTTAAATGCCCAGGCTGTTTCCATTCTGCTCTTAGACAAACCATCAGGCGAACTTTTTTTCCGATGCGCCCTTGGTCCAGGATCTAAAAACATCACTCCATACCATCTAAAACCAAAGGAAGGAATAGCAGGGACTGTGATTCAGAATCGCGCCCCTATCATGGTAGAAGATGTGCAGCAGGATTCCCGATTTGCAGGGAGATTTGACCGCCTTTCAGGATTTACAACCCGATCCCTTATCGCAGTTCCCATGTGGGCTAAAGAAGAAATCATAGGAGTCCTTGAACTGATGAATAAAAATGCCTCTGCTCCTTCAGATGAAAAATCTGAGTCAACAACCTGCTTCACTTCTGATGACCTGGAAAAAGGGGGCATTTTAGCTAACATGGCTGCAGTGGCTATTGATAATGCCCGCTTATACCAAGATCTTTCCAGGAGTTTCGAACTTTTAAAAAAAGCGGAAGAAATTAAAACCCGATTCATTTCCATTATGTCCCATGAACTGAGAACCCCTCTGGTCCCCATCAAAGGATTTGCTTACATCTTAAAAAAAGAGCGGAGAAAATTGGATGAATCCTCTCAAAATGAATTCTTGGCTGAAATCCTCAGAGCTTCTGAACACCTGGAACTTTTAATCCAGGATTTGTTCTGGGTGAATGACCTGGAAATGGACCGATTCCAGCCGCGCTGCTCCCCTGCGCCTTTCATCCATCTCGTGCAGGAGGCTGTCCTGATAAAAAACATCAATCAAACAACCCATCCTCTGAACGTGGAAATAGATCCCGCACTTTTAAAAAAGGGGGATTTAATTTTGTTCGTGGATCCAGAAAAAATGACCCATCTTTTTGCGCACACTTTAGATAATGCTGTCAAATTTTCTCCTGAAGGAGGTTCAATCAGGATCAAAGCCTCTCTTCTTCCGAACCATGAATTTCAAATCAGCATTGAGGACCATGGAATTGGAATCCCGGAGGAATATAGAGAAAAAGTGTTTGAACGATTTTTCCAGATTGACAATTCTGACACCCGAAAATTTGGCGGAACAGGGGTCGGCTTATTTATCGTCAAACGAATTGCCGAAAGCCATGGGGGCAGCGTATCCTGTGAACGCGGTTCTGAAAAAGGAACAAAAATCGTGCTCCATCTCCCCTTATCAGCCATCAGCGGCCCTGTTCAATAAGAAAAAACTAAACATCAAGGAAGTTATAAACACAATGCAGAAGAGAGAATTATGTCATACTATCGCCCTAGAGGTTATGGCGGGTTTCATATTTTTCCCGCAGAAACCCCTGTCACTAACTTTATCATTGCAGCCAACATTGTGACTTTTATCCTCCTGCTGCTCAAACTTGTACCCCTAACTTTAGTCCCTCTGCTCATCCCAACCTCATCATCTATGATCCGCGAACCCTGGGCTTTGTTAACCTATCCCTTTATTTCCCTTTCTGGCGGAGTCTGGACCCTGATAAACCTGTTATTCTCTTTATACTGGCTGTATTTTCTGGGTGGAATGATGGAAAGGAGCTGGGGCAGTCAGAGATTTTTATTCATGTTTTTAGGATTATCAGGAATTTCGGGACTTTTCTTAGCTTTTGGAGGAATGTTAACGGGAATTAATGTTCCCATTGAAAATTTGTGGCTGCCTCTGACAGCTTTAACAGTCATCTGGGCTGCCCATGATCCCCATTCCCCTGTCATGCTTTTCATTTTTCCAATGGAATTACGCTGGCTGGCAGTGATTGTCTGCGCTCTTTTATTCGTCAGCTATGCTACAGTCAATCCAATTTTAGGCTTTTTCTCCCTGGGAGGTTCTATTGTCTCTTATTTTGTGGGAGGAGGAGGTTCTTCTTTTTCAAGAGGGGTAAGGGGAACTCGAAATTTACGCGGTTATAATCCTTTAGAATGGTACAAAAAATGGCAGTTTAAAAGAAAATTCCGCAGATTTTGGGGAGAATAAACCTTATTTTTTTCTGATCCACCGAAAAGTAAATTATTCGAGATTTTTTTTAAAATCCCTTGACATTCTATTTTTCTACTCTTATAATGGAAGACGAGTGGTTGCATAAAAGCCATTTTCTGGGTATAATTGAAATGTACGGGTCCAATACCAGATAAGAGTCCAGAAAGGAAGGATGATAGTTTGAAAACTCAAGTGCTAGAAGCGCCCGGAAGTACAGCCAGTTTTACTGAAATTACAGATGAAGAAGTGGTCAGTTACGCAAAAAACGGTGATGAGCTGGCAACTGAATATGTCATCAACAAATATAAGAATTTCGTTCGAGTTAAAGCAAAATCCTACTTTCTAGTAGGAGCTGATAGAGAAGATATTATTCAAGAAGGGATGATCGGGCTTTATAAAGCCATTAGAGATTTCAAAGCGGACAAATTATCTTCTTTCAGAGCTTTTGCCGAACTCTGTATAACCAGACAGATTATCACAGCTATTAAAACAGCCACCCGACAGAAACACATCCCTCTGAATTCTTACATCTCTCTGAATAAGCCCATTTATGACGATGATTCTGATAGAACCATGATGGATATTTTATCCGGCGTGAAAATCACCGATCCTGAAGAAGTCTTTATTAACCATGAGCTCTCCGGAGATATTCGAGAAAAAATTCAGGAAAATTTAAGTGAACTGGAATCCCTGGTTCTTGCCAGTTATTTGGAAGGCAAATCTTACCAGGAAATGGCTCGTGAACTAAATCGCCATGTTAAATCTATTGACAATGCGCTGCAGCGAGTCAAACGAAAGATTGAAAAGTCTTTAACAGACGTCGATCTATAACCTGCTGCCGGGGTAGCTCAAAGGCAGAGCAGCCGCCTTGTAAGCGGCAGGTTGTCCGTTCGATTCGGATCCTCGGCTCCAAAACGCAAAAATGACAGCACGTTATTTTCACCCCAAAATGGCAGCCAGGATTTTCTTCACGTCTTGCGAATTCATAAAAAGCCTTACGGGTAGGTGGCCGAGTGGTTAAAGGCGCCAGACTGTAAATCTGGTCCGCATCGCGGTTCGGTGGTTCGAATCCATCCCTGCCCACCAGACTTAAGATTCAAAGATCAGAGGAATTCAAGTCTGAATAGAAAAGAACTTCCTGATGAATCCTAACACCCTTTTAGAATTGTTTGAACAAGGGGTTGAACTTCATACCAATCCAAAACTCCTCAACTATAAAGGCGTGGATAAGAAGTGGCATTCGATTTCATCTGAGGAAACCCAAAAAAAAGTCAGACATATCGCCCTGGGTTTATCCTCTCTAGGAATTCAAAAAGGGGACAGAGTCTGCATTTTGTCAGAAGGAAGGCCAGAATGGACTCTCTGTGATTTAGCTCTTCTAACCTTAGGCGGAATTTTAGTCCCTCTGCACGTCACGCAGCCCCCTTATCAAATTGAGTACATTCTGAGCGACTGCGACCCCGAATACATCATCCTGTCCAATCGCTCCCTTTATGATCGGGTTTCCCCTCTCCTGCAGAAAACAGACATTAAAGAAAAAGTGATTGTATTTGACAGCCTTCCTCCTATTCCCCACTCAAAAACTCTGGATGAAGTGGAAGATGCAGGCATAAAAAAAGAGAAAAAAAACCCCGAGTTATACCAGGAACTGAGATCCAGAGTAAAATCTGAAGATCTGGCGACTATTATTTATACTTACAGTGATTCAGGAACCCCTAGAGGAGCCATGCTGACCCATAAAAATCTGGTTTCAAACACTTTGTCCTGTTCTGATCTGTTTCTCATAAAAAAAGGGGAAGACACGGCTTTAAGTTATCTCCCCTTATCTCATGTTTTTGAACGGACTATTTTTTTTGTTTATCTTTATCATCAGATTCAAATCTATTATGCTGAATCACTCGAAAAACTGCTTCAAAATTTTAAAGAAATCAAACCGACGTTGATGACAACAGTTCCAAGACTGCTGGAAAAAACAGAAGAAGGGATTCTTAAAGCAGCTCAAAAACTCCCTTTTCTGGGAAAGATGCTGGCGCAGAAAATGATTTCATACGCTGAAAAATTCGATCCCGAAATTTCTTCTTCTCTGACGCAAAAACTGAAATACAAATTCTCGGATTTAATTTTATTTCGAAACCTGAGACGCTCTTTTGGGGGAAGACTGAAAGCGGTCATTTCAGGAGGAGCTAAGTTGAGACCTGAATTAGCCCGCCTCTTTTTAGCTTCTGGAATCCTGGTGCTGCAGGGTTATGGATTGACTGAAACTTCTCCTGTCATAACGGTCAATCTCCCCCAGAAAAACCGAATTGGATCCGTTGGACTTCCTGTTCCTGGAGTCTCTGTCAAAATTGCGGAAGATGGAGAGATCCTGGTTCAAGGACCCAATGTCATGAAAGGCTATTACAAAAACGAGGAAGCGACAAAAACAGCCCTGGATGGAGGATGGTTTCACACAGGGGATACAGGACATCTTGATCCGGATGGGTTTTTATTCATTACCGGACGCAAAAAGAGCCTCATGAAAAATTCGGGGGGGAAATACATTGCTCCATTGATGATCGAAAAAATTTTAAAATCCAATGAATATATAAAGGATGCCGTTGTTTTTGGGGAGGGAAAAAAATTCGTTTCAGCGCTCATTTTTCCAAATCTCTTGACTTTAAAAAATGCTCCTCCTTTAAAAAGTCTTGCAGCAGAAAATGACGCAGAATTTTTAAAACATCCTGAAACTCAAAATTTTTATGACAAAATCATCCAGGAAACGAATCATCGTCTTTCAAAATGGGAAGCGGTTAAAAAATTCTCTTTAATTTCCGAACCACTGCCAACTGATCAGACAGTAGAAACTCTCACCCCAAATGAAAAACGAAAAAAAATGGAAGAAAAATACCGCGCTTTAATTGAATCTTTTTATGATTAGAAAAAAAGAAATTAAAAAAACGGCTGTTTTAGGAGCCGGCATCATGGGGGCTCAGATTGCGGCTCACCTTGCCAATTCAGGCTTACAAGTTTTACTTCTGGATCTGCCATCAGGAACTCCTGGTTCCCCTGAGAGGAATAAACTTGCAAAACAAGGCCTTGAAACCGTCAAAAAGTTAAGCCCTCCCGCATTTTTCCTTCCCGAACTGGCTGCCAGAATAGACCTTGGAAATTTTGAAGATGATCTGGAAAAACTTCGGGACAGGGACTGGATTCTGGAAGCTGTTGTGGAAAAAGTGGAAGTCAAACAAACTCTTTTAAAAAAAATTGAGCCTTTCCGAAAAAATGAAAGCCTTGTCACCACTAATACTTCAGGAATTCCTATTTCCGAAATCTCTAAAAAATTCAGCCCGGAATTTCAAAACTATTTCATGGGGACCCATTTCTTTAATCCACCCCGATATCTAAAACTGCTGGAACTGATCCCGGGAAACTCTACGCTTCCTGAAATCGTTCAAACCTTTCAGGATTTTGCCTCTAACCGCCTTGGAAAGAGAGTTCTTATCTGCAGAGATACTCCTGGTTTTATCGCTAACCGAATCGGAACTTTTGCTGTCTGTTTTATTCTTAAAGCCATGCAGGAAAGTGATCTAAAAGTAGAAGAGGTGGATGAAATCACGGGTCCGATCATCGGGAGGCCCAAAAGCGCCACTTTCCGCACTCTGGATCTGGTGGGATTGGACACTTTTGCTCACGTCGCTCAAAATCTTTACGATTCTCTGCCTGAAGATCCGATGAGAGAGTTCTTTAAGGTTCCTGATTTTGTGCTGCAGATGCTTTCTCAAAACAAACTGGGAGAAAAAACAAAACAAGGATTTTATAAAAAAATCACGGCAGAAAACGGTAGAAACGAAATTCTTTCTCTTGATCTGAAAACCTTAAACTATGTTCCTAGAAAACCTGTGATGTTTCCTTCCCTGCAGATGGCAGCATCCCAGGAAAACCTTAAAAATAAAATTAAATTTTTAGCTCAAGGAAAAGATAAAGCCTCTGATTTTTTCCGGAAAACAACGGCTGCATTAGCGGATTATGCTGCCGGCAAAATACCTGAAATTGCAGACCACTCTATTTCCATTGATCAAGCCATGAAATGGGGATTCAGTTGGGAAATTGGGCCCTTTGAACTCCAGGATATGCTGCTAAATCTCAAAATTTCCGCTCCGACAGACAGCAGCATCCATCCCTCTGTCATAAAACAAAACTCAGGAGCCAGTTTATTCGATTTAGGGGATGGAATTTTAAATCTTGAATTTCATTCTAAAATGAATACCATTGGTGAAGACGTGTTGAACATGATGGAAGAATCCTTAGAAATTCTCGAAAAATATGAAGGGCTGGTCATTGGAAACCATGGGGAAAATTTCTGTATAGGGGCTAATCTGATGCTCATTCTAATGCTGGCGCAGGAAGAAGAATGGGACGAACTGGAAAAAGCCGTCAAAAAATTCCAGAATATCAATCAGAAAATTAAATATGCGCCTAAACCTGTTGTCACAGCTCCTTTTGGAAGAACCCTTGGAGGGGGCTGTGAAATCGTGCTGCACGCCCATGAAAGTGTGGCAGCAGCGGAAACCTACATAGGACTTGTAGAAATCGGAGCAGGTCTTGTTCCAGCAGGGGGAGGACTTAAAGAAATGCTGGCGCGCCTGGGCGAAAGCTCCCAATCCTATCCAGCAGCAGATCTCTTTAAACCTCTGCAGCAGATCTTTGAAACCATTGGATTCGCAAAAGTATCGGGAAGCGCGGCAGAAGCTAAAAAAATGGGATACCTGAGAAAAAAAGATCCGATTCTGATGAACTCTGATCACCTGCTGTCTGAAGCTAAAAAAGCGTGCCTCAATCTATCAAAAACCCCGTATATTCCGCTCGAACCTGAACTCATACTGGTTTATGGGCGGCCCTTGTATTCAAATTTTCTGATTGGACTCAATCTCTTAAAAGAAGGAGGAAAAATTACAGAATACGAGGCTTACTTAGGGAAAAAACTGGCATCTATTTTATCAGGAGGTGATTTCACTTCACCCCAGTGGGTTCCTGAATCTTATTTATTAGATCTTGAAAAAGAAACTTTTTTAAGCCTCTGCGGAGTCAAAAAAACTCAAGAAAGAATGCAGCATCTATTAAAACACGGGAAACCTTTAAGAAACTGAGATGAAAAAAACCGTTATCATTAAAGGTTTGAGGACAGCAGTTGGAAGAGCTCCTAATGGAGCCCTCAAAGAGGTTCGTTCTGATGAACTTGCTGCATCTGTGATCCTGGAACTATTGAAACGAACCCCTGAATTAAACCCTGAAGAGATTGGAGATGTTATTTTAGGCTGCGCTTTCCCTGAAGCAGAACAAGGAATGAATGTGGCAAGAATTGCGGCTTTGAGGGCAGGACTGCCAGCAGCAGTTCCAGGGATGACTATCAATCGTTTCTGCGCTTCAGGAATCCAGGCTGCTGCCTGTGCAGCGGATCTGATCCAATCAGAAACCTGTGAAGTGGTTCTGGCGGGAGGAACAGAAACCATGAGCCTTGTTCCAATGGGCGGCAGCAGCTTTTCCGCCAATCCCTATCTTGCCGAATCTTATCCTAACACTTATCTTTCTATGGGATTAACAGCGGAAAATCTGCAGCAGGAATTTGGCATCAGCCGCGAAGAACAGGATCTTTTTTCTTATCAAAGCCACAAAAAAGCTGTAAAAGCGATTGAAGAGGGAAAATTCAAAGAAGAAATTGTTCCTTTTTCATTTCAAAAAAAATATTGGGGTCAATCCAATGTTCCACAGTCTGAAACGATTGTTTTTATGGAAGATGAAGGACCTAGAAAAGACACCTCTCTCGATAAATTGTCGAAATTAAAACCTGTTTTTAAAGAAAATGGAACTGTAACTGCAGGAAATTCATCTCAATTAAGCGATGGAGCTGCAGTCATTCTGCTCATGTCTGAAGAAAAAGCGAAAGCAGCGGGTTTAAAACCTGTTGGGCGCCTCAAATCTTATGCGGTTTCAGGAGTTGAACCTGAACGGATGGGAATTGGACCTGTGAAAGCGATTCCAAAAGCTTTAAAAATGGCGGACTTAACGCTCCAGGACATCGGTTTAATTGAACTCAATGAAGCTTTTGCCGCTCAAACTCTGGCTGTCATAAAATCGCTGGGAATAAACTCTGAAATTCTTAATGTCAATGGAGGAGCCATTGCTTTAGGACATCCTTTAGGCTGCACAGGAGCCAGACTCACCATCAGCCTTTTAAATGAAATGAAACGAAGAAAAGTGCAGTATGGAATGGTCAGTCTGTGTGTCGGCGGAGGAATGGGGGCAGCAGCGGTTTTTGAGCTGCTATCCTAAATACTGAACCGGATAAATCCCCTTTTTTCGGAAAAAGAGATCGAATAAAATAGCGCCATCATTAATAGCTTTGTCTTTTTCATACTTGGGAATAAAATTCACGAGGATCTGATCTAAAAAAAAGATGCCCAGCAGAATCTTGAAAATTAAACCATTAAAATGATACCAGAGAACCGCAAAAAATATAAATTCAAAAATTAAACCTCCTGAAGCAAAGAAAAACTGCTGAAAAGGAGAAAAAGTTTTAGAACCTCTCCCTCCTAAGATCGTTCTGCCAAACCAGGGAAAACGTCCTATGCGAAGAGTGAATTTTTTTATTCGATAATGCTGATAAGGCAGCCTCCCAATTTCAATTCCTGAAACAGGAAACCCCAGCAGCTTCCCAATCAGATAATGACCTGATTCATGGAGAAAAATAAAAAACAGCATCACAGACAAGAACAAAATCCAAAAAGGAAGCAGCAGAAAGCGTAAAAATCGAGGTAAAAATTTAACTTCCCCCAAAAACATCCTTTAATTTCCCCATAAATCCTTTACTTGAATTCAGATTAACTCCCGAAATTTTTGCGAACTCCTGCAGCAGCTCCTTTTGTCTGTCATTAATTTTTCTAGGCACCTCCACCTCAATAAGGACCATTTGATCTCCTCTGCTCATTCCATTCAAACCTGACATTCCTTTTCCTCGCAGACGAAAAACGGCCCCATTCTGGGTTCCTGGCGGTATTTCGAGTTTTTCTTTTCCATCCAACGTAGGGACTTCCAGTTCTGCCCCTAAAACAGCTGCTGGAAATGAAATGGACAAATAACAGATGATATTTAACCCTTCCCTTTTAAACTGGGGATGTGATTTTACAAATATAAAAAGATACAAATCTCCAGGAGGAGAACCTCGAAACCCAGCGGCCCCTTCTCCTTTGATTCTGATTCTTGTTCCTTCATCTACCCCTGCAGGAATTCTGGCTTTAATTTTGCGTTTCCCTTCTATGACACCTGTTCCAGCGCAAGAATGACAGGGATCTTTTAAAATCTCCCCCATGCCATGACACTTCGAACAAACTGCAGTTCTAACCATCCGACCGAAAAAAGAATTGTGGACTTCTTTAATCTGACCCTGTCCACGGCAGGTTGAACAAGTCTCATATCCCCCTTTATTAGCTCCTGTTCCACTGCAGTCCTGACAAGGAACTGGAATTTTAACAGATATTTCTTTCTCAACTCCAGCATAAGCTTCTTCAAGCGTGATTTCTAAATCATATCGAATATCTTCCCCTCTTAAAGGAGTTCTGCTTCTGCCCGAACGCGGTGTTCCTTCGCCAAAAAATGCTCCAATCAAATCATCGAACATGTCAAACCCGGTCGAAAAATCGAAATTGATCCCGTTTCCTCCGCTGCCTCCCTCAAAAGCCGCATGACCGAACTGGTCATATTTCGCCCTTTTCTCGGAATTGGACAAAATAGAAAAAGCCTCATTAATCTCTTTGAACTTGACTTCTGCTTCCTGCTTGTTTTCAGAAACATCAGGGTGATACTGCCGAGCTAATCCGCGATAAGCCTGTTTAATTTCTTCAAGAGTCGCTCTGGGGGAAACTCCCAGAACCTCGTAATAATCCCTTTTCACTTCTTCTGATTCTGTCCAAGCAGAGCCACTTCATGCATCACATGAGACAGCTCATCTGGAGGGATATACCCCTCTAATCTCCCTATCTCCCCATTCTTGAAACTGGCAAAAATGATGGTGGGAAGTCCTTGAATTCCGAAATACTCAGTTAAAGCTTTATGTTTATCAATGTTGATTCTGGTCATGACAAAATGATGAGAAAGACGAATCACACTGCGATTCTGATAACTGGTTTTTTCCATTAACTGACAGTATTCGCACCAGGTGGCATAAAAATCTAAAAACAAAGGGCGATTGTTCTTTTTTGCCACATTTAATGAAACAGGAACAGAGGTAATCCAGTGAATTTTTTCTGCTTTCTGATAAGGGTTAGAACCATGATAATATCGAAAAAATAATGACAGTCCCACTCCTAAAACAGCTGCAGCCGCAAGAATAATCCATTTTTTCATGGTTTCTGCTTGTCAAACCACCCGAAAATCTCTTCCTTACTAGGTTCTTCTTGTTTTTCAGATAATCCTTCTGTTTCTGCTTTTGCGGGAACAGATTGAACTCCTGAAATAGATCTTTCAGGAGATAGATAGAGTTGAGAAGTCAACATAAAAATAGCATCTTGCAAACTTCTTGTCTCTTGTTTGATTTTATCGTAATCTCGATTTTCGAGAACCTCTTTAAGACTCATAATAATAACTCTCACCTGCTGCACTTTATCATCTCCAAAAATCTGACCATAATCTTTCAAAGTTCTTTCAGCCACGTCTATTTCGACCGCTGCTTTATTTCGAATCTGCCTTTCTTCTCTTAAACGAATATCTTCATCAGCAAACTGCTGCGCTTCTTTAATCATCCGATTAATTTCCTCCTGGGACAAACCGGTCGGAGACTGCATCACGATTTTTTGTTTATTTCCAGTGGCCAGATCTTTAGCAGAAGTGCTGACAATTCCATTTGCATCAATTTCAAAAGCCACCTCGATTTGAGGAATTCCCCTTTTAGCAGGAGGAATATTTCTCAAATCAAAGGATCCCAGAAATTTATTGTGCTGGGCAAGTTCTCTTTCACCTTGATAAACCCGAACTTCAACTGTTGTTTGTCCATCCACAACCGTTGTAAAAATTTTAGCCTTGGAGCAGGGAATCTGGGTATTTCTTTCAATAATTCGGGTGAAAGCGCCGCCTGTAGTCTCAATTCCTAAAGATAAACTGGTCACATCTAATAAAACCAGATCTTTCACTTCTCCCGCTAATACAGCGCCTTGAATTGCGGCTCCCATGGCTACGACTTTATCGGGATCCACTTCTCTGCTCGGTTCTTTTAAAAAGAGCTTCTGCGCCATTTTCTGGACCATCGGCATTCGGGTTGAACCCCCAACCAGAATCACCTTGTTAATCTGTCCTAAAGGAATTTTTGCGTCATCCAGAGCCCTTTTCGAAGGAGCAGCCAGTCTGTCAACCAGATCTTTTGTCAATTCCTCAAATTTTTCACGGGTTAACTCCATATCCAAATGTTTAGGTCCGCTGGGATCTGCAGCGATAAAAGGGAGATTGATCCGAGTTGTTTCTTTTTCAGACAGATCCCATTTCGCCGTTTCTGCAGCCTCTTTCAACCTCTGCATCGCGATTCTATCAATTCTTAAATCAATCCCCGACGATTTTTTAAATCCATCTACCAGATAATCCATAATTCGGCGATCCCAATCATCTCCGCCCAACTTCATGTCACCACTGGTGGAAATGACTTCAAAAACCCCGCTTTCAATCGTTAAAATAGAAACGTCGAAGGTTCCACCGCCCAGATCGAAAACAAGAACAGTTTGACTCCCCTCCATTTTCTCTAATCCATAAGCCATGGCTGCAGCAGTTGGCTCATTCACGATCCTGACCACTTCCATTCCTGCAATAGTTCCCGCATCTTTTGTCGCCTGTCTTTCGGCATCATTAAAATAAGCCGGAACTGTAATCACAGCTTTATCCACGGTTTCTCCTAAACTGGCTTCTGCGTCTGACCTGATTTTTTGCAGAATCATGGCAGAAATCTCCTGAGGGGTATATTCTTGTTCATCCACACGAGCTTTAAAATCGGTTCCCATCTGTCTTTTAATCGAGACAATCGTTCTCTCGGGATTTGAGACAGCCTGGCGTTTAGCTAATTCTCCAACCACTCTTTCTCCCAACTTCGTAAACCCAACAACAGATGGAGTTAAATGACTTCCTTCCGCATTGGTGATGACAACAGGCTCTCCTGCTTCCATCACAGCAGCCAGAGAGTTTGTAGTTCCTAAATCAATTCCTATGATCTTTCCCATAGCTTAATTAAATAAAGCTAATTCGCCAGAGAAGCTCTAGCTACCTTCACCAGAGCAGGGCGGATTACTTTTTCCCCCAGTTTATAACCTTTTCGTATTTCTTCTATCACCGTATTCTCAGGAACATCTTCTCGAATAACGGTTTCAGCAGCTTCATGAAGGGAAGGATCAAAAGCAGATCCATTCGTAGGAATTTCTTTCACTCCTTCTCTTGAAAAAATCTCCTCAATCTGTCTTTTAATCATTTCAACGCCCTGGAAAATAGAACTCGCATCCCCAAAATCTTTAAAATTTAACGCTCTCTCCAGATTGTCAAGAATCGGAAGAATTTTCAGGATCATTTTCTGGCGAATTTCTTCGGCTTTTTCCTCTACTTTCTTTTCAGAACGCTTCCGCAATTTATCGAATTCTTCTTCTATCCGATCACACTCAGACTCAAGGCGGCCGCACTTCAATTCTAATCGCTCAACCACTTCCTGCTGCTCATTTAATTTTTTTTCAAAAATCTGTCTGTCATCTTCCGCAGCAAAAGGTTGAAGAGCTTTTGAAGGAACCGTAAATTCTTCTAAACGAACCTTTAACTTCGAATTCTCTGCTGCTTCTTTTTCATACAAATCTTTTAAAGTAACAAGAGCCAGATGATAACAGGTCAAAAATTCTTTCAAGTTAAATGTTTTAGAAAGATTCTCACACTTATTTCTCAGAAAACCAAGATCCTCAACCTGCTCCGCCAGTGTCAAGAGATCCCGCAAATGCAGAGCGCGGTAATTAGAGCGATTTTCGCCTTTCTTTTCAGGAGATCTGCTCATGATCCCTCATTTTCACGACGCGATTGATTCTCAAAATGGCTTGAGCCACTTCAGAAGCTGTCTTCAACGCAAACACCTTCACTTTTAAAGGATCAACCACTTTTTTTTCCAGCATATCGGCAGATTCTCCTGTTTCAAAATCCAGAGATAGAGAATTGAGATCTTGTTTTGACTGAAGCCTGCAGATTTCCTCCGTTTTCTCCAGAGAATTATAGCCCGCATTGACAGCCATTTGAAAAAAAGGCTGCTTTAAGCCCTGGATCACGCAGTCCAGGCCATAAGAAGTCATGCCGCTGAATTCGCTCCTGCGAGATTCCAAAAATCGAACACAGGTCAGTTCACTGGCGCCTCCGCCAGGGACTACTCCTGACTGGAAAGCCGCCTGAAGAGAAGACGCAGCATCTCTTGTTTTTCTCCTTTTTTCCTCTGTCACCTGATCCGTGTTAGCTCCCACCAAAAGTGTTGAACTCGGCTTCCCTACCCCTCCTAAAATAACTATCATGCCGATTTCTTCCATTTCAAAAACGCTTTCAGCCTTTCCCAAAAACGTTCGAATGGATTCCGAAGTACGATTCAATCCCGAGCGTTTTAAAGATCGGGCTCCTGTGCAGTTTGAAATATCTTTAAGATCTCGAGACGTGATTCTTCGAGCAGCAAAAGCCCCTGCCTGAATCAGAATCTCTTCTGCTTCAGGCTCAATTCCGCCTGTCGTAAAAACAACATTCACTCCGAGAGATAAAATCCTCTGTAAATTCTCTAAAAACCGCTGCTTCAAATCCATGTTTTTTTTGAATCCTGATTCAGTGCGCAGGGATTCATTCTCCACTTCTTCTGGGCCCAGATTGTCTTCCAGAAGAAGAATCACTGCAGAAGAAATCCTGACTGGCATTAATGTTGAAACCCTTCCTTTTGAAAGAAGAGTTCCTTTAATTAATTGATCCTCCACTCCTGTTCGGGCAAAAATAATATCCGCAAATTTAAAAGAATGAGATGAAATCTTCTCTTTCCCCAGCTGCTGAGCAGCCTGGAAAATCATGGCAGCAGTCTTTTCATCTCCTCTCCCGGCGGTCACTGCCACCTGCAGCAGAAACGGATCCTGTAATTCTGTCACTGGAATTCGGCATTTCTCACGCAGAATCTCGATCCCCAGCTCAGCTGCCTTCTCTATCCCCTCTAAAAGCCTGGAAACAGGAACTCCTTTCAAAATCTGGGCGATCCCTTCTTTTAGAATGGCAGCTGCCATCACAATCGCTGTTGTCGTTCCATCCCCGACCTGAATATACTGCGATTTTGCAGCTTCTAAAATCATGCGAGACGCAGGGTGAGAAATTTCCATTTTTTCTAAAATCGCAACCCCTGAATTCGTCACTAAAATTTCGCCAAAAGGACCGACCATCATGGTATCCAGCCCTTTAGGGCCAAGAGTTCCTTCAACGGCGCGGGAAACAGCAAGCACTGCTGCCGCATTATTGTTTAAAGCTGCAGTGACCTCATCCACCTCTACCGTTTTTTCGCTGACTGAATTTCTCATCATCGCGCAGTTATGACAAAACCTGGCTCAAACTCTGCGAAATCAAGTTGGACGCATATTCTACAAGGGGAACAACATGAGGGTAATCCATTCGGGTTGGACCGACTAAAGCCAGAACTCCATAACCGGTTTGGTCATTTCCAAACGGGCTGGCGACAACACTAAAATCCTGAAAATTTTTAAGTGGATTTTCATCTCCAATCACAACATTTAAACCGGCTTTGGAGACAATTCTCTCGAAAAATTTAAAGAACCGATCCCCCTGTTCAAAATACTCCATCAAAGTTTTCAATCTATCAATATCCTGAAATTCAGGCTGCTTCAAAAGCTGATTTGTTCCCTCCACCAGAATTTTCACTCTGCTTTCTCTCTCTAAAAATTGAGAAACCGCTCTTAAAATTCTAACTATTATTCCTGAAAGCATCTCATCTGCGAGGTCATCTAAAAACTGATCATTGATTTGACTGAGAGGGATCCCGCTGAAATGCTCATTTAAAAAATTATTCAAAAACTCCAGCTTATCCTGAGGAACATCCATTTCTAAAATGCGGTCAAAAACAAAACCATTCTCTGTCACCAGAACGTAAAGGAATCTTTGGGCATCAATAGGCACCAGTTCGATTTTTTTAAAGACCAGGGTAGGAACCGCAAATTGAAAAGCAACAGCCGCATATCCACCAATGTAAGAGACAATTCTAGCAGCTGCTTTCAGCATGCCGTCTATCTCGTCAAATTCTTTATCCATCTCCTTCGAAATCCACTTTCTTTCCTTTGCGGAAAGATATTTTCTCTTCATCAGCCAATCCACATAATGTCTGTAGCCCTTATCTGTGGGAACCCTTCCTGAAGAGGCGTGGGGCTGTTTTAGATAACCAGACTGTTCTAAATCACTCATCCAATTCCTTAAAGTGGCAGAACTGGAATCCAATCCATGCATTCCCTCAATGGAAAGGGAAGCCACAGGAGAAGCAGTCTGAATATATTGATTGACCACAACTTTCAGCAAGCGCTCTTTTTTCTGATCCAGGGGTTCTTCAATTTTCACCATTATGCTATATTATATACCCACTCAGACAGGATTATTCCTTGTAAACGCAAAAGAATAACTCTGAATCGCTGCTGTAAAACCGGACCATGCCAAAAACTGATATCAGACCTTTAATACAAAAAGGGCTTAAAGAGCTGGGAAAAAACGACTATCAAACCGCTCTCCAAACCTTTAAAACGGCTGCTGCGGGAAACCCTGAACATCCCGTTCCTTATCTTTTTGAAACGATCATTTTTCTCATCTTAAACCAAAACGCAGCAGCCTCAGAATCTCTCGAAAAAGGCATAAAAAAAGACTCTAAAAACCTGCTGGGCAAAAACCTCACGGCTCTTCTCCAATTCCGAGAAGGAAAAAAAGAGGAAGCTTTAACCTCTCTTAAAAAGACTGGAATCGCTGAAAATCCTCGAATTCAGGCTCTGCTGCTTTATGAAATCGAAAAAAATATCATGGAAATGGAAAAAACGGAGGGGAGTGAGCAGCAGTGAAGTGGCTTTCTTTCCGCCTCAACTATTTTCCTGGAAAAGACGCTCTTGAAAAAAAAGAATGGATAAAAGCTGAAGCCAGCCTGGAAAAAGCGGTTCAAATCTTTCCCGCTCATTCTGAAGCTGTCCTGAGTCTAGCCCAGGCAAAATGGAATCTCAACAAAAAAGAAGAAGCTTTTCATCTGATAGAGCCGCTGCTGGAACATTCATCTGATTCTACTGCAGCCTATTTTCTAATGGGTCGCTTTTCATTAGAAGAAAAACAGACCGATAAAGCTTGCGAATATTTTAAAAAAGCGGTCGAATCGAATCCTAAAAATATAGAAGCATGGTATGAACTTGCCAGAATTTATCTGAAGCTAAATGAAACCGCGAAATCTATTGAAGCATTGGATCAAGTTACGCAGCAGGAACCTTTTTTCGTCCATACCCGCATGAAAGATTTAATGATCCTGCAAAAGAGCTGAAAAGGTATTTCCCCTCTCTCACAGAAATTACTGAAAAAGCGCAGCGCCGCCATCTCCTCCCCTGCAGAAAGGAGGACGAACTTGACTGAGGAGGTTTTCTTTTTATGAACTATCCAACTCGAAGGCCTAGAAGATTGAGATTAAACTCTGTTATCAGGGGGATGGTAGAAGAAAATCACCTGGAAATTAAAAATTTTATTTATCCTCTTTTTGTCG
This sequence comes from bacterium, assembly GCA_021800275.1. Lineage (GTDB taxonomy): Bacteria > Vulcanimicrobiota > JABDET01 > JABDET01 > JABDET01 > JAKAVV01. The sequence goes on from JAJYZB010000001.1 coordinate 96,573, forward strand.
TAGAGGGAAAAGAAATTAAAAAAGAAATCCCCTCTATGCCAGGGCAGCACCAATTCTCCCTGGACAAACTCTCTTACGAGATTCAAGAAATTTCAAAACTGCAGATCCCGGCAGTTCTGCTTTTTGGAATCCCCTCTTATAAAGATGAGACAGGATCAGAAGCCTGGAATCCTGATGGGATCATCCAAAAAGCGATAAAAATCATAAAAAAAGAAAATCCTGAACTTCTGGTCATCACAGATGTCTGTTTATGTGAATACACTTCTCACGGACACTGCGGAGTAATAGAAAAAAACGGAATGGTAAATAACGACAAAACCCTGGATCTCCTGGCTAGAGAAGCTGTCAGCCATGCGGATGCAGGAGCTGACATGATAGCCCCTTCTGACATGATGGATGGAAGAGTAGGAAGAATCAGAACAGAACTGGACTCACGGGGATTCCAGAATATTCCGATCCTGGCTTACAGTGTGAAATACGCCTCCGCATTTTATGGACCATTTCGAGAAGCCGCAGAATCAACTCCTCAGTTCGGAGACAGAAAAGGTTATCAGATGAACCCGGCTAACTCCAGAGAAGCTGTGCTTGAATCCGATCTTGATATTGAAGAAGGAGCAGATATTTTAATGGTTAAACCTGCTCTGGCATACATGGACGTCATCCAGAAGATAAAAGAAAAATTCAACCTGCCTTTAGCCTGCTACAATGTCAGCGGAGAATACGCCATGGTCAAAGCAGCTGCTCAAAAGGGTTGGATTGATGAAAAACGCGTGGTTCTCGAAATTTTAACGGGGTTAAAAAGAGCAGGCGCAGATCTGATTATTTCTTATCATGCCAAAGAAGCGGCTGTATGGCTGAAAGAAGGAACAGCAAACTTAAAATTTGAGCAGAAGCCTGACAGGTCCGAGCTAAAACCTGTAAAAATTAAAGTGTAAAAATGCCCCCTCTGCTTATTGCCCATAGAGGTGGCAAAACCTATGGCTTTGAAAATGCCCTGGAAACTTCCAGAAAAGCGATACAGGCAAAATGCGATTCAATTGAAGTGGACTTAAGAGCCACGAAAGATGGAGAAATTGTTCTGCTGCATGATGAAACCCTGGAACGAACGACAAATGCCACAGGAAAAATCTCTGAATTTACCGCTTATGAACTCAAAAACATAAAACTTAAAAATGAGGAACCTATTCCCTTTCTAGATGAGCTTCTGACTCTAGCAAAAGGAAAGACCCTCCTGCATTTAGAAGTGAAAGAACCTGGTTTTGAAGAAAAACTGCTTCAAAGCCTTGAGCGGCATCAAATGAATGATCAAGTCTTTATCATCAGTTTTTACACAGATGTGCTCAATGTCTGCCACCGCCTGAACCCAAAAATTAAAACAGGCTTTTTGTTTTTGACGCAGCCTCGATTTTCGAGAATTCCTAAATTCTGCAGCCTGGCTCTCCCGGAAGCAAAACTCATCACTCAAGAAACCTTAAAACAATTCAAAGAAAATGGAAGACAGGTTCACACCTGGGTTGTCAATCAACCGGAAAACGCGAAGCGATTGACAGCTCTAGGAGTGGATGGATTAGTCACAGACTGCCCCGAAAAATTATTAAATTCCGCATCTAACTCATAATCCTATTCCAGCCGCGCAATTTCATTTTTCACTTGTTTCATTGTATAGCCTTATGTTAGTGCCTTTTGTTTTCGATTTATCAGCGCGATAAGATAAGTCGCTGCATGTTCAGCGGGTGTTGTTTAAAGTCATGGTGCGGAATAACACGTCGGGGAGATCCTTTCCCACGAGCAACCTCGCGACATCACGCATAAATCATGATCCTGGGTGAGGCATCATGACGGGTTCAACAAAAACTACAGCCAAGCTCAAGCTTGTGAAGGAAAATCCATAGGGTTATTAGAATATTCGCACATATGGATTTTTCTGCTAGGTTTTTGTTTTTCTTCCACACGGCTTAAAAATTTTTCAATGCTTTTGACCGTAATGTTGCATTTCATTTTTGTTTCCTCCTTTTTACAGGTGTTTTCCATTTTGGCTGTTTTTACATGAGTTCCTTTACATTTCTTCGATTTATGTTAGGTACAGGTAGTGGCTGTTCAGTTCAGTCCTAAACAGACAGCAGAGCGAAGACAGCAGCATCCCTTAAAAAGGTAGTGTTCCCTTTTGAAGAATAAATCAATATTAAATGCTGGAAATCCTAAAAGAAAATAAAACCATACAAAACTTAATCACTTCTCTTTCGCAGCCTGGCTCTTCTATTCATCTCCATCAAATTGGAACTGCAGGACTGGGAATGCTCCTTGCCTGCCTTTATGAAAACTTAAACAAAAATTGGCAGGGCTGCCAGTTTTTATACATCGGCAGCTCAGAAGAAAAAATAAAAACCATCTTTTCAGACTGCAGCCTGTTCATTTCAGAGTCGCGAATTTTCCCTTTTCAAAACCCTCTTCTCCCTGAAGAGATTGAAACCAGTGGTGAACGAATGGGAATTCTCCAGGAGTTAATCAAAAAAAAACCTCTTTTTATTTTTGCGACAGGGGAAGCTCTTGTTTCTCCAACCTGCGCTCCTGAACAAATCCAGCGGGAAGCTTTAATTTTAACCGCTGGAAAAACTTTTTCTCTAACAGCTCTGGCAGAGCTGCTGTCAAAATGGGGGTATCTCAAAACAGATCTGGTATTCAATAAGAATGAATTTTCAGTCAGAGGAGGAATTCTTGATTTTTATCCCCCATCAAAAGACGAATCCTTTAGAATTGAATGGTATGGAGATAAAATTGACACCATTCGAACTTTCAATCCAGTGAATCAAAGGTCAACTCAAAAAATCTCTTCCCTTGAGATTTTCCCTTCTGAATCTTTATACGAAAAAAAAGGAACTCTTTTAAATTATCTCTCTGAAAAAACCCTTTTCATTTTTGAAGAAGAAGAGAAAAAAAAATTTGAAAAAAATATAGAATCAAATTTCCACAGCAGATCTGCTTTGACATTAACCACAGCTCCTTCAGATCAAGTTCTAGAATGGCCCTTTAAACCTGTAGAACTGTTTACTCACCGTTTTCAAGAGTTTTTAAATAAAGCCGAGGAATATGTAAAAAAAGAAAAAATCTTTATTTTTACACGGCAAGGATCCCGATTAAAAGAAGTGCTGGAAGAACACCACCTTCCTCAAATTCAAGTCCTCTCTTCCCCTTTAAGTCAAGGGTTTTCAATCCCAGGAAAACTCAGGATCTATACAGATTATGAGCTTTTCGGCAGGGTTATCCCTAAACTAAAACGGCTGTCCCCTTCCAGACCCATTGTTCTGGAAGACTTAAAAGAAGGGGAAATAGTCGTTCATTCAGCCCATGGAATTGCTCAATTTGAAGGGCTGATCCCTTTAGAAATTCAAGGCAAAAAACAAGATTATCTAAAACTTGGATTCAGAGGAAAAGACAAGCTGTATGTGCCTCTTGAAGAGATGGATCTCGTTGAAAAATATGTGGGACCAGAAGAAAAAGCGCCTGCTCTTTCAAAATTAGGAGGGAAAGATTGGAATAACACAAAAACAAAAGCGAAAAAAGCAGCGGAAGAAGTCGCCAAAGAGTTAGTCACTTTATATGCGGCAAGAGCTGCTTTGCCAGGACACCCCTTTTCCCCTGATTCCCCCTGGCAGAGAGAATTAGAAGAAGCCTTTCCTTTTGAGACCACCCCGGATCAAGAAAAAGCGATTCTAGAAACTAAACAGGACATGGAAATCCAAACTCCAATGGACCGGTTAATTTTAGGGGATGTAGGGTATGGGAAAACAGAAGTGGCATTAAGAGCAGCTTTTAAAGCAGCAGCTGATGGGAAACAGGTCGCTCTCTTAGTCCCCACCACGATTTTAGCGCAGCAGCATTTTGAAACTTTCACGGAAAGATTAACCGCTTTCCCCCTTCATATAGAACTTCTCTCCAGATTCAAAACAAAAAGAGAACAGAAACAAATTTTAATGAAACTGTTTACAGGGGAGACTGACATTGTGATTGGAACTCACAGTTTACTTCAAAAAAATGTGGTTTTTAAAAATCTCGGGCTCCTCATTATTGATGAAGAACAGAGATTTGGGGTCAAACATAAAGAAACTTTAAAAAAACTGAAAGAAAATGTGGACGTTTTAACTCTTTCAGCCACCCCCATTCCGAGAACACTTTATTTATCTTTAACTGGAATCCGATCCATCAGCGTGATTGATACCCCTCCTAAAGAAAGGCTTCCTGTTAAAACTTATGTGGTCAGAAAAGATCCAGATTTAATTCAAACAGCAGTCAGGCAGGAGCTTTTAAGAGAAGGACAGATTTACTATCTTTACAATCGAATCGAAAAACTTCCCGAAAAAAAGAAAGAATTAGAATCTCTTATCCCTGAAGCTAAAATTCTGGTGGCTCATGGAAAAATAAACTCCGAAGATCTGGAAGAACTGATGTGGAAATTCATGAAAGGATTTTATGATATCTTATTATGCACAACCATTATTGAAAATGGACTGGATATCCCAAGGGTCAACACTTTAATTGTAGAGGATGCTCACCGTTTTGGATTAGGGCAGCTCTATCAACTGAGAGGAAGAGTGGGAAGGGCTGAAAAACAGGCTTATGCTTATTTCCTGCTGCCTGAAAATAAAACGCTGACTTCTCAAGCTGAGAAAAGACTGGACAGCATCCAGGAGCTGACTGAACTGGGTTCTGGTTATCAAATTGCCATGAGAGATTTAGAAATTCGAGGAGCAGGACATCTTTTAGGCTTAAAGCAGCATGGGCAGCTGGCAAAAATTGGCTGCCACCTGTATTATCAAATCCTTTCTGAAGAGATAAAAAAACTAAAAGGAGAAAAAATCCCTTCTGCTGTCCCCCACATTCAGCTTGACCTTCCTGTTCAGGCTTTCATTCCTTCAGACTACATTTCAGCTCGCAGCATCAAATTGGATTTTTATAAAAGGACTGCTTCCTGTCAAACAGAAGCGCAAATTTCTGAAATTCTGGATGAGCTGCTGGACAGATTTGGAGACCCTCCTATAGAAGTTCTGAACCTTTTAGACCTGATGAAACTTAAATTAATGTGCATAGAACGCCATATTCAAGAAATTAAACTCCGCGATCAGGAACTGGTAATTCGATTCTGGGATGGGAAAAAGCCAGAAGAGACCTCACTTGGAAATGGGTTTTCGATAAAAGTATGTCTCCAATTTCTCAAATCCAAAATTCCTGTAATTTAAAAGATTTTCTGTTCCCCCTGTAAACAAAACTCCTCCTGGTTCAAGAGACTGCCATAGATTAGAATACAATTGATTTTTCGCCGCTTCTCTAAAGTAAATCACCACATTTCTGCATAAAATTAAATGGAATTTTCGGCTCTCCATGGGGAGCAGCAGATCATGATTCAGAAATGTAATCTTCCGTTTAAGTTTATCTTGAACCCTATAGTCATTTTGTTTTTTATCGAAATACATTTTTTTAAGCTCAGGAGAAACGTTTTTTAATTCTTTCTCAGGGAAAATGCCTGTTATTCCCCTGTTAAGAGCTTCTGCATCAATATCAGACGCTAAAATTTCATAGTCAAAGGATTTTTTTTGTTTCAGCTTTTCTTCCAGAAGGACAGCCAGAGAATAAGGTTCTTCCCCACTGGCGCACCCGGCGCTCCAAATTTTTAACAATTTAAATCTTTCAACCAATTGAAGAATAACCACGTGATCAAGGTAATCAAATAGAGTCTTATCTCTGAAAAATTCTGAAACGTTAATCGTGATGTAGTGTTTAAAATCTTCAACTTTTTGAGGATCTTTTTTCAAAAGAGTCAGGTAATCCTGAAAGTCTTTTACGCCCGCTCTAGACATAATGGTTGAGAGCAGACGAAGCATTTGCCCTGACTTATAATGTCCTATATCAAAGCCAGTAGCGGATAAAAGCCCCCTGCGAATCGTCTCAAGTTCAACCGGAGAAATCCCTTCTTTCAATTGGTCTGACAAGTCAATTTCTCCATAATGAAATCGGGTATTTTTTCAAGCGAAATGGCAAAATCACAGGCGCCAGCCTCAATCACGCTTTTGCTCATTCCATACACCACGCAGGAAGCTTCTGATTCAGCAATCACGATCCCTCCTGACAGCTTAACTTCAACTGCTCCCTTTGTCCCATCCTTTCCCATCCCTGTTAAAATAACTGCGATCAAATCCTTTTTAAAAAGTTGAGCGCATGAAACAAGAGTCACGTCAATGGAGGGTCTGACACTATTCACAGGAGGGTCATCAGTCAGCATTATTTTTTTTTGATGGTTTAACACCAGATGTTTTCCTCCTGGCGCCACGAATACTGTGCCCGCCCTCAGAGGCATAAAAGGGGCGGCCTCTTTCACCAGAATCTGAGACTCCGCAGCCAGACTCTCAATAAACCTTGAGGAATAGCCTTTAGGCAAATGCTGTATGACGAGAATTGGAGCCGGAAAATCAGGCGGGAGCCGTGGAATTAAATGCCTAATCGCCTGAGGTCCCCCAATAGAAGCCCCAATAACAATTAGTTTAGAACTTTTAGAAGGTAGATGAAACTTGGGGCGAGGAGGTGGAATTTTAATCAAAGAAGACAATCTCCAAACTTTTGCTCGAGAAACCTGCAGCAGTTTCGCCGGAAAAGTTTCTCTCATTTCGTTCATCTGAGAAGCAGATGGTTTGGTCAGAAAATCAACGGCTCCTAATTGAAGAGCATCCAATGTAATCTGAGCATTTTCTTTGGCGTGAGAGGAAACGATTAAAACAGGAATTGGGTGATTTCGCATAATCTGTTTTAAAACTTCAATCCCTGTTTTTTTAGGAAGCTCTAAATCAAGAATGACCACATCGGGCTTCAATTCCTGCGCCATTTTTAAAGCTTCTTCCCCATCCCGAGCTTCTCCAACAATCCGGAAGCGATTGTCTCCTTCTAAAAATGAGCGAAACTGCATGCGCATGAAAGCCGAATCATCTACGACTAAAACTTTAACAGGAGTCATAAAGAAACAGTGCCAACCATGCTTTTTACGAAAACTTCCCCGGTCTTTACAAAAAATTTTACGTGCCTGCTGCGCACCCCGCCCAGATCTTTTGCTGCAACAGTCAATCGCATTTTTTTCAAAACCTCTTCACAAGCAGCTGAATTTTTTTCCCCGATAGCCAGCCTGGGAAGGGGATAGTTGCGTTTTAAAATTTCAGCTCCTCCTGTCAATTTCACAATCAGGTCGCTTTTTCTAGCTCCTAACCTGAGCATACCATCCAGAAGAACAGGAATTCCTGTATCAGCATATTTCCCTAAAATCGCAGGGCTGCTGCCATCGCTGCAGGGCAGCATGACATGAACCATTCCTGCTATCTTTTTTGAAGGACACCAGAACATGACAGCAACACAAGAACCTAAACCCAGAGTCGCTAAAACTTCGTCTGGATCATCAGAAATCCGATATTCGCCAAAACCCACATAAACCGTTTTTTCCATCGGGTATCTATAGAAAAGGAGAAGCTTCTAAAAACCGCTGTGTCATCACTTTTACAGAAGATGGGAGGGGAATAAAAAAGAAAAAACCTTTAATTTCGGACTCATGGCTGAAAAAAGTCGTTTCAACGGTCAGCAGCTCCTGAGTTTCAAGACTTAACTGAACTAAAGTTTCTTCGAAAACAGCTGCAGCCATTTCTGTAATCACTTCAGGTGGGGTGAAGTGAATGGTTAAACCTGTCATATTGGCTAAAGCTGAGATAAAAAAAGAACACGTAATATTAGCCATTTCAGCAAAAGCCGAAATCTCCAATTCTGATTGGTCCTTTTCTGTCCCTTTCAAAAGCTTTTTTTTACACTCTTCCCAACTGGTCAAAGGCAAAATCAAAAACATATGTCCTTCAATATCGCCTGAAAAAATAAGCCTTGCGGACGTGACTACCTGATCAGGCTGCCCTGTCAGAAAAAGAATTTTAGAGATTGGAAGAAAACCCATGACAGCGCTGGTCATCTGAATCGGCCGCTTTAAAAAACTCTGGAGCGCTTGAGAGGTTTCTTCAGTGCCTTTTCTGACAATCGCTTTCCAAACCTTTTCCTGAATTTCCTCAAAACGAGAATAACCTGGCATTCAATTCTCCTTCAATCCCAGAACTTTTCGAACGGTAAAAATTAATCGGTCAGAACGAACCGGTTTAATCAAATAATCTTCAGCTCCCAATTTAACAGCCTGCATCATAATGGATTTCTGGGATTGAGCCGTCACCATAATCACCTTAACAGAAGGATGGGTCTTGCGAATCTCTGTCAGAGTCTCAATGCCGTTTTTTCCTGGCAGAGTGACATCTAGAAGAACCAGATCAAACTCAAAATTTTTTAACTTTTCAAGAGCCGCTTCTCCACTGGCTGCTTCCATAAATTCCAGCCCCTGGTCTTGCAAAATCTCTTTTATCAAATGCCTCTGAAAAACAGCGTCATCTACGATCAAAACTTTTTTCATGCAGCCTGACTGTAATGACGATGTTGAGACACCAAATTCAAAAATGACTGGACATCAAAAATCAAAGCCACTGTCCCATCTCCTAAAATCGTCGCTCCTGCCACTCCAGACACATCTCCAATAAGAGTCCCCATTGTTTTAATGACAACCTCTTGTTTGTTTAAAAATTCATCCACTAAAATCCCAGCAAGACTCTCCCCATACGATACGACAACAATGTTATAACCTCCTCTGCAGTCAGGAAAAGGCTCTTCATAAAATTCACCCATCCAGGTCAAGGGCAGCACCTCACCCCTTAAGACAAAAACAGGTTTTCCATCCAGGGTCCGAACCTTATCCTTCTCCACTGTAACGATTTCTCTTACCACGCCGAGAGGAATAGCAAAAACAGTGTTCTGGTGCAAAACCATTAAAGCTTGAACAATGGCAAGGGTCAAGGGGATCTTAATCGTAAACGTGGTTCCAGAGCCAACCCGGGTTTTAATATCCAGAGTTCCGCCAATTTTTTGAACATTCGCTTTTACAATGTCCATGCCCACTCCACGACCTGAAATATCGCTGACTTTTTCAGCGGTTGAAAAACCAGGATAAAAAATCAAATGCAAAGCCTCTAAATAGCTCATCTCAAGAGACCGCTCTTTTGTTATAATTCCCTTTTCAACAGCCTGTTTTTTAACTCTTTCAACATCAATCCCAATTCCATCATCCTGGATCTGTATCACCAGATGATTCTCCTCTTGATAGGCAGACAACATAATTTTTCCGCAGGATGGCTTACCTGATTTCTGGCGGATTTCCTGGGATTCAATCCCGTGATCCACTGCATTTCTTAAGAGATGGATTAAAGGATCGATCATTTCCTCTAAAATAGCTCGATCCAGTTGAGTGTCTTCTCCATGCATTTCAAATTGTATGGGTTTCCCAGAACGATTGGCGAGGTCCCTGACCATTCTAGGAAACTTTTTGAAAATTAACTCGATCGGAACCAATCGGGCTTTCATAATGTGTTCCTGCAGCTCACCTGTCATTTTATCCAAATGCTGCGTGGTCTCTAAAATTTCCTCTCCATAAATTCCGCCCTCTCCTCGGGCTGTCAGCTCTGTTCCAAGGCGAATCAATCTCGTTTTGTCAATCACGATTTCTCCGACCAGATTCATGAGGGTTTCAAAAACGTCTACATTGACCCGAATGGTGCGGGATGTTTTCATCTCCTGTCTGAGATCAGCGCCAAAATGGGATTTTTCTTCTTTTTGTTCAGGTCTCTGCGCTTTTGCAACTTTTATATTAGACAGTTCTGACACGAATTTTAGAAATTCACGAATAGAATCCGGATCGCTATTCGATTTTAAAGAGACCTGAAATTCAGAAAATTCTCCTGCTCCTACTTTCAGATCCTCAAGAGCAGGAGAAGAACGTAAAATTTCTCCGCGCTTTTCCAGTTCCAGATAAGCTTGATAAGCCCTGACACTGGGCAGCTCGCAGTCAGCCTCGAATTCAATCAGAATGTCGTAAACATTTTCCATGGAAGACGCGGCAGCGGCGCCTGAAGAGCTCAAATCTGTCTTACGTTTGACTAAACTTTCAAGAGAACGATGAATCTCAACAATATCCAGATTCACCGGCTGCCCCGATTCAAAACTTTGTTTAAACACTTTCAAAAGATCTAAGGAAGAAAAAAATAAATCAACCATTTCTCTATCAACAGACAATTTGCCCTGGCGCACTGAATCCAGAACAGACTCCACGCCATGGGTCAATTTTGCGACAGAATCCTGCCCGATGCTGGCTGCTGAACCTTTAATGGTGTGCGCAATGCGAAAAAGTTCTTGAATTCCTTCAGGAGTAACTTTTTTTTCCAGAGATAAAACCTGAAATTCAAATCCCTGCAGCAGTTCATCCAGTTCATCTAAAAATACTTTCAATTCTTCTTTGGAAATAGAAAATCCAAGCATGACTATTTTTCCGAGAAGTCAAGTTCAGACTGAGGCACAGAGATTATTTTTTTCGTATCCACGAGCAGAATCAATCTCTCCTCCAAATTCACAACCCCTTGAATATAATCTCCTTCTTTTCTCTGTATGAGAGAAGGAGGCGGCTGGATCAAATCAGAGGGGATTCTTAAAACTTCTTTCACTGAGTCCACTATCATTCCAATCACTTCCCTGGATTCCTGATCTGAAATCACCATGATTCTGGCTTCTTTAGTTTGTTCCTTAGGCTCAAACCCTAATTTTTTCCTCAAATCAAGGATCGGGATAATCCTTCCTCTTAAATTCACAATCCCTTTCACGTAGGAAGAAACCTTAGGCACAGATGTGATTGGAAGCAGTCTTTGAATCTCTTGCAGATCGGTAATTCTCATGGCAAATTCTTCTTTCCCTATTTGAAAAGTGACAAACTGAAAAGTTTCAGCCTTATCCGTTTTTTTCTCTCTATCCTGGGGTTCAGAAAAAAAAGTTTCCTGGGACCTCAAAGGAGGCTGCTTCAAAGAAGATATCGGCTCGACCACCGCTTCCTCCGCATCTTCTTTATCCATTGATTTGCTCTCTTCCACCTGTTTCGGGTTCATCGGCTGCTCGATCTTCTCTCTCTCAAACTCTTCTAACTCAGACTTTGCCTTTGCATTAATATTCAATTTTTGCCAGATGTTTTCCCAATGGGATTTTAAAAATTTCTTAGACAGGTTTAACTTTTTTTGAATCTGAGACAGACTCAATCCCGAAGAGCCGCTTTTTAAAAGCTCTTCTTCAACAGAAAGCAGAGGCTCTCCTGAAGGAAACGTTTTAAATTCTCGCAAAATAAACTGCGAAACTGAAGGCTTGAAAAAAATCCCTTCTTCGCAAAAATTTTTTAATTCCTCAAGCACTTTATCTGGCTCTTGCTTAAAACACCATCCCCTTGCTCCCGATTTTAAACCTTGAAATAGAATCTCTTCTGAGACACTGGAATCCGCTAAAATGTAAATCCAGATAGAAGGAAAATCCTCTTGAATCTCCCGCAAGTAAGAATGACCTGTTTCACCAATCCATGCAGCATCAATTAAAAAAACATCAGGCAAAATCTTTCCCATCTGTTCTTTTGAAGGGAGTTCAGAGACAGCTTGAGGCATCCATCCGAAATGGCTGGCTTTTTCTGCCATGGAAGCCTGCAGAGATGGATCTAAAAGGCAAATTAATAGAGTTTTATTAGATTTCATAATGATCATTAAGCCTCAATTAATTTTGTGCTGAACCGATCCGACAAAACGCCGAGTTTATTGGCAGCTTCCACCATCTCCTGCACGACAGCCTGGACTTCATTGGTTCCATAAGCAATGACTTCGACGTTGGAAGCATTCTCATTAAAGAGTTGAACCAATCCTTCAAAAGCTTTAGAAACTTCGGTTGTGCTGGCAGCCATTTCTTCTGTGGCAGCCGTATTTTCCTGCACCACAGCAGCGACATCAGATATTCCTTTAACCAGAGAGCTGCTTTCCTGAGCCAGCTGCTCGGCAGCAGCAGAGATATTCTGCACCTGTGTATTGGTAGCATGGATGACATTCAGAATCTCTTTTAAGGCAACCCCTGCATCAGCCGCTATTTTTGATCCATCTTCTGCTTCTACTCTCCCCTCCTCCATAGCTGTCACTGCTTCCTGAGTTCCTTTCTGAATCGTTGAGATCAATCTTCCGATCTCTTTTGTGGCTTTTTGAGAACGTTCTGCCAATTTCCTGACTTCATCAGCCACAACAGCAAATCCGCGCCCATGTTCCCCCGCCCTGGCAGCTTCAATGGCTGCATTTAAAGCTAACAAATTCGTTTGGTCCGCGATTTCATCAATCACTTCCACAATCTCCCCAATCATCTCTGAACTCTGGCCCAGGGAACGAATTTTTTCAGCAGCTCCAAAAACCGTATTTCTCATCCGACTCATCCCTTCCATGGTTCTTGTAACAGCATCCTCCCCTTTTTTAGCAGCTTCTCCGGTTCGAAATGAAACATTAGATAAACTAACCGCTTCTCGAGCCACCTGCTCAATCGCCATATTCATTTTATCTGTTGAACGACTGGTATCATCCACAGCTTTGCTCTGCTCCTGCGCCCCTTTAGCGATCTGTTCAATAGAAAGAACCAGCTGCTGGAAAAGAGAATTCACCTCTTTTACCATTTGATCCTGACGAAAAGTTCCCTGAGCCAGACTCTCGGCTGCTTTATAACTTTCCTGAAAGGCAGTGTGCACTTTTTCTACGGTTGTAATGACAGAATAAGCCGCTGGAGCCAGATCCTTCAAAAGATCCATGTAATCGTTCAAGGCTCTTTCCAGGTTTCCCCTCCGCTTTTTTTCTTCTTCCACCTGAGACTGGAGAAGAATCGTCTCCTGCTGCCGCGATCCTTCCCGGACATCAGCACGTAAAAAATCCATCTTTTTAGGCATTTTGATCCCTCCAGTCTCAATTTTACTCCGAAAAACCTTTTAAGTAAAGGTCCATTAGTACCTCCTGAAATAGGACTTTTGGACAGGGCAGCGAAACTATTTGGAAGCAAAGCTATTGTGATGGATACGCCGCATATTATCTCTATGTTTGACAACATTACTCCAACCTATGACAAGTTGAATACCTGGTTTTCTTTCGGTTTAGATGCTTACTGGAGGAAAGAGCTGGTCAAGGCGATTCCTGTAAAACGAGGAAAAATTTTAGATTCCTGCACCGGGACAGGAAAGCTGGCATTTCTGATGGCAGAAAAAGGATATCAAGTAACGGGAATTGATCTGTCGCTGCCCATGCTGAATCTGGCAGAAAAAAACAAAAAAACTGGAAACACGGTTGAATTTTGCCAGGCGGATGCATTAAAACTTCCTTTTTCTGACAGCTCCTTTTCTGCTGTCACCAGCGCTTTCGCTTTAAGAAATCTCCCTGATTTAATTCAAGCATTTCGAGAGTCTTATCGAGTCCTTGATGATAAAGGAACTGCTTTATTTCTAGATCTGACCCCTCCTTCTTTCCCCTTTGCTCGCCCTTTCCACCGCTTTTATTTAATGACTCTTTTACCTCTTGTTGGGAAAATAGTCTCTAAAGACCCAAAAGCCTATCATTATCTTGGAGCCTCTATCTTAAAATTTAAAACACGAACCCAAATTGCTGAAATTTTAAAATCTTCCGGGTTCAGAGAAGTTCAAATTTCGCTTTTATCGGGAGGAATCGCCACTCTTTGGAAAGCTCTCAAATAAATCTGCTGGTGACAGGACTAAACCATGAAACCGAGCTGAAAATTCGGGAAAAGCTCTCTTTCCATCCCGAACAGTTCAGTGAAGCTTTTGAAAAACTAAAAAAAATCCCGGAAGTTAGAGAAGCCGCTATTCTTTCAACCTGCAATAGAACTGAACTTTATGTCATTATGAATTCCCTCCCTAACAGCCAGCCGCTGGTTCATTATTTAAGCGAATTCCATCACATTCCATCGGATCTATTCCTGCGCCATCTTTACACAAAACAAGGACTGAATGCAGCCAGACATCTCTTCAGGGTAACAGCAGGACTGGATTCTCTTGTTCTAGGAGAAAATCAAATTTTAGGACAGGTCAAACAGTCCTATAAAACAGGACAGCAGCACCAGACCCTTGGAACCACCCTTCATCGTTTATTTCAGAGGGCTATTGAAGCGGGAAAAAGGATTCGAAATGAAACCGCTGTTGGAGAAAATCCAGGTTCAATTGGGGAAGCCGCTGTTGAGCTGGCAAAACAAATTTTTGAGGACCTGGATAAACGAGGCGTTCTTGTCATTGGTGCCGGGGAAATCGGCGAAATTGTCATCGAATCCCTCATCGAAAGCGGAGCCTCTCAAATCATGGTAGCCAATCGAACCTATGAGAAGGCGCGAGAGCTGGCGCTGAGATTAAATGGAACCGCTTTCCCTTTTGAGGCTGTCACCCATGCTCTTATCCGAAGCGATATCGTGATCACAGCAACCGGTTCATCAACCCCTATCCTCAAAAAAAATGAACTGGAAGAAATCATGAAGCAAAGACGACACTCCCCTCTTTTTATCATTGATATCGCTGTTCCAAGAGATGTGGAAGAAAGCGCTTCCAGAATTGAAAACTTATTCTTGTACAACATTGATGATCTGAAACAAATTGTGGAAGAATCGAATCAGGCATTCCAAAAAGAAATTCTGAAAGCCACCGATATTCTTGAAGAAGAACTTCGAAAATTTTCCGAATGGCATCAATCCCGTCAAATTGTCCCCACCATTAAATCTTTAACAGAAAAAACAGAAAAAATCAAAGAACAGGAACTCTCTAAAATTTTTCATCGCCTTCCTAACATCAGCGAAAAAGAAAAATCTGTTTTAGAACAATTTGCCGATTCAGTCATCGCAAAAATTTTACATGAGCCTCTGGTGCAGCTGAGATCCATGTCCCATCATCCACTTGGACAGGAATATTTAGAAATAACGCGGCACTTGTTCAAGCTCGACTCAGAAAATCAAGAGGATTTTGACCCGTGATCCCAATACTCTGGGGACTTGCCGCCTGTTTGTATGGAACTTCGATTTTTTTCTTTCTTCTGCAGATCTGGTATGACCAAAAATTCCTTGAAAAACTGGGATTAACCCTCGCTATTTTAGGAGCGCTTTCTCAGTCTCTGGCAATTCTCATGGAATGGATTGCCCTGAAACATTTTCCTGTTTTGAATATCCATGAAGCCCTTGGAACTTTCGCTGTTTTAATGATCGGCTTTTTTCTCGTCTTCCAGTGGAAGTGGCGGCTGCGCGGGTTTGGTTTTTTCTCTTCGGCTCTGGCATTTCTCTCAACTTTAATTTCGTACGCGTATCCAAGCGCAGTCCTGAATGCTCCTACCCCTGAACTTTCAGGAGCTCTGCTCGCTGTCCACGTGACGATCATTCTGGCGAGCTTTGGCTTATTTGGCTTAGCATTTTCCACTTCCATCAGCTACTTAATTCAAGACTATCTGCTGCACAAAAAACATTCCATCAAGCTGTCCAAAAAACTCCCCTCTCTGCTGCTGCTGGATTCTATCACCAATCACCTTGTCACCATAGGATTCATACTTTTAACCATTGGAATGGCTCTCGGCAGCATCTGGGCAAACCGCTGGTGGGGTTCCTGGTGGAATTGGAACCCGAAAGAAAAACTGGCGTTATTCACCTGGATTATTTATGCCATTTATATTCATGCCCGCACCCTTACAGGAGAAAAAGGAAAAAAACTCGCCGTTCTCATCATCGCCGGATTTGCGCTTGTCATCTTCACTTTTCTCGCTTCTAATCTGCTGCCTGGCTCTGTCCATCCATGAACATTGTCATTGGCACGCGAGGCAGCCCACTTGCCCTTGTCCAGGCAGAATGGATTTCAAAAAAGCTTCTCAAAATCTCCTCCTCTCTAAAAACAGAGATTAAAATTATTAAAACCAGAGGAGATCAAATCCTGAATTTGCCCGTAAAAAAAATCGGAGACAAAGGGGTTTTTGTCAAAGAACTGGAAACTGCTCTGCAAAATCGAGAGATTGATCTAGCCGTCCACAGCGCAAAAGATCTTCCTGCTGATATTCCAGAGGATCTAATCCTCGCAGCTTTTCCTGAAAGGGAAGATCCCTCTGACGTCCTGATCTCAAAAAATGAAAATACGCTGGCTGCTCTGCCTTTAAAAGCAGTCATAGGAACAAGCGCTGCCAGGAGGCAGTCTCAGCTGCTGCATTATCGCCCGGATCTGAGAATAGAGCTGCTGAGGGGAAACGTGGAGACCCGTATCCGAAAACTGGACGAAGGGAAATACAGAGGCATTGTTCTGGCAAAAGCAGGGCTGAATCGTCTTAAAATTAAAAGAGGAAGAACAATCCCCAGAACCCTTATGCTTCCCTCTCTAGCCCAAGGGGCTCTGGCTGTTGAAATGCGAAGAAATGACAAAAAACTCTTGATGATCGCAAAACTCTTAAATGATAAAAAAACCTCCTTCTGCATTCAGGCAGAACGAAGTTTCCTTGCAGAAATGGAAGGAGGATGTCAAATACCCTTAGGTGGAATTGCGGAACTTTATAAATCCAAACTGAGGATGGAAGCCTTTATTGGAACTCCAGACGGGAGAAACTTAATTCGAGAAAGCATAGAAGGAGAAGCTTCTAAACCCATAGAACTTGGAAAAAAGTTAGCTTTTTTAATCCTTTCAAAAGGGGGAGACAAAATTAAAAGGACTCTTTTATGAATAATGTTCGATGCCCTTCATGCAATGAAGAAAGCCCTGCTGACTTTCGTTTCTGCGGAAAATGCGGAGGAAAATTAATCCAGTACTGTCTATCCTGCGGATCTGAAAACCCTCTTCAGATCCAATTTTGCGGAAAATGTGGAACCAGTCTCTTAGAAAAAGAGCTCCCCAAAAAAGATCAGCCCCAAAACTCGGCTCCCGCAAAAATCCTGGTCGTGGATGATGAACCTTATATCACAAAACTGGTGAAACATCTTCTGGAGTCTGAAGGCATGGAAGTCGAGGTGGCTGAAAATGCGAAAACAGCGGCCGATCTGGTCGCAAAATTCCGCCCGACAATCCTTATTACAGATCGAATGATGCCTGACATGGATGGTTTTGAGCTGATTAAACTTCTCAGAAGAAATACAGAATTCAGCCAGATGAAAATCATCATGCTGACCGTAGTTGATACTTTTGACGATATTCGCAGAAGCATACTGGTTGGAGCCGATGATTACATCCGAAAGCCGTTTGATCCACAGGAATTGATCTGGAGCGTCAAAAGGCACTTAAAAAAATTCCACCCATGGGAAGAGAAGAAGTAGATCCTTTTGGCGAACAGGAACTACGTTCGTCCCTCAAAACAGAGCAGTTAGGAAAAACAATCTATCTTTACCCTTCCCTCGAATCCACGAATCTTCTTGCCAAACAGTTAGCTGAAAAAGGGGAAAAACATGGAGCCCTGGTGATCTCTGAAACTCAAACAAAAGGACAAGGAAGACTTGGCAGATCCTGGCATTCTCCTCCTGGAGGTTTATGGTTTTCCTTAATTTTACGCCCTGATTTCTCAAAATTGATGCCCCAGCATCTGACTTTTATCGCAGGACTCGCAGTTGTCCAGGCATGCTCCAAAATCATTCACTCTGTCTCTCTGCGGTGGCCCAATGATCTGTATGTCGAAAATAAAAAACTAGGGGGTATTTTAACAGAGAGCAGAGCAAAAGGAGATCGGTTTGAGTATTTTATCATGGGCATTGGATTAAATGTGAATCTCGCTGAAAACCAGCTCCCTGAGGAATTGAAACCTCTAGCCACAAGTCTATACATCTTAAAAAAAGAACAGATTTCTCGCGCTGCTCTGCTGGGAGATATTCTGCTGCATTGGGAGAAAATTTTAAACCACTATCCCCACCATGGATTTGCTCCGATTGTAAACTCCTGGAAAAAACATGCCGACTTTTTAGGGGCTTTTGTAAAAGTTGATACCCCTGCAGGGATCATTAAAGGAACAGCGGTTGATTTAAGTCCATCAGGAGCTTTAATGATTCAAGATCAGAGTGGACTCATCCATGAAATTTCCTGTGGTGATGTGAGGCTGCTGTCAATTGTCAGAACTCCTCACAGTTGATTGGGATAAAACGTGTTGTAAAACAAGAAATAATTGTTTCGCACCATATCACAAACCCCTTTTCCAAGCACCTCCAAAAAATCCGAAGTCACAGGTTTCACCTTGCTGCGGATGAGGTGATCCCCATAAATCGTATGGTATTGATCATTTTCATGGGTTATTTGTTCCACGTTCTCAAAATCATGATTAAAATAGGGCTCTTCCAGATAATCATAAATCTTTTTCATCACTTCTGCCGGGTAAGCGGTCAAATCCTCAAAACGCACAATATGAAGCTGGCTCACCAGATCGGTCTGAACAGCTTCTATCAGCCTGGCGACAGCAATTCCAACAGGGGGACTGTTGAGCCAGTGCGCTGCTCGATTATTCACCGTTATCATGTTCAAAGAACCTGTCGCTTCATCAGCATCAAGGCGATCGCGATTTTTACGAAAAAGTTTTTCCATGGAGGAGAGAATGGCGCGAAGATCACGGACACAGACAATATACTTAGGCTCAGGCACAAATTGTTTGACCCAATCATGATAATGGAACCAGGCTCGGCATTTATCCACACATACCGGTTTATCTGTAATTCCTTCAAAAAAACCGTTAATCGCATAACGGCAGTAATTAATAAAACCTTTCTGCATAAGAACAGGATCTTGAGCCTTAAATTCTGCCAGTTCCGTATAGTATCTCCTCGATGCCAGCATCAAATCCAGCACTCCGCTTGTAGGAGTGCAGTAAAATCGCGGATTCTGGGCAAGAATATTCTGTATAAGCGTGGAACCCGATCGGGGAAGAGAAGCATTAAACACTATTTTTCGATCCAACATATATCCTCCAGAGAAAAAACTTTAAGCTCCCTTTTAAACTTTCTGCATAATTCCCTAAAATATCCTTTAACCTTTTCTCCTTTACTCTGGATTTAACTATGAAAGGCAAAGCAAAGCTGGTTCTTTTTCAATTTGCAGAAGCGCACCTGAAAGAAAATGCCATCACCTCTTTTGTTCCGTATTTTTTTTCAAGGATGAAATAAGGAAGCAGCTCGTTTCCATGTTTTTTTAAAATCTGTTTTTTTCTAAAGTCGTTCTGCTTCCAGTCTGCAATTTCATACATGATGCGGTGCGGAAGGCTTTTCAAATAATAGGGAGGGTTAGAGGGGAGGTTTTTTTTCAAAAGCCTTTTTCCGATCAGCCAGGCGATCCAATAAGGGAAAAGAGTTCTACTGATGCGGCAGACATCAGGCACAAGAAGGGAAGCGCTTAAATCAAATTTTCCTTGAGAAGCGTCCAGCACATCTTTGAGATAAAAAAGATCGTACTTTCCCTGTTCTTTTCCTTCCTGAACCGGAAGAAAAGTAGGAATGTTTAAGGAGAAAAATAAACCAAACTTTTGATTTAAATGGCTGATAATTTCTTCTGCCATTCGTTTAGCTTCTTCGGGTGAAGAAATCAAATTGGGAGCGCAGAGCTTACAGACTTTTCTCTCCTGGAAGCGGTAATCAGGAAGAACGACGCCGCAGGAATAACACTCCAGGAAATGGAGATTGGAATTGGAAATCTCGTCTGCTGGCTGCAGAATAAGAGAAGAACCAACCCCTGTCAGGCATCCGCCAAATCGGGGCATTTCTGATCGGTAAAGACATGAGGAACAGCGTGGATTCACTAAATTATTGGAATAAATTATTCCTAACTCACTTCCGCAGGCCGCGCATCTTTTAGCTTTTGTTTCACAGATCGGGCAGCTCTCTTTCCTACCTAACTGAAGCCAGGGGAGACTGCAGCAGGAACATCTCATGGCTGTTTCTTCGCAGTTTTCGCAGAGGAAAACTTCCCCAATAAAGGTCAGCGCTTTTAAAAAATGAAAAGACTTTTCTAAAGTTAGCGGGCTTTCTATCCCACAGGCAAGACAAATTTGGGGCTGTTTCTTTCTGTCTCGTCTTTTTGCGAGAAGGGAAAAGTTTCCTGTTTTAAGATACATCAAACAGGGGAAACAGATTCTCCACCAACTGATCTTGAGCAGCAGTGTCCCAGTTCCTCTGGAGCAGAAAACGCATCGGACAGAATGGGGATAATCCCAATAAAGTTTAAGTCTTCTGGTGATGATTTCTTTTAAGTTTTTAATTTTTTTCATAAGCCCCTCCTTCAAAAATGGGTGTCATTCTGATGATACAGGAGGGCTGTCAAAAATCTGTCAAAAAAAGAGGGATGACGGGTCTGTTAAAACTTCAATTAGACTTGTTTTTCTTAATCATTTGAGCCAGCTTGGACACTTTTTTTCTAACTTTAGCATTATTCAAAAAGAGCATCTTAACGCCCTGCACCACCCCTGCTGTCATAGAGGCGGGGAGAACAAGGATGCCTGACATGATGGCTGCTCCTGTCCATCCGCTGATCGCATTAAAAACCGAATTGGCTTTTTGAATTGCAGACATTCTATTTTTATAAGCCAGCAGACACCCTGCAGCGCTCACTCCGATAGCAATTCCAATTCCTGGGATACCCAGACCAGCTAAAATAAGAGGAGTGGCTGAGCACCCAATTAAATCCAGAACTCCCATCTCAATGTAAGAACGTTGATGTGTTTTTATTCCAGCGAAAATTTCAGACGCCCCAACCACAACTCCTAATCCCACAAAAGCTCCCATGGTGCTGTGGACCATGATCCCATCAACTCCAGGAGCATGAAACCAGACATGGGACATTTCAGCAGCTCCGTGGGACAGCTCTGAAAAACTTATTTTTGTTATTCCATGTCCAAGGGTTTCTAAGGCTTTTAAAAAAGCAGAGGTATCCAGACTGATTCCAGCAGCAGCCCCAAGAGCGGGTTGAATGAGCCCTGCTAGCGCTGAGCGGGCTTTTAAAGTGTCAGCAAGTTGTTTTGGGGATTTGCCTTTAAAAGGCGCCCTTACTGAATGGACAGGGTTAACCATACACTACCAGTATAAGGTGAAATCGTTTGAGCGTCTATGAATAAATTGTTAATTCTTTAGAAAAATTGCCCCTTTTTTAAAAGGGATTTGCGTTTTCTCAAAGAATTCACAAAATTAACCATGAAACTGTCAAAACCGGTGTCTCTGCTTTTTACGGTTTTTCTCTGTCTGCTGGCAAAAATTTCTCTGGCAGGGGTAAGCCTCTATGTCTTTGATCAGCCTTATACAGGAAAATCTTTTTACAGCCATGGAACGATCTATGTGGAAGCCGCAAAAGTTTCAAAAATCCTCAATCTTCCTGTCGCGCAGAAAGGAAAAACTCTTTTTATCGGGCAAACTTTCAATGCCCAGGTTCATGGGATTCTAGTTTTGAATGGAAAAAGTTTTCAAAATGCGGTAAAAAAAGATGGAATAGTCTATGTTCCCCTCAAACCATTCATCAAAAAACTGGGAGATAAGGTTCTTTTCGAGTCTGCAACCGATATTATTGAAGTCATTCCTGGAAACTCTCCTGTATCCCAATCTTCTGTTCAGGAGATCGTCAAAGAAAACAACGCAGCAGAAAACAATTCATCTCTTGAAAGTTTTAATCTATCTGCTTCAGCTCCTGTAGTTCCTTATTTAAAAGTCAGCCAGACAGAAAATATAAATCCTTCACTGGCTCAATTCCTGGTTAGAAGAGGAAACGCGATTTATTATATCACTCGACTGAATCTATGGCAGACTAAATTCATTGTCCAAATATACAGCTTGCTGCCCAGAATGCAGTCAGAAATAAGGGATAATTCAAGTTCTAACTCAATGAATTCTTTCTCTTCAGTGATGCTGGACATGATTAATTCTGAAATTCAAATAATTAATAATTGGAAAGAAAATTTAAATCAAATCACTCCTCCGGTGGGGTTCCAGGATTCTTATGCAGCGCTGAGAGTCTATATAAGGGATAGTACAACCCTGTTCTCATCCCTGTTTGGTTCATTAGCGAATATGTTACAGAGCAGTTCTTCTCATATTTCCAAAATCGCTTTATTAAAAAAATATCTCCCTGCAATCATGCAGATTCAATCCGATCTTAATACCTACCAGGCAGATTTACAGTCTGATTTTAGAAATCTCCCTCAGTCAAATTCTGTGCAAAACGTAAACCCTCAAGTTCTTCTTTACTTGAACCAGCTTCAGACTTGGGAAGACCAGTATTTTTTAGCAGGACAAACCAAATTTACTCAATTTTCTAACAGCAGCCTGCAAAATTTAAACTTTAAAAACCCGAACAGCGCTGCCCAGTTCAATCAACTCATGGAATCTCTGGAAAACTTCTACTCCCAGTCGAGTCAGGCTTTTTCGCAGATTAATCCCCCCGCCCAATTCCAAAATTCTCAGTCTGCTCTGCAGATAATGGCGAATGAGTATGGAAAAAACGAAGTTATTTTTTCTCAGCTTCAAACCATGGTTTCATCGGCAGCGCAGTCTAAAAATGAAATTCCTCCTCCATCCTCCAATCTCTCCGCCCAGCAAAAACTTCAGCTGCTTCAAACAATACTGCTGCAGCAGCAGGAACAAATGTCTGAGGCGACGTATCAAACCCTGTCAATCATGAGAAATTTTAATGAAATTTCGATCCAAATGCAGATCGATGGTGGAAAATATTTATCCA
The DNA here is from genome assembly GCA_021800275.1 of bacterium. Classification (GTDB taxonomy): domain Bacteria; phylum Vulcanimicrobiota; class JABDET01; order JABDET01; family JABDET01; genus JAKAVV01. The sequence continues at coordinate 119,209 of JAJYZB010000001.1, forward strand.
CATTAAAAAGTGATCTAAAAAACTATAACCCGTGAACTAAACTGCGATGATGAATACAAAAAAGATTTTAGCGCTCTCCATTTTCTGTCTGCTCATATTCTCTTTTCATTCTGCTTTTGCAGGTCCTGGCTCTGCTGAAAAAAGCCAGAACAAGAGCCATTATATCGCTCAAACAAAAAAAATAATCAAACTCCTCGCCAACAAACAATTTGGAGCGGTTTTTTCCGATTTTACTCCGGCTGAAAAAAAAGTTTTAACGGTCAAAGGACTAAATGAAGGCTGGAAACTCATGACTTCTGGATCAGGGCGATTTTTAAAAGTTTCTCACATTCTCATCACAAAAGAAATTTTCTTTAAAAAATTCCAGTACACGCTGGCAGCAGCAACCTGCCAGTTCAGCAACTCAAGCGTGGGAATACACATTGCCTTTAATCAACTGGGAAAAATTTCAAGCCTGCATTTTCTCCCCATTCTTTCCTATACCCCTCCTTCTGCCGCTTACGCCAATCCCAAACTGTTTCACGAAAAAAAAATTATTCTGGGAAAAAGAGAATACAGAGTCCATGGAACTCTGACTCTGCCTGATGGCAGCGGCCCATTCCCGGCTGTTGTGCTGCTTTCAGGTTCAGGACCCATGGATCAAAATGAAACCATGGGTCCTAATCAGCCCTTTAAAGATTTAGCATGGGGATTGGCTTCTGCAGGAATCGCTGTTTTGAGATATGACAAACCAACAGAAGAAAATCCGGCAGATTTCAGCCCTCTCTCCGCCAATTTTACGGTTAAACAAGAATACATGATTGATGCTGAAGCAGCCTTATCCTTTCTTAAAACAGTAAAACAAATCAATCCAAAACAGATTTTCCTGCTGGGACACAGTGAAGGAGGCATGGTTATCCCCAGGATAGCCAAAACTGATCCTCAAATTGCTGGATTAATTTTCATGGCTGCTCCAATTCACATGCTCAGACTGATTGTTTCTCAGGAATCTTACCTGATTTCAATCACCCCTTTTAAAACGAAAATGGCAAAAGATCTGGCTCTTGTTCAAGTGAAAACTTTAAAAAATGAAATTAAAGACTTGAACTCAGGAGACCCTGGAGTCATTCCATCCGAAATCCTGGGCGCTCCTGCAGGCTACTGGTTAGATTTAAGACACCACAATCCTGCTGAAATCGCAGCTGCTTTAAAGCAGCCTCTGCTGCTGCTTCAGGGCGGCAGAGATCATCAAGTTCCTGTTTCTGAATTTAACCTCTGGAAAAAGGATTTAAAACCCAAAAAGAACGTGAATTTTAAATTTTATCCAAACCTGAATCATCTTTTCATGAAAGTCGCTGGAAGAATGGCTCTATCAGATTATTACCACGCAGGGCATGTCTCCATTAAAGTGATCCGAAAAATAGCGAAATGGATCAAAAAACACTGATATGGCGCTGACGCTGCGCTCTTCCTCCCTATTCGGTCGGCAGAAATTTCCCTTCGATTCCTCTCCGAGCTTCAACACAGTTTAACAACTTCATGGCGCGGCTGAGAGGAATCTCCTTCCGTTCGCTCATTCCACATTCGCTCTCTCCAGGCTGTGAAATTTCCTTCCACTCCGCTGACGCTGCGCTCTTCCTCCCTATTCGGTCGGCAGAAATTTCCCTTCGATTCCTCTCCGAGCTTCAACACAGTTTAACAACTTCATGGCGCGGCTGAGAGGAATCGAACCTCCAACCTTGGGCTTAGGAGTCCCCTGCTCTATCCATTGAGCTACAGCCGCAAACTGCAATTCTAAAGGCAGCCAGAACTCTGAAATCCCTTCAGATCAGCAGGATGACGCATATTACCAACCAATAGAAGACCCGCCGCCTCCACCACTGTTCAAGAGACCTCCAACAACTGCTCCAAGAACTCCTCCTCCTGCTGCAGCACTGGCTTGACCACCTCCAGCGTGCAGATATCGCCCAATCTCTTCAGCCAGATTAGAGATCGGCATGCTCTGCAGAATCACTTTCCCTGGTCCTGTTAAAGTGGCAAGAAAAAGCCCCTCTCCTCCAAATAAAATATTTTTAAATCCAGGGACCATCTGAATATTAAAACCAACGGTCGCATCTTGAACTCCCACATGACCTACATGCACTTTCATCATATCTCCAGCCTGCAGATCTTTTTCCACAATCTCTCCTGACATATCCAGGAAAACAGTTCCCGGTCCTGTCACTTTTTGCAAAATAAATCCTTCACCGCCAAACAATCCTGCCCCTATCTGCTGCCTGAAATACAAATCTAAATTCACTGAATGTTCGGCGCATAAAAAAGAATCTTTTCTGCAAACTAAAGTTTCACCAGGCGCCAATTGTCGGGCTAAAATCTGTCCAGGGAAAATAGAAGCAAAAGCTACTAGACCTTGTCCATCGCTTGGAGAATACTCTGTGATGAAAAAACTGGCTCCTGCGAAAGCTCGCTTAATGGCTTTAAAAACTCCGCCCCCAGTATTGGTATTCATTCCCATATTGGTGGTCATCCATGCCATCTGATGGGTTTGGCTGTAAACTGCCTCTCCAGGGCTTAAAACAATTTCTACGGTCTGCATTGTGGTTCCATTGATTTTATACTGCATAACACGCCTCCTTATTTTTTTTTGGAGCCCACGGCCGGGATTGAACCGGCGACCTCGTCCTTACCAAGGACGTGCTCTACCAACTGAGCTACATGGGCAGAATGACGCTGACGCCACTCCTGTGTTCTGAAAAATCTATTCTGGAGGAGATTCTTTATACCTTCTCACATCTTCAGACACAGCGACAAAAAGGAATTTTCTCCTAAAAGTTAGAAACTCTTTTAAGCATAAGGGACGGTGGTGTAGCCTGGTTTAACACATCTGCCTGTCACGCAGAAGATCACGGGTTCAAATCCCGTCCGTCCCGCCATCCTGGCGCAGCGGACAGCTTTAAGGAGAAATGCGTTCATAAAGCGAAAATGTTTTTATAAGGAGAATAGTGATGAAAGATTTAATGACAGTGTTTCCCGGTTCAAATAAAGTTTATCAACAAGGAGGCAGTTCTGATATTCAGGTTCCAAGTCGTGAAATAAAACTGACACCTGCCTTGATCCCGGAAAATGAAACACAAAAAAAATCGGAAAAGCTCTATTTTAGAGTTTATGACACATCAGGACCCTACACTGACCCTGAGAGTAAAATTGATTTGAAAAATGGATTGAACCCTGTTCGCATAAAATGGATCGAAAAAAGAGGAGACGCATCAACCCTTCCTGAACTCTCTTCAGAGTTCGCCAGACAAAGGTTAGCTCTGTCTGAACTGAAAGAAATTCGAATCCCCTGCTCAAAAAAGACACCTTTAAGATCCAGATCAGGCAAGCCTGTTACTCAAATGCATTATGCCAAAAAAGGGATCATCACCCCTGAAATGGAGTTTGCAGCCATTCGAGAAAATCTGTCCTCCGAGTTTGTCAGAAATGAAATTGCCCGAGGAAGAGCCATTATCCCCGCCAACATCAATCATCCTGAACTAGAGCCTATGGTCATTGGGAGAAATTTCCTCGTGAAAATCAATGCCAACATCGGAAATTCAGCTATCGCTTCTTCAATTCAGGAAGAAGTCGAAAAAATGGTCTGGGCTATTTTCTGGGGAGCTGACACAGTCATGGATCTCTCAACAGGAAAAAATATTCATGAAATAAGAGAATGGATCATTCGAAACTCTCCTGTCCCAATTGGAACGGTCCCCATTTACCAGGCACTTGAAAAAGTGGGAGGAAAAGCTGAAGACTTAACCTGGGAAGTATTTAAAGATACTTTAATTGAGCAGGCAGAACAAGGGGTAGATTACTTTACCATCCATGCAGGAGTTCTTTTGAGATACATTCCTCTTACAGCCAAACGAATCACAGGAATTGTTTCACGCGGCGGCTCCATTTTAGCGAAATGGTGTCTTGCCCATCATCAAGAAAATTTTATTTACACCCATTTTGAAGAAATCTGTGAAATTATGAAAGCTTATGATGTGTCTTTCAGCCTTGGAGATGGATTAAGACCTGGCTGCACGGCTGATGCCAATGATGAAGCTCAATTTGGAGAACTGGAAACCCTGGGAGAATTAACAAAAACAGCGTGGAAACATGATGTTCAGGTCATGATTGAAGGACCTGGTCATGTTCCTATGCATCTGATCAAAGAAAACATGGATAAACAGTTAAAGGAATGCCAGGAAGCGCCTTTTTATACTCTTGGGCCTCTGACAACTGACATTGCTCCAGGGTATGATCACATCACTTCTGCCATAGGAGCAGCATTGATTGGATGGCATGGAACAGCGCTTTTATGTTACGTGACTCCAAAAGAACATCTGGGACTGCCCACAAAAGAAGATGTCAAACAGGGGGTTATCGCGTATAAAATCGCAGCCCATGCGGCTGATCTGGCTAAAGGTCATCCTGCAGCTGTCGCCTGGGACAATGCTTTATCTAAAGCAAGATTTGAATTCCGGTGGGAAGACCAGTTTAATCTTTCTCTGGATCCTTTTACAGCGCGGTCTTTTCATGATGAGACCCTGCCTGCAGAAGGAGCTAAAATCGCCCACTTCTGCTCTATGTGCGGTCCTAAATTCTGTTCCATGAAGATTACTGAAGAAATCAGAGATTACGCAAAAAAAACGGGAATAGCGGCAGAAAAAGCGATTGAAATAGGAATGAAAGAAAAAGCGGAAGAGTTTATAAAAACCGGAGCTGATATTTATATTTAGAGGAGACCAGCATGAGCCAGCAGAGAAAAACAGACAGCATTGAAATCGCAGTCATTGGGGGTGGAGTCATTGGACTGGCGACAGGCTGGCGATTAGCCCGCTCAGGCAAAAAAGTCGTTGTTTTCGAAAAAAAAGAAGCGGGACGAGGAGCAGGCTGGGCTTCTGCGGGAATGCTTGCCCCTCAAACAGAAGCGGGCTATGAACAAAAAGATCTCCTGGAATTCAGCCTTGAGAGCTTACGAAAATATCCTGAATTTTTAAGAGAATTAACGGAAGATTCAGGGATAAAAGTTGAAGCGGGAAAAACAGGAAGCTTGTTCTGCGCTCTAAATCGAGATGATCTAGAACGCCTGCAGCGATTTTTCGATTTTCGGCAGCGGCTGGGATTTCCAGTGATGAAATTGAAGGGGGAAGAAACAAGAGAAAAAGAGCCCTATTTATCCCCTAGAGTCACAGCTTCAGTTTTTGTTCCTGATGACTGGCATTTAGATTCAAGAAAACTTTTAGCAGCTCTTAAAACAGCTTTTATCAATAAAGGAGGATTGATTCATGAAGATTCTCCTGTGACTGAAATTTTGCTTGATGGTAAAACCGCAGCTGGAATAAAAGTTTTAGATCCTAAAACAAAAACAGAAAAAGAAGTAAAAGCTAATACCCTGGTTTTAGCAGCAGGCGCTTGGTCAAGCCAGATTAAAGGGCTGCCAGAAAATTTGATTCCTCCGATTCGCCCGATAAAGGGAATGATTTTAAACTTAAAAGCTGAATCCTGTCCCTTATCCCATGTCATTCGAGCTGAAGGAGTGTATCTGGTTCCTAAACAAAATGGGAGACTTTTAGTGGGAGCCACCAGTGAAGAAAAAGGATATGATGTCTCTCCCCTTGCAGGAGGAATTAAAGACCTGCTTCAAAACGCTTTTGATATTGTTCCTGGAATTTCTGAATGCCCTCTTGAAGAGATTCAAATCGGGCTCCGTCCCGCCAATCGAGACCATTCCCCTGTTCTAGGACCCTCTCCAATTCAAGGCTTATATTATGCTGCAGGACACTACCGTCATGGAATCCTGCTTGCCCCTATGACAGCTCTTGAGGTTTCACATTCTGTCCTCACAGGAGACTTTGAGCGATTGAAACCCTTTTCAATCACCCGATTCTTTTCCTCTGCTGCTGCGTAAACCATGAAAATTTTTGTCAATGGAAAAGAAGTCCTGGCGGAAAACGATGAAACTCTTGGAACTCTTTTGCAAAAATTTTTAATCTCTCAAGATACCCATGGAACAGCAGTAGCTGTTGGAGAAGAAGTAGTCCCCCAATCGAGCTGGAAAAAATTAACCTTAAAAGAAGGAGACAGGATAGAAATCGTTCGAGCTGTCCAGGGAGGATAAATCCTTATTTTTTTTGCAGCAGCTCCACTAACTTTGAAACTTTTTTAGGGATAGCGGCAAAAATAGCTTCATTTTTAAAATCCTCAGAATTGGCATCTGTAAAATAAGCGGTAAAAATGATATTCCTCACATTGGGATACTGTTTTTTGATCTCTTTTGCTAAATCCACCCCATTCCCATCAGGAAGAACATAATCAATAACACACAGATCAATAACACTCTGTTTCAAGGCAGCTCTTGCCTGTTTGCAGTTTGAAGCTAATATCAGATCCGTATATCCGTGTTCATTCAGAAGAAACTCAAGAGAGCTCAACATATTTCTGTCATCATCAATCAACAGAATTTTCATTTTATCCTTTCTATTTTTGTTCCAGATTTTTGATGGCGCTGACCAGGGTCTGTATGTCCACAGGCTTTCTAAAACAAGTATAAATGCCAAGCCTGATCCCTTTTTGAATCAATTCTGCCACATCATATCCTGTCAGAAAAATAACAGGGGTTCCGGGTTTCATTCGATTGATCTCTTCGTACAGTTCTATGCCATTTTTTCCCGGCAGCACAATATCAATGATGCAAATATTCACATTTTGCTTCGTAAATTTCTCAAAAGCCTCCTCAGCGTTTTTAGCGGTGTCAACCTTGTAACGATTCAACTCCAGCAGGGTTTTTAAAAGTTCGCGGTCCGCAAAAGAATCATCCACAACCAGGATTAAATTTTGGGCGGAAAGGGTTGTAATCAACTCCGCAATTTTTTCAATGTCGAATGGCTTGTGAATAATGGTGTAAGCTCCCAATCTGACAGCTTCTTCCAGGAGATCTTCAACCGCATACGCAGTCATCATGATGACTTTAATGTCAGGATTGATTTTTTTAATCTCTTTAAAGGCTTCCACTCCATTCATCTGAGGCATTCTGACATCCATGAAAATAATATCGGGAGAGTGCTGCTTCGCCATTTCAATGGCTTTTTTACCGTTTTCTGCTTCCAGAATCTGATGATCCATCATTTCAAGAGAGGCGGAAAAAGTAATGCGCAAATTGGTTTCATCATCCACAATTAAAATCTTGCTCATGAATTTTCCTCTTCCCTGATTTCTGCTTCACGTGGAATTTCTAAAATCACGCATGTCCCCTTTCCTGGTTGGCTTTCCACTGTCATTTCTCCGTCTAAATTTTTAACAGCGGCATAAGCGATAGGAAGACCCAGTCCCATCCTTTTTTCTTTTGTCGAAAAAAATGGGTCAAACACCTTTTCCCGATCGGTTTGATCCATGCCGCAGCCCGAATCTTTAATTTCCAGAAAGAAACCTTGATTTGTTATTCTTCCTTTTAACTCCAGGATTCCTCCTTGTTCCATCGCTTCCACCGCGTTTTTCATGAGGGCTTCCAGGGCTCTGCCCATCTGCCAGCGATCTAAAAGAAGAGGCGGAAATTCAGGAAAATTTCGAATCACTTGAATGGTCTTATCTTTAAGTTCCTGATCAAAGTTCATTAAAGCGTTTTCAATCACTTCGTTCAGTCTGACAGGGAACTTCTTTAAAGTTTTCGTCACAGAATCCAGCAGACTCAATGTTTCAAGCGTTTGTTCCCCTTTCTGGACTTCTTCTTTAATGACTTGCAGGCATCTTGCAATTTTCGGATCCTCTGATTTCAATCTCATGCGTATCACTTCTGCCGCGTTGTTTATAATGCTTAAACCATTTCGCATCGCATGGGATAAATCACGAGAAGTGTAACTTAAACCTTTAATTCGGTCTAGAATAAGATCCGATTTTTCTTTACTGGGTTGTTTTAAAATCACTTTTTATCCCCTTTTTTCAGACAGAGTTTTTCGAGAGTTTCAATAATCATTTTTGGATCCGCTGGTTTTACAAAATACCAGGATGCCCCATTTTCATAAGATGTTTTTTCAAGATCAGGACTGGAGTCCCCTGACATGATTCCCACTTCAATTTCGGGCGAAATCACTTTAATGGCTTTCATGGCAGTTATTCCATCCATATCAGGCAAATGCAAATCCACAATAGCAGCATCAATTTGATTTTTTTTTACCATTTCCTGGGCTTCACTTCCTTTTTCAGCAGTGAACACTTGATGCCCTTCCATTTCCAGGAGAGCTTCAAGGGTAAATGCCAGGTCTTTCTCATCATCTAGAATAAGAATCTTTGCCATCGTTTTTTGACGGTAGGTAAACCGTGAATGTCGTGCCTTTCCCTGGTTCTGACTCCAGTTTTAATTTTCCTTGATTTGCTTCCACGTTTTGTTTCACAACAGGAAGTCCTAAACCCGTTCCTTTTAATTTTGTGGTAAATAAAGGCTCAAATATTTTATTTTTTAAATCATCAGGAATGCCTGTGCCCTGGTCTTGAATTTTAAGGACCGAATAAACGATGCCATTGTCTGAACTTTGATTCAAAGAAATATTTAAGGTTCCTCCCTCAGGCATGGCTTCAAGACCATTTTTAATCAAGTTCAGCAGGACCTGACGAATTTGCTGGGGATCCCCTGAGATAATCCCCTGGTCATGAGGAAGATCTATTTTAACTGTTATATTTTCAGGCTTCTCTAAAATAGAGAGGCATTCTTTGACCATCTCATCTAAAAAGATCTCCTTTTTTTCCGGTTTTCTCCATCGAGCGAAATCCAGCAGATCATTGATGATCCTTGAAGAACTATCCACCTCTCTCAAAATGATCGCCAAAAATTGTTTAATTTTTTCATCCTGCTGCAGAGCTTCTATTTTTTTTGCTTTTTCAGAAAGGAAATAAGCGGCATTGCGGACTGCTGCAAGGGGATTCCGAAGCTCATGTCCCACCACTCCTGCCAACTGCCCTACCGCCGCTAATTTTTCAGAACGAATCAGTTTTTCCTGCGCTTCTTGCAGCTCATGATTGATTTGCTGCAGCTGTTTATTCGTGGCAGCCATCTCTTCATTTGTTGAAGTTAACTCTTCATTTTTTTTATTAATGTCCTGAATTAATTTTTGGATGGATTCTGTCATGTCATTAAAGGATCTTGCCAGATTGCCAATTTCATCTTTTGTATGAACGCTCACTCGTTTCGAGAAATCGCCTTTTGCGATTTCCCCGGCTGTTGACGTTAAGAGTTCAATAGGTCTTGTCAGATTAGCCGCTAAAGGATAGAATCCGATGGAGCCTGCCATCAAAACCGTTAAAAAAATGAGAAGTGAAGTCAACAGCGCTTTTCGCGCTTCAGCATTTGAGTGCGACAAAGACAATCCTACATGGACAGAACCCAGCAGCCGAGGCTTCTGCGGCGCGGGGCTGGCAGAAATCAATCCCGGAAAAAGAGAAGAAGACTTCCTGCTCCCATAAACAGGGGATGAAAACTGGATATAGCCAGTCATCTCGGGAACGTGATTAAATACCATTTGTTTTCTGACAAGAGGCTGCTGAGAGATCCATGCAGCCAGAAAACTGGAAAGGCGAGAGGGAAAAGCTTTTTTAAAGTAAGTGAATAAAATTTTCTTGTGTTTGTCCACAATGTAAACATAGGCAACATCATCATCTTCACGAACTCCTCTGACCAGACGAGAAAGGAGGGTCTTGTCTTCCGTATAGATCGGATATCTGGCATTCGAGGCAAGGCTTGAAGAAATGTAGTCTCCTTTCTCAATCAATTGATGTTTAAGCGCCTGGTTCGTGTAAAGATAGAAATAAGAACTAAGCGTGATCCCCATAAAAAAAGAAAGAACAACTCCTGCAAAAGTATATTTTAAACGCAGGGAAGAGAAAACCTTATTTTTCACTTCAGTCACCAACCTGCTTTGCAGCTGCCAGGATGGCTGAAGGAAAGTGCACCCTGGATTCTCTGAGAATCCTCCTGTTGATGACCAGACTAAAATGGGTCGGATAACTGGGTTGTATCTGGCGGGGAGGGGTTCCATTTAAAACCTCCTGAGCCAGGACCCCAGTCTGTTTCCCAATATATTTGTAACTGGGAGAAAGAGCAAAAAGTCCTCCCACTTTTAAAAATTCTGAAGAAAAAACTAAAAATGGAAGGTGGTGTTCTATCATTTTTTCATTCATGAACATGAAAGAATCAGATGTTAAAACTGAACTATCCGGGACCATCCACAGGGCTTGAATATGGGGAAGGATTTTTCGCAGCATTGAAGGAACCTGCCTCGGGGAAGAAACGGCTGCTGCATCCAGATGAAAGCCAAGCTCTCGCGAAACCATTTTGGCATCTCGAATTTCCGGTCCTGTTTTAGCAGGATTATACAAAACCCCAACAGATTTCAATTTTGGAAAAGCTCTCAGCAAAACATATAACTGTTCATGAACAGAAGTGTCCATAAAAACACCTGTGGCATTTTGATTTTTTATCAGAGGCCATTCCACCGAAAGAATCATCGAAAAAACGACCGGACGGCCGCCTCCGTATTTTACGGCTGAATCAGTCGCCGGCCAGCCCACTGAAACAATAACATTTACTCCTGGATGCTGCTTAAGAATTTTTCTCCCCTGACGCAGACTTCCATGGATATTATAGACCCTAACAGAACCTCCCAGAACTTTTTCAATTCCACGAACAGCCTTGTTGTAAGGTCCTAAATTTAAACTCTTTAAAATAAGGATAGAGGAATGCGCAGATGAAAAAGAAGGAATAATAAAAAGACAAAAAAGCAGAATTAAAATTTTGCTCGGGTTATTCCTAAAACCAAATCCACGCCGCCGCATCTCAATCCCGTTTTCACTTCATCCAAACTTTTTCCTTTAAAATCTGTATTGGACAGTCATCTGGAATCTTCCGCCAATTGTAACTCCGCTCCAGGGAATATAAACAGGAGCATTAAAAACATCGTAACTGGCTAAACCAAGGCTGACTTGTTTCCAAAGAGGAGTCTCAATGCCTAAATTGATCTGATTGCTCCCATTGACGAAAAAATCAGTCCCGATATCATGCAGATCCATATGTGAAAAAGAGTACAATTCCACAAACCCGCTCCACTTTTTCCCCTCATATTTTATTCCAATGGTTGAAATTGCCTGTGGAGAGGCATCCTGTTTAGAGATTACAGGAACTCCTAAAAGGGCTGCCTGAGAGGGAAAGTACTGCATGGTAATCGTCTGGTTTCGATAGTTTCCATAAGCGTAAAAATCCTTGGCAAGTTTATAATCCATACTCAGCTCTGCCCCTGCTTCCTGCACATTGGGCATGTTCTGAGGAATACGAACATCTGCGATCACAGGAGTCGCAGGAACAATAACACCTGGAGCGATAGGCAGTGGAACAGTTAATGGAGAGAGAGGGCCTCCCACCGCTGGGACAGCAAAAGGAGGATATTCCGCGCACAAAGATGCAGTTGCTGGATTTACGCAGTCAAGAGGAGAAACTAAAAATCCTTGTCTGGTTATGTAGCTGTTGTTGTTCTTTAAATAAAACTCGGCTCGAGCCTTAAAATGAGGCGTAAAAAATCCGCCATAACTTAATTCATAATCTGTCACTTTTTCAGGATTTACCATTTGTCCTGTACTGGTCACAGAGCCATAAGTATCAGACACAAAAGGGTAAGGAGCAAGAGGCGGAAAAGTAAAAGTGCCGGTCGGAGTAAAATCAAAATAATCTTCACTCACGTCAGGAAAGCGGTAAGAAACATTGACGTTTGCCCTTAATGCTGTTCCAACAGTAACCCTGTGGACGTATGAAATAAAAGGCGCGAATCCTGATTCACCGCTCCAATCTTTGTCATATCTGGCGCCATAATAAAGCCAATCCTTTCTTGTCAAGCCGCTTTTATTTTGAAAATAAATATCCCACCCGGTGCCAGTAAAAGGTTTCAAATAAAATCCTAACTGAGATTTAGTCGGGGGAATAAGGAATGGGGTCGCATAATCCGGGTCAACGCTGGTCCCTATGTTCAAATTATAGAGATCAGCTCCATACGTCAGGGTCTCATGTCCTCCCCATGAAAAATAATCGTTAAATCCAATCTGATCCCTTCCTTCCTGAGCAAAAGCAGAGGGAAGAGTGAGAAAATACTGTGTCACAAAATCCCCTGTCAATTGATTGTGAGACGCATAAACAGTAAGCTGCGATTTTTTTCCAAAGCGGTGAATGTAATCCCCTGCCAAAAAATCATTCTGGGCATTAAAAAGAACGCTGAATGGGACAGAATATTCGTAGCTGCCCTTGCTGTAAGATCGGCCGAAAAGGACATTGACCTGAGAGTTTTTCCAGGAATACCGCATCTGAGAAGAAAGTTTCCAGTCCTGATTATAGGGATTGAGAGGCTGTGGAATCATATTAGAAGAATCAAAAAAAGAAGGTCTCCAGACATCAGAATTATAATTAGAAGAATCCACACGGTAAGAAAATCCCCCGACTTTTCCTCCATAGCTGAGAAACTCGGTATAAGTTCCCTGGCTCCCAATTCCAGCGCTGACGCGAACACCTGTCGTTTTTGCGGGAGATTCTGTTGTGATCGCTATTAATCCCTCATCATCATTGGCTCCTGAAACAGTGGTCGGGGTTCGAACCACCTCAATATTTTTAATATCCTGAAAATCCACAGGCAGATCATCAGCAATGTTAATACCTGCTAAATTAGCCCACATTGGAATTCCATCAATTAAAAAAACGGTTCTGGTCTGGTCAACTGTTGAATCAATCAGTCCTCTGATATCCACCCAATTGAGCCCATCATTGAATGGAACCACGTTAACCCCTGGAATTCTCTGAAGGAGTTCCCCGAAATTCAAAGGTTGATAGGTTTTAATGTCTTTACGGCTGATCACGGAAACAGAATAAGGGGCGAGAATTTCTTTAACAGGCATTTTAGAGCCGGCTTCAACAACAGGCTGCTCTCGAAAGATCTCCAGCATCTGCTCAAAAGCTTTCGACGGTTTTTTCTTGCGAGAATGGGCGATCACTCTCCCGCTGCACAAAGATAAAATCAAAAGCAGAAAAATTCCAGCCGCTAAAAACTTAACTTTCATAAACCACCCCTTTAGAAAAATTATTTTTTTAATTTCATCTTGATTTATACCAACAGGCAGCTTTTCCTTCTAAATTTTATGATATAAATCATAATTTATTAAAAAAAGAAAAGGGGTTTAGCTTCAAGTGATAAATCTTTTTAGTTAATATTGAAAAATGGAGGTATCATGGGAAAACAGTCAAGCCGCTCTGCCGAAAGAAAAAAAAGAAAAGAGTTTAACTACCCCAATTTTTTTGGAATCATCTTAGCCCATATTTTCGCGCTCTGCGGAATCTGGTATCTGTTCATCTATGGGATTTCTCTCACGAATTGGATTCTTTTCGGAATTTTTTCGCTTTTAACCGGGTTTGGAATTACGATAGGATATCACAGAATGCTGACCCACCGAGGATTTCAGTGCAGCCAGCCGCTTCGCTGGGCTTTAGCCATCATGGGCGGGATGGCAGGAGAAGGTTATGAATATGAGTGGGTGGCTAATCACCGCGTGCATCATTTTTTCTCGGATCAGGAACAGGATCCCCATTCCCCCAGAGCATACCCAGGAATAAAAGGATTTTTATGGGCGCATATAGGGTGGCTGTTTTTTAAATATGAAAGGCCTGATCTCTATAAGACCTTTCAAGACTTGGATCGAGATCCAGTAACTCAGTGGCAGAGAAAATTTTATCTGCTTATCGTTATTTCAGGCTTTATCATCCCTTTTCTGATTTCTGGACTCTCGGGAATTTTAATTTCCGGATTTCTGCGTTTAGTGTTTGTCTGGCATTCAACCTGGTCAGTCAACTCTATCTGCCATTTGTTTGGCTCCAGGGCTAAAGATGCTGAGGGAAATCTTTATACAAGAGATGACAGCAGAAATAACATTTTAATCGCTCTTTTTGCTCTAGGAGAAGGATATCATTCAAATCACCATTTCAGGCCCACCTGGGCTTACCATGGATGGGAATGGCACAACCTGGATATGAGCAAATGGATGATTCAATCTTTCGAATGGCTGGGCTTGATATGGAATGTGAAGAAACCTGTCATAGACAAAGGTCTGCTGATCAAAGAGATTCCAAAAATTGCATAATCGCTTGCGCTTCCAAGCAGCCAAACTTCGTGTTTCGGTCTGCAAGGTTTTAGCGGTCTTTCCGCGAAAATTAAAAAAGGAAAATTACTTCAGAAAAAACAGCTTTTAAAATGCCGATAAACGCAGAAAGATCCAGAAAAAAATTAACCTCTCTAAAAGTGAATGGCAGGGTTTATGAAAAAGCGCTGTCTCCGATTTCAACGCTTCTTGAAATCTTAAGAGAAGATCTAGGACTGACAGGAACAAAACATGGATGTGAATTAGGGGAATGCGGCGCCTGCGCCGTTCTTCTGAATGATGTTCCTGTTCTTTCTTGTTTAACCCTGGCAGTAGAATGTGAAGGGAAGGAAATCACCACTATTGAAGGGCTTGCAGATGGAAATCGTCTTCACCCTCTTCAAACAGCTTTTGCGGAGTTAGGAGCTGCCCAGTGCGGCTACTGCACCTCTGGAATTTTATGTGTGGCAAAATCTCTTTTAGATAAAGCAGCTCAAGAAAAAAAATCTAACCCTGGGAGAGAATTGAGCCGAGCAGAAATTAAAGAAGCTCTTTCCGGAAATATCTGCCGCTGCACCGGATATTTAAAAATCATTGAAGCCATTGAACTGACTGCCGAAAGACTCAACCTGTTTCACAGATGTGAACCTGTAAGAGAAGACCGATGACTTTAAAAGTCATCGGAAAACCAATCCCTAAAGTAGATGCCCTTGCGCGATGCACGGGAAAGCTGCAGTATGCCGACGATTTAATTTTTCCTGAAATGCTGTTCTGTAAAATTTACCGTTCTCCTTATGGTCATGCTTTCATTAAAAAGATTGATGTTTCAAAAGCCGAAAAAATCCCCGGTGTCCTGAAAGTTCTGACAGGGAAAGATTTTCCTATTTCATTTGGGATTCTTCCTGTCAGCCAGGATGAGCCTCCACTGGCTGAACAGGAAGTGCGATATGTGGGGGAACCGACTGCAGCTGTGGCTGCCCTGGATGAAAATACAGCTTATGCAGCAGTCAGAGCCATTTCTGTTGACTTTGAACCTGTAAAACCGGTCATGACCATTGAAGAATCTTTAAAACAAGAGATGATCCACAAAATCGCTGGTTTAGAGTTTGGAGATATTGAAAAAGGATTTTTAGAATCCGATGAAATTTTTGAAAATACTTATTTTTATGAAGGAAACACCCATCTGGCATTAGAAGAACACGCATCTGTCGCTGTTCCTGAACCAGACGGGAAATTGACCCTTTATTCCAGCACCCAGGTTCCTCATTATCTGCACAGGACATTAGCTAAAACACTAAATCTTCCACCTTCAAGAATCCGAGTGATTGCTGCGCCCAATGGAGGCGGGTTTGGAGGAAAATCCGATGTTTTTTCCCATGAAATTGTGGTCTCTAAACTGGCTCTTTTAACGGGAAAACCGGTTAAAATCTGCTTGACCAGAGAAGAAATTTTTTATCTCCACAGAGGAAGACACCCTGTTTTAATGTGGCTGAAAACAGGGGTTAAAAAAGATGGAACCATAACTTCTATGCACTTTAAATCCCTTTTAGATGGGGGAGCTTATGGCAGCTATGGAGTGGCTTCTCTTTATTATACAGGTGCTCTTCAAACCACAACCTATAAAATGAAAAATTACAAATTTGAAGGAGCACGACTTTTTACCCATAAAGCCCCCTGTGGTCCAAAACGAGGACATGGAACTCCACAGCCAAGATTTGCTGTTGAAATCATGCTGGATGAAATCGCGGAAAAATTTCAGTTAGATCCGGCTGAATTTAGAAAAAAACAATTAGTGGAACCTGGTTCTGTGACGATCAATTATCTCAAAATCGGAAGCATTAGCCTTGGAAAATGCATTGATAAAGTGATAGAAAGATCAGGCTGGAAAGAGAAATTTAGGAAACTTCCTTTTGGGAAAGGGCTAGGACTTGCCTGTGGATCTTATCTCTGTGGGGCTGGTCTTCCCATTTACTGGAACCCAATGCCCCATTCCAGTGTGATGATAAAGCTGGACAGAGGAGGCGGAATCTCGGTTTACTGCGGTCAAATTGACATAGGACAAGGATCAAATTCCATGCTGGCTCAAGTGGTGGCTGAGGTTTTAGGAGTTGAACCTTCTGAAATTAAACTTTTCTGCGCTGATACCGATTTCACTCCTGTTGATCTGGGGAGCTATTCTTCACGGGTAACATTAATGGTAGGAAATGCGGCCATTCAAGCAGCTCAACGAGCTGCGGCCTTTTTAAAAGAAGCAGTCTCTGAAAAATGGGGGATCCCTAAAACCCGCATTGAATTAAGCGAAGGGAGAATCTGGGATCGAGAAAATCTAAATTTGACGATTCCCCTGGCTGAGGGAATTCAACTAGCAGAAGCTAAATTTGGAGCAATCTGCGCTGCAGGGTCTTACACTCCTCCTAAATCTCCAGGAAATTATAAAGGATCCGGAGTTGGTCCCTCCCCTGCCTACAGTTATTCAGCCAGTGTGGTTCAAGTAGAAGTGGATCCTGAAACAGGAAACATTCAAGTTGAGAAAGTCTGGATTGCCCATGATATTGGAAAAGCGATCAACCCTTTGTCAGTGATCGGGCAGGTGGAAGGTTCAGTTTATATGGGACTTGGAGAAGCTCTGATGGAAGAACAAACTTTCAGGGCTCGTTATCAAGGAGTTCACAAAACTCCATCAATGCTGGATTATAAAAGTTTAACGTTTAAAGACATGCCTGATGTGGAAACTCATTTAATTGAAGATCCTGATCCCAATGGCCCTTTTGGAGCAAAAGAAGTGGGTCAGGGTCCACTGCTGCCTGTTCCTCCAGCAGTGGCAAATGCAGTTTATGATGCGGTGGGAGTCAGAATCCGAGAAATTCCGCTCCACCCCGAAAAAATTCTTTTCGCTCTGAAAAATAAACCCCCAAAAAAGAATTTTCCTGATTTCCATGCTCCAAAAATTATCTCTGTGCCCCTTCCTTCCTTATCAGAAGAGCGATCTAGGCAACCCAATTCTTCTCTGACGCCAGATTCATCTGCTTCTAAAAACCCGTCATGATCAGACTCCCTGAATTCTCCTATTATTCCCCTAAAACCCTTCGCGAAACTCTGAAGATTTTAGCTTCAGAAAGGGGGAAAGCCAGAGCAGTGGCAGGGGGAACCGATCTTTTCCCTAACATGAAGCGGAGAGTTCAGACTCCTGCTGTTTTAGTGAGTTTGAATCAGGTGAAAGAACTCCATCGAAACATCTCTCGCCGCCGATCAGCAGGGATCGTGATTCCATCCGGTTCAACACTTTCAGAAGTGAGCAGAAACCAGTTGATTCAACAGTTTTATCCCTCTCTTTCCAAAACTGCTTCTTCCATTGCCACCCCTTTAATTCAGAATATGGGAACCATTGGAGGGAATCTGTGTCTGGATACCCGATGCACTTATTATAATCAATCACCAGAATGGAGGGAAAGTGTGGGTTACTGCATGAAAGCCCCTGAAGGAAAACCTGATATTCCCTGCAGAGTTGCCCCTGGCAGCCCTCAGTGCGTAGCTGTGAATTCCAGTGATACAGCCCCTCTTTTCTGCGCTCTTCAAGGAGAATTCACTCTGGTTTCTTCGGATGGAGAACGAAAAATAAAAGCCTGTGATTTTTATCGAAATGATGGGGAGCTTTATTTAAATCTTAAACCAGACGAAATCCTATCTGAAATGATTCTTCCGCTCCCCGAAAATTTAAAAGTCTGTTATCTTAAATTAAGGAGAAGGGGATCTTTTGATTTTCCAGTATTAGGAGTGGCTGCTGCCCTTAAAATCGCGAACCAGAAAGTGGAAGAAGCTAGAATTTTTTTAAATGCTGTTTCATCCGCTCCTATTGAAGCTGCTGAATCCGAAAAAATTTTAATAGGAAGCAGCCTGGAGGACGGAAAACTGAAAAAGGAAACAATCGCTAAATCTGCCAGACAGGCTGTAAAATATTCAGCTCCTTATGACAATACCGATTTTTACGCTTTCTGGAGAAAAGAGATGACAGAAGTATTTGTAAAAAGAGCTCTTGAATCTCTTAATGAGCCAGAGATCCTGAAAGAGCTTTAGAAACTCCTAATTTTTCCAGATCAAATTTCAATTCCGCTTTCTCATTTTCAGTTAATGGAATAACAGGGGGTCTGACCTGTCCTCCAGCCATTCCCATAAGTTCACTCCAATACTTTATCATTTGTACAGGCAGGGAACCGCCGGTTTGAGCAGCCATTCTCCCCCACCATTTTCTGGAAAGCTGTTTTATCGGGACAATTTTAGAATACAACGTTTTCCCTTTATCAAATTCCCCTTTTGTCATCAAATTAATGAACTCCACATAATCATGTCTTTCTTCTGTATCAAATCTCCAGTCGCTGGTATTGGCAAACATGACCTGCTGATGGAACCCATAATAGGGTTCATAAAAGAAAATCTCCTCATCCGGAACACTGATGACAGCGTTTTTCCCTGCTGCGAGATGAGTGTCCAGAGAAATCTGCGCATTGAAGCTCGCCTCTTTAATGGCTGCCAGATTTTTAATTTCAGTCATTTTTGTAAGGGCTTTTGCTGAAAGCGTAATTCCAAACTGAGGGGAATTATAAAAAGCGATTCCAATATTCAGTTTTTCTGCCACACGCTCAACCCAATCTAAAACCTGAGATTCAGTTTTTGTCATCATGTAAGGAGCTGCTAAAATTGCCAGATCAAACCCTGCTGCTTCGATTTTCTTCCCATAAGAAATCACTTCCTTTAAGCAGGTTCCTGTGATTTGAAAAGCGATCCTGGCTCTTTGTTTAACCAATCCAGGAACCGCTTCAATCAATTTCAGCCTTTCTTCATGAGTTAAGCTCCAGAACTCTCCCATGTTCCAGGAAAATCCCATTCCTTTAGTTCCTAATTTTAAAACATGCTCAATGTTTTTCTTCAATCCCTCAAAATCAATTTCATCTTCAGAAGTAAAAGGAGTCATCATCGTGGTCCACTGACCCACCATATTCTGACGAGCCCAATCTTTTGCTTGCGCTTTTGAATAGTTCATAAGCTGCACCTCTTTCTATAAATTTTCAAATTTAACATTCTCCACTGCCCTGATAGACTCATCAAACACTGGCGTAAATAGAAAGAGATTTGCAGATCGGGTTTCGTTCCACACCAACCCTTTTCTCAATTTCATCTTTCACTTTTTTCACGGCAGAAGCTTCCACACGCCCATTTTCTCGATTCTGATTTGTGCAAACAGCTCCTCGAACCCCTACAATATGGGGGTTAATTCTGCTCAGTTCATCGAAATTTTCAATTTTCAAGGACCCTGAAAGAGCTGTGCTCATATTAAAACTCTTCCCTTTATCCACGACTTTCTTCAACGTTTTTTCATCCATAAAATCAAAAAGGTTTCTGCCATCTTTTGTGACTGTATCAATGAGAATCCCATTGCACATCGCTTTTTCTGCCAGATCCACAACCCGCTCTGGAGCTAGTCCATGATAAAGAGGAGCATCAGCAAAAGTGGCTGCAATCAATTTGCTTTCAAATCCTTTCAAAGCTCTCCGACATTCCTTTAGAATCGTTAGAGCTGTGTCATAATCCGTGTTCAAAAATCCGACTTTTATAGAGCTAGCCTTTAAACAAGCTGCTCCATAAACAGCCATGGCAATAGTTCCTGGCTGGTTGGGAACAACACCAAGAGTGACACTGACATGCATTTCCTGAGGAACATAATCTCTGACCTCTTTGATCACAGAAGGAACGTTTGAACCAATAGTCACTTCTCTCAGGTCCTTGACATCTACAATGTCAGCTCCCCCTTGAACTGATTCTTGCGCTTCCTTTAAATCCTGCACACTGACCATTAGCAGCATAGGGTTTACTTCATCTCCTTTTTTTGATTTTCTATAATTCATCATAGATTTTCTATAATCTATTATTCTGACATAAATCTATTTAGAATTTTTGTTTTAATCTCCTGCTTCTGGAGGGTATTCTGAGAGATTCGAGAAATTCTCACGAAAAACCTAAGGAGAGGGTAAAATTTTGACTGAACCCAAATGACAAAAACAATTATCGAACCCTTCAAAATAAAAATGGTGGAACCTCTCCATTTAACACGAGAAGAAGACAGAAGAGAAATTTTAAAAAAAGCGGGATATAATCTTTTTCTGGTTAAAGCCCAGAATATTTTAATTGACCTCCTGACTGATTCTGGGACTTCTGCCATGAGCTCTGAACAGTGGGCAGGCATGATGAGGGGGGATGAATCTTATGCAGGAGCTTCCAGTTTTTACAAGTTTGAAGAAGCCATCCGTTCTATCACAGGGTTTCGCTATATTATTCCAACCCACCAGGGAAGAGCAGCAGAAAGAATTCTTTTTGGAACCATCAATGTAAAAGATAAATTTGTCCTGAATAATACCCATTTTGATACCACCAGAGCCAATATCGAGTATCTGGGAGGTACTGCCGTGGATCTCCCTATTCCTGAAGCCCGCATCCCATCTGATGAATTCCCATTTAAAGGGAACATGGATGTCTCTCTCTTAAAATCTTTTATTCAGGAAAAGGGAAGAGATAAAATCTCGCTGGTGATGCTCACGATCACGAATAATTCTGGGGGTGGACAGCCTGTTTCTTTGCAAAATGTGAAAGAAGTGAGCGCGGTCTGTAAAAGCAGCGGCATTCCTTTTTTCCTGGATGCCTGCCGATTCGCGGAAAACTGCTATTTAATTAAAGAACGAGAGCCTGGATATTCCAGCAAGACAGTCAAAGAGATAGCACAGGAGCTTTTTTCTTATGCTGATGGCTGCACCATGAGCGCTAAAAAAGATGGATTAGCCAATATCGGCGGATTTTTAGCTTTAAATGATGAAAACCTGGCGATTCAGGAAAAAAACCTTCTCATTTTAACCGAAGGATTCCCAACTTATGGAGGGCTGGCAGGGCGGGATCTGGAAGCCATTGCCCAGGGACTTATTGAGGTTCTGGATGAAGATTATTTAAATTACCGGATCGCTTCTATTCGCTATCTCCAAAATGGATTTGAAAAAGCGGGAATCCCAACAGTAAAGCCCCCAGGAGGTCATGCCGTATATATTGATTCCAGAGCTTTTCTCCCCCATATTTCCCCTGAACAGTTTCCAGGACAGGCTTTGGTCTGCGAATTGTACGTTAAAGGAGGAATCAGGGCAGTGGAAGTTGGGTCCCTTATGTTCGGGAAAAAACAATCTGACGGTAAAGAGATTCTTCCTGCTCTGGATCTGGTGCGTTTAGCGATTCCAAGAAGGGTTTACACACAAAGTCATATTGATTACGTCATTGAAATCGGAGAAGAAATCGCGAAACATAAAGAAAAAACTCGGGGACTTAAACTGATTTATGAGTCCCCTTTTCTTCGGCATTTTACAGCAAAACTGGAACCTCTATTTTAAGGGAATGGCTGGCATTCTCTTCAAAGTCTTTTTAACTGGATCCACCAGAATACCTACGGATTCCAAAGCCGTTACTCCTAATATAGGCTCTGCATCATCCGGTCCAAAAATCACTCTGCCTCCGGTGATCTCCCCCATAAATTCAATGATGACAACTCCAAAATCATACTCGACTTTTTCTCCATTGGCTAATTCGTAAGTCATCTTTCCTGCAGGAGTTATTTTCGCTTTTTTCAACTCTCTGGCAGGAGCTAAACAATCTGTGGCTCCAGTATCCACTAGAAAATCAGCCTGATACTTTTCTTTTGATTTTTGCTGCGACTTCAAACTCACAGTTACATGCATTAACCCCATATTCTTTCCCTTTCACGCTCATTTTTAAAAATCTGATCACTACTCTTTATTAAAATTCGACAGGTGAATCTTTTCCCCCTGGATAAGATTAGTCCTATCTATCATGCCGCAGCGCCTAATACTAACTGCAGTCATGACCTTCAGCGCACAGGTAAAATTCGATGGAAATGATTTCCCTGCTATTTCTTGTTACGAGCTGAGCAGCTTTGCCAGAACATCAGCGGCCGTATAAGAAAAACCGTGTGAAGGGAAAAACCGCTTGATTTCATTCAAATCATCCCCTGCTGTCACAATTCCTGGCTCAAGATGTTTCCCATTTCGTATTTGGGGATGTCCTGCTGTGGCGATTAGGGCATTGCAAATACATTTGCGTCCACGGCTTTTTTCCACATCCCCCCCTTTTGCAGCATAAACAGTTACAGGTTCAGCAGCACACCGAAACCCGATTGAGCCATCCTCCATTCTGTAGACTTCCCGCAGATAACCCAGATCGCAGATTCGAGGACGGGCAGCATAAACTTCTTCTTCTGAGACTGTTCCTGCTAATCGAGCCACTTTGAATGGAAAACCTGTAGGGGATGCCTGGGCATCGGTAAAAACCTGAACTTTACCTTCATGAATTTGCTGCAGTATCCTTTTTTTATAATCAGGACTCAAACCTGACTCTTCGCAGAAGGCAAAAGCAGTTCCTACCTGAACCCCTGCTGCTCCAAGGTTCAATGCCTCTCGCAGTTTTTCAGGAGATCCATATCCACCTGCCAGCCAGAAAGGAAGTCCGAGAGCTTTTATTTTTTCGATGTCAATTTTATCGCGTTCTCCATAAATCGGTTCCCCTATTTCGTTAAACTTAATGGATCCTCGAGGAGGAGCATTGTGCCCCCCTGCTGAAGGGTTTTCGATCACAAAACCATCAATTTTCCCATTGGATCGTTTGATCATAATCTCCGCAAGAGTACTTGAAGAAATGATAGGAAGAAACTGCGGACGAGAAAGAGGAGGCAGCTCTTTTTCCATAAATTCTTTTGGAACTAAACGCACCAATAAATCATCTTCTGGGCGCGAACCTGTCACCTGGAGAGGATAAACTGCAGGTTCATGATTCGCTAGAAGATCGAGAACTCCAGGAATTTTTAAGGGAATCCCAGCGCCCATCAATACATAATCAACTCCTGCCAGCAGTGCGCCGTAAAGAGAAGGCAGATGAGGAATCTGAATTTTTTCCAAATAATTAATTCCAACCGGATTCTGATGCCCCTCTTTCGCCAAAAAAACTTCCACAAAGTTCCCGGCAATACACAGCTCTTTCAGCAGACGAGAACTCTCTTGTTGATGCAGCTCTAAAGTCACATAAGAATCTTTCTTTTTCTTTCCTCCTGGGAGATAATAGGTTTTCCAGATCCTCTCCGCCATCTTCTGAAAAGGGAAAAAACTCAATGCGCGGCAGATATGTCCACCAGGATCTCCATCCTGCAGTCTCCTGACAAGAACTTGATCTAAAGCGGTTCCGGAAACAATTCCAAGCTGCCCCAGGCGTGATACAGCCTGTGCCAATTTCCAGCAGGAAACACTAACTCCCATTCCTCCTTGAATGATCCTGGGGTGGTAATTTTTGTGTGTCAAACCAGTCTCAAAGGAAAATTCGCGGATATCTGTCAGATCCCATTTGCGCTGGCTGCTTACCCTTCTGCCTCCCCTCTAAATCCATATTAGGACTTGGACAGATCTCACAGAAAAAATCTATCTCCGCTTTCCCAAACTTCTCTTCCCATTTCGCGGGAACGATTTTGCACGTATGATCTCGATATTGAATAACCCCCGTTTTCCTGAAATAACTCAAGGTCCGCAAAATGGTCTCCGGTTCACATCCAATAAAATCCGCAAGGGTTCTGCTTTTAGGAAGAGTGAAATATTTTTTGCCGCCGAGAGCAGAAAGAACACTGGCTAATCTTTCTTCAACCGTTCTTTTCATGAGATCTTGATGCGATTTTTGAAGACTATTAAACTTTGAATGAACACAAGAATAGCAGCTTTGATATAATAGGCGGTGTTTTCTGGTCAGATCCACAAATGTTTTCGCTCGGATGCCTATTAAATGAGTTTCTTCCAGCGCCTGGACAGAAAAAGGATAGGTTTCCATAAAGAGAGATTCAGTGGCTCCTACAATCCCTCCAGGATAAACGAGCTGCTGGATGCACTCTTCTCCATCAGGGCTCTGATTAAAAACCTTAAGGGACCCGCTTTTTACAAAATAGATCAAGGCTAAAGGTTGGTGTTCAACCACAACCATTCCCCTTTTTTTCACCGTTATTTTTTTGGAAGACCTCAGCAGTTCATCCAGGGTATAATCGCTTAAAGGCTTGAAAAAACAAACCTGTTTTAAAAGCTTTTTAATCTCTGACACTTAAACCACCTCCTTCAAAATTTTGAATGACCTTGCGAAAAAATTCAGGAATTCTTTTAGGCTTCCAGAGTTCGTCGTCAACCGCCACGTGGATTGATTCTCCTCTGGCAGCAATAATCGAATCTCCAGCAGCGCCGCTTTTCTTCTCACCCGCAGAACTCTGCTGATTCACCATTAAAAACTCGAATCGAAAGCTGGACCAGCCCATCTCAGAAACTCGAGTGTAAATTAACAGCAGATCATCGAATCGCACTGGAGACTCAAATTCGCAGACAGCTTTTTTCACAAGATTATGGAATCCTTTGATAGGTCTTCCTGGTTCAGAAAGGCCGAGATTCCGCAAATATTCCATCCTTCCCACTTCCATGTAGACAAAAAATGTTCCATGAAAAACGATTCCCATGACGTCAGTTTCAGGCATGCGTACTCGAACCTCGGTAGAAAAACGAAAAGGTTTAAGGAGCTCTTCTAAATTATCTTCTAGCATGCTCTTTCTCCTCTGATTTCCCATCTTATATTAAACTCCTCTGACCAGAACAACCGCTAAAAAAACCACGATAACCCCAAAAATCAAATTCAGTCTGCCCAGCCATTTAGCCCAGGATCTAAATTTTCCCGTCTCTCTAGACCCAGGATCCTGTTTAGACAGTTCAACCGCTTTCCCCCCAATCCAGAGATCATGCAGCAGCGTTAAAACAATGATCACGAGAACCAGAAATAACTTTAAAGCTAAAACTTTACCTAGAGCAGTCTGCATAAAAGATGGAGAATATCCCCTGAAATCAATCTGGAGCATGCCGGTTATGATTAAAATGCCCAGAGAAATCCACCCCACAACTCGAAATCTTTTCCCGGCTTTTTGGAATAAAACAGGATAAACTTTTTCGAGTTCGGGAGACTTAATCACAGGAACCAGCACAAAAGCTAAAAAAAGACTGCCCCCAATCCAGGTCATGGCAGCTAAAATGTGAATCCAAACACAGATTATATAAATCCAGTGATTCATCTCATAGTATTATATCAGGTATGACCTTAAAAAGATATCGGATCAAGATCCGATATCTAAAAATACAGTCGGGAGAGGATTGCGGGAAGCTGGCGCCTTCAGTTATAATAATCTTAACAAGGAAGCCTGGCTCTAACCAGAGAAAAAGTGGGGTATGATGGAAAGTTATCACCGGCTGCGGAATCGCGCTCTGCGTTTTCCGATTTCATATAAGATTTTAATCGCCAATTCGACTCTGATCGTCCTGTGGGCTCTGGGCTGTATTCTTTTTTTCTCTCATATTGGAAGCCCTATCCAATGGGGAATAGCTGCCCTTATTTTAATCGCAGGGGTTGTCCTCTGTGTCTTAATTAACATGGCATTAATTCATTTAGCTCTTTCTCCTCTGGACAGTTTGTGCAGCAGCATGAATCAAATCGCAGCGGGAAATTTCGAGGTTTGCGCATTCCCTCATCCTCTTGCCGAAACTCGAATGGCGTCTTGTTTTCACGCTCTAAACCGAATGATGGATGTTATCAGAGAAGAACGAGAACGCTCAGAAACCCTGGCAAAGCAGATTATTTCTGCTCAAGAAGGAGAAAGAAAACGAATTGCCGGCGAACTCCATGATGAGACCAGCCAGATTTTAGCCACGCTCAGCATTGGACTCGAAAAACTGAAAATGGATCTCCCTGACTCATCCCCTAACTGCGCTAAATGCAGGGCTGATCTTTACCGTTTAAAAGGATTGACAGATAAAGCGCTTATAGAGCTGCACCGCCTCACCTTTAATCTCCGTCCCTCTCTCCTGGATGACATGGGACTCAAAGCAGCCTTATCCTCTCTTTTAAGAGAACAGTTAGAAAAAACGGGAATTCAAGTTCATTTTGAATGGGATGGGAAAGAAATTCGAATTCCTGAAGAGGTTGAAATCTCCATTTTCAGAATTATTCAAGAGGCTGTCACCAATATTATTAAATATGCGCATGCTTCTGAAGTCACGCTGACTGTTTGCCAAACTCCTGACCAGGTGAACTTAGTCCTGAAGGATAATGGGATAGGATTTAACCCGGCAGGGGTTAAACTTGATCACATGAGCCGCTTCGGAATTTATGGGATGAAGGAACGGGTGCTGCTTTTGAACGGAAAATTCGAGCTTCAATCAGAAGCTGGAAAAGGAACTATGATTTCAGCCAGTATCCCTGTTTTAAAAATAGAAACACTTTACTCAAGGAAAATACAAGAACCTGCTTATGATTAAAGTACTTTTAGCAGATGACCACGCCATTCTCAGGGAAGGATTAAAAAGTTTAATTTCACTGGATCCTGAATTTAAGGTTGTGGGAGAGGCAAATGATGGACTAGAAGCTCTGGAGATGGCAGGATCTCTAAAACCTGACGTCATCCTCATGGATATCGCCATGCCGGTGATGAATGGGATGGAAGCCACCAAAAAAATTAAAGAAAAATACCCCCTCATCAAGGTTCTAATTTTAAGTCAGTATGATTCCCAGGAATATTTATTTAATGTTCTTCAGGCAGGGGCGTCAGGGTATGTTCTGAAACGAAACGCCTCGGGCGAGCTTTTCTGGGCGATTAAATCGGTTCATGAAGGGCTAGCTTATTTAACTCCTGCCATGGCTTCCCTCTTGATCAATAACCACTTTAAGGAAAAAGAACCTGAACCTGATGGCAAGGAGATTTTCACTCCAAGAGAACACGAAGTTTTAAAATTGATCGCAGAAGGATCCACCAATCAGGAAATCGCGGAAAAACTGATCATTTCTTTAAAAACCGTTCAGACGCACCGATCCCACATTATGGAAAAATTAAACCTGCACGACAGAACAGAACTGATCAAATATGCGCTGGCTAAAGGGATTATTTCGGTTTAACGCGAGTTAGCCCGAAAAAATTAGCCTGAATATCTTTTCTCATGAATCTCATCCATCGCCTTAAAAATTTCTTTTTTTTCCATAGGAGAAGCCTCGGTCTCAATCATAGGATAAAGGACGTTTTCCTCTTTGAGATTATGTTTCATCAGGATTTCAAACAGCTCCTTTTCCTCTGCTCCTGTCTGAAGATCACGCTGAGCGACTTTCTGATGAATCGCTTGCAGGGCTTTGAGAATGGCGCTGTGCTCTTGTTTCATGACTTCTGTTGGACCGGATGAAATTCCCGATTTTTTCTCAAAAAACGGAAAAAGAATCTCCTCTTCCCAAAGAATATGCTTCTCCAGCCCCTGTTTAAATTCTTTAAAAAACGACTGGGCTTCAGAGAAATCCTGCTGCTTAAGATTTTGGAAATTCTCAAAAAGAGCGTCCAAACGACGATGATCTTTTTCGAAAAAAGAGGGAATTGTTGGCACTGACATAGATTTAGAATATCAAAATGTAGAAGGGAAAGTCTATCGGATCAAAACCTGATTTTTCCCCTCAAAATCCGAAAATTTCATCTTTAAAATCGTCTTTAGAACGGATTGCGGGAACCATGAGAGTCTGGTATGCTTAATTTGAAAGTCATGATGTATGATATCTATTCGTGACAAAATTAAAAACAAAAGGAGAAACGAAAATGAAAAAATCTTATTTTAAAACAGCGGTCCGTCTTCTTTCACTGGCTCTATTGGCAGCCTTATTCATTCCTGCCGCAGGGTTTTCTAATCCTGCCAGTGGCAACCATCTGATCTTCCAAAGCAAGCCCACCCAATCCGTCGTCAATATCACCATGATCGCCAGTGTTCCCCAATTTAAAAATGGAAAACTAACTGGAGGCTGGGATCCCAGAAGAATCATCGTTTATCAAGGTCAAACCGTGAATTTAACCATTGAAGCTCTAGATGTCCAGCATATTTTCGCTCTGCCGGCTTATGGAATTAAGCAGCCTTTAACACCAGGAAAAAAAGAACAGGTTTCTTTTGTGGCAAACAAAACAGGCATGTTTTTCTTCCAGTGCGATAATAAAGAATGCGCCCCCATGGCTCTTCACCGCCTGATGGTAGGACAACTTATCGTAAAAGACGAAAAAGACACGCGATAAGATCCCAATACAATAAGGAGACTCAGAAATGGCGAGCAAAAACAAGAAAAAAAATAACATCCAAAATCTAGAAACTTACTTGTTCGGCGGAGCCATTCTGGCTCTCTTTTTATTGGCAGTATTCTGCCAGCCTCGAAGCTCTTATGCTCTGCCTGCTTTTGCTCGTCAGTTAGGTGTAAACTGTGATGAATGCCATACTGTTTGGCCTCGATTAAATTCTTTTGGCAGGCATTTTATGGCCATGGGATATATCCAGAAAGGAGCCCATCCAGGCTTCCCAATCGCCGCTAAATTCGCCACTTTTGACCAGTGGAATACCACCACTTCACCTCCCCCTTCCTCAACTTCAAACAAATTTCTTTTCCCTAATGAAGTTACATTTGCGATTGGAGAAGCTGTTCTTCCAAAAGTAGGAGTCTTTGGAGAAGTGAATCTGGATCAAATTAAAAACCCGGTTGGCGGCACTGAAATGTACGCTAATTTTGCCATGGAAAGGATTGCCCTCAGCTTAAGCGAAAAACACCCATCCTCTGTGGTTTTCTTTAAAGGAAGCCCGTTTGAAGAAGTGGACCCCAATATCTCCTTGGGAAATTTAATTTTAGAAAATTATTTAACCCCTGGAACCCTTGGAATGGGTTATCTGTACGATCTGGGTGACCTGTCTGATTATGGAGTGGCTTTAAGCAGTTACTTCACAAAACACAACCGCTGGTACGGGGCAGTCGGATTATCAACAGGCGGATTGGTTGCCAATAATGATGCAGCCATTCCAGGAAACCCCTTTACCAGTGGAGCCTATGGAACCAATGACTCTGCTGACGGCGCTCTCAGTTATTTTGGGAGAATTGCCTATGAAGGTGACGTGGGTGAATGGGGAGGAACCTTTAATATTGGAGCAGCAGGATATTATGGACAGCAGAGCTCTACCCTCCAGCTCCCTGGAACGTTTTACAATTATAATGGATCCATTCAGCGAACCTACCTGGATGCTGGTCTACAAATTCCCACTGACATGTATGATTCTCGGTGGTTTGAACTGGTGGCAGATTATGGTTATGGTCAGGACCAGAATGTCCATGAATTGAATGCAGCTGGAAACGGTATTCTTCCCCCTTTCAACGGAGAAATAAAGGGATTTTATGCGGAAACAGATTGGGTTGGATTTAACATGGTTACTCCTTTTATCGCTTATGACCACACCACTCTAACAGCTGCCCCAAGCGCTGGACTTGAAGCGGCCTTAGGAGCAGTCAATACTCCCAGTGTATGGACTACCAATACCTGGGAATATGGGATTCAATATTATCCTCCTGCTTCCACTAAATTAAGAGTGCAGCTGTGGTTTCAGCCTTACACAGACAACCTTGGAAACTCAGGGAACCAGGTTAAGATCATGATCACGAAGTGGTTTTGAGTTTCAGGCTGAACTATTTTATAAACAACTGTCCTGTTTCTTTAACCACCCCGACTTTTTTCGGCGGCAGAACGATCGGAATGGCAGGGGGAGCGAACAGAAAAATGTATTCTGAAATTTTCTGAACGTTTCCGCTCAGGGCATAAGTCATTCCACTTGTAAAATCCAGGATTCGCACGGCTGTGTCTTTGTCAAGATTCTGCAAATTTACAATGACCGCTGAACGGTTTTTCAAGTGGTCAGCCAGTTCTTGAGCTTCTTTCACGCTGGAAGGCTCCATGACCACAATGGCATTGTGGCGAGAAGAGGTTAGTCCAACCAGTTTCCCTTTCCATTTTGATTTTTCAGATGGAAGGATAACTTCTTCTTCATCGTTCAGGTCATCCTCAACTGCAAAAAAACTTTTAATCTTTCCCATAAACCCTGCTGACATATTTTCTCCTCCTTAAAAATAGACTCTTATGACTTTATCGGCGCTCTTTCCCCAAAAATGGCTCTCCCTATTCGAAGAAGGGTTGCCCCTTCTTCCACAGCAGCAGAAAAATCTCCGCTCATTCCCATTGAGATTTCAGTAAAGGACTCGCCAAAAACCTGCTCCCTCAACCGCAGAAAAAGGTCTCTGGTTTCTTTAAAATATCCCCGGGCTGATTCAGCGCCTGAAACAGGCGGCGCCATCATCATCAATCCTTTCCACTGAATCCAGTCTTTTTTTAATTTATGCGCTGCACTCAGCAAATCTGAGGGAAGAAAGCCGTACCCCGCTTCTTTTCCCATTTTAATCTGGATCAGAGCGGGAACTTCTTTTTTTTTCTTTTCTCCAATCTGGCTGAACTTTTCGGCAAGATGTACAGAATCAATGCTGTGAATTAAAGAAAAATTTTCAGCCACTGCTGCTGCCTTATTGGTTTGCACATGCCCAGTAAAATGCCACAATATGGGAAGATTTCCCAATACCTTCTTTTTTGCGGAAAACTCTTGAAAGTAGTTCTCCCCTATATCTGAAACACCCGCTTCCAAAACTTCCACGATCTTTTCTGGCGCTGCTCCCTTTGAAATCGCGACAATTCGGACTCCCCCAGGATCCCTGCCGACTTTAGAACAAGCCGATTCTATCACCTCCTTAATTTTATTAATTTGCTCTTTTACAGGAGACATTAAAGAATTCGTCAGTCATAGGTAGGAGCTCCTGTAAAATGACCTTCAATGCCGAGCCTGAATTCTGTAGGATGTTCAGCATAAAAAAGGGCGATTTCTTTTGAAACCAAACCCGATTGATAAAGTTTTGTGAGAGACTCGGTAAAAGTTTGCATGCCCTCGCTTTCACCTTGAGAAATATAAGTGTAAATCTCGCTGGTGTTCCCTTCAGCAATTAAACTGGCGATCGTAGGAGTGGTGATCATGATCTCCACTGCTGGAACCCTTCCTGAACCATCTGCTTTGGGAATAAGACGCTGCGACACAACCGCTCTTAAACTGCGAGCCAGAAGTTCTCTAAACTGGCGCTGCTGTTCTCCTGAAAAAGGATCTAAAATACGGTCAATGGATTGAATAGCATTGGGAGTATGCAGGGTGGATAAAACCAGATGCCCAGTTTCTGCTGCCATAACCGCTGTCCAGATTGTCTCGGGGTCTCGCATTTCTCCAATTAGAATGACATTGGGGTCTTGACGAAGCGCCTGTTTTAAAGCGTCAAAAAATGAAGAGGTATCAGCTCCAATCTCCCTCTGGCTGATAAAACTTTTTTCATCTTTATGCACATATTCAATGGGATCCTCGATCGTAATAATGTGCTTTTTTTGTGATGAATTAAGATGATGAATCATAGAAGCAAGAGTGGTGGATTTCCCATTTCCCGCAGGTCCTGTCACTAAAATTAAACCATGGTTAACCTCGACAATTTTGCCTAAACTATCAGGCAAATTCAAATCTTGAAAAGATGGAACATCAGCGCTTAAACAGCGAACTGCGGCGCTGACAGCAGACCTTTGAAGATAAGCATTGATCCTGAATCTCCCGTCGGGAATGGCATAAGCATAATCGACGTACCCCTGCTGATAGAATTTGCGCAGAACAGAGTCTGGCATGGAGTCCAAAATTAATTTTTGCGTATCAGCTTCCTGAAGAACCGTGTTTCCGACAGGAATCAATTCGCCTTCCAATCTAACCACAGGTCTGACTCCGGGCTTTATGTGCAGATCAGATGCTTTATATTTAATCAAAACTTTAAGCAGAGTGTTTAAAGTAAAATTGATGGAAGAAGAGTCTTTTATGGTCTTAAAGTAAAAGGGAAGAGCGGAATCAAAGGAGGATTCAGCCGCAGGAAAATGAGGTTGAGCCTTAAAATTCGATTCTAGTTTGCTCAATCGTTCACTCAATTGGAGCACCTGATTTTGCAACTCGACTAAACCGGGAGTTTCCTCCCTATCGGATTCGCCTGTGTTTGAAAACTCTGACGAGCTGTCTGTCTGGGTCTGAGCTGCTGCAACTGCAGCCTCTTCTCTTTGAGGTTCATCTGCTGGTGTTTCTGCTGTTGCTGCAGCAGAAACTCTATTTTCTGAGTCTAATGGTTTTTCGCTTTCTTCCGGCTCCTGCAGGTTTTTGTCAGGATAATTTCTATCTACCTCTAACTCCTGGAGTGAAACTCCTGCTGCAGAATTCATTTCAGGC
The DNA here is from genome assembly GCA_021800275.1 of bacterium. GTDB lineage: Bacteria > Vulcanimicrobiota > JABDET01 > JABDET01 > JABDET01 > JAKAVV01. Next base: position 151,650 of record JAJYZB010000001.1, read on the forward strand.
TCCATGTTTTCCATGACACTATATGAAACAGAGCTGCTTGACCCGTCCTCTTGAGATGAACTGTCAGAAACTCCTCTTTTTTTTCGTTTGCTCATAAACAGACACCTCTCCTTTCATCAACATCATAAAAACACATGTTAATAAATATTCCTACTTCCTATAGCAAAACCTTCTAAAAAATAGTTTTAAGATCAACCTTTCTGCCTCCAGGATTCAAAAGGATGAAAAGTATCTTCAACAGCTTCCAGTTGGTTTAATCTCTGAGACAGATTATCCCGAATCTGGGAAAACGAATCAGGTTCAGTTAACCGGGGAGAAGCTTTAAGCTGGATCACTTGGGCGATAAGGGCGCGGAGCATGGCAAGAGTTTCAGCCATTTGAGCCTGAATATGAGATTTCAGATCTTCAAGATTCTTTTTTGTTTTTGTCTCCTGCTCCAAAACAGAAGCAGGAAGAGAAGTCTGGATTTCCCCCTCCTGAAGAGGAATCATCTGGCTTAAAAGTTTGGCCACATTTTTCCAGACTTCATTCAGCTTATTCGCTTTTTCCCGCAAGGTCTGGAGATCATTCTGAATCCCTTTAAAAGAAGAAGCAAGATCTTTGGGAACCTGTTTCAATTCCTGTTCCAGAGAATTCAAAAGATCATTGATCTGGAGCAGCATCGGATGGCTTTCCGGTGAAAGTCCTGGTAAAGCTGCAGGAACTTTTGCAGCATCAAAATCTTCTTCAGATTCCCCTTCTGCACGAGATTTATTTTTTACGATTTGAAGGGCAATAATAAAAATAAAAACTAACGATGTGATTAAAACATCTCTGACTCCAACCCCATTAAAAGCTTCTAGCAGCAAAACAAAAACCCCAATGATGGCTAACTCCAAAGGGGTCTTCTTCCTCTTCCGTCTGTTTTTCCTGAGTCCCAAATTCACTCTCACAGAGGGAATCATGCCTTCCAGATCCTCTTTCAATCGGGCAAGAGAGGGAAGCTGCTGGTTAGAAGCAGAAGTAGATGAGGAATTCTGCGAGATGCTGGCGGGAGGAACAGAAGCTGGCAGGGCTGCTGTCTGACTGAATACACCAGTTTGGTCTGCAGGACTAACAGAAGAGTTCTGCACTGCCTGACTGCCCGCCTGCCGAATTTCAGTCCGCAAATTCCCAGCTAAAAGTTTCACTTGATCATAAAGAGCAGGATGTTTAACTTCTGAAACTTCAGTCAAGAGATCCTCGCAAACTCCAAGAGCCTCATGCTGCGAGCCGCTGTTCCTCAATTCATGCGCATAATTTAATCTGGATCTCAAATGGGCTTCTAATTCACGATCTTCTTTTCGTTTAGAAAAAGAATTTAATAGATATCCTCCAGCAACAGTGGCGATTAAAGTTCCTCCAACAGTAACTGCCCATAAATTATTTGTCAGATCAATCAAGTGTTTCCCCTCTTTTAGAAATTAAATTCAACTGACCCAGCTTATTCCCTTGCAGGCATCAGAGACTCAATCAGGAAAAGAGTACACCCACTGCATCAAAATCGGCTGTTTTCTTTACCCCTGAGACTCGATTCGAAGCCTTGACAGAAGGTATAACTTTTGTTATACTTGAATTAAAGTGAAAACAGCAGTTTTTCTTCCAGATGAACTTTTTCAGAAAGCCGAAAAAGAGGCTGCGAGACTTAACATCAGTCGAAGTAAGCTTTTTGCTGCTGCTCTTCAGACTTATCTAGAACCGTTTTTTTCTGATGAGATAACACAAACTCTTAATAAAATATACTCGGACACTTCCTCTCGGCTCGATTCTGTAACCCGCGAACTGCAGTTTCATTCACTCCCACCAGAAAAATGGTAATAAAGAGAAAAGAGATCTGGTGGGCAGCTCTTTTCGATCCACGAAAATCAGAACCGGGTTACAAAAGACCTGTTCTAATCCTTCAAACAGATGAATTCAATAAAAGTAAAATTGCGACTGTGATTGTTGTCATCTTAACATCAAACTTGAAACTTGCTGATGCCCCAGGAAATGTTCTTCTTTCTAAAAGCGAAACCAGACTCTCAAAAGATTCAGTAGCGAACGTTTCTCAAATCATAACGCTTGACAAATCTTTTCTTACAGCTTATGTCAGCTCTCTTCCTAATCCTCTTTTTCGCAAAATTGAAAATGGCATAAGACTTATTTTAGGGTTATAGGCTATTTATCTCAAAGCTGGAAAGAGGAGGCAGTGTTGAGCTTCATACGATTGAGAAAGTCGCCAGAGCGATGAACGCTCAAATTGTAATTGATTTAGTGCCTCGTCATAAGAATGCTCGCTCTCTGTAATCTAACGGTTAACGATTTAAAAATTTTGCGGCTGCAGCATCTAAAAACCAGATCAACTCTCCAGAAACAGGAGACACCATTTGAGCGGGAAAATTTTGTTCAACCTCAAAAGAGAAACCAGAGGCTGCGGAAGAAATTTCACTGCTCAATTTTTTTCCCCCTAAAACTTGAGACACAATCTCAGCTTTCTCTGATCCAGACACCAGAAAAGCAGCGGCTTGAGCCGCATTGATCACCGGAAAAGTAAGGGTCATGCGGAACATTTTTAATTTCTCAACATAATAAGCAGTCACCCATCTTTTTTTTTCATGCAGGGCTGCAGTATGGGGAAACAGTGAAGCCGTGTGTCCATCTTCACCCATTCCCAAAAGCATCAAATCCATGACGGGAAAACCTGATGCTGCGCTGAAAATCTTCCTCATTTCCATTTCATAATCCAAAGCCGCTTTTTCCGGCTCCAGTTCCCCTTTCATTCGGTGAATGTTCTGAGAAGGAATCTTTATCTTCGAGAAAAAATGTTCTTGAATCATTTTGAAATTGCTTGCAGCGTGATCAGGAGGAACACACCTTTCATCTGAAAAAAAGAAGTGAATCTTGTCCCATGAAATTTCTGTTTGATAAGGGCTGCCTCCTAAAATTTCATAAAACCTTTTAGGAGTTGAACCTCCTGATAAAGCGCAGGAAAAAATCCCTTTCTCTAAAATGGCTTTTTTTACGCGAAGCAAAAAATCATGAGCAACAGCCTGTGAAAGGGCTTCATAATCTTCTTTGACAATAACTTCTATGGATTTCTCCATTTTCTCTTATCCTGAGCTAATAAAATATCGGCTTCTGAGGGTCCCCACGTGCCTGAGGCATAAATGGGAATAGGAGAGTACCGGTCGTTTTCCCATGCCTCTAAAATAGGAGTGATAAAAGCCCAGGCAGCTTCAATCCAATCCCCTCGGGCGAATAAAGTGGCATCCCCTAAAAACGCATCCAATAAAAGTCTTTCATAAGCCTCTTCTACAGGTTTAGAAAAAGAAGAACCATACTGGAATCTCATATCAACAGGCTGAAGATGGATATCAGGGCCAGGGACCTTTGCTTCAAAACGCAGGGTGATCCCTTCATCAGGCTGAATGTGCAGAATTAAAAGATTCGGATCCATATACTTCTCAGGAACACGGGCAAAAACCAGATGAGGGGTTCTTCTAAATTGAATCGTAATTTCAGTGACCCGCTTCGGAAGATGTTTCCCAGTTCTGAGATAAAAAGGGACATCTGCCCATCTCCAATTGTCAATAAACAGTTTCAAAAGCACATAGGTTTCAGTTCGGGAAGCAGGGTTGACATTCTTTTCTTTTCGGTAAGCCTGCACTTGTTTTCCGTCAATCACTCCATCCCCATACTGAGCTCTGACAGTAACACGATTCACTTCTTCCTCTTTCATCAAGCGCAGCCCCTGCAGCGTTTTCGTCTTTTCATCGCGGACAGCTGCTGCTGTAAAAGCCACAGGAGGTTCCATTCCAATGGTGCAGACCAGCTGCAGCAGATGATTCTGAACCATGTCTCTCAGAGCGCCTGCTGAATCATAATACCCGCCTCTATTTTCAATCCCAATGCTTTCTGCCACCGTGATCTGAACATGATCAATAAACTGGCGGTTCCAGATCGGTTCAAAAATACTGTTAGCAAAACGAAAAGCTAAAATATTCTGAACGGTTTCTTTTCCTAAAAAATGATCGATTCGGTAAACCTGATCCTCTTTGAAATACTGCACGATTTTATCATTCAGAGACTGAGCGGACAAAAGGTCATGACCAAAAGGTTTTTCAATAATAATTCTAGACCAATTTTTTTCAGATAAAGGACAGGACAGCCCTGATTTGCCTAAATGTTCAATAATCGTTGGATACAACTGGGGAGAAACAGCCAGATAAAAAAGACGATTCCCTGAACACCCTCTTTCTTTATCCAATTTAGAAAAAAGATCGATCAGCTGCTGATAAATCCCCGGATTGTCCACATCTCCAGAAAGATAAAAAAGCGCTTTTTCAAATCGGCTCCAAACTTCAGGATCCGGAGGCTCAAAATACAAAGCTACCGCTTCTTTCATCTTGCTTCTGAAAGACTCATTCGTTTCTGGAGTTCTTGCAATTCCCACCAGTGAAAAACCATCAGGCAGGAGCTGGCTCTGAAATAATTTATACAGAGCAGGAATCAATTTTCGATGGGTCAAATCCCCTGATGCCCCAATTGTAACCATAGCGCAGGAATCGGGAATTCGCTCTCTTCGAGCCGCGGCTTTAACAGGAGCTTCTAAAAAACTCATTTATGATTTTGCTGTCAGAACAGCATGTCCCCCAAATTCATTCCGGAGAGCAGCAATCATTTTTGCCGAGAAAGAATCGGTCTGACGAGACCGCATGCGTTCCAGAAGACTCAACGTAATGACAGGAGCCGGAACATTGTGATCAATGGCTTCCTGAACTGTCCATCTGCCCTCCCCTGAATCCTCTACATAGCCTTTAATTTCAGACAGATCGGAATCCTTGGCTAAAGCATCTTCCGCCAATTCCAGCAGCCAGGAGCGAACCACACTTCCCCGATTCCAGAGTTTAGCGATTTTAAACAGATCTAACTTGTAATTCGAAGCATTTAAAATTTCAAAGCCCTCCCCATAAGCCTGGAGCATTCCATACTCAATCCCATTGTGAACCATTTTTACATAGTGCCCTGAACCAGAAGGTCCCATGTATCCATATCCCTCAGAAGGGGCAAGACTTTTAAAAATCGGCTCGCATTTTTTAAAAGATGCCTCTTCTCCACCGATCATCAAGCAGTAGCCCTCTTTCAAGCCCCAGATTCCACCACTGGTTCCCACATCTAAAAATTTGATCCCTTTAGACGAAAGAAACTCATTTCTGCGAATGGTATCTATAAAACGTGAATTTCCTCCATCAATTAAAATATCCCCTTTAGTCAGCATAGGAAGAAGCTGCCCGATCATGTCATCAACTGGTTTTCCAGCAGGGACCATTAACCAGACGATTTTAGGAAGAGGCAGCTGTTTCATCAATTCATCTAAAGTAAAAGATGGAATTGCGCCCTCATTGCCTAACTCTCTGGTTTTATCAGGAGTTCTATTATAGACAACGACTTTATGCTTTTCTTTGAGCAGCCGCCTTGCCATATTGGCACCCATTCTCCCTAATCCAATGATTCCTAATTCCATGATCTGCCTCCTCTCCAAATGAGAAGTGAGGAACACAAAAGTTTCAAAGCAGCACTTCTCATCAGCCTTGATGTCTTCTTGTTTCGAGAAAACAATCCTCTCATTCCCCCTCTAGCCCCTGAACGATTTGCAGCCGGCCTGTGGATAAAAAGGGAAAACAATCAGAAAAGAGTAATCTTTTCAATAAAAAATGAGCGAAAAAGCGACCCCCTTTAAACTTTACCCCTGGGTCTTCATCAGCGCAGCCGTTGTCTTATGCCTTCTGCTGTATGTTTTCCACCTCCCTTTTGCGCACGCAAAAAGCTTCGTTCTTTTTTCAGGACTGGCTGTTCTGATGGAATTCTGGGAAATCCAGCTGCCCAAATTCCCTAAAATCACAGTGGGAGATGCCCTGTATATCGCCAGTTTGTTTTTGTTTCCTCTCCCTCTGGTTTTAGGAATCGCCTGCATTGGAAAAATCGGAAAACTGGCTTATCTGAGAACCACTGACTCCCTGGAACTTCTCATTCTGACTCGAAGACTTGTGCTGCTGAGTTTGTCTGCCTTGTACTTTAAATTTTCCCAACTTTATGGGGCTTTTATTCACCCCCCTCATGTCAGCGCTCTGCAGCAGATTTCTCTCCTGTCCCACCAAATCATAATCTTAGTCATCTGGATCGCGATTTATTCATTCGGACAATTTTTTCTTCTGCATTTCGAAAGAATGTTTACGCGTGGCACGACCCACCTCTCTTTAAACTGGAAAAACTTAAAAAATCTCTTTTTATCCAATGCCCTTTTAATTTTTCCCTTAGGCATTTTAATTTATATCCTTTACTCTCTGCAGTCTTCTCCTCTCCCCTACCCCCTCATCCTCCTCGTCCCCTCACTTTTAATCATTTACCGATCCATCAAAAATTACACCGAAAGCCTTGAAGCAGCCAAATCCACAGTAGAAGCCCTGGCAGATGCCGTTGACAAAAGACTGGATTTCACCCATGATCATTCCCCCAATGTCTCTGACCTCTCGAAAAAAATAGCCCTGCAGCTCGGATTGAGCGATGAAGAAACCGAACTTCTGGTGCGCGCAGCCAAAATTCACAACCTCGGAAAAGTCGGAATCGCCGATCGCATTTTGAACAAACCTGACAGCTTGACAGAAGAAGAATTTAAAGCCATCAAAAAACATCCTGAAATCGGAGCCAAAGTCGCAGGGCAGCTTTCCATTTATGAACAGGAAGTCGAAATTATTCGAAGCCACCATGAACATTTTGACGGATCCGGCTATCCTAAAGGATTAAAAGGAGAAGAAATCCCCCTGGGCGCCCGAATCCTCGGTGTAGCAGACGCTTATGAAGCCATGATCTCAGAGCGCCCCTATCGGAAAGCCTTCAGCAGAGAAGAAGCGATTCAGGAGATACAACTGAGCTCAGGAACAAAGTTCGACCCCCATGTAGTCAGAGCTTTTGCAAAAGCTCTGGAAGAGGAAAAGTCGCGCGCGTAAAGAAATGAAAAAGTCAAAAATGGAACCCAGAAATCAATTTATTTATGGTTTTCAAGAACTAGACTTTCCTGCCAATACCGGATGCGAAGTTTCAATAAAAATTTTATTTTTTAAATTGACTTTCATCATCACGGGAATTTCATTGCTCAAATTTAGAGAAAAAAAGTTTATAAACTCTTTTTCTCTATCAGTAAAGATGACCTCTGGCTTTAAGCAGGATTTCCTATCTATAATTTTCAGTAAATTATTCAATATGTTTCTCCCTACCCCGAAATTTCATGTGCAGCCTCAAAAAAATCTTATATTTCTGGGAGGAGATTTGTGGGAAGCTAAAGATGATGATTCTGCCTTTCTGATTGATTTAAACAACTTCCCATCAAGCTATTACACTCTGCAAGCTAACATAAATCTCGATTCCGACTTAAAAACCAATAAACTATCCAAACTTAATCCTAAAATCATTCTTGAAAAAGAAGACAAATCATGTATAGATAGCAATGCTATTTTTTCAAGTTTCTGGAAAGAAAAACTAAGCGCTCATTTTTTTATTCCTGAAGGAACCCAAAAAATCTATTTTTACCCAATTGGTAAACCAACAAAATTCCATCTAAAAGCGCTTAAATTATTCTATAAACAAGAATCCGAACCCAATAAATTCCTGAATTATCTTCCGAAACTCACCTCAGAAAGCTTAATTGTAAAAGAAACACCGTGCAGCAACAATAACAAAGCCGCCCTACCAACCAGGACGGAAAAAAACAAAATTGCGGTTGTTATAGGAATGCACAGAAGCGGTACTTCTCTGGTGAGTAGAATTCTCAATATTGGAGACTATTACTTGGGAGATGAAGATGAATTATTAGAACCTGACTTTGACAACGAGAAAGGATTTTGGGAAAACAAAAACTTTATGAGAATTAACGAAAGAATTCTCATGACTTTTCAAGGAGATTGGGACAAGATTCCCGATTTTCCAAAAGATTGGCTGTCTCAAAAAGAAATCTCGGTTCTAGCAAGTAAAGCAGAAGAAATGGTAAAAAAATTTGCTCAATACCAACGGTGGGGATGGAAAGATCCACGAACCACGATAACCCTTCCATTTTGGAAAAGAATAATCGCAGAAGTTTTCCCTGAATCTCAAATTTATTATATTCTCTGCATCAGAAACCCAATAGATGTCGCAAAATCTCTTCAAAAAAGAAACAATATGACTTTAAATCAAGGCTCTCTGCTGTGGGAGGAATACACAAAAAAAGCAATTCAATACACAGCCAACGAAAAGCGAATTTTCGTAAATTATGAAAATTTCTTTTATCATCCTGAAGCTGAAATAAAAAAAATCGATGACTTTCTCATGGACTTCTGGACCCCTGATCAATATGCCGCATCCATAAATTTTATTGATCAGAAAATAAGACATCAAAACTCATCTTATCTGGATTTGTTTGAAAACGATGAAATACCTGAATCTTCTAAGCTTCTATATGCTGCAGTTTTAGAGGGAGAAAATTTAGTGAAACTCAAGGAAGAAATTAAAATTCCAGTCACAATTTCTCATTCCTGCTATCCTCCAATCCTTGACGACAATCACCCTCAAAAGGCACCTAATGGCAATAAAGTAACTGCTGTGGTTGAACGACTCTTGAGCAAAATAAAAGAAAATAAAACCGTTAAAAATAAGAAATTGAGCAGTTCCTTAAAACGAGATGAAAAAATGTTGTTTCGTTTTTTTACCCAAAAAAAATATGAAGAAGCATTAAAAACCGGAAATAAAATTTTACAGGAATCATGGCTCAAATTTCAAAATGGAGACCAGGGGGCTATTCGAAAAGCCAACGAAGTCGTCAATAAAATAATAAAAAATATTGCTGCAGAGTTAGAACTCCGAAAAAAGTTACCCATTTTATCTTCCTCTCCAAATTCTGAAAACAAAATAAAACTTGCTTTTATTAAAGGTGGAGTGGTTCCTAATGATGGACCAACTATGGTTCTGCTGAGCTTCTGCAGAAACTACGATAAGAATAAGTTTTCTCTCAAAGTTTATGACACCTATCCCCCTGAGTTAAGTCGATTTCCAAACTATCCTTTGTTCGAATTAAACAGATGGAAAATCCCTTACTTTTCATCTGATTTCTCTGATATATTGGACAGAACAGAAGAAATCGTGACAGAAATCCAACAAAATAACACAGATATCACAGTTATTTTTGGATCAATGATGGATATTCCGTGCAGATTAATTGCCTGCTGCAAACCAGCAAAAGTAGTGTTTCATTATGATTTAATGCAAGATACTGGGCTCATTGATGTTTTCGATCTGGTCATTGCAACAGAAAAAAATCAACTTGAAAGGCATACTGATAAAAAAGTCTCTTGTTACATTCAAGGGGAACCTTCAGACATCAAAAGTCGAATAGAAGAATGTAATAGCAATGGCTTAATGATTCAAAAATGCTGCCTGGGGTTTAAACAGGATTCTACTATTCTAGGAACTTTTGGACGCTTAACTAAAATTACCAACCCTGCTTTTCTTACAATGCTCGCCGAACTACTGAGAGAGTTTCCGCAAACTTGCTATATAACTGCTGGACCAGGAACAGCAGAAGAAATAAATGAAATCCGTAAACTAGAAGCATCTTTTCCTTCGAGAGTAAAATATTTAGGTAATATTGGCTACCTTGAAGCGAACCTGCTGCTTTTGCTGGACATTTACCTGAATTCTTTCCCACTCCCAGGAGGACAATCCTTTGTTAATGCTCTGGGAGCAGGCCTGCCAGCTATCAGTATGCCCTCAAAAGGGGGAATTCCTATGGGAAACACTTTCAGCGATGATATTGAGGGATATCCACAGTTTCCCTCAGGAAAATTAGAAGATGCATACACAGCATTCGCTAAAAGAGCAGTAAAAGAAGTGGAATTTAGAAATGAACTAAAGAAAATTTGCAGCGATTACTTTAAAAAATATCTGGATGCAGAACTTAGGGTCCCAGTTTATGAAGAGAAATGGGTAGAAGTTTTGGAAACAAAAATAAAAAAAATGAAAGTCAATGTCTGCATCTAAGTTAATCAGTATTTTGGTCCCTGTCTATAATACAAAACCCAACCTACTGATTGACATGATCGAATCAGTTATTCATCAGACTTCTGACCAGTGGGAATTGTGCCTGGTCAATGATGGATCCAAAGCACCATTGGTTGACTGCATTATAAAATATTATAGAGATAAAATTAATATCGAACAAGGAAAAAGTAAAATAAAATATTTTAATCTTGACTTCAACCATGGAATTGCCATCGCATCAAACGTCTGCCTATCCATGGCTGAAGGTGATTTCTGCGGTCTGCTCGATCATGATGACTGCCTGGAACACACTGCTGTAGAAAAAGTTATGGCACTGTTCAATGGAAGTGAAGAAATTGATCTTGTTTACACAGATGAAGATCAGATAGATGAAAAAGGGGAATGCTCCAATCCCATATATAAAACTGACTTCGGATTAGAATCGGTTTTACACTGGATGTTCCTTAATCATTTCCTCGTTATTCGAACGGATATTCTAAAAAAAATCGGTGGTTTTTCTATTTACTCAAACCGATGTCCTGACAATGACCTGGTTTATAAAATTCTAGAACGAACCAATAAAGTCCACCATTTAAAAGAAATATTATATCATTGGCGTCTGACAGAAACTTCAAGCAGCATGAAAACCAATAAAACCGCAATCATTGAAGATTCTTTATCAGGTCTCAACCGCTATTTATCAAGAAATGGGAAATCTGCAACGGCCAGTCAGCCAGATAGCGCGGTAAAATATAATGTAGGATTTTTCCAGACAAGTCTAAAAAAAATCGAAGAAGAACATATTTCCAACCTGCGTAAGAACACAAATATAGTAATACTGCATAATGGAAATTCTACTGACCTTATGAGAATGACACAATATTTTTATACTTTTTTTAAAATGAAAGTGTATGCTGTTATTTCATACAAAAAAGTGTTATGCGATTTGCAAAGCACTGTGTCAGAATACTACGATATTTTAAATGAGGAGGCAACCACGATTGCCCAAATTATTAATTCTAGCGGCAAACCCTTTACCCTGATCATGTCTGATCTCTTATTTTTTAAAAACCATGATTGGGTTAAAGAAATCCTTTACTGGAAAAATCAACACGGAGTCGCTGCGGTGACCGGTAAACTCTTAAAAAACGAACAACTCCTTGACTCTGCTGGACTAACGGTCCAAAGCGACTTCCCTTATTTCTTAAAAATCTTGAATTCTTCTAATACTGACACCGTCCTCTACCATCACTGCGCGAATAGAACAAGAAATATTTCAATAGCCTCTAAAGACTTGATTTTCCTAAGCAACGACTGTATAAAAGAGATAGGAGGGATACGACATTCACTATTCCCCAACGAGTATTACATCAGCGACTTATGCTTAAGATTTATCCAATCCAATTATCGTATCGTTTATTCACCTTATATTCAAGCACAATATCTAGATTCCAATATTTTTACCCGAGAAACAGAGAAACTATTTCATGAAGGAGAACTTTTTTTCTCTGAATGGCAAAAGTTTGTCGATCCCTATTTCCCGAATATCAACATGAACTCAAATCATAACTCCCAAACAATGACCTCCAAAAAGCAGTATTCCATTCTAAACTCTTGTGGGGCCTCGCTAACTTGAACAGTAAAATTTTAATTATTACAGGAAGTGAGGACCAAGGGGTTTCATGTCTGGCTAAATTGCTCAAAACTCAGGATATTTATTTTGGAAAAAAAGAATTCTTTCCCCCAGGAGATGGGAATCTTGAAGGATTCTGGGGACACATGAGTTTTCTTTCCATTAACACAAAACTTTTAGAAACTTTTCATGGAAGCTGGGATAACCCACCAATCTTACCAGAAAACTGGGAAAAAAATGAAACTCTAAAAATGATTGAAAAACACGCAGAGAAATTAATCGAACAGTTCATTGATAAACCGCTGTGGGGCTGGAATGACTCTCGAACATCTTTATTTTTACCTTTTTGGAGAAACATTATCGTGAAAACTATTCCGAATGCAGAAATTTTTAGTATAATTTGTATTAGAAGACCGTGGGATGCTGCAGCTTATTTTGAAAATCATCACAACTTCGATACGGATAAAAGTATAAAATTATGGATCAGATACACTTATGATTCCTTAATTTACACAAAAAAAACGAGAAAACTTTTTATCGAATATGAATCTTTAACCCAAAAACCTCAGGATGAAATAGAAAGAATACATCATCTTTTAAAGGAGCTCTAAAATGAAAAACCAGGAAATTCCATTTTTTAAACCCACGATAGAGAAAGAGGAAATAGAAGAAGTTGTCAACACGCTCAAAACCGGCTGGATAGGACAAGGACCTAAATGTGAACAATTTGAACTTAATTTTCGAAACTATATAGGAACAGATTATGCCGTTTCTGTAAGTTCCTGCACTGCAGGCTTACATCTCTCCCTGATCGCTCTCGGTATTGGACGAGGTGATGAAGTCATAACAACTCCTTTGACATTCTGTTCCACAGCAAACGCAATTGTCCATGCAGGGGCCACTCCTATTTTCTGCGATATTGAACCAAAAACTCTAACGATTGACCCTGAAAAAATAGAAGAAAAAATCACCCAAAAAACAAAAGCTATTATCCCTGTCCATCTTTACGGCTATCCAGCAGAAATGACCAAAATCCTAAAAATTGCTAAAAAATACAATCTTTATGTTGTGGAAGACGCAGCGCATGCGGTTGAAACTGTCTATCACAACCAAAAAATTGGAGCCATCGGCGACACAGCAGTATTCAGCTTTTATGCTTCTAAAAACATAACCACAGGAGAAGGGGGGATGATTACTACAAATAATGAAGCAGTCGCTGAAAAACTGAAAATCCTTAGGCTGCATGGTCTGGATAAAGACGCATGGAAGAGATACAAAGCAGGACAATACAAACATTATGAATGTGTCATGCCAGGTTACAAGTTTAATATGACTGACATTCAGGCTTCACTTGGAATTTGGCAGCTGAAAAAAGTAGAAAAATGGCGAAAAATGAGAAAACAAATCGTCCAAACATACAATGAGCTTTTTAACACGTTGAAAGAAGTTCAATGTGTCGTAAGGCCAGGAGAGGATACTCCAGACAATGTAGTCCAAGCCTATCATCTTTTCCCAATAATGGTTAAAAACCCTCATGATCGCGATCACTTATTAACCTATTTACAGAGTAATGGTGTTGGAGTTGGGGTCCACTTTAAACCTGTTCACCAATATACTTACTACCAGTCAATCTTAAAAAACGAATCTTATCCAATAGCAGAAAATGCTGGGGATCGACTGCTCTCCCTTCCTCTTTTTCCAACTTTGCATCAGGAAGACGTAAAAACCGTTTTTGAAGTTGTACAAAACTTTTTTACCAGCAAGAAACAAATTCACTTATTGAACTCAAATGCGCAAGATACTGTTAAAAAATAAAAAAAGTGCTCCAATAAATACAATTGTACAGAAAATTCTAAAAGGTGATTCAATAGTCGCTGAGAAAACTTACACTAATGTAAAAAATAAGAGAAAGCAAGTTTGAAGAATCAACCTCAACATAAAGTTGTACTTATCATTGGAATGGCGCGCAGCGGCACATCCATGATGGGAGGGGTTTTTTCCAAATTAGGAGTCTATTTAGGAGAAAGTCTCGCAGAGCCATCCCCAATGAATAAAAAAGGGTTTTTCGAAGATCAAGAAATTGTAAATTTAAACGACCAATTTCTGCTAAACCTAGGAGTGGGATGGCCTAAACCTCTTCCACTTCCTATTGGATGGGCATCCAGCCAAAGCGCCACTGCCTACGAAGAAAAAATTCTAAAAATTATTGTAGAAAAATTCTCAAATAAACCAGTTTTTGCAATAAAAGATCCAACAATTTCCCGTCTCCTGCCGATTTGGGTTCCTCTATTATCCAAGTTAAACATCGAACCTATATTTATCCAAATGGTGCGCAATCATTATGAAGTTTACGCCTCTATGACTTATGGAGAAGGGGGGGGAAAAAGAATAAAACCGGAACAAGCCTGTCTTTTATGGCTTCGACACAATATCGAAGGCGAGAGGTACACCAGATGGAAAAAACGAGTTTTTGTGAAATATGATGCAGTACTAACGAATCCGCCTGAAATGATAAAAAAAATTGCTGAATTTTGTGAAATTCCTATCCCTGATTTAAGTAACGATGAACCACTCAACTTCATTGACATCTCAATGAAACATTATAATTTCACTTCTATCCCTGTCACATTTACTTCCCCATTTTCTAATTGGTCGGATCGCATTTACAAATCTTTCCCGGACTTTGGAAATCTTCTTGACACTTCTGTTTTAGAGGAAGTCAACAACGAAATCGAAAAAATGGATCAATTTAATTTTTTATCAGGAATATATGAGTTTCCGAAATAAAATGCAGCGATTCCGCAGCAGTACTTGCGTCTAGATGTCGAACAACTTACAATCTAGCATAATTATTCCCGTATGGAATCAATGGGAATATACAAATAACTGTATTAATGCTCTTCTTAAAACAGTCTCTCCTGAAAGCACAGAAATTATTGTTGTTGACAATGGTTCTAGTGATAAAACGATCCAAGAGCTGCAGAAATTTTCCGCTAAATTCAACTATTTTAAAATCATACGCAACCAACAGAATTTAGGCTTTGCAAAAGCCTGTAATCAAGGAGGGCATTCAGCATCCGGTGAATATCTTATTTTCCTCAATAATGACACGGTTCCAAACCAAAGATGGCTGGAAAATCTCATTGAAGCAGTCAAAATTGATCCAGCCATTGGAGGAGCTGGAAGCCTGCTCCTTTATCCGAATGGAACCATCCAGCATGCTGGAATGGGACTGCTGCATCATCAAATGATCGCTACCGACAGTAAAATCATGGGACCTCTTTCTCTCCCTTATCATCTCTGGAAAGGAGAACAACCGGCAGCAACCATAAAACATGGATATCAAATTGTTCCTGCTTTAACTGGAGCATGCCTTTTAATTCCAAAAAAATATTTTATTGAAATAGGCGGCTTTGATGAAAATTTTAAAAATGGATTTGAAGATATTGATCTCTGCTTCAGACTTCGCAGTAAAGGACTGAAAATGCTATTTTGTCCTTTCAGCGTTTTAACCCATTTTGAATCAGTCACACCAAACAGATATGAACGGGAAAAACAAAATCTCATCTATTTTTTACAAAAGTGGGCACACTATCTAAATGGAACGCCTGATGCGGCACTTAAAGCACACCTGCAAAATGTTTCCTCCTCATCTTCTTTTTGGATAGATATCTCAGGAATTTATTTTAATCAATCCGATCCTCGTAAAAAAATCTCTGCTCTTTTAAAACAAGTTAAAGAAAAGACAACCCCAGTGATATGGGATGCCTATCCTTTGCCAAATCTTAAAATTACAGTAAAACTTTTTTTCGTGAAAGCAACCTTCATCCTTCCCTTTGCAAAAGGACATGGATTCTACACTGTTCCACTAAACAATGCGAAAAATTTTACTTTTAATAAAAAATTCCAATATTTTTCTTTTTTTTCAATTCAAATCTCACGAACAGGTGAAATCCAAGAAGATTTTACTACCAAATTCCTTCGCAAAATATTCTTCTTTCCCCTTAAATTTTTAAATAAACGAAAACCTCTACAGATTCCTCAAGAGGAAAAATTATTCATTTTGGGCTCTTCATAATATCAATAGGAAAATGCAATTCGACTTGCCGTATCAGCAAACTTACATTACAATTGAGTCAGAAACCTTGATGAGCTTCAGCCTATTTTCTGTGCTTTTGAAAGGATTTTTTCAAAACTTAATTTTCTAGACTTTTATAATATTATCCGGGTTAAAAAACATTTGATTGAGAGCTGCATATTAAGTTATGCAACAAAACAAAAGAAACGCCAGGACTTACGGTTCTTTACTCGTACACTTTTGGGTGGCTCAAATCTGCTGAGAAGAATTCTTATGCAATTCAAAGGAGGCTCTATTTGAGCGCATCGTAAAGATTAATTCTAAATGATCGGGAACACAAGGAAAGTCAAAATTTAAAATATCAAAACAAAAAAATAAAATTTTCGTTGTTGTCTCAAAATTTTTACCCAAAAAACAGGTTAAAAAGAAGTGTAAAAGAAGATACATTAAAAAATGGAGATTCAATTTATGCCAAAATTAATGAATCAATTCTGGCTGCAGTTCTATCACATGGTTATTAATGGCTTATTCTAGCTGTTTTAAGTGCTAGTATTAGAAAGAGCTGAAGGGATGGACATAGCTAAAAAAAACTGTCGTAACGGGGTAGGGTTAAAAACGGCCATATGACGGAAACTAGAAACCACTCGGAGCCAAATTTCTTTCCCAATAAATCTCCAGAGACCATGCGTCTCGAATTTCGTCTCAGAAATGCCATAAAGAATCTTCCTGAAGAACTTCGATGCACACTTTATGAAATTTTTACTGAAGCACATCCTCAACTCGCTAAAACAAAGTTTACCATTAACTTAGAACATATGATCGTCAGACAGAACGGCCGCGATATTTTCTTCCCAAGACCCATCCCTGAAATCATATATGCTCATATTTCTTGCGGATACGAAGAATGGTTGCAACGAAAATACGCGCTCCCTGGATTTGTAGAAGTCGAACTAGGTGATATTGTCGTCGATTGCGGGGCCTATGTTGGTGGTTTTTCATTAAGCGCGGCTCGCGTGGCCTCGCAGGTCCACGCCTTTGAGCCGGAAAGCGCCAATTTCAATTGTCTTCATATTAATGTTGAAGGATTGCCAAACGTCATAACAAACAACTGTGGACTCTTTAAAGAAACTGGATTCGTCAAATTAAACCTTTCTAAAACGAACTGGCAGCATTCCTTGCTGCAACCCAAAGACGGCACCATAGACACTAGACCCATTAAAGTAGTGTCTCTAAAAGACTACTGTGAATCCCACGGCGTAACAAGGATCGACTTTGCCAAAATCGAAGCAGAGCAAGTTGAATTAGAAGTTTTAGAGGGACTTGGTCCCATTAAGCCCCGAAAATTAGCGATTGATGGACATACTGAGGGGCAGAATAGCCCACTTATCGAATTACTAACGAGGCGCGGATATGAAATAAAACAACGAGGACAGGTCGTTTTTGCCCGCGAGAAATTATGACCTTCCGAGGTTAACCATGAGAAAAACAATAAAAATTTTCAGGCTTAAATGAGCCTGCGTGATGCCTAAAAAAATTGCGCCGCCCTGCAGAGATCCGCGAGTAAATGAAAATTTAAATTTGTTCTCTTGCCAATCCCATCCTTATTTTAATGCTGCAGAAAAACCCGTAGCATCCATGCCATTTTTTCGTGTTTTTCCATAAATCCTGTAAGAAAATCACTGGTTCCCATATCATGGAAGCGCTTCAAAAAATTTATGCAGAGCATTTAAAATAGAAGCTGACCCTTACATTAAGGGGTCAGCGTTTAAAGAAAAGAGCCATACAGAGGGCTGTTAAAAGACTGATCACCACCAGAACACGCGATCTGTTTTCTGATCTAACTTTCGTTCTAAATGTTCGAGTTTCTGCCCCATTTCCATCAGTTTCTGCTCAAACAGGGCAAACCGTCTATCAGATTTAAAGGTTAAAATCAACCTTTTTTCAAGTTTAACACGCCCTTGTCAAAAGAGTGTCAAAAATAGAAGGAATTTATCGGTTTTTGTTACCTTTCATGCAGAAAAAGTGCTCAGCGCTCTGGCTGGAATTCTCGGGAATGAGGCAAAAAATCTGCACTGACCACGCGTGAATTTAAGCTGCGGCAGAATCCTGCGTTCGCTTTTATCAGACACTAACGATTTTTATTTCAGCAGTTCATCCGTCATTTCACGGCTTAATTGTTCAAAGTGAGAGCGAATTTTTTCCCAAGAGATAGGTTTCAGCAGACGAGGAATCGGTTCTTGTTCAGCATCCTCGAAGTAATTAAGCGCTTTTGCTGCTTGAAATGGAAAATCTAGACTATCGGGATATTTTTTGGCCGCCTCTTCCATTAGAAGTTTTATGGGAATCTGCTGGATGATTTCATACAGATCGATAAAATCTTTTCGAGCGCCCCTGTTAATAATGGCTGAGAGCTTCATGATTCCAATATCCACAGGAGAAGCCAGCAGAAGTTTTTGGAATGAAACCAGAGGTTTAACCAGTAGGTAAGGATAGTAGAAAAAGCTTATCCGCACACCCTCCAAAAAAATGATTAAAGTTCTCTCTTTATCTTTCTCTACAGAAAGGGAAACTTGTTTTTGTCTAAAGTAATCTTTTACTTTTTCTCGATCCTCAAAGTCAAGCTTCAGATGTTCAGAAAAAAAATCAAAATCAATGGATATGCGGTGTTTCAGCTGCAGGGCTAATCCTGTTCCTCCCGCTAGATAAAAAAGTGGGGGAGGAAGCTCTTCAAGGATTGGAAATATTTTTTGGGCTTCAGGGAGCAGAACAGGAGAAAGGGATGGCATTAAAACTCCCAGAGGATCGATTTTCGAGACTCAGGAATTGGAATGTTGAAAAAATTCCCCCAAAAAATTTGGGAAGGGCGCGACAGTTTTTTCAAACCATGCTTCTGCAGATAGTTCGCTATTTCAGTTTTGTCAATGCAAGAAAAAAGCCATTTAACTTCTTCTCGGGTGCCGCTTTCCAAAATTCGCTCAATTAAAATTGGTTTTAAAATTTCTAACGTGAAGGCGGGATCCTGCAGATCATATTCTTGAAGTCTGGAGCGAGTGAGAGAAGGACAGTCAGCCCAATTCATTCTGGTTAATCATTTCTTTGAAAGGGGCGGCTGTCCTGCCATTCAAGGGTTTTTTCCGCATCATCTGCAGACCTGCAGCCAGAATTGACCCTGCATGATCGTTTAAATTAGAACTTTCACCTTTCATCCACCCTGCGGCGGAGTTTGCCGCTGCCTGGAATTCTATTTTCATTCCTCGATCGTTCCCGATTCCAGCAATTGGCGACACTAAGCAGTGTCAGCGACTTCTTAGCCCAAGCTCAATATCCAGCAGACTGCCCTTTGAAGCTGCCTGCGCATAAAGATTAGCAAAGACCTGCCCCAACAGGTAAAAGACTTCATATACCGGTTCCCTTGATATTTTTCAGCTGCCTGGTCAAACTGATGGGAGAAATATGGATTCACTTCTAGCCATCTAAAGGGTTTTGCAGTATCGGCTTGCGGGTGGACAGATCGCGTAAGGCTTCTATGGCAGCAGACTTGTACTTGGTGAAGAATGGCACATCGATCTCTAATGGAACTTTCCCGTTTTTCCCCTCAGCCAGTCCTTGAAAATTTTCGAGCCAATCTGCAAACTCGGCAAGCTGAGTACGCTGAAATTCAAAGAGATCGCCGACCACCTTTCCTTCCTCATTCCTTTCGAGTCCTGGAGGGACGACCTCTTCTGGTGGACTTTCCTGTCCAGTTTGTATGAAACCTAATTGCCTCAGTACTCCCCGAGGTTCTTGATTCTTTTCGTGAACGTGTGCGATAACAGGTATATCCATTGAAGGCGGATCCAGGATAAATAAACTGGATACAGCTGCTTTCCCCAAGGCAGCTGCCAATCCAAATCCTCGGTACTTGGGGACGACGTACACCCCTCCAAATTCAATACGGCATTGGGATTCGGATGGATCCTCTGTAATATAACATACACCTACCATCTCTTCAGCGAAAGGAGTATTGGCTACGATTTCAAAGAGGCTCTCCCTCTGCGCTAGTTCTCGAAAGAATTCCAGCCCGCGAGGCCACAAATAGGGGGTGATATGGTCTCTATGAAATTGGAATACTTTTTCGGCTCGTTCTTGCGTTACTCTCCGTATAACGAAACTCGTATGCCTCATTGGGAAATACGGTTCTAGATCTTACTTCGTGATCCTTTGCCCTCGCTATTCACCTGTGGTGATCGGAATAAATTTTTCCGTCCGTTTTCGCAGCCAATTGAAAATAACTTTCCGTACAGCCGGGTGAGGTGCATTCTTTCCATTTCTCCAGCGTGTTACGGTCGGGCGGCTTGCTCCAAACTCGTGCGCTATATCTTTATCGGTCAACCTGAGAAAATGCATGCCTTGGTTTAAGAGAGCATAGAAAGTTTTGACATTTGAGATATCAGCGCTGCGCAGTTCTCTAGAATAAGCTTCCAATTCATTCATGATCTTATTCATGATCATCCACCACCAGAATATTTCAATTTCTTATACGTTACATCATTATAATACAACTTGCACTTAAAATTGTCAAGAATTTTGGTAAAATACATTGTTAAATAAATATTAAAACGGAATATATATGTGCAAATTGCACTTAAAAATGCGTTCCTATTTCTGCTAAAGCCTAACACTCTCACTACTGAATTGTTTTCTTTCGCTCTTTGATCTGGTGGACATAATATAAATCGTTCATCACCCACCTCTTTCACCTTTCATCCACCATGCGGCGGAGTTTGCCGCTGCCTGGAATTCTCTTTTCATTCCTTTTATCCCACTTTTACCTCAGACTTAGAAATCTGACTCGATTCGAAAAGTTAACAATAAATCATAAATGATATATCATATATAATATAATGTTGGCAATTGGGTTTTACGAGGAATTAGACGGAACCTGCCCAGTTGAAGATTTCTTAAACAAGCTCTCCATAGAGGAAAGAGCGAAAATGATTCAGGTTGTTCAACTGCTGGAAGAATTCGGCCCCACCCTAACGTTTCCTTTCAGCAGTCACATTGAAGGCAAACTGCGAGAACTGCGAACACAATATGGAAAATCTAAACTGAGAATATTATATTATGCAGATGTAAATAGAGCCTTTGTGCTTCTCCATGGGACTAAAAAAAAGACTCAAAAACTGCCAGAAGAAAACAAAAAATTGGCTTTGAATCATATGGCGATTGATATGGAACAACTATTTTTCATCTCTGCCAGGGGTGAAGAGCGAAAAATCACCTCGATGAATTTATGCAAATGCACATCCCAAGCGCTGCGGATTTCTAAAAAATTTCTGCGACCTTCGCATACGAATAAAACCTACGCCTTTTCAGAAGTTCTGCAAAACTAAATAATCCATGGTTGTGAATAGATATTACAACCAGAAGAATCAGCGGGATAATAATGATGGCGCAGAGAACGAAAAACGCGATAACGATCGCCAGGATCGGCTTCCAAATCGGAACATCATGAGCCCTGCTGAGGCCGATAGTCTGGACGATCAGAGCCAATAACCATCCCACAAAAGGAATAATGTTCAATCCATAGCCATAAGCCCATGTACAAATAGTCGTGTTGAATCCTTTTTTAGATCCGCCCACCAGCATGAGAAACAAGTGTACAATTCCCGACTCAAAGGAAAGCGCGGCAAGGACAAAGATTGGACCTAGAATAATTAAAAACATCCGAGCGGCAATTCCACTCAGCAAGGAGGCCGCCGCGCTTCCAGGACCCATAGCCGCAGCCAAAAGTTCAAAGAAAAAAATTACTATAGATGAGACAATAATCGCGGCTTCTCCCCAGAGAAGCGCGAAGAAAATAGCTGAAGCCATATCCGCCCCGTTCCCCACAAGAGGGAAAAAGCTGTTCGGATAAAGTGAGGCTTTCACCCAGGTGTCCCACAGGCTTTTCCAGAAGCCACGTGTCTGCCGCTCTTCAAAAGGAATGCGCTCAACAGAAGGAGCTGCAGAGGTTTGAATAGAGGAGAATGAGCTCCCACAGTGTGTGCAGAACAAAACCTCCTCTGGAAACTGCTTGCCGCATTTTTCGCATGTCTTCATGTTGGGGTCTCCACAGTTGTACAGAATGGAAAACGGAGTGCATCCTCTTATTCTGCATCCTTTATATTTACCTATTATATCACATCGGCATGTGTTTTTGTCAAGAGCCCAAAAATTTGCTATGTCTCCTAAGAATAATAAAATTCTTCGGTAAGATGATTTATGACGCGATAATACTTTCCATGGTAAGATTATATATGACTCGATTCGAGGAATTGACTATTGTATATTTTTATTATATACTATAAAGGTGGATATTCTTGCTCAGATAAACACTTTTGAATGGGATGAAGGCAACCGAAATAAAAATCTTTTTAAACATCAGGTCACCCAGCAAGAAGCAGAAGAAGTTTTCTTTAATAAGCCGCATTTGCTGCTTGAAGACGAGAAACATTCGGAAGGAGAAAGGCGATTTGCGCTCCTGGGTAAAGCAGGAAACGGCAGAAAACTCGCAGTTGTCTTCACCATTCGAAAGGACAGGCTTCGAATTATTTCTGTTAGAGATATGAGCAAGAAAGAGAGGAGGATTTATGAAAAAAATGAAAAAAATCCCAGTCTTTAAGAGCGAGGATGCAGAGAGGGATTTTTGGGCGACTCATGATATCACTGACTATTTTCAAATTGCTGAACAACAGAAGGGGGTTTTTTTAAATCTTAAACCTTCAACCGAAACGATTTCTATTCGTTTACCCAAATATTTGCTTGCTCAAATTAAGGAACTGGCTAATGCCCAGGATGTTCCTTATCAGTCTTTCATGAAAATGCTTCTGGCCGAAAGCATAAAAAAACGTTTTATTTAAAGTTGTATTTGCCCTGCACGTATGCGGGTTGCGATGTCAGCAGGGGGAGCTGCATGGTCCTTTCTACATATAATATATGAGTGACAAGAAAGAGAGGAAAATGATTCATCGGTATGTGGGCAAAACGCTGGGGAGAAGACACCGAAAGAAAGGAGGCTCAACTCTAAGCCGCGGCTTGTCTAAGACTCAGTCATTAAAAAAATCGAAATCTACAGATGGACGGTGCGCCAACCTTAAAGCAATTGCGGTGCCGCCGTACAACACAAAGCCCTGGTTGGTGAAAAATGATACGAACATGTTATTATTGATCCTGGCAGTCCTCACTTTGTAAAAAATCACCTCAATCATGTTGGCTCTCCAAAAATCATCTTAATTGATGATTGGGAGATCCGAAAGTTTTTCAACTGAAGAAATCCCTTGATAGAGTTTCTGGTAATATGGGGAATGTTTCAGCGCCCACTCCACTATCTCTTGCCAGTTGTATTTTTTTATTCCATCCTGTCTCATTTCACTCTCTCTTGATTTTTCCCATTAATCTCGAACGCAGATCTGGATTGAGCGCCATATCCAGAATTGTCCATCCTAAAGCTAATGCTCCATCATAAATCGCTTTTTCTGCGCTTGGGGTTATGCAGTGGGCTGTAAATTCAGGCTGATGATTCACTGCTGGAAAAGAATCAATTCCAATGAAAGGATGAATCGAAGGGATCACTAAAGAAAGGTTCCCCATATCTGTTGATGCAGCAGCTCTTTCTGCCAGTTCCCCTAAATCCGGGAATCTTCTGCCTATAGATTCAGCGTTTTTCTTATACAGTTCGGCAATTTCCAGATCAGGCTGCACTTGAGCATACGGCTTATCACCACCTGAAATTTTAAGTTCTGCCCCGGTCGCTAATCCTCCAGCTTCAAAGCAGTGGTAAACTCTGGATCTTAAAACCTCAAGATCTTTCAGGGTTTTCTCTCTTACAATGTATCGAGCAGAAGCTGCTGCTGGAACCACATTAGGAGCGCTCCCCCCTTTTGTAATAATTCCATGAATTCGAGCAGTCTGAGGAATATGCTGCCTTAAAAGACCAATCGAAACCTGAGCAATCGTTAATGCATCTAAAGCATTGATCCCAAGTTCTGGCATGGCAGAAGCATGAGACTCTTTTCCCGTGTAATGAACCTCAAAAGAGCTGGCAGCAATCATTTTAGGCAGCAGCAGATCAAAAGGGGCGGGATGAACCATCAGAGCTGCGTGGATTTCAGAAAATACCCCTTTTTCCAATAATACAATTTTTCCTGAGGCATTCCCGATCTCTTCTGCAGGGGTTCCAACCACAAAAACTGTAACACCAAGCTGTTCTGCTGCTTCTGCTGCAGCTGCACCAGCCCCAACAGCCATGGCTGCAATCAGATTGTGTCCACAGGCATGGCCAATATCAGGGAGTGCATCGTATTCAGCACAGATGGCTATCTTGAGATCTCCATCCCCTTTCCGCGCCCAAAAAGCAGTTGGGAGCCCTTCAATCCCGACTTCTACAGCAAACCCTTGTTTCTTCAACTGCTCTGTAAGAAGAGAACAAGCCATTTTTTCCTGGAAAGCAGTCTCAGGATTAGAGTGAATTTTACGACTCAATTCAAGAAGAGAAGGATAAACAGAATCCAGCCGTTTTTTAATCGTGTCTTTCATACTTATCTTTGTTATGTTCTGCCCTTAAAAAAGAAATCTTGCTCCTTAAAGTTTTTTCTTGTATTAAGGAGATGAAAAGCGTGATACAGTCAGGAAGGAAGTAATTTATGAAAAGTACAGGGTGAAAGAGTACTGGGCAATTTACCCAGGACATCATCGCTGGAGGAATAAAACTTGCTATACGGAAACAAAAACCATATTCTTTTTCTCAGATTGATGACAGGGGAGGCAGCCGCTCATGAATTTCATGAATAATCTTTGGGTAATAACCATGGGAAGCACTTTAATTGCTTCTGTTGCTGCAGGCTACTTGCTGAATTCCTGGTCAAGATCCAAGGAAGAAAAAGAAAAGGAAGCTCACTTCAACTCCAGACTTCAGTATGCTCACGAGCTGCATGAAAGCGGAGCATCTTCAGAGGCGCTGAGGATTTGCATGGATCTACTTAAAGAACTTTCGGAACCGAAATATCCTGTGCTTTGGAACGAAACTAAAACTCTCATCAGTAAGATTCACTTGAAAGCACCTTCTCAGCAGCAGAGCCCATCAGGCATGACTCAATCTCCTGGCGCCCCCCAATCAGTTTCAAACTCTATAACTGAATCATCTATCTCAGAACCAGACACAGCTTCTACCAAGGCACAGCCTCTAAAAAAATTAGAGCCTGCAGCATCACAAGTTTCGCAGCCATTAGAGGTAAAACTAAATCTTAATCCTGCTGGTTTCTGGAGGAGAACCTTTGCTTTTTTGATCGATTCAATTATTGTCATAGGGTTTACAGTTATCATCATTTTGTCGGCTCTGCATGATGCAGGCACCAAAACCAACTTTCTTTACTTCTCGCTCTCAAACCATAAATTAACTTCTATTCCTGTTAATTTTCCTGTTAAAGGATCGTTTAATTTTGATGTCCCAATCCTCATCTATTTTTTTCTCTTCTGGACACTTCGCAGCGCCACGATTGGACAGACAGCCCTTGGGATGAAAATCATTAGAGAAGATGGCAGGCCGCTCGATTTCCGCGTGGCTCTTATGCGTCTTATAGGTTTTATAATTTCATTTATTCCAGTGGGTATTGGACTTTTCTGGATCGGGTTTAATTCCAAAAAACAAGGCTGGCACGATCTGTTTGCAAGAACTTATGTGATCAAATTATAAAGAGTGGCTGCAGGCTTCAATCGCCCGATTGATGACCCCAATTGAAAGATGACAGAAAAAACATCCATAACTACGGCAAGAACTCCTTTAGAAAATCTTCAATTTCTTTTAGAGAAGAGGTTTCAGTATAATTTACTTGTTTTCTTTGATAAAATCCGATGCTGACAAGCTCTATCGGAACACT
Source organism: bacterium (assembly GCA_021800275.1). Classification (GTDB taxonomy): domain Bacteria; phylum Vulcanimicrobiota; class JABDET01; order JABDET01; family JABDET01; genus JAKAVV01. The sequence continues at coordinate 177,322 of JAJYZB010000001.1, forward strand.
TGTGGAATTGACTTTTTTAGTAAAATTAAGGATGATGAATAAGAAGAGGGATAACAATAAAAGCAAATCCATCGTTTAGAATATGCATGATTATGCAAACCCATAGATTTCTGCGCCACACATACAAAAGGGTAACGACAATAGCCCATATACTGATCTGTAACGCTCCGGCTAATCCCCAGAGCCACAAATGCCCTGCGGTAAAAACAAACCATGAAATAAAAGCGCTGATCCAGAGATTTCCAGTTAAACGATTCAACCGTTCAATCGCGTAGCCGCGATAAAGAACCTCTTCGCAAATTCCTGCTGTCATCACAATGAGAACTCTTCCCAAAAGGGAAAGATCAGCAAGTTTCGTTATTACAGCAGAGGTTGTATTCAAGTGGAAAGCTTTTAAAACAGGAGCGGTTGCTGCAAATGTCAGAAATCCAACAATAAATCCAATAGCCCCCCATCCAATATCTGAAATTTTCATTTTTTGAATCCCAATACTGTTCAATGATTCTTTTTCCCAAAACAGGACAATCAGCAAAATTCCTATCCCTAGAATCCATTCAGATGCAATGCCTTGCCATATCTTGACATAAAATGAATGCGTCGGTAAGATTTTTTTTAAAACAAAAATAGAGATGTCAATTCCTACGAGGGCAGTTAGAATCCCAATGATGGACGGAATATACTTTTTATTTTTACTTTTTTCAAACTCAGATTTCACAACTTTCATTCCATGTTTAAAAATTAAAAAGCGCCAGGATTTAAAAGTCAACTTCACTTTTAATGCAGGTTTTCCTGTCTTCCTTCTTCATATCTGTTTATCTATCAAGAGAGCATTAAAATTGGAGGGCCTGGATTTCTTTATCGTGTATTAACTTTTCTGTCAAGCAGGGGTGAAGTGCATATTCCACATCTGTAGATTCCGACAAATTTTTGACAGTGGCATAATACGATAAAAGGAGATGAAACTGGAAACTAGCGCCCCTGCAGGTTGTTCAACGCCTGCTGATACTGCGCATTGCCGGGATCAAGCTGAACCGCCCGCTGATATTCATGGATGATGTACTGCCGCCTCTGATTGTAATCAGTGATGTCGTATCCGTCGAACATTTTTTTCGAACAGTCAGAGTAAGACTCCATCGCCATGGTGCAACCGCCGTACGGGCCATCCAAAAAGCGATCCACATCCACAGGTTGAAGATTGAGGATGATTACACCGATGTTGAAGTGGGCCACGGCTTGTTCTCGGCTCTCTAAGCTAACATTTTGACCAGGGCAGCATTCAATCACGGTTCGATACGCGAGGACGGCATCCCACAAAGTGTCAAGGGGATTGCTGTCAATGTCGTCTCCAGAGATCTCTGACCAATGGGCGGCCAGCCCTTTCACCGTGAAAAAATTGATATAATCACTGACGGTGAAACCTTCTGGCTGCCAATCTTTCGTGAAATCCATAAGCTTGGCGCGGCCGAAAGGGATCTGCCCGACTTCAATCGCGGTGTTGTAAGCTTCCCTGTATTGTTTATTCCTGTAATACGCCCATGCCAGCCCGATATGCGCCCCCACATAATTCGGATCCATCTGTACCGCCTGGCTTAATTTTTGAATAGCGCCATTGGGATCTATGTTATAACGATCGGACAAATACCAGTACTCCACAATCTGATACGCTTTCTTGTGCGCATCCGCTTTGGCTTTTAATTTGGCAATATGGTCCTTGACTGTTTGCATGGCAGAAACCTCCTCCGGGTACGATGCCCAGTCGGGCTCCGATGCTTTCGCGGCTTCCACCCCCTCCTTCAGAAGATTGGCCGCGGCATCGTATTCATGCAAATCGCTTTCAACTATAGACAGGTCCCCGTACGGTTTTGTCAGCCATGGGGCAGACATCACAGCGGATTTCAAAAGATTTTCGGCATCCACGTAATCTTGGATGTGTTCAGCGCTTTTCCATTTATCTTCTGCAGTTTTGATGTTGGTTTCAACATCTGCTGGCGCATCAGGATAAGCATTTAATTGGGCTAGTTTAGCGGCATCGAAGATGATGTCCGATTGATAATCGATGTCCAAAAAAGCTCTCCAGTCTCTATACACGCCGCTCCCGTTCCAGACGTTTAAAAAATCCTGATTGGATTCAAGGGATTTAAGATCTTTATTAAAATTTGCTTGAGCATCGGACACCCCTTTTTGATGTTTCCGATCAATGATTTGCTGAATATCGGAAATAAGCTTGGCGTTCTCGGTCAAGATCTTGGCTGCAGGCGCTTCCCCAGCGGAGGAGAGCTTCTTCAGCGCCGAAATGGTTTCCCCCCATGCTTGAAAAAAGTCATCTTCATCGTACCTTCCATACTCCTGATACCAGAAAAGGCGCAAAGCCTCAAAAGCGCCATAAGGATTCGGTGTTCCAGATTTCCCTTCGATAAGGATCTGTCCTGCCCCAAGATTGCAACCCTCAACCCCCGGGCAGGATTGATACCAGTGGAGCGCCTGGCTGTAATCCTGCGGGTACCCCTCGTCTCCATAATAGTAATTAGATCCAAGCCATTCTCCCACTACGTCGTCCCCAGAGGCAGCAGCGCGCTCATACCATTTAAGCGCAGTATTTATATCTTTTTTCACCCCGGTGCCGACGTTATACATACCGCCAATGGATTCAAGACAAGACGGAACCCCGTGATCGGCGCATTCCTGATAAAGCCGGATTGCTTCCTGCCCGTTTTGCACGACCCCTTCCCCATGAGCATACATCCCCGCCAGATCAGTAAGCCCATCCTGGTAGCCAAGCTTTACTGATTCCTGATACCACTGGAGCGCTTTGCTATCATCTTTCTTGATTCCCCCCCATCCACCATGGTAAAAATCCCCAACCAAATCAGCGGCTTCGCCCGATCCTTTTGCGGCTGCTTTCTCACTCCATACCATCTCATGAGGATAATCGTTCATATTCTCATAAACGTCAGCGACGTGCATCATCAAATCCGCATCCCCATGTTTTGTCATTGGAATCAGCTTATTGATCGCCGCTTGATACCATTTTTTCTCTTCATTCGAATCTTTCTTTACACCCTCGCCGAAGGTGTAAAGTCTGCCAAGGGACTCCATGGCGGAGATATCTCCTTTTTGCGCCCGACGTCGGTAGCCCAGATACGCAATCCGATACCACTTATACCTGGCGGCATCGTCATTGGCTTGGAAGGCCAGCTTCTCAGCCGCGTGAGGGTATCCTTTTTCAGCCAGAGTCCGATAAGCGGTCATGGCGCGGTCGCGCCATTTCAAGGCTGCATCCAGATCCACAGTGAGACCATTCTCTCCCTTCAAATAACTCTTATAAAGCTCATAACAGGCATCAGGACTGCCGGCATGGGCGGCTTTTTGAATGAGCAGATTCCCTTTTTTCAGATTCTTTGGCACCCCTTCTCCATAGAGATAAAGCATTCCAAGAAGATATTCCGCTTTAGGGTTTCCAGCCTTGGCTGGCGCCTGCAGAAGCTTGAACGCGCGCGAATAATCTTGAAGTTCGTACGCTTCCCATCCCTGCTGAACTACCTGTGCTGCTGCGGCTGGCTTGTTTGCTGACCTGGCGGACAGCGGGCTTAAAACAAAAACAATCAGAAAAGCAAAAAACGCAATTTCACAAAATTTTTGAGCACTCACAAAATTCCCCTCCAAATTTGTGCCAGATGAAATTTTATTCGTTCGAAAACAATCAAATCCTCCAAACCCAAGCAGCTCTTTTATTTCAACCGAAAACCTGAGAATGCCGCTTTCCTTGAGAAATTTTTCGTGTGGCTCTTATGCGTCTTACAGGTGTTCTGCTTCACTGAAAGTTAATTTTTTAAAATGTTTTTTCTTTGTATGATTTTCTATATTTTTTGTACTGCTTCTTTCTAACTTTTTTCTCGTTTTTTTAAGTATTTCAGATCCTGACGCCCTCTCCTTAAATTCACAGCTGCCGCACCAAAACGAAACACAACGGCACTACCACCCCTCCTTTACCTTTCATCCACAATGCGCCTGAGTTTTCCGCTGCCTGGAACTCTCGGGAATGAGGCAGCAGGCTGAATCGAGATCTCCAGATCGAGAATTTTTTCTTCTACGACCACTTCTTTGAGATCCGAATATCCTTCCAGGATCGCGGATCTGACAGCTTTTTCCTCCAGTCCGCTTTCACGAGAGATGCAGAGCCTCAGTTTCTCTTTTCCAGCCCTCTCTCCGGACTGCAGGAGGATCTGCAGTTCTCCTGTGTACTGGAACTCTTCTTCTAAAATTCGTTCGAATTTCGCGTAATTAAAAAACATGCTGCCAATTCTGAAAACATCCCCATGGCGTCCCAGGAGTTCGAATCTAGGGGTTTTTCTGCCGCAGGGGCAGGCTCCAGGGAGAAAACGCGCCATATCACCGATCTCATACCTTTCTAATTTCTGACCTGCCCGAGCCAGTGAAGTCAGAACCACTCTTCCTGGTTCTCCGAGGGGGGCTGGCATATCTTTTTCTAAATCTAAAATTTCCATGATTTGAAAGCTGCTGAAAAGATGATGAACACTTCCTTCACAGTAGGAACATTGAAATCCAATGGGTCCTGCGTCCACACTTCCATAAGCAGCAGATCGGATCCATTTCACTCCGAAAGTTTTCTTAAAATATTTTCTTTTCACTTCACTGAAATGTTCCCCTCCATAAAAGATCTTTTCAACCACAGGATGTTTTTTTAAAAATACTTCATTCTGACCAAAAAGCTGAATAAGATAAGAGGGCATTCCTAAAAGCGTATTCACTTGATGGGCAGCGATCATTTCAGCCACCATTTTAGTATCAGGATGAGCCCCCATGGGAAATTGAACTGCTTTTAAATTTTCCAGCACAGAAAAAATGCTGACAAATCCTCCGTAAAGCCCTCCTGCATACAGTAAATTCATGCAGCGATCTTTTATGGGATCAAGCCCAGCGGCAAAAAGGCCGTCTGCCCCTGCTGCCATTTGAAGGTGATATTCCTCATAACTGAAAATCGAAAGCTTGGGATCCCCGCTGCTCCCTCCGCTTTTAAAATACAAATGGGCATACTGAGGCTCCACTGCAGCTGCTTGAAACTCTGCTTTACTCATGACCTTGACTTTAGGAGGCTGGTGAGAAACTGAAGTCAACTCTGAAAAAGTGGAAATTCCGTCAGTTTTCTGATCCGACTGAAGGCTGGTTCTTCGAGCATATCTCTGCAGCGCATAAACCCCGTCATGAGGTTCTCCTGGATAACTGTCCAGCATCTGACCAACAGGGGTAATTCTGAGAACTCCAGAGCTGACAAGGGCTTCACTAATTTCAGCTAAAGACTCAAGGCCGCAAGACAGCCCAACAGTTTGGAGGTAAAACCGAAAAGGGCGCAGCGATTCTAAAATCTTATTTCGTTTTATGGGTTTTACCCAGATCGTTCGAAATAAGGGGGATGCTCTTAAAGCGCTGGCGTGATCAATTAAAATTCTCCAGCTTTTATCAGGAGTTTCGATCACTTCAGTTAAGCCAAGACAGGATTCCAGACGGCAGAGTTCTGTCACAGAAGTGATCTCCGCCTGTTCTTGAAGAGACGGAATTTTTGCGGGAATGGTCGGAGAAACTTTTTCAAGTTCTGCAGCAAACTGGTGAGCAAACCTTTTCAAAACTTCCTGATTCGATGTTTCTACATACACACACTGAGGGCTGGAACATGCCTCCTGATCCAGAAGACAGCAGTCTCTCGCAAGCCGTCCGATCTCCTCTTTATTTTCCAGACTTTCTAAAGCAAAATACGCGAATGAGATTTTAGGTCCCCAATCAATAAATCTGACAGAAGAAGGGGCAAGAGCTCGAATTCCTTCAATCCCTTCTTCCCCTCCCCATGCAGCAATTCCATCTGCATAAGAGAGGATCTCTTTTAAGAGATCCTGCTCCCGCGAAGAGATACGACATGCAAACACTTTAGAAGAGATTGTTCCAGATTCATCTAAATCACCTAAAAATTTTAAAAAAAATTGAGCAAATAAACCATCAGAACCGCCGGTTTTGAGAAAATTAACATTCCCCGCTAAAAGCCCTTCAACAACAGACAAAGCTCCAACGCTGAAGGAATTCGTTGGAGCTGTATGCACCAAAAATCCGAGAGGAGCCCATTTCTCAAAAATTGGAAGCCGTCTATCCGGACGAGAAAAATCAAAAGGGTTGTTAGTTCCAAGTTCTCTTTCCAGTTTCTGCTCTAATTTTTCTCGTTTCATAAACTCGGAGATTTCTTGAAAACTATTTGAAATGTCTAAACTCTCCATCCCAAAATCTTCTGCCAGTGATCTGGATAAAAGAGCATAAATCTTTCCTTTTTTATCCCTCAGTTCCTGACTTAAAAGATCGCAGGCGCTCAACAGATGAGACGTTTCCAGTCGAACCTGCAACCCGGCTTCAAGAACACTCGAAAGATTTTTGACAGCAGAGCGAAGCTCTAATTCATCCAGCCATTCCCCCTGCCACAAATGCGGGTTAGCCCTCTCCTCTCCTATCCTCTCAACTCCTGAACCTAAACCCCTACAGGCTGTCATATTCCCCTCCTCTCTTTCCCCAGCATTTCTGCTGCAGTGACAGCGCAGCTTTTATTTTTCGAAATCCCTGCTCTTCCATGCACGACAAAATAAGGGGTTTTTAAAGGACAGGGGCAAGAGTCCCCTTCATGCCAGGACGCTAAATCTCCCATGAGAACACTGCAGGCAGGAACAGAGGTAACCACTGGAGTCACAAAATGAAGAAATCCTTTCAAACCAGGAGGAAGAGGTTCAAGAGTTTTCACGTCTCGAATAAAAACTTTAGACCAGATTGGAACATGAAATTCATGCTGCTCACATTCAATATAAGGGATGCTGTGTTCCACAGAACCAAATCCATCCCGAATTCTGTGATCTGGAATTCCTAACTGTTCTGTGACCCTGTGATACAGTTCTCTTTTATCAATCTGCTCTTCAGCATACCCTTTCCAACCCCCTCCTAAAAAGATAAGAGAGTCCGGAGAAAGTTCTAGAGGAGGGATCTCCAATTCTCTCATCCGCTCTAGAGTAAAATGAAGAAAAGCGGGAAACCCGAAAATCCGCACAGGGAGTTTTTCTTTAGAATATTGAATCAGCTGCTCAATACAGCCAAACCGATCAAATTCATGGGATCCGCTGCCAGTCCGACGCAGAGCATAAAACAGATGATTCACGGGGGCATATTGGCAGAGAAAATTATCGGTATAAGCGGTTCCCAGTTTCAGGTCTGGCACAGGCTCATAAGAGTATAAAAGATAATTGGCAGGCTGCTGAGGAGTTGTCCATCCATAAAACTCAAAAATCCAGTCAATCATTCTCTGGGTTCCCCGCAGGGTCCAATCATCAAAAAAAAATTGAGATTTTTGTCCTGTTGTTCCAGAAGAAGTGGCATGAAGGACGATTTTATCTTTTGAAATTGAAAGCTCTTCATGAACTTTAAAATAATTTGCCAGAACAAATGGGACTTTAAAACAATCTTTGACAGTTTTCAAATGTTCAGGGGTAAATTCTCGAAACTCGATCAATTTTTTAAAAAATAAATTGTTCCGACTGTGCCACTGGACAATCTCTTTCATCCCTTCCACAAACAGCTCCTCAGAATGAGGGGTGATCTCATACGGAGTGTTCAGATCACACAGGGCTTGAACACTATTTAAAGCCGAGGGATCAGGAACCTGAATCTTATTCATAATCTTTAAACACCTCAAGGGTTTCTAAATACATGCCCTTCCATAAATTCACATATTGATCAATATATGGCTTAAAAGCCTGTTCAATTTGAATTCCTCGAAAATTGAGAGGTTCCATGGTTCGGGTCATGACCACAAAATCATACGTTTTCCCTTTGACTTCTCTCATGGAAGGATAAAGAGCAGAGGGAAGAAACTGGGACCGCAGCATCACTTCCACTGCCTGCAGCCGATCCGCTCCAACCAGAACTTCCACGTACGAAACTCCAAGGCTGTGCAGCTCATCCAAAAGCGCAGGAATCACATCCTCAAGTTCCTGCATCTGGGGATTAAAAGAAATCAACGTGCAGTATCCATCAGAATGATTAAAAAAAGCAAAAATTTCAATTTCCCCTTTTTCTTCTGCTAAAAGCAGATTTGGAGAATGGAATGGATAAAACTGACTGTAGGGATCAGTCACCTCTTTTTTAAAGCGGCGGAAAACATAATGAGGAGCAAAAATCGCTTCAAAAGAGGCTTCTCTCCGTTTTGAACGTTTGGAAAGTCCATTCACAGCCCCAGCGCTTTTTGGAATCTCAATTTCAGGCAGCCTTTCTTTCACCACTTTATACAGAGGAACCAATTTCTCCGGAATCTTTTCAATAGGAACCCTTGTGTCCAAAACCCCTTGTTTAAATTTGACTAAAAGGGTTGTGGTTTCGTACGTTTTCAGTTTATGGGCATTAGGAAAGATCCCAAGAGGCAGATACCCTTCTCTCAAGCAGATCAATTGGGGTCCAATGCTCTGAGTTCGAGTGGTGGTATAAATTGAATTAAGAAACCCTTCCGGACCAATCATCCAATTTCCGTGCGATAAAAGCTGAGATCCAATTCCTGATTTTCGATAATCCGGATGAACCACAAGGGCAGCTGCTTTCCCTACTTTGTTCCCTCGATCCAGCTCAAAAACAATGGAGCCGACAATCAAATCATTTTTTGAATCTCGCGCTGTCAGCCACAAGTAATCTTCAGATTGAACGGCTTCCGCCATTTTTTCAGGATCAGTCCCATAAACAATAGGATAATCTCTGCCGTAAACTAAAAAATAAAGTTTTAAAAGTTCATCAGTATCTTTCAAAACTGCGGCCTGAATGTCAATTTTCATAGAGCCCTTTTCATGCAGCCCTTTTCAGATCAGCTCTCTTAAACCCTTGGGAAAAAGCCAGAGAAAAAGCCGCCAGAATCACCACTGAGCTGCAAGATACCGCCAAACTTTTCACAGGAACATCTTCAATCAGGGCTCCTGTTAAAGCCATTGAAACCGGTAAAGAAGCCACAGTGATTAAATTCACCACAGCCATCACACCAGGCACATCCTGAGGTTCTGGAACACTTTGAAAAAAGTTCAAAATCATCACATTGGCAAAAGAGAGAAAAAAGCCGAGAATCCCCATAAACAAAGACCCCCAAAAAAGCCCTTTTGTAAAAGAAAAAGCTAGATAAGCTGCTCCAGTGAGAACGGCTGACAGAGTGATCTTTTTCCATGCAGCAGTCCCAGAAAATGAAAAAAATGAAAGAAGAAGGGTTCCTGCTAAAGTCCCAACTCCTAGAAAAACTTCGAGCGCTGCTAATCCAGCAATCCCTTTCCCATAAACATTTTTAGTGTACCACGGCATAAAAACCATGATCGGAGCTAAAAAAAGATTAATCACAAGAAACCGTCCTAACATTCCTGAAATCACAGGCTCATTTTTCAATATCTGCAGAGTAGATTTAGGCGCAGGAGAAAGAATCCCCTTTCCAGCGACTGGAAGGACGGCTTCATTCTCTGTAATGGGTTCGCCAGATGCTGCAAGGGCTGTCTCAGGTTCTGGAAGGGGTGTTCCAATTTTCGTCTTGAGTTTAATCCCTGAAGCCAGAAGCGCTGAAAAAAGATAGCTGACTCCATTGGCGATAAGAAGACCCTCTAATCCAAGAGCTGAATAAACAAGGGCAGAAGACAGGGGCCCAAGGACATTCCCAAAAGAAAAACAGGAATCCAGAAGAGCAGTCAGTTTATCCCTTTTTTCGCCCGGTGGAAGCATCTCGACAGGCAGGCTCAAGATCGCGGGATTAAACAAAGCCCCTGCAGTGTTAGAGATAAAAATAGAAAGAAAAAGAAGCAGCAGAAGATCGACTGAAGTTTTGAGATAAAACACAGCCCCTCCTGCTGCCAGAAAAAGAAAACCCCGAAAAGCATCTGCCCCAATCACTGTCCGCAGCGCCCCTTTTTTCTCTATCCATTTCCCAGAAGAAGTGGAAAGCAGCAAATGAGGCAGAGCGCTGATTCCAATAAACCAGGGGATCCATTTGGGGCTGAACTGAACAGTCAGCACCCAGATCATCCCAATGGTCATCATTTTATCACAGGCTTGAGAGATCAGCTGCCCCCCAAAAACTTTCTGCGCATTGGAGTCATTGAGAATAAAGCTGTCTTTCTTAAAGCTGCCCATCCCCCACTATTTCAGGGATTCAACTGGTTCTCCTGTAAAAAAATAAAAGCAGATACTTCACTTAGACTTTCGACGTTTTCTAATCTCTGACAGGCTAATGGACAGGAACCCTGGCAGTAAAATAGATGAAATATAGTAATCCATTAAAATCATGAAATAACCATGAGATAGCTCTCAATCTTACAACTCATGGGGAAGGCATAGAAGGAGCCAGAAGCGCAGCCGTAGAGTTAATACGCCTTTGGATTCAAGAAAAAAAAGCGAATGGGGAAGTAATTCCAGAGGATGTTTGTGACTGGTTTTTGGGGATGGCTTTCCCTCATGATCGCGATCCTCTTTAAACATTGCTGCAGGTTTTATCGGACAGTACTGAGTCAGCCATAGTGGTATAATGAAAGAGATCGGCGATGCAAAACAAAATAGAAAAACAGGAAAAGGGGAAATCAGCTTTAAAACAGAGGATTACTAGTGACCCCCATGAGCAGTCAAAAATTTAACGATTCTTTCATGATGATATAGTTTAGCAATAGATAGAGGAGTATTTAGCTCACTTGCGCCGGGAAAGCCAGAAGGAGAATTGACCCATGCATGATGAGCCACAAGGAATTTAACAACTCCAAGTCTGTTTACAGAATCCTGGAAAACATCAGAATGGTTAAACAGGGGACGACGTGATGAAAAGAAAACTTTGCGATTTTTCCAGGCAAAAGTTTCATGTTCAGGGATTAAAAATGGGGCGCTATCATCAAAAAAAAGATTGTCACATACTGCTGCTGCAAGCGGATATACAGGATAAAGACCGCTGAGTTTTATTGAAGTATTGATAAGGTGAGATATTTTTCCAAAATGCTGGGTTTTGTACGCTTGAACAAACTGTTTGACTACTTTAAGATAACCTCTTCCCACTGCAGCCAGAAAAGGGGTAGAATGAGGAGGAAGATAGAGGGGAAGTGGAAAATTTTTAGAGACTGCTGACGAGATGGAAAAATTAAGAGGAGCGCCTTGCTGAATCAAAAATTTTGTGATCTTCCAGTATCCATGATCAGCGGCAATGTAAAGGGCGATCCCTAAATTTGTTTTTGTATGAAAGGATTGGTGTTGGAGTAAGACTTTTATTGTGTTTAAATGACCATATTCACTAGCCAGATAAAGAGCTGCGGGTGAAGGATATGCACCATAGTTTAAAAGACCGCCTGCCATATAAGTATGTCCATATCTAGCCGCGTACTCAAGAGGAGTCCAAAGGTGGCCCATACCGTCTGCATTCAAGGTAACTTTTCTACTAATATTGTCAGCAAGGACAGATTTTGAAAGCGCGAAAAAAATATAGGGGCTGTTAAGACCTGCTATTGATGGTGATACAGTGTTTCCAGACGCAGCAGCAGAAGCTAATACAAGAGCATAATAATCCCGAATCAGCATCACAGGACCACTGCTCCACTGCACAGCCGAACTGTCTGAGTCTCTGAGAACAGACCCATTTTCATCCACATAAAGACCTGTAGGCTGATAAACTCCGCTTCGTGGAATTTGATATAAGTTTAGATCCATTTCTGGATTTGTAACTTCACTAGGAAAAAGAGAATAAACTGGATGAACATACTGCTCGCAATTTCCATAAGGACAGTTTCTAAAAGCCAGCCAGAAAGTGACTCCTGGAACTGCTGCCATCTTCTCTCGAAAAGCCATTTCATTGTTCTGCTTGCAGCTGATTATTTCTTCTGGTCTGCACGCCTGATTTGCCACATTTCTGTCCTCCAGATACTCTGCTTCTTTGGTCTGGACATCAAGGGCTAGATTTTTGTCTTTGGGGAGTTCATAGCCAATATACAGTTTATATTTTATGGGCTGACCCTGAGCATAAACTTTTAAAGGACTAAAAATCAAAACTGCTGCACAGAAAAGAAAAAAGAAGAAGACAGATAATTTTCCTTTCAATGTCTGCTCTCCACAATTCTCTGCGCATTCAGTAATCCATAGTAAGTCGAATAAACGTGATTTCTAACAACATTGCTTGGATTCAGCGGGTTCCATGGAGTGGACAATAGGGTTACATGCAGATTAGATGACCAGGAAGGAGGCTCCAATCCAAGAACAGCATAAGTGAAATCATGAACATCAACATGTTCTTCTGCAAGATCAAAACTTTGAGGATTGGAAAGACTTTCCACAGCCCCACGGATGCTCCACCCTAGTGGAGCCATTGGCACCGGATCTCCAGCATTGGCATAAACATAAACTTGAGTGTAGTTTCTATCAGCAATATTATCTAAACTTTCTAAATTCATAAGTGATCCATCACCCCCTAAAATTCTTAAAGTCTGCACATTGATCATCCCATTTTCGATCATGGTTTCCGCTATGGCTGCTCCATTGGAGTGAACAACCAGTTCTCCAATAGTGGCTCCTTTAAGCTGAGCAAGGGTTCGTTCTAATTCGGATTCAGGAGTTGGCAGATTAAAACTGAGAAGGAAGTGATCCAGAAGCACCCTGCCAAAATCTACTGCTGTAGAAGGAAGGGCAAATCCATAAACTGCATTATATGCCAGACCATTAAATGGATCTTTAGCCTGCTGCTGCTGCATTTCCAGAGCTTCTTCTGGTGTTCCAGTCCATCCCAGAAAAAGGACTCTTGGAATATAGCGTCTTCCTTCCATAGGAGAAGGAACATGAATGTGATTCATCTCATGAGAGAGTTTTCTGAGCAGGTCATCATAATCATGTTTTTCGTAGATTAATAGATTATTAAACTTTGGGAGTTCATCCACTAATTCCCCTTTCAGCCTGAGATCGTGATTTAAAGTTTTGTCCTGAGCTTTCTCAAGTTCCCGCAGTTTTTCCCGAATCCGAATGACTTTTTCAGCCTGCTGCACCTGGGCAAGTTCTTCCTCCAATTCTCTCATTTTAGCCAGACGTTCTTTTTCAGCTTCTTCTTGTTTAAGTCGAGCAGCTCTCTGCTCCTCCTGCTGCTGATAACGCGCCTGCTCATACTGCACATAAGTCGAGGGTCTCCAGTGAGGATAAGCAGGAGCATTAGGGATTTGGATTGGAAAATCGGTTGGGGAATCAACACTGATCACTGATCCTGATCCTGTTCCATCAAAATCAGTGCTGAAATCTGATGAAAAAACGGGATAAGATAAGATAAAAAGAAAAACGAGTATAAAAAGGGCAGGCAAAAAAAATTGAACGAAACCTATCTTGCCATTTAAACCAGATCGGTTGAGTTTTCTATGCTGCATGCGACCAAACTTCTAGGCTTCCGCTGCTAACCCTTTTGGCAGCAAAATCTAAACCCTCGGAAAGTTATAAAAGCTAAATTTTCTTCAGGTGACAAACCCTAGCCTGACACTGCAGCAGGATGCAGCACAGCCTCAATAATCTTCTCCGATTTCTCACAAATGAACATCTTCTTCATATTCTCTAAAGAACGTTCATGGGCTTCTTTATCCATAGAAGAAACGCAATCTGCAGCGATCACAGGATAAAAGCCCCTATTGGCTGCATCTCGAGCAGAGGATTCCACTCCTATCTCTGTCGCTATGCCCGTGAAAATAATGGTTTCGATTCCGCGATTTTTCATCATAAATTCAAAATAAGTGCCAATAAAAATGCTGGCTGTTGGTTTTTCAATCACAATGTCCTTTTCTTGTGGCTGCACATCTGGAATAACCTCTCGATCAGGATTCCCTTTTCCCATGAAATCAGGGAGTTTATTCGGATCATCAACTCCAAAACGCTTCATCATCGAATAATATGTCCAGGAGGATCGAACCTGTTTGTCAGGAGGAGTAATCAGGGTGTAAACAATCGGCACTTTTGATCGCAATTTTGTGACAAGACCTTTTAAATTTTTCGCTAATTCCTCTGGATTAAAAATTCTGGAAAAAAGTCCTTTCTGCACATCCCAAACCACTAAACAGGTATGGGATGGATCTAAAACCTCCTGAAGATTCCCATAAACTTTAATCCCCTGAATCATTTTCATAGTTCTTCCCTCCTGATGCTTCTAACAGCGCCTATTTTATTCCAAATAGTCCATTTCTCATGTCTGTTATGATCTCCTGTTTCCGATGGAGCAGCCTTTTTCAGCCTTCACATCTGGGGGGAAGTCAACTGAAAATCGTTCGCGGTCAGTCAGTCGGGGAAACAAGCCCCTCTGATATCCCCTTCCTTACCCCTAAAAATTTTGAAAAAGCTGTTTTATTTTTTCTATTTTTCGGTATAATAATTTTGAGAGTTAAAGTGTCCGGACACCAGTGAGAACAATAGGGGGTGGAAGCAGCAAAACTCAGAGGTTACGCTGTAAAATCTCATCATGATTTAATTGCAGTACAGTAAAAATAAGTGACAAAAATCAAATAAAGGAGGAATTTATCATGAGATATGAATTAGCGCCGTGGAGAGAAACAGAAAATTGGATCGATCCATTCCAAACTGTAGAAAAAATGAGAGAAGGGATGAGCCGGATGTTTGATTTAGCTTTCCCATCATTTTCAGGGAGAACAACTGGACTTTTGGAGGGCATGTGGAGCCCTGCTGTTGACCTGTATGACACCAAGGACCAGATCATTGTGAAAGCTGATCTTCCAGGAATGAAAAAAGAAGACATCGAGGTCAGCATTCATGAAAACACCCTTATTCTGAAAGGGGAAAAGAAAAATGAAATGGAAAAAAAGGAAGAAGATTATGTGAGAACAGAGCGATTTTATGGAAGTTTTCACCGATCTTTTACCCTGCCTTCACCTGTTGATGTCTCCCAGGTAAAAGCCAGTTATAAAAATGGAGTTCTAGAAGTTCTGCTTCCGAAAAAAGAAGAAGCTAAACCTAAACAAATCAATGTGAATGTTGAGTAACTTTAAAAGGAGGGAAAAGACACTATGCTGACACTAAAAGACCAGAACAAAGAAACCGAAAAAAAGGGTGAAATTCGATTTGTGACGCCTTACGTGAATATCAGAGAAACAAATAAAGAGGTGATCTTAGAAGCTGAAATGCCAGGGCTTGAAAAATCAGATTTAGAGCTGGAGCTCCGTGGTGATGAATTAACGATTACAGGAAAGAGACAGAACAGAACAGAGACTCCTAAACACTGGACCCCTCTTCTTCAGGAAATCCAGACCTGTGATTACAAAAGAACCTTTGTCCTGGGAGCTGATTTCCAGAAAGAAAAAATTAATGCGAAATACGAGAATGGAGTGCTGACTCTCATGATTCCTAAATCGGAAAAAACGCAGCCTAAAAAGATAACGATTCATTAAAACTCCTGCGGAATAACCGATTAAAATTTGCCCCTCTCTTCGGAATACCCTTCCCCATCAAAACTGAGGAGAGGGGCAAATGTTTTGAATCTCCTCAATCCAGCCAATTTGAGCATCCAGAAGTTCAAGTTCTCTTTCCATCAACTCTTGTTCAACCGGATTTTCGGATTTACGAACAGCAGAGAGCTTTTCAGATCGCTCCCGCTCTAAATGCAGTTTCAACAAATTAAAAGAATCCAACCCAGTCCCCCCTTTTTTCTCTCCTATTTCAGGCTCTTGCAGAGCCTTTTCTCATTTCCCATCTAACAATCTCTTGCCGCAACGATACGACAAAAGGATTCTTTTTCCATGAAGGGGAAAACCCCAACATGAATTCCCATTTAATTTTTTTTAATTCTCTCTCTTAATTCCTTGTGGATAAAAGATGAAAATTGGCTTTTTTACAAATTCATATCATCCCATGGTCAGCGGAGTTATCAAAGCCGTTGATTTCATGACATTGGGATTAAGAGAATTAGGACATGAAGTTTATGTCATTACTGCTGACTACCCTGGATTCCAAGAAAATGACCCTTTTGTCCTAAGATACCCTTCTATTGCCGCTGGACCCGCTTCAAAATTTCCTCTTGCTATTCCTTTTCAGCCAATCCTTAATAAGAAAATCGAAACTTTAAACCTCGATGTGATTCATTCTCAACATCCATTTTTGCTGGGAGAAACAGCTGCCAGATTAGCCCGAAAGAAAAATATACCTCTTGTTTTCACGTTTCACACCCGGTATGACGATTATCTGCACTATACCCCTTTTGGAATCCCTAAATTCATCTCTAGAGCCTTCTTGCAGCGCAAAATTATTCGTTATCTGAGAAAATGCGATTCAATTATTGCCCCCACTCCTTCGATTAAAAAGCTTATCTTTGAGTACGGAATTAAAGACAAGTGCCAGATTGTTCCCAATGCTATTGCCTTAGATTCTTTCCAAAAAACAGACGGAAAAGCTATCCAAAAAAAATACCAACTGGATGACAAGAAAGTTTCTCTTTTCATTGGAAGGCTGGCTCCTGAAAAAAATCTCTCTTTCCTTCTGGAAGCTTTTGTCTCAGTCATTCATGAAGTTCCCAATGCTCGTCTAATGTTGATTGGTGATGGGCCATCACGGGGCGATCTGGAAATAAAAACAAAAAAATTAGGATTATCCAATTTCGTTATTTTTCCTGGTATGATCCCCTATCAACAAGTGCCAAACTACCTGTCCCTCTCGAAAATTTTTACAACTCCTTCTAAATCAGAGGTCAATCCATTATCTATCATGGAAGCAATGGCAGCCGGGGTCCCAGTGCTTGCGCTGCGCTCTCCATGGTCAGAAGAGATTATCTCTCATGGAAAGAATGGACTGCTTGCGGACGATAATAAAGATGCATTCGCAAAAAGTCTTATTCTACTCTTAAAAGATGACAGCACGAGCCGAAAGCTGAGCCAGGAAGCAAAAGAAAAAAGTAAAGAATTCCACTATCTGCCCATGGCTCAGAAGTTAGAAAAATTATACTTATCACTGCTGAGGAAACGGAAACAGTAAAGAAGTTTCGCTAATAAATCTGAGCGAAATATACATCAGAGCGCGCGGGTGAATGAGAGGATCCAACTCCTTCATCGAGAAGATATATTTTACTCCGGAGGTGAAACCATGAAAAAACTTCTCTTGCTTTTGTGGCTTCTTATTCTGTTTCCCGCTTTATCTGGTTTTGCAGGGGCTCGGTCCAATGTTTCCAACCCGTACATCGAATCCGTTGCCAATGACGCTCGGCAGCCGCTCCATGCAGGCGACTTTCTAGATGTAACCCTTGAGGGAGACGCACACTGCAAAGCTTATTTCGACATCCAGGGGGTGGCCAGAGGAATCGCAATGCAAGAGGTTTCTTCTGGAATCTACGTGGGCCACTATCAGGTGAAACCTGGCGAAAATGCTGTTAATGCAGCGGTCATAGGTTATCTTGAAAAAGATGGCAAGACCAGTCTTATGTTTGCGCCCAGTCCCATTACTCTGGAGGGAGGTCCCCTGCCAACTCCACCTCCTGCTCCATCCCCCCAGGTCGTCACCCGGATCTCTCCGGGCAATAATGCTAGAGTGACCTTAAAAAGGCCTAGCATTTACGCCATGTTTGACGCCGCGCAAAACGTGAACCCGCAAAGCATTCACTTTTATCTCGACGGACGTAACGTAACAGGAAATGCTGCCACTGCCAGAACTTTTGCGGCTTACACTCCAGAGCTTTCGCTTGCTCCGGGCATTCACAGGGTAAGAGTTACCGGAGCAACCGAAAGCGGCCAAAACTTTGAGGAAAATTGGAGCTTTTCCGTCATTTTGCCAAGTCCTCACCCAAACGTGAACCGCATCATTGTCGCCCACAACGCGGCCGGCCCTTTCTCTGTCGGGCAAACCATCCTTGTAGTAGTGGTCGGTCCTCCTCATGGAACAACAGTCTTTAGCATTGGAAAAACCAGAAACGGGATCCCGATGCGCGAAACTTCCACCCCGGGCATTTACGTGGGACATTACATTTTCACAAACAACGATCACTTTCACAACGTGGCCATCACGGGAGCGATGGTCACAGCTCAAGGCAAGCATTTAACTGCCCAGGCTTTAACCCGCATCACCCTCATCCACCCTTTCACCGTCACTTTTCTTTCCCCGAGAAACGGGGAAATTGTTCCCGCTTCTTTTATCATCAGCGGGAAAACCGCTCCTAACGTGGATGTCACCCTGACTATAAAGGCAGAAGCTCCTGTTATTCCAGGCTTTTACAGCGTGCATGAAAAACCAAAAATCGAAAATCTTCGTTCCGACGGCCAGGGAATTTTTAAAATGGAGCTTTCCACAATAGCATACTCAGGAACCCACTACCAGATTACGGCTGTGGCACGGAACGCCCGCGGGATCACCACTGCTCCCATCACGATAACCGTAACACAAAGATAGCATTCAGTTTAGGGATAGATAAAAGGGCTGCAGGAAGGAGCGAGACAACTAATACCGGGTATAAAGAATATATTTTACGATGTTGTCTCCCCAATTTACAGGATGTCCTTTTTCAGGGGGACCTTTTGTAATATCAGCTTCAGGAGTGAGATCAGGTCCGTAACACCACAAAACAACAACATGATATCCATGATAATAGAAATTTCTATACTGGTAAGCTCCCTGAGCTCCTGGCGCTGTCCATCCTGGAGGTCCGTGCGGCCAATGCTTTAAATAGGGTCCTTCCCAGTCAGGAATATTATCTATATTCTGAATCAAATCCGGATCGCTCCCAAGCTTACTTCCAGGAGGATAGGTTCCGGTGTCTTCATATAATCTTTGTATCGCCCTTTCAATCTTTTTCATCTGGCTCACCGCAACTTTCCTTCGCTGCGCATTGACATAGACCGTGTACATGGGAAACGCCATTAGACTTAACACTAAGAAAACTACGGTGACAGAAATTAACTCAGGTATCGTTATTCCTCTCTTAAAATTCAAGGCTTCACCACCAAATCAACAGGATAAGAAGAACCCCCTTCTGGAATCGTTTCCACCTCTATTTTTTCCGTCTGAAGCGGTTTGAGGTTTAACGTGACCAGTGGATAATCATTAAAGGGCTGCACTACAGGAGTTTCCATCATGATCTCGTGGTCAATAACAAATACGCCTCGAGCAGGTCCTCCCTGTGGAAAGAACATAATTTCAGATCTTTCTCGATTCGAAGAAGGATTAATAATAGAAACATGAATCTTGTATAAAGCCCCATAATCTCCAAAATCAGGTTTTCCTGAATTCGGGTCTGACAAACTTAATTTTTTTCCTATAGGAATAAACGCATAGTGCTTTCCAATGATATATTTTGCTTTCATATAAATAGTTGGATTGGGAAAAGTGCCATTGGATTTTTCAGCTTTAATTTCTGGAGGAAGAATGGTGTTGTGGAACGTTCCATCTTTTTTTTGAACCACTGTTTCGACCTGGTAATCTGCATTATGATTTAACGGAGTTATTTGATAGATGCCGGAAACTGTTTGCTGAGGCGGAACTGCTTTTGCAAACAAAATCGCCGATTCTCCAGGTTCCAACTGCATAATCTCACCCAAATCATCTCTATAACATGAAAAAAAACGATAGGCTGCCTTTTCCCCAACGTCGATTTCACTTAAGGCTGGTCCAGCTCCCCCTCCTGAAATCTGAATTCGCAGGAGCTTGTTCTTTTGATTTTTAACTAACACAATGAAACGGTATGAATTCTCTCCTTTATTTTTGTGATGAAAAAAGAAACGCGCTGTTCCTGTTTCAAAAGATTTTTTAAAAAGAATGCCTGACCTATTAAATCCCTCGGGGTTGTTGCTCACCATTAAACTGTCTGCCTCATAAAGATGGAAAGGAAGATCTTTAATCTCAAAATCAAGCATCCCTTTTACAGGTAAATATCCTGAGCCATGAATAGAAACTTTTACGGGAAACACAGAAGTTTCTCCTGATCTCAACGATTCCGAAATCAGAGCCCTGGGAAGAATCGCGCTTATTCTTGTGTCAGGCTTTCTAGGAATAAAGCTGGCAATTTGCTGCAAAGCCCTTCTTTCCAAATATTCATGCGGAATCTTTTTCCCTGTGAGTAATAGCGAGATCTTTCCTGGGATGAAACCCGACCATTCTTTCACGTACAGATTTATTAAAACTGACAGATGGTCCGCTGTAATTCTGACCTGAGTTTTTCCTGGTTTCAAACCTTTTAAAATGAACGGAAATTGTTTGTTCTGGAGGCTGACAATTTTCGAGTCTTCAATCTTTATGGAAAGATTGCCAGAGTAATGTCCCATGACTTGAAACTGTTTTGTCTGTTGATAGGGAATCACAAGAGAGGAAGGAGTAATCAAATAAGTGCCGTGAATAAGAGCCAGCTTCAATCGTGATGCCCAAATTCGCGCTAACCAGAAAGGAGAAGTATGGTTCAAATGAGCCAGCTGCGGGGTTGCTGTAATCACAGGTATTGTTTTTGCATAAAGAATATAATTTTTACCGAACCTGTCAATCCAAACCTGCCTGGCATTAATTCCATAAAGCAGCGCCTGTTTCAAGCGATTGACAACAAGATGCCCACTGTTCCTGGAATGAACTCTTAAAACCAGCTTATTTCCAAGCCAGATATCCCCGCTGCGTGAAAACACTGTGACTGCGCTCCAAGCAGGCTTCTCAAACGAAAGAAACAAAAACAAAACCAAAAAGATTTTAAAAACACTCTTCTGAATCTGGCTCCAGGGTCTATACATCCTCATCCAGAACCCTGGAACAAACACTTTTCCGCCAGCTTTAATGGAATGACTCCTGTACGGAGAAAAGCATCATGAAAATTTTTCAATTTAAATTTTCCCTTTGTTTTTTTCTGATACAGATTTCTTAATCGGAGTATTTCATGTTTTCCCATGAAATAAGACATGGGCTGGGATGGTTCCCGCATATATCTTTTAACTTCCCCCCAGGACATAGCTTCAGGAAATCCAATTTTATCGCTCAAAAATGCAGCGGCTTTATCAGGTTTCATGTTATGAACATGAAGCCCAACATCAAGAATCACTCGAGCAATCCGCCACAGCTCATCCCTTTTTTGAGATAATTCAACCAGTGGAGATTCATAAAACCCCTGTTCTTTCATCATCTCTTCACAGTAAAATGCCCACCCTTCACATGAAACAGAAGAACTAAACCTCTTAACCAAGGGAGAAGCGCTTTCCCTGAGAAATGAAAATTGCAAATGATGCCCAGGATAGGTTTCATGAAGAGCAATCACTGGAATCTTATGGTAAGCGTGTTCTTTCAATCTAGCAGCTTCTTGTGTTTTAGGGAGGCCCGAAGGGACAGGTGTTACCCAGAACTCTCCATTTCCTTTTTTCTGAAAAGGAGGAATAGGAGAATATCCAGCAAAAGGGAGAAAAGAACGGTAAAAAGCAGGAGTCTCAATGACTTCAAGCAGATCTTTTTTAGGAAAAGTAACAAGCTGTTTATTTAAAAGAAAAGAACGCACTTTATGAACAGAATCGCGATACGCTGAAACCAAATTTTCTTTAGAGGGGTGGTGTTCTGAACTTTCCATTAAAATAACTTTCCAATCTTTTCCGCGATCGATCTGACGGGCAAGCTTTTTCAATTCGAAACTGACTCTAGAAAAATTATCCACGCCAATTTTCTCTAAATCATCGGCATCATAGGAGAAAAGGTGATATTTTTTCAATAACTGATCATAAACGTTTCGACCCACTGAAAAATCGCCTTTTGCCTTAGGAATGACAACTGTTTTCACCCATTTCATATACTCGTGCAAATCCAATAGCAGAGAACTTTTGGCGCGAGTGAGCTCTTTGGCTAACCCTTGAGAAATTTTCCATTTTTGAGGATGAAATTGTTTAAAAAACTGAATCCCGCTTTCAGTCACTTCTAACGAGTCTTTCGAAAAAATAAGAACGGGATTCTTCAGATTAACTTTAGCTTCACGTAATAGTCCCCCAGCCAGTTTCATTCTCGACAAAAGCGATGCAGCTTTTTTTTCTGCTGAAAGATGCTCCCTGGCAGCCAGGTAATAAATACTTGATAAAACCAGCTCAGGATAAAAAGACGGATCTTTTTCCCAGAGTCTCTTCTCTTCGTAGAAAATTTTCTCATGAATAAGTTCAACCTGAATTAAAGAAAAATCAATCAAATCATGAAAAGACAAGCTCTTCTTCGAAATTCGATCCAATTCTCGGGAAAACCCAGACAAAACGGTTTGAGCCTCTTTTCTGGCATCAGGAGAAAAACTTTCCAGAAGATGGTCATATCCAGGAAATCCTAGAGCAGTGGCGCTGCTGGGATAGAGCTTGAAGGTTTCAGAGACGTAGCGAGCAGCAAAATCTGAAAAATCTCCTGGTAGAACCATTCTATTTTTTTCGTGTTCCATCGTTTTCAATCCTTTCTGAAATAAAAAAATCAAAGGACAAACCAGGAAAAAAGAGAACAGGCATTTTTGGAGAGGTGCCAGAGTGGTCGAATGGGCACGACTGGAAATCGTGTAGGCGGTGCAAAACACTGTCTCGAGGGTTCGAATCCCTCTCTCTCCGCCAGGATTCTCTGCCGGATATTCGCACTATCTGCAATCTTCTTCTCTTGTGAGATTTCACTTTTATCACAAGCAGAATCCACTATTCTAGCAAAAAATGATCCCAATCATGATCTGGCGAATCTGTTTACGAAATGAAACTGCAAAAATGCTGACAAAAAGCGCTGAGCGCCTCTCCTGTTTTTTTTTATTCCTACTCTTTTTAACCCTCCAGCAGGTTTCTGCCAAAACAACTCCTCAAGCAAACTCCCTCCTGGAACGAGCTGAAAAAGCGACTGTTTTTGGAATGATAGATACCCTTGATCATCACTATCAATTCAACTGGGTTAAACAGTTCAAAATTCAGGTTCTGGTCAGAGGATGGATGCACTTTGCCAGAGCAGAAAGACACAAACGCAGTCTAAACTGGGTCATTAAAGACTGCAGAAAAGATGGGATTCTGTTTTCAGGAGGGGGAGTCGTCAATCAGATAGGACTATCTCCTTCCCTGCTAAAATACGCCGAGAAAAAGGAAGCCGTTGGCTTAACCCCGTGGGGAAAGCCAGAACCCAGCGAAGGAAAAAATGTTTATTCTGGAAGCCTTTACAGCAAAGCTTTTTTGAATTACAAACTTCACATTCTTGAAAAACAGATTGACATGGGGGTTAATTTAATTCACCTGGATGTCATTGTCCAACTTTGGGATCTAAATGACAAATTTGACACTCCTACAATTACGGCATTCCGAAACTTTCTAGAAAGAAAATATCCAAACTACACAGCAGAAGATTGGAAACAAAATTTTGACATTTCTTCATCAAAGCCCTGGGGAGGAATTCATCATTTCAATTACCGTACCTATCTCCAAAATCGCCGCTATTCTGATGGAAGCTTTTTTGCGGATCATCCCTACAACCCAGCAAACCCTCTTGCTGTCGAATGGGGAATCCCCAAAACAGGCCTCAAAAATAATTGGAGAATCTTTATCACTCAAGTATTTCCGAGGAACAGTTTTATGCATCAAACGGTTTTACGAGTGTCCCGCTATTATGCCTCTTCATTAAAGGCTTACGCTAAAAAAGAAGGGAAACAGGTCTTAATCACTTTCAATGGAGCTAATCCGTATGCTGACTTCCAGGTGGACTCAGGGCTGACTGCCTATACCGTAAAAAAAATGACAGAATATGGCATTGGAGAAATGATTCTAAAAGCTCTAAATCATTACCCCAATTCAATTGAAGGTGAAAGGCTGAAACACGTACTCACCCCTTTCCTCCAAAATCCTCTGCAGCAGTCTTATGGGTTAAAAGAAAAATTCTTATCTCTTATAAAACAAAAGCCAGGACTCTTAAACAAACTGAAAGGGTTCTTATACCAGATAAAAACCCGCAAGAAACAGGTTCATCTTAAAAATTTCCCCCTTCAATCTATTATACCAGATGTCCAGTGGATCATCCAAAAATCAAGAAAGATGATCCATAATCAGAAAGCCCCTGTTGTTTTTTTTGTGGATTATCCCCCACCCTGGCAGACCCTAAAACTTTGGAGTGGTCATTCTGTGCGTGGATTTCTCACAAAACTCTGCGCGGAGATCTATTCAGCAGGAGGAAGATTTGCTTTTATGCCTGATTTCCTTCAATCTTTCCCTGCTGCAGAAAAAAGTCTTCAGCAAATGGCAGTTTTTATCCGAAAACATTCTTCTTTTTATCATGGAATGAAGCTCATAACTGAAAGCCCTCTGATACAAGGAACCAATTCCAACCTTTTTACGACCACTTTGTGGAAATCCAGGGAGACTATAAAAGGAAAATGGATCTGGATTCTGCATATTGTCAATTTAAATTCTACACCTGCTGACTCTCTATGGGTTAGGATTCCTTTACAAATCCATCCGATCAAAAATATCCGTTTTTATTCTCCCTCACGTCCATTTCAAGGAATTCCGATCGTACGACAAGGGAACAAAAGGGTCATTCAACTCCCAGAATTTCAAAATTATGGCGTCGTCCGATTTCAATCCTGAACTGTCACTATAACCGCTCATAATATTAGAAATCAAGCCCTTAGGGAATGTCTGGCTGCCAATACGGTTACAGTCATCTCTTGGCAGTGTCAAAACTTTTTTCTCACTTTCCTACTTTACAAAAATTAAAATTTATGATAGGATTATCCTGAGGTGAAGAATGCCAAGAATTAAAGAAGAAAAAATTACAGTTACGCTTCGAGGCAAAAACCAACTGACTCTTCCCGCCAACCTTGTTCAGGAAGGGGTTAGGCGGTTTTACGCTGCAGTTGATCGAAAAGGCCGGGTTATTCTTGATCCCATTTTAGAAATTCCAGCTAGTCAGGCTTATTTCTGGACAAAACGATGGCAGGAAGGGGAACGGCAGAGCGACCAGGACGCAGCTGCTGGTCGAATCAAAGGATTCAAAGATGTGGAAGCTCTCATCACTGACCTGAAACATTAATTGTGAGCAAAAATAATCTTCTTGCCAGAAGCGAATTCTTTAAGCAGCAGTACAAAAAACTGCCAAAGGAGATTCAAGAAAAAGTGGATCGAGCTCTGCGAAAGCTAGCAGTGGATACGCGGTACGCTTCTTTAGAAACACACGAAGTCCATGGAGCATCAGGTTATTACAGTAGAAAAATATATGAAGCAAAAGTGGATAACAAGTATCGCCTAACATGGGAGTACTGGGAAGACAATAAAATTTTCCTTCGAAATGTGGATAATCACGATGAGTGCTTTAGAAATCCCTAAACTGCAGAGGAATCTAAGAAATCTTTAAAATTTAACATTTTTTTAATCGATCTCTTTCTTCGCTCGCGTTATAATTAAAACAAAGAAAATAAGGATGAAAATGCTAGAAACAACTGTCACTAATAACGAAAATATTTCAGCCTTAGCAAGAAAGGCTTATGACCAGGCAAAAAAAGCGAAAACCTGGGAAGGGGCTAGATCCCAATTAAGAGAAGGCTTTGATGCGATTCGGGACAGCTCAGAATCATCTGACAGAGAAAAAGCTCTGGCTAATTTAGGAATTGTTTGTGGACATAAAGCCAGCGGCAGCGAGACAGCGGCAAATATCCGATACCGCTTCATGAAAACCATTATCAGCCCTCCTCCCTCTTTTTCAGATGCCGAACACCAATCTTCTTATTCAAATTCTGACTTAACCATTGCCCACAAAGAAAAAATCGGGAACGGGGTTTGCCATACCTATAAAGTAACTCTGAAAAGCGGAGAAACAGCAGTTTGGAAACCTGTAAAAGGAGAGCCAGCAGACCGAAAAAGAAAATACATTCCACCAAAAACAGGAGCGCAGAGAGAAGAAGCTGCTTCTTATCTTGCGGAATGGATCGGAGTGTGGGCTCCAAAAGCCGTCTATGTGACAACAAAAGAAAAAAACTCTCTCATCCCCTGGAAAGAAACGCAGCAGAAAGGCGCTTTAATTCAATGGATTGAAGGGAAAACAGCTTCCTCACTGTCAGTCAAACCCTCAGACATTCGCGAGTACTATCCTCAAAAATATGAAGAACTCTCACTTTTTGACAATATCATTGGGAACACGGACCGCCATGACGGCAACTGGATGATTGGAAATGGAGATGTGATCCCTATTGATCACGGATACGCGTTTCCCGAACAAAATCTAAAACAGAGCAAAAACTATGATTTTGCGGATCAAGCCTTCACTTTATCCGAACAATCGAAAACTAAACTTGAAAATCTAATGAAACACAAAGCTGAAATCGAACAAAAATTAATTCCTCTTATTGGGGGAGCGGCTGTAAGCGCCATGTGGGAAAGAGTGAACAAAATGATCGAAACAGGAGCAGCATCCCCCTGGTGGCATACCTGAACCCCACTCTAAAATGCAGATCCCAGATCTCACCTCATTCCCCAATAATTAGGAGCTTCTTCCACTTCAGTCAGGGAATGAGGATGAGACTCTCGAATTCCCGCCTGAGTGATTCGAATAAACTTCTTCTCTTTTAAATTTTCAATTTTTGGACAGCCTAAATAGCCCATTCCAGATTTCAATCCCCCGATCAACTGCTGAATAATCCGATGTACTCCACCTTTATAGGGAACTTTACCTTCAATTCCTTCAGGCACAAGTTTGGATTCAGCAGTCATGTCCTGAGCATATCGATCACGAGAATACATCTTCATAGCCCCGAGACTTCCCATCCCGCGGTAAGTTTTATATCTTTCCCCGTGTTCAATAATCACATCTCCAGGAGCCTCATCAGTTCCTGCGAACAAACTCCCAACCATCACAGAAGAAGCCCCTCCAACAAGAGCTTTTGAAATATCTCCCGAGTGATTAATTCCGCCATCACCAATAATAGGAATACGGTACTGCTTTGCGATCTGAAAGCAGTCATAAATCGCAGTAAATTGGGGAACCCCAACTCCTGCTACAATTCTGGTTGTGCAGATTGCTCCTGGACCAATCCCAACCTTTACCGCATCAGCCCCTGCTTTAATTAAATCCTCTGCTGCTGAGGCTGTCGCAACATTCCCTGCAATCACTTGAATATCAAACTGCTTTTTAATCTTTTTAACCATTCCAATAACCCCTTCAGAATGTCCGTGGGCTGTATCCACAACAATGACATCCACTTCTTTAGAAATAAGGGCTTGAACTCGATCCCAGGCATCTCCTCTAACCCCAACAGCAGCCCCTACTAAAAGTCTCCCATGGGCATCTTTAGCAGCATAAGGGTACATCGCTTTTTTTTGAATATCCTTAACTGTAATTAATCCCCTTAACCGGCCTTCTTTATCTACAATAGGAAGTTTCTCAATTTTATGCCGATGAAGAATTTCTCGAGCTTCTTCCAGACCGGTCCCTTCTTTAGCAGTGATAAGAGGAAGAGGAGTCATTAAATTTCGAATGGGCTGATTGAAGTTTTTTTCAAACCTTAAATCGCGATTGGTGAGCATTCCTACCAGAATCCCCTGATCATCTGTCACTGGAATTCCCGAGATATGATAGAGTTCCATGTACTGCAGGGCTCGTTCAATTGGGTCTTCAGGAGAAAGCCGAATCGGATTCCGAATCATTCCGCTCTCTGCTCGCTTCACCCTATCCACTTCTTCTACCTGCTTCTCAATGGGACTATTGCGGTGAATAATGCCAATTCCCCCTTCACGGGCAAGAGCAATTGCCATACGGGCTTCTGTGACAGTGTCCATGGCAGATGAAATCAAAGGAATATTTAATCTAATCTTTTGGGTCAACCAGGTTTTTGTATCTACTTCATGAGGCAGAATATCAGAATACTCCGGAATTAAAAGAATATCATCAAATGTCAGTCCCTCTTTGATCAGTCTGTCCATTCTGGCATGGCCATTTTCGAAAACTTTTGTTTTTTCAGATTCAACGATTCCGCGGCTCTTTTTTTCCATGATAGATTCCTTTCCAACCAACAAATTCCAAGAAACTTTTTCTTGATCCTTCTCTTCGTTTTAAAGGAAGATTTACCTTTCCCTATCGAATTAAAACAAAAAATTAAAATGTCTGGGGGTTTTGCAATAATAATGAATGGTATTAATAAACCAAACATTTATTACTCCAATGAGAAAGATTAAGTGATGAAAGTTTTAGTGACAGGAGCAAGCGGATTTTTAGGAAGTCATGTTGTGCGGAAAGCGATTCAGCACGGCTTTGAAGTGCGCGCATTTGTGAGAAAATCCAGTTCTCTAAAAAACCTGGAAGGACTGCCCATTGAAATCTTCACAGGAGAGCTGAAGTCTCAAGATGATTTAACGAAAGCTCTTGCGGGATGTGAATGGCTTTTCCATCTGGCGGCCGATTACCGCTTCACCAGCATCCAGGGAAATCAACTGCTTCAAACCAATATTGAAGGGACGAAAGCTGTTTTAGCAGCAGCTAAAAATTCTAACACGAGCCGGATTGTTTATACAAGCTCCATAGCCACCATTGGCATCCCAAAAGATGGAACTCCTGGAAATGAAAATACGACTCTAACCCGACAAGATCTTGTCGGACCCTACAAACTGAGCAAATATCTTGCAGAACAGGAAGCTTTGAAAGCGGCTGCTGCAGGCTGCCCTGTGGTCATTGTCAATCCGAGCGCTCCTGTTGGAAGTCATGACATAAAACCCACTCCCACAGGGAAATTTATCGTTGATTTTCTAAATGGAAAATTATTCGCTTACACGAATACAGGCTTAAATCTTGTGGATGCAGAAGATGTGGCTGAAGGACATATTTTAGCAGCCCAAAAGGGTAAAGTCGGAGAACGCTACATCCTTGGAAATAAAAATCTCGATTTTAAAACAATCCTGGAAATTCTGTCTTCTATCACAGGCCTCCCAGCCCCAAAATTTTGTCTGCCGCATGGCGCCATTTTATTCATGGCTTACGCCAATCATATTTTCTCAAAAAACCTATTGAAAAAAGAACCTGGAATCCCTCTGGAAGGGGTTAAACTTTCACGCAAAAAAATGTTTTTCAACCCTGAAAAAGCCCAAAAAGAACTTGGAATTCCACAGACTCCAGTGGAAGAAGCCTTGAAAAAAGCTGTGCAGTGGTATCAAGAAAATGGCTATGTCCGAAAATGAACCCTCTCCCATTATTGTATGCTGCGCTTCAGAGATTGAAATAAAACCTCTTTTAAAGAACCACAAATTCGCTTTCCAATCCCATGGCGCGCCTTTCCCTCTTGCTGTTCACACGGGAAGCTGCGAGTCTGAGAAAATTTTACTTTTAATCACAGGAATAGGAAAAGCCGCCTCACTTCAATCTGGCTGGTGGATTATCCAGCAGAACCCAAAACTGATTTTAAACCTGGGCTATGCTGGAGGACTTAAATCTTCCCTCAAGTTTGGAGACTTTATTTTTCCTTCAGAAATCAAAATCCGATCAGGGGAAAAAATGATCTGCAATAATGGGGCTGACTTTCCCGCTCTTAAATCTTCGGGAACTTTACTGACCAGTGAAACGATCATCCAAACAAAAGAAGAAAAAACCTCTTTATCCTCTTCCGCAGATGCCGTTGACATGGAGGCCTATTATTTAGGTTTAGCGGCGCAGTCACTGCATATCCCCTTTTACTGCGTAAAAATTATCAGCGATGATGCCGCGGAAAACTTTCCCATCGATCTTTCAAAAACTATTGTTAATGGAAGGGTCGATCCAATGAAAGTGATGGCGGCAGCAGTCAAAAAAATCTCAGGGATACTCTTTCTTATTAAATTTAATCTTCGTTCTTCCAACCTTTCTAAAAACCTGTGCGGCTTTGTTTTTTCTGATGGAGCTGTTTTTAAGTGTTAACATCGGCGCAAAACTTGTTTTTAGTCCTGTTATGCTGCTCCATTTTTTTCAACCTCTTCGGATTTTACGCGGTCCTGAGTTTTAAAAAAAATCATCCTGTTCTAAAAACACCAGACACAAAATTTCCTCAAGCCAATCATCTCAATTCAATAGCGATTTTAATCCCATTCCACGGAAGAGAAGAAACAACCCGCAGGAATTTAGAAGCTTTTTGCAAGCAAACTCTCCCTCCCTCTGAAATTCGATGCGGGGTAGATAATCCCAATGATTCAGCAGTCCCAGTAATAAAACAGATCCAAAAAGATTTTCCATCGGTCAACATAACTCTGAACATCTGCTCAAGCTCAGAATACCCCAACAAAAAGATCCAAAACCTGAGCAGTTTAGCCAAAGGCGCTGAGCAAGATCTGGTCATTGCCGTGGATCAAGATGTTTTTGTCCCCCCTGATTACCTGGAAGATATGGCAGCCCATCTTTGCAACCCTAAAACAGGGATGGTAACCTGTTTATATCGTGTCTCTGATTCAGGGCACATAGGAGGAATTTTAGAACGCCTAGCCGTGCATTCGGATTTTTTCCCCTCTGTCTTGATCTCAGAAAAATTAGAAAAAGGATTGGGTTTTGCGTTTGGGGCGACCCTGGGTTTTAAAAAAGAAAGTTTAAAAAAAATAGGAGGATTTGAGTCTGCTGGAAATTACCTTGCAGATGATCACGAACTGGGCAGAAAAATTAAAGAGCTGAAATATAATGTGGCTCTATCAGGTGTCATTGTTGAGCACAATCCAGGAACCGAAACATTTAAAGAGTATTGGAAAAGAGGAATAAGAGCTGCTCGCACCCACCGCATCTGCCGTCCTGGGGGGTATTTTTTAAGCCTTTTTTCACAGGGCCTTCCCTGGGGGATCATGGGTCTATGCTTCTCTTTTTCCTGGCTTTTTATCGCGGTATTCACCCTGTGGGGAATCACCAGGTTGATGACATCTGCGGCGGGCAGTCATATCCTGAGAGGAAAAAAAAGAGACACCGCCTATTTTCTAATGCTCCCTTTTCACGAATGTCTTAAATTTGTTTTCTGGATCCTGGCTTTTACGGGAAACAAGGTGATCTGGAGCGGAAAAAGTTACCGCGTGTTCACAAATGGAACATTCAAAGAAATATTTTAAAGAGTTTAACGAGAGGAAAATTTGCTTAAACTTGCGCATCATATACACGCCTGTCATTGGAAAAAGGTTTGATAAAAAGACTGCAGAACAATAAGTCATGTTTTCTATTGGTTCGAAAGTTAGAGAAAAAAAAACACTCGTAGAATTCGAAAGAATCAGAAAGGAAAAAGTTGGAACAGCTGCTCTGGCAGCTTTTTTAGTCTACGCCCTCATTTTCTCGCTGCGAATTTTTTTAATGGAAAAAGTTTCTCTGACAGGAGATGAAGCTTACTACTGGCTTTGGGGAAAGCATCTGGCTCTAGGCTATCATGACGATCCTCCAATGCTGGGATGGCTGCAGGCAGTTTTTACTTTTTTCTCAAACAAGGTGTTCTGGCTGAGATTCCCTTCTCTCCTCTGTTCAACCCTGGCTGGTTTTTTTTTATATCTATTCGCGCGTGATTTTTGGGGAGACACTAAAAAAGCAAGAATCACTGCTTTATTCTACTTCTTTATGCCGATTTTGGCGATTTCTTCAGTTGCCTCATTTCCAGATAATCCGCTTTTCTGCTTTTGGGCGCTGACCCTGTGGTCTGTTTGGAGATCTCTAAAAGATGATCGCTATTGGCTTCTGACAGGAGCAGCGATTGGACTTGCCGTTTTATGCAAAGCCACTTCTGCTTTTCTCGCGGTATCTTTAGCCATGTTTTTCATTTTAAATCCAAAATCAAGATTCTGGCTGACCCAAAAAAGCTTCTGGAAAGGTGTTATAATGGGCTTTCTGGTTTCCATGCCTTTCTGGATCTGGAATTTCCAACATAAATTTGAAAACATTTTTTTCCAGGCGCATGATCATCTTGGAAAAACTCCGCTCAATCCACTTCACACTTTTTTCAACTATGCTGTTCTACAGTCCTTAAGCGTTTCTCCATTTTTGTTTGTTTTATTTTTACTCACCTTTGCAGCGCTGGTCAAAAAATCCTTATCAGGAGATTTTTCTTCGCAATTTCTGCTGTCTTTTACCCTTCCGATTCAAGGTTTTTTCCTGATCAGCTCTTTTCTAACCCATGCAGGAATTCACTGGGCTCTTCCAGGTTATTTCCCCTTAATGGTAGCGGCTGCAGGAATGACCCAGTATAAAAAACTGCAGAAATGGGGCTTGTGGTCCTGTGTTTTCTTCACCTTATTCTTTTCTTCCGCCATTGCTTTCCCTCAAACAACAGCCCGAACCATTCTCCCTTTTCGAACTGTCTTTCAGGGAATTGGGATCAAACGATTTCTGCACGGAAAAGACTATGAAGAACTTCTGGGATACAAAGGGTTCGCTAAAAAAGTTGGATTAATATACCAAGTAAAACAGAAAGTCTCACCGCTTTTCATACTGACAGACTCTTATGATCTTTCCAGTATTATCCGATACTATACCGGACACTCAGCCCTCACTTTTCTCATGAATGGGAAAGGGGGACAATTTGCTCGATGGGATAATTTCCAGGAACACAAAGGAGAGAATGCTCTCTGGTTTTCCTTGCACCCGCTTTCGCAAAATCTAATGGCTGATAAAACTCTTAAGAAAGCGTTTCGAAAAATTGGAAAAAAACAAAAATTTACCACGCACGAATCCCCTGTTACTCGCACTTTTTACTACTACTTCCTCACGCATTTGAAAAATCCAAAACCCCTTGAAAGACATCCCTCTGTCGTCCTTTTAACAAGCAGGAACTCAATTTCAAAGATGGAATAATTCGGAATAATCATGAGCTTACACTGCAGCTGATGATGGTAAACAAAAGATACTTAAATATCCAATTGCATATGGAGGAGAAAATGAAAACTAATTTCTTGCCCACAAAAATTAAATTTTTCACCCCTCTGCTGATTGCTGGCACAGGGATTTTCATTCTGGCGTCCTGCCATCCTAAAATCAATGCTCCTCCACTAAAACCTCAACTCACTCCAAAACAGATTCTTCAGGCAGACATTATGAAAGGGAAACAATTGGTAGCTGTCAGCGGCTGCGAGGACTGCCACACCCCCTGGAAAATGGGGAAAAAGGGGATTCCTTTCCCTGAGATGAATAAAAACTTATCCGGCGCCCCTGCAGGATCAAAATCCCCAAACTTCAAGATTCCTCGCGGTTATATGGTAGGAAACCTTCTGACCCATGCTTATACAGGACCCTGGGGCACCTCATTTCCTTCTAATTTAACCCCTGACAAAACAACAGGGATTGGAAACTGGAGTTTCAAAGAATTTGAAACCGTGATACGAACGGGGAAATATCAAGCCCAGGGAAGTAAAAAAGGAACAGGAAGACCTTTAATGCCTCCCATGCCGTGGCAAGATTATGCTCAATTTTCCACTCGCCAGCTGCATGATATTTACGATTATTTGATGAGCTTAAAACCTGTCAGCAATAACGTTCCACAATATGTTCCTCCTCATCATTAATGAACCTTCAAGAAATCTCTCTTTTTGAAACGGCTGAACAGCTAGGGTTAAATCGCCGTGAAACTGAGAACATTCTTGAAAGATTAGGTAGAAATCCATCCAAAACTGAACTGGCAATGGTTTCAGTGGAGTGGAGTGAGCACTGCTCTTACCGCAGGTCTAGAAAATTTTTTAAAAACTTCCCTCGTTCTGGATCTGTTCCCACTCTTGTGGGAGAAGATGCAGGTGGAATTATCATTGACGATTTAGCCATTGTGTTTAAGATTGAAAGTCACAATCATCCCTCTCAAATTGAACCTAAGCACGGAGCAGCAACAGGAGTCGGTGGAATCATTAGAGATATTCTTTCCTGCGGAGCAAGACCAATCGCAGTTTTAGACAGCCTGAGATTTGGAAGTCTAAGTGGGTTAAATCATAAAAAACTGTTTCAAGGTGTGGTTGATGGGATCTCCTGGTATGGGAACTCCATCGGGGTCCCAACCATTGGTGGAGAAACCGATTTCCACCCCTCTTATTCAGAGAACTGTCTCGTCAATGTGATGTGTATTGGGACCGCCAGCAAAAATGAAATCTTAACCTCAAAAGCCAAACCCGGATGCGCTGTCATGATTTTGGGAGCAAGAACTGGGAGAGACGGAATTGGCGGCTGCAGCATTTTAGCTTCTCAAGAGATGAGAGCAGAATTGGAGAAAAGACCTACGGTTCAAATTGGAGACCCGTATTTTGGAAAATGTCTAATCGAAGCCACTCTGGAGTCAGCTTCAAAAGGTCTTTTTGTGGCTGTAAAAGATATGGGTGCAGCGGGCTTAACTTGCACTACCAGTGAAATGAGCGCAGCTGGGAGCTGCGGCATGGAAATTGAACTTGCAAAAATACCGGCTCGAGAAAAAAACATGGAATCTTATGAATTTATGATGAGTGAATCTCAAGAAAGAATGCTGGCAGTTGTGGAATTTGAAAAAACTTCAGAAGTAAAAAATATTTTTCATAAATGGGGACTTGAAGCAGAAGTGATCGGAAAAACCATTCCTGAAGAAAAAGTGAAAATTTTTTACCACCATTCACCTGCTGCTGAAATCCCAACACAACTTCTAATCGAGCCTCTCCCCGTGCACCCTGAAATAAAAAGCCGCCCGAAATCCCCTGGTTCCCAATATTCAATCCCCAAAATTGAAAATTTAAAAAATTTATTTTTGAAATTTTTAGAGCTGCCATCTCTTATCAGTAAACAATGGATCTGGAATCAATATGATTACATGGTTCAAACCAATACCGTTGTTCCGCCAGGCCAAGACGCTGCCGTTCTCAGAATTAAAGGGAAACCCTGGGGGATTGCTGTGGCCCTGGAAGGAAATGGGAGATACTGCAGCAAGGATCCATTTTTAGGATCTCAATATCTTTTAGCAGAAGCCGTCAGAAATTTAGCCTGTGTTGGAGTAATGCCTCTCGCCGCCACTGATGGGCTGAACTTTGGAAATCCTGACAAACCAGAATCTTATGCGGAATTTATTTCCTGTCTAGAAGGATTGACTCAGGGTTGCAAGATATTGAATATTCCGATAGTCTCTGGAAACGTATCGTTCTATAACGAAAGCCCAAATGGAAAAATTCTCCCAACTCCCATCATCGGAATGATCGGCAAATGCGAAAATTTAGCTCATATCGTACCCTCAGGATTCCAAAACCAGGGAGATAAAATTTATTTAATTGGTCCCCAAGGTACTGATCTGTCCGGATCTTTATTTCTCGAATTTATGGAGATTCAGAACAACAGTCTTCCCGAATTAAATTGGGAGATAGAAAGAAAAATCGCTCAAATTACTATTGAACTTCTGGAGGCAAAGTTTTTGAACTCCTGCCATGATTTGGGACAGGGAGGACTCATCACCTGTTTGTGTGAATGTGTGGTTGAAAAAGGCTGCGGCGCAAAATTAGAAAAAAAATTGTCCATTGAAGAACTATTCAATGAATCGCCATCACGAATTCTAGTCAGCGTTTCTAAAGAAAAAAAAGAAAGCTTTGAAACAAAACTAATAGCTGAAAAAATTCCCTTTCTTTATCTGGGTGAAACGGGTGGAGATAAGCTTTCTTTCAACCAGCTTGAATTTCAAACAAACGAACTGTCAAAAATTTATTTCCAAACTCTGGAACAAATCATGTCTTTTTAAAACAAACTTAAAAAGTTAAACTTCTAGCAGCAAAATACAAACAAAATGGCAGCAATTATTGTTTATAATTATATCCAAATAAACGGAAAATCGCAGATTCTGCGAGTAACGCTCATAGGAGGAAGTGCATTTGGGTGGAGTTATTCACGCTGTAAGCAAAGCTGCGGGTGATGTTGGAGGAGCTCTGCACAAAGCCGCGGACGCAGTGGGAAATGCTGTTGACTCAGCAGGAAAAGCAGTTTCAAGCGCTGGCAAAGACATTCAAAATGGAGTAGATTCAGCAGGAAACTGGGTGGACAACCATGTGGATGGAGCTGTAGATTCATTTGAACATTCTGCGATTGGAAACAATGTGGTCGGGCGCTTTCTTGGAAGCGCTGTAAAAGACACAACTCATTTCTCAACAGGGGTAGTCTCAGGAGCCACAAGTCTTGTTTCAGGGACTACAGAACTTGCTGGTGGAGCGATGCAGTACGCTTCAAACAGCAAATTCAGAACCACAGCCAACAAAGAAATAGGCTATGTTGTCAGCCACCCCGGTCAGGTTGCTAGCGCTGTATGGAAAAGTGGAGTGCAATCCTTTGAGAAAGATCCTGCTCATGCAGCAGGGGAACTGGCAGGTGTTATTGGCTCAACAATTTTAACGGGTGGATTAGGAGCTGCAGGGGATGCAGGAGAAGGTGGAGGTCTTGCAGGGGATGCAGTTGACACAGCCAATGCAGCCTCAAAAGCAGCAGACACAGCCAATGCAGCAGGAACTGGAACCCGCGATATTTCCGCACTTACAAAAGAATTTGCGGCAAAAGTAGGGGCTTTCGGAAAAAGTGATGCCACAGACCAGGAAATTTTAGATGAGCTGAAAGGGTTTGGCCATGGGGTCAGTGAGCACTTCCCTGGAGGTGAAAAAGC
The DNA here is from genome assembly GCA_021800275.1 of bacterium. GTDB lineage: Bacteria > Vulcanimicrobiota > JABDET01 > JABDET01 > JABDET01 > JAKAVV01. The sequence continues at coordinate 213,848 of JAJYZB010000001.1, forward strand.
ATCTGACGCATTTCTGCAGCAAAGCGTCGAAAAAGGAGCTGAATCAGCAACACGATTTACTTCTGAACAGGCGGCTGTGGATACTGCAAAACAGTCTTTAAACGCTTTTACAGAACGGGCGGCTCAAGATCCAGAATTTGCATCTAAACTCCAGGATTTTTTAGATGGAAAACAGCCTGCAGTAGGAACTATTTTTGATACAGGGAAGCCTATAGGGGAAGGTTTTATAAAAGGCACTGATGGAACTGCTCAAAAACTGGAAGGTATTACTAAAGCATACGCCAGGCTCAAATGGAGCGGTGGGAAGCCTGGAACAGGGATCATCAAAATTCTTACTCTTTACCCCAAATATGTTCATCCATAAAAGGAGCAGCCGCAGGTGGTGAGTGAAAACAGTGAAATAAAATTCTTGGGTGAAGAACTGGAAGGATATTTTGGAGACGAATATCAAGATCAGGCTGCTGTGGAAGAAATAAAAAAAGACCTCCTTGATTACCCCGAATATGCTAAAAAAATTCAACACGCTTTTGAACAAATCTTATCAAATCCAAAATTTCTCTGCCTCCCTTTTGTAAAACAGTACGCTAATCGCAGTCTGGGAAATTCGGAAGAAAAAGCCCGCCTCTGGCTGTCCCAACTGAAAAATTCACTTTTCGGATAACCCCATCTCTTCAAATCTTCCATCCCCCCTCATGGATTGAAGATAAGACTCTTTAAATGGTTTAAATCTTCCCTCTTTAACAGCTTTTTGAACCTCTTTCATTAACTGAATCATGAAATATACATTATGATAAGATAAAAGGATAGATGCCAGCATTTCTCGGGCGTGAATTAAATGATGGATATAAGCCCTTGTGTAATGTTTACAGACATAACATAAACAATCTGGATCAAGTGGAGAAAAATCCAAACGAAAAGGGGCATTTCGAACGACTAATCTTCCTCGTTTGGTAAACGCCAGTCCGGTTCTTCCCGCCCTTGTTGGAAAAACGCAGTCAAACATATCAACTCCTTGTTCAACCGCTTCCAGCAGATCCTCAGGAGTTCCTAAGCCCATAAAATATCGGGGCTTATTTTCTGGTAGAAGAGGGATCAAAAAATCTAAAATCTCTCTTGTTTTCTCTTTCGATTCTCCGATGCTTAATCCGCCAATCGCTAATCCAGGTGGATCAAAAGAAAGGGCATGAGCAGCGGCTTTCCGCCGAAGTTCAAGAAACATTCCTCCCTGAACAATCGGAAACAACACTTGATCTTCTCTTTTTTTTGCAACATAAGACCGTTCAAACCAAGAAAGTGTTCTCCTCAATGCCTGTTCAGCTTCTTCGTATAAACCCGAGTGGCCAATACACTCATCCAATGGCATCATAATATCAGAACCAAGAATTTCTTGAATTTCGATTACTTTTTCAGGAGTAAATTCATGTAAAGACCCATCTATATGAGAACGAAAAACAACTCCGTTCTCCGAAATTTTGCGAAGTGGAGCCAGACTGAAAACCTGAAATCCCCCGCTGTCTGTTAAAACTGACTTCCTCCAATTCATAAAGCGATGAAGTCCTCCCGCCTTTTGAATAATATCCATGCCTGGACGCAAATACAGATGATAGGCATTGGCTAAAAGAATATCTGTCCCCATTTCTTCCAATTGTTCTGTCAGCAGACCCTTAACAGCTGCTAAAGTTCCAACTGGCATAAAAACAGGGGTAAAAACAGTTCCATGACTTAGTTCCAGCTTTCCTGAGCGAGCGCGGCTGAAAGGATCTCTTGCCAGAATCTGAAAAAAATTTTCCACGCCCCCTTTTTCCGCTTGCTCCAATACTTTTCCTTGATACTGCGGGGAAAACGAAAAAAGGCATGTTTTGCGCCCCCCAAAAATGGGTATAAAAATGGACAGTGGAGTGGAATCCGAAAAAAAATAAAAAAATTAGGAGGGATAGCAAAATGGTCCTTACAGAAGGAAAAGTTTCTGTTCCAACAATGCGGGAAGGCGGCTACACAACACTTCCCACAAATTTATTCAGCAACTGGTTCAACATGAACCCAGTTCGCGAACTCTCTCAAATCAAAGAATCAATGGTTGAGCTTTTCACCGAGCTTTTCCAGGGAAATCAAAATGGTTTTGGCGTGACTCTTCAACCTGCCACCAATGTTTATCTTGAAGAAGATCAACTGATTGTTGAAGCTCTTGTTCCTGGCTGCAGCAAAACAGATCTCCATATCAATGCCATGCCGCATTCTTTAGTCATCTCCGGCGAAATCTGCCGAGGAGAAAGAGAAATGAAGAATGACCAGAGATATTTCTGGAACGAATTCGGTGTTGGGCGGCGATATTATCGGCACATTCAACTTCCCGTTGAAATCAAACCAGAAGGGATTGATGCCCAGTACAAGAATGGCATTCTGCGGCTTCGCCTGCCCGTTCTTGAAACCTCCTACACAAAGAGTGTATCTGTCAGCATTAAGTAAAAAAGAAAGAGTTTAATCTTCCAATAAAAAAGGGATTCCACTCCCTTTTTTTATTGAAATCCAGTCCTTCACTTTAAACAAAAACTGCTGGAATATCAGCTTGTTACGGCTTCAAATACTCCTTAATCATAGGCAAGACTCTTTGATTAGCAGAAGGAAATTCAAGCTGTTCAAGTTCCTGATGATTCACCCAGCGAACCTCTCCCCATCGGATGGGTTTAAGTTCCCCCTGTAAAACGCGGCATTTAAAAAAATAAATTCTAACCTTGCGATCAGGATATTGATACTCGATTGTATCAATCAAATGTTCCACTATAACTTCAAGATTAACCTCTTCTCTCATCTCTCGAATCACTGCCATTTGTGGAGACTCATTTGTTTCAAGCTTGCCGCCTGGAAACTCCCACATCCCTTCCAGGTGTTTCCCTTTTATTCTTCGGGCCACTAGAACCTTCCCATCGGAGACAACTGCTCCTGCTGCCACGTCCACAGCGCCATCCTGCAGCTGCCCTTCCCTACTTCTTTTTTCAGCCTCCTTTCCTAAAAACGCAAGCAGTTTCTCTTGATACAAAACGGGCTGCTTTTCGTAAGCCTCTGCATGATCTGTCTCAGGAACAATCCATAAAAATTTCTTTTGAGACGAAAATTTCTTGAACAAGGCTTTTGTATGTGAAACAGGAATCGTCTTATCTTGCTCTCCATGAATAAAAAATACAGGAGAATGTTTCAACTTTTTTACCGCATCCAATGGAGAATCAGGATTTTCAGGATACTTCCCAACTTTTTTCAACATACCCCAGCAAATGCTCCAAAAATATTTTCTAGGCAGTCCGTGAAAAAAAAGAGGAAAATTTTTCTTCAATAAACTCATTCCATCTGCATAAGAGCTGTCGCTTACCAGCAGTTGTATCCGATCTGTTTCAGCAGCTGTCAAAAGAGAAACTGCTGCTCCCATGCTGATGCCGATCACAATGACTTTCCCGTCAAGAGTCAAATGCTCTGTTTCAACAAATCGAATGGCGCCCAGGAGATCTTCTTTTTCTCGATAGCCCAAATTAGAAAAGAAACCGCTGGATTCTCCATGGGCCCTGAAATCAAAGAGAAAACAATCAAATCCATTTCGAAACAGAAAAGCTGCTAATGGGAGGTCCTCTGATTTGCTCGAATGAAGACCATGACAAATGATCACTAAATTCTCTGCTACCTGCTCATGGCGGATCACCCATCCTGTCAATTTTATCTGCCCCTCTGAACTGTAAAACTGAACCCTTTTAAAGGGAAGATTATAAGCTTTTGGAGAGCATCCTGAACGAAAACGAAAGGGATGAACCAGTAAAAAAGTCGCAGCTGCTGCAGCAAATAGATAAATGAGCGAAAGAACAAGAAAAAGTCCCAGACCAGCAGTCAAAATATTCAGGATCATTCTCTTTTTAAAATTTCTTGTTTTTTAGCAAGACCCCTTTCCAGGAACTCCTTTCAAAAAACAAGAATAATCACTGCAATGAAAGGTCAATACTTGTTCGAGGCGCTTAAAGAAAAAATTATCATTGGGGATGGAGCAATGGGTACGATGCTGCATGAAAAAGGGATCCCCTGGGAAATGAACTTTGATACCATGAATTTGCTGCAGCCGGAGCTGGTCAAATCTATTCATCTAGAATACATCGCTGCTGGCGCTCAACTGATCGAAACTAACACATTTGGCGCTAATGCCAATAAACTGGCTGCCACCGAGTTTTCAAAAAAAATAAGAGAAATAAACCTCGCAGGAGGAAAAATTGCGCAAGAATCAGCCAATCCAAACATCTGGATTGCTGGTTCTGTGGGTCCACTAGGAAAACCCAGACTGAAAAATGGAGAGAGTCAGGGAGAAGATGAGAAGGCAGCCATTTTCCAGGAACAGATTCAAGCCTTGTGCGACAGCGGAGTTGACCTATTAATTCTTGAATCTTTTCCTACCTCAGATGAGCTTCTTCTGGCTTTAAGAGCAGCCCGCACTGTAACTGATATTCCAATTATCTGCCAACTGGCAGTTTTAGACAGGCTAGATCCGTCACAAGAAATCTGGGCGGCAAAGCAGCTCCTTGAATTAATCACTTATGGAGCAAACTGTATTGGAGGGAACTGTGGCTCAGGACCAGCTTATCTTATAAAAATAATTCAACGTTTAAGTCAAATGACAGACTCTCCTATCTCTGCTTTTCCTAATTTGAGCTTTCCGCAGTATATCGGTGGACGATACGTCTATATTTCAGATCCAAATTATTTTGCTGACAGCGCTCTAAAACTGGCTGACTCAGGAGCCAATCTTATTGGAGGCTGCTGTGGAACAACGCCTCAGCATATTCGTTTAATCAGCCAAAAACTAAAAGATCGAAAACCTTCTCCTAGAGTGATCATTGAATTTCCTGAAAAAAAAGCTGAACTTACTCCCCGAAGCCCCTCTCCAGTTTTCCCAAGCCTGCTTGAAAAAATGGGAAAGAAAAAAATTATTGTGGTAGAACTGGATCCTCCTAGAGGGCTGGGTTACGAAAAAGTTTTAGAAGGGGCAAAAGCCCTGGCAAAAGAAGGAATTGATGCTGTCAGCATTGCAGAAAATCCCCTTGCCAGCATTCGGATGAGCGCCTTTGCTCTGGGCTACCTGGTTCAAAAAGAAGCTGGTGTCCTGGCTGTTCCTCACTGCACTTGCCGAGATCGGAATTTGCTCGGACAGCAGTCTGAACTCATGGGAGCATGGGCGCTTGGATTAAATCATATCCTTTTAATTACAGGAGATCCAACCAGTATTGGAGGAGCGCTTGGGTGCAGTTCAGTTTTCGACACAAATTCTTATGGATTGATTGAGATGGCTGTTAAACTAAACCAGGGAATCAATATTGCAGGCAGTCCTACCGCTCATCCCACGAATTTCATCATTGGGTGTGCCTTTAACCCAAATAAAGCGAACATGGAAGCAGAAATTAAACGATTGAAGAAAAAAATGGCAGCAGGAGCTAAATTTGCGCAGTCTCAAATTGTTTACGAAAGCGCAAAAATTAAAGAAATGTACCACAAAACAAAAGACCTTGAAATTCCAATCTTCTGCGGAATCATGCCTTTAATCAGCTCCCGGAATGCTGAATTCCTTCACAACGAAGTTCCTGGTTTTTCTATCCCTGAAACAGTTCGAAACCGCATGAAAAGCGTGGAGGGCAGCAAAGAAAAAGGAATTCAAGAAGGAGTTAAAATTTCTCTTGAACTCATTGACTCCGCCCTTGAAGCAGGAGCGCCGGGAATTTACATGGTAACCCCATTTAACAAATGGGAAATCATGGCTGAACTTTGCAGACATATTAGAGCATCCACGAGCAGTGTTTCCATCACCTATGAATGATATCGGATGGTGTAAATAATTTTTGCTTTCCCGCCTGCCTGAACCTCAGGAGAAAAATCAAAAGAGCTGCTGCTGATTTTGTGATACGAATCCGAAGATTGAACGATTTTCCAGGATATATTGGGAGGCAAATCCTGGACAACTCGAATCCGCACAGGAATTTTTTTTCGATTTTTCAAGATAACCTCTATTTTCTTTTCATAAACTCCACCCGGTTCTGGCACCACAATTTTATAAGAAAGCTGTTTTTCTGCTGCTGAAAGTTCAAAAGCATTTCCAACTTTAACCTTTACTTTTTTCCCGACAGGAGTGTCAGAAACTGCATCCTCTCCAATCAGGAGTTCTCCCCTTCCAGAAGGGTGAAAATCTTTATACAGCAAAATCTTTCCAGCCGGGAGTGGAACCCCTATTCCGTCTTTTCTGCTGTTATTAAATTTCAGCAGAACCGTTACTCGATGATTCTGGCTGCTCACATAATAAGAGATGATGCTGCTGTTTTCATAAGTGTAAATTTTCGTATATGGAATTCTGAAAGCCGAGACAAACTGAATCTGGCTGGTTCTATTGTTCAAAAGGGATGTCTGATGTTTCAAATGATACAGATGATACTCAAAAAACTTGGACTGCTGCAAAAGGGTAGGATTACCTGTATAAAGCGGCTTTGCCATCATGCTGTACATCGGTGGACGAATCACCTGATGGCTAACCAGATGGATCTCCCCTGACATAAGATTCAAAGCAGCATGATGAAAATCAGCCCCGCTGCGATTGCTTATCTCTGCCCATCCAGCCAAATCAAGATGATGGTGATTGATAACAGCCACATAATTTCCTTTCCAACTCATTCCTTTTGTGAGATAAGAAAGTAAAATTTTTTCTTTTCCTGTTCTTGCGCTTTTAACCAGCCAGGACAATTTGGGTCTAATCAAAAATCTCTTTTTTCTGGAAACAGGAAAGAGCAGTTTTCCTGGAGGAGTCAAATAGACTTTATGATTAATTTCTAAAATAATATTCGGGTTTATGCTTAATAACTTTGCTGTTTCAAGACTGGATTTGCCGGATTTCGCATGCGTGATCTCAACCTCAATTTTTCTCCCCAGATACTCCGTCAAAAGCCTGTCACGGCTGACAAGATTGTCATTAAATATCTGGGTCAAAATTTGAATCTGTCCCGGATGGGAAAGTTCCTGGACAAAAACAGAAGAAGGTTCAATGGAAGAAGGAACATTTTTAATGGAAATGCGCTGGATTCCTTTTTTTACAAAAATGGTTTCAACTTTTTGAACCAGAGCAATGCCCTGATTGTAAACCGTGATTCGGGTTGAGAGAGTTTTCGCAAAAACAATTCCAGTCAATAGAGAAAGAAAATTTAAGATGAAAAAAAAACGAGCCCACTTCATTATTCTGCACTTCCTTTCACAGATCTTTAAACAAAAACATTCTTTGTTCTGAGGAACGACTCCTTTTCTCTTTGGAACCTATGACTCAGCAGCCTAAGGAAATGTACTGGGAAGCATCATGGGATTGGATTCGATAATAGGATTGAATCCCATTTGGACAGCCTGCTGAGGAAAAGCCTTTAAGCTGAAAGAAAATAAAATCTCCCTCATGTGCCAGCGATAAATTATCTGTCCGACGAAGTCATGCCAGTTCTTCGTTATCGCGATATCCTGATATCCAACCTGTCCTGTTGGAATATTATAATCAACCCAGTACTGCAGCCTTATCCCATTCAATAGGGTTTTAGGAATGGGCCAGAAATCAGCCATGGCGATAAAATTATCCCATCTTTTTAAATTCGGATCATAATATCCATCAAAATGAAAATACCAGTTCTTCTCTGGATGAAGCTGAAGTCGAGTAACAAGCTCCTGATAAAACTTGTTTTTATAGTCATAGGCTGATCCGACATCAATTCTCCAGAGATTATCGTCATGAATGGAAAATTCTGCGCTGAGAGTTTTGTAGGGCTGCACAATGTCAAAAATAAGAGGATCGAAACCTATATCGCTCTGAGAACGATAATCTAATAAAGCATCAAAATGATTCCAGAGGCGAGCTGACAACTGGGCTTCACCTCCAAGAATATAGCGAGCAGAATACTGCTGGGTTGGATAGAAATTTCCTGTATTATAAAAATCCTGCTGATACAATCCTGCGGTCATCAATTTGAATGATTTCCCTAAAGGATAGATTTTCTGCGGTATGTTCAATAGAAAATCAAGGCGATCGGCTGACAGGCTGTTAAAAGATTCAAAATATCTCCCATAGGTCAAAGTCATTTGATACGGTAGATTCAGAGGCTTAAAATTCAAGGAATTGGTTTGGATGGTAAGAGATGGAAGCTGGTTTAAAAAACCGCTGTCAAAAAGGCTGGAATTGGTTTTTTCATAAATCAAGCTGACCGAAAAATCTTTAAATTGCTTGCTGATCTGTGTCAAATTATGCAAAGTGCTGTCCGTTACTCCCGACTGGACAGCAGTGAAATAATTTTCCGTTAAATTAAGAGTTAACTGATTTCCAAAATTCTGAAAACGCTGATAGGAGATCGTTTGACTGTTCGTAATACCAGCAGTGCTGTTAATATTATCGCTCAAACTCCAGGAATAATTTTTGCTCTGACGATTGAGGCTTCCTGAAAAATTAATATTTTCAGGAGAGACAATTGGAGGAACATTAAATCGGAAAAGGCTGAAACTTCCCTGTGCCTGAAGGCTCCCAAAATTATAATGGAATGATCCTGAATCCTGCTCTCTTGTAAAATGCTGAAAATTGGTGCCATTCTGCTGAAGAATATCTAAAGAAACATTTCCTTTAGTTCCTAAATGGAAATTTTGATCGGTCCCTAAAGCCAGTCCGGTTTTTTGATAATAGTCAAAAAGAAAATCTCCACTATCATGATCAAAAAGTGTATAATTCGTTACAGTTTTAATGAAAAAACCATCTATTTGATCATACCCAAAAGTGGGAAAATAAGACTGTTTTCGGGGATGATGTTTTAAACTGACCACTATTCTTTTCAGCTTCAGAAGCGGGAAATTTCCTATCCATAACCTTCCATTATGAATAACCATTTTATCCCCTGGGACCACTTTGATTCTTTCACCCGAAAAACGATAATGTTTTTTACCCCAGGGGAAATTGCAGGTCGTTGCCTGACCCTGCTCCAGAGATATAATTCCTTTTTTAATGAGGATTTTTTTAGCTTTATAAAACAAAAAACCTCGAATTTTTTCCCCTTGAAACCAGATATTGCTGGTTTTCCCTTCCACAGAAAAAATTTCCCCGCTGCGAGTTTTAATATTATAAATCAACCTTCTGCCGCGAGTTATTTCTCCAGGCTCCTGAAAAATAACACCCTGTTCTGTACGGACATTTCCAGTGATAAAATTATAAATTAGGACAGGAGTTCTAATGATTAATCCCTGATAATCAAAGACAACATTTCCGCTGGCAACAATGTAGGGCTTTCGATACCAGATTCTTTGAGCAGAGACCTGAGCCATCCCTTTCCCTAAAACAATTTTTTTCTTTGAAGTAGGCGCAGCTGTAACTGCTGGCTTACTTTTTATTTTGATATTTTCTACGCTCTTATTTGCTGGCGAAGTGAATGGAACAGCCGGAAGAGCGAAGCCGCAGGTTAAAAAGAATGAAACAACAAAAGCCAAAATCCATTTCGACAGTCCAGGGTATCTCAGAGAACAGGACATAAACTTTCTCAAAAAAAAGACCCTGCAGACATCAAAAAACCGGGACTTCTTCCAAAATTAAAAAACCTATTCCAACCCCACCGAGCAGAAAATTCGGGAGCCAAGCTGCCACTATTGGAGAGAGAATCCCTGCAATTCCCAGAGCTCGACATAGAGAAAACAAACAGTAATAGATGAACAAAAGAAAAATAGCAAGAGCAATGCTGATGAATTTCCCTCCTTTAGGAAACTTCACTCCCAGTGGAACTCCGATTAAGCTGGCGATCAGGCACCCAAAAGGTATACTGTATTTCAAGTAGTAATCAGTTGTCATTTGGGCAGTGGAAATTCCGCCTTTTTTAAAAATTTTAATTTGTTTTTTGAGCTGCGAAGCAGTCATTTCAAAAGGAGTTTTTTCTCCTTGCAAAAATAAACGTGGATCTATCGTTACAGGGATAATCATTTCTTTAAAACTGGCTTCATAACGAGTTAATCCTTTCTTATTAAAATCATGAATGGAACCATCATAAAGATAAAAATTCCTTCCATTATACCGAGCCCTGGACGCTGTCACTAATTTAGGATAAGAAACGCTCGATGGCTCATAAATCATGACATGATACATAAAATGATTTAATCTGTTGACTTCCCCAATATAAAAAACCATCTGATTGGGTCCATGAATAAAAACATTAGGTTGAACAGGTGGGATGGTCTCTCTCATCAAGATTCTTCTCACAATATCCTCGGATTTATGCGTGGTCCATGGAGCAATGTCATTGTTCGTCACAAAAGCGGCAATGACCAAGAAAAAAGAAAAAAGAAAAATAGGGAGCGCTAAACGAATAAAACTGATGCCGCTGGTTCTCATTGCCATGATCTCATGATCGGCTGCCAGCTTGCCAACTCCCAGCAGACAGGCAAAAAGCATAGCTACAGGAAAAGTTAAAACAAGAATCGCTGGAATTCTGAGCACCAATAGCTCAATAACAGCCGAAAAAGGAATCTGCTTGCTGACAATCTGGTTTACCAGAAGAAAAATAATGTTAGCAACCATAAATAACAAAAACCCCCCAGATGCTAAAAATAGAGGGCCAAAAAGTTCAGAAAGCAAATATCGATCAGCCAGTTTCACGAGAGACAATCTTTAAAAAAACCTGAACAAGAATAGGATCGAACTGTTTCCCTGCGCCATTTTTTATTTCAGTTTTAGCCACCTCTTCAGGAAGAGCTTTTCTGTATGCCCTATCGCTGGTCATAGCATCCCAGGTATCAGCCACTGCGATTACTCTTGCGATTAACGGAATTTCCTCACCTATTAATTTATCTGGATAGCCTGAACCATCAAATCTTTCCTGGTGATGCAAAATTCCAAGTCTTACATTTTCCGAAAGCTCAAGAGGTTCTAAAATTTCAAATCCCATGCCTGGATGTTTTTCAATCTGATCTCTTTCCTCTTCAGACAGATTGCCTGGCTTACGAAGGACAGACTCCTCGATTCCGATCTTTCCAACATCGTGAAGAAGAGCGGAAATTTCTATTTCTCGAATCAATTCTTCATCCAATCTCAAATCCTGAGCAATCTTTTTTGAATATTCAGATACCCTCTGACAGTGTTCAAGAGTGTAACTATCTTTATATCCAATGGTTCGCGCCAGACACTTAACTGCTCCCATATAACTGTTTTCCAGTTTGTGATAAAGCCATGCATTATGCATGGCAACAGAACCCTGATCCGCAAGCGCTGACAACAACTGCAAATCGTTCTCATCAAAAACTCTAGACGAAGCTTTTGAGTCTAAATAAATAACACCCACAGTTTCACCTGCAGATTGGAAAAGAGGAACACAGAGGATAGAGCGAACTGCGCTCAACCGCACGGATTGACTGGCATTAAAATCTTTTGGCGCATTGTCGCTCAAAACTGCTTTTCTGGTTTCAAGAACCTGATTAATCACAGTCATCGAAGCCTGAAAATCTCTGTTTTTAAGAGTATCTGCATGGATCTCTCTGCCGATCTGAAACTCGGGCGGTTCTGAACCAGGACTTTCTTTAAACAAAATACCCCCCCGTTCAGCGCGAGTTGCGCGAATGGCCATATCCAGAAGCGCTTCCATAATTTCACCTATATCAAGGGTTGAATTAATGGTTTTACTTGCCTCGCAAACTGATGCAAAAAGATTTTTTTCCTCGGGAAGAAGAAGTTTCTGACCCGCTTCTTTCATAATTTTTTGTTTTCCCATCCAGGCACAAAATCCCTCCATAAAAGGACACAAAATGTTTACAATTTAAGAAAAAATTTGACTGATTTTTAACCTTAAAATGAGAACTTTCTGAGAATATGAGGTTATAATAAAAGTGGAGAAGCTGGTATTCCTCTTAAAAGGAGTATGAAAAAGATGGCTGTTCAAATTAAAGAAAACTCAGAATCTGAAACCTTGATACTGCCGGTTTTGCCAACCAGCATGGAAAAATTTATCTACAACATTTATTTGTGCCGCATTCGAGGAGCCATACAGAAGGCATTCAGCGAAAATTGCAAGGTTGAAACCTATCGAGACAATCGAGGCGAAAAACATACAATTTACTGGAAAAACAAAAAAATGTATGATGTTGTTCTTCATTCTGATGGACGCCGAAATGTTACCATAAACTACTTTCTCTGGACAGGAACTCATTCTAGCTTAATACAAATCGAATTGACTTTAAACCCGAATGGAAATATCAGGATTGTTCAAAATCTCCCATCCGGGAAAGAAATCACAGTTCTGGAGAGAGAACAGAGAACGCACTTCTGGCTTTCACTCCAAAGAATTTTTGATTCCATTAGTAAAAAATGCTCCTTCTTTCCTTATTTGGAAGAAAACCTCAATCCTACCTCTGCCAGCAGACTGACTGCTTGAAGGGTTTTTCTGCCTGACAAAGAAAAATTAAATCTATGCGTTTTTTCGAAAACAATTTAACCCGTATTGTCCCTCTTGTCCTCATTTCTTCTCTTCTACTCTTTCTTTCATCGTGTTCCAATGCTGCACAAAAAACACAAGCTGCTCTGCATGATGAGACGGAAAATAAAACCACATCAGCTCCTGTCAGCACACAAAACAAAAATATAATGAAAGGACTATCTCAAGCTAATATGACTAATGACAAACAGAACCCAGTAGTTGACATGAAGACTTCTGTTGGAATAATTAAAATAGAGCTTTACCCTGAAAAAGCTCCCATTACAGTCCAAAACTTTCTGCACTATGCTGCTGAGCATTTCTATGATGGAACGATTTTTCACCGCGTAATACCAGGCTTCATGATTCAAGGAGGAGGGTTTACTCCTGACATGCAGCAGAAACCGACTAACCCTCCCATTAAAAATGAAGCTGACAATGGCTTAAAAAATCTGGAAGGAACCATTGCTATGGCTAGAACCAACGAAATCAACAGCGCAACATCCCAATTTTTCATTAACACTGTAAATAACTATTTTCTGGATCACAAAAACGATACTCCTGAAGGGTATGGATATGCTGTTTTTGGGAAAGTAATCAGCGGCATGGAAGTAGTCCATAAAATTGAACATGTTCCAACAAAGACTATTGGACCTTTCCAAGATGTCCCTGTTCAGCCTGTTGTGATTGAATCTGTGAAAATAGAGAAAGAATAAAGGCAGGTTCTCGGTCAATCAGGAGAATAAATTCGGCTGTGATTACCCGATCTGATCAATAGATCCAGGTCTTGCCCATGCCATACCATGATCAAAATGCGAATTTCCATGTTCCTGACTATCAGAACCTGGATTCTGCCACTGACTATAGATAAAAGATGAATTGCCATAATTGTCAGAAGTATAAAATGGATTCGTGAACATCTGCGGAGAAATAGTAGTGCCGATCTGGCCAGTGGATGTATTATAAGTCTCCCAACTGGATGAATTATCTTGGGCAGGAAGATTATTGATCGCATTAATCATATTCTGAAATCCCTGCTGCCCGCTCTGACCTGTCAAACTTTGATATTTATCACCTAAAGTGCTGCCTTTCGCATTAACAATCTGATTCCAACCATATCCGAGACCATTATGCATATAATTGAGAAACATCATGTTTGCTCCTACGGCTTCAGGATTCTGGTCACTTGCCTGGTTTTGAGTTTGAATTCCTCCATATTGGTCTTGCTGTTCAAGTTGTCCATTTGGACCAATAGTTGTTGGAGTATTAGAATTCCAATTTGGATTTCCATTAATAAAATCCTGATGTCCATTCTGCCACCACTGAGTAATAGGATTTGCAGAAAACTCAGTATCTCCATTAAATCCAGGGTTCTGCTGCATTGCCAGATCTCGGCTTAAAGCCTCCCCAGCTGCAGTGCCAGAATTCCAACCTGTGGTCTGATTGGTTCCATTTTCATAAGATTCAACTGCCTCCATATCTGCAAGCGGGAGAGCTTCATTAGAAGCATAAGGAGAAATATTGACCATAATATTATTAGGATTCCCCCCTTCTCCGATAGTTTCATGGTATGCTCCTGGAACAAACGTCCCATTGACAACATTAGGAGAACTTTCAACGTCAAAATTAAAATTGGAAATCGGATTCTGCCCGAACCAATTTGCAAGCTGGGAATTCTGACTGCCAAAGCCCGTAAAAATTTGCGAGGCAGCTCCTAAATTCGCTTGATTCTCAAACATTTGAAAACCATTTCCATAACTCCACATCCCATACCCTCCAAAAGTAGGATAGACTCCAAAATTGCCATAACCACCAGCAGAAGCGCTCTGGGATGAGGATATAAAAACGTCTGGCTGCGATGTTTCAGTTGAAGTGGTGGAAGCCACCTGGGTAAAAGAGGAAGAAGTTCCTGTTGGCAGGGTTTGATTAAATTGACTTGTGGCTGATACAATATTGCCGGTAGTAACAGCAGTATTATTAACTGGCACAGTACCCATGACGCTTTCACCCCTCTTATGCTTTTCTTATTATACACAACTCATTTTAACAAATCATTTCTAAATCCTTAAATTTTTGAAACAGGAGGCATGACAAATTTGTTGAAAAAAGAAAAAAGCTGAAAATGTTTATCCAACCTTCCATTCATTCCGCTCGCCAACAATTTAAACAAAAACCTGCCCTGCAGTTTTCCATCAGAGATGGAAATATGAGAAACTGGTTTTTCAAAAATTCAAAAGTGGCTGTCCAACTGGTCATTACTTCAGGAAAACCAAGAATCATTGCCGCTTTCCCTGCAGGGAACAGCGGAATTGGGCTGTGGTTTAAGGGGAAAACCAGACTAAAACTTTTAAGCCCAGAAGCAGGCTCAAATTCATCCGGTGAAACTGTAAATTTTTCAATTGAAACCCATTCGAAATACCTTATTTTAAAAAAAATTATTCTCAATAATATCAGAATTTTAAGAAATGCCCCTCCCCTTAAAGATCTGCTTCCCGCTATAAAAGAATATGCGTTAAAACACCATATATCTGAAATGGGAACAATATATCCAACAACAAAACTGGCACAAACATCTTCGGGAATAAACTTAATCTTCACCCGAAAAGATTTTAATCAAAAAAATCCTTATCGAGCGATTCTGAATTTTCCGAAGGGGACAGAAATTAAAAAAGCAAAAACAGGATGGAGGTTCTCCAACTCCTATCACTTTGTTTCATTTCATGCTTATTTTTCAATTCCACATAAACCCTTAACCCCAGTTCCTTTAAATCAGTTAATCCTTCCCGGTGTCTTATCTAAAATCAAAAGAAGCGGAAATCCATATTTAAAGGAATCTTTAAGAAATCTGGCTTTCTTATCATTCAAACAAAAATTTCTTGCGGGTGGATGGAGATTCTTTACTTATTTTGGAAGAGACACAGAAATGACGCTGCTCATGCTTCAAAATTGTCTAACACCTGAGGCTTACCAAATTGGCCTGCAGTCCATTTTAAACCGCGTTTCTCCAGAGGGGGAAGTTGCTCATGAGGAGGACGTGGGAAGTTTAAAAGAACTGGATAAAATTTCAAAGCTCCCTTCTTTACACTACCAGATGCTGGATGAGAATCTTCTCCTGCCTATTCTTTTCTCGCGCTACCTGGATCATGTAAGCCTAAAACAGGCAGAACAATTCTTAAAAAAAACAACTCCTTCACATGAAACCAATACAGAAGTTCTCCTGAAAAACTTTAATCTTGTTATTTCACAAACCCGCTTATTTGCAAAATCAAGAAAACCGGTCAACCTGATTCATTTAAAGCATGGCCAGGGCGCCGGCAACTGGAGAGATTCCAGGCAGGGGCTAGCTTATGGACAGTATCCTGGAGACGTTAACTGCTGGCTGGCTCCCCTTGCCCTCAATGCCATAGAAAAAGCTTCGAAAAAATTCCCTGATATTTTCCCTTTTTCAAAAACAGCCGAAAGATTAGCCAAAAAATGGAATCAATCTAGAAAATTTTTCATGGTTCATTATTCTCCAGAACAAATACGGACCATCATTAAAACCTATCTAAACAGTCCCATTTTTACAAAGCAGGAAAAAGCTTATTTTCTATCTGAAAAAATACAAAATAAAATCACACTCTCTGAATTTCTAAACGGAAAAATACCAGCTATTTTAAAACACGGAGTCTCATTCCCTGTTTTATCCCTGAATGACCACGAAAAGCCAATTCCAGTGATGAATTCCGATCCAGTTTTTGAGCTTTTTTTAGGCAGCCCAAGCCGTCAAAAAATTCAAAAGCTCCTTCCTATTTTTTCTCTTCCTTACCCTATTGGATTGAAAACACC
The DNA here is from genome assembly GCA_021800275.1 of bacterium. GTDB lineage: Bacteria > Vulcanimicrobiota > JABDET01 > JABDET01 > JABDET01 > JAKAVV01. The sequence goes on from JAJYZB010000001.1 coordinate 230,146, forward strand.
AGTTGGACTGCTGGTTTCTAATCCTGCCTATACTTTAAATCCAAAAGACTGGAGAGCTCTAGATTCAACTGCTTATCAAGGAACAGTTGTCTGGGTTTGGGCTGAATCCATGCTCAGATTAGGCCTCCTCAAACAAGAAAAAAAGAAAACTTTACCCTCAAATCTACGATTGAAGATGAAGAAACTGAATCGCTTTTACGCTCAGTCAGAAAAAGAAATAGGACCCCTTGCATTCAGTGAACTTTACACCTGGCAGATAAAAAATAAAAAAATTAAAGCTGTCCCTTATGGGATGCTGACAGGAAGCCAGACTGAAGCAGATGCCATTCAGCTCTGGAGCTGCACCCTGCCAGCGCTCTATGTGGCAGAGCAGCATTAAGTCGTGGACTCTGACAGTCAGGAAAATATTTCATGGAGCTGATTTCATTTTTTTAATTTGAATTAAAGCAGGCTCAAATCCTGGATAAATCTTCAATACTTTTCCCCAAGTTTGCAGCGCCTTCGCCTTGCTGCCGACCCTTTCATAACATTGGCCCAAAATCTGCAAATCGTCAAGTTGAATTAAGTGGTATCTCTGCCCCAAAGAAAGCTTCATCCCCGCGTACTTCACAGCTTTTTCCAGATAAGGAATCGCTTTAGGGCAGCTGCGGGCATAAAAAAAGTACATTGATCCAATATTATCATACACACGAGCGCTTTCTGGATTATTGGCAGCCCCTTGTTTTAAAAAACGAAAACCCTGTTTAAATTTACCTAAACCGCCGATCAGTTCAAAACCACCAACATCATAAGCAGCAATGAAGTGAGGATCCAGACTCGTTACCAAGCGACACAGTCCTAACAGTTCTCCGAGTTTTTTCGGATTTCCAGTGCCAACTCTGGATGAGACTGATACTCCGCCCAGTTCATGAAAATAAATTTCAACATTCAACCAGAGATAAGAAGCCATGGTATATCGAATCTGTCCTAAAAATCTAAAAACAAAATTGGACATGGTCATTTTCCTGCTTTGTTCCAAATGCAAACGAATTCTTTCTCTCCCTATAAATGGCTCTATAAAAATAATTCCCAAAAGAACAACGAAAATAATCGCAATTCTTTTCATGAACGACTCTTTCGAAATCGATTATAAAACCAGAGAACACAGCATGCAAGAAATAAATAGCCTGACAGTTCCATCAAATGAATGGGAGCTGCTGAAAGCCTCCAGGGCTGATGCCAATAAGCTTGATAATAAAACTGACCAGGTCCAGCATTTTCATCAGAAAGTTTTTTAAGAGACTCAGCTCCAGCGCGCAAAATAGTGGGAAAAATGGCCATGAAAAAAATAAAAACCTTTTTCATCACAAATCCTTTTTCAAAAAAACGCTTTCTGCAAAAAGCATGGCTAGAACAATATAAAGCGCTCCATATAAAGCCGCAGCTCCAATATAAGAAAAAGAAACCGAATAATTGTGGGTTACTGCTGCCCTGATAGAAAAATAATCAAAATAAGGGAGCAAGCTTTTAACTTTTAAGAGCAGGAAATTCACAATCGGGTTTCCACTGGTAAATGCCTCCACATAAAAATGAGATATGTCGCCTAAAATATACAAAAGAACCATACTGGCAAAAGAAACAGGCGCAGTCATAAAAGTGGAGAAAAAGATCGAAAATCCGACAATAACCATATCCTGCACCCAGAAAAGAAAGCAAGCCCCTAAAATGAGAGGGTGAGCTGCTCCAATGCTGATCTTGACGACAAGCATTAATTCCAACCCGAGAATTAAATTAAAAAATGCCAAAATTGAAGAGATCCCTAAAAATTTCCCCCATAAATATTTTCCTCGTGAAATTCCTCGCGATAAAAAAGGATAGAGCACTTTTCTTTCGATTTCATTGGGAAGAAAAGTGGACGCCAGAGCCAGAGAAAAGAAAACACCAAACCATTCAATAAAAAGCAGGGATAAATCTCTCATCAACTGCCCTTGAATCCCCATTGTAAAGGGATTCGATAAAAGTCCTGATCCCGCCACAACCAGCATCATCAAAAAGAGTACGATTAAAACTTTCCTGCGGTAGTATTCCTTGATGGTTAATCCGCTTAAAGTGAAAATCATGCAGAGTTAGTCCTCCCATGTTTTGAGATCATTTTCACAAAAATCTCTTCCAGAGGAAATTTCTGAGGGAAAACTGCCACGACCTCCCCCCCTGAAGAATGAATTCCATTCAAAGTCTTGTCCAATAGAGTCCGTTCAACTCCGATTTCTTCAACGTGATTATCTAAATTTCTTTGAAACAAAAGCGGAAAATCGAAAACGATTTTTCGGTTATCAGAGGGTTTAAATCGAATTAAAAACGGAGATTCTGTTTCCTGGGCTTCCAGCTCTGCCAGAGTTCCTCTAAATATCAAATCCCCTAAATCAATGATGCCAACATAATCGCAGAGTCCTTCGACTTCAATGAGCTGGTGAGAACTAAAAAAAAGAGTCAATCCAGTCTTTTTTAAATCATGCAGAACTTGCAGCACTTCCTGCCTCCCAATAGGATCCAGTCCTGAAGTTGGCTCATCTAAAATTAAAATAGATGGATCGTGCAGAAGGGCTTGAGCGATTCCAAATCTCTGCAGCATTCCTTTAGAAAATTCGCCCAATCTGCTTTTTTTTCTTTCGTAAAGACCCACTGATTTTAAAAGTTTCTCTGATTTTTCCTGAGCTTCAACAAAAGAAAGCCCCTGCAGTTTCCCAAAAGCCAACAATAACTCATCAGCGACAAAATAAGGAGAATAAGAAGCCACCTCGGAAAGATAACCGATCGATTTCCTGGCTTCAGGAAGGAAAGAGGGTTTTCCCATAAGCACTGCCTGTCCCCCTGTTTGAAACCCAAGGCCGCATAAAATCTTTATTGTCGTTGTTTTACCTGCGCCATTGGGACCAACAAATCCAAATGTGGTTCCCTGATCAACCTTCAGATTAAGAGACTTTAATGCCTGAATTGTTTTTTTCTTTTTTCCTTTATAGATTTTTGTCAAATCGAAAGTTTGAATTGCGGAAACCACTGGAGGACTTGCTAAACTCGCCATATAATATCACTCAGGGTGTCATGATATGAAATCACTTTACTATTTTTTTATTTTCGTCATTTTTGCCACGATTACCTTTTTTATTGGAAGTCATTTTTTCGGGAATCAATTCATTAAACCTGATGAGACCCTCTACACCCACATCTCCCTTGAAATGTATAAAACCCACCACTGGCTTGTCCCATTTCATTATGGAAAACCAGATTTTGTCAAACCACCTTTTGTTTACTGGATGGAGCTGCTGGGTTTTCATCTCTTTGGAAAAACCATTTTTGCGGCCAAATTCATGATCTGGTTCATTGGAATTTTAACGGTTCTATGCACTTACGGGATTGGACTGCTGATTTTAAACCATGAAAAAGCCCTGCTGGCTTCAGCTTTCCTTCTGATCAATTTTTTCTTTTTTCCTTACAGTCAATCCGATATGATGGATGTCCCCCTGGTTTTTTTTCTTGTCCTGTCAATCTATACATTTATTCTAGGAATCAAAAAAAACCGCTGGTGGTTTTTACTCTCAGGAATCAGCCTCGGACTGAATACTCTAACCAAAGGACCGGTTGGAATTTTACTGACTCTTATAGCAATCCTGTTTTACATCATCGCTTTTAAAGAATGGAAAATTGTAAAAACACGCGAGTTTGCCGCTGCTTTTTTTCTGGCTCTTATTTTCAGTTGGATCTGGCCCTTTCTTCTTTTTTTAAAAGGGGACTGGGGGCTCTGGTTCCATCAGTTTATTCTGGTAGAAAATTTTGGAAAGTTTTCGGAAAGATCAATTCCATTTTATATTTTGCTGACAGGCCTTTTCAGCGGAATGGCTCCCTGGAGCTTTCTCCTTTTAGAGGGTCTTATTGATGGAATTCGCTCAATGTTGAAAAAATGCAGCGCATCATTATTTCTTTTAGGATGGACTGCAGGAGTCTTTTTCATCTACTCTCTACCGGCTCGAAAACTGCCTCACTACGTCCTGCCTGCCCTTCCAGCGTGCTGTTTGCTGATGGCCGCAGTCGAAGAATTCAGTTCCTTCTCTATCTGGGCAACCCGATTCATTTTACTTGTTTTAGCCATTTTTTCACTCCTGGGAACGCGATTAACACACACTGCATTCATCCAGATTTTACTGGCAGCTGGAGCAGCAGCAGTCCTGGCAGCAGCCTTTGTGTTTAAAGGCAGAAAAACAGCTTTACAGTCAGTATTCCTTCTGGGGATCTTCTTATCTTTTACTCCCATTATTATTCCTGCAGTCTATTTTCCTCATCAAAAAACAATCATTCGAGATTTCTCGCAAAAAAAAGTTGGAGTTTTTTCCCCTCTTGACACGGATCCAAGGGGATTCGAATTCTCCGCTTCTTTTTCTACCTGCAAAACAGTCCCCTGTTCCATCACAATCCTGAGAAAAAATGGGGTTTTAATTTTCCCTGAACACGATCAAAAACGGTTAAAAGGGATCCCCTTAAAAATCATCAAAAAATGGAAAAGATGGAGAGCAGGTCTTGGGTTAGGAGAAATTCTCCATGCCATCTGGACTGGACATGCAGCTTCATTAATGGAAACCCTATATGCAGGGACTCGGGTAAAAATGAAATGACTGCCAGCTCCCGATCCCTTGAATCATGTTCTGCAGAAAAGTCATTCCTGTTTTGATATTCCTATACATCTCAGCAGTCATGGGATCCGACAGCAGGGGAGTTAAATAATAATCTTCTAATTGCAGCGCGCTCTGCTGATTTAGCGAGTTTTGAAAAGAATGATAAAAAAAAGACTGACGTGGAAATGGTTTCGACGCATTAAGAACAAGGGGATAGACAAAAGGATTCACTCCACTCTGAAGGAGCCTTTCATATTGAAGGTAAATTTCACAACTTTTTTTCATTTTCTCTTCCTGCGGAGTCGCGTTTTTCACTACATCTTCCGCAAAAGCTTTCCAGGGGTCCGAAAGTGCACTATAAAACTCATTCCATCGAGACTGATAGTAATGCTGCCATCCGGGAGGTGAACTTTTCCAGACCTGAGAGATGTCTTCCCAGGCATCTCTCAGGTAGGCATTCCGAAGAGCCTCCTCTTTTTGCAAGTAATTCTGCGCAGCAGCTGGCAGAGATGGAGTTTGAATGCCATCAGAGAGAGCTAACTGGAGAATCTGCTGACAATATAATGGGGGCAGAAAAAGTTTCAATGGCGCACAATCCTTAGGCTGTCCCGTTATTTGAGCAGCATAAGCTTCCACTTCTTTTTTAATTTTATAGATTGCCCTCTGTTGTTCAGGAGAAAGTTTTTCCTGAACCTGGAGTAGATCCTGAGCCGCTTGTATGAGTTCTTCCTGCGCCTGTGCCGCCCATTTTTTAGCGGCAGTCTGTTCATACGCTTGGGGTGAGCTTTTTCCTAGTTGTTCAGGAAAATTTGATCCAGAAAAAATTTTCATGACTTTACGCCTTTTTCATAGTGTAACACAGGGGTGTCAAAAATCTGTCAAAAAAACAAGAAATGTTGACAAGATTCATATTTTTTGATACATTGGATCAGCGGTTAGAAATTCGAAAATCGCATCAGTGTGATGAATATAGAAATAAAATGTCAAAGATAACCCTTTATGGCGGAGTTGGAGAAATTGGAGGAAATAAGGTTCTTCTGGAGGATAATTCTTCTCGAATCCTGCTAGACTTTGGGATGAGTTTTAAAAAGGTTGGCTATTTTTTGGATGAGTTTCTTCAATTTAGAACCAATACCGCTCTTTCCGATCTTCTGAAGCTCTCAATCCTTCCTGAGATCCATGGAATTTACCGAAAAGATTTTATTAAGCCTGTTGGTATTGAAGAGGCGCTGCAACAGCTTCCCCCTGATTTTGCTGAGCGGTATATTCCATCTGTTCAGTCCTATCAAGAATATCAGGAAAAAAATTCGAAACCCTACGTTCAGGGGATCTTTGTCAGTCACTGCCATGGAGATCATGTCAGTCATCTGGCTTTTTTAGATCCTGAGATTCCAATTTTCTGCTCTTCGGTGACTCAGGTCATGCTGGAAGCCATTCAAACCGTCAGCAAATCCGGAGTCCAGCAGGAAGTGCATGACTATAAGGAAAGAATGGTGTCCAAAAATAAAAGCGGCGCTTTTCCTGGCTCCTTTAGGATTATCTCTGCTGCTCCATCTCCACGAAAGTTTCAAATTTTAGAGCCTTATGCAGCGGTTGCAGTTGGAAATTTCAGAGTCACTGGCATCCCTGTAGATCACAGTGTTCCTGGAGCCATGGCTTTTTATGTGGAAACATCAGATGGGAAAAGGCTTCTTTACACGGGAGATTTTCGATTTCATGGACGATTTGCTGAGCATTCAGCAAATCTCCGAGAGTTTGTTTCAAAAAATCAAATTGATTTTTTAATGAGTGAAGGAACTCGAATTGAGCAGTCGCGCCAGGAGCAGGATGATGAAGCAAGAGTAGGAAAAGAGATTGCGGAAGTTGTTCAAGACACAGAAAAACTCGTTCTAGTGGATTTCGGGTGGAAAGATACCACCCGATATGACACGTTAAGAGAAGTGGCTCGGAAAACGAGAAGAACTCTTGTGATCTCTCCTAAACTCGCTTATCTTCTCGAAAAATTAAAGAGGTACAATTCCGACCTTTTCCCAGGAATTCCTGAGGATGGAAGTGTCCGGATTTATTTAGAACGTTCAGGCTCTCTGTTCTATTCTCCCGCAGATTACACACTGCAAAAATTTAAGCTGGGATATGACCTGGATTCTGAGGAAACAGAGGAACAGGGTGGAACCCAAACAGGTGGGTCAAAGTCAAGCAGGCAAAAATCTAAAATGACAGAGGCTTACCTGTCTGGAAATCAAGAATACCTTAAACAAATGCTTCCTCATTATTATGGAGGGGTCAGGGCTTATGATATTGCTAAACGTCAGTCCTCTTATATTCTTCATGCTGGTTTTTTTGACATCAATGAACTGCTGGATATTACGCCTGATCCAGGGAGTGTTTTTATCAAAGCAGCGGTGATGCCTTTTAATGATGAAATGAAAATTGATCAAGAAAAATTAGAACATTGGCTGGACTATTTCCATTTTGTAAAAGCGGAAGAAAAAGGCTATCTGTATTATAAGCACACGTCAGGACATGCTTGTGGAGAAGACCTCTTCGATTTTATTAAACTCGCTGATCCTGGAGCTCTTATTCCTATCCATACCCAGGAGCCAAGGCGATTTGAAGATTCAGGAAAAGAGACGATTTTGTGTCAGGAAGGGGAAGCTGTTCCCCTCTAGCTGGAATAACGCTCTGTCTGATTTGCTGACAGAGCGCCTAAATCTCTTAGGGGTTTCCCACCTTTCAGGTTAAATTCGAGCTCTTCTAAAGTAATGCCTTTTGTTTCGGGAACGAACATCGCCACAAAGATAATCGCCAGAACACAGAATCCAGCAAACAGGTAGAAAATTGAGGAATTGCCAAATTTCTTCATAAACGTGAGGGCATCTGCCATGACAAGCCCAGCGAACGTCCAGTTGACCATGGTTGTTATCGTCATCCCGACTTCTCGCCCCTCGAGCGGAAAAATTTCTGAACACACGAGCCATACAACAGGTCCCCATGAAATCGCAAATCCAAAAATGTAAATAATCGCCGCAGTAAGCAGAATTGTTTTCGGCGCGCCGCCTATCATTGAGGGATCGGTAATACCTGATATTGATTTAAAAGTCAATCCTGCCGCAAGCATGGTGACAAACATGGCTGCAGCGCCCACGTACAGCAGTTTTTTACGACCCCATTTTTCAACCAGAGGTATCGCTGGAAAAGTGAAAAGCACATTAACGGTCGGCACAGTCATCATTCCAATGATGCCTGTTATCCCGGCGTATTTGAATATAGTGGGCGCGTAGTAAATCATCATGTTAATGCCCACTAACTGCTGGAACATTTGCAAAAGAACCCCCACCACAAGGACTTTAAAAAAGTATCCCTTAAATATGATTTCTATGCCGGCGCCTTTGGGTCCATGAAGAGCTTCCTCTATTTCTTTTATCTCTAAATCAATTTCTTCCTGAGAATTGAGCGTTTTATTTAACACTTTTAAAGTCTCTTCTCTACGTTCCTGCAGCATAAGCCAGCGAGGACTTTCGGGCAGCATAAACGAGCCGATAAACATAAATGCCGCAAAAAATGAAATAGTTAAGAACATAAAAGGAAGGGAATGGATAGGATTAATAAAAATTTTAACGAACAGCACGTTCGTAACAGAAATTAAAAAAATACCGATAGTTATCATGAGTTGAAAGAGAGTGCCCATGGAGCCGCGGATTTTTGCGGGCGCTGTTTCAGACAAATAAAGAGGCACGATGAATGACGCTGTGCCCACTGCAAATCCTAAAGAAAATCGGCAAGCGGATAATATCGCAAGCGGCGGGAGCAGCGCCGAATAAGCCGAGGCTGCTGTAAAAATAAATCCGGCAAAAATTAAACTTTTCTTGCGTCCCAGAAATCTCGCAAAAAGCCCGGATAAAAGCGCGCCTATGATGCCGCCGGTTGCAAGTATAGCGGAATACATTTCGCCGCCGCTAACACCAAGTTTATACACTTTCTCTATGGTCCCAAGGGCATTGGCGATAAAGCCCTGATCAAGACCAAATAACAATCCGCCTAATGCCGCGACAGCGCAAATAAAATAGACAATGGTCTTGTATTTTACTTGTGTAGGATTGTTCATTTTACTTTCTATGAAATCTCCTTATAGTGAATCATGCTCTGGCGCTTGCTGCAATTGGATTCATGCTTTAACGATTTCCTGTAAAGCTTCAATACACTTTATGTTCTCTTCTTTTTTCCCAACGCTTATTCTTAACCCTTCTTCCATTCCAAAATTTTTAAGGGGGCGGACAATAATCCCCTTTTTTAGAAGAAATTCGTAGATTTGCATCGCTTCTTCTTCACTGTTAAATACAAGGGTCACAAAATTCGCTTCCGAAGGAAGAACCCGCAGCCCAATGTCCTTAAAAGAGTTGACAAAAAAATCTCTTCCTTCTCTTACAACTCTAAGGGTCTCTTCAACGAATGCTTGATCTTCCAGAGCCGCAGCCGCAGCTGCCTGAGCAAGAACTGAAGGTTCAAACGGAAGCTTCACTTTTAAAATATACTGGATCAGATTTTCATGGGCAAAACCATATCCAATTCTCATCCCTGCCAATCCATAAACTTTTGAAAAAGTTCGCAGGGTGATACAGTTGTCCAGACGGTAGCTCATGGAATCAGGAAAATCTGGGTTATCTAGAGCAAATTCAGCGTAAGCCTCATCTAAAATCACCAGGGTGCCCTCCGGAACCTTGGTCATAAATCGTTCAAACTCTTTACGGGTAAAAATCGTTCCTGTTGGGTTATTGGGATTGCACAAAAAAATAATTTTTGTATTGGGGGTAATAGCTGCTGCCATAGCGTCTAAATCAAAGCAGAACCCTTTTAGAGGCACAGTGTTTAATTTAAGTCCCCGAGCTCGAGTTAACACAAAAAAACCAGTAAAAGTGCAGGATGCTGTTAAAACCTCATCTTTATCGTGCAGAAAAGTCCCGATGATCGCAGACATGATCCCCTCTGATCCATTGCCAACAACGCAGTTCTCAATTTTTACTTTGAAACGCTTGGCAAGAGCCTCTCTGAGCCGAGAAGCTTTTGTGTCTGGGTACCGAAAAATTTGATGAATCGTTTTTTGAATGGCTTCTGCAACTTTAGGAGAGGGACCAAGGGGATTCTCATTAGAACCCAGTTTATAGATTTCGGTTAGCCCTGATTCTGCCTGGAGAGACTCTATGCTTTTCCCCGCCTCATAAGGGCGAAGATTTTCAATGTGGTGTGGAACTAGCATTCGCTTTCTCCATAAAAAAGTAAAGCTGTGATAGAGTTTCAACTCCTTTTTCTTTCAATAATTTGAGATAGGTCAAAAAGATCTCCGCTGTTGCCATGGCATCTCCTAAGGCTCTGTGGCGATCTTTTAAATCAATATTAAAATGTTTGGCGAGAGTTTCGAGTTTTCGATTTTCAGCTTCTGGAGCCAGGAGATGTCCCAGCTTAACTGTGCACAGGACACTGTTCGTAAAACGAGCCATTCCCAGTTTCTTCATGTGAACATTTAAAATTTGAATATCAAAAGGACTGTTGTGAACAATGAGAATATCAGAATTGATGAATTGGGCAATCGTGTCAGCAAGCGAAGAAAAAGGAGGAGAGTCCTTTATGGTTTCAGCGCTGATCCCCGTCATTTTCTGCACAATATGTTGAATCGGATATTCAGAATAAACCAGGCTGGAAAATGAATCAGTGATTCTTTCATTTTGTATTTTAACCATGCCGATTTCTAGAATTCCGCAGGAATCCAGCTTTCCTCCTGAAACTTCCAGATCTAAAACCGTAAAATCACACTCAGACAATTTTTGCATTTTTAAAAAATTCCACGTCTTTCCCCATTTTCCTTACTGCACTTTTAAAAATGGTTTTTAATGGTAATCTGAATGACCTATGTCACCTGTCAGACAAAAAACTGTGAGGTTAACCTTTTTGATTCAACGTATGAACATAAGTTAATCTATTCGGAGTGAATTCCTCTCAAAATTTATCTAAAACAGGATGACCTGAAAAAAGAATGGGAGTCCCTGTTTTTAGAGCCTCTTTATTATAAGGGGAAATTTCTCGTTTTATCAAAAGATTAAATTTCACAATATCATTTTTAAGTTCATCCATTTTCTGATTGGCATAGGCCTGAACAGCCGGTGTGACAGGTTTGTCAAAATAAGAGTTAACTAGATACATTCCCCATCCCAACTGGGCATTCAGACGAGTCAAATGGTGGAGTCCTTCTTCAGCAGCCAATCTCTGAATTTTAGGATCATAGAGGTGATTGGAGAATGAAGTTAAATGTGAGGAGATTCTTTTTAACTTTTCTAAAAGAATCTGGTGTTGACTTAAATTCTGCTGACTGCTTGAATTCTGCCTCACTATGATATTGCCAGCTTGATGAGTTTTGAGCAGCCCTTGAATCACCTGAATCTGTGTTTTCAGACTGTATATCTTATTTAAAACTTCATTTAAAGCAGAATAAGCATTCCTCATTTTTAAAGCTTCACGGGTTTTTGATTGAAAAGCTTGAAGATTGAAGTGAAAAGCAGGATCCAATTTTATCACAGCGGTTCTGGTTTCACTCGCAGCTCGTGCAGCACCCATGATTTTCGTTTTCCTCATGGTTTTCCGCTCACTTTTATGAGATAGTTTTCCATGATTTTTTGGAGAAATTGCGATCGTAATTTTGTATTTTCCTGGAACCACAAGAGGACCCCTGGGGAAAAACCTCTGCTGAAAGCTTGGAGGTAGAATTTTTATGATTTTTCCAAGAGGCTTCAATTTAACAGGAGCCTGATATCGAAAATTCCAAATCATCCGATTCAGTCCATTTTTCGCTTTTTTATGGAGCTTTGCCACCATTTCCCCTTTTTCATCTCGAATTAAAATTGTCACAGGGACTGTTTTCTTTTGTGTTCTTACATAATAATCTAGGATCACACCATCCGGAGGGTTAGGCGCCATAAACCCTCCTGGTTTTTGTGGATGTCCAACACTCACAACACTGGAAGGGGGATAAAGATAGGCCGGAAGCGGCTTGAAAAAATACAAAGATGAATTTTTAATTCTTGAATCCCAGTCCTCGATTGGAGTTATGTCATCCAAAATAAAAATCCCTCTTCCATGAGTTCCTACGACCAGATCATGATCCAATTTTTGAAATTTAATGTCATACACTGGAACAGTCGGAAAATTCTTAAATTTCTTCCAGGTTTTTCCATCATTTAAAGAATAATACAGACTGGTTTCTGTCCCTAAAACTAAAAGTCCACGTTGATTCGGGTCTTCTCGAACCACATGAACTGCATTGTCTTCAGGAAGTCCGCGGGAAATTTTTGTCCAGGTTCTCCCCAAATTTTTCGTTTTATAAACATAAGGTTTATCATTGTTCATTTTATGAAAATCAACAGTTATATAGCAGCTCGAAGCAGAAAAAGAGGAAGCCTCAACTTGAATCTTTCCCCACTGAGGGAGATGAGGAATATTCGAGGTTACATTGATCCATTTTTTTCCCCCGTCTTGTGTCACATGAATCAGCCCATCATCAGATCCAACCCAGATCACTTTCGAATCCAGAGGAGAAACTGAAATGGAAGTGATCGTATCGTAATTTTCAGCGCCGCTCATGTCATATTCAACTTTTCCGCCGCTTTTAATTTGCTTTTTCTTATCATTCCGAGTTAAATCAGGACTGATCGCTTTCCAGGTAAACCCTTTATTTTGGCTCTTAAACAGCGCATTAGCTCCTAAATACAAAGTCGCTGGATCCGTTGGGGCAATAGCCAATGGACTTGTCCAATTGAAGCGATATTTCAATAAAGAAGGGAGCATATCTCCATTGGTCGGGATGTACGGCTGAAGGACAGTTTCAACTTTTGTTTTCAGATTTACCCGTTTAATATATCCATTTTGATCTTCAGCATAAACAATATCAGGGTGGTTCGGGCTTGGAAGAACATACTGTCCATCCCCTCCTGAAACAGTCACCCAATTTGAATTTTGAACTCCTGAAACAACCAGGTTTCTGGAGGGACCGCACCAGGATCCATTATCCTGGATCCCCCCGCAGATCATAAAGGGATGCTGCTCTGTCACAGAGATTTGATAAAACTCTTCCACAGGGAGATGATCCAAAAATTTCCAGGAACTCCCATTATTATCCGTCATATAAACTCCACCATCATTCCCAATGATGATCCTTTGTGGATCCTTTGGATCGATCCAGATCGCATGCTGATCCGGATGAAGCTGCCAGAACTTAAACTTTGGACCATAGTAAACAGTTTTTCCGCCATTGTTTGATTTCAACAGAAAAACCGAAAGAAAATAAAGCTCATTTTGATTCTGAGGAGAGACTTCAAATCGCGAAAAATAGAAAGGTCTTTCATCCAGAGCATGATCACTGCTGATTAAATGCCAGTGCCCCCCTAAATCAGTAGAATCCCAGAGCATCCCTTTTTTCGCTTCAATCAGAGCATAAACATGTTCAGGATTGGATGGAGCATCCGCTAAAGCGATCCTTCCTAAGGGTCCCTTAGGAAGCCCTTTGGTCAACTTCTTCCAGGTTTTTCCCCCATCAATAGAACGATAGATTCCGCTCCACTTCCCGCCATCTTCTAAAGCCCAGGGATGGCGAACCACTTCCCACATCGCGGCAAAAAGAATCTTGGGATTTTTGGGATCCATCACTAAATCCGCGCAGCCAGTCTTATTGTTTAAAAACAAAACTTTTTTCCAGGTTTTTCCACCATTAGTGGTTCTAAAAACCCCTCTTTCAGAATTAGGTCCCCAAGCATCCCCAACAGCTCCAACAAAAACCTCTTTAGGATTAAAAGGATTCACAAGGATGGAAGCGATCTGTCCTGCTTGTCGAAGTCCTTTAAATTTCCAGTGCTTTCCTCCATCAGGAGAAAAATAAACCCCTTTCCCTGGAGAAATATCATTGCGGAGATTGGCTTCTCCAGTCCCAACCCAAATCTGAGTAGGGGTAGTTGGAAGCACAGCCATAGCGCCAATCGAACCTGTTGATTCTTTTTTAAAGATCGCTTTCCAGGTTTCACCCCCATTGACCGATTTAAAAATTCCTCCTGCTGCAGATCCGACGTAAATGATATTCTGATTTCCTGAGATCCCCACAACCGCAGTAATTCTTCCTCCTGCTGCAGCAGGTCCCAGGTTCCTGAAATGAAGGGGTTTAAAAAGATAATGGGCAGAAACAGAAATCGAGGCAGTAAAAAGCATTAAAAAAACAAAAATTTTTTTTCTCATAGAAAGAGAGTTTTCGAAAACTGAAAAAAGATCCCTCTCTTGTTCCAGTTTTCGCAAAAATCTGTCAACTCTGCTGAAATAGATTAGTAAGGATCATCAGCTGCGGCAAATTTTTAAGTGGATTGGTGTAATTCCTCCTCGCAGCAGGACAATCCCTCTGAAGCAGCAAAACCAATTTATTGAAGAAGCAGGCAATCTTAAATGATTCCACAAATAGAAAAAAACACATCTCAAGGGGGAATAATCATGGAGAAAAACATCAAAAGTTCAGTTGAAAAAACCCTTGAAAGCGAAATGGTTTTCAAGGGGAAGTTTTTCGGTATCAGAAGACATCAGGTCATTCTCCCTGATGGGAAAAAAGCTGTCCGCGAAATTGCGGAACATCCTGGAGCAGCAGGGTGTGTGGTCTTGAACGAGAAAAACGAAATCCTGCTGGTTAAACAGTATCGAAAAGCAGCGGAGCAGGTACTCGCTGAAATTCCTGCGGGAAAAATTGACAAAAATGAATCCCCTGAATCTTGTGTAGTCCGAGAAGTGGAAGAAGAAACAGGAATTATCATTACCGAACCTCTAAAACTGTCCGAATTTTATCCAAGTCCAGGTTTCACAACTGAAAAAATGTTCATTTATCTGGCAAAAGCAAAAGACAGGGGGGAAACTCACCAGATGGATGATGAGTGCATCTGGTCTGGATTTGTTCCGTTTCATCAGGCTTTTGACATGATTAAAACAGGGGAAGTTCAAGACGCTAAAACCATTATCGGCATTCTGTGTGCAAAAGAAAAATTAAAAATTACCTGCTGAACAAGGAGCTGAGGTATGTCATTAAAACCGTATTATGTTGACCTTCATGTTCATTTAGGACGCTCCGGAGATGGAAGCCCTATTAAAATCACAGCTTCTTCGCAGTTGACGTTTGCAAACTGCATTAAAGAAGCGGTGGATAGAAAAGGACTGGACATCCTTGGAATTGTGGACTGCGGTTCCAGAAAAGTCTTAAAAGATATTCGCGACTTAATGAAAAAAGGACAGCTTATGGAACTGGAAGATGGAGGTTTAAGGCATCGAGATAAAGTGACCATTCTTCTAGGTTCTGAAGTAGAGACCTCAGAAGATGAAGGAAAAAAAATCGCCCATCATCTTGTTTATTTCCCTTTTTTAAAACAGATGGAAGAATTTTCCAAAACGATGGGAAAATATATTTCTAACATGGATCTCTCTACTCAGAGAGCGAGACTGAGCAGCAGAGAACTTCTGACAGTGGCAGATTCTCTCGGTGGAGTTTTTATGATTGCCCATGCTTTCACCCCTCATAAATCTGTATATGGAAACTGCACCAGAAGAATCTCTGATCTGTTTGATTCGAGAGCCGAACAGATCAGCGCTCTTGAATTAGGACTCTCTTCAGACACCTATCTGGCAGACCGAATTGATGAACTGAAGCCGATCACGTTTATCTCGAATTCAGACGCGCATTCTCTTGCAAAACTGGGGAGAGAATACAATGTCATGGAACTGGAAAAACCGACTTTTAAAGAAGTGATTCTGGCTTTAAAGAGGCAGAAAGGGAGAAAAATTTCAGCCAATTATGGACTGGATCCAAAATTGGGAAAATATCATCGAAGCTTCTGCGAAACCTGTGAAAAAATTATCTCGGAAGAACCACCGCCAGTTTTGGAATGCCCTCTGGGGAAAGATCATGATCTGGTCACAGGAGTCCTGGATCGAATTACCTTAATCCAGGATCATGGGGAGCCAGTCCATCCACAGCACCGCCCCAGATATCATTATCAAGTCCCTCTAGAATTTGTGCCAGGGCTTGGTCCAGCGACCTTAAACCGTTTACTTGCCGAATTCGAAACCGAAATGGCGGTTCTTCATCAAGCCGTAAAAGAAGATATAACCAAGATAGTGGGCTGGAAAATCGCCAATCAGATCATTCTGGCTAGAGAAGGGCTGCTGCCTCTGCAGGCAGGAGGAGGAGGTCACTACGGGAAAGTGGCTGAATCCCCGGCTGTGGAGCAGCTTCGGATCGTATAAAGAAATTTCTCCATTAATAGGAGATGTCCAGAAATTTACATTTTGTTCATCGCTTCCCAGGAGTCTCCGTGATACAATAATCTTGAGGTGAAAATGATGGATATTCTCTCAAGTCTGATCCAAAGAGATACACTAACCCTGGAAGAAGAACTTAATTTAAAACGCTCAAAGCATCTTTTTGTCCAATGGCTTGTCGGAGGAAATCGCCGATCTGTTCCAAAAGAGGCAAAACCCTTTTTAGAAGCCCATCCTGAAGAAGCAAAAGCCCTTTTTGACCACTACCGCCAGAGAGCAAGGAAAAAACAAAAGGTAAAAATGAATCTTTTTCTAATTTAAGATTCATGGGCATTCAACGAATCTTTATTTTAGTCTGTGACAGTCTTGGCATTGGAGAACTTCCTGATGCCTCAAATTATGGAGATAAAGGAAGCCATACTCTAAAACATACGGCTCAAGCAGTGAATGGACTCCATCTCCCAACCCTAGAAAAACTGGGCTTGGGGCGGATTGACGAGATTCCTGGCATCAGCAGCCAGAACCCATGCATTGGGACTTATGGGAAAATGGCGGAGCAGTCAAAAGGGAAAGACACCACAACTGGGCACTGGGAAATGATGGGATTGATCAGTGAAAAACCGTTCCCTCTTTATCCGAATGGATTTCCTCCCGAAATCATGCAGCCTTTTGAAAAAGCAATCCAGAGGAAAGCCCTGGGGAACAAACCGGCATCCGGAACCGAGATTATTAAAGAACTGGGGGAAGAACACGTTAAAACAGGATGCCCGATTGTCTATACTTCAGGGGACAGTGTTTTCCAAATTGCCTGCCATGAAGAGATTGTGCCTTTAGAAACCCTTTATGATTGGTCGCTCACCGCTCGAAAGCTTTTAATCGGCGACCATGCTGTTGGTCGGGTCATTGCCCGACCTTTTGCAGGAAGCCCAGGTCAATTTAAACGAACTGAACATCGGCGAGATTTTGCCGTTAAACCCAGAGGAAAAACGGTATTGAATGCAGCTGTGGAAAAAGGGATTAAAGTGATCGGAATCGGTAAAATTGAAGATATCTTTTCTGGTGAAGGAATCACTGAAGGATTCCATACAGGGAACAATCATGACAGCATGATGAAGACCATAAAACTGGCAGAAAAAGAATCGGATGGGATTATTTTCACTAATTTAGTGGATTTTGATATGCTTTACGGACATCGGAATGATCCCATTGGATATGCCAAAGCCCTCCAAGCCTTTGATCAGCAGCTTGAAATTTTATTAAACAAGCTCAAATCTTCTGACCTTCTCTGCATCACAGGTGATCACGGCTGCGATCCAACTGATGTCAGCACAGATCACACGAGAGAATATGTTCCCATTTTGGCATACTCTCCTTCAGGATCTCAAAACATTCCTCTCGGCACAAGAGAAACTTTTGCTGATCTAGGTGCAACTTGTGCAGAAGCATTAAGACTTCCTTATCAGCTTCCAGGGAGAAGTTTTTACAGCAAAATTTTTGTTGGTGCAGAGGTGGCTTAAAAGGTTCAAGCAGCGTGCCACTTAAAAGCAAAATATCTGAACACGCGAAAAAAATTCAGGACAAAAAGTTCGTTCTGAACCCTGACCCCTTGTGGTATAAAGATGCTGTTTTTTATGAACTTCGTCTTCGTTCCTTCTATGACAGCAGCGAAGACGGAATCGGGGATATTCAAGGATTAATTCAAAAACTTGATTATCTTCAAAATCTTGGAATTACTGCTCTGTGGCTCCTCCCCTTTTACCCTTCTCCTCTAAAAGATGATGGATACGATATTTCAGATTATACCTCGATTCATTCAGATCTGGGGACTTTATCTGATTTCAAACAACTTCTGCGCGAAGCTCATAAACGAGGAATGAAAATTATCACAGAACTGGTTCTCAATCATACATCGGATCAGCATCCCTGGTTTCAGAGAGCAAGACGCTCGAAACCAAACAGCTCTAAAAGAAATTATTATCTCTGGAGTGATACCCCTGAAAAGTATAAAGATGCACGTATTATTTTTAAAGATTTTGAAATATCAAACTGGACCTGGGATCCTATTGCAAAAGCCTATTACTGGCACCGCTTTTACTCCCATCAACCGGATCTGAATTACGACAACCCCGCAGTCAAAAAAGAAATTTTAGATGTGGTGGATTTCTGGCTGGAAATGGGTGTTGATGGGCTCAGGTTGGATGCTGTTCCTTATCTCTTTAAAAGAGAAAATACAAACTGTGAAAACCTCCCTGAAACCCACCATTTTTTAAAAGAGCTGAGAAGCCATATTGACCAAAAATTTCAAAATCGAATGCTGCTGGCAGAAGCTAATCAGTGGCCGGAAGATGCCCGAACCTATTTTGGTTCAGGGGATGAATGTCAGATGGCTTTCCATTTTCCTATTATGCCGCGTATGTTTATGGGGATTTATATGGAAGATCGAAATCCTTTGACCAGTATTCTCGCAGAAACTCCTGAAATTCCAGACAATGCTCAGTGGTCTCTTTTTCTCCGAAACCATGATGAACTGACCTTAGAAATGGTCACAGATGAAGAACGTGATTACATGTACAAAACTTATGCTCAAGACCCCCAGGCAAGACTCAACCTGGGGATTCGAAGACGTCTTGCCCCCCTTCTCGGAAACAATCGAAAAAAAATAGAACTGATCAACAGTCTTCTTTTTTCACTGCCTGGAACTCCTGTGATTTATTATGGGGATGAAATTGGAATGGGGGATAATATTTACCTGGGGGATCGAAATGGGGTTCGCACTCCGATGCAGTGGAACTCCGATAGAAATGCTGGATTTTCACAAGCTCATCCTCACAAGCTCATCCTGCCTGTGATCATTGATTCCGAATATCATTATGAAACAGTCAACGTTGAGGCTCAGCAGCACAATCCCAGCTCTCTCCTGTGGTGGATGAAAAGAATGATAGCTCTTGTGAAGAGGTATAAAGCTTTTGGGAGAGGTTCTCTTGAGCTGCTTTTTCCGAAAAACAGAAAAATATTTGCATTTTTACGCCAGCATGAAAACGAAACCATTTTAATCACTGCCAATCTCTCACGATTCGTCCAGTACACCGAGTTAAATCTCTCGAAATTTAAAGGATTAACTCCCATAGAACTTTTTGGAAGAACAAAATTTCCTCAGATCACCGATTCTCCTTATTTTTTAACCCTGGGTCCGCACACTTTTTACTGGTTTTCATTAGAGCCGTCAAACACTAACTCAGATCTGGATTCTGCTGAACCCAAATTTCGAAAAGAAAAACCCTTCCTTGAAACAAATGAAGATTGGGAGGTTCTGCTGAAAGATGAGAAATATAAACTAGAACCTCTACTCCCTGATTTTCTGCGCAAGAGAAAATGGTTTGAAGGGAAAGACAGAGAGATTAAAGAGGTAACCCTCCAAGATTATTTTCCTGTTCAAGATGAAGAAAACCGTTATTTTATTCTCTTGCTTCAAGTCGAGTACAGCGAAGGATCCAGCCAAATATACACGCTTCCACTGGGTTTTACGGGAGGTGAAAAAGGTGAAAAACTGAAATCTGAGGCTCCCCAGAGAATCTTAACAAATTTAATCATGACTCACGACGGGAAAGTTGAGCACGGAATTTTATACGACTGTCTGACAGACAAACGATTTTGTCGGATTTTTTTAGAATGGACAGCCAGAAAGAAGCAGGTTAAGGGAGCATCGGGAAAGGCTTCTTTTTTCAGTTTTAAAATATCCCAGCAGAGAAAAGAACAAGGACAGGACTCAGAACCTGTAATTTTGGCCTCAGAACAGAGCGCCAGCTCTGTGAAAGTCGGGAATGAGTGGGTCTTGAAATTGTTTCGCCGCGTTGAACAAGGAAACAATCCCGAGCTTGGGACAAGAAAGACGCTGCGAGAGAAAACTTCTTTCCATGCTTTCCCTCCCCTGGCAGGATATCTAAAATACCGAAAAAACTCGGGAGGCGAATTAACCCTGGCTGTGCTTCAGCCTTTTATTCCTAATCAAGGGGATACATGGGAATACACTCGAGATCAAATTGAACATACTTTTGAAAAAATTCTTACTCTTCCTTCTGAGATTAAACCTCCTTCATACCCTTCTGAAACTTTTCTGGATCTGGCAGCCATTGATCACTCCTGTTCTCCTCTTATTGAAGAGCTTTTCAATTCCTATGTTCCAATAGCAGAAAGGCTCGGGAAAGAGTCTGCTGCTCTGCATGCGGCCCTTGCCTCCATTCAGGATGATCCCAGCTTTACTCCTGAACCATTCACTCCTTTTTATCAAAGAGCCTTGTATCAATCTCTTAAAAATCAAATTTTAGAAGGACTTTCTGCGGTTCAAGGGCAGATAGGAAAAATCCCCTCAGAATTTCGAACTTTTGTTCCCCTCCTTTTAAATCAAGAAAAAAAAATTTTAAAGCTGTTCCAAATCCTTGTCAACCATAAAATTCTGGGGTATCGAATTCGGTGCCATGGGAACCTTAATCTAAAAAAACTGCTTTTTACAGGAGAGGATTTCTTTTTTCTTGGTTTTGAAGGAGAAACAGCTAAACCCTTAGGGGAAAGGATAATAAAACGTTCCCCTCTTCTAGATGCAGCCAGTATGATTTCTTCATTTCACGATGTGGTCTATGCCGCTTTATTTCGCCAGAAAGAACGAGGAGTTCCCCTAGAACAACTCTCTATCCTGGAAGACTGGGTGAGGATCTGGAGCCGCAGAGTCAGCACCGTATTTTTGAAATCTTATCAGAAATATTTGAAATCTTTCTCTTCGAATCCTTTCTTGATTCCAGAAGATTCAAAAGATATCAAAGATCTTATTCTGATTTACTGGGTGGAAAAAGCTTTTTACCGCCTGAGATATGCTTTCTCTACGCGCCCTCATGAGATTGAAATCCAGGCAGAAAGAGTTTTAAGGCTGATGGAACTCCTGCCCGACTGAATGAGATGTCACAGCAGTCCTATCTTAATTTTTGTCAGCGCCTGATCTCAGGAAGTTCCAGAGCTCTCCATAAATACCAGGCTGCAGTGGTGCGGTGCGGCTTCCACTTTTCTCCATGAGCAGCAAGTTCTTTTGGAGTCGGAAGTTTTTCCCTGCTGTAAGTCCGAGCAAATCCTTTCCTGACGCCATAATCAGCTGCAGGCAGTACATCTGGACGTCCCAGATTAAAGATTAAAAACATCTCAACAGTCCACTGTCCAATTCCTCGAATCTTGATCATGCATTGAATTAAATCTAAATCAGCCATTTTATTTGCTACTTGTAAGGTAGGAACAACTCCTTCCAGGGTTTTAACCGCCAGATCCCTTATTGCCAAAGCCTTATTTCGAGAAATACCGGCAGAACGAAGTTTTTCTTCAGGGAGCTCCAGCAATTCTTCAGGGGACGGGAAACCCTGGTGAGGGAACAAAAGTTTCAGTCTGCCAAGAATGGTTTGAGCTGCTTTTGCGGTTAACTGCTGATAAAGAATCGCTTCTAAAAATGCATGAAAAGGATCCTGGGATAGATCAGGTTTTAACCTGCAGGGTCCGACTTTTTGAATTAAATCTCCTAGTTTTGGATCCGCTTCAGTCAAAAATTCAAGAGCCCTCGTGCTGCCAGGCAGCTTCTCTGATTTTGAATTCTTAATCCTGGAGCCTCTGCCGCTGGGCTTTATACTTTGAAATAAATTGACCCCTTCTCGTTTTAAAAGCTCTTCTTTTGTTTTTAAAGCCCCATACGCGGAAAAACCTCCAGGATTGCCATCTGCTCCAATAACCCGATGACAGGGGATAATAAGGGGAATCGGATTTCTGGACAGAGCATTCCCAACAGCTCGAGCAGCCCGTGGAGATTGAATCACTGCAGCGATTTCTCCATAAGTTTTCACTTCACCGTGAGGAATCGTTCTAGCAGCTTGGTAAACTCTTTTGTGAAATTCAGGAACCCCATTCAAAT
Organism: bacterium; assembly: GCA_021800275.1. Taxonomy (GTDB): domain Bacteria; phylum Vulcanimicrobiota; class JABDET01; order JABDET01; family JABDET01; genus JAKAVV01. The sequence goes on from JAJYZB010000001.1 coordinate 252,058, forward strand.
CCAGCTGCACTTGAGAAAAATCCGCTTTTCTGCCTTCTAAAAGCGCTTGTATTTCTTTAACTGCTCTTTTAACCGAGTTAGGGAGAGAATTCTTTTCAACGAAAACAACGTCATCCTTTTTCCCAATTAAATGCCGTTTTGTCTCTTCAGGAGTTCTTTCAGGAAGCTGAAGAACAGTTATCCCTTTTTCGCTCCAGGAGATCCCGCAGATTCCTATAGGAGTTTTAAAAAGAGCATAGGAATTCATGGCTGGGACATCAAACCGAATTGTTCTTATTAAGCGACCTTGCCATGCCCCATTTTCTTTCGATACCGGTTTAATCGCTCCTCAGCCATTTTTTCATAATCTCCCTTAGCAAACAGTTTGTGATATTTGCTGGGATTACTAGTCACGACACAGCCGTTTTTTGATACTCTCTCCAGGTTAAATACGGCTTCCCTAAATCTATCTCTTTCATGGTAATACAGTCTTCAACAGGGCAAACCAGACTGCACAAATTACAGCCAATACAGGCTTCTTGATCCACATAAGGAACTCGAGTTCCATTTTGAGAAGTATGAATGCACTGATGTCCACCTGCATCACAAGCAGCCACACAAAGCTGACATTCAATGCACTTCTTAGGATTAATTTCAGCTTTGACTCTGTAATTTAAGTTCAAATCCCCCCATTCCACATAATTCTTAACTGCTTTACCACGAAACTCTTCAATGGTTTTGAATCCTTTTGAATCCATGTAATCACTTAACCCCTGGTTTAACTCTTCCACGATTCTAAATCCATAATGCATGGCAGCTGTGCAGACCTGGAGGCTGGCTGCGCCAAGAAGAATAAATTCAACCGCATCTCTCCAGGTTTGTATCCCTCCAATGCCTGAAATTAAAGTTTTCCATCCAGGCATCCGAGATAAAGCGCCTACCATGTGTAAAGCAATGGGTTTAACTGCAGGTCCGCAGTATCCTCCATTGGTTCCTTTCCCTCCGACAGAAGGCACAGGGGAAAAACTGTCCACATCAATTCCAATGATACTTTTAATTGTATTAATTAAAGAAACTCCATGTGCCCCTATTTCTTGAGCAGCCATTCCTGGTTCTCGGATATCAGATATATTGGGAGTTAATTTAACTAAAACAGGAACAGTGGAATACTCTAACACCCAGCTTGTCACTTCTTTTAAAACTTTGGGTTCCTGCCCAACTGCTGAACCCATCCCTCTTTCACACATTCCATGAGGGCAGCCAAAATTTAACTCCAATCCATCGGCTCCTGAGTCAATAGCCCGCTTCACATGTTCTTTCCATTCTTGTTTGGTTTCAAACATAAGAGAAACAAGGAGCGCGTTTTTAGGGTATTTTTTCTTAACCTGATAAATTTCTTTGTAATTTTCCTCATAAGAGCGGTCCGTGATCAATTCATTGTTATTCAATCCAACCAGACGATTCCCGTGATAGGTTAATCCTCCATAGCGGGAGTAAACATTCACAATCGGAATTCCAACGGTTTTCCAGACTGCTCCTCCCCATCCTAAATCAAAGGCTTTCATGACTTGATAAGCAGTATTAGTCAAAGGACCGCTTGCCAGCCAGAATGGGTTTGGAGATTTTATCCCCGCGAAATTAATGCTGATGTCTGCCATAAATCATCCTCCTCAAGGTTTTTCCCCAACAATCACTCCATTCCGAATCGGAGCAGCAATGGGAAAGCGAACTAGATTTTGAAATCCCGCTTCTGTTAAAAATGTCTCGTGTTCATTCCATGTGTAAACGGCCCCCTGTGTGTCAACCGCAGTGGACAAAGACACAAAAGAAAGATCCAGAGGTTCGCACTCATTATCATTCAGCATCGTGCCTATGACCATGATCTTGCCTCCTGACGTCAGAGCTTGCCAACACTTTTTAAGAATGATCTCATTCTGCTCAGGACTCCACAAGTTGACAATCGCAGATAAAAGAATTAGATCAAAGCCTGAAGGAAGTTCATCTTTAAAGAAATCTCCAGGGGATAAAACAATACGAGCCTCTGCGCCCGCTTCTCGAATAAATTTTTTTGCAACTTCGCAAATTCCAGGAAGATCAAAAAGGGTAAATTTCAGATGAGGAAAGCTTTTTGCCAGTTCAATGGATAAAGAACCTGATCCTCCTCCCACATCTAAAACAGACTGTCTGTCAGACAGATCGACAGCCTGGAGGAGGAGTGGAGCAGTTAAACTGGACAAAACATGGAACATTTGGAAAAACTCAAGACTTAATTCCATGTTTTTAGAATAATGATCAAAAACAGATTCAGTTCCTTTGAGATTTCTGCTGGAGCCGTTCTTCAGCTCTTCTGTTAAGGAGTCTGCATGTTGAAACAAACGTTTAATTTCAAATAAAAGATATCCTCCGAAATAATAGGGCTTCCCTTTTACCAAATAGGTTTCTGAAAGAGGGGTGTTCTGGTAAAAATCCCCTGTCCATTCTATCAGACCTGCAGAGGCGCAGGCATTTAAAAACGCCCGCGCAGACCGTCTGGGCATCTTTAATTTTTCGCTCAGATCTCCTAAACTCAGCGGTTTTGATGAAAGCAGATCAAAGAGATGCTGCTCTAAAGCAGATTTTAAAACTCCTGAAACCCAAAAAGAGTTCGCAAGAAAAGTTAATGGAGCAGCAGAATAAACTGCATTAGGTTCTAGTAGAGAAGCGCCCATCTATTTCCCTTTCAAAAGCGACTGATGCATGGCTTTAGCCGCTTTTTTCCCATCTGCTACTGAGTTGACGACTTCTTCTCCTCCAGAAACACAGTCTCCAGCAGCATAATATTTAGGATTGTCAGTCTGGAAAGTTTCGGGATGAACTTTAATTAATCCATTTTCTATTTTTAAATTTTTAATTTGCGAAAACAGTCCACTTAATTTCTCTTGTCCTGCAGCTTTTAAAACGAAATCACAGAGAAAATTAAACTCAGATCCAGATACCACTGACAGCCTGCCGTCCTCCCCTTTTGTTTTAACCAGCTTTATTCCTGTAACTCTGCCTCCTGAGCCTAAAATTTCGAGAGGAGTTGTTTGAAACAGAAATTCAACCCCCTCCTGGGCAGCTCGATCTTTTTCATGTTTATATCCCGACATCTCACGTTCAGTTCTGCGATAAATTAAAGTAACTTTAGGAACTTTTAATTTCTTCAATTCTCTTACCGCATCAATCGCAGTATTGCCTCCACCTATGACAGCAGCGCTCTGAATAGAACCAGGGTTAAATGAGTTATTCCGTTTTATGTTTTCAATCCATTCCACAACTCCCATGCACCCTGTTAAATCCTCTCCAGGAATTTTAAGAAGAGAATCTTGTCCCAATCCAATGCCAACAAAAATCAGATCGTATTGTTTTTCAAGTTCAGAGAGGGCAAAATCTTTCCCAATCGTTATACCTGTTTTTATCTCAATCCCGATTCTTTGAATAAAAGCGATCTCTTTTAAAGCAGCGTCTGAAAATAATTTATAGGGCGCAACAGCTGTAGAATCAAGCCCTCCTGGAATTCTGCGAGACTCATAAACCACAACTTCATGTCCAAGCCGAGCTAATTCTGCGGCGCAGGATAATCCTGCTGGACCTGATCCAATAATCGCCGCTTTTTTTCCTGTAGAATTCCCTTTTGAGAAAAAATTAATTCCTTTGGCATAGGCATTCTCAACTGCATACCGCTGCAGTCTGCCAATATGAATGGCTTCTTTCCCTTCTTTATTCATGACACAGGCGCCTTCACACAGCACTTCAACAGGACAGGCATGAGCGCAGGATAGCCCCATAATATTAGCAGAAAGGATTGTTTTTGCAGAGCCATTCAAATTTTCCGTCATGATCTGACGGATGAAAAGTGGAACATTAATATGGGTAGGACATGCCTGCATACATGGAGCATCAGAACAAAATAAACAGCGGCTGGCTTCAGAAACCGCCTGATCCTTATTAAAAAGAGGCTTGGATTCCTCAAATAAAAGCTCTGTTCTCGGACATTCCAATTTTTCAACAAAAGAAACACTCATGATTTTCTCCTTTATAAAACAATATCAGCCCATTTAATTCCCGAACTTTTCACCTGTATCTGATCCTTAAACCAAAGCTGGAGCCAGAAGCTGTTTACCTTCTGACTCTTTGAACGGGTTTCGAACCTGATATTTTCCATGTCCTTTTTCACCTGTAAATTTCCCATTCTCCTGTACCAGTTTTCCTCTTGAAAAAGTCATCACAGGATATCCTTTTACCGTATGAGCTTCATAAATGGAATGGTCAATTTTAGAGTGAAGGTTCTCTCGTGTCAAACGAATTTCTTTCTCGGGATCAAAAACAACAATGTCAGCGTCTGAACCGACAGCAAGGGTGCCTTTTTTAGGATAAAGTCCAAATAATCGAGCGGGATTGTATGAAGAGGCTTGAACCATTTGATTTAAAGTAATCCGATTTTTGCTCACCCCAAAATGATAGAGAACAGGGATAATCAATTCTGTGCCGGCAACTCCATTTGGAATCTTGGTAAAATCTTCTTTCCCTAATTTTTTCTGCTCGGATGTAAAACAGCAGTGGTCAGAACCAACGGTTTTAATTTCTCCCTTTGCAAGCCCTTTCCACAAAGCCTCCTGATCCTCTCTTTTCTTGATGGGGGGAGACATCACGAAATTGGCTCCATCTGGTCTATTATAAACATCATCCGTGAAAACAAGGTAATGGGGGCAGGTTTCAGCATAAACAGGAAGATGACTGTGCTGCGCTTCACAGATGGTTTCTGCTCCCATCTCTGTTGACATATGCACGACATACATTGGACACCCTGAATATTCTGCCAGGCGAATAGCCCGATGAACTGCCTCTCCTTCTACAACAGGCGGCTTGCTGCGGGCAAAATATTTAGGTTCTTTTCTTCCTTCTTTTAAGTATCGAGACATCAAACATTCAATTAGATCATTGTTTTCACAGTGAAGTCCAATCAATCCATGATGCTGCGCCGCCTCTTCCATCACTCTAAAGATAGCTCCATCATCTAAGAGGAGTCCCTCTTTTCGATAGGTCATAAAAAGTTTAAAGCTCGTGATGCCCTGCCCTATCATCTCTTTCATTTCTGCCAGAACTCGATCATTTAAATCACGGATGATCATATGGAGCCCATAATCAATCACAACTTTCCCATCCGCTTTTTTCCTCCATGCTTTTGCTGTCTGCTCAAGAGTTTCTCCAGATTTTTGAAGCGCAAAATCAATGATAGTGGTGATTCCTCCACAAGCGGCGGCTGTGGTGCCTGACTCAAAATCATCTGCGCTGGTCGTCGCCATAAAAGGAAATTCCATGTGGGTATGGGCATCAATCCCTCCTGGAAGCAGATATTTCCCTCTTGCATTTATAATTTTTGCTCCTTCTTTTGGAAGGTTTTGCCCAATGGCAGTAATTTTTTCGCCTGAAATTCCTAAATCAGCATCTATCGTTTCTGTCGCAGTAACAAGAGTTCCATTTTGAAAAACAACGTCGAATTTCATAAATTCCCCCTTTAACATGTTATTCCGCAGAAAGCCGCTGAATTTTTTAGATCTGCCTGCTGCGCTTTTAGAAGAACAGGTTTAGTCTCTGTTTTTTGACGAATACCCCTCTATTTCCTGCCATCAATCCTGGAGAAAATGTTGTAAAAAAGGAGTTCTGAGCTCGTTTAAGAAATCAAAAACGGTATTTCATTCATTGAAAGTATTAATCTATAAGATAAGGTTTCAGAAAACAAGGATCAGCGAGCAGCGGGATAAACCAGCATGAATCAAAAGATAGATTTCCTGGGCAGACAAATTCCTGTCAGTTCTCTTTTGACTGCCATCATTGTTTTCGCGGTCGGGATCGGCATCATTCAGCTCCTTCAAAAGTATGCGTTTAAAGCTCTCTCAAAACATATCAGTGAAGATAAAGCAGGATTAATTAAGTTTGTTACTCGAGTGCTGCTGTATTCTATCCTTTTTCTCCTAACTTTGACGATTTTGCGATTCAACGTCTCTAATCTTATTTTTGGAGCCACTTTTTTAGGAGCTGTAATTGGTCTAGCATCCCAGAGCCTTTTAGCAAATTTATTTGCGGGTTTCATGATTTTTATTACGAAGCTGGTTAAAATCGGGGATCGGATTACTCTGGTTACATGGCAGTGGAGTTTGCAGGTCCCGACTTATCCTCATGAAGCCATTAAACCAGGATATACTGGGACTATCAGAGACATCAATCTTTATTACACCACGATCGAAGAGGATAATGGCTTGATTTTAAAAGCAAGCAACAGTATTTTAATGCAGGCATTGATTACCGATTACTCTGAAGTTCAGGCAAGACTGGTGAGGATTCGATTTGAAATGGCAAGAAACGAAAATTTTGAGCGTCTGAAAAAAGAAATTGAAACTCTGATTTCAGGCATGGACGCTGTAGAAAAAGAACCTGCCCCTGTTGTAAAAATAGTAGATCTCTCTTTGAACAGTTATTCTGTTGTAGTAGAAGTCTATACGAAAGACATGAAAAACGAAGAAGTGATAAAAGACATGATTCTTTCTTTCTGCGCAAAAAGGAGCTGATAATGAAAATCTTTTTATCGGGTGGAACGGGATTTATTGGTTCTCATATCGCAAGAATACTTTTTCGGGAAGGGCATGAAGTACATGCCCTTATTAAACCCAATACAGATCTCTCTAGAATTCAAGATCTGGCTCCATCTGTTCATCTCATCCATGCTGACCTGGAAGACCACGATAAAGTAAAAAGCGAATTAAAAAATATAAAACCTGATGCTGCCCTTCATTTAGCCTGGACCACAAACCCGGAAAACTATTGGAAAACCCCGGAAAATCTAACTCTTCTGCAAAACAGCATTGAACTGGCTAAAATCCTGGCAGATTCGGGCTGCAAAAAAATAATTACGACTGGCACCTGTTTTGAATATGATACAACCCTCGGCATTTTATCTGAATCCAGCCCAATTAAACCTAAAAGCCTTTATGCTGCCTGCAAACATGCTCTTTATTTGGCGCTGGATCAGTTCTGCAAGCAGCAGGAGATCCAGTTTGTCTGGCCGCGCTTCTTCTATCTTTATGGTCCGCACGAACATAAAAAACGATTTGTCCCCAATCTAATCCTTTCTCTTCTAGAAGGAAAAGAAATTTTCAATCCTCCAGGAGTTCTGATTCGAGACTATCTGCACGTTGAAGATGCTGCTGCAGCTGTCTGCGCTTTAACCAGCAGCAGTTTGTCAGGACCAGTGAACATCGGAAGCGGAACCCCTGTACATATCAGAGATCTCATGGAAATTACCGCAAAAATTTTAGAAACACTAAATTTAAAAAAGGATAAAAATTTGAATCTAAAAAAATTAATAAACTTTAAAAATCACCCGGTATGTTTGGATGATCCGATTTTAATTTTAGCCGATAATCGCAGATTGGTTGAAAATACAAGCTGGAAACCTGAATATGATCTGGCAAAAGGGATTGAACAAACGATTCAATGGTGGAGTCAACAAGTGGAGTCAGCAAGAAGAGTGTAAGTTAAAAATTTTGCGGAAACTTTTGAAAGGGAATGAACTTAAAAAAAGGAAGAATAATCTTCTAAAAAATTTAAAAAGGAAGAGTGTGATATTGATATGATAAGAACAGAGAGGTCTAAAACAGGGAGAAAAGGGGATTTTGAGCTTGGAATATCAGGATTTAATTATTCTGATCTTTATGATTCAGAAGGCTTGAGACGATTAACAGAGACTTTTTATCACTGGCTGAAAGAAGAAAATTTGACTCTGGCGCAAGAGTTTGAAGCTCTGAGAAACAATAATTCTAATAGGTTAAACAAAATTCAAGAATCTAATCTTCTCATTCAGGTGGCTCCTTATCAATCTCGATTTATAGCAAAGCTTTTTAGAATTGAAAAAGAATGGGAGCATCTCCTTAAAGAACATCAAAAACATGACCCGATTTTTGAGTTCAAACGAGAAGTAGTGGTTCGCCTTTCTAAAAAATACCGAACTCAAGCCGCCAGCTTAAATCCTGAAGATCCCTTTCAGTGGGTTCCAAAACTTCGCCCTGATCTTCATGCATCAATGTCTCAAGATCCAGAAATGGCGCTTTCCACTTTAGCTTCTGAGCTGCTGGAACTGAACAAGGCTTATGAAGAGCATTTTAAGCAGAAAGAACCAGTTCCTTTATCAGATAAAACTCGGCAGAAAGTGAAAGAAATGAGGAAAGCTTTACAAGTTTCAGAAGAGTCTGATGATGTAAAAAATTATGAGTTTTTAAAAGACCTTTTGGACCAACTGGCTCAGTGGGCCGCTAAAGCGATTCATGAAAAGGAAGAACATGGGAAATATCCAGACTGGGTTTCTCTGCATCTGCCTGAAACCATGGATCTGCCTGATGGCCTTGTTAAGGTTAAAAAGCCCGATCTCAAATTTCCAAATCTTATGGAAACACCAGGGGATCTCAGATTAAGAGAAGGATTTAAATTAACGGATCCAAGAGGTTCTTTAAAATCAATTTTGGATCAGGCGAATTACTGTGTGATCTGCCATGAACGGGAAAAAGACTCTTGCACTAAAGGGCTTCCTCTTCCTCGAAAAGACCAGCCTGTCCAGAAAAACGTTTTGGGAGTAACTCTGGCAGGATGTCCTTTAGATGAGCGGATCTCTGAAATGCATTATTTAAAACGGCAGGGGGATACTATTGCCTCTTTAGCCATGGTGATGATTGATAATCCGATGTGCCCAACCACTGGACACCGCATCTGTAATGACTGCATGAAAGCCTGTATTTATCAGAAGCAGGAGCCTGTCAATATTCCACAAATAGAAACCCGTTCTCTGACTGATGTTTTGAACCTTCCTTATGGAGTTGAAATTTATGGACTTTTGACGCGTTGGAACCCGATCAATGTCAAACGCCCCTATATGCTCCCTTACAATGGAATCAATGTGCTGGTTGTAGGGCTTGGCCCTGCCGGATTTGCGCTGTCTCAGTATTTGACCAATGAGGGTTTTGGAGTGGTTGGAATAGATGGGCTGAAAATTGAACCTATCACCAGCGAATGGATCGGAAATGAAGAGTCTCTTCCAAAACCTGTCAAATCTTTTACTGAGATTTATGATGAACTGGACCAGAGAGTTTCATCTGGATTTGGAGGAGTGGCTGAATACGGAATTACGGTTCGATGGGATAAAAACTTTTTAAAGCTGATATATCTAACCCTTTTAAGAAAAGAGCAGTTTAAAGTTTACGGAGGAATTCGATTTGGAGGAACCCTTCCTATTGATGATGTTTGGAATCTGGGATTTCACCATATTGCCATTGCAGCAGGAGCAGGGAAACCCTCGATTGTAGAAATGAAGAATAATTTAATTCCAGGAATCCGAAAAGCCAGCGATTTCCTGATGGCGCTGCAGTTAACAGGGGCGTACAAAAAGTTTTCTGCGGCGAATCTTTTAGTCAGACTCCCTGTAGTTGTCATTGGAGGTGGACTAACAGGAATTGACACTGCAACAGAATCCCTTGCTTATTATCCGCTTCAAGTGGAGAAAATGCTGGATCGGTTTGAGATTTTGGTGAAAGAGTTCGGAGAAGAACAGGTTTGGAAGCCCTTTTTTGATTGGGAAAAAGAAATTCTTAAAGAGATGCTGGAACATGGGAAAGCGATTCGAGAAGAGCGGAGTAAAGCTCAGAAAGAAAATCGGAAACCTGAGTTTGCAGCCCTCTGCCAAAAGTGGGGCGGAGTGAAATTAGTGTATCGAAAAGAGATGCAGGACGCTCCCGCTTACCGCCTCAATCATGAGGAAATCATTAAAGGATTAGAAGAAGGAATTCATTATGTGGATGCTCTGGATCCTCGAGAAGCTGTCCCTGATGAAAATGGTTGGGTTAAAGAAGTAAAGTTTGAGAAGATGAAAGAAGTCTCACCTGGAAAATGGGAGCCAAGTGGAGAGATCGTCAGTTTTCCAGCGCGAACAGTTTTAGTGGCAGCAGGGACAAGCCCTAACATTATTTATGAAAGAGAACATGCAGGAACCTTTAAATTGGACGCTAGAAAACGATTTTTCTTGGGGCATAAAGTAGTGGAGGGTAAATTAGTGGAGGCGCCTCAGGTTCTTGCTGAGCATGGATTTTTTACGAGTTATCAGAAAGACGGGAAATTCATCTCTTATTATGGAGACAACCATCCTGTTTATGCTGGAAGTGTAGTTAAAGCCGTTGCTTCCGGGAAATATGGGTCTCAAGCAGTCACCCAGCTTTTTGGAAAGGAGATTTCCAATTTGAATCCATCGGATCAGCAGAAACGTGATGAAGCCTGGAAAAAGTTTCGTGAGCATTTGGATGACCAGTTGAAAGTTCGAGTTCACGAAGTGAAACGTTTAACTCCAACCATTACTGAAGTGGTGCTTAAAGCGCCCCAGCAGGCTCGACAATTCAACCCAGGACAGTTTTATCGGCTGCAAAATTACGAAACAAAGAGTGTTTTTATAGAAGGAACAAAGCTTCAGATGGAAGGGATTGCTCTCACTGGAGCATGGGTAGATAAAAAAGCGGGACTTTTATCTTTAATTGCTCTTGAATTAGGGGTTTCTTCAAGGCTCTGCGCTTTCTTGAAAAAAGGGGATGAAGTTGTTGCCATGGGACCGACTGGCACTCCGAGTGAAATTGGGAAAAATGAGAATGTTCTTTTGTGCGGAGGAGGTCTTGGAAACGCGGTTTTATTTTCGATTGCAAAAGCAGCAAAAGAAGCAGGGAACAAAGTTTTGTATTTTGCAGGGTATAAAAAGCCTGAAGATTTATTCCACAGAGATGATATTGAAGCAGCCTGTGATCAGGTCATCTGGAGTGTAGATGCAGGTGAACCCATCAAACCTCGAAGACCCCAGGACCGCAGTTTTGTTGGCAATATCGTCCAGTCCATGCTGACCTATGCAAAAGGAGAATTAGGAGACAGAGTTTTCCCGCTTGAAAAAGCTCACAGGATGTTAGCCATTGGAAGTGATCGAATGATGGCAGCCGTCAAACAATCCAGATTCACAGTATTGAAAGAGTACTTTGATCACCCCCATGAAGCTATTGCTTCCATTAACTCACCTATGCAGTGCATGATGAAAGAAGTCTGCGCCCAGTGCCTGCAGCGGCACATTGATCCAGGCACAGGGAAAGAAACTTATATTTTCTCCTGCTTTAATCAGGATCAGAAAATGGATTTTGTGGATTGGAAATACTTAAACGATCGGTTGAGACAGAACACCGTTCAGGAAAAACTTTCTAATCTGTGGCTGGATTACATTTTAAAAAAGCATCCCATGGAACATGTCTAACCCATCAATCAAACTGAAGTACTGACGAACTCTGCCGCCAAAAATTTCACTGCCAGTGCCACTCCTGAAGTGTCGCTGGCGAAGTGTCGCTCCAGAGGACAAGAAATAAATTCTGTCGAACTGCTTGTAGAGTTCAATAGAGACTCAAGGGCGGTTAGCTCAGCTGGTTAGAGCGCTTGCTTGACATGCAAGAGGTCACAGGTTCAAGTCCTGTATCGCCCACCAATAATGACAAGGGTTTTGTGAGATCCAGGGGTTTTTGAAGGCATCAAAAAAAGATAATCACTCAGATGGAACTTATTTGCAGTGTTTTAGAAATTCCACAACTTTGCCATGATTATGCTGTTCTGCTTTTTGAAGAGGGGTTTTATCCTGACAATTTCGAGAGTCTATGTCTGCTCCTTGCTCCACAAGGAAACTCACGACGTCCAAATGCCCCCAGATGAAAATTTAAAATGATTATGGTTTATAGCAAAATTGAGAGGTCGCTAACTCCTGGTTAGCGAGGGCAAACCCCTGATCAGCCGCTTTTTCCCACCAGTAAACTGCTTTAGAACAATTTTTTTGAACACCTTTCCCTTTTGCATAAGCAACTCCCAGATTATTTTCACCATAGACATTTCCCTGAAGAGCAGCCTTTTTATACCAATAAACGGCTTCTGGATAGCTCTGATTCACCCCATCCCCATAGAAATAGGCTAATCCTAGATTAACTTCTGCTCCTGAATTTCCCTGAGCCGCTGCTTTTTTCCACCAATAAACAGCCTCATAATAATTTTTTTTTACCCCATCCCCATGGGAAAATGCATTCCCTAAATTTAGTTCAGCATTGGCATCGCCTTTTCGCGCTTTTTTCCACCAATAAATAGCTGCAGCATAACTATCACCAACGTTTCGGAGCCCTCTTTCAGCATCAGTGTTTCCTTGAGCCGCCGCTTTTTTAAACCAGTAAACAGCTTTGGTAATGTCTGGAGCTGTACCTTTCCCATCAGCATAAGCCCAGCCTAGATTATCTTCCCCATAAACATTTCCCTGAGCCGCCGCTTTTTTATACCAGTAAACTGCTTTAGAATAATTTAGGTTCACTCCATGACCATCATAGTAAGCATTTCCTAAATGATTCTCTGCATTGGCATTTCCTTGAGCCGCTTTTTGACGCCAAATAACCACGTTTTTATGCCATTGAGCACGGACCTCAATAGCCTTTAAATTTTTCTCTGCGACTGTATTTCCCTGAGCCGCCGCTTTTTTATACCAGTAAACTGCTTTAGAATAATTTAGGTTCACTCCATGACCATCATAGTAAGCATTTCCTAAATTAAGTTCAGCGGCAGGATTTCCTAGATCCGCGGCTTTTTTCCACCAGTAAACAGCTTTTAAGGAGTTTTGTGGTATGTTTTTGGCATGGATATAAGCATTTCCCAGATCAAAATAAGCGTTGGTATCCCCCTGATCCGCAGCTTTTTTAAACCAATACACAGATTTATCATAGTTCTGAGCTACTATTTTACCTTGAAAATAAACAACACCCAGGGACATCTCAGCATAGGTCTTTGCGACGCCATGTCCTTGAGCCGCTGCTTTCTTGTACCAATAAACAACTTCAGTAACTTCTTGTGGTGTGGCCTCACCTTGTTGGTAAGCATCCCCGAGATTATCCTCAGCGGCGGCGCTTCCCTGATCCGCAGCTTTCTTAAACCAATATACAGCTTCATCATAATTTTGCATCACACCTAGACCATTTAAATAAGCATGCCCTAGATTGTTTTCAGCGCCAGCAAACCCCTGTTCAGCCGCTTTTTCCCACCAATAAAAAGCTTCAGTATAGTTCTTTTGTTTATAATCATCATTCCCCCATTTGTATTCTTGTTTTGCGCTGTAAGCGCTGCTGTAACTTAAAAAGGGGATAATGCACGAAAAGATTAGAAGAAAACTTAAAAAAATTATACTTTTTTTAATTTGCTCTTTGATGTTCATGATGATTCCTCCTTCTGGATGGTAGAGTAGTTCCTTTTAAGAGAGTTTATCGGAATAAGTTAAAATCATTGGCAGCCGTATGCCCAAAAATAAGAAAATTTTTGTTGTTATTTTCAACGATAATCCCCCCTGCCTATCTCCTACCCCATTGGTTTAATCATTTTTTAATCTCTTAACCGCCTGTTCAGCGATTTCAGGGACAATCTCATATCCTACTCCATTTCTTTGTAAATCTAAACTCGCTTTCAAGGTGGTGCCGCTGCCCAAAAATGGATCCAAAACGGTTTCTGTGATATAGGTGAACGCTTTAATAATTCGATGCGGCAGTTCATAAGGGAAAGGAGCGGCATGGGAACGATTGTCTCCGCTCTTTTCAGGATTCATAATCCAGATATCCGTGTTTTTTAATTTCAGCCAAAAATCTTTATCCAGTTTTGAGTCTTCTTTCTGCTTTTTAGTTAAATGACCGTATTTATCAAATCCTTTTTTGTCGGGTTTATTAAACTCTAAAATAAATTCATGCATGTGATTGATTAAAATCCCACCAGGATAAGGATAGGTGCCAAAATGAGCCCTTACTCCATTGGTCTTCTGCCAAATAATATCTCTTTTAAAAACAAATCCGATCTTTTCCATTAAATCAATGGTCCTGCCAACCAAATTCAAAGATCTAAATCCATCGGAAGTTCGAATTGGTAAATTCATAATATTGATAAACGCTTTTCTTCCTGGCTCGAGAACCCGAAAAACCTCTTTCCAAACCTCTCCAATGTTTTCAAACCATTCTTCTAAATTATGAATATTCCCAAGATCCTCTGAATCCTGTTCTCGGGAATACAATTTGGCGTTGAAATAAGGGGGGGAAGTAACCATTAAATGAATTGAATTGTCTGCCAACTCTTTCATGCGCATAGAACTTTTAACATAAATTTTCTGCCAAGTATTATCCACATCTAACACTATTTCAGCAGGAAGTCTTTTGTTATCTCTTTTTTTCTTAATAGGGAAGTTTTTTTCGTATTTTATTAAATCTTGAAGGTCAAACCGCTTCTGCCCACTGGCTGCTGAAGCACAGGCAAGTTTCTCTGTTCGCACCCATTCATGCAGAACTCTAACCGAAACCCCAAGCCACTGAGCAGCTTCAATGGAAGACAAGTATTTTCTATCCTGATAATCTCTGCAAGTTTCTGCTGTACCCCTGGACTCCTTGAGCATAATGATGCTTTTCTCTTCATTTCCTCTAATTACTGCTTTAGGCTTGAAATTGAATACACATCCCTCAGTACTGCAAATGCAAAGTCAGTTTCCCTTGTGCAGCATTTTAAACACTTCTTCTGCGATCATAATCTCTTCATTGGTTCGAATCACTCGAACCATGACTCTGCTATTCGGATCTGAAATCACAAAAGCATTCTTTTGATCAACCTCAGGATCATGGTTTCTTGATGGATCCAGTTGAATTCCCAAAAACTCTAAGTTAGCGCAGATCCTCTCTCGAATCACAGGAGCATTCTCTCCAATTCCACCGGAAAAAACAAGAGTATCAAGCCCCCCTAAAACTGCAGCAAAACCCCCAATCCATTTTTTTACTTGAAAGCAGAAATAATCCACAGCTTCTTTGGCTTTTGAATCTTTCGCCTCAGCCTTCAATAAATTCCGAAAATCAGAACTGGTTTCAGAAATCCCCAGAAGTCCTGATTCTTTATTGACCATCTGATTGAACTGCTGCGGGGTCGTCCCTTCAGTTTGATTCAAATACCAAAAAAGCCCTGGATCCAGATCCCCGGAGCGCGTGCTCATCGGAATTCCGGAAGCAGGAGTAAAACACATACTGGTATCCAGACATTTTCCACGATGAACTGCAGCTAAACTGGCGCCATTCCCTAAATGAGCGAAAATAATCCGACCCTCAGCTTCTTTCTCTTTCCCAATCCGCCTGAGTTCCCGCAGGAGAAACTCATAAGAAATGCCGTGAAACCCATATTTTCTTATCCCTTTTGCCTCATAACGTCGAGGGATTGGGATCCTTTTTGCCACCATAGGAAGGTCATGATGAAATGCAGTATCAAAACATGCCACTTGAAACAGATCAGGATAACGAATTTGAATTTCAGTCATGATCGCAATTTCTGCGGGAAGATGATCTGGATCAAAAGAACTCAACCTTTCAAGTTCTTTCAAAAGCTCTGTAGTTACACGAGCAGAGGAAACATACTTTTCTCCTCCATGAACAACCCGATGCCCTACTGCTGAAAAAGTAGAAAAGGGAATTTTTTGATCGATTCGGGAGATCAAAGAATCAGCTGCAACGCTTGGACTGGCAGTTTCATTCCCAATCCCCTCAATCTTTCCGCTGAGAACGCGATTTAAAGTGTTGACGCTTCCTGAAAAATCCTTTTTTTCAAAAACAGAAAACTTAATGTTTGAAGATCCGCTGTTCAAAACTAAAACAGATTGTTCCCCCATATTCTACTCCAATCGATCTTTCACTTTTTTGTCAGAAAGTTTCCCGGAGACCAGCTTTAAAACCTGCTTTTGTTTTCCCCTTTTACCATGAAGTCTCTCGCCTTATCCTAATAAACTTCTTTTGTCTTCTTTTACGCTCAAGAAACACAGTATTTTCTACCCTTCTTCCTCTTCACGTCAATCACCCCTGGAAAAGGAAAAAAATCGGCCGTCAATAATAATTATACTAAGGCAAAGCAAATCATAGAATAATCTCTGCCTATTGGAGGCATTAAATGAAAACTTTTAGTTTAGCTGTATTTATTTGTTTGTTCTCTTTCCTTTTAGCAGGCTGCGGCGGCAGCAGCGGTTCCATGAGCGGCAGCTCAAGTCTTCAAGTCTCTATGGTGGATACTCCATTTTCTTTAAGCGGACAAACCGTGACAGCAGTCAATTTAGGGATTAGTGAAATAGAAGTTATAGGGAATGGACAGAAGCCAACAGTTGTGGACAGTTTTTCCCCGCCAGATGTAGTGAATATTCTCAACTACACCTCTTCATCCAGCCCCCTCACCTTCCCATCCTCCTCCATTCCATCAGGAACTTATTCCCAGGTCCGTTTTATCTTAAATACGGCTGACACCACGATTACAGTGAATGGAACGACTTCCCAATTATTCGTTCCGAGCGGAACCTGTGAAGGATTCAGCAGCAGTAATCAAACCTGCACAGATTCTGGTAATGGACAGGGAACTGCTGGAGTAAAAGTAAATTTATCTCCCCATTTAAATGCGGTTTCCGGCGGAGTTTATGCTTTTATTCTGGACTTCAATGCTCAGGAATCTATCGTTCTGGCAAATGGACAGTACATCATGAAACCAGTGATTGTCGCCAGCGCCACAAATATCGCAGGATCTCTTTCTGGAACAGTTTTAAATCAAGCGGGAAGCCCTGTTTCCAATGCTCTTGTTGAAGCAGAACAAAATGGCGCTGTCATCAATACAGGAGTAACCGATGCTTCTGGCGGTTTTACCATTAATTCCCTACTGGCTGGAACTTACAATTTAGTGGTTCTAAATCAATACACAACAGTAGCAGGAACCAGTGAAACAGCATCCGGATACGACAACAGTGTGGGCTCCACTTTAGATGTTTCTGGAAGTTTCACGGTCACAGCAGGGAACACAACCAGCACAGGAAATATAACGGATTAAAAAATTCACTCTCATCTGTAAAACTCGAGTACCGACGAATTGTCCAGACTCCTGTGGATCTGGCGCTCTTCTTTAAGGGTATTCCTTTTTCCTCTACGGAATTAACTCAAAAAATAATCTCTGAAGAATAAAGCCTTACCATCAAGAAGGTTAATCTCAAAAAAAACAAAATAAAACAAAAGATCGTAAAAAAAACAGAAAAATTGGAAGTACTTATCGAGAGCGCAGAAAAATTGTAAAAAATATTGGAGGAGACAATGGCTATAAGACCTGAAGAAATCAGCGATCTATTAAAAAAAGAAATTGAAGAATACGAATCTGTCGTTGAAGAAATAGAAACAGGAACAGTGATTCAAGTAGGAGACAATATCGCAAGGGTTTATGGGTTAAAAAACGCCCGTTCAGGAGAGCTTCTGGAATTCCCTGGAGAAATTTATGGAATCGCCTTCAACCTTGAAGAAGATAATGTGGTGGCTGTAATTTTAGGATCAGACAGGGAAATCAAAGAGGGAGAAACCGTAAAAAGAACCAGGAAAATTGTCCAGGTTCCAGTTGGGGACAGTTTAATTGGGCGGGTCATTGACCCCCTTGGAAGACCTCTGGATGGCAAAGGTCCTATTCCCGCCGCAAAATTTAGACCTGTAGAATCCCTAGCCCCTGGAGTCGTGGATCGCCAGCCCGTGAAAACTCCGCTGCAAACGGGCTTAAAAGCTATTGATGCTATGATTCCAATAGGAAGAGGCCAGAGAGAACTTATCATTGGCGACAGACAAACAGGAAAAACAGCTATTGCTTTAGACACCATCTTAAATCAGCACGATCAAAATGTGATATGCGTTTACGTTGCAATAGGACAGAAAACTTCTACCATTGCATCCGTTATAGACACCCTGAATCGTTATGACGCCATGAAATATTCAGTTGTTGTTGCTGCTTCTGCCAATGATCCACCCACCTATCTTTATCTTGCTCCTTACTGCGGCTGCGCAGTTGGAGAAGAATTTATGTACAATGGGAAAGACGTTTTGATCGTTTATGATGACCTTTCGAAACATGCAAAAGCCTATCGAGAACTTTCACTTCTGGTTCGCAGGCCTCCGGGGAGAGAAGCGTATCCAGGGGATGTCTTTTATTTACACTCAAGACTCTTAGAAAGAGGGGCTAAACTGAACACAAAATTAGGTGGAGGTTCCATGACCAGTCTCCCGATCATTGAAACCCAGGCAGGAGATGTTTCTGCCTACATCCCAACCAATGTAATCTCCATTACTGATGGACAGATTTATCTTGACACAGCCTTATTTTACCAGGGATTCAGACCGGCTGTGGACGTAGGATTATCCGTCTCCAGAGTTGGAGGATCTGCGCAGACAAAAGCGATGAAACAGGTTGCTGGACTCTTGAGATTAACCCTGGCCCAGTATCGAGATTTAGCCGCTTTTTCTAAGTTCGCCAGTGACCTCGATAAAACGACTCAGGATCAGCTTGCCCAGGGAGAACGATTGATGGAACTTCTCAAGCAAAATCAGTTTGAACCTCTTCCTTTAGAAAAACAAGTCGTGATCTTATATTTAGGAATATCGGGACACTTAAAAGAGATCCCTGTATCCGATATCCGAAAATTTGAAAAAGAATTCTTCAGGTTTGTGGATTCAAGTCATCCCGAAATTTTAAATGGCATTAAACAAAAAAAACAAATGGATGACACTACTGTGAAACAACTTGAAACGGCTATTAAAGAATTCCAACAATTCTTTTTAAATGAACTGTCACCAGCTCTCAAAAAATCTTTCTAGATGGCGAGATTCTAATTATGGCAAGTGTTAAAGACATTAAACTGCGAGTAAGAGCTGTAAAGAACACGCAGCAGATCACAAAAGCAATGAAAATGGTGGCGGCCGCGCGAATTAAACGAGCAGAGGCAAAAGTAAAATCTTCCCGCCCTTACACAGAAAAAATGAGAAAAATGGTGGAAGAGGTGGTTGGGCTGTCCGAAGAACCGAATCCTTTTTTTATCGCAAAGACTGCCGCAAAAAAAACAGCTCTGCTCTTAGTGACTGCAGACAAAGGTTTATGCGGAGCCTATAACGCGAACTTAATACGAGTCACACAGCAGTTTTTGAATCAAAATCAAAATCGAGAGATCCACCTCCTCACTGTAGGCAACAAAGGCAGATCTTTTTTCTCGAAAAGAAACATCAATATTTCCAATTCTTTTCAGATTTCATTCTACCCTGAATTTCATGAAGCCCAGAATATTGCCGAACTTCTCATGAAAAATTTCGTGGACGGAATCTGGGATGAGATTCACATCATTTACTCTCAATTCATTTCTGCCATGCATCAAAAACCGCAGCAGATCCAACTGCTGCCTTTATCTGCCGAATCATCTCGAAATAAGAGAGAATTTTTATTTGAGCCCGATCCTGAATCTGTGTTAAAATCCCTTCTCCCGAAATTTATCAGTGTGCTGATCTATAATGTTTTGTTAGAAGCCCGAGCATCAGAACTTGGAGCAAGGCTGGTCGCCATGGGAAATGCCACTGACAACGCTAAAAAATTGATTGATGCGCTGACCCTGCAGTTCTATCGAGCAAGACAGGAATCCATTACACGAGAAATTTTAGAAGTGGCTTCCGGGTCTGAAGCTTTAAAAGGATAGAACAACTCCACCTGAGCCATCTAACAATTTCTAAGCAGTAGGGGGGAACAAAATTCGTGCTGGAAATTGAATGCAGCAAATTAACTAAAAAATTTGAAAGTTTTTGCGCTGTGGATGAAATTACCCTCCAAATCTCTGCCGGTGAAATATTCGGATTTCTAGGCCCTAATGGAGCCGGGAAAACCACGACCATACGACTTCTTATGGGAATGCTGGTCCCCACGAGCGGCTTCGCAAATATCCATGGGATGGACTGTTTAAAAGATAGAATCGAATTAAAAAAATGGATCGGATATCTCCCTGATTTTCCTACTTTTCACGACTATTTAAGAGGAAGCGAGATCCTGAATTTTGTCGGACAGATGCATGGTTTGAAAACCGATGAAAGAAAAGAGAAAGCAGCGGCTCTTATGAAAAAATTCGGATTAATCGAAGCAGCAGATGAATTTGCCGTTAATTATTCAGCAGGAATGAAAAGAAAACTGGCTCTTGCCTGCGCCCAGATCCATGATCCGCAAATTTTCCTTTTAGATGAACCCACCAATGAACTGGATCCAATTGCTTCAAGAGAGGTTCAAAATTGGATTCTATCATCTGCTAGTTCTGGCAAAACAATTTTTTTAAGCACTCACCTGCTGGAACAAGCGGAAAAACTCTGCCACCGCGTCGGAATCTTACACAATGGGAAACTATTAGCTCTAGGAACCCCTGGAGAGCTGGAAGAACATCTCTGTCCTGGAGGTTCTTTGGAAGAGGTATTTTTTTCAGTTACCGGCACAGATCATCATGAATAAAGTTTCTCCTTTCAAAGCCGCTGCTTATTTTCTTCTTTTAAAACTAAAAAGATTTCAGAATTTAGTTGGTTCTAGACTTTTTTTTGCTGGAATTTTTAAAAAAAAAGCAAAAAGAGCCGGAACTCCTTCGAGAAAAAGGTTCAGTCTAATTCTTGCTCTGATCCTTGTTCCACTCTCATTCTTCTCAGGAATTGGATTTTCACTATTCCTTTTATTTGGCCTTGAACCCCTGTTTTTATCTCGAGCCTCGCAGAATTTGAACGCTGTACTCTCCCCTCCCCCTTTTTTCCTGGTTCGAGCTGGCGGACTTATTTTAACCATTCTTTTCCTTGGATTAACAGGACTTTCCATCGGAGGAATCACCCGTGATCTGTCTGATTTAGACCACGAAATCGAGTGGATGTTCACAATGCCTATCTCTATTTCAGATGTCTATGGAGTAAAAATTTTAGAAGCGACTCTAATGAATGGCGGCTGGTTTTTCACTGCTCCTTTATGGGGAACCATTTTATGGTTCATGGGATACCGCTGGCTTGCCCTGGCAGGAGCTGTTCTATTTACCCTTCTAATGAATTTTGCGATGGCAGTGGTCCAGTTTGTCTGCGAAATTTTTTTTCGACGTTATTTTTCCTGGTATTCTATTCGGAATCTACAGGCATTCATCTATCTGATAAGCTGGCTTCTGCTCCTTTTTCTTTATTTTATTCCTTATTTAGCGCCTTCTTTCATCAGCCCAATCAATTTCAAGCCCGCTCAGAGCAGCGTAAACATTTTAAAAAACTCCCTTTTTGCTCACATCATTCATTCTGCCAGCAAAATCACTTTATATATGCCATGGAGCATTCTAATTCGTCTGGCTGAACCAGAAACAGCGCACTTGCCTGAGATGAAATTTCTTGTCTTAATTCTAGAAATTACAGCATTTCTTGGATGCGCTGCTGTCCTCATCCAATTTGGAACCAAAACCGGGCTTGAAATGATTCAAAAGAAATATCAAGGAAATCGGGCAGGAAATCAAAAACCTTCTTCTTTTTTTCTCCCCGGAATTGTCGGAAAAGAACTTTGTTTAATGACACGCGACAAAAAAATGCTGATAACAGCCATCTTTTTCCCCCTCATCTACGATGTCTTAATCCTTGTATTTCTATTTTCCGGTTTGCAAAATAAATTAAACACTGTTGTTTTAGGAGCTCTTGGCTTTGGAATAGGTTCTTATGTTTTATTCTTTTCAATCCCATTTGTTATGGATTTTGAGAGAGAAGGGTTATGGCTGCTTTACACTTTCCCAAAATCTCTTCCCCGAATGATTTCTGAAAAAGGGGCGGCCTGGATCGGCATTGCCCTTTTATACGCAGCAACTTCGATTTTAATAGGAACCCTTTATCTGGGACATTTTGGAATCGGAGATTTTGGAATCCTGATCTGGAATTTAATTGGAATTCCTTTATTTGGACTCATCTCTATCTTTATTGCCGCCCTTCATTTTGATCCCGCTTCAACCAGCAGAACTCAGGTGGCAAGTTTTGGAGTCTTTCTCTTCATAGAAATTGTATGGCTCGCTTTTCTAGGAGACCTGTTCCTACCATCTTTTTGGAGTAAACTGGTTGCCATGATGATTTTCTCTGCTCTAGCTCTGGCTCTCTGGCAGAAATTCACGAATCAAGCTGATTACTTTTTAGACCCGACAGCCCTCCCTCCGCGAAGCATTGATTTTCTGGATGGACTCACCGCCCTTTTTGCCTTTTTCCAGATTCAAATCCTGGCGCAGATATTTTTCATGGATCTTTCCAAAAATTTTAAAATAACTGTTACCAATACTATTTTCTTATCTTATTTAATAGCTGCATTTATTACGGTGGCAGGAGCATTTTTAGTTTTAAAATTACAGGGACTTAAAATTTTTCCTAATTTTAAATTTTTCCAGAAAGAAAAAGCCTTGAGTTCCTCGCTCCTGGGCATTTTAGCAGGACTGAGCGCTGGATTAGTTGGAATTTTATATTTAAAAGAGCTTGGAACTCTCCACCTTTTAAAAACTGTTTCTGAACAAGTGATCTCTTTTCACGCAAGCCCTGTCAATATTCTGCTAATGGTTTCAGTGGCTGCTCCTTTATTTGAAGAAACTTTATTTCGAGGACTGATTTACACGGGACTGAAAAAAAAGCTCCCCATCTTTTTTTCAATCATTATCAGTTCTCTTATTTTTGCCATGCTCCATCCCGCCGTTTCTGTTATTCCTGTCTTTATTTTAGGTGTCACTGCTGCCTGGTCATATGAAAAATCAGGAGGATTAGGTGCTCCTATTATAGCTCATTCTATTTATAATGCAGTAGTTGTCATGGCTCAAGTAGGGCACTGGGTATAATTAAAGTTCAGCTTGCTTGCACAAAGGTAACGCTCATGCCTGCAGCAAGGTTAAAAATCAGGAACCCAACTCGCACCACATTTACAAACTAAAATTCGAATAAGGGGGGCGTTCGGGAAGGTTTACAGGATGCTCTTTCAACTCTTTCAGCAGCACTTTCACTGCTGTTTCCAGCTGTAGATCTTTCCCTTCTGCTAATGAGGTAGGAGTATTTTCAATTTTTATATTTGGAAGAGTACCTTCATTCTCAGGGAACCATTCCCCTTTAGGGTTGTACCAGCGAAAAGTAGGAACAGAGACCATTCCTCCATCCACAAAAACAGGATTTCCCTCCATTCCTATCAATCCTCCCCAGGTTCGAGTTCCAATCACAAGCCCCACTTTTTCCTGTTTAAATAAATAGGGGAAAAGATCTCCGCCTGAGCCGCTCCAACCATTAGTCAGCATAACCTTGGGTCCAAAATTCGCTGCTAATGGGGTTTGCAAATTTCCTTTTCCACGAGTTGTCATAAACCCAAACAGCGGCCGATTTAAAAGCTCAATAAAATGATTTGGAATAAATCCACCGGCATTAAATCTCTCGTCAATAATCAAAGCCTTTTTATTCCACTGGGCATAAAACTGACGAGCTAACTCAGACATGCCAACTGTGAAAGTATCCGGAACATAAATATATCCGATTTTACCACCCGACAAGCGTGAAACAATTTTTTGATTTTTTTCGATCCAGGCTTGGTCACTCAGTCTCAAAACCTGTATAAAAGACAGAGTTTTCACTAATATCTTCCACGACTTTTTAAACGTTGGATGATTATTAACCGTCAATTGTACGGTTTCGCCTTCCAGTCCAACAAAAGGCTTCCAGGGATCCTGATGAGGATTTAAACGAACCCCATTTACCGCTAAAATATAATCCCCCTGTTTTACTTTTACCCCTGGACCTGATAAAGGGGAACGGATGCTGGAATTCCAGGGAGCTCCATGAATAATTTTCGCAATCTGATAAGCCCCATGATTTAACTTCCAATCAATTCCAAGAAGCCCGACATTCTGCTGCTCAGGATATTTTAAAACTCCTCCAAACACAAATAAATGAGAAGAACTCAACTCAGAGATCATCTGTCCTAAAAGCCAGTTGAGATCATTTCGAGTGACACAGTCCTTCACCAGTGGAGCATATTTTTGATATACTTTGTTCCAATGAATATGGCTCATATCAGGGGCATAATAAAAAGCTTTTTCAAATGTCCAGGCATCTCTGAAAATCTGCTCCCACTGCTTCATAGGAACAATTTGCATCTTTAAATCCTTTAAATTTAAAAATGTCGTTAAGGTCTGCTGGGGAGCCAGAGGAATAATACTGTATGAACCACTGCTCCAGACTAAAAGTTTCTGATGGTCAGCGCTCAAATGATATCCGCCGATTCCACCTATAATGGGTTCGGATTTTCTAGCCATCAAATCAAAATAAAAAAGAGAGCCTTGAGACTGAGGAGATGGCTGTCCAGGAATTTGAAAATATAGAACTTTTCCAGGAGCTGCCTGCAAATGAATATAATTGCCAGCAGGAACAGGAAGAAGAAACATTCTTTTTTCAAAACCACTGATTTGAATCTTTGTTCCTGATTGGGCTTTCTTTTTCAAAGTTCCTTTTGTTTTTTTAATTTTTTGGCTTTTTAGAGGGGCTTTCTTTGAAGAATGTTTATGGAGTGAAGATCTTTTCAAAGAGGATTTGGATAAAACCGCTTTCTGAACATCATTCCTGGGAGCTAAAAAAGAAACAACCTTAGAAGTAAGAGGATCGGCTGCAATCCGCGTTCCATTCATAAACACAAAAGAAGGGCTGAAAGAACTTACTTCACTCCCAACAGGGGAAAATGTGTCCTGAGTCAGAAAAAATAAATATTTTCCGCTGAGATCAAATACAGGATCCCAGTCATTATAATATCCAGAAGTCACTTGATAATTTCGTTTTTTCTTGGTGTCAAACAGAAAAATCGCGTCATTCATGTTTTTTACGGCTTTCGAATAAGCGATCCAGCGGCTGTCAGGGGACCAGCTCACTTGGAAATTTTTTAAAGACGGATAATCCACCCAATAATGCTCTGACACTTCTATCATTTTCTTCGTTTTTAAATCATATATTCGAACAATCCCTCTGCTCCCCACAAAAGCAATTTTACGACTATTCGGGGACCAGTATAAATGGAAGCGGTACCCTGCGCCAAAAGAGGTTAATTTTTTAGGGTTCCCAATTCCATTCGCTTTCTGAAGATACAACTCATAATTTCCAGTCTGATCTCCCCAATAAGCAACATATTCCCCATTTGGAGACCAGGAAGGAAAACGAGCGGCAAAAGAACCATTGGACTGAGTTAAATCGAAAACAACTCCATGTTTCTCAGGAACACTGAAAAGATTCCCTTCAGCTTGAAAAACGACTCTTTCTCCATTCGGAGAAATCGCTGCATGTCTCACCAGTTTTCCCGCATTCACTAAATGAGGAATAAGAGCTTTTTCATCAGTTACCACATTGATCCTAACCGAGTGATACTGCTTTGTTTTTAAACTGTACAAATACAGCTTTCCCCCTGCTTCAAAAACAATATTCTCAGGACCAAGAGAAGGATATTGAATCCCAAATTTTCGAAAATGGGTGATCTGATAAGATCTTCTTGTCGCTAAAGAATACCGCCAGAGATTGTAACGATGCCCTTGACCCTTATCAGAAACATAATAGATGCTGCTGTGATGCCACATCGGAAAATTATTGTCCCAGGGTCCTTTGGTAATCTTATGGGATTGATAAGTCTTTGTATTGAAAAGCCAGATTTGACCCGCATATCCTCCCTTATATCCCGCCCAATTAAATTGAGGAGTATCTGAAGGGATCCAGAAAGGTGATTTTGTGGTATAAGCGATCCATTTCCCATGAGGAGAAAAAGAAACAAATCCATTGGAAGGAATAGGAAACTTTTTGGGCAGGCCGCCCTGTGGAGAAACACTCCATAAATTCGTTTCAGGATTGGAACCATAAACAGGGGCTGCTCCAAGAAAAGAAGCAAATAAAATTCTCTTTCCATTCGGATACCAGGTGATCATCCGATCTATGAAAGGGTCATGGGTAATCTGTTTCGGGATCCCACCGCTGGTTGGAATCACATAAAGGTTATCTTCTCCATTGTAATTCCCCGTGAAAGCAATGGTTTTCCCATTCGGAGAAAACTTTGGGAAAGACTCTTCCCCTTTTGACTCTGTTGTCAGTTCCATGGCTGTTCCTCCATGCTTTGGAGCGATCCAGATATTATCCGCATAAACAAAAGCGATATATTTTTTTGAAACGGCGGGGAAACGGAGAATGCGGGCAGAAACGGCAGCAGAAGATTTTGAAACAGTAAAAGAAAAAATAAAAAGCAAAGTAGCAAGCATAACCTCTATTTTTTTCATAAACTCTCCTTTTATCAAATGAAATTCTATCCAGTTTTAAGCTTTAGCAACTTCTGTTAAATCTGATTTTTCCCTCTCTTCCCTAATCCTAAAAATCGTATACTGCCTTGTCAAAATTTATCTTATTTAAGATATATATGCCCAGCAGCACGTATTTAAAAAGCGTTGTGTAAAAAACGTCTTTTCAGCCTGATGCAAATTCACTTAAAAGTTTCAAATACCTTTGAAATTTGGGGAGTCGAGTGCTGCTGATGTCATCCCAGCGAATATACTCGCCTGGAAGACCAAAATGAATCACTGCTGCATTTTCATAAAGAAGCAGCCAGTCAACTGGTTTAAAAAGATATTCATTCCACCCATCTGGCATCAAATCAGAAAAGATTTCCTTTAAAATCTTCTGTTTATTTTCATCTTTTAAAAGGTTTTCCGCAGGACTCCCATTTTTTTTAATCGCTAAAGTGTGATCAAATAAAAGCGTTTCATCAGGAGGATGAGAGCTATGACCGTGAGAGTCAGCAGAATGAGAGTTTACTTCCTGATAAGCATCTGGGTATTTCGCAAAAACCCTGGACTCATAAGACTCAATCTCTCTTGCTGCGGCATCATCATAAGAAACAGGGAACTTTTTAATCATTAGATACCCTGGAAAAGCTTTCTGAAAAACTATTTTTATAAAAAAAGAGGGCCAAGAAATCGAAGCATGAGTATCTTTGATTAATTGACACTCAAAAGAATTTTCTCCCATTTTCCCATGGGCAGAAATAAAATCTTTTTCCAAATCCTGTTCAGATCTCATCTCTCCACCCAGGCTCTTCGCGAGGATCATCATGAATTTTTTTTCTTTTGCTTCTGCCTTCAACAGCATAGCTAAAACAATCCAGGTAACCAAAAGTGAACTATAAACAGAAATCAATAAATTTATTTCTAGCGGCAGGTTAGGAGATCTAAATTTAATCTCATCGTAAAGCATTAAAGCTCCTGCTGAAAAAGTTCCCACAACCACAAAAAAATTTCGGGTCCGTTTAAAAACGGATTTAAAAAAAGCTTTAATTTTTAAAAACCCCATAGACGCTTTAAAATAATATTAAGCGTTCACTGCCGTCACCCTTCAGCAACCATACTTTCTCCTCACTAGCAAAAAACAGTGATCCTGCAGATCATGCTGGCAGGCGGCTCATTTTATCCTGCGGAACTCGTGGTGACAGCCACTCCAGAAGCAAACTAAAAATTTTTCCGACTAATTCCAGCTTGTTTTAAGATAGACAACAGCGTTCCTTTGGGCAAATCTTTGACATGAAAAGGAACAACCACTCTTTTGCGATTTTTGGGATGCCAATAAACTTTGTGACTACCAGTTGTATGATCAAGAACAAATCCATGTTCTTCCAAGAGCTTGATAACTTTTTTAGCTGTCAAGCTCGGAAACTTAGGCATATTTGATGTTCAACGTGCCTTCTAAAATCTCTGAGTCATCAATAATAGGTTCACCGTGCTTCTTCAAACTTTCTAAATAACATGTAATAGCCTCACGAGCCATCTTTTTGGCTTCTTCAACTGTCTTTCCATAAGTTATACATCCTGAGAGGGATGGAACAAAAACAGTAAATCCCCCCTCAGGCTCAGGTTTCAAAAGAATTTTATAAGATAGCTCTTTCACGTGAATTCTTCCTTTCCTTAAGAAGTTTACACAGACCTTTAACTCACTCCTGCAGAGTATGCTGAAGGGAATTTCAACCCAAACTCCCGAATAATATCAATATTGATGACAATGGAGTATTGACACATTTAAAACATTAAACCCTAAAGCCGTTCACTGGAAAGGAGAATAACATGAAAAAAATTCCGTGGCAGGAACAAATTTTAATGATTCCAGGACCAACCCCTGTTTCAAGTCAGGCGCTTCTGGCAGGAGCGCAGCCCATGATGAACCACAGAAGTTCTGATTTTAAAAAAATGATGGAAGAAATTGAATCAGGGTTAAAGCAAGTCTTCCAAACTCAATCCCCTGTCATGGTTTTAACCACATCAGGAACAGGAGCCATGGAAGCCTGCATCGTCAATCTGCTTTCACCTGGAGATAAAGTTTTAGCCTGCCCAACAGGAGTTTTCGGAGAACGATTTGCAAAAATGGCAAAAGCTTATGGAGCTGATGTTGAAGTTCTGGAAACGCAGCTCGGATATGGACTGGATCCTGAAAAACTGAGGACTCGTCTGAAGCAGGACGCCAGAAAAGAGATCAAAGCTATTTTAATCACCCATAATGAAACTTCAACAGGGGTTGAAAATGATCTAAAAGCCCTCAGCTCTGCTCGCGGAGATCATCCAGCTTTAATGCTGGTGGACTCTGTCAGCGCTCTTGGCGCCTCTGAATTAAAAATGGATGCCTGGAAACTGGATGCTGTGGCATCAGCCTCACAAAAAGCTCTGATGGCTCCTCCTGGTCTAGGATTTGTGGCTTTCAGTGACAAAGCATGGGAAGCTGCTAAAAGCGCTAAAATGCCAAAATTTTATTTTGATTTAACCATGGCTAGGGAGTTCCAGATAAAAGGAGAAACACCATTTACGCCTGCTCTTCCTGTTTTATATGCCCTGCAGGTTTCATTAAGGAACCTAATAGAAGAAGGAATCGAAGCCTCTTTTGAACGCCATAAAAAAATGGCTGAACTGATCCAAAATGCTCTGACTGCGATGGGACTGAAACTTTTTGCCCACCCCACGTATCGTTCTAAAACCCTCACCACAATTGAGGCTCCAGCAGGTATAGAGGTCAAAAAATTAAGAGAGCTGATGAAAAATCAATATGGAATTGTTACAGCAGGTGGACAGGGATCCTTGACCGATAAAATCTTTCGAATTGGACACATGGGCTGTGTTAGAGAAAAAGAACTCATTTATACCATTTTGTCCCTTGGAAAAGTTCTTCAAGAGTTAGGGTTCCAGGCAAAAACTGAAGAAGCTTTAAAAATCTTTGTAAAAACTTTAACCCCAACTCATTCTTAAGGAGAAAATCATGTTAGAACAGAAAGAATTAATTCTAACTAAAAAGCTTCGCTGGTATGGACACGCTTCTTTCCTGGTCTTAGATGACAAAAAAATCTATATTGATCCCTGGGAAATTTCTGAAACTCAGCCTAAAGCAGATCTCGTCTTAATAACTCATGCTCATTTCGATCACTGTTCTCCTGAAGATGTAAAAAAAATGACGAAACCTGAAACTGTGGTTGTTGGACCGCCAGACTGCCTGGAAGCTCTTGGATGGGGTAAAAAAGGGTTAGCTGTTAAACCCGGAGAAAAAATTGTGCCGCTCGGACTCCAGGTTCAAGTTGTCCCAGCTTACAATATAAAACCTGAAAGAGCCAACTTTCATCCTAAAAATAACAACTGGGTTGGATATATCTTAGAAGTCAATGGCATAAAATATTACCATGCAGGGGACACAGACCAAATCCCTGAAATGCAAAATCTTGCCCCCCATGTGGCTCTTCTTCCCATTGGTGGAACTTATACAATGAATATTGATGAAGCCCTCAGCGCTGCAAAAGCAATTAAACCTGAAGTGGTTTGTCCTATACACTACGGGAAAGTGCCAGGAGTAGGAACTTCAGAAGACGGAGAAAAATTTGTCAATCTCTGTCAGCAGAACCAGCTTAAAGCTGCAGTACTGGCAAAGCACTCAGGCTGAATGGCGGCAAAAGAATCAATTGTCCACTTATCTCTTTTGGGGGCTGTTTTTATCTGGGGAATCAATTATGGAATTGTTAAAAAAGCCCTGGATGACTTTCTTCCTTTAACATTTAATGGGATCCGATTCATCCTTGCAGGTTTTTTCCTTCTAGCATTTTTTCTGCAGCAGAAAAAATCGCTGCCTAACTTTAGAGAAGATGGGCTTCGCTTTCTATTGGCAGGATTCATTGGAAATTTTATCTATCAACTCTGTTTTATTTATGGAATGAGCTGGACTCTGGCAGGAAACACCAGCTTAATTTTAGCGATTTCCCCGGTATTTGTGGCTTTTTTTTCAAGAATTTCAGGGGAAGAAAAAGTAAAACTCAAAAAATGGATCGGAGCTGTCATCTCTTTTGTTGGAATTGCTTTTGTTGTATCTGGAGGGAACAGAGGGTTTCACTTAACAAGCCTGACTTTTAAAGGGGATATGATCGAATTTCTAGCAGCCGTTTTATGGTCTCTTTACATTGTGCTTTCAGCTCCTTTAGCAAAAAAATATGGTGCTATTACTGCAGTTTCCATAAACCTCTGGACAGGTTCTTTCTTTTTAATTATTTTTTCCATTCCCTCTTTTATGGCTCAAAACTGGAGTCTAATTACCTGGGGGGATTGGGGAGCCCTTCTCTACAGCGCAGCTTTCTCTATAGCCATCGGAAGAATTTTGTGGTACAGAGGAATATCTAAAATTGGAAGCGCCTCTACGTCTGTTTACAGCAATCTCACTCCACTGATTGCCCTTTTAATGGCATGGGTGATTGTGGGAGAAAAACCAGAATGGATCCAGTGGGCAGGAGCAGCTGCCATTTTAACCGGTGTTTTCCTGGCGGGAATCCAGAAAAAAGCCGATGATCTGGATGGATTAAAAGGGTAATCTATGAAAATAAATTAAAAAGTCGGCAGTGAAATCTCTTTTTGTATCCCTTTTAATGATACCTTAAACTGGAGAAGCTTTAATCCATGAGCAGACAGAGCCAACTCCACATTTTTTTTCTTATCCGGTTCTACCCAGGTGATCATGCACCCTCCCCCTCCTGCTCCACACAATTTGCTGGCTGCTGCTCCCGCTTTTTCAGCCTGCAAAATCACTTGATCGATTTTTTCAGTCGTTACCCCTGGTGTTAACTGCTTTCGATTTTCCCATTCTTCTTTTAAGAGTTCTCCAATTCGATTCCACTTTTTATTGATAACAGCTTCCCTCATTTTCAAAGCTGTCTTTTTGATCTCTTTAAGGGCACTGATAGTTTTCGGTTCTCCATCAATATACCGTTTCATAATAGTCCAGTTGTTCTCTCCTGAAAAATGAGGAATTCCAGTATAGGAAAGAACGACTCTGGATTCCAATTCTTGAATTTCTTTTTCCAAATAAGAAATGGGCTCAAGGCGCGCCCCTGAAACATCAAACCATACCGCATTAATTCCACCATAAAAAGCAGCATAATAATCCTGCTTTCCTGTAGGAATCTTAATAGTCTGGGCTTCCAGATTAGCTCCAATATTAATCATTTCCGGGAAAGAAAGATGGCTTTCCGTCAACTCATTTAAAGCAGCGCTAGCAGCCATCAAAAGTGCAGAAGAAGCTCCAATTCCTGATCCCTGTGGAGCCTGATTTTCTGAAATAAGAGTTATGCCAGCTTGCGGCTTGTAATGGTTCACAGCCCGAATCAAAAGATCCAATTCTCCTTCAGGTCTAGAGTCAGACAGGTGCTCAAAAACCACTTCTTTTTTCATATCCTTAGAGACAATTTCAATTCTGGAATCACTTCTGGTTTCCAGTTCAACCTGACTGAAAATCTGAATCGCAATATTAACTGTTGCAGCCCCTTCTTCAAAAATATAAAGCGGGTAAATATCAATAGTTCCCCCGGCTAAATCAATTCTATTAGGAGCTCGAACCGAAATCTTCATAATGGAATCTTCCAAACCAACGAAGAAAACTCCTTTTGCGGCTTTCTACAAAGGACCCATAAGCTAGACAAGATCATTAAAGTTAGTGCTAATAAATGGAGACCCATTAAATTGCCGAATTTAAATGTAAGCTGATGAATTTAAAAAAACTTGCCAGAAAAAAAGGAGCGCTTACAGGATTAAGTTTTATCGTATTTTTGCTATTCATGGGCATTTTCGCTCCTTTTCTAGCAGCCCAAAATCCCATCAAGCAAAATTTGTCAGACCGATTTCAACCCCCAAGTTTCCATCACTGGTTCGGAACAGATAACCTTGGAAGAGATATTTACAGTCGAATCATTTATGGTTCCAGAATTTCTTTAACCGTCGGGTTCTCTGCAGTGGGATTAGCTGCCAGTTGGGGGATTTTGATCGGGCTTATCGCTGGTTTTTATGGAGGATGGATTGATTTAACGTTGATGGGGATTATGGAAATTTTAATGGCATTCCCCAGTATTCTGCTGGCTATTGCCATTGTTTCAATTTTAGGGCCAAGTCTTCCCAATGCGATTCTAGCGATCGGAATTGTTTATATTCCGCTTTACGCCAGATTAACTCGAGCTCAGGTTTTAAGTGTCAAAGAGCTGGAGTATGTGCAGGCTGCAAGAGCAGAAGGCTGCTCTAATTCCCGAATTCTACTGGTTCATATTCTTCCTAACTGCTCAAGCCCTTTAATTGTGCAGCTTTCTCTTGGAATAGGAAACGCGATCTTAGATTTTGCGGGATTAAGTTTTCTTGGACTTGGAGCTCAACCCCCTACCCCGGATTGGGGGAGTATGCTGTCAAGCACAGTCCATTTTCTGGAAATTGCCCCCTGGGCAGTTATTTTTCCGGGAATTCTCATTACGTTAACCGTTTTCTCTTTCAATTTATTAGGGGATGGAATCAGGGACATTCTAGATCCTAAAATGATCGAACGAAAAACTTGAAAAGATCTCTTAAAGAAATTGTTTATAAAAACAAACTGCATATCATCGCCGCTAAACTAATTCCAGCAATCCATTTTCCCAGAGGATGTTCGATCAAGCACAGCCAGATTCCAAACAAAAAAATATAAAACAAAGCGCTCATAATAAATCCTGGAGCGTGAATCATTTGATAAGCGAGAGGAAGATGAGAAAAAAAGCGAATCGAAAAGAGCATGATCGTAAGTAGGAGGCGATTCCAAAATGAAAAAGCTAATCCTGCAGGTTTCCAGATAAAATGAACTAAAAAACCGAGCATTCCAAAAATCATGGAAGCAAGAGCCAAAGGAACCGCTAAAACATTTGCAAAAAGAGCAATATAAGAAACATAATGGAAATAATAAGCGACTGGGATGACAATAGGAAGCATGGATGAAAGAGAAACACTGATGGAATCAGAGATCCAACCCGGAAGAAAACTCAATTTTCTTTGAATTTTATCGCACAAAAGCAGAATTCCTAAAACCGCCAGAAATGAGAGTTGAAACCCAACTTCAAAGAGCCAGACAGGATTGGCAAAAAGAAGGATAAGGGCAGTTAAAAAAAACACATTTAAAGCGTCTTTTTTTCGTCCGATTAAAAACCCCAAAAAACCAAAAATAGTCATGATCCCTGCCCTTAAAATAGGAGGTTCTGCACCGACCAAAAAAACATAAAACAAAACAGAACCCATAGAAAGAAAGATTTGAGTGTAAAAACCCATTCCCGAAAAAAGAAGCCATGCCAATCCTGCGACAAAGGCGGTTTTCAATCCTGAAGCCACCAAAACATGATACGTTCCAGTCACCTGAAAATCCCTTAATACCGGGGTAGAAACAGCAGCGTGATTCCCGAGTAAAATTCCGAGAAAAATCCCTGAATATGGCTCTGGCATTGAAACCAAAATCCAGTGTTTTAGAGACTCACGAATTTTAATCATGAAATAATTAAAAAAAATTCCGTTCCTTTTGCTTTTCAAAATTTCCCAGGTGAAAAAAGAATGGTGGATCCCCTGTTCCTGAAAATACGAAAATTTCACAGGTGAAAGCACTCCAACCGCTTGAATCACATCCTCTTCAGAAACAGATTTTAAAGAATACACATAAACAGTGGCATGAATGGGAATCCATTTTTTTCTCGAACGAATCCCAAGAACTTCTGCCGTAAATCGAAAGGTTTTGCTTTTAAAGACAAGGTCAGACGTCGGCTGCAGTTTTAACGTTACATTGTAATGATCAAGATCCTTCAATGGATCCTGCATCATTCTTCTCCAGATCATCTGAAATCTGAGCGCGTAAAGACAAAAAAAGAAAAGAATCACAGGGAAAACTCTCAATTTCGGAAAACAAGCTGAACCCAGAGAAACAAATAAAAGAACCCACCAAAAAAAAAGAGAGAATTCTGCCCATCTGGACCCCAGAATCCCCATGACAGCAGCAACCGTTAAAATCAAAAGAGGAGCCATCCCTTTGATTTAAACACACGACTGTCAAAAATCTGTCAAAAACGACCGAATTTTTACAGTCTAATAGATCACTCCACAGAATACTTTATAAATGAGCTCCATGCTGCTTCAGCATCTGAACAACTGCTCTCATCTTGGCTCTTTCAAACTGAGTCACAGCCTCATTGCCTGGATCTGTAATAGACTGACTCTCAAATTCAGCGTACCAAAGGGCTGTTCTGCCATTTCTGGTTTTTAAATTGACTTCAGCTCCTTTTGAAACAAGATAATCTGTGATTTGAGGATCAGGAGATAAATGAACATATCGAGCAGAGGTGATTGAATAAATTAAAGCCGTTCTGCCTAAATTATCCTGCCAATTGATCCTGGCTCCTCTTTTTACCATGTCCTTAACTGTAAAATAATTACCATAAAGACTGGCAAGCATTAATGGAGTTCTTCCCAATTTGTCACGCACATTAACCTCTGCTCCATGATTTAAAAGTGTAGGAACAGCAAAAGAGTCATCCTGCACCGCATAAAAAAGAGGAGTCATTCCTGTAGTGGGATCCTTTACATTAGGATTCATGCCATAACGAAGCATTTTATCAACAAGAATCCAATTAGCATGTTTGCACAGAGTAATGAAAAAATAGTTATTTTGCGATACCCTCATACGAACAGGAAGCTGAGAAATCAAAAATCGCTCAAGGTTCAAATTTTCCGCCAGAGCTGCAGCTGTATTCCCATTTTTGTCTTTTGTCGAAACTTTAATTCCTCTGGAAAGCAGGAATTTTACTGTTTTAAGATGCCCTCCTAAAGCAGCATACATAAGAGGGGTTTTTCCTGTTTTATCCTTTACATCAAGAAGAGCGTGATGTCTCAAAAGAACATGAATCGCCAACAGAGAGCCTGACTCTGCAGCCAGCACCATTGGAGTTTGCCCAAGATTATTCGCCTGATTTACCCTGGCTCCATGACGAAGCAGGGTATGAATTATTGATAGAGAGCCTGACTCTACAGCCACCATCATTGGAGTTTGTCCCTGATTGTTCGACTGATTCACCTTGGCTCCATGGCGCAGCAGGAACCGAATCAACTTGAATTCAGATTCTGGGGGGGATGGAATAAGAAAATATGGATTAGAAATAGAGGCTAAAAGTGGAGTCCTTCCATGGTGATCAAGTTGATTCACCCGTGCTCCATCTCGAACTAAAAGCTGCGCTATTCCTAATCTTTTCCCCTGACATGCAAGAATTAAAGGAGTAGTTGTCTCTGTATTCTTTAAAATTCCACCATTAAAGTAAAAATATTCCTGATTCGGCTTAACTCCTATCGTTACGCAGAGATTAACAACCCACTTCTGATCATAATAGATACCTGACATCAAAAGAGAACCTTCATTTTTTTTGATGAGCAAAAAAGCTAAACTAAAGAAAGAGAAAAATGGAAGCAAGAGAGAGAAAAGAACAAACCACTTGTCGCGATTTGAAGAAGGAAGATTTGAAGAAGGAAGAGTCATAATTTTATTTTGAATTCTTTACCCTATTTTGAAATTCCTTGTCCAGCGTAAAACTCACTCGGGGTTGCCGCGCACCCTAAGTCCAAAAACTTTTTAGCAGGATAAAAATAAAAGAAAAGATAAAATAGCAGCATGGAAATCAAGAAATCTCTTTTCCAGGCAGCAGGAATCTTTCGCAAAAGAGCAGGTCTTTTTATCGCCTGGATCTTTACTCACTTATTGATCTCAGGTTTTCTTGCCGCAGTCTATTTTATTGGCATGGTGGCCATTGTCACACTCGTTTCATCCATCGTTGTTGAACCATTCACTGTGTCTCACCAGCCTATCCCTCCTGCTGTGCGCTCATTTTTGTTATTCATGTTCTCATCACCTTTCTTAAAGCAGGTTTCTTTTGCTGTTATCATTCCTATTATATTGGCTGTCAGCATACCATTTTTTGCTATTGTCTCATCTCAGTTTTCAATCGGCTGCTACAAACTGGCTTTCAGCATCATAAAAAACCGAGAGGCAAAATTTCCAGAATTTTTCCAATTTGAAAAATTCTGGGGAAATTTCACTCACTCATTTCTTTTTTCCTGGCTTTTGTTCTCAGCCATCGGCTTTGGCATTTTAGGCTGGATAGATGGGTTCTATTGGAGTCCATTTTTCTATATTGTTGACTTTATTCTCCTGGGAGCATTCTCCTACTACTTTCTGGCTTATCGTTTTGTAAAACCAATCTTGATTGAAAAGAAAACAGGGCTTTTTGAAGCTATGCAGAGAAGCAGATTTTTGGTCGATAAAAATTTATTTTCACTGATCATCCTCTTCATTTATTTCCCCTTATTCGGACTCCTTGTCTCCATAGGAGATAAGTTTTTTCAAGCCTTCTCACCTTATTACACCGCAATACCTGTAGGCTTATTTAGTTTTCTTGTCGCTCTTTCTATTGTCCCTCTCCAATGCTGCTCAGTGGCTGTAGCTTTTGAAGAAGCTGAACAAAAATCTGAAGCCAGTGTTGTCAATAAACCTCAAATCCCCTCAGAACCCTGGTTTAAATAGTGGCGCAGTCATAGTGGCGCAGTCAAGGAACCGCATATAAATTTCCGTCCAGAGAACCGATCCAGAGTTCTCCATTTAAAAAAACAGGAGTGCTGAAATCAAATCCATAAGAAATTCTAATTCGAGAAACAATCTTTCGGGTTAACAGGTTAAACCGAAATAAATACCCATAAGGACTGATTAAATAAAGAATATGATGCCTCAACACTGGAGAAGCATTGAAAAACAAAGCGGGAAATCTTTTCTTCCAGACGGGCTTCCCTGAAAAAGCATCAAATGCCTCCAAGGTTCCATTGACAAGCGGCTCTAGAATCAAATTCCTCCAAAGAATAGGAGAACAGATTCCTTCTGAAGCTTTTATCTTCCAGGCTAATCTTCCATTTTTAACATTGAAAGCATACATCTCTCCATTTTTTGCAATCAAATAAACTTTTCCATGAGCAGCAATCGGTTCTGCACTGGCAGGAGAAAAATAAATATATTTTCCAATTCTTTTTTTCCAGAGAACTTTTCCAGTTTCAGCGCTTAAACAATAAAAATAATTATCCCAGGCTCCCACAAAAACTTTTCCGTCAGAAACAACAGGTTCCATTTCGGCAAACCTTCCTAACTTGGTTTCCCATAATTCTTTCCCATTTTTCACCTTGAAAGCGCATATTGTTTCAGCGCCTGAAGCGACAAAAATCGTTTTCCCATCAGAAGAAGGTGGAGATGTCCAGGGAAACCTCGACTGAATCTTCCAGAGCAAGGCGCCATTTTTACCTTGAAATGCATACAGAAAACCATTATCTGTTCCTGCAAACACTATTCCGTTGTTAAATGTGACAGAAGTGTTAATCGTGCCTTTCAACTGTTTTTCCCATTGGATTTTCCCTTTTGAATTCACTGCCTGCAATCTTCCATCCAGGGTTCCATCAAAAATAAGACCTGCGCCTTCAGCTAGATTGCCATAAATTTCTCCAACTGGATAAGAATGAATAGGACCTGGATACCAAACTCTAACTTCATCAATAGGCTCAGGATGTCCAGCAGTAAACAACTGCAAACTGTGCCAACCCGGACTTTTTAGAAAAACTTTACCGTACAAAAATTCTGTTTGGTCAGCTGCCCTCATCAAAGAAGAAGCAGGAGAGGGAACTGCTGTCACTCCTGATCCTGTACGAACCAGAATGTGCCGCATGTGCAGCGGGACAGAAAACTGATGGTCCAGCAGCAGTCGAACAGAAGTTCTGTCGCGGCGTTTCACTTCAACTGTAAAATTCGAAGTCACTTTTTGATCTAAAGAAGGCTTCACAAATAAAGCCCCTGGAGGAGAAGGGTGGAGAGAAAAACGAAACCAGGGCTTTAATCCCGGTTTTCCGAGAGTTTTTACAAAAAGCTGAACTGTATTTTTATTTTTCTGCATGACCACAAAATGTCCATTAAATAAAGCGTCATTTTCGATAAAAGGGATATTTCGATAGGACAAAATCTCCAGCTTATGACCATGTCCATTGAAAAATGCCGCAGCATCATGTCCTTTATAAAGCTGAATCAAATTCAATCCGTTATCCACATCCACCCCATGCCAGAAAAAAGGATGATGAGAAAAAGTGAAAATCGGCATGTCAGCAGGAACCTTTTTCAAATCCTGCTTCAACCACTCCATCTCTTTCACGGAGATATGTCCAAATGGCTGACGTTCCAGGGTTGAATCCAAAAATATCCAGTGTATGCCTTCCATATTTCGACTGAAAAATAGAGGTCCGATCGTTTTCACAAAATCTTTTTTCCCCAGTGGATTCCACCGCGTGTCATGATTTCCAATCGTGGTAAAATAGGGAATCTTTAAACTTCTAATTCCTTTTAGATAAACTTTAAAATAGTGGGTGGTGCCCAGTTCTGCCACATCTCCTGTATTGATTAAAAGATCAGGTTTAAAAGGGAATGCCCGCACTTCTTTTATAAACTTCTTAAATGCCTGATTTGATTTGTAAAATCCGAGATGTGTATCAGAAATCCAAACAACGCGAAAAGGATGCGAGTTCAGAGCAGCATCTTTCAAATTTTGAGCATCAGCCCGAAAACAAAAAAGAATTCCTGAAACTCCAAAAAAATAAAATAATAATAGAACAAACTTCCACCCGTTCAGCCGCACTCTCCTGACAAAACATTTTTCCATTTAAAATCTCCTTTCAATAAATATAAACAGATTCTGCTTTTATCCCATTTCTGATAGGAAATCCTCCAACCTCTACCCACTGACCTTTTAGAAGAGAGTGAAAATGGTAAAGAATGAATTCGTGTTTTTCAAACGTGTAAATCTTTGTCTGCTTCCCGACCCAGATCACTCTATTCTCCCCACGAGGAGTGCGAATAAGAAACATCTTTAAAGAAGGCTGCAGATCAAAAATTCTACCATTCATCTGCTGAAATTTTGCGGCGGCTGGAAGCGGGCGAGAGGTAGACGATTTAAGAACTTTAATCCGCAGAGCAGCAGAAACTAGATGAGCTTCAACCGCATAAGTTTTCCAATCTTCAAGCGCTAAAATAAGGACAGTATTTTTTTTTCGTATCCCCCCTGGCACCGCGGCAATCATGTCTCCGGGATGAAAAGAAGATAAACTGCTCTTTCTGCCATCCTTAAAAACGAATCCCTGAGGATGCAGCACTAAAAACAAAAAACCTTGATCCGAATCAATGGAGAGCCATTTCTGATGAGGATGAACCTCCACAATCTTTCCCTGAATCACGGAATTCCTGGCAGAAACCAAAAAAGGAAAACACACCAGAACAACTAAAACTAACCCCACCGCTTTTCCCCATTGACTTCCCAGATGAAACCACCTAAGCATACCGCTTCATAATCGTAGAAACTTTATTGGGATTAAAGGGCTTCACAATAAAATCTTTTGCGCCAATGGAAAGGGCTTCCTGTACTTTTGCGTGCTGTCCAGAAGCGCTGCAAATAATAACTTTAGCATCTTTATCAACAGAAAGAATAGCTTTTAATGTTTGAAGCCCATCCATTTTAGGCATAATCAAATCAAGAGTCGTCAAATCCGGATGAAATTCCTCATATTTGGTTATCGCTTCTTCCCCGTCTGATGCTTCTGCCACAATCTGAAAATCCAATTTAGATAAGATGTCTTTTAAAACCATTCTCATGAATACAGCATCATCTACGATCAAAACTTTTTTCACGCTGATATTCATTTTTTCAAGTCCTTCATAAAAGATTTATTGTGTGCGCTCACTTTATTTTTCCCGCTTTTTTTTGAATCGTACAATGCAAAATCTGCTTTTTCCACCAAAGCATCATCTTCATCAGCATCATCCGGATAAATCGCAACTCCTGCGCTAATAGTAACATGGGCTTCTGCAAGAGAAAATTTAGTGGCTTCAACTTTCGCTCGTATTCTCTCTGCCACCAGATAAGCCCCACTTAAAT
This sequence comes from bacterium, assembly GCA_021800275.1. Classification (GTDB taxonomy): domain Bacteria; phylum Vulcanimicrobiota; class JABDET01; order JABDET01; family JABDET01; genus JAKAVV01. The sequence goes on from JAJYZB010000001.1 coordinate 292,330, forward strand.
CTGTTTCAGGGAGCAGCAGTGCAAATTCTTCTCCTCCATACCGACATGGAATATCCACATCTTCTCTAGAGCAAGAGCGGATAATCGCACTAATTTGAGCCAGGGTTCGATCTCCTTCTAAATGGCCATAGGCATCGTTCACTTTTTTAAAATCATCAATGTCCATCATTACAAATGCCAGGGGCTTACTATAACGCTTCGATCTTTTAACTTCTTCCTGGAGCCTTCTGCGAAAATAACGAGCCACAAACAATTTCGTGGTGCCATCTCTGATTGCCAATTCATAGAGGTGGGCATTCATTAAAGAAGTTGCTGATAGAGAAGTAATGGTGCTCAACAGCTCAAAATCATTCGCTGAAAAGGGCTGACCATCAAGCCTATTTCCCAGGATTAAAAGACCCAGAAACCTGACTTTATGAAATAAAGAAACAACAAGAGACGGCTTATGGGGTTCTAAAAGTTGAACTTCAGGGAAAGCATTGAAAAATGGAGTTCCCTGCATGAGGATGCGAAAAGATAAAATCTCTGATTTTTCATTCAACCACAGCGGGAAACCTTCTCCTAGTTTTAAAATAGAAGGTGGAAAAGGCCGCGAGTCCAAGCCTTTCACTTTGCGAAGTTCAAGCAGCCCTGTTTCTTCATTCACCAGGTAAATTGCCCCCCATTCACATCCCATCACTTCTGTTGTCATGTCAACTGATAACTGCAGGAGTTCTTCTTCGTCTAAAATCGAACCCAAAGCCTTACTGGCATGATAAAGAATAAATAAATTATAGCTTTTTTGATCGAGTTCTTTAGTTTTTTCTTCTAACTCGGCAATCCGGGTTAGAAACTCTTCCCTTTCTACATGGTCCATCTTCTTAGATATATTAGGAATTCTAGACCTCTAAATCCTTTTCCCCTTTCTGGCAAAGTTCAACCAGAACTCCATGGGTTTGTTTCGGGTGAAGAAAAGCAACTATTTTTTTATTTCCTCCTGGGCGGACTCCCCCGATAGGAAGCACTCCACTAGCAGAAATTTTATTTAAACAATCGGAAAGAGATTGAGTTTCAAAAGCGATATGGTGAATTCCCTCTCCTCTTTTTTCAAGAATATGATAGAGTGGAACTCCTTTACTTAAAGGCTCTAAAAGCTCAATTTTGCTCTCTCCTATAGGTAAAAACGCAACTCTAACTCCTTCTTTTTCAACTTCTTCCATGTTTGCCACTGTTAGATCAAGAGTGTCTTGATAAAATTTCAGGGACTCTTGAATAGAACTCACTAAAATCCCAACATGATCAATCTTTTTAAGCATATAAATAAATTCTGCAAAAACAGAAATCTGCCTTTAAAAATTTAAATAGAGCGGTTCACTCCTTTTCCCGCATCCATGGTCTGCATCACTGCCACGACCCTGAATTTCTCGATAGGATCCCGCCAGCCCGCATGAATGAGAAGCGCGCGACAAGAAATCTGGCGGCCTGAAGAAGGCGTAAATGGATCAGATGCCGAAATAATAATGACTTCATGTGAGAAGCAAAAAAGGGAGGAATCTGATGGAAATCACCTTGAAAAGTAAAAATTTCGAACTGACAGAGGCATTAAAAAATTATACCAGAAAAAAAATGTCCCGAATTGAAAAGTATCTGGATCGAATTCTTTTCGCGGATGTTATGCTTTCAGCGGAAAAAAATCGACATCTCGTTGAAGTGACTATCCATACAAATGGCGCTGTTTTGCGGGGGGAAGAAAAAACTGAAAGCATGTATTCTTCGATTGATAAAGTCATTGATAAACTGGAAAGGCAAGTCTTAAAACTAAAAGAAAAAAGACACGATCGCCACCATCTTAGAGAGATTGAAGAACAACCTCAAGAAGCTCCGCCAGAGCTTAAAATTCGAGTAAAAAAACAAAAAATTCAAAAACTGACGCTGGAAGATGCGGTTCAACGGGCAGCAGAAAGCAAAAATCATTTTTACTGGTTCCACAATCGCGAAACAGGAGAAATGAATCTTGTTTATCAGGAAAAAAATGGGGGGGTAACTGTTTTGGAACCAATCGCTTGAGAGTATATTCAAAAGAAATGATGCCGATCATTGGCTCTATAATAAAACTCTCAAGATGTGTTTTAAGATAGTCTTTTTATGCTTACTTTTGTAAAAAAAATCTTAAGTTCTAATGAAAGAGAGATTCGAAGATTCCAAAAATTGGTAACGGCTGTCAATCATCTTGAACCTGAAATCCAAAAATTGTCTGACGAAAACCTTCAAAGAAAAACCGCAGAATTTAAAGAAAAAATTTCGCGAGGAGAATCTGTAGACAATTTACTCATTGAATCTTTCGCTGTCGCCAGAGAAGCCGCCCACAGGTCAGTAGGCCTGCGTCCATTTGATGTGCAGCTCATTGGAGCCATGGTCCTCCATGAGGGGCGAGTTGCAGAAATGAAAACAGGAGAAGGAAAAACTCTAGCTGCTGTTCCAGCAGTATATTTAAACTCGCTTACTGGCAGAGGCGTTCATGTTGTGACTGTGAATGACTATCTCGCAAAACGAGACGCTAACTGGATGGGTCCTATCTATCAAAGTCTTGGATTAAAATTTGGATTTATCCAACATTTTATGGAACCTCCTGAAAGACAGAAAGCCTATCTCTGCGATGTTACTTACGTTACTAACAATGAAGTAGGATTTGACTATTTAAGAGATAATATGGTGACTTCACTGGATCAATGCGTTTTAAGAGAATTAAATTATGCCATTGTGGATGAAGTGGATTCTATTTTAATTGATGAAGCTCGAACCCCTCTTATTATTTCCGGAATTGCCGAAGAATCAACTGACCAGTATGTCCGTTTTGCTCAAATAGCAAAACAATTACAAAAAGAAGCGGATTATACGGTTGATGAAAAAGCCCATGCTGTTCCTTTAACCGAACAAGGGGTTTCTAACACAGAGAAGCTCTTAAAAATTTCTAACCTTTACGGAGATGAAAACATTGAGCTGCTTCACCATGTTAATGCAGCTTTAAAAGCTAAAGAGCTCTTTAAACGAGACGTGGATTACATTGTAAAGGATGGAGAAATCATCATTGTTGACGAATTCACTGGCAGATTGATGTACGGAAGAAGATATTCAGATGGCCTTCACCAAGCAATTGAGGCGAAAGAAGGAGCTAAAGTAAAACAAGAGGATCAAACTCTAGCAACCATCACTTTCCAAAACTTCTTCAGGCTTTACAAAAAACTTGGGGGCATGACAGGAACAGCAGCAACAGAAGAAACTGAATTGCAAAAAATTTACAACCTGGATGTCGTGGTTATTCCAACCCATCGCCCAATGATACGAAAAGACCACCCTGATTTAGTCTATCGCACTGAAAAAGCGAAGTTTGAAGCTATTGTCCAAGAGATCGTAACCTGGTATAAAAAAGGAAGGCCAGTTTTAGTCGGAACCAGGAGCATAGAAAAAAGCGAAATTCTTTCCCAAATGCTTCAAAAACGCGGCATTCCTCATCAAGTTTTAAATGCCAAATACCATGAAAAAGAAGCGGATATTATCGCCCAGGCTGGCCGCCACAAAATGGTAACCATTGCCACCAATATGGCGGGGCGAGGAGTGGATATCATTCTTGGGGGAAACCCTCCTGACCATGAAGCCCAAAAAAACGTTAAAAACCTTGATGGGCTGCACATCATTGGAACAGAACGACATGAATCCAGACGAATTGACAATCAGTTGAGAGGACGCTCAGGAAGACAAGGGGATCCAGGTTCAACCCGTTTTTATGTATCACTCGATGATGAACTGATGAGACTTTTTGGAGGAGATAAAATCTCAAATTTAATGGAGAGGTTTGGAGCAGAAGACATTCCTATTGAATCTAAATTTATCACTAGAGCCATTGAAAACGCCCAAGCAAAAGTGGAAGGACACCATTTTGAGATGAGAAAAAATGTGCTGGAATATGATGACGTCATGAACCAGCAGAGAGAGGTCATCTACGTAGAAAGAAGAAAAATTTTAGAAGGAATCCCTCTGTCAGCTCACATCCAGGAAATGATCAAATCCGTTCTGGACAGGATTATTCCTGAATACGTCCACTCTGAAATGAGAACGGATCAATGGGATATCCCCGGGCTTTGGAAAGGGATCAGCGAAATTATCCCTCTTTCTTCCACAGGGCTCACTTCGCAGCATCTGGAAGAGTGCAGAAATAGAAGGGACAGCGCTCAAAAGATTCATGCAACAGTTCAAGATGCAGCATTAAAAGCTTACATGAACAAAGAAAATTTAGTAGGTTCTGATGTGATGCGAGATTTAGAACGGCATATTTTATTATATGTCATAGATACAAAATGGATCGATCATTTAAGGAATATGGATCATTTAAGAGAAGGAATCGGGCTCCGGGCGTATGGACAGAAAGACCCGAAAGTCGAATACATTAACGAAGCTTTCGAGATGTTCGAATCTTTAAAATCCAGCATCGAAGAAGACGCTGTCAAATATTTATATCAAATTCAAGTCCAAAATCCATCTGAAGAAATTTATGAACCCACCTATCACGTGACAGGAACCAATCGTGGAGAAGATGGAGAGAGCAAAAAACCAGTCGTTCGAGAACAGAAAGTTGGAAGGAACGAACCCTGCCCTTGCGGCAGCGGATTAAAATATAAAAAATGCCACGGCAGAGAGGTAAAAAGCAGTGTTTGATTTAAAACTCCAGACCCAAGAGCTGCAAATAAAATTCAACGAAATCAAGGAGTTTCTTTGACCCAAACTTAAAAACTTCTCGACTTTCACAACTTGAAAATATGCTTAATGATCCTGATGTGTGGCAGGACCAGGAAAAAGCGCGAAGCATTGGACAGGAAATTTCTAGAATCCGAGAAGAAAAAAATTTAATTGATTCTTTAATGTCAAAAATCGAAAACCTGCAGGCTTATGCTGAACTTATTGATCAGGATCCCTCTTTAGAATCCGAAGCAAAAATCGAAGCAAAAGATATCGAAAAAATCCTGACAAATCTGGAACTGAAAGTTCTTTTCTCGGAATCTTATGACTCCTGTTCAGCAATCCTCTCCATACATCCTGGAGCTGGTGGGACAGAAAGCCAGGATTGGGCTCAAATGCTCCTGCGCATGTACTCCAGATGGGCTGAAAAAGTCGGATTTGTTGTTGAAATCGCTGACCTGCTGCCAGGAGAAGTTGCCGGAATCAAGAGCGCCACCGTTTTCATTAAAGGAATTAATTCTTATGGTTTTTTAAAAGGCGAAACAGGAGTTCACCGCCTTGTTCGAATTTCACCTTTTGACGCCAATAAAAGACGCCATACCTCTTTTGCCTCCATCGAAATTCTTCCTGAAGTCACAGATGAAGTAAAAGTTGAAATCAGGGAAGAAGATTTGAAAATTGACACTTTCAGGGCAAGCGGCGCAGGAGGACAGCACGTCAATAGAACAGAGTCAGCGGTTCGACTGACTCATCTTCCATCCGGCATTGTGGTCTCCTGCCAAAATGAACGGAGCCAGCATCAAAATAAAGCTCTTGCCCTACGTATTCTCAAAGCTAAATTGTTTGAAATAGAAATGCAAAAACGACAGAAAGAGATGGAAAAACTAGCCGGCAAAAAAACTGAAATTGGGTGGGGAAGACAGATTCGTTCTTATGTTTTCCAGCCTTACAGTTTAATTAAAGACTTGAGAACAGGGTATGAAACAGGAAACGTGCAGCCTGTCATGGATGGCGATATAGATGAATTTTTAAAAACCTATCTGATCTTTCAAAAAACAGGAAAAAAAGTTAAAGATATAGAACCCCAGGAGGTCGAGGAATAGACAATGACTTATCGAATGATTAAACGACTTCTTCTTGTTTCTTTATTAAGTGTTATTTTTTTCCTCTTCATCACCCTGTTTTCGGGAGAAATAGAAGCATTTAAATTAAACCGCCAAAAACAGCAGCTTTCCCAAGAGCAGGCTCCGCCTGCAATAGTCATGGAGAGAATAAAAAATTTAAAAGAGGAAATTAAACTGGATCCAACAGATAGCACTGCGTATTTTAGTTTAGGAAATCTCTATTTAGAAGCATCCAAATACCATCACGCGCTAAACTTTTATAAAAAAGCGGTTGAAATTAATGGGAATGATGTTGACTCCCGAAATAATCTGGCTGTCTGCTACTTTGCGCTGGGGGAGAGTTCAAAAGCTTTTTATCAAATGAGTGAAGCCCTGAAAATCCAGCCCAGGTCTCAAAAATTATGGTTGAATCTAGGGATCTTCAGCCACGAAGCAGCAGAATCTTTAGGTCAAACAAAAAATTCTAAGCTTCAGGTCCAGGAATATTTAAAAACTTCCAGATATGCTTTGAAAAAAGCATATCACCTGGCTCCTTCAACAACCACTGGAGAACGAGCAAAACGAGAGTATCACCGATATTACAACTCCCTGCCATAGAAGAGTTGCTCACTCACCCATCCAATAATCTTTCAACCATTTTGAACGAGCCGGATGACGAAGTTTCCTCAACGCTTTTGCCTCGATCTGGCGAATTCTTTCGCGAGTGACTCCAAACTCTTGACCCACTTCCTCAAGAGTTCTCGGCCTACCATCTTCTAAACCGAAACGCAGCTGCAGCACTTTTTTCTCTCTTGGAGAAAGATTTTGGAGAAAATCCTCCATTCTTTCTCTTAACAAAATTGTGGAAGCAGCTTCAGCAGGAGCAACAGCTTCATGATCTTCAATGAAATCTCCCAGATGAGAATCTTCTTCTTCCCCAATTGGCGTTTCAAGAGAAATAGGTTCCTGTGAAATTTTAATAATTTCCCTGACCCTGTCCAGGGCGAGTTTTTCTCTATATTTGATCTCTTCCTGGACAATCGCATCATGTAAAGAAAGCTCATAACCCGCTTCTCGAGAAAGCTCCTTTGCAACAACTTGTTTGTCAACAGGAAACATGTATTGGGCGATTTCTTCCACATTAGGATCTCTTCCAAGAGCCTGGAGCAGCAGCCTGGACGTTTTAATTAAACGATTGATAGTTTCAACCATGTGCACAGGAATACGAATGGTTCTAGCCTGATCAGCCAAAGAACGCGTAATTGCCTGTCTGATCCACCAGGTGGCATAGGTGGAAAATTTATATCCCTTTCTGTAATTAAACTTCTCGACAGCTCGAATTAATCCCATATTCCCTTCCTGAATTAAATCTAAGAAAAGCATCCCCCTGCTCACATATTTTTTTGCAATACTTACAACCAGACGCAAATTTGCCTCTGTGAGAGAACGCTTTGCGATTTCATCGCTCTGTTCAATGCGTTTTGCGAGGTTGATCTCTTCTTCAGAAGTTAAAAGGGGAACTTTTCCAATCTCTCTTAAATACATTCGAACCGGGTCGTCGTATCCAATTCCTTCTGCAGTAATGAGATCTTCTTCACTTAGTTCATTCTCATCCTTACCCGAATCATCTATGATTTCAATTCCTTCTGCGACAAGTCTTTCAAATAGCTCATCCAACTGCTCAGGCGAAACGTCTTCATATTGATAAAGACAATCGCTGATCTCTTCATAAGTTAAAGATCCCCTTTTTTTCCCGCGTTCTATTAGACGTTTTATTTCTTCTTGAAGATCCTGTAAATCAGGCATGTTAAACCGGTTTGCTGCCTCCTTTCATTTTTTTGAGCAACTCTACATAAGATGTGTATGTCTCATCTGTGGGATCCAATTTTCTCTCTTTAATTTTCTGCAAAACTTCCTCTTTTAAACTTTTTAATTCTTTTTTAAATCTTTCCTCTTTTTGTCGGGAGATCAATGTCATGAAATTTCCTATTTCTCCAACAGGGGGTTCTGCGGAAAGACGACTTAAAAAAAAAGAAACAGACTGTGGAATATCTTCTAATAACAATATTTCTTTTTTCTTCTCCTGATAGACCCGGAAAAGGAAATGCGCCGACTCTCGGGGCAATTTTTCCTCGAAATCATCAGGAGAAATCTGACTCCATGCTTCAGGAGCTAAAGAGGGTTCCCATAAAATCCATTTTAAAATCTCTGTCTCTCGAGAAGAAAAAGGAAAAGCGTCAGGCATTTGAGAAAAATGACTTGTCTTTTTGCGCACAAGTGATCTGAGCAGAGATTCAGAAATATTTAATTCCTGGGAAATCAGCTTAATCTGTTCATCACGCAAAATAGGATTGGAAATCAAATATAGAAAAGGGAGTATCTCATCTACAATTCTAGTTTTCTCTTCTGGTATTTTAACATTATATGTTTTGAGGGAAAGTTGGAGAGCGAATTGAACAGGTGAAAGAGCATGATTCAAAAGAGTTTCAAAAGCTTCTTTCCGATTCTTTCTCAAAAAAGAATCAGGGTCATCCCCTTCAGGGAGAATAAGCAGAAAAAAATCCAGGTTGGCCTGCTGCAGAATTATCATGGCTCGTTTCATGGCTTCGAGGCCGGCTTTGTCTCCATCGTAAGCAACAATCACTTTTTCCACGTACCGTCCGAGAAGTTTAGCCTGCTGAATTGTCAAGCTGGTGCCTAAAGAAGCAGCCGTATTTTCAAACCCGAATTGATGCAGCATGATCGCATCTAAATATCCTTCCACAAGCAGAACAAAATTTTTTTTAGCTATTCCTTGTTTTGCGAGTTGGAAAGCATAAAGATTTTCCCCCTTTTTGAAAACAGAGGAATCCGGAGAATTCAAATATTTTGGCTCTTCTTTCCCAATCGTTCTCCCGCCAAAACCTACTAAATGCTCAAACAGATCTCGAATAGGGAAAATAAGGCGATTAGAAAAATTATCTCTGGGTGGGATGCTTCTTGACACTAATCCCGCTTCCTTCATTTCTTCAATGTCATAACCCTGTTTGGACAGATATTGAATTAAGTTCTGGTTCGAAAAAGGAGCCATTCCTAGTTGAAAAATTTCAATCATTTTAAACTGAATTTTCCTGGTCTCTAGATACTGAAGTCCTGCCTCACCTTCTTTGCTTTTCAATAAAATCTGTTGAAAATAGCCTAGAGAAGCCTCCAATAGACCTCTGATGCGGTTTTGTTTTTTCCTTTTTTCGCTGTCATGAAAGATAAGAGGAAGTCCAGCTTTTTCTGCGAGAAGATTTCTGGCTTCCTGAAAAGAGATGTTTTCTATTTTCATTAAAAACTGAGCCAGATTGCCGCCAGCTCCACATCCAAAGCAGTGCCATAAGCCATTTTCAGGATTCAAATTAAAAGACGGGGTTTTTTCTGAATGAAATGGGCACAACCCTTTTAAAGAACGACCTGAGGGCTTTAAAGAAAGGTAAATACCGATTACATCGGCAGGAGCAATTCGCTCTAAAATCTCTGCGAAAAAATCTGTTTTCATAGTAGGCTCACTAGATGTTTTTTAAATTACGGTGTCTTTTAAGAAAATCCTTCCACGATCTATTGACTTGAAAAAAAATATGTGTTATAATAAAAAGTCTTGAATAAAATCTTGCAATCATACAGGGCTAAATTGTCCATTCGCGGCAGAGAGCGCTCCGTGGATTTTTTTTGTTTTTTTGGGGGCGGCGTGCATGAACCCGTGCGCACTCCTTGAGTTGCAGAGAAACTGGCAAGAACAAAATATTACATCAAACCATTTGGAAAAATTAAAAAAGGAGAGTGAAGCAGGTTGAAACAAGGGGCTAAAACAGAGGTTTTAAATTTTGGAAAAATACCCGTTGTTATGGATCTTCCAAATTTAATTGAAAACCAGCAGAGATCCTATCAATGGTTCCTTGAGGAAGGAATGAGAGAGGTATTTCGTGATATTTTCCCTATCAAAGATTTTACGGAAAATTTAAGTCTTGAATTTTTAGATTACTCTCTTGGCAACCCTCCAAAATCCGTTGATGAATGCAGGGACAGAGACATGACTTATGCCATGCCATTAATGGTCCGTCTGCGCCTAGTTTGCAAAGAAGAGGGCAAGGTAAAAGATGTAAAAGAGCAAGAAATTTTTATGGGAGATATCCCTTTAATGACAGAAAAAGGGACTTTTCTTGTAAATGGAGCTGAAAGAGTGGTTGTTTCACAGCTAGTTCGTTCGCCTGGCTGTTATTTTGATGTTCAAATGGATCCTCTTGGCAGAAGCATCTATATGGGAACAGTTATTCCTAATCGAGGAGCCTGGCTTGAATTCGAGTCAGATTCTACGGAAGCAATTTTTGTGAGAATTGATAAAACTCGCAAAATTCCCGTAACAACCCTGATTAAAGCCATGGGATATAAAAATAATGCGGAAATTCAAGAGATTTTTAAAAATCTTCAGCCCATCTTAAACACTTTAAATCGAGACCGAACTGAAAGAGAAGATGATGCCCTGATTGAAATTTATCGAAAACTGCGCCCTGGAGATCCTCCCACTGTTGATACGGCTCGGCAATTTTTAACGTCTCTTTTTACAGATCCCAAAAGATACAATCTTGCAAAAGTTGGCAGGTACAAACTTGCGAAAAAATTAGGTTTGAAAATTAAGTGCCAAAAATGCGGACATTTAAATGAACCAGGTACTCTGCAGTGCCAATCTCAAAAATGCAAAAAACAGCTTGAATACTCCCAGATTTTGGAAAAAGAAGAAGTCGTGGAAGCGGTAAGATACATGGCAAAGCTTATGCTTGGAGAACCCGGTTATAAAGCGGATGACATTGATCATCTGGGAAATCGTCGAGTTCGTTCTATTGGAGAGCTTTTGCAAAATCAATTTAGAATCGGCCTTCTGCGATTAGAAAGAGTGGTTAAGGAAAGAATGACGGTTCAGGATGTGTCAACTGCCACTCCTCAAAATTCCATTAACATACGTCCTGTTGTCGCTGCTCTAAAAGAATTTTTCGGATCCAGCCAGCTTTCACAGTTTATGGATCAAACCAATTGTCTTGCAGAATTAACTCATAAACGAAGACTTTCCGCTTTAGGACCTGGAGGCCTTTCACGTGAGAGAGCCGGTTTTGAAGTTAGAGATGTGCATCATTCTCACTACGGAAGAATTTGTCCGATTGAAACCCCTGAAGGGCCAAATATCGGCTTAATCGGCACTCTTGCCACATACGCTCGAATTAATGATTTTGGATTTATAACAACTCCTTACCGCAAAGTTGTCAATGGAAAAGTGACTGAGGAAGTTGTTTATTTAACAGCTGACGAAGAGGATGAGCAGGTTATTGCTCAGGCTAATGCTCCTGTGGATGATAAAGGAAAGTTGACTCTAGATAAAATTCCCGCTCGTAGTCACGGAGAGATAACGATTGTGTCTCCAAAATCTGCCACGTACATGGATATTTCTCCAAAACAAGTTGTCAGTGTAGCTACTGCCTTAATTCCCTTCTTAGAGCATGATGACGCAAATCGCGCTTTAATGGGAGCTAACATGCAGCGTCAAGCGGTTCCAATTTTAAATTGTGAAGCTCCTCTTGTCGGAACAGGAATGGAAAGAAAAGCGGCTGAAGATTCGGGTTCTTTGTTGATTTCAGGAACTGTCGGGACTGTCAAAAAAGTTGACGCAAACACTGTTGTTGTAGAAAACGGAAAAGGAAAAGAGGAAATTTATAAACTGCAGAAATTTATGCGCTCTAACGCAGGCACCTGTGTCAATCAAAGACCCATTATCAAAAAGGGAGATCCTATAAAAAAAGATCAGGTCCTGGCTGATGGCACTTCCAGCGCAGATGGAATTCTGGCGCTGGGAAGAAATATTTTAGTGGCTTTTATGCCATGGGAAGGCTATAACTACGAAGACGCGATCTTGATTTCAAGTGAATTGGTTGAGGAGGATGTCTATACCTCAATCCATATTGAAGAATATGAGTGCGAGGCAAGAGATACTAAATTAGGACCAGAAGAAATCACTCGCGACATTCCGAATGTAGGAGATGAAGCCTTAAAAGATTTAGATGATCGGGGAATTATTAGAGTTGGAGCAGAGGTTGTCTCAGAAGATATTCTCGTTGGAAAAGTAACTCCAAAAGGAGAGACTGAATTAACGGCTGAAGAAAGGCTTTTAAGAGCAATTTTTGGAGAAAAAGCTCGTGATGTTCGTGATACCTGTTTAAGAGTCCCCCATGGAGAAAAAGGAAAAGTGATAGGAGTTAAAGTTTTTTCAAGAGAACAAGGGGACGAACTATCACCAGGAGTTAACCAGTTAGTCCGAGTTTATATTGCGTTAAAAAGAAAAATTATGCAAGGTGACAAAATGGCAGGAAGGCATGGAAATAAAGGAGTTATCTCTAAAGTTCTGCCTAAGGAAGATATGCCTTTTATGCCTGATGGAACCCCTATTCAAATTGTTTTAAACCCACTCGGAGTTCCTTCTCGAATGAATATTGGGCAAATTCTGGAAACCCATTTAGGACTCGGCGCACATCTTTTGGGCGTCAGGACAGAATCCCCTGTCTTCGACGGAGCAAAAGAACCTGAGTTGAGGAGCCTTCTAGAAAAAGGATTCAAGTATGAGTTAGAACAGTGGAAAAAACATGGGTACTCCACAATGGATATCGCCATTCTAATGGCGAAAAGAAGTGGAAAATCATTCAAAGATTTAATTCAAAAAATCCGCCCAAAGCTGAGTTCTGATGAAATCAAAACAATGACATGGGAGGATTTAAATAGCAGCGATTACGATAAAATAATTCAAGAAACGACCAATTGGATGCTGGACGGTAAAAGTTATCTTTATGATGGGAGAACAGGGGAGTCTGTTCATAACCCAATCACCATAGGTTATATCTATATGTTGAAACTGGCTCATCTTGTGGATGATAAAATCCACGCACGATCAACTGGTCCTTACAGTCTTGTCACTCAACAGCCTCTGGGTGGAAAAGCTCAGTTTGGCGGACAGAGATTTGGAGAAATGGAAGTCTGGGCTTTAGAAGCCTATGGAGCAGCCCATGCGCTTCAGGAACTTTTGACCGTTAAAAGCGATGATGTAGTCGGAAGAGTAAAAACCTATGAAGCAATTGTTAGAGGAGAAAATGTAATGGAGCCCGGGATTCCCGAAAGCTTTAAAGTTCTCATTAAAGAACTCCAATCCTTATCCCTGGACATGAAGATTCTTACAGAGGACCAAAAAGAGATTGACATTAAAGGAGATGAAGAAGAGGTTAAAACAACAGCTCGAGAACTTGGACTCGATATTGGCGAATCTGTTTTGTCGAGTATGTAGCAGTTATGAGTTTGCAAATAATCAAAGGAGGTTGTTAAATCTTGGATGTCAATGAATTTGTGGCGATAAAAATTGGACTTGCCTCTCCTGAGAAAATTCGAGAATGGTCTTATGGGGAAGTGAGAAAACCCGAAACTATTAATTACAGAACTTTAAAACCTGAAAGAGACGGATTGTTCTGTGAGCGCATTTTTGGCCCTGTTAAAGACTGGGAGTGTCACTGTGGAAAATATAAGAGAATACGCTTTAAAGGAATTGTCTGCGATAAATGCGGAGTGGAAGTTACTAGAAGCAAAGTTCGCAGGGAAAGAATGGGCCATATTGAACTGGCTACCCCAGTAACCCACATTTGGTATTTTAAAGGCGTTCCCAGCAGGATTGGACTCCTTTTAGACATGGCTCCTCGTTCTCTGGAAAAAGTGATTTATTATGCCAATTATATTGTCACTGACCCGGCCGGCACGCCTTTGATGAAAAAACAACTGCTGACAGAGCAAGAATATAGAGAATCCAGAGAGAAGTTTGGATCAAAATTTAAAGTTGGAATGGGCGGTGAAGCGGTCCGCGATCTCTTAAGAGAACTGGATATCGAAAAATTATATCAAGAGCTTTATCGTGGAATTAGAGAATTAACCGGTCAAAAACGCTCTAAAGTCATCAAACGACTGGAAGTTGTGGATGCATTTCGAAAAAGCGGAAACAAACCTGAATGGATGGTTATGGAATGCATTCCTGTGATTCCTCCTGAACTCAGACCTATGGTGCAGCTGGATGGCGGACGTTTTGCGACCAGTGATCTAAACGATTTGTATCGCCGAGTCATTAATCGAAACAATCGTTTAAAAAGATTGTTAGAATTGGGCGCCCCAGAAATCATCGTCAAAAATGAAAAAAGAATGCTTCAAGAAGCAGTTGATGCCCTTGTTGATAATGGACGCAGAGGAAGACCTGTGACAGGACCTAACAATCGTCCTTTAAAATCCTTAAGTGACATGCTGAAAGGAAAACAAGGAAGATTCAGACAAAATCTGTTAGGCAAACGAGTGGATTACTCAGGCCGTTCGGTGATTGTGGTAGGACCCAGACTCAGACTGCATCAATGCGGATTTCCTAAAGAAATGGCTCTAGAATTGTTTAAACCTTTCGTTATGAAGACCCTTGTGGAGCGCGGCGATGCGCATAACATTAAAGCAGCCAAAAAGATGGTGGAAAGAATCCGTCCCGAAGTTTGGGACATTCTAGAAGAGGTCATTAAAGAACATCCCATTCTGCTGAATCGCGCTCCGACTCTCCACAGACTTGGTATTCAGGCATTTGAACCTATGCTGGTAGATGGGAAAGCGATTCAGATCCATCCTCTGGTCTGTGCTCCATTTAATGCTGATTTTGATGGAGACCAAATGGCTGTACACCTGCCATTAAGCTCAGGAGCCATTGCAGAATCAAGAGTTTTAATGCTTTCTTCACAAAATCTATTGTCCCCAGCTTATGGAAATCCTCTTAATACTCCAAGCCATGAAATGGTGATCGGATGTTACTGGCTTACTATTGAAAAACAGGGCTGTAAAGGTGAAGGGAAATGCTTTGATAATCCAGATGAAGTAGCTCTGGCTTTTGAGAAAGGAGCGATTGATTTACACGCCAAAATTCGGTTTAAACTCCCCCAGGAAAAAATAGATGGGAACACTCCTGGTTCCAAGTTCATAGATACAACGGTAGGTCGGGTTATCTTCAATTCCGCCTTTCCAAAAGAGGCTAAATTTCCCTTTATTAATGAAGTGATTGACAAGAAAAAAATGGCAGAAATTGTAACCCGCTGCTACCGCCAAAATACAATAACGATAACTGCCGCGCTGCTGGATAATTTGAAAGATTTAGGATTTAAATTCGCCACGTTATCAGGCACTTCTATTGCAGTTGGAGACATTGATATTCCACCGCAGAAGCCGGGAATTTTAGCCAGTGCGGAAAAAGAAGTAGAAATTTTAGAAATTCAATATCGAAAAGGATTGTTGACAGAAGAAGAAAGAAAGAATGGGGTCATTGAAATATGGGAGAAAACATCGGACCTTGTCAAGGATGCGATGTTAAAACATTTAGACCCCATGAACCCTGTCTATATGATGGCGATTTCGGGAGCAAGAGGAAACATTTCTCAAGTACGACAACTTGCTGGAATGAGAGGACTAATGGTGGATCCTTCAGGAGAAATTATTCCTCTGCCAATTAAAGCTAACTTGAGAGAAGGATTAACTGTGCTGGAGTATTTTATTTCTACGCACGGCGCCAGGAAAGGACTTGCTGACACTGCTCTTCGCACAGCAGACTCAGGATACTTAACCAGGAGATTAATAGACGTGTCTCAAGATGTTATTATCCGTGAAGAAGACTGCGGCTCCACAAAATTTATTGAAATGGAAGCTCTTGGGGAATTAACCAGAGAAGGAAAAGTCATGGATGTGATTGTTCCTTTAAAAGAGAGAATCATTGGGAGAGTTGCCGCTTTGGATATCTTTTTTGATCGAAAAGAGCTGATCTGCAGAGCCGGTGACGAAATTAAAGAAGACATCGCAGATCGAATTATTCAGTCAGGCTTTACAAAAGTCAAAATTCGATCTGTTCTAACCTGTCAGTCCAGATACGGTATTTGCATTAAATGTTATGGCAGAAACCTTGCCACAGGACAAATGGTAGATATTGGTGAAACCGTCGGAATTATTGCTGCTCAGTCTATTGGAGAACCAGGAACACAGTTAACACTGAGAACTTTTCACACAGGTGGAATTGTGGCAGAAGATATTATTCAAGGACTTCCAAGAGTAGAAGAGTTATTTGAAGCTCGAAAACCGAAGAACGCCTCCAGTCTGTCTGAAATCAGCGGCATTGTGCGAATAACGGAAGAAAAAGGACATCGCCGAATTCTCATTACTGCCTCTGATGGCACGGAAAATTTTTACCCCGCCCCTTATGGACAGAGATTGAGAATTTCAAATGGGCAGCTGATAAACATAGGAGAACAAATTATTGAGGGTCCATTAAATCCACACGAGATTTTGCGAATAAAAGGAGTTACAGAAGTCGAAAAATATCTGGTGGACGAAGTGCAGAAAGTATATCGCAGCCAGGGAGTCGATATTAATGATAAACATATTGAGGTCATTGTCAGACAAATGCTGCGGAAAGTTCGAGTCGAAGAACCTGGAGATACCAATCTTCTTCCAGGAGGACTGGTCGATATTTTTGAATTCGAAGAAGAGAATAAAAAATTATCAAAAGGGAAAAAACCAGCTCAGGCCAAACCTGTCCTGTTAGGAGTCACGAAGGCTTCTTTAGCGACAAATTCATTCTTGAGCGCAGCCAGCTTCCAAGAAACCACCCGCGTATTGACAGATGCCGCAATCAAGGGGAAAGTAGATCCACTGCTAGGGTTAAAAGAAAATGTAATTATTGGGAAATTAATCCCCGCGGGCACAGGCATGCATCGCTATCGCGATATTGAAGTAGTGACAGAGCAAGGAACTCCTCCTCCTTTAATTGCCCTTCCCGATATGCCTGTTACTGAGACACCAAGAATCATGGACAATGAGCTTCAAGAGAAAGTGACTATGAGTAAAGGAAAGCGAGAAAGATAAATAAGCTAATCACGAGGAAGCAGTTTGCAAAATTAATTCTGCAGCTTCAACAGCAGCTTTAGGTTTTTTCAAGGTTCTCGCTTTTTCCTGAAGATTCGCCATTTTTTGCGGGTCGCCTAAAAGAGTATTGATATGTCCTGAAACATGGGTCATGCGTTTCGCTAAAAGCGCCGCTTTTTCTTTGACAAAATACTGGGCATTGCGAATTTCTGGACCTGGAAGGGGAGCAACGATTAAAACAGGAAGTTCTGTGACAAGAGCCTCGCTTAAAGTCAATCCTCCTGGCTTTGTAACGAGCAAATCTGAAGCCTGCATCAAAGCTGGTATATTTTCAGTGTAACCATAAATTCTTATTTTCTGGAGGGTTTTGCCTCTTCCGTTCTGAAAGTTCAATTTTGAAGCGTATTTTTCCAGTTTTTTCTTTAATTTCTGATTTGTCCCTGTGACAACAAGAGCTTGTACAGGAAATTTAACCTTATGAAGGGAGCGCAGAACAAGAGCAATTGGTCCAAGGCCAATTCCTCCTCCCATCACTAGAATCGTTTTCAAATCCGGATCCAATCCTAAACGTTCCTTCACATCAGCCTTTGTTTCTATACAAACAAACCTGGGGTTTATCGGTATCCCAGTAATCTTCACCCGCTGCGATTCAATTCCATGTTTAACCAAGTATTCGCAGAGTTGAGCATTCCCCACCAGATAAAGATCAGAATCAGGCTGAATCCAAAATGGATGTATAGTATAATCTGTCACCACATTGACAACAGGAATTTCAAATTTCTTTTTCAGCAGGAAAGCGACTCCAGCAGCAAATGCATGGGTACATACCAAAACATGAGGCTCAAAATCTCGAACTAAAGGAATCAAATTTTGAGCAGTCGAACTGGCAAATTTTGCTTTCAATCGGGCGACGGTTGAGTCTTTTTCCTTCATTTCATAGAAAAAATGATAGACTCGAGGAAGAACCTTAATCAATTGTAAATATCCTTTCGTAGCCATTTTCCCAAAAATGGCGGTAGAATAGCGATAAACATCAATCACCTCGGATTCAACTTCAGGATAAATTTGACGAAGCGCCTCTTGAATCGCAAATGCCGCTGACAAATGCCCTGTTCCAACGCTTGCTGACAAGAAAAGAACTCGCTTCTTCTTCACGATTTAGGCACAGGCTGCCTCAGTGTTCCAATCGCCTCAAAGGCATGCTTAGAAAAATTTAAAAGAGAATCCAGGGCTTTTTGCTGGTGATTAACAGACTGCTGCAGCAGGTCAAACGCTTCTCTCAAATAATAATCTGCGTTTTCCACTACTTGTTCGCGGACTCCGGCATCATCAAAAATCTTCACTATCTTTTGAATGATCTCTTTTGATGGAGCAGTATTTGATGCATAATAGTCCTTTACAAAGTTAAGATTCTCTCCCGACAAAAAACTCATAGCTTTCAACACTGGAAATGTTTTTTTTCTTCTCCACAAGTCTTGGCCAGGTTCTTTCCCCGAGTCTTTTGTTTCTCCCCAAATTCCAACCAGATCATCTCGAATCTGCATCGCTGTACCTAGTTTTCTCCCGAACTGCTTGAACTTTTGAGCCAGATGAGCATCATCCTGTGATAGAAAAGCACCGCCAAATGTGCATACACCGATCAAAGCACCCGTTTTTTTTCCAATCATAACCAGATATTCTTCGGGTGAAACCTTTTCTCTTGTTTCAAAATCCAGATCAAGAGACTGACCTTCTGCTAGTTCAAGAGTCATTTCATTAAAAGCCTCAAGCAGTGAAAAAATTTTATCATCTGAAAACTTCTTTTCCCTTAATTTTAAAATAAAAATCTGAGACAAATAACCCAGCACAAGTCCTGTATTGACGCCCTGCCCTATCCCCCATAGGTTCCATACTGTAGGCCTGTCTCTTCTAAATTTATCTCCATCCTGAATATCATCAAAAACCAGAGTATGATTATGATACAGTTCACAGGCTGCAGCAAAAGGCAGAATTCTCGAAAAGTCTTCCTGGAAAACCTGATAAGTTAAAAGAACCAACAAGGGGCGCAGCATCTTCCCTTGAGGAGCTCTGCAGTCATTTAGATGCTCATCTCTCCATCCCAGATGATACTCTGCAAAAAAATAAGGGAGCATAGGCGCCCTGAAGGAAGTAAACCAATCTCTAAGCTCTTGATCGACCTTTAACCCATACGCTTCTATCAATTCACGCGGATTCATGAACCATTTCCGATTTTACGTAAAACCTTGCCCATGAGTCGGCTTCTAGAACCTGCTTTAAATCTGGATACATCTGTACATGATGTCTCTCAAGAGCAGACTTGACTAACTTTGGAATTTCATAAAAAGAAATTTTATCCTCTAAAAAAAATCGAACAGCCTCCTCATTCGCCGCATTGAGGACAGCAGGAAAAGTCCCCTGGATTTCAGCCGCCTCATAAGCATATTTTAAACAAGGAAAAACTTGCATATTCGGTTCCTCAAAAGTTAAAGTGCCCACATTTTTTATATCTAACCCAGGAGAAGGGGAATCCCACCTTTCAGGATAACTCAAAGCAAATTGGATAGGAGTTCTCATGTCTGGCACTCCCAATTGTGCTATCACAGAACCATCGCAAAACTCCACCATAGAATGAACAACTCCCTGTGGATGGACCACAACCTTAATCTGCTCTGATGAAACTCCAAAAAGCCATTTTGCCTCGATCACTTCTAGCCCTTTATTCATCATAGAAGCAGAGTCAACTGTGATTTTGCTTCCCATTTTCCAAATCGGGTGATTCAATACCTGTTCACGGGTCACAGTTCTCAATTTCTCCTCAGTAAATCCTCTAAAGGGTCCCCCAGAAGCCGTCAACAGAATTTGTCTAATATTCTTTTTATTTTCTCCATTCAAACATTGGAAGACAGCGCTGTGCTCGCTGTCAATCGGAATCAAAGTTCCCCCCTGTTTTTTTAAAGCTTCATCCACCAAATGTCCGCCTGCGACCAGAGTTTCTTTATTGGCCAAAGCTACAATCTTCCCGTGATGGATAGCTTGCAGTGTTGGAACCAGTCCAAGACTTCCAACAACAGCAACCACCAGGTGGGTCATGGAAGGAAGAACAGCTGCTTCTTCCAAAGCCCTCTTCCCATAAGAAATATCTCCTTTAAATTCTTTTAATCTACTTTCCAACCACAGGCATGACTCCTCATCCGGCACAGCTACAAATTCAGGGCTATACTGATTCACTTGCTCTAAAAGCAGCTGTAAATTTCCTCTGCCAGCAGCCAGGCCTACAACTTTTAACTGGTCAAGATTTCGGCTTACAACGTCAAGTGTCTGACATCCAATCGAGCCTGTAGAGCCAAGAACAGAAATCTTTTTCACGCCAACTTCTCGCTGGTAAAAACCTGCCGAATTCGATTCACTAATAGACTTGGATCAAAAGGTTTTGTGATGTACTCCTCTACTCCCAAAAGATACGCATATTTAATATCGCTGAACTCATCCTTAACAGTCAGCATAATCACTGGCACGTCTTTAGCTTCAGGGATTTTCCGCAGTTCCTTGAAGAACTCAATTCCATCCATAACTGGCATCATAATGTCGCTAATAATCAAATCAGGGATTTCTTTCGATAAAACTTCAAGACCTTCTTTTCCATGAGAAGCTTCTAAAACTTTAAATCCTTCAGATTCTAGATAGGCTTTCACAAAAGCGCGAATGCCTTCTTCGTCTTCAACAATTAAAATTTTTTTTAACTTATCCATAATAACCCCCATAAAACGACGTGATCAATACATTCATTTTCTAAAAGAACTGCAGGATTCCTCTTTGGCGGTATGGCTGCGAGCTCATCCCCCCAGCTTCCAAAAGGTGTCGAGAAATTAAAAATATATCACACAGCAAAAAGAGGTGTTCTATTGAAACCTGACTTGAAACACAACTACTGTATATGCTATAATAAGTATATTGTGAAAATATTGAAACTTCTCCTGACAGCGAACATCCTTGTTTTTCTCTCCACAGCAGCCTTTTCCCAGTCTTACAGACAAATTCACTCCTCCCCATCTATTCAGACGCAAATAATCGATGCTCAAGAAGTACTTCAACAAGGACATTTCAGGGAAGCAGCAGCCATTTTCCAAAATATTACTGCTTCCAATCCAGGAAACACTACCTCTTATTTTTATCTCGCAGACATCTATTATTATCACCTTAATGAACCCCAGAGAGCCGAGGACCAATATCGTTCCATTCTAAGAGTTCAACCCTACAATCCCATAGCTTATTATGATCTAGGAGTAATCAATAGAAAATTAGGAAGAACCTCCAGGGCTCTTTACGATTTCCAGAAAGCTTATGAATATAGTCCCAGCTATAATAATCCCTTATTCAAAAATTCTCTTGCTAACATTCTAGAGATTTGCAAAGAACAAAAATCATATATTTCTGCCATCCAAAATTTTAAAAAATTACTAAATAAAAATAAAGACAATGCTCGAATCCTGGCGGCGCTGTCCAAACTTTATCTCTTAAATCATCAGCCGAATCATGCATGGAAAGCGATCCAAATAGCACTGAGGTTAAAACCTAGCAATCTTTCAATTTTATTAATCCATGCAAAAATCGCAGCGACTGTAGGAGATTATTCTCAAGCGATTAAGGATGCTAATCAGGTTATCAAATCACGACCTGACAGTATTCAGGCAAAACAGATACTCCTTACTGCGAAAAACTCGCTTCAATCCAAAAAGATACACTGGTTAATTGGGGTTTTTATCATCATTTTAATCCTTTTTATTTCAGCCACTATATACTTCTTTAAAATAACAGGAAAAAGTGAAATGATTCAAAGCCGTTTTATTGAAGAATGGACCCAGAATCTCGAAACTCTAAGTGACACTCAAGAGATTGTTGAATTCGTTTCCGAATACTTTCTCGAATTCCTCAAAATGCCAAAAGGGATATTTTTCCTAACAAATAGGGAAGGAAGTCAACTAAAATGCACTTATACGAACCTAAAAATTGTCACCGAAAACAAAATTGACATGGATCCTGAAAGCGCTCAGAAATGGATTCGACTTTATCATGGCAGTGTCATGACTGCTCCCCAGGCTTATAAAAGTGCATTTTTCCTGGCTGCATTCCCTAATATCAAAGATGTTTTAGAAAAAAATGAAATGAGACTCATTCTCACATTTTATGAGCAAAATAAAATTTTAGCAATTCTTCTTTTAGGCGGGATTCATCGAATCGGGTTTAAAGATTACATAAAAGAAATCAAAAAAAAGAAGGAAACTGCGCACCAGTTAATTCAGAACGCCTCAAGAAATCTAGAAAAATCGATGCTTTACAAATTATCAGTTCTGGATGAGCAAACACAAGTTTACAACAAACGCGCCTTTAAAGAAATCTTAAATGAAGAATTGAAAAAAGTTGAAATTTATCACAATCCATGCAGTCTCCTCATGATTGATATAGACCATTTCAAAAAATTAAACGATACTTATGGACACTTGGAAGGGGACATCGTTTTAAAGGAGCTTGCCCAAATTCTAAAGCAAAATGTCAGAGATGGAATTGACTCTGTCGCCAGATACGGAGGGGAAGAATTTGCTATCATTCTCCCAACCTCCTCAACAGAAAAAGCGGAAGAAATGGCAGAAAGAATCAGAAAATCTGTTTACAACCATGAATTTCAAGGTATTCCGCCAGCCGCCCACATTTCTATCAGCATTGGGGTTGCAACTTATCCTGAACATTCCAAAAGCGATTGGCAGCTGATTAAACTTTCGGATGAAGCGCTTTATCTTTCGAAAAAAAATGGGAGGAATCGAGTAACACGAGCGCACAATGGGGAGGACAAACAAAATGCTCCTCGACTCTCTGATGCCGCAAGAGCAAAAGATATGGCTCAAATTCCTCCGTTCACCAGCTTTAAGTTTCGCTTTGAAGAAGAGCTAAAACAAGCAGGCCTGCGGAAATATAAAATTTCCCTGGGCCTGCTTCAACTTCAAAAACTCCCTTCCCCTGACCACTCATCACAAATTGTTCCTCAGCTCGCCTCACTATCCCAATCCTTTATGCGCGTTATTGATTTTTTCTCTTCCGACAAAAATGACCGTCTTCTCATCATGTTCAACGAAAAAGGAGGAAAAGACGCTGCATCTATCCTGGAAAAAATTTGTGATCGTTTTTCTAAAACAGATTTCAATGAGAACAACACCCCTCTAGATATCCGGGCAGGAGTATCCGTCTATCCTGAAGATGGAAATAATCTTGAAACCTTGATTAAAAAAGCTGAATCTGCCTTACTTCTTGCTGTTAAAAAAGGAACTCTGGTTGAATTATCTCAAGAGTCTTCCAAGACGGCTTAAACATCCCGCTAAGCCTTTGTATTAAGCCATTTCATGAGAATTATTCTGGTTCCAGAGGGAAATAAATTTTCAAACTCTATACCATCGGTTAAAGCTGCAATAATCTGCAGTCCTCTCCCTCTTTCCCCTGCCTGAGGAAAACATCCTGAAAAACCAAATCCATGAAAATCAACTCCCTTCCCGTAATCCTCAATTTCAATGAGAAGCTTACGATGGGACGTTCTCAAACGAAGGACAACAGTCTGTTTATCATCCAAATCCAATCCATGTTCAACTGCATTATTAAACGCTTCACAAACAGCCAGCTGCAGATTACTCACTTGAGACTCAGACAAACCTGTCTTCGTGGAAAAATGTTCTACGAGAGAACGAACAATCGCACCATTCTCCAGGGCAGCTGGTATCTGATAGAACTCATCCGAAAAAAAACTCTGATTCATGCTGAAGGAATTCCTTTTTTACCTATTTAAACCTTCCAAACGGACAGCAGTCAGGCAAAAAAAATACGTTTGCCGAGATGATAATAATCAACAGACTGCAGCAGTCCTTGTCATCTATGGACTTTACTCTCTGGATGCAGCAAAATTCTACGGAATCAAATCAGCTCTCAAAAAACCACAGAAGAAGGATACAAAATGTAAAAACCTAATTTAATAAAGAGAGTGAAATCGGCTTTTTGGACGAAAAACTTATACAGTCAGATCAACGAAAGTTCATGAAAGTGAAAACATAGAAATAACCTTAACGAAAGGATCAACATGAAAATTGTAAAAGAAATCATGACAAAAGACGTTATCACGGTTTCCCCACATACGTCAGTAAGAGAAGTAGTCTCTCTCCTCCTACAACACCATTTTTCGGGAATTCCTGTTGTAAGTGAAAACAATGAACTGGTGGGAATTGTTACTGAAGCCGATCTTTTATATCGAATTAAACTTCCAGCCATAAAAATTCTTTTAGAAAAAGAAGAAGTTTACTGTGATCCAAAACCAATTATTCATAAATACCGAAAAATTGGAGGACAGACCGCCCAGGACGTGATGAGCAGCAATCCAGTCGTTATCTCTGAAGAAGAGAATATCGAATCTGCTGTTGACCAAATGATTCATCACAAAGTGAATCCAATTCCAGTGATCAGGAGCAAGAAATTGGTCGGAATTATCAGCAGAAGCGATATCATGCAGTTTATTCTCAAGCAAGAGAGGGAATTCGAAAAACACAAGATGACAGACGAAGAAATTTCTGAACTAGTGAGCCAGGTATTAAAAAAAGGAATCTGCCTTCCTATCGCAAATTTGAAAGTTTCCAGCCAAAATGGAATTATTTCTTTAAACGGAGAAATTGACTCAAAAGAAAATCTGGAGCTGCTTACAGAAGTCGTAAAGAGCATCAGAGGGGTAAAAAAAGTAGAAAATGATCTGCTAATAAATAGTCTGGTAGAATAATTTGCGGCAATGACTGCAGAAAAAAAGAAGATTCTAATTATTGATGACAGCGAATACAACGTAGAATTTATCAGCTTACAGCTCAAAGCTGAAGGATATGAAGTTGACTCAGGTTATGATGGAGAAACCTGCATTCAAAAAGTCCAAAAAAACACTCCTGATTTAATTCTTTTAGATGTCATGATGCCTTACATTAATGGGTACGAAGTCTGTCGTATTCTAAAAGAATCGGAACAGCACAAATTTATACCCATCATTCTTATGACAGCATTAAGCTCTCCTGATGATAAAGTAAAAGGATTTGAAGCAGGAGCAGATGATTTTCTGATCAAACCATTAAACCCAGTAGAAATGTTAGCGCGAATCAGAAATCTCCTTCGATCCCGCGAAATGATCGAAAGACAGAGGAGAAGAGAACAATATGAATCTGATTTGATCAGGGAACTCGATCTGCGAGAAGTCCGTCTGGAAGAAGAAGAAAAAAGGAAACTATTTTATAAAGAAGCTATTTTAGCTGTCACTAATGGGAAGCTTGAACTTTTAGAAAGAGGGGAATTGGAAGTTATTCGCAAGAAAAGTCAGGAACTGGCAGCCTCTCAAATTTTAATACCAGTAGATGTAAAGCAGGCGAGACACCTAGTTGGAAAAGTGGCAAAAAAGCAGAAACTCATAGAAGAGAAAGTCCAAGATCTAATCCTCTGTGTTTCTGAAGCGGCTACAAATGTCCTTAAACACGGAGGGCAGGGATCTATGACAATCACTGCCGAAGAAAACTTAATTCGAATCTGGATTGAAGATCAAGGACCAGGCATTGATTTTTCCAACCTTCCTAAAGCGGCTCTTATGAAAGGATATTCGACAAAGCCCTCTCTAGGATATGGATTTAAAATTATGCTCGAGCTGCTGGATTTATTACGGCTGTGTACAGACAAAAATGGCACGACCCTGCTGCTTGAAATGATTTCTAATCCTTTAAAATCCAAAGACCCAAAAGATATCTTTGACCAATTTATGTCCAATTGGCAGGGAGAACTGTAAAAACAGGAGAAATCCTTCAACATAAAAGACGTAATAACCGAGGTGAATCATGCGAATTTCTCCGTCTGAAGAGTATGGACTGCGTTGCATATTAAAACTGGCAGCATCATATCCCCATGAACTGGCAAGTGTTGATGCAGTTTCCCGTGAAGAAGGGCTCTCAGCTGCTTATACGGAAAAACTCCTCCTTCAATTAAAAAAAGCAGGACTGGTTGAAAGCTCCAGAGGAGCATCTGGGGGATATAGGCTGAGCAGAGATCCTTCTGAGATCACTCTGTCATCTATATTAAAAGCTTTTGACGGTTTAATTTCAACGGACCTCTGCGACAGATTTACTGGGGATCACGAAGAATGTGTCCATTTAAGAGAGTGCAGTATTCGTCCCATTTTTGTCGTTCTAGCGCACCATCTTTACAACATTCTGAATCAAATTACACTTTTTGACTTAATGAAAGAAGGAGAAAAAAGGGTTCGTCAAGAAGTTTATCACAAATTCCCAGTGAAGCGGGAATGTGAGGTTTGTAAAGATGTGATTGCAGAGTTTAAAGTTTGATTTTTTTTTGAAGTTAATCATGACAAATTTGTCAGATTTAAAATTCAATCCATTCTTTTAGAAAAGTGAGGCAGTCATGAAACAAGAAATTCTGAAGATCCAAAATCTTCATGCAGAAATCGAAGGGAAAGAGATTCTAAAAGGGGTCAATCTCGTCATCCATTCAGGAGAGATTCATGCCATTATGGGACCCAATGGTTCAGGAAAATCTACCCTATCCAATGTTTTAATGGGACATCCGCATTATAAGATTACTCAGGGGGAAATCCTGTTCAAAGGAGAAAATTTAATCTCTCTAAAACCAGAAGAAAGAGCTAAAAAAGGGCTTTTTCTTGCTTTTCAGTACCCTACTTCAGTTCCAGGAGTCAACATGGTGAGTTACTTGAGAACCATTTTAAAAAATGTGAAAGGGAGCGATATTCCGGTTCGGGAATTCAGAAAACTTCTTGAAGAAAAAATGGGACTGCTTGAAATGGATAAATCATTTGCCCAGAGATACTTAAATGACGGCTTTTCCGGAGGAGAGAAAAAAAGGAGCGAAATCCTGCAGATGGCGCTTTTAAATCCAGAACTGGCTGTCCTGGATGAAACTGATTCAGGACTGGATATTGATGCTTTAAGAACTGTATGTGAAGGAATTAAGAAAACCTTTCAATCTGAAAACTCTCTCTTGATTATCACCCATTATCAAAGAATGTTAAATTATATTAAACCTGATTTTGTTCATGTCCTGGCAGAAGGGAAAATGGTGAAATCAGGAGGTCCGGAACTGGCTCTTGAATTAGAAGAAAAAGGATATGATCTAGTTCTGACGCATTAAAGGAGGAATCATGGCTGCTCCAAAACTGGACATTGGTACTCAATACGCTGATAAATATGGATTTCACGATCCTGAGAAATATGTTTTTAAAGCAAAACCCGGCCTTTCAAAAGAGATCGTAGAAGAGATCTCCTGGATGAAAGCGGAGCCTGAATGGATGCGGGAACAAAGACTTCGAGCTCTAGAAATCTTTTATAAAAAACCCATGCCCTTATGGGGAAACACAGAGATTCTAAACACGATTGCTTTTAATGAAATTTATTATTATTTAAAAGCCACTGACAAACAGGAAAACAATTGGAATGAGGTTCCTGAACAGATCAAAAAAACGTTTGACAGACTTGGGATTCCAGAAGCAGAGCGAAAGTTTCTAGCAGGAGTGACAGCCCAGTACGAATCAGAAGTAGTTTATCATTCAATCCGTGAAGATCTGGCAAAACTGGGAGTTATTTTTACAGACATGGATACAGGGTTAAAAGAACACCCTGAAATTGTAAAAGAATATTTTGGAACTGTTATCCCTGCTGCTGACAACAAATTTTCAGCCTTAAATTCTGCAGTTTGGTCAGGAGGGTCTTTTATCTGGGTTCCTCCAGGAGTGAAAGTTGAAATTCCTTTACAGGCTTATTTCAGAATAAATGCTGAAAAAATGGGGCAGTTTGAAAGAACCCTCATTATTTGTGAAGAAGGGGCAAGTGTCCACTACATCGAAGGCTGCACAGCCCCTATTTATTCCAACAATAGTCTGCATTCAGCAGTGGTTGAATTGATCGCTAAAAAAGGTTCTAAAATTCGATACACGACCATTCAAAACTGGTCCACTAATGTTTATAATCTGGTCACGAAAAGAGCTTTGGCTCATGAGCAGGCAGTTGTGGAATGGATTGATGGAAATCTAGGATCTAAATTAACCATGAAATATCCGTCTGTTTACATGGTGGGTCCAGGAGCCCATGGAGAAGTTTTAAGTGTCGCTTTTGCGGGAAAAGGGCAGCACCAGGACGCAGGAGCAAAAATGGTGCACTTGGCTCCCCATACTTCTTCCACCATTCTTTCTAAAAGCATCTCAAAAGATGGAGGAAGAACCTCCTACCGCGGACTGGTGAAAGTCGCAAAAGGGGCTGAAAATGTAAAATGCAATGTTAGATGTGATGCTCTTCTCCTGGATGAGGAATCCAGATCTGACACCTATCCTTTAATGCAGATTGATGAGAAAAAAGTCCAGATTGGCCATGAAGCCACTGTCAGCAAAGTTGGAGATGAACAGTTGTTTTATTTAAGAAGTAGAGGATTAACTGAACAGGAAGCCACGACTTTAATTGTAAAGGGATTTTTTGAACCTTTTGCTAAAGTTCTCCCCATGGAATATGCCGTTGAATTAAACCGCTTGATTGCTTTAGAAATGGAAGGCAGCCTGGGATGAGTCAAGCAGTTCTCTCTCCCCTCCCCCACCCAGTTTCTGCAGCAGAAGTTCTCCCTGATGTTCCAGTTTTTCATCAGAAAACAAGCAGAGAGGATATCGCACAGAGTGTCTATTTCAATCCTCTAGAAAACAATTCAGAGAAAATAGTAAAACAGTGGCTTGGAACTATCATTAAACCTGAAAAAAACCAGTGGACTGAATTGAATCATGCCCACTGGAAAAAGGGGGGAGTTCTAGTGGTTCCTCCCCATACAGATTTAGGGGTCATTACTTTAACCCATACCCCTCAAGCGAAAACTTCTGTTTTCCTTCCCAGACTTTTAGTTGTCGTGCAGCAAGGTGGAAAATTAGTCCTTTTAGATGAATATTCTGGAGAGCACTCTCCTGATTATGCTGTTCCGGTCATTGAAATTGCAGCATTAGAAAACTCTGAAATCCATTACATCCATCTTCAAAAGTGGAATTATCAAACACAGCATTATGTTTACAGTAGAATTCATTTACAAAAAAACGCTTTCGCAACTGCCACCACCTGTATCCTTGGAGGGGGAAAAACAAATGCCCAAATTGAAGTTTCTCTCCAGGGAGAAGGCAGCAGAGCCAATCTTTTTGGGGTTGTTTATGGAACAAAAGAACAGAACATTGAGCACTTCACCCTTCAAGAACATCTCGCACCTCATACAGAAAGTGATCTGCTGATAAAAACAGCGCTGAGAGATAAAGCCCAGAGTTATTTCAATGGATTAATCTGGATTGAAAAAGGAGCATCAAAAACAAGCGCTTATCAGCAGAATCGAAATCTTCTCTTGAGTTCAGCAGCAAAAGCTGAAACAACTCCAAAACTCGAAATTCTAGACAATGATGTCAGATGCACCCATGGAGCAAGTGTTGGACCTGTAGATGAAGAACAGATTTTTTATTTAGAAAGCAGAGGGATTCCTCGAAATGAAGCTGAAGCCCTTATTGTGGAAGGTTTTTTTCAGGATCTTTTAGACAGAATCCCCGCGCAAACCCTTAAAGAAGATTTATCACAGGAAATTCTAGCAGCCTTAGCTGGAACTGCTGAAAACAGCAAAGAGACCCATGAGAGGCCCTGAAGGAGAGAAAAATGGAAAATTCACAGAGTAGCTGGATTGAAATTTGTAAAACAACGGAACTGCTGGAAGGACAAATTAAAGCATTTCAGGTTCAAGGAAATCGCATTGCTCTCTGCCGTGTTCAAGGAGGAGGGTTTTATGCAGTGGATGATCTCTGCACCCATGATGATGGGCCTTTAGGAGAAGGGGATCTTTTAGGAACTGAAATAGAGTGTCCAAGACATGGAGCCAGGTTTGATATAAAAACCGGAAAAGCCCTGTGTCTGCCTGCTGTTCTCCCTATCAAAACTTATCCTGTTCAAATTACAGGAGAAACTGTAAAAATTCAAGTTCCCCAACAGGTTACCAAAACCCCATGATGACTGATATTCATTCAGGTAATATTCCTGCAGCCTCTGATATTCCTGAGACTTCTCGCGTTCCAGCCTCTGATGGAGCGAAAATTTTTAAAAAAACACGAGATGATTTCCCTATCTTAAAACGAAAAATTTATGGAAAACCTCTTATTTATCTGGATAATGCAGCAACCAGCCAGAAACCTTTTTCTGTGATTCAAGCGATCCAGACTTACTATGAAAACTCAAATGCCAATATCCACAGAGGGGTTCACCATTTAGCAGAAGAGGCAACCAGTGCTTATGAAGCCGTCAGAAAAAAAACAGCTGCTTTTATCCATGCCAAAGACCATCATTCCATTCTATTCACCAGAAACTGCACTGAAGCCATTAACCTGGCAGCTTTTTCCTGGGGAAGAAAATTTTTAAAACCTGGAGACGAGATTCTTTTAACAGAGATGGAGCACCACTCCAATCTGATTCCATGGCATTTTTTAAAAAACGAGAAAGGGATTGAGCTGAAATTTATTCCCTTTAATGAAGAAGGCATTTTAAATCTCTCTAAACTTCCTGAACTCCTCTCTTCCAGAACAAAACTGGTCAGTCTGACCCATATATCCAACAGCCTTGGAACCATCAATCCCATTAAACAAATTATCGAAGCAGCCCATGAAAAAGGAGCCCTTGTCCTGATTGATGGCGCACAGTCAGTCCCCCATCTCCCTGTTGATGTTCAAGATTTAAACTGTGATTTCTTAGCTTTTTCTTCCCACAAAATGCTGGGTCCAACAGGGGTCGGAATTCTTTATGGAAAACTAGAACTCTTAGAAGCTATGGATCCTTTTATGGGAGGAGGGGAAATGATCCGAGAAGTCTGGCTGGATCATTCCACTTATTCTAAACCCCCCTGGAAATATGAAGCAGGAACCCCGAATATTGCGGATACCATTGGATTCGGGGCTGCCCTGGATTATTTGAATCAAACGGGAATGAAAGAAATTCAAAAACAGGAAGAAGAGTTAACCCGTTTTGCCCTTCAGAGATTCAGCGCTGAGAAAGAAATTAAAGTGTATGGACCCCAAAATTTTAAGATTCATGCGGGGATTATCTCTTTTAATCTGGAAGGAATCCATCCTCATGATGTTGGAACCATTTTAGATCAGGAAGGAATTGCCATTAGAGCAGGACACCATTGCACACAGCCCTTAATGAGAAAACTTGGAGTTTCTGGAACAGCCAGAGCCAGTTTTTATTTTTACAATACAAAAGAAGAAGTAGAACTGCTTCTTCAATCCATTCAAAAAGTGTTTCAGATCTTCCATCATGCTGCCGCTCGATGAACTGTATCAGGAAGTCATCCTGGACCATTATAAAAATCCAAAAAATCAAGGAACCATAGAAAATCCTGATTATAAAGGACATGGAGTCAATCCCCTGTGCGGAGATGATGTCGAAATCTGGATTAAACTGGAAAATGGCAAAATTAAAAGTTTGAAATCCATTGGAAAAGGATGTGCTGTCAGCCAGGCTTCTTTAAGCATGATGGGAGAAGCCCTCCAGGGAAAAAGCATAGAAGAAGCTAGACAAGCAGTTGAAAAATTTAAAAAAGGGATGCTGGAAGGGGGAGAACTCCACTTTGAAGAGTATCCGGATCTAGAAGCTCTAGAAGGCGTAAAGAAATTTCCTGTGCGGATTAAATGCGCTGTCCTGCCGTGGAATACATTTTTAGAGGCTCTGGAAAGTCATCCTTCAGCCTAAAACATCCCCTCAACCAGCAGCAGTAAAGTTTGATGGTGAAATACTCCCTGCACGCAGTGTGAAGGCAGCGCATAATTTTTTAGAAGGAAAATAAACTGATCTACAAAAATAAGTTCTTGACAGATGGGAATTACGTATTTAAAAGTTAAAGTGGCAAATCCTGAACATCCTCAAAAAAAAGAAATCTGCAAATTTCTGGTGGATTCATGGGCTGTTTATTCAGTGATCCCAGCTCCTATTTTAAAACGCTTAGGAATTAAAGCGACATCCTCTGAAGAATTTATTCTGGCGAATGGAGAGATTGTCAAGAAAGATGTGGGGAATGCCTATTTCGAATACAACAGGAAAATGCGGGCAGCTCCTGTTATTTTTGGAGATGTGGGGGTATTTTTGTTGGGAGCAACAACACTTGAGGCTCTCGGCATGATTTTAGATCCTTTACGTCGTGAACTTAAAACACTCCCTTTAACATTAATGTAGATTCTCTTTATCGCACCCTGCACGAAAATGGACATTCAAGCGCCACCTGAAGTGAATCTAAGCTGCTGGATTCGAGCGCTTTAAATTTTATTGATCTGTGGGGATTTATAACTAGCGGCATTTGAAAACTGCATATTGTTAGCCATTTTGCTCAACTGCATCAACTGGGTTCTCATCAGCATTCCTTCTGCTCCAAACTCTTTTTCCTCCCATCCAAAATCGGCTCTGTCCAGTGTCAAATGGCCGCCATTCCCCTGATTCTGAAGAGAAATGTTCCCTTGAGCAGTAACCCCCCCTGTGACCACATGATTGGCGCTGGTCATCCCAAAAAAACGCCCCTGCTGTAATTTGCCAATGATGCTGTTCATGCAGACCAGTTCCTCCTCCTACCGATTAAACTGAATCTTACACTTATTATAATTTATAACTATTGCAAAAGTTTAACCAATCTTTTAACAAAATGTTAATTTTTTCAGCCGCAAATTTACGCTGTCTTGCCGACTCTGAATCAGATGGCGCGCTGTCTTTGACGTAAATTCAATTTTACTTCTGCAGGCTAAATTTAGACGGAGGTGCACGCTTTCATAATATCACCCGAAAACATCTCCTCAACTTTTAGAACGCCTGGGAATTAAAGCCACATCCTCTGAAAAATTTATTCTGGCTGAAGGGGGGATTGTCAAGAAAGATGTAGGGAATGCCTATTTCGAATAAACTTCAATGAACCACTTCCAATATAAGCCCCTTGATTCTTCCATAATCCCGTGTGTCATAAGTTATAATGGAGCAGCCAAGAGAGATACAGATTGAAGCTGTCATCAGATCATGAGCACCAACAATATCCCCCTTTTTCACTAACTGCGCCCAAACTCTTGCATAAATTCTGGCAGCATTCAAGTCAAAAGAATAAATGGGAAAAGTCTCAATGATTTTTTCAACATAAGCCTCTCTCTTCAGCCGTCTTTTTTCTGAATCGGCTCGATGAACGCCGTGAAGAAGTTCAGAAACTGTTATTGTCGTAATCCCAAAAAATTCATTTTCTCTTTTTGAAACAACTTTTTCAAGCTCTAAAAAGCCTTTTTCTGCAGCGATTAAAATACTTGTGTCTAAGATTACCCCCATAAACTCTTTCGCGGAATCCGAGGCTGCTGATGGATAATATTCTTTAAATCCATTTCGAATTTCTTGGATTCATCCGCTAATTTTGGAAGCTGCTCAAACAGATTTTTTAAATCTCGTAAAGTTTTCTGTTTTGATGCCGATTCTGCCGAAGAAAGAAAGGCAATTGGTTTTCCCCCTCTCACAATAATATACTGTTCTCCAGCATATCGAACAGAATTTAACATTTCAGAGAATTTCCTAACAGCTTCTGTGGCGGTTATTGTTTTTTTCATGCTTGTACATCCTTAAAATACGATTTTCATCAATATATGATAATTATATTTTATATAAAATAGTTCTAAAATCCTTCCAGCATGGAATAACATTATGCCAGCGTCTCTCCATTCCAAGAGTGGCAGCCATGACTTTAAACAGCTGCAACTTTCAGCGGAATAGACCCTCAGGGGTAAACAGTGGTGGAGAATCAAGGAAGTGGAACCCGCATGAGAAGTGGAAACAGTAAGAAAGGCTTAGAATCATAAAGGGCTTTTTCAAAGAAATCAGGAAGAATTCAACAGGACAGTAAATATATTAAAATAATAAAAATTAACGACTATAAAACTAAATAATTGAGGAGGACAAACAAATGAAAAAGCGGACATTAGGTAAAAGCGGACCTGAAGTCTCAGCAATTGGACTCGGCTGTATGGGGATGTCACATGGATATCTGCCGCTGCCTGACAAAAAAGAGATGAAAAACCTTATTCATAAAGCAGTCGATATGGGAATAACATTTTTCGACACTGCCGAAGTTTACGGTCCTTTTATCAATGAAGAACTTGTTGGGGACGCTCTTTCTTCATTGAGGGATAAAGTCGTGATAGCGACAAAATTTGGTATTTATATAGATGCAAATGGCAAACAAGGTCAAGACAGCAGGCCAGAAACTATTAAACGCAGTGTCGAAGGATCACTTAAACGTCTTAAGACAGACTGCATAGATTTATACTACCAGCACCGCGTAGATCCAAATGTTCCTATAGAAGAAGTCGCAGAAACTGTAAAAGGGCTTATTAAAGAGGGGAAGGTAAAATATTTTGGACTTTCGGAACCTGGTGTAAACACAATAAGACGCGCCCATGCCGTCCAGCCTGTTGCCGCAGTTCAAAGCGAATACTCTATATGGTGGAGGGATCTCGAAGAGGAAATTATTCCAACCTTAGAAGAACTTGGAATAGGACTTGTTCCTTTCAGTCCTTTAGGCAAGGGTTATCTGACGGGGAAAATAGACGAAAAAACCCAGTTTGAAAAATCAGACTTTCGTAATATTTTACCGCGTTTTACAGCAGCAGCAAGAAAAACAAACAATGCCATAGTCGATATTTTAAATCATACTGCCATACGTAAAAAAACAGCTCCAGCACAGATAGCCCTGTCTTGGATTTTAGCCCAAAAATCTTGGATAGTTCCAATACCCGGCACGACTAAACTATCCCGTCTTGAAGAAAACATAGGATCTGTAAATATAGAATTGTCACCTGAAGAACTGAATGAAATAAATACTGCCTCTTTGAGTATAAAGATTGAAGGAAACAGGTATCCCGAAGAACTTGAAAAACGGTGCAGACTTTAATTCATTGAGGAGAATTTAGGAGGAAAACAAAATGATTGTCAAAAGATGTGGTTCTGAACCTTCAACTAAAGGCAGCCTAGAGTATTTTTCAGGGACTGTTAGAATAGACAGGCTGTTTGAAGCAAAAAAACCTGCACGCACAGCAGCTGCAAGCGTTACATTTGAGCCCAATGCCCGTACTGCTTGGCATACTCATCCATTAGGTCAAATTTTAATTGTAACATCAGGATGCGGTTTGGTTCAGCGGTGGAATGAGCCAGCAGAAGAAATTAAGCCAGGTGATGTAATTTGGATAGAACCTGGCGAAAAGCACTGGCACGGGGCAAAGGTTGACACTGCCATGACGCATATTTCCATAGTTGAACAGCTTGACGGCAAAAATGCTGACTGGATGGAAAAGGTAGAATCTATTTAAAATTTATTCGTCTTTTTAAAGGAGCACGATGCCTGACTGAAAAGACCATTACCGCTTGTGCCCAATAGAAACACCGCTCTCCCGCCCACATGCCCGCAGCATTACTTTCAGGTCATTCAAACTCCAGATCACTGCCAGGGACATGCGCGTAAAATGGCGGCAAGACTGCAAGCTGCTTCTGTGTCTCAAGATCCTGTTCTTGTCTCTCATAAAACACTTGCTGGTCATTTTCCTACCACTTCTTTGAAGCTGAAAATTGATGGAGAAATGGAGATTTTTTCGTAACTCAAATTTAAATCAACTCTCGAACAGAACTGCGACAGAGGAATATCTCATGATTTTCCATGTCACTTTAGAAAATGCAGAAGATGGTTGGATTGCAACACAGAATGTCCTGCTCTTCCGGGTTGTGTCTCACAAGGGAAAGATGAAAAAGTTGTTTAATTGTGGCTAGACTTGGAAAAATTTCCGGAAAGGAAGCCGCACAAGCTTTTAAAAAAGCGGGGTGGGAGCCTATAGGGCAAGTAGGTCGTCATCTCATTATGACAAAAACTGACATCAAAGTAAACCTTCCTATTTCTCAGCATAAAAAACTATCTATTGGGACACTTCGAGCTCTGATCCCTAATGCAAATCTCACGGTCGAAGAATTTCTTAATTTATTGTAAAAATTACATCCATTGCCACCTATTCCTCTTTTCTACTTCCTCTCATCAAAAGACAAACCCCTAAAACTGAATGCTGAATCCTCCTGCCACTCCAGTCTGGTTGCCTCCTCGTTCAATGGATAATCTCAGCGTAACACTAGACATCCCTTTCGGAGTATGTGATAACCCTAAGGCAACACCCTCCTGACCCCCTAAAGTCGCAATCCCAAACCCAAGCGCTGTTTTCCCAGGCAGCGCATACCCAGTGGCTTCCACAGCCGCAAGAGTCATCGCTCCTACCCCTCGAAGCTGCGTCATATTCGCTGCATCATTCGGTTGTGTTCCAGGGGCAACATTCGTAATTTGACGAAGCAGACCAGTCCCTGCATTCCCAACAGACACAGAGTCAGCTCTGTTGGCAACACTGTCTGCTCCTAAAGCAACAGAATTATTCCCATTGGCTACCGCATTGTAACCCAGAGCCACAGAGTTATTGCCAAATGCAATTGAATTATTCCCAACGGCTGTCGTTGGATCACCAAGAGCCTCAGCTCCATTCCCAACAGCTACAGAACCAGGATGACTGGCAACTGCATTAAGTCCACAGACAACTGCTCCATTCTTAAAGCTGCACAAACCTGTTGAAAAAGCCTGGTTCATCAACTGCTGCAGAGCATACAGTTGAGAGCCATTCACAGCTTCAGTGCTGGTGGAAGTGACTGAGCCAGCAGCCACACCAGTTACAATGTTGTTTTGAAAGTTCGCTCCGTTGGACGTGATGCTGCCAGTAGAAGTGATGTTATGGGTGGTGATATTTCCTCCGGTAATAGTGGTGCCTGCGCCGTCCGTAAGAGTTCCCCCTTGTATGGTCCCTGAAGCAGTGAGACTCGTAACCCCTGACACAGCTCCAGCATTGGTAATCCCGCCGTTATTGTTGTTGATCCCCCCTGTAATATTAGCTCCACCAGAAGAAACGGTAAGTCCTGTGCCTGCAGTAATGCTGCCGGTAGAAGTGATGCTGCCTGCTGAAAGGGAACCCGTGGTATTGACAGCATAAGAGCCGAAAGAAACAGAGTCAGCAGTGTTGTTCGCGACTCCTGCTCCGATAGCGATGGAATTGGTGGCTGCAGCAGAAGCTCCTTCACCAATAGCAATGCTGTTACTTCCAGTGGATTGAGTTCCAGTTCCAATGGCAATACTGTTTCCTCCATTGGCTTCTGTCAGGGTTCCGCCAAAGCCGCCTGCAGCGATTCCTGTAGAACTTCCGACAGCAATGTTTCCGTTCGTTTGAGTGCTGCCGAAACTAACCAGAGTGGTTGCATCTCCTCCTACTGCAATATCTCCATTCCCTGTGGCTGTGCTGTCGGCGCCTGAGGCTGTGCTGTATAAGCCTAAGGCTCTACTTGATATACCTAAAGAAGTACTGTATGAATTTGTGGCTGTACTGCCGCTGCCCAATGCTGTAGTAAAGCTGCCTAATGCTGTACTAAAGCTGCCTGAGGCTGTACTAAAGCTGCCTGAGGCTGTACTGCCGTTGCCTGAGGCTGTACTGAGAGTTCCTGTGGCTGTGCTACCAGCTCCGCAGGCTACATTTCCACCACTATCCTGCTGACACACTCCATTCGTGGCTCCAGGAACGGAGATTCCTCCACTAGCAGCCCACACCCCATGTATTTCGCAGAAAAAACATAACACTAACAAAAAAGCCAAAATCCTTGCTCCTGTATTCCTTCTTTTTGGAAAACCTTTGACTCTGTTCTTCATTAATCATTCCTCCTTCTTCACTATTTTTTCAATATTATTAAATCTTTCAATTAATCACAATCCTACTTTTAAATCTTAAGTTTTATGTTTTAAGGTACAGGAACTGGATTCAGTCTCTGCCAAATAGGATGTCCATGATTGTAGAGATCCTGATAGAGTTCATGATCAGGACCTACAGCAAAACAAGAGAACGCTCCATTTCCTCCTTGACTGCAGGACACAGAAACCGAATTGGTTCCAGGGAACTCTACTCCTGAAGAAAGGAATTGAGCAGAGACTTGCCCATTGGGGTGAATGAGGATAAGGGCAGGTCTGGAGAAGGGAGCCTGCAAGGATAAAAGCTCCTCCCAGAAGTCCAAAGAAAGTTTGGTGTTTCTGAAAAAAAGATGGCATAAAGAAAACCTCCTTTTGAAATATGATTTAAATCAATGTGATAGATTATTAATTTTTTCTTCTTTTCCCTGCTGATTTTGATAAATGCTGCTGGAAGCTGTTCTGCATCCAGGTCAATTCATTAGCAAACCACACAACTGGGTGGAAGTATTCCGAAGATGGTTGGATTGCAGCAGAATGTCCTGCTCTTCCGGGTTGTGTCTCACAAGGGAAAGATGAAAAAGTTGTTTAATTGTGGCTAGAAATGACAACTCCTTAAAAGGAAACGCATTTTAATGCAAGAATTCTTGTATTAGAAAAATAAGACGGAGGCAGACATGATAACAGAAGAGGAAATCAAAGAAACTCTAAAACAAGTTTATGATCCTGAAATTGGAATTGACATTGTCAATCTAGGACTGGTTTATGGAATCGAGAGAGATGAAGAAAGTGGAACTGTGAAGATTAAACATACTTTAACCAGTCCTGGATGCCCACTTGGTCCTGTGATTCAAGGACAGGCACATCAAATGCTGCTGAAGCTGCCTGGGATTAAAGACGTGAAAATGGAGTTAGTTTGGGAGCCCCAGTGGGATCCTCATGCCATGTGCAGTGAAGAAGCCAAAATGGAGCTGGGAATTTTTTAATACAATCTGATATCAGCATTCACAATTTCCAATTCCCCTACCCCATCAATAAAATTTAGCACCTTCTGAATCATTGATTCTGCTTCTTTGGATTCGCGGCTGACACAGGCTACCCCAAGAGCCGCTCTCTGCCATAAATCCAGATAGTCAACTTCAGCTACAGCCACCTCAAAACGATTTCGAATCCTGTCTTTTAAAGAACGAATAATCATCCTTTTTTCTTTTAAAGAACGGGGTTTGCTGGAAATTCTTAAATCAATTTCACAGGCAGCCACCACCATCATGATTTTAAGTTTTCTCCCAAAAGCGACTCTGCAAAACGAGCTGGGTCAAATATTTGGAGCGCATCTGTTTTTTCACCGATTCCAATAAATTTAATGGGAATTTTTAATTCCTGGCGAATCGCTAAAATAACCCCTCCTTTTGCAGTTCCATCCAGTTTGGTCAAAATGATTCCTGTCACGTCAACCGCTTCTTTAAAAATTTTGGACTGCATCAAAGCGTTCTGGCCTGTGGTGGAATCTAAAATTAAAAAAGTCTCATGAGGGGCTTCAGGAATTTCTTTCTGCATGACTTTTCTAATTTTCTTTAATTCTTCCATGAGATTAGTTTTTGTATGCAGTCTTCCAGCAGTATCAATCATAGCTATATCTGCCCCACGGGCAGCAGCGGCTTTGACAGTATCATAGGCAACAGCCCCTGGATCAGAACCTTCTCTGTGTTTAATCACTTCAACTCCTGTCCGATGAGCCCATACTTCTAATTGATCAATTGCAGCTGCCCTGAACGTATCAGCTGCTCCAAGAAAAACCTTTTTTCCATGAGCTTTAAAATAAGCGGCGAGCTTCCCAAGAGTTGTAGTCTTCCCGCTACCATTCACCCCAACCATTAAAAAAACACTTAGACCCTTTTCGGCAAAATGAACAGGAACAGGGGTTTCTCCTAACAGCTTTATTAACTGGCTTTTAAAACAGTCCATCAATTTCCAGGAATCTTTTAATCGTTTTTCAGAGGCATCTTTTTTAAGCTGCGACACTAAAAATTCCGCTGTCTGGATCCCTGTATCTGCTTCCAGAAGAATCTCTTCCAAATTTTCAAACAAAGAATCTGTAATATCCCCTTTTCTTAAAAGGTCTTTTACCTGCAAAAAAAAATTGGGGATCCACTTCATATATATAAGGGAAATTCGATTAACATATAAAATTTCATTTTTTGTGAGTTAATCTCCCTACAGATTACTCCGAAAATCTTCATCTCTACAGGAATACACAGATTAAGACAAGAAATAATCTGTTTGTGAAATGGCATATTTCAATTTTTTTCTTTTTGTTTCTTTTCTCACTTGCCTCATGCGCAAAACACCCCGCCAACTCAAAACTGCGTAAGCATCTTTCACAAATCTCGTATGCTCCCCCTAAACAAATTCACTATACAAGAACGATTTCAGTTTTTCTATTTCAAAAAAAAATTTTTTGGAACCAAGTTCCGAAAAGCTTCATCAAAACAAGCACTTTAACAAAAGATCAGCGATCCTCAAACCCTGGCACCCCTCTTATGATTCAAGCCGCTGAGAACAACAAAAAAATCTATTTTAGAATTGAATGGCACGATTCTCCTCATTTCAGCT
The DNA here is from genome assembly GCA_021800275.1 of bacterium. Lineage (GTDB taxonomy): Bacteria > Vulcanimicrobiota > JABDET01 > JABDET01 > JABDET01 > JAKAVV01. The sequence goes on from JAJYZB010000001.1 coordinate 332,634, forward strand.
CAAACCCGACAGAAGCGGAAAAATTGGCTTTCAACTGGAATGTCCACTCCTTCAGTTTTTCCAATAAAGGCTGTGATTCAGCCTGCCATTTTGTTCCTCCTTCTATTAATCCAAGCGCGATTCCAGGCATGTGGCTTCCTCGGAAAAAAGATCTGGTTGACAACTGGCTCTGGACAGCTCGAACGATCTCAAAAGGAACCCTGCAGAGTAATTTGTTAGATCAAAACTTAACAGGAAATCCGGTCCTCACAAAAGCAGGAAGTCATTTCATAAAATCTGGATTCGTCAGAGATCTAACCCCTCAAATTTTGAATGAAAAGTCAAATTATCATCATGGAAAGTGGACTGTCCTTATTTCCAGATCCATTCTAACGACAAATCCGAAAGAAACTCAATTTAAATCTCATACTGTCAAAACTTTTGGAATCAGTGTTTTCCCTGGCACGATTTATCATGAATATTCAGGGATACTGACCCTGCTAGAAAAACCAATTACTCCAAAAAAGTAAATCCAGACTGCTCTGTAGTCTCCCCATTTCTCATCGCCCGCTTTGCTGTCAAGGCATCTCGCAATTAAATTGCTGTGAGCAACTTTTCAGCAGATTTTTGAGACTTCTCTTTTTTTAAAGACTTAATAGTCTTGTCAAAAAGCGCTTCCCTTGTTTTACCATCATCGGGGAAAGTGGCAGAACCAAACAGAAGTTCTAACTGGCAGTCTTTCATTTTAATCTTTTTTACTGCTTGATTTAATCGTTTCATTAAAATCTTAACCCCTTCTTTAGAAGTCTCTGGCAGCAGGAAAATAAACGAATCATCTCCGTAGCGGCAAACCAGATCAACTTTCCTGACTGCCTCTTTCAAAATTCTAGCCAGATTGACTAAAATTCGATCTCCTCTAACATAACCGAACTTTTCATTGATATTTCGGAAGCGATAAACATCAGATAATAAAATCGAAAACTTCCCGCCGTATCTTCTTGTCCTGTCCAACTCTTCCTGGAATCTTTCGACCAAATAACGACTATTGTATAAATGAGTTAGTGAATCTTTAAAAAGCCTTGTCGCTATTCTAACAAGAAATGGTGGTTCCTCATCATCGCTGTGGAAAATGGCATGAGGATGAAGATCCAGCATTTTCATCGTAAAATTTCCCTCTATTTTCCTCAAATCATAGCAGCATATAAGTGTGAGTGGAAACTCATGTGAACCAAGAAGTTCACAGGCTTCTTTCTCAAAAGCAAGAACTTTTTCTAACGATTCGTCATTAGAGCAGCTGGAAAGATCTAAAATGCATCGGACCCCTGCTTTCTTTAACTGGTGGGAATCTAGCACAAAACCCTCTAACACTGGAAAAACTCTCTGCAAAAAACCGTCTGAGCTGTTTTCTCCGTACGAAGAAAAGATCATCTCTTTTCTTTTTAAAAACTCGGAGGCCGCATAGCCTGACTCTTTAAGAATATCGGTTACTTTTGAAAAATTTTCACGGCTGGAAAAAACCACTGGCAGCTCCTGATGTTCAATGGCAACTGCGACTAAACGGCCAACTACTTTCCCCCATTCCTCCTGTTCACTGCTTAAAAACAAGGCATGGGAGCCAATTTTTAAATGTACCCGATCATATCCTTGCAGAAACTTTACCTCCCCCACACAAGTAGAACTGCGAGCAATTTCATTCATCTCGCTGGTACAGGGTTCCTTTGAAACCCTGCCTCATTCTCTCCCATTATGAGGTTCTCTGCAGAACCTCAACCCATTCGCTCGCCATCGGCGATTTGTTTCACACATCCCATTATACGACTAAACAAGCTTTGCTGTCAATAGTTTTGGAAAAATTATCACTTCTAATTAAACAATTCACTGACGGACTGATTTCCATTAATTCTCTGAATGGCTTCGCCAAGCAGTGGAGCTATGCTTAAAACTTGTATTTTCCCGCTGTTTAATGCCTTCTCAGAAGCAGGAATGGTATTTGTGACAACCAGTTCTTTAATTCGCGAATTTACAATCAAATCCACTGCTCCGCCAGCGAACGCAGGATGAGTTCCACAGGCAAATATCTCAACTGCTCCTCTATCATGCAAAATTTCTGCTGCAGCGATCAAAGTTCCCCCTGTAGATATCATATCATCAATAATTAAAGCCCTCCTGCCTTTTACTTCTCCCACAACTTCGATCACTTCACTGATATCTGGCCTGGGCCTTCGCTTAAAAATAATTGCCAGAGTAGCTCCAAGTCTTTCCGCAAAAGTTCTAGCTCTTGCAACTCCTCCTGCATCAGGACTTACAACTACAGTGTTGCTGTTCTTAAAATTTTTCTGCGTAAAATAATTGCTCAAAAGGGGAAGAGCCATCAAATTATCGAGAGGTATGTCAAAAAAACCTTGTATAGCAGCAGCATGAAGATCGATGGTAATCACCCTGTCAGCTCCTGCAACAGTAATCAAATTAGCGACTAATTTTGCAGAAATAGGTTCTCTGCCGGATGTTTTTTTCTCTTGTTTTGCATAACCGAAATACGGAACAACAGCAGTAATGGTGCGTGCAGATGCTCTGCGGAGCGCATCAATCATGATCAAAAGCTCCATAATATGATCATTGACAGGAGCGCAGGTTGACTGAAGAAGGAAAACGTGCTGTCCTCGCACATTTTCTTCAATTTTCACTTGAATTTCTCCATTGGCAAATCGTCCAATAAAAGCTTTCCCTACCTGTGTTCCTAAATACTCGGCAATTTCAGCGGCAAGCTGTGGGTTAGAATTTCCGGAAAAAAGCATAAAATTGACTTTAGGTTCAATTTCTCGCAGCAGATTATTTTTTGGCAATAATTTAACCTCCATTGCTTCTACCTCCCCTACTTAAATTTTATCAATCACCTTTTATCACTTTTGCAGGGACTCCAGCAACAACAGTATCAGGCTCCACATCTTGAAGCACAACAGAACCGGCGCCAGTAACCGCATTTTTGCCAATTCGAACGGGAGCTCTTAAGTTAGTATTAGAGCCTATAAATGCCCCATTTTCAATAATAGTATTATATTTCCCTTTTCCATCATAGTTGCATGTAATCGTTCCTGCGCCGATATTCACATTTTCTCCAAGAAAAGCATCCCCTATGTAACTTAAATGGGGAACTTTTGAGCCCGAACCGATCGTCGTTTTTTTAATTTCAACAAAATCTCCGACTTTTATTCTTTTCTGAAGGACTGTCCCTGGTCTCAAGTAAGCAAAAGGACCAATGCAGCATTCATCGCCAACAACGACATCATCCAAAACTGAATTCTGAACAACCACTTCATTTCCAATTCGAGAATTGGAAATCCGAGTAAAAGGGCCTATCTGACAATTAGATCCAATAAGCGTTCCTTTTTCAAGCATGACAAAGGGATAAATAACTGTTCCGCTGCCAATTTTTAAGTCAATATCCAGATAACTGGTTTGGGGATCCACAAACAAAACCCCTGAATTCATCCAAGTTTGAAGAATTCTTTTAGACAAAATCTTTCGGGCTTCACTTAATTCTTGCATCGTATTAATGCCCAGGGCAGAACTCGAATCAGAGATTAAAAAAGAAACCGCTTTTTTCTTTTGTTTGACAAGCAGCTTAATACAGTCAGTCAAATAATACTCTTCCTGACGATTGTCCTTCCTGAGAAAAGAAAAAGTTTTCACAAGTTCTTCTAACTCGAAACAATAAGTTCCAGTATTGATTTCTTGCATTTTTTTTATCTTAGAATCTGCATCTTTTTCTTCGACGATAGACTTAATTCTGCGATTTTTGTCTTTCACAATCCGTCCGTAACCATAAGGATTTAGGAGTTCTGCTGTTAATACGGTGGCTGTCGCTTTCTGATGGATGTGCTGTTCTAACAATTTCTCAAAACTTTCTTTTTCTAAAAGAGGAGTATCTCCACAAGTTACTAAAAGGGTTCCCTCTAAATCAGGAAACTGCTCGACAGCCCTTCTTAAAGCATCTCCGGTTCCCGCAGGAGCCTCTTGAACTACGAGTTTAATTGAGCCGCCAAATAACCCAACGATTTGCTCTTTAGACTGAGGAGAAATAACCAGGATAATATTGTCTGGGCTCAAACTTTGAAGAGTATCCACCACATGAGAGATCATTGGCTTTCCGCAGATGGGAATTAAGATTTTAGGAATCGAGAAGCCGATTCTCTTACTCATACCTGCAGCTAAAACCACGGTTGAAAATCTTCTCATGGCGCTTACAGTTTCAACTCATGCGCAGCTGAATCCTTCCCAAAAGGGGTTAGTAAAAGAATTATCGAAGGAATTAAAAAATAATGAGAGAATCACCAGAAACGGCACAAAAACTTTTTCATTGAATCGTTGAAAGGAGCGAAGAAAAGAATGACTTATGTGATAGCCGAACCATGCATCAATGTGAAAGATCACGGATGTGTGGATGTCTGTCCAGTGGACTGCATCCATCCCCGCCAGGACGAGGATAAAGGGGAAGTGATGCTGTACATTAATCCCGATGAATGCATTGACTGCGGAGCCTGTGTTCCAGCCTGTCCTGTTTCCGCTATTTTTCCCGAAGATGAACTGAAAGAGGAGTGGAAATATTTTAAAGAAATGAACAGCGATTATTATAAATTGGATGCCGCTGCATTTGAATCAAAATGGAAAAGAAAGTCTTAAAATTGAGTTTTTCTAAATAAAATTATAATGAAATGCAGCCTAAGCGGCTGAGGTAGAGAACCTCATTGGAGAGAAAATGATTTATGAAAACATCCTCCAGATTATTGGGAAAACCCCTCTGGTTCGCTTCAATAAAATTACTTCAGGATTAAAATCAGTTCTGGTTGGGAAACTTGAGTTTTTAAATCCAGGAGGAAGTGTCAAAGACCGCATTGGGATAACCATGCTGGAAGCCGCAGAAAAAAAAGGGCTTCTCAAGCCTGGAGGTGTTGTCATTGAAGCCACTTCAGGAAACACAGGAATTGGATTGGCTCTGACAGCAGCAGTCAAAGGTTATAAAATTATTTTTACGATTCCAGACAAACAGAGCAGAGAAAAAATTGATATGCTGAAAGCTTTCGGGGCAGAAGTTATCGTCTGCCCCACTGCTGTCGAACCTCAGGATCCGAGAAGTTATTATTCTGTGGCAAAACGTTTAAGCCAGGAAATTCCAAATAGTTATTATCCTGATCAATACTCCAATCCTATCAATCCCTTAACCCATTACGAAACAACTGGCCCTGAAATCTGGGAGCAAACAGAAGGAAAAATCGATTGTTTAGTTGCTGGGATGGGAACAGGGGGAACCATTTCAGGAGCGGGAAAATTTTTAAAAGAAAAAAAAACAGATTTGAAAGTCATTGGAGCGGACCCCGTTGGGTCTATCTATTACGAATATTTTAAAACTCAAAAAATAGGTCCTGCTTTCCCGTACAAAGTGGAGGGAATAGGGGAAGATTTCCTTCCTGGAACCATGGATTTTTCGATTGTTGACGAGATGATTCAGGTTACTGATAAAGACTCCTTTCAGATGGCTAGAAAAGTTACCCGTGAGGAAGGAATTTTTATTGGTGGTTCAGGTGGATGTGCTGTTTACGCCGCCCTTCAGATCGCAAAAAGATTTAACACCCAAAAAATCATTCTAGTCATTCTGCCTGAATCAGGCGGGAGAAACTTGGGAAAAATTTACAATGATGAGTGGATGAAAGAGAACCAATTCCTCGAGTCCCCAATCAGACTCACAGCAAAAGACCTGCTAGAAAGAAAAAAACAAACTCTGCTGATCACCCTTCCTCCACACGCAACTGCTTTAGAAGCCTTAAAAAAAATAAAAGAAAGCGATATTTCTCAAATTCCTATTCTGGAAAATGGAAAGTGCGTCGGAACAATTCATGAGGATGCCAGCATTGATCTCTTGATGCTTGGGAAGGACCTGAATAATATTTACTTGCAGGAAATCATGAAGCCCCCTCTCCCTATTGTTTCTCCTGAAACAAATCTTGAAGCTTTGACAGAAGTTTTAACGAAACAATCCCAAGCAGTTCTGGTTAAGCTGGGCGAAAAAGAATATCAAATTTTAACAAAATATGACCTCATCCATACCCTGCTTTAATCATGCCAGAAACGAACAATAATCGCTCTCATTCTGAACTCCGCAGAGATGTAACTATCTGGGGCTCTTACATGTGGGGATATGCGGACGTCGGAGCTGATGTTTATGTCGCTCTTGGTTTAGTTATGTTCTATGCCAAAGGAGGCACTCTTTATGCCTTTGCATTTGCCGGATTAGTCTATATTTTAATAGGACTTGCTTACACTGAACTGGCTTCTGCTTACCCGGTTGCTGGTGGAGGTCCCTATTATGCTCTAAGAGGACTTGGAGATTTCTGGGCTCTTATTTCCGGTTCTGCACTGGCATTAGATTACACGATTGACGTCGCCCTTTTTGCTCTGGCATCAGCCGGCTATTTTGACTACTTTTTACCTGATAAAATTGTCAAAACTTTTATTTATCTGGGTTCCTACGTTCCCCATTTTTACTGGTTCCAATGCCTTGAAAGCATGGTTTTAATCGCTTTTCTCATTTGGATCAATATTCTTGGAATCAAAGAATCCTCACTGCTGAATGAGCTGCTTGGCGGATTTGACATCTGCATGGAAAGTCTGATCATTGTCATGGGATTTCTTTTTGCCTGGAAACCCGATCTTTTTCTTCATCAGATCCAATTTCAACTTCCTAACCTTTACGATTTCATGAGAGGTTCCTCACTTGCTATCATCTCTTACGTAGGACTGGAATCTATCTCACAGGCTGCACAAGAAACAAAAAGACCATCCACTGTTGTCCCAAGAACTTCACTCACTCTAATTTTTACGGTCTTCTTGTTTGCTCTTTCTTTTTCAAGCCTGAGTCTGGGAATGCTGCCCTGGCAGGTCATTGCCAGGCATGAAAATAATCCAATCGCAGTCCTTGCTTCTCATCTGCCCCTTATTGGGAGATTTGCAGGGGCTCTTGCAGCAGTCATGGGAGGATTAATTCTCTTAATCTCATCCAATTCAGGGGTCATGTCTGTCAGCCGTTTAAGTTATTCATTAAGTCAATTCAACCTGATCCCAAAATGGTTTAATGAAGTCCATCCAAAATACAAAACCCCAGTTAGAACGATTCTAATTTTCTCGGGAATTGCTGTGGTGCAGACCATTTTAGCTTATCTCAGTCATAATGCTCTGCATACTTTAGGAAATATGTACGCTTTTGGAGCAACCCTTGGCTATTTGCTGGTCTTTGTTTCTTTAATAAAGCTGCGAGCGACAGATCCCTATACTCCGCGCCCTTACAAAATGCCCTTCAATATAAAATTCAAAAAATGGAATGGAGAAATATTAGAATTTCCAGTTCTGGCAATTCTTGGTTTGATTGGGGTTGCGGCTGTTTTAGCAGCCGTGATTTGGACCCATAAAATTGCGCGAATCGCGAGTCCAATCTGGATTCTACTCTGGTTCGGATATTATGTTTGGTATAGAAGAAAACAAAATCTTTCACCTTGGCAAACGGTTAAACGAGATTGGGAAACAGAACAAAAATCAGTACTGGAATCAGCAGAAGAATACGACCTTCTGGAACAGTACAAATGGGCGTTGACGGAAAGAGATAAAAAAATCCAAAAAATCTAATCTCGTTCGCAAACCTCTCGCAAGCAGCGTTTAGCTTCCTCGCTTCGAATAATCTCTCTCTCCTTCCTTCGGAGAGAGTCTCGCTCGCTTCGACTTAAATAACCTGGTAGCCCTTCAAAACCTCAGAAATGTCGGTTGTCGGCTTCATTGTTTTAGGATCATAATAGGAACACTTCGCAGGAGGTTTTACAGCGTAAGAAGGCATCCTTTCCGAGATCCGTTCTCCATAATCTGAAGTGTTAATCTGGTAAAAGACTCCGATGGGGATTCTTTCACCCCATTCCTGCGCTTTCAAAAAAGCTTTACTCATTTTATGTTCCACTTCTTCCATATTGCTGGGATTTTTTACAATGGGATCCCAACCTGTTTCTTCCAATTTATAAACACGAGGATTTCTCTTCGTTTTCACTCCTGTGTCTTCGTCTTCTATAATCCCTTCATACCATTCTTTAGTATGAATATTGTTGTAAGTTGGACACGGCTGCAGCACATCTATTAAAGCAAATCCTTTATGTTCCACTCCTTTTTTGATCAACTCTTTCAAATGTTTCACATCATAAGCATATCCTCTGGCGATAAAGGTATAACCTGCGCATAAAGCGACAGAAAGAGGGTTGATGTTATCGTTGATATTAGGGGTTAGCAGACTTTTCGGCTTTTCATTCCGGTGCAGGGTTGGGGATGCCTGTCCTTTTGTCAATCCATAAACAGCATTATCAAAAACAATATAAGTTAAGTCAACATTTTTTCTCCCTGAACCCAGAAAATGTCCTGCCCCAATTCCATAACCATCACCATCTCCACCAACACTTAAAACTGTCAATTCGGGATTAGCAAGTTTTGCGCCAATAGCAAATGGGAGCCCTCTTCCATGCAAGGTATGAAATGCATAGGAATTAATAAAATGAGGGGTTTTTCCTGAGCAGCCAATTCCAGAAAAAACCGCCACTTTATGCAGCGGTTTTCCAAGATCGGCAATTGCCATATGAATAGCATTTAAAATTCCAAAATCGCCGCATCCTGGGCACCAATCACTAACAACTTCTGTTTTAACTTCTTTCACATTAAGCGCCATGTGTTAACACCACCTTTTTTTCATGCTGCTTAAGAATCTTTCTCAAACCATCGCGAACTTCATCTCTGGTCATGGGTCTGCCCGTCCATTTTAAGATGAAAGAATCCATTGCAACTCCTGTTTTTTCTCGAATCAAACTGCAGAGCTGACCCGAATAATTCATTTCCACACCAATTTTCAATTTTGCGGCATTCAACTCTTTCATCACTTCCGGAACTGGGAAAGGATTCATCAGAATCATCTGCAAGAGTCGAACTTTGATTCCTTCTTTTTTAAGATCCTCCATGGCATCCAAGATTGGACCTTTCATAGAACCCCAAGTTACAACGAGACAGTCGGCTTCTTCTGCTCTTGCTCCATAAGTTTTTATCTTTTTATTCAAAGGAATCTCTTTTGCAGCAGTGTCGAGCTTTCCCATTCTCTTCTGCATCATCTTCAGTCTGAGTTCAGGGTCTTCAGTTATGTGTCCATATTCATTATGTTCATCCCCTGTATTCCAGAAAACTCCTCCTTCCTGTCCTGCTGTAGCTCGAGGAGAGATGCCATTTTCAGTAAACTGAAATCTCTTATATTTCCCATTTTGAGAACTGCCATTAGACTGAACCATTTTAAGTAGCTCTTCATCGGTAAGAAGAGCCCCACGGTCAACGTTTAATTGATTCGGATCAAACCATGAAACTGTGCTGGTGGAATTTGCTAAATTTTTGTCCAGAAGATAAACAACAGGACATTGATATTTTTCAGCATAATTGAAAGCGTCCATTCCAAAATAGAAATACTCTTCTGTGTCACCAGGAGCCATTACAATTCTTGGAAAATCTCCATGTCCAGCAGAAAGAGCAAACTTCAAATCTCCTTGTTCAAATCGAGTTGGCAGTCCTGTGCTTGGTCCCCCTCTTTGATAATCATAAATCACAACAGGAACTTCATTCATTCCTGACCATCCCATCCCCTCAACCATTAAACAGAACCCTGGACCACTGGTGGCTGTAGAAGCTCTAACTCCTGTTTCTGCTCCTCCAATAGCCATGCAGATACTTGAAATCTCATCCTCACACTGAACAACAACAACTCCAAATTCAGGATGGGATTCTAAAAACTCACTCTCATCGCTGGCAGGAGTAATCGGATAATAGGTTTGGAACCGGCAGCCCGCCATAATTTTCCCAAGGGCTGCTGCTTGAGAACCATTTAACAAAATCCTTCTTTCGCCTGGAGGAGTCGGGATCGGCTTCAGTCTGTACTGAAATCCCGAATTCCCAAACTTTTCACGCACATAATTGTAAGCAACTTCTGCTGCTCTCACATTCATTTTTACTAATTTAGGTTTTTTAGCTTTAAAGAAGCCTTCCACTGTGCGCGCTAAAATCTCAAAAGGATACTCTAATAAAGACAATGAGGCAGAAACACTCAAGACATTTTTCATGACTGCCAGTTTCTGGGTATCTTTTTCTTTTCCAAATTCAACAGCAACCTGCTTGATCAATTCCATGTATGGAACAGGGATCAAAACCACGTCTTTCCTTTTCAGCTCCTCAGGTTTTGTCGCCGCTTGATCGAAAAGCACAGCCCCCCCTGGTATCACTGACTCTTGATGAATGTGAAGAGTTTCAGGGTCAAATGTCGCCAAGAGATGGACTTGATTTACTGAAGAATGAATCTCTTTTTCACTCGCCCTAATTTGATAATAACTGTGTTCACCCATAATATTGGAATGGTACTCTCGACTTCCAAAAATATGATATCCTCCTGCTGCGACTGCTTTAGCAAAAGTGCTGGCTGAAGAATCTACTCCACTTCCTTGTGGACCTCCAATCAGCCACACTAATTCCTTCAAATATTCCATTACTTACAACCTCCTTCAAGGGTTTGCACCAAGACATGCAAAAACACAAAAAATGCAACCTTTCTATTGAGCTTTTTTAAAATTTCAATACGCTTCAACTAAACTCCTTCACACTCTTCAGTGGCGCTGAAAAATATGCATGAACACTCATAATAGCTCATCTCGATATCTTAAAAAGAGCAGAGGACCGCGATCCAGAACCCCAGCATAACAGGCAACCTGCCCACTTCGAGTAATATCTCTCAACTTCAGAGGTTCTTTTATTTCTTCTTCGCAGGATAAAACATACTCTTTCGCTTCTTCTATCGTTAAAGCTGCGACTCGATAAGCCCTTAACCCTTTAACATTATCATCCTGACTGTTCTGAACATCTCCTTCCACGACAAATTCCCAAGACACATGATGTTCACGATAAATTCCACGCAGCTCAGCAATCTGCTCCAGAGCTTTTAGATGGTTAGGGGAAAACCGAAGGGCAATTGCAAACTGTTTTTTCGCTTTGTCTGTTTCAGTTAATTTTCTATAGGCATATCCTAGTTGATAAGCGCATTCAGCCAGAATAAAATTCCACTGCACACCCCATTCTTCCCGATCTTTTTCCAAAAAAATCCCCAACGCTTTTTCAAGAGGCTTGACAGCTTCTTCAGGTTTCCCTTTTTCAACAAGAAGTTCACCCAGTCTGAATAAAAGAGTTGGAAAATCTGGCGCGTGATAAAGTCCCTCTTTATACTTCTCTTCCGCTTCTTTTAACTTTCCCTCTTTCTGGAGAAGGAGTCCCCAATGTTCATATCCGGAACCTTCCTCAGGAGCTAAAGCGATTGACTGTTTATAAGCTTCAACAGCCTTTTCATGATTTCCGAGAAGAAGATAGGCATTCCCAATTCGAGGAAAAACAGCTGCTGCTCCTCCGCCTCTAGTCAAAAAAATCTGATAAAACTTTAAAGCTTCTTGCAGTAAATTCAACTGAAAAGCACAGTCTCCAGCATCTAAAAATACCTCAAGATCATCGGGATTTTTAGAAATGGCTTCTTTAAATTTTCGATACGCGGCTCTAAGATTCCCCATTTTTTTTAAAACTGTCCCCCAATGATAATATGGAAACCATAACCCCGGGTTAACTCTGGTAGCATAACGATACCTCCCCATGGCCGCCTGCAGCTTCCCCTCATTTAAAAGAAAATTTCCCAGGGCATCATACGCCGGAGCAAAATGAGGATCCAATCTCAAAGCTTCTTTAGCTTCAAGAATGGCTTGTTTGACTTGTCCAGTCTCATAAAGGGAAACCGAAATAAGCAGGTGTATTTCGGGTTTTTCCTTGAGAGGAACAGCATCAAAAGAAACCTGTTTAAGGTAATCGAGCGCTTTGTCAAACTCTCCCCTGCCGATCGCTTCTCTCGCTTTTTTTATAAAATCCACAAAGAAAAGTTCCCTAAAAGGGAACCCCATCCTTTTACCCGAGAACTTCACAGGGAAGGAAGAGCTGAATTTTCTCAAGAAAATAAACATTCAAATGGGTTTTAACAAGTTTTTTCCAGAAAATCTCTGACATGAAAAATCTATTTTATTATTTTTTTCTAATCGTTATTTTTTTCACTGTTTCTCGGGTTCTTACTTTCCCGATCCCTTTACAAACTTTCCATCCTTACCAGAGCGTTTTCGAACGATTCCCTTATTTGCAGGATATGTCTTCTCATTCTGTCGTCATCCTGTGGGAAACCTTGAAACCCACGAAAGGAATTCTTGCAGTCAAAACAGAGAGAGCAAAAGCCACTCTCCTCAAAGAGAATAGAATCACTCGAAATCACATCATCAGGATACACAGCCTGGAACCCAATACTTTTTACTGGTATCGGATTATTTCAGAGGAAAGAATTCCTGTCACCCCATGGATCTGGTTTAAAACTTTCCCGACCAGACATAATTCTCATTTTTCCTTTGCTGTGTTTGGAGACAGTGGAAATGGTTCAAATTATCAAAAAAAAGTAGCGCATCAGATTTTTCTTCATCACCCTCTTTTGATTCTTCAGACAGGAGATTTAATTTACGGAAAAAAGTCCCCAGGAGGTTTTGATCGAAAATTTTTTGGGATATACTGGAAAACTATTAAAAATGCCCCTATTTTCCCTGTTCTTGGAAATCATGATCTTCATGCCGAAAAAGGAAAGCCTCTTCTGCACACCTTTGTCCTGCCAGATGATTCGCCTGGCGGCGGGAGATATTATAGTTTTAACTGTGGCGACGTCCATTTTACTGCTCTGGACTCCATGGCTCCTTTATCTCCCGGTTCAACCCAGTATCACTGGCTGATACACGATTTATCAAATTCAAAATTGCCTTTGAAAATCGCCTACTTCCACTATCCTCTTTATTCCAGCGGATTTCATAGAAGCAATTTATCTCTTCGTAAAATTCTCGATCCTGTCTTCAAAAAGTATCACGTTTCCCTTGTTTTCAATGGCCATGACCATGATTATGAAAGAACGCTTCCAATCCACGGAACAACATTTGTGGTTACAGGGGGCGGGGGCGGAATCCTTTACCCTGTCTGGGCATCCAGATGGACAGCCTATTCAGCCACTGTCCACCATTTCGTATGGTGTAGAGTCAAGGGACTAATGATCAACTGCTCAGCCATTGATGACCGCGGCAAAACTTTCGATAAATTCACAGTCAGCCCCCCTCAAGCAGGTCTCATCAAAAAACTCAATGAACCTAAAAAAACTTTTAAAAAAGGCTAATTTTCCCTTTGTGGTGAACTAGTCCTTTAACCATGAAAAAACGAGTTGTTGTGGCAATGAGCGGAGGAGTGGACTCTTCTGTCGCAGCCTGTCTTCTGGCTGAACAAGGTTATGAAGTCATTGGATTAACCATGCAGACCTGGCCCGCCAGCTCCATACAAAACTCAGGAGGGAAACTAAGAGGATGCTGCGGAATAGATGCCGCCAGGGACGCTTTTTCAGTCTGCAGCCTTCTTGGAATTCCTCATTATGTTTTAAATTTTCAGGAGGTTTTCCAGAAACAGGTCATTGACAATTTCACACAAGAATACCTTTCAGGCAGAACCCCTAATCCCTGTGTGCGCTGCAATGAATTCATTAAATTTAAAGCTCTATTGGAAAAATCTCTTTCTTTACAAGCAGATTTTTTAGCCACTGGCCATTATGCAAGAACAGCTTATAATCCAGCAAAGAACAGATACTGTCTGAGCAAAGGAAAAGATCAGAAAAAGGATCAATCCTATGTGCTTTATCCGTTAAAACAGCAAGAACTCGAAAAAACCATTTTCCCTTTAGGAGACTGGACAAAAGAAGAAGTCAGAGCTTATGCTCGGGAAAAAAATCTCCCAACTGCTAAAAAATCAGATAGTTATGACCTTTGCTTTGTTCCCGATGGTAATTACGAAGAATTTATTCAAAGAGAAACAACAGCCCGTATTGCTCCAGGAGAAATTTTAAATCAAAAAGGGGAAACTCTCGGAAATCACAAAGGAATTCCTTTCTATACAATAGGACAGAGGAAAGGGCTCGGAATTTCTTCAAAAGAACCAATTTTTGTTCTTTCAATGGATCTTGAAACCAACACTCTGGTCGTTGGCAGAGAACAGGAATTATACCACGATACTCTGTCAGCGGAAAACATAAACTGGATCAGTACAAGCCCTCCTGACAAACCCATCAAAGCCTCAGCTAAAATTCGATATCATGCAACTGAAGAAGAAGTCTTAATCACTCCGCTGTCTGAAGGCAGCTGCACAGTGAGCTTTAATAAGCCTCAAAAAGCCATTACACCTGGACAGGCAATTGTTTTTTACGAAAGAGATGAAGTTCTGGGTGGTGGAACAATCAAAATGTCTGACAGGAAGGATCCTGCCAGAACTCTCACGAACACTACCTGAAGTCATGGTTGTCTGTATTAGATGTGGCCATCAAAATCCTGAAGGGGGACATTTCTGCGAATCCTGTAATGCAGTAATGCCAAAAATTTCAGAAACCATATCAGCAGCACCTCCTGGAAGAATCAATGTTCACTACAACCAATTAAAAGAAGCTGTTGAAAAACTTCAATCTGGAGCAAGCTCTCAAGATCAGTACCTGGAAACATTGAATTTCATTTACAACACGATTTATGAAAGACTAACAGAAGTGGAAAATATGGATATTTCCGATGAAATCAAACCAGACTTCGAAGAACAATACCAATTAGGAATTTCAGGAATCCATTTTTTCCTTCAAGGAATCGAAGAACTGAAACTTTATCTTGAAGATTCGAATCCCGCGCATCTCGCTTCAGGCATGGAATCAGCTTATCAAGGAAACGAAAATTTAAATCAAGCTCTTGAAATGGCTCGAGAAGGACTGAGACGCTTAAAAGAACTGGGTGTTGATTCAGAGTTTGATATCATGAACTAAAACCTCTCAGATCTCCGCATATTTTCACTTTTCTACTCAATTTTCCGAAACCTGATTAAATCAGATTATCCCTGTTTTTCGAGCCGCCTGAACTGCACAACTTTTGCCCCAAAAGGGAGTGGAATCATAATCAAACTGAATAAAATGCCCAAATATGGAATATTAATGGCGATTGTAAACAATGCCACTCCGATAGGAAGAGACTGCCAATAGGGAGGACGGTGGCGCTCCAGTTTCCCTAGAACCCTTTCTCCAAGCCAAAGGCTGACAAAAAGACGAGTCACATAAACCCCAATGGCGAATAAACTTAAAATGATAAATCCAAGCGGCAGTCCTAAAATGCTCAACATTAAAATAATTCCCAGGGTGGGAACAGTCAAACAAATCACGACACCATACAAATAGCTTTCCCAAGGATGTTCCAGCATATCATCCATAATCATCCTAGCAGGTTTCTTTAACCACGTTGAAAGCGTAAAAAGCCCTACCACAATCAGCCACACGGCTGAAAGAATGCTGTGCAGAAAAGTATAAATCCAAGGAAACTGGAGCATACCCAAAAATCGGGGAGGTGGATAATGATGGATCATTTTCCCCGCCACATGTTTTATTTCACCCTTTACAACTGAGGGAGAAGTATAAAATAAATTTCCCATTAAAAACCCTTTTCCCCCTATATAAATTGAAGAAGTGGCTGTGACTCTAGCATTTCCCACCACAATTCCTTTAAAATCCACATTTTTCCCGAGAGCAATAAATTTTCCGGTATGAGTTCCTTCTAAAGTGATATCCTCTCCACCCATTAAAGTATCCCCTGAAACCTTACCCTTTGAGTTCGCCATAAACCCAAATTCCAGGAGGTCCCCTGCATCATTTCCCTTTTGTTCTGTATCCAGCGCAAGCATTCGACACACGCTGCAGCTAGTATCAGCATCAGCGCTTAAAGCAATAATATTAATCTCTCCGCTGACAGGACCTGTTACTTCAACCCTGCCCCCGGATAAAAAAACATTTCCATGAACAGCCCCCTGAACTCGGACAATTCCCCCTAATACAAACAAATCCCCATCCACAGTTCCTTTAATGTCCACGTTCCAGCCCATCACATACAGGTCTGTGTGAACTGTCTTCCCCACAGGAAGAGTATATCTGAAAACAGCCCTTCCTTCAAAAGCAAAAGCGCGCTGGAAACCGAGAAAAACAAGAAAAAAGAAAATGCCTTTCAGCCATTTTTTCATAAAGCTTGATTAGAGAAAAAAGGACTTGAACCCTTTCCTCTCAGATCTCATAATAAGCATTACTGTCGAATAATATCCCAAAAAACTTTCTGCAGGGCATACAATTTTACGTTCTGATTAAAAATCCCAAGATAGGCGGGATCATACAAAAAATCTGTTTGACTGGCATCATCAACACTGATATTTCCATTGGGAGCGACTAATGCCCCATCAATCGAAAAAACATATCCATTGGGATTTGCGTTAATATTTCCCTCATGACTGTAAACGACCCCTTGAAAAGTTTCATCGTTTGAATTTTTATTTGCAGGCGCATCTAAAATCCAGTCCTGGGAATAAGTGCTGGTATAAGTACTGTAATCACTGCTGCAGTTAGAGCCGGTGCACTGGTTGTCAGTACTCCAATTTGATAAAGATTCAGGAGATCCTAACATATATTCATCCATAAAAACATTCACATTTAAATTGCTTTGATTAGCCACCTGCTGGGACAAGTTCTGATCATTGTTCCAATAATTATTGATCTGGTTATTCGATTGACTGCTGACATCTGATGAACTCTTATTAGAAACATAACAACTGCAGCTCGAATTATAGGTTTGAGTGATCCAATTCGAATCGTTCTGTTCAATCGCTTGTTCAATTCGAACCAGGTGGCTGAGAGGTAAAGTGCAGGCTGTTGTTTCACAGCTCGTGGACAAAGAAGGGATGTAAGAACCACTTGAGGCGGGCGGGAGAATATAGGTTGTTGTATGGGAAGTGTTTAAACCATTATAACCTGTATAAGAAGAAGCGCTGCCATTGAAAAAATCACTGCCCACTGGATTAATGGTTAGAGTTACAGAATTGGTTGCTGCATCATACTGTAAAGAACCAACGGGCTGGCTGTCCACTACTCCTGCTGCTGCAGAACTTCCATTATTTCCCCAATTATTAAAAGTATTGCTCCAATTGTATGCACCAGCATCAGTGCTGCCGCTTTCTTCATTCATGGCTAAAGCATAAGCCTGCTGATCATACTGCCCAACTTGAGGAATGTTTAAAGGATTGAATGAAACACTCCCATCCGCATAAATCGCAAGAGATTGGGTTGTGCTTGTGGCTACAGCGCTTTTTCCCGAAAAAGTCACGTTTCCATTGTCACCTGAACCTGAGGAACATGCAGAACACAGACCCACAACTGTTCCTGATCCAGTAATAGAACCATCCACAAAGATTGAACCTGAAGTCGCTTGAGCCGTGTAACTCCCCTGAGAAAGATCTGCCCATGCGCTCCATGGATTACTTGAACTGGAATAATTATTCAAGCCTGTGCTTTGGGTTGTCCCTGATGCAACCTCAAACATAGGACCAGAAGACGGCTGACCCGCAGGTCCGCTGGGTGATCCTAAAATCAACTGGGGAATAGGATGCCCCCCATTATTTGAAGTTTGACTTGTGGCAACGTCCAAGAAAAATCCACCGGATGAAACTGTAACATTAGCTCCTTGAACCTGAAACTGATAGTTATTGAGAGTAATACTTCCGCCAACACATCCAGTTAAAGGAACAGCTCCAGGGTAAACAGCAGTAGGAGTAGAACTGGTATTTCCACTGGCATAATAATTAACTGTATTGCCATTAGTAAAAATATATGCCCCCCCTGCTAAAGTACACGTCCCTAACCCATTGCCAGAAGAACTGGGAGGTGAAACATTTAATGGTTGAGAAGGGAGAGGAGACCCGTTGTTAGGGGAAAACGTGCCAGAAACAACACTATCTAAAGTGGAAGTAGGAACACTTCCGCTGGAATTTGATGCCTGTGTTGCGCTTGTAACAATGTAAGAAGGACTGGCGGTTTGAACCGTTCCAGAAGTGGAACCAGAAGTGGAACCAGAAGTGGAATAGTAATTACCCGTAATTATATTGTTCGTGGAGCTGCTGCTGCCAGGAGTCAGCAATTCCCCCAGCCGATCTGTGCTAGGAAGGGTATTAGGAATTTGCTGCTCAAATGTCCAGCTCGTGCTGCTGGTGCCGGCATCTAAAACCGGAGCATAAATATTCCCAGTGCCATTATTAGCGCCTCTCACATTATCATAAAACGGATCATCAGAATTAATGTACCATGTGCCGTATGGAGTTCCATCCACAGTAGGAGGATTTCCCTGACACTCTGATCCTTCGCAAGGCGCAACTGTCAAAGAATTTCCAGCTAATGCTGAAGAATCTTCTGCTTCTTTACTGGTGTAAAGAGCCTCAATTGTCATCTGTTTCACCTGACCTCCATTAGGGACATCACCTTCAATCACCAGATAAACAGATGGATAGGGAACAGTTTTCTCTACATAAGTTGAAGAAGGCACCGATTTCTCTCCTGAATTCGATAAATTGTTGATAGAATAATATCCAGTCTGAGATAAATCACTAGGACCTGTCTGTAAAGGAGAGTTAATTGACCCTGTCTGATTATCTGTAGAGTACGGAAATTGAATTTTAAAATATGAAGACTGCCCATGATTTGCCATACACCCAATAACTTCTCCAGGCTGCACAGTGAAAGTTCCGCAGTTTCCTAAAGTAACAGATTTGCTGCTGGTTCCAGAATTCTCCTCCACTACAAGTCCACTGCCCCAGGTCTGTTTATCAGTTCCATTAAAATAAATAGTTCCTCCGCTGCCAGTAATCGAACTGTACTGTCCTAAATTGAAGTAATTCACTGTTACTCCGCCACCGCCGCCACCACCAAGAATACCGCCACCACCGCCGCCACCACCCCAATTAGGTCCACCGCCGCCTCCATGGTGAGCAATCAGAAACCCAAGACCTGGAAAGCCAATCCATCCTGGTCCACGGCTTTTTTCCGGCTCTTTCTTCACGCCTGAAGAGCTGACAGTCCCGCTGCCGCCGCCGAAATTGACAGTTCCCCAATTTTGATTGTTTTGCAGTCTCATCTGGGCATAATTCATCCCGCTCATACAGGCCTGCAGCGCCTCTTCCCCTTCTTTTGAAGCCATGGCAACACGAGAACCATTATAATCAAGCGAGATAAAAGACGTCAGGAGCATAGTAAAAATGACCACAATAAATAAAGTAGTTAGTAAAATCATCCCTTTTTTCATAGGGCTTTTCTCACTAAAAATTGTTTTCGGGATGGATGTCCAGATCCAGCTGCAGTCCCTGGTTATTGTTGGCAGCCCTTTGACCCAAGCTTTGAGAATTGATCCCTTTTTGTTCATTTCTGTATGTCACCTCCACAATCTCCTCATTTACAGGCAGATTAATACTGAAAACATTAACTGGCCCAAGATAATTAACTTGCGCTGTTCCAAAATTAGAGGCTTCACTCAATACAGTTGAATAATCCTGGTTAGACTGAGGCCATATATCTTGAACAGCCAAATCATACAACCCCTGAAATTGAGGAGGGTTAAAATTTGGCAGCCCGGAAGGATGCAGGATTGCAATACGATAAAACCGTCCAGATGTGGGAGCTGAGGTTCCAGCAATCCCATGGAAAACTCCCTGCTCAGTGGTCGCTAAATAGACAATGTATTCATCCCAATCAGGTCTTAAAGTGACTCCTGAAAAATTATTGGAATTACCCCAATCATCCAGTCCAGCGAAAGAGAGAGCGCACCGATCTAAAGAAACCCCTCCAGCAGATACAGGAAATCCATTTCCGGCTGAATCTAAATAAGAAACACTAGAAAAATCGGTCATTTGTAAATCCTTTTCTAAAACACTCACCGATCTTTGAGTTTCAGTCAGCAGCGAATTTTTCATGACTCCAGTTTGATAATTTAACTCCCCCATCTGAAATACCACATAAGTGACAACCGCCAGGATAGAAAAAATAAACGTTCCTATCATGACTTCTAACAAAGTCGCACCTTTATGAGTTTTGAGCTTCATAGAAAATCCTTGTCAGACGAGTATATAATTTACCAAACCCAAGCTTTTTCTGAGCCTGATTTCCCCACCACCAAACCTCTACATTCACCTGGTAAAGGGATTGAGCTGGAGTAGAAGTAATCGGAATTGAATTGGCGCTGACGGTGTACTCATACACCACATTATTCAGATCTTTCTCTTTCTGTCCTTGTTCTGAACCAGCAATACTTCCACTCAATGCATTCTGCAGAAAAGTGGAATCCGCCTGCATTTTCTGAACCAGGGCATCAGCGACAAAATTAGCTGCCGTTAAATCTACATTTTTTCTTCCGCCATTCAAAAGGGTTGTAAAACTGGCAATAACAAAAAGGAGAACAAGGGCTAAGAGTCCGATAGAAAGGACTAGTTCCAGCAGGCTGAACCCTTGAGAACGACCTCTGACCGTTCTATTCTTCATCTCTGGCTCTATCCCCTGGCCGCTTTTCTCAAATAAAATCACAAATCCTCCTGACACAAAAGAAGAGCCGGTCTTGCCAATAGCTCCCTTCAATCTGCTGACCTCTGTGAAAAGGTCATGGCAACCGGGCAGGCAGATTGAAGATCAAAGCTTCTCCTAAACTCCCTCTTATTTTAACATAAACCTCTCTTTTTTTCAAGTGAAATTTAAAAAAAACAAAGTTGAAGCGCCCCTTAAAAAGGAAAGTAAAAGCAAAGTGTGGAAAAAATTAACATCATAAAGGTTGGAGGTTAACCAATCATGAAAAACGTAGAAATGACAGTTGAAGGAAACATTCTCACCATAAAAGTCGATCTGACAAAAGAGTTTGGGCCATCTGCATCAGGCAAAACGATCATTATTTCTTCCACAGAAGGAGCTGCCGCAGTTCCAGACCGCACAGAAAAAGTCAATTTAAATGTTTACCGAAAAAAATAGGGAGTCCTATTCCATAGAGCAGCCCTAAAAGAAGTTATTCCTGACAAAAATCAAAAAAAATTAGGAAAGGAGTTTTCACCCCATGACTTTAAATCTAGATCATGGCAGTTGTCAATCTGTGGAATCCGAAAGATTTAGATTTACTTTCTGCTTTTATTGTTTCCTTTTTACTGGGTATAATCCATGGAATAACTCCTGATGAACACACCTGGCCCATCACTTTTTCTTATGCGGTCGGAGCGGGGACAACAAAAGGTGGCGCAAAAGCAGGTCTATTTTTCTCCTCCGGATTTACTCTCCAGAGGGCGATCCTTTCAGAAATCGCTTATTTTGCCCTGCCCTCTATTTTTCTCACTGCAGCAAGTTTCGGAATCACCTACATCCTCGTTGGTATTGCCATGGCTGGCGCAGGATTCTATATGTCAATACATAAAAATTACTTTCATTTTCACTTTCTTGAAAAAAAATTCAACATCCTCTTCAGGATCCATAAAATTCGAGAAAATAAAGCAGAAATGATATGTGACAATGAAGAACTATGCCATGAAAAAGATCCTGTATTTCATGACTCTTTAGAGCCAATCCCATCAAAATTGGCATTTTTCCATGGATTCCTTGCTGGATTCGGATTTGGAGCTTTTGCTCTCATTCTTTTTACTGTGATCTCGCCTTCCATGCCATCCCCTTACCTGGCATTTATCCCGGGGTTCTTATTTGGGATCGGAACAATGTCAATGCAGGTTCTGATGGGAAGTCTTTTAGGAGCCTGGCTTTCAAAAAGAAAAAAATTATCTCAAGCAGGAATCGCTTTTGTAGGAAAAAGCATCAGTTCCTATATTCTCACTTACGGAGGAATAGCATTCACCGCAGCAGGAGCAGCAGTCCTCATAAAGCCTAAAATCTTGACCTATGGAATTACAACTAACATTAAGGTGCACAATCTCCACAGCCTTGGTATTGGCTTTTTCCTCGTGATAGTGGTTGTTGGAGGCATTGGATTGACCAGTTATTTTTATGCCATGAAAAAAGCGGAAAAACTAGGGTATAAAATTGGATAAAAAATTGCGATACTTTTTAATTTTTACCCTTTTCCTCGTCTGTTCATATTCCCCTGTTTTTGAAGGAAAAGCTGCATCCTATTCTCCTTATCCTGCCCAAAATTTTCTGCAGAACAGCGGTTCTGGAACTTCTCTCCGAAAAGCCTATCAATCTTTTGTTTATATGACTGACCAGATTTACAATCGCTCCCTTTTTCGAATCCACAAACCAATCTGGCTCCAAAAATCCCTGAAAATTCTTTTCCCGACACAGGTCTTCAAACCTGTAACCATGAATCAGTATTTATCCATAATCGCTCGTCATCTTGAAACAAAAAGCATTTCGGGGAAAAATTACTTTTTAACAAAAGCGATCCGCAGTTTATTATCAGCCCTTCCTGATCCTTATTCCAGCTTTTCCTCTCCTGAGCAGCTGAGAAAAGAGCAGCAGCATGAAAAAGGAGATACTTTTAAAGGATTTGGAATAGAACTTCGCAAGCAGCATGGAAAGGTTTTCATCGCAGATCTTTTGTCCCACAGCCCTTCAATCAAGTCAGGTCTCCTGCCTGGAGACCACGTCTTAAGCATTCAGGGTAAAAAAATAACAGGACTTAGAAAAGCATGGAGACTTTTAACTCCTAGAGGACATCATGAAATTCCAATTGTCATTTCTAGAAATGGAACCCAAAAAAAATTTTTTCTGATTCCTGGCAAGATCCATTTAATTCCTTTTGAAGCCAAACAGATAGACCTGAGCTCTCATGAAAAAATAGGGTACATCCGAATGACTTTGATTGTGCCTGGGGATGGAAGAAAATTTTTGAAAACTGCGCGCAAATTCGAAATAAACCGAGATAACCTACTTGTTCTTAACTTAACAGGAGCTGTTGGTGGAGATCTAAAAACAGCTGAGAAAATAGCCGATTTATTTCTACCTTCCAAATCCCTTTTATTTACAGAGAAAAGCCGATCTTCCTCTTTTTCCGAGTATTCCAAAACTGAACCAAGAATCACGCTGCCTCTGGTTATTGTTGTGAATGGAGGAACTGCCAGCGCAGCAGAACTCTTAACTGCTGCACTGAAAGACCATCACGCCGCCTATCTTTATGGTTCACGAACTCTTGGCAAAGGATATATCCAGTCTTCCTGGCATTTTCCTGTTTGCTCCTCGAATAATAAAGGGTTCCCCTTTTTAGCTGAAAGCGCCTCTGAATTTTCATGGGACTGCCCCAATAACTGGGTGCTGCAATTTACGACGGCTGAATTCATCCGTCCATCCGGCAAACGAATTGAAGGCACAGGCATTGCTCCAAATGTACTCTGCAGGGGGGTATCTTACTTTACATCCTGCTCAGAAGGAAAATTTACTCCTGTTCTGGAACGCCTTTTCCAAAATCATGTTGTGCACTGACTGCAAAGAACAACCGGCAACTGTCCATTTAACCCAGATAGTTAACGGACAAAAAACAGAGTTGCATCTTTGTCTCAGATGTGCCAATAGAAGGGGCATCCAGCTGTGGGTTCTTCCTTTCCCGCCTCCTTCTTTAAAACCAGTCCAATCTATCCCACTGCCAGAAGCTGAAAACTTAATCTGCTCAGTGTGCCATTACCAGTGGAAAGAATTCATAAATACGGGTTTTCTGGGATGCGCTTCCTGTTACACCTCATTTTCAAATATGCTGGCCAAAGTCATCTCCCAAAATTTTGGAAATGTCCGCCATCAAGGAAAAATTCCGGCGAGAGGAGCTGGACCTTTAAAAATTCGAAGAGAGGTTTTATCTTTAAAAAAAGAACTCGAAAAAGCAGTCATGGAAGAAAATTTTGAAAAAGCTGTGGAGCTGAGAGATAAAATTCGAGCTTTAGAAAAAGAAATCACTTGAACTTTTATACTTTCTCATTTTCACCGGCTAAAACGCTGAATAAACGATTTAAATCTTCACTTGAATGAGACAAAGACAAACTGAGTCTGAGTCTGCTGGTTCCCTCAGGAACGGTCGGAGGCCTGATTCCTTGAACCCATATTCCTTCTAAAAGCAGCCTTTTTGAAAACTCCAGGGTGAGTTTAGATTCTCCTAAAATAAGAGGAATAATGGGAGAGTCATCACCTTTTACTGCATATCTCGAACTTAACAAACGCCTCACTTCTACAGCAATTTTTCTCAATTTTTTCCTTTCGCTCCTCATTTCTTTCATCATTAATAAAGCCTTTTTATTAATAACAGGAAGATAAGGCGGAGAAGCTGTAGTAAAAATAAAACTTCGGGCTTTATTGATAATAAAATCTATTACTTTTTTGTTTCCAGCCACAAATCCCCCGCAGCTTCCCAGAGCCTTGCTGAAAGTTCCCATCACAAGATCCACAGATTCTGTAATCCCCAATTCTTCAGAAAGACCTCCTCCATTTTTTCCGTAAACTCCAACAGCATGAGCTTCATCAAGAAAAAGAAAAATTCCATACTTTTTCTTTAGATCTGCTAACCTTTTCAGATCTGCCTTTTCTCCTTCCATGCTGAAAAGAGATTCAGAAACAATCCATGCAGGAGATTTAGGAGCGATTTTTTTTAACAAAAACTCCAGATGTTCCATGTCTTGATGTTTATAAATCAAAACTTCTGCTCTGCTGAGTCTGCAGCCATCAATCAAACAAGCATGATTCAATTCATCCGAGAAAATGACACCATTTTCGCTGATCGCTGGAAGAATCCCAACTCCAGCATGAAAACCAGAATTAAAAAATAAAGCCGCCTGTTTTCCAAGCCATGCGGCAATCTCTCGTTCTAGTTCCTGATGAGAAGAGAATGTTCCAGAAATCAGTCGTGACCCGGTGCCCCCTACCCCAAAATTTTGAATCGCTTCAATGGCCGCTTTTTTTAATTCAGAATGGTTTGATAAACCGAGATAGTCATTCGAACAAAAACAAACAGCTTTCATTTTTGAACGGATGGGAAGTTTTCGAAATAGATTTTTATCCTTTAATGACTCCAACTGGGCATCTGCCCAAGAATCCAAAACCCCTTTTCTAAAACGCTGCTTCAATGACAAAACCGAGATCCTGAATCATCTGCAGATCCGCTTCAGGAAGCTCTCCTTTTGTGGTGAGATAATCACCAATAAAAATAGAGTTTGCGACTCGCAGTCCAAGAGGCTGAAGTGAACGGAGATGCAGTTCTCTGCCTCCCGCAATTCTTAAATCCGCTTTAGGGTGCACAAAACGAAACAAAGATAAATAACGAAGAGCTTTCAGGGGGGAAAGTTCTCTCGTTTTTGACAGAGGAGTTCCTTCAATTGGGTGGAGAAAATTGACGGGAATAGAGTCAACCCTCAGGTCTTTTAGTTCATACGCCAGATCCACAGCATCCTGTAAATCTTCTCCCATTCCCACAATCCCTCCAGAACAAGTTCCAATCCCAGCTTCTTTCACCTGATTCACGGTCCGAATTCTATCCTCAAAAGTATGGGTGCCGCAAATTTGAGAATAAAATCTCCGAGAAGTATTCAAATTATGATTATAAGTGTCCACGCCTGATGATTTTAAAAATTCAGCCTGTCCAGTTTTCAACAGTCCAAGACAGGCGCAAACTTTAAATCTCTGTCTAGATTTAATTTCCTTTATTATTCCTCCAACATTTTCAAGCTCTTTTTCGGTTGGAGATCTGCCGCTGGCAACCAGGCAGAAAGTATGCACTTGAAGTTTTTCAGCTTTTTCAGCTGCTTTAAAAACAATTTCTTCAGGAAGAAAAGGATATTTGGAAATCGAAGCTTTTGAATCCCTGGATTGTGAGCAGTATCCGCAGTCTTCAGGGCACAATCCGCTTTTAGCATTTAAAAGCATATATAAGCGCACCCGATTCTGCCAGAAGTGTTCGCGAATTCGCGCCGCCTGTTCCACGATAGAAAGAGTCTCAGAATCTGACGCAGAAACAATCTGAAAAGCATCAGAACGTGAAATCGAAAAACCCGCCAAAACTTTATCTGCCAGTACCTGCCAAAACGGATTGTCTTTCACTGCGATCTTTTTTCCATTCTCAAAAAAGTCAACTTTCTTTTTAATTCTTCTATCACAACATCCCAAAGGAAACCTTTAGCAGATTCAATTCCTTCCTTCCTCAATCTGGTGGATAGAGCGGGTTTTTCAATAAGAGCTGCTAAATAACTTGTTAACTCCCGGGGATCTTCGGTTTCCACAACAATTGCATTATGAAAAGACTGAGCATAATCCTCACCCGAATTTCCGGTAATGGCAATGCCACCAGACGACATGACTTCTAATCCGACCAGACCAAATGGTTCATGCCGCGAATTAGCCAGGACCGCGTCAGAAGCTTTATAAATGGTACGCAGCAGCTCTTCTGAAACAAAAAACTGAAGATCATAAATATCAGCAGAAGGCTGATCTCTCAAAACCTGACAGAACTGTTTACAGTCAGCATTTTTAGGAAGTTTAACAGGAACAACTTTTAAACCAAGAACCTGGGCAAGTCCCCTGATTTCCCCGCCATGGGGCTCAATACCTCCTCTTATAATTAACTTGGAACGAAACCCCAATGTCTTTAACAAATGAAAACTTTTAATCGCCATAACCCATCTTTTATCAGGATCAAATCGTCCAACTTTAGCCAGGAGCAGATCAGAATCCGCTGATTTTCTTATGAGAGAAACAGAATCTTTGTTGATGGGGTTAAAAAAGCGTTTAGGGATCCCATTAGGTATCACTAAAGGATCAATATGGTATGCCCACATTAAATGCTTCATATATTTACTAACTGTCGTAATCACTGCAGACTTCTTCAATTCATTCCAAAGAATTCGATGAAACCCGAACGTATTATTTGCGTTCCATAAAATCAATGGTTTCAAGGTTAATGCCTGCGACATTTTATGAAGGCGAATCGCTGTTTCAGCAGTATGCCATTCTTCACTTAAAACGACAAATTGTTTCCCGACATTTTGGGGTTCAGCCAAAAACTTCCGGAAAATCCATGGAGGAAGGCTGTCCTGATAGTTTAAAAGCTTCCCTTCTTCTCCATCATAAACGCCCCCTGGATGATACTTGCTGATCCACTGGCACCAGCGGTGATAAATCAAGCGGTTTTTAAGGAGTTTTTCTTCTCCGGGAAGACCTGGATCACCGATAAAAAAAAGATGGGTCTCATATTTTTTTTCAGCCAGAGCCCTGGAAAGTTCAGCCATTCTAACCCCAAGCCCTCCTGCCTGGCTGTAAACATCAGGTCCCTCAAATGATAAAAGAAGAAAAACCGTGTTTTCTGTAGAGAAGTCTTCGAGTCCTTTGTTTTTTTTTATCAAGTTCTGCTGCCTGGTTTCACTAAATTTTTTTCCTCTTTACAGAGAGGGCATTCTTCAGAACTGTAGGCAGGGAGATCTAAAGTTAAAAGCCAGTGAGCAGGATAAGGCAGGTGAACATTCCCTCGATTTACTAAAGCTGCCACTCCAACAACTTCAATTTCCTGTTTTGTCAAAAGATCAGCTACCTCTAAAACAGAACCGCCAGTGGTTAAAACGTCTTCCGCAATTAAAACTTTGCTTTCAGGCGGAATAAAAAAACCTCGTCTCAAGGACATTTTACCATTTTCTCTTTCTGTGTAAACTGTTTTTATCTTCAACTGTTTAGCCAATTCATAAGCCAGAAGGATTCCGCCTACGGCTGGACCCACAACCCACGAAAATTGATTATTATCGAAAGTTTTTATTAATTCTTTTACGACTCTTGCCGCAATTTCAGGATCCTCAAAAATCTTTGCGCACTGAACATAATGAGAGCTGTGCAGTCCTGAAGTTAAAAGGAAATGCCCCTCCAGGACAGCTCTCCGTTCTTGAAAAAGAGTTAAAATTTTTCTTGTTTCTTCAGTCATTTACGCATCCTTTCAAGTTGAATTTCCTCAAAAATCGAAGCTACTGCAGCTCTTGGATCTGAAGACTCCAGGATGGGTCTTCCAATAACAAGATAATTAGCTCCTGCCTGAATCGCTTTTAAAGGGGTTGAAACTCGAGCCTGATCATCCTGCTTGAGATTCGAAAGTTCAGATTTTGACTCAGTTAAAAGCCTTATTCCTGGAGTAATAATCGTCATTTTTTCTCCCCATGTTTTTCTTAAACATGCGGCTTCCAGCGGTGATGCCACAATCGCACGAATCCCTGTTTCTTCAGCCAATCCCGCTAAAACTTCTATCTGTTTCACAACAGGGGAAAGAATTCCGATCGTTTTAATCTCCTGATCATCAAAACTGGTTAAAACCGTGATTCCTGCTAAAAGAAGAGAGCCGGAAGCTGCTTTTACAGCTTCTTTCAGCATTTTTCTCCCACCAGACAAATGAATAGAAAGCATCCAGATTCCTAGCTTCTGCGCAGACCGCACAGCTAAAGAAACTGTGTTCGGAATATCATGCAGCTTCAAATCCAAAAAAACCTGAAATCCTTTTTCTTGAAGTTGTCTTAGGAGAAGGGGACCCTCCTGGAAAAATAATCCAGGTCCAATTTTTACCTTCTGAATAAGTCCCTCGAGTTTTTTAAGAAGAGTTAATCCCTGATTTAAATCCTGAACGTCCAGAGCTAAAATAATCGGGTTATTTTCTTTCATGCTTACCTCTTACTTGATATCGAAATATTCGATTTTAAATTTTCCCTTCCTTTAATCGGGTTTACTGCAGTTACCACACCTGCACATTGTTTTCTCAACAGCCTTGAATGAATCATTGGACTGTAATTTCTCGCTCAAGTTTTTATGAATTGCCCTTCAATTTAGACAGCCACAACTTCAATGTCAGAATTCTGGCAAAAGAAAATCCATAACCCTGCTGATGATTCAAAGCATCAAGAACAGAATCAAATTCTTTCTCTAAAACATCATGATCTAAATAGGGGTCTGACTGAAAGATCAATTCTCGATATTCCCGGATCGCTGCTTCCATAAAATTCTTTTCAGGAACAGGCAGCGGAGTCTTTTTTCTTCTCCAGGTAATTTTATCAGGTAATATATCCTTAAGAGCTTCTCGATGAAGATATTTAGTCCAACCTTGCCGAACTTTATACACTGCAGGTAGAGAAGTAGCAAACTCTATTAAACGATAATCATCAGCAAAAGGATTGCGCTCTTCCACAGAAAAAGCCATGGACATTCTGTCTTCGTATTTTAGTTGAACAGCCAGAGTCCCCTTCAGCATTGAAGCAGCCAAAAGAGCATTGAAATTCTTATAAGGATAAAGATCTTCCGAAATTTTCTCAAGTCTTTCTCTGCCATAAGTTTTAAAAAAGTCTTGATTCATAAATCGAATAAATGGATTGGCTTCAGAGGCAGCAGGATGTGGAAAAGATTCTCCATAAGAACAAAGTTCTAAAGCAGACAAAAGCTCCTGAATGCTTTTTCCTGTCGCAATGCTGAAATCCATCACTTCCTGGGTCAGATTGTTTTCTTTATTTTCAAAATACATGCTGGCGAAATAAGAAGGAAGCATATAAAGATATCCTCCTAAAAGCTCATCTGCGCCATGGCCATTTAATGCGACAATAACTCCTTTTTCCCTTATTTCTTTAAACAAATGATAAACGGCTAAAGGAATCATACAAACAAAAGGCTCATCCATGTAATCTAAAATTTTCTTTAAGTTTAAAAGCAGACTTCCTTTTTCGGGTGATGGATCAATAAAATGTGGAACAGCCCCTATGGCTTGAATCATTTCTTTAGCGTATTCGAGATCATCCAGAAACCCTTCTCCCGATTTTTCATCAGGATAAGTCAAAGTGAACGTGTTCAAAGGAGAAATATTTCTTGTGGAACCGTTTTTTCTCCATAAATTTTCAGCAATCATGACTAATGACGAAGAATCCAGACCGCCGCTGAGGCAGGAGCCCACTGGAACATCGCTTCTGAGTCTTATTTTGACAGCATCAACCAGCAGTTCTCGATATTGATTTGCGCAAGAATGAAACTCTGCTTCGTCAAATTTTCCGAATTCCAGGTTTGGAGCCAGCTTCCAGTAAGGTTTCAGGGAAAATTTCCCTTTTAAATCCAATAATAAAGAATGTCCGGGAGGAAGCTGATTAATCCCTTTATAAAAAGATTCTCTGCCTAAATCCAACCATCCAATAAGAAGATGATCAAAGATAACTTTATCATTTGGAACAGACTCCACAAAAGGAAGGCAGCTAAGTGCTTTTATTTCTGAGGCAAAAGCAAAATTTTCTCCATCAAACCAATAATAGAATGGTTTGACGCCTAATCTGTCTCTAGAACAAAAAAAAGTTCTTTTTTCAATATCAAAAATGCAAAAGCTCCACATGCCATTAAATTTTTTGACCGCCTCTTCCCCCCATTCCTGATATGCCGCTAAGATAACTTCGGTGTCTGAATTGGTGCTGAACTGAATTTTTTTAGTTTCCAGTTCACTTCTTAATTCAAGATAATTATAAATTTCGCCATTAAAAACTATCCAGAGTTTTCCATTTTTGCTTGACATGGGCTGATGACCTGCAGGAGAAAGATCTAAAACTGAAAGTCTTCTGTGACCTAAAATGACGTGAAAAAGGTCGCTTTCATGGAAAGCACGAAGCATTTTTTTAGGAGCATAGGGAAAAGAACTGGCATAAACAGGTTCCGGAGTGTCGGTTCCTCCTGCTGTTTCACTGCTGCAGGTCACTTCATTAAAGAGGAAATAACCTTCATCATCAGGTCCCCGATGCCTTAACTGATTGACCGCTTTTTCTATGTTTGATAACTGAAGTCGTTTTTTCTTAGACCAGATTCCAAAAACACCACACATCCTGTTTTATTTCGAGAGAAGACAAAAATAGCCTTTGCAGAAAAGCCGAATCCCAGAGCATTCAGTGCCTGAAAACTGAAGCTCTGGGATTCTTACTGTCTCAGTAACTCCTCCCCCCTACCCCTCCAAGAGCCTGCATCCAGGAACTGGCTGCTCCCATATAGGTTTTAAATAATCCAACACTTGAATTTTGCTGCAGTTTATACAAACCTTGAGAAGTAGAAACAAGGGTTGAAACAATGGACTGATTTTGAACCTCCTGGTTAGATGCCATTTGAACCAGTGTGTTCTGAGCCTGTTCCTGATACTGCTGCTGCAGCATAGAGGCTTCTAAGCCTGTTTGTTCTGCCCCCCCTGCCTGAGTGATCCCCTGTAAAATCCCCATACCTGCGCTTCCACCCCCTAAAAGCCCTCCTAAAAGACCGCCTAATAATCCAAATGCCATAAAAATGACCCCCTTTTGAAATTAGGAATCAAGCTTTTTCCACCGGTGAAAGGCTTGTTCTCAAACGATGATTTCAGATTAACATACGGGGATCAAAAATCTGTCAAAAATGGAATTAAAAACACAGCAAAAAAAAGAAAAGAGGGCTTAAAAAGCCCTCTTTATGAAGTTTCTGATTTTTTTTATTATCCGCCTTGCTGACCGCTTAGAGCTCCCATCCAGTTAGATGCAGCGCTCATGTAGGTCTGGAAGTAACCAGTCGCAGTTTTCTGTTCCAAACTATACTTTCCTTGCACCATAGAGTTCAAGGTACTGATAATCTGCTGCTGGCTCATTTGCTGGTTGGATGCCATCTGGACCACTGTGTTCTGAGCTTGCTGCTGATACTGCTGCTGCAACATAGCTCCCTGCAAAGCGGTCTGTTGAGCATTTCCCGCCTGGGTAATCCCTAAAAGAGTTCCCAGTCCTGCGCTTCCACCGCCCATCATTCCACCCATGATAATCAACCTCCTTTTTTAATTCTTTTTGCCTTGTTCAGATTATCACGACATTTTTTCTTTTGTAAAGAGACTCAATTCAAGGAAATAAAAGTACTGTGTTAACATTGTGTTAATATATTGTTAAAATTCTGCTGCGGCCTGGGGGATAATTTCTTAGTCACTTGATATCGTTCCACTTGACCCCCAAATTTTTCAGCCACTACCAGAGAAGTTTTATTCTCTGCTGTAATGAAAGCGCTCAAATAAAAATTCTCATTTTCAAGAGCAACCTCTTCAGCTTTCAGGAGAAAAAGTCTCCACAAATGTTTTCCATGATACTGGGGAGCCAAAGCATAATCCTGTATCATAGTCTGTTTTTCGCCTGTGCTGGCTTCTAACTGATTAACCAGCAGAATCATATATCCAACCTTAATTTTTGTTTCCACCTCTTCAAGAATATAAAAATGAAGAGGCATGCTCAATGCGATCTGAGGGATCATGCTGATTACTTGTTCCATACAAGCTCTTACTTTATGAATCGGGGTGTTACGTATTTTTGAAACACTGAATTCACAAGCCCAGAGAGCGAGCTCTTTAATAAAAGGAAGATCTTCTTCTGTTCCAGGACGAACTTGGTAACCCATTGCTTTAATCGTTCAAGCGAAAACGAATGCGAAATGTCAAACTGGCTTTTACTGGTTTTCCTCCCTCAACAGCAGGAGCAAACTGCCAGCACTGTTCTACAGCTTCCAAAGCGGCTTCATCCAAATCAGGATCCCCAGAACTTTTAGACACAGTAACATTTAAAATCTGTCCTTGCTTCCCAACAACAACAAGAAGCCATACAGTTCCCTGAATTCCTTCATCTCTGGCAGTGGATGGGTAATGCGGATGGCATGTCCCGATCACCTCAGGAAACTTTCGATTAGGAATCACGAGTTTAGGAGGGGATGGTGGTGAAGGCAAAACTTTTTTTCTGCCTGTAGAATGAAGCGGACCTTTTCCTCCAACAACTCCTGTTGGGCTGCCATAAGTTGAACCTCCAACGCTTTGATGCACCTCAATCAGATTAGAGTTCAAACTCGGAAAAGCTTTTTTGGAAACATGAAATTTAACCTGATGCAGTTTCAGCTTTGGTGGAGCAGCTCTTGGTTTTTGTTTACGGACAGGTTTAGGTTTAGGTTTGGGTTTTGGCTTGGGTTTTGGCTTGGGAGGTTTAGGTTTAGGCTTAGGTTTTGGGGGCACGACTTGCAGCAGATGCACCCTGATTGACGAAATAGATTTCTTTAAAAAAGCGGGCGCGTATTTTTCTAAATAAAAATATAAACCAATGTGTAAAAGAAGGGCAACTGTAAAAAAGCCCAGCAGGTGCCAGTTTATTTTTCTTTTCGGCTTGGGAATTAATAAATCAGGATCTATATTTTGATATTCAGGCATAGTCTCACTATTGAGGGACAAGTGGAGCAGCAAAAGAAATATGACTTAAGCTAGCTCTTTTAGCTGCATCCATCACCTTGATCACAATTCCATATAAAACAGACTGGTCAATCTGCATAACTAAATCTTTTGTGTGTTTTTTCTCGTGTTCTGAATAAAGGACAGAAGCAAGACCCTTAAGCGGCACCAACCTGCTGCCGACAAAAACTTCTTTTTTGGTATTGGCCCAAAAAGGGATAGTCACCATCACTCCTTTAAATTGATTTTTTTTAAACTTTTTAGGAGCTCCTTTAGGAAG
Source organism: bacterium (assembly GCA_021800275.1). GTDB lineage: Bacteria > Vulcanimicrobiota > JABDET01 > JABDET01 > JABDET01 > JAKAVV01. The sequence goes on from JAJYZB010000001.1 coordinate 366,129, forward strand.
ACGGATGTTAAAACCAAAAACACCTGCTGCAGCAGCGATTAAGAAAATAATCAACAGAACCAGCAGCACATCAGTCAGAGGAGTAATGTTAATATCAGACATCACTTCTTCTTCTCGAAGACGGCCGAATCTGCGGTGTTCTCTTCTTAAAATAGGCATATCAAAAGCGCCAAAACCTCACTTTGTCCCAGCCGCTATCTTCTCTTGTTTATCAGAAGCCGCACCATCCACCCTTATATCAGCAGGCAGTTGAACACCAGTCTGAACAAAATAAAGCAGTTCTCCAAATCTGGAGGCATAATCTGTTAGTTCTCCAACCATTCGCTTAATTCTAGATTTAAAATAGTTGAACAACATGACAGATAAGATTGCCACCAAAAGCCCTGCTGCAGTTGTCACAAGAGCTTCAGCAACCCCTGCTCCCACAGTCGCAATTCCTGTTCGTCCATGTTTTGAAATTTTATTAAAAGCCTGAATAATCCCCAAAACAGTTCCAAAAAGACCAACAAAGGGAGCGATAACAGCAACAGTTCCTAAAATTGACAGATTAGAATCCAGGGAACGGGCAGCATCTGAGATCCCAACAGTCATGGCATCCATGATATCCTCTCTATTGCAGTGTGAACGGTAAAGACCTATCTGAAAAATCCCAGCGATCAGTTTCTTTTTTTCAGCCTCACAAAAAGAAAGCGCATCATTTAAATGGTTGTTCGCGAGGAAATTTGCTATCTGTTTCAAAAACCATTCTCCATTCGTGGAAGAAACATAAAGGTAAAAAAGCCTATCAATACAAACATAAACAACAAAAACCGAACACAAAAGCAGCGCGTATAAGACGTAAGTCCCCCCAATATTCATGTAGCCGATAATGGTTTGCATGTTCATTTTCTATCATTCCTCCTGGTCTCTTATTTTAACTGCCATTATTTTGAGATGATCTTTCTTTTAAAAGCCTTTCAAGACGACTTAAAGTTTTCCCAATTTTTTTTACTTTTTCAGTGTTGTGCTGCTCCTGGTAAAGTTTCAAAGCTTTTTTCCAATCTGAATCAGCCTGGTTCCAGCGTTTTTCCACTGAATCAATCGAACCAAGCAGCTCAAATGTCTGAGCATTTTGGGGCTGCATTTTAGCGATTGTCAAAAATAAAGGATACGCTTTTTTATAATGTTTTGTGTTGTAATATCCCTTTGCAAGTGAGCTGATATACAAAGGGTTTCCAGGAGAAAGATGATAGGCTCGAGATAAAAAATTCAAGCCATTTTTATCATCCTTTAATCGAAAATCAATAATCCCTAACTCCAGATAAACAGTGGCTAAATTATCAGAAGGAGCGTGCTGCACCTTCATCGCCAGAACAGTCTTTTTAAAAACAGAACGGGCTTTTTTCAAGTTGTTCTCATAAAAGTAAGAAACTCCTAAAGAGTAAAGAAGATTCGGATTCTCAGGTTCCAGCTTCAAAGCATTTTGAAACAAAGGAATAGATTCTTTAAATTTGCCTGCGTTGAGAAGGGCATTCCCGAGATTAACTTCAAGAGCAGGGTCATCGGGTTTCAAGGCAAGAGCTTTGCGGTAAGCATCAGCAGATTTGAGATAGAGATGTTTCTGATAATAAACATATCCCAAATCTTGCAGCATATAGACATTTTTAGGTTCTAAAAGATGCGCCTTTTTAAGAATAGGGAGAGCCTGATTTAAATGATTCGAGCCGACTAAAATATCAGCTAAAATGGGGGGAAAGGTCAAGTCTTTTGGATTGAGTTTAACCGCTCGCTCAAGATCAGGAACAGCTTGCACCTTCTCACCCATATCCAGGTCAACACGAGCTAAGCCTGCGGCAAGTTCAGGATTGTCTGGCCATTTTCTCTCTGCTTCTTGATAAATTTCTTTCGCTTTTTCCCAATTGGATTGCGCCATATAAAACATGGCTAATTTCCCATAAAGTTTTCGATCAGACGGAAAACGGGAAATTTTTTCTTTCAGCGACTGTATCTCGCTTAAATTCTCCCGCACCGATTTCGGAAGACGCGAATGAATCGAAAACAACAGCCAACTGGCGGCAGGAACTCCATCTTTCATTTCCGGTTTATAGGAAGACTCCTGAGCAATCTCTTCTGCCCGCTTATCTAAAGATGCGCTGCCTGAACTGCTGACCAGAACTACCTGCAGGGGTTTCCCATTTTTTCCAACCTTCACTTTAACCCAGGTAATTCCTTGTTTGCCCAGCATCTCTGCTTTTTTAGGATAAGGCACTCTGGCTTTTTTTAGAATCCTTGCGGGAACAAGAGAATAGGCAGCCTCAACTTTGCTGAACAAAAACGCAGATACCGCAATTAAAACAAAAAAGAAAAAAAATCTCATTTTTTCTTCTGATGTAAAGGTTTTGTGGCTAAAGAAATAGCATTTAACCCGGCTGATTTAGCGGCATCCATGGCTTCTGCAACAACTCCATAGGTAACATTTTTATCCGCTTTTATAATGACTTTATTGGGGTATTTCCCATAACGATTTTTCGGTTGATCAAGGCGAATTTTATGAAGATAAGGTTCAAGTTTCTGAACTGAAAGTTTTTTTGCCCCGACAAAGATGCTTCCATTTTTTTCAATCGTAATCACGTTATCAGTTCGATTTGCCTTGTTTTTGTAACGAGTAACAGGGAGATGGATCTTTTTCTTCATGGCTGAAGCTGCAATCATAAAAATAATCAACAGCACAAGCAAAACGTCTGTTAAAGGGGTGACGTTAATTGAAGCCATGACATCATCTTCCTGGTTTTGAGAAACCGCCATTCAAACCTCCCAAATATCAATGTCAAGTATTCTTTTCTCTTTACTAAATTTCCTTTTTTAAAATAACATGGCAACAGTTGTAGTGTTATGCATTCCTGATAATTGCCCTTGCACCATCATGATTTCTCCATAAGTTTCAAATCCAATGATAGGGGTTTTTACTGTTTCTTTTATTCCATCCACCGCTTTTTTAAAATCTTCGCCAAGGTAAAGAGAGCGGCAGATGCAGTCAAAAATAATTCCCCCTGACGGTTTTTTCCCTCCTAAATTTTTTACCGCGATCTCTGCAGCTTCTTTGGCAGATTTAATCTGATTCTCTTTATCACTTGCCATTCCTCGAATAATGAGTCCTTCTGGGATTTCGCAGGCAAACTGCATTGATTTATCAGGATTTACCTGTAAAGGGGCTCTTACTTTAAACTCTTTTCCCATGACAATTCCTGCTTCATTTGCAAGTAAAAAATTGGAGATCTGGTCTTTAGAAGCGGTGTTTAAATTGATTCCTGATTTTTTTGCCACTGGATCCATTTGTTCTTTCCATTCTTCAAAAGCAGGTTTTCCATTGAGTTCTTTAACAGTATTCCCTTCTGATTTCGTGACAAAAAGAGGTTTTGTTGCCGGTGTGTGTCCGTGTTTTACCCCAAGCCCGAAAGGGGTTTTGGAAAAAACAAGAGCAACTGTCAGCGCATCTGTTAAAGCTTTATCATTACAGAAAACCCAGGTTTCTTTAAATTTACAGTCATCTCCAGCAGCACCTCCCCCAAATTTTGTATCTGTTCCCAATGCATAAAGTATCTCTTCAACTGCCTCTTCTCCCTGGCCTGCCATTCCATCAATTAGAATGACTGCGGATTTATAAGGATAACCATCAATATGAGAAGGGAACCCTTCTTTTGCTTGAGTGATTGCATTTCTTCGGTTTTTACGTAACCCTTGACCTATGCCCACATAAATTTTAGAATCCGGGATACCGAGCAGCCCAATGGTGACAAGCCCTTTTCCAACAATTTCTTCAGTAAATTCTCCTGCTGTTGTGCAGCCTATTAATGGAGTTGTTCCAGTGACGGCCCGGATCCCTTTAAGAACCTCAGGAAAATTATATTGGGTTCCCATAAACACAAGGACCAAATCCGCGCTTTTAACTCCAAACTTTATTTTGGCTTTCCGCGCAGCTTCTTCCCCAATTTTATAACTATCTGTCCCTTTTGCATATCCTGTCGCCAAAGTGGTTGTTTCAATTTTTAAAGACATGATATACCTCCTCACTGTAAGTACTATTCCTTGGCTTCTTGCTGTGTTTGTGGATCCCTTCTTGAAAAAAAATAGAAATAGTACTTTTGGACCTGTTCAAAACTTTTGGGATGGTATATGATAGTATCTAAATTAGAGAACATGAGTGATTTAATGACAGCACAGTCTTTATCACAGAAAAAAGAAATGAAAGAATTTTTTTCAGAGTTACTTTCAGGTCAATCTTCATTTAACCAGATTATTACCATTAATACCACAAGAATTGAAACTTTGTTAACAGAGTTTTTTAAAGTGACAGAAAAATTAAAGCAACAGTTGATTCAAGCTGCTGCAGCAGTAACTGATTCATCCGCTTTATCCCGGCAGCTGACGGCTACCGTTGAAGAAATCGCAAAAGGAATGGAGTCTCAGCTTAAAAGTGTTCTGGAAGTATCAAGAATTGTTTCAGATACTTCAGAAATTTTTAAAAGCGTCGTTGAAAAATCGGGTGAAACCTCTCTGCTTTCTTCTCAAACAACTCAAGCTGCTCGTCACGGGGCAGAACTTATTTCTCTCTCAGGCAAAGCAATTCAAGAAGTAAAAGCGATTTCTGATAAATCTGTTTCTCAAGTCGTCGAACTGCAGGAAAGTTCTGAACGAATTAGCGAAATCGTGGAGTTGATTGATGATGTGGCTGAACAAACTAATCTGCTGGCTTTGAATGCAGCGATTGAAGCAGCCCGTGCTGGCGAGCATGGCCGTGGATTTGCTGTGGTAGCGGAGGAGATTGGGAAACTGGCTTCAAAGTCACGTTCTGCAACAAAAGAGATTCGCCATATTTTAACAGGAGTTCAAAAAAGAACTAAAGATGTGGCAGAAACCATTGATATTAGCAGAAATGAGGCGGAAAAGGGATTAAACCTTTCCATAGAATCGGTTGCCGAAATTCAAACTATTGTTGCTGCAGTGGAAAGTACGGACCAGAATGCTCAGTTGGTTTTTGATTTTTGTCAGGATATCGAAAAAAAATTCGGAAATTTAATTTCTGCTACTGCAGCAATGTCTTCAATATCAGAAGAATATACGGCTACAAGTGAAGAGATCTCGTCAAGCGCCCAGGAAATTAATTCGGCTTTTAAAAAATTAACGCTGTCCACTGAAACGATCAACACTGAATTGGAAGATTTTATAAATCAAAGGGTGATGCTTCGTTCTACTTTAACTAAAATTTTGGGAGAAACCAAACAAGCCGTTAAGGGGTTTGAAGAGTTGTATCAAAAATTTCAAAAAGCTGTTGAGATACTGGAGGAATCTTAAGAAGTTCAGCCTGTTTTCCCAAGCGATTATGTCCAAGATGAATCCTACAGAGAAAATATCCCCCCCTATCAGGACTGCTGCAAGATAGTTGAACATTCAACGATTAAATTAAAATCAAGGAGGAGGGGGTTGGGAGGAAAAAAGGTTAATCTTTCTTATAAAGAGAAATAAAAATTCCTGTGAAACAACTGCGGATAGCATTATTTGCAGATCCTCCAATAGGAACCTGGGCTTTAAGCGAATTTTATAAAGCGGGAATTCAGATTTGCAGCGCTGTGAGCGTTCTCCCCAGAACAACCCGCCCAGATCCCGTGGATGAAATGGAAAAACGAGCTCAATCCTGGAACATTCCATTTTTCAGAACAATTTCTCTCTCACTGAATGAATTCAAATCCGAATTTAAAAAAACAAAACCTGATCTCATCGTCTGTGTGAGTTTTTTGAGAAAAATTCCTGATGAAGTACTGCAACTAGCTGCTTTGGGAGGAGTTAATTGTCATCCCGCTCTTCTTCCTAAATATAGAGGTTCTGTGCCTTATTTTTGGGCGATTTACAGACAAGAGAAAACCTCAGGGATCACCCTGCACAAAATGATCCACGAATATGATGCTGGTGAAATATTCCTTCAGAAGGAGCTGCCAATAGAGCCAGAAGACACAACAGGCACTCTTGCTTTTAAATGTTTCGCTCTAGGAATTAAACTCTTGATACAATTCATCCAGAATCTGAAAAACGAACCCTTACCTCCATCTATCCCTCAGGACCATTCCAAAGTTACTTATGCCCCGATGCCAGATGCAAGCATCCTCAAAATTAACTGGAATAAGCCTTCAAAAGAAATTTTAGCATTAATTCGTGCTGGTTCTCCATTCTGGGGCGCTTATACCCTATTTCGGAGTCTTCCGCTAAAAATCTGGTCAGCCCGAATCTCTCAGCCGAACTCTAAAAATATTAAACCAGGAACTCTGATCATTTCAAATGGCAGAACAGAAGTTGCAGCATCAGACTTTTTTATTTCTTTAGAATCACTCCAGCTCGAGATGCTTAGATTCTATTCTGGTTCTGAATTCTCTACTCTCTCGACCCTGAAAGACGGAGAAAGCCTTGAATAATAACGCTACACCGCTTTTATCCCACCATCAAAAAGAAGGGGGAAAACTAATCCCTTTTGCGGGGTGGCAAATGCCTGTGGAATACTCGGGAATACTGGAGGAACATAACCATGTAAGAAAAAATATAGGGCTTTTTGATCTTTCTCACATGGGAGAAATTAAAGTCTCAGGTGCAGGCGCTCATCAATTTTTACAAAAACTTGTTACTAATGATTTGGATTTGCTAAAAGAAGGGCAAGCTTGTTATACCGTCATGTGCCACGATGAAGGTGGAATTTTAGATGACCTGATTATTTATCTCCTTTCCTCTGAATCAGATAGGATAAAAGAATATCTTCTGGTTGTAAATGCCTCAAATGCCGATAAAATTTTGAAATGGATAGAAAAGCAAAAAAATAACAAAGAGGTCATTGTAAGCGATCTTTCCAATGAAACAGCTCTTCTGGCAATTCAAGGTCCAAATTCTCAAGCCTTTCTGCAGGCTTTCACCTCATGCAATTTAGACCCCATCATCTATTATCATGGAATACAAACAGAAATTGAAAAATTGTCCTGTTTTCTCTCAAGGACCGGCTATACAGGAGAGGATGGATTCGAAATTTATGTCAACTCAAAAGGAGCAGAAAAACTCTGGACCGCGTTTCGTAAAAAATTAATCCCTCCAATTGGATTAGGGGCAAGAGATACTTTAAGACTTGAAGCAGGCTATCTCCTGTATGGGAATGATATGGATGAACAGACCTCTCCTCTAGAAGTAGGACTTTCCTGGGTCGTCAAATTAGAAAAAGATGATTTCATCGGGAAAAAAGCTCTACTTGAGCAAAAAAAGAAAGGAATTACGAAAAAATTGACTGCTTTTACTATGCTGGATCGCTCCATCCCGAGAAATGGGTATTCTTTATACTGCAATAACCAAAAAATTGGCAGGGTGACCAGCGGAACTTTTTCTCCAACTTTAGAAAAGGGTATTGGACTGGGAATGATGGAATTTTTACCAGAAAAAAGCTCTCCTTTGAAAGAAGGAATGGAAATCCAAGTCGAGATCAGGGGAGAAAAACATCCTGCTCTTATATGTAAAAAACCATTTGTAAGAGGAAGTGTAAAATATGGTTCCTGAAAATTTATATTATACTAAAGAACATGAATGGGTTCTTATTCAAAATGGAATAGCTAGAATAGGGATTACAGATTATGCCCAAAAACAACTGGGAGATGTGGTTTATATAGAACTCCCTGCTCAAGAATCACAGTTAAAACAAATGACCTCCTGTGGGGTCATTGAATCGGTAAAAGCGGTATCTGAAATTTATTCGCCGCTCAGCGGAAAAGTAAAAGCAGCGAATTCTGCTCTGGCTGATCATCCGGAAAAAATAAATCATGCCCCTTATGGAGAAGGTTGGATGTTTGAAATGGAAGAGATACAAGAAAATGAGTTGAAAAATCTTTTATCTGCAAAATCTTATCAAAAATTGATAGGCAGCGAGTCGTGATCTTACCCCATACAGAATCCGAAATTAAAAGTATGCTTTCAATAGTGGGGCTCTCTTCCCTAGAAGAATTGTTTCGAGATATTCCTGAAGAAGCGCGATTAAAAAGAGATTTAAAACTTCCTCTGCCCATGAGTGAAGCAGAACTGCGAAAAAAATTTAAAACACTGGCTAATAAAAATCACCAACTTGACGACCAGATTTCTTTTTTAGGAGCAGGAGTGTATCGCCATCATATTCCTGCTATTGTTCCTGCCTTAATCTCTAGAGGAGAATTTGCCACTGCCTATACTCCTTACCAGGCTGAAGCAAGTCAGGGGACTCTTCAAGCAATCTATGAGTATCAATCCTTAATTTGCAAACTGATGGGCATGGAAGCAGCTAATGCTTCTCATTATGATGGATCCACTGCCCTGGCAGAAGCCTGTTTCATGGCAGCAGAAATCTCCCAGAAAAGCGAAATCCTGATCTCACGAGCGATCCATCCCCATTATCGTCAGGTTATTCAAACTTATTTAAAAGGCAGCGGGATTTCTCTGTTGGAAATTCCACTGGAAGAAGGAGCAACCTCAAAAGATGAAGTTAAAAAAATGATCTCTGCGAAAACAGCGGGCGTCGTGCTGCAATCGCCCAATTTTTTGGGATGTATTGAAGACACTGCATCTTTTTCTGAACTTTGCAAGCAGCACAGCTTCCCTTTAGTGGCAGCTGTTAATGAACCTCTGGCTTATGGAATTTTAAAATCCCCTGGCGAGGTGGGGGCTGACATTGTGGCAGGAGAAGGGCAGTCACTTGGAATTCCACCCTCTTTCGGGGGTCCTCATGTCGGATTCATAGCAGTCAAACAGCAGTATATCAGGAAACTTCCAGGAAGGCTGGTGGGTATGACTCTTGATTCAAAAGGAGTTCCTGCGTTCACACTAACCTTACAGGCAAGAGAACAGCACATTCGAAGAGAAAAAGCCTCATCCAATATTTGCACTAACCAGTCCTTGTGCGCTGTGGCGAATGCAGTTTATCTTTCTGTTTTAGGGAAGCAAGGAGTTCAAGAAGCTGCCAGGCAGTGTTATCACAAGGCTCACTACGCTTTTCAAGAATGGAAAAAGGAGACAGGTTTAACTCTGCTTTTTAAGACCCATTTCTTTCATGAATTTGTGCTGCAGTCCCCCATAAAATCGGAAAAATTCCTATACGACATGGAAAAACAAGGGATCCTGGCTGGTTATTCTCTTGAAAAAAATTATCCGGAATTTCCTGGGGGAATTCTATTGACAGTCACTGAAGTTAACACAAAAGAAGAAATTCTAAATTTCTCGAAAAAAGCACAAAAAATTTTGGAGTCACAAAAATGCCTGAACCGTTAATTTTCGAAAAATCATCCCCAGAAAGGAAAGGGTATCTTTTTTCTGATCTGGATGTTCCAATTTCTATAGACTCTATCCCTCCCGATGCTCTGCGAGAAGATCTCCTTCTCCCAGAACTGTCTGAGCTCGATGTGGTTCGCCATTTCACCCGCTTAAGCCAGGAAAATTTTTCCATTGACACTCATTTTTACCCATTGGGATCTTGCACGATGAAATATAATCCTAAAATCCATGATGAACTCGCTTCTCTTCCTGGCTTTACGGATCTACATCCATTTCAGCCTGAAAATCAAATTCAGGGAGCTCTTGAAACTATGTTTGAACTGCAAAACCTTCTGGCTGAAATCACGGGAATGGATGCTGTGTCACTTGAACCAGCAGCAGGAGCCCATGGAGAGTTTACTGGTTTACTCATGATTCAAGCTTATTTTAAAGAAAAAAATGAACTCCGCCATAAAGTGATTGTTCCAGACTCATCCCATGGAACCAATCCTGCAACAGCTGCTATGGCTGGGTATCAAGTTGTCCAGGTACCCTCTAATTCAAAAGGTGGGGTTGATTTAGAGGCATTAAAACAATCTCTTTCAGAAGATGTGGCAGCTCTTATGTTAACTAATCCTAACACCCTTGGACTTTTTGATGAAAATATTCTGGAAATTTCCAGGCTTGTTCATGAAAAAGGAGGAATCCTATATTATGATGGGGCAAATTTAAACCCTATCCTAGGGATTGCACGACCGGGAGACTTTGGGTTTGATGTGGTTCATGTCAACCTTCACAAAACCTTTACGATTCCTCATGGAGGAGGAGGACCAGGAGCTGGACCTGTTGGAGTAAAAGAAATTTTAAAACCTTATCTTCCTGTTCCTATTGTAAAGAAAAGAACTGAATCAGCGGCAGACTGGTATTATCTTGATCATAATTGCCCAAAGAGCATTGGAAGAATCAAAGCTTATTACGGCAACTTCCTGCATCTGGTGAGAGGGCTTGCTTACATTCTTTCACAAGGAGCTTTTGGCTTAAAAAAGATTGCTGAATTATCGGTCCTGAATGCCAATTATCTGAAAGAAATCCTAAAAAAATACTATGACCTGCCTTATGATAGAATCTGTCAGCATGAATTTGTTTTGAGCGCAAAAAAACAGAAAGAACATGGAGTCAAAGCCAGCGACATTGCAAAAAGACTTCTGGACTACGGATTCCATCCACCTACTGTTTATTTTCCTTTGATTGTGGAAGAAGCGCTGATGATTGAACCCACTGAAACCGAAAGCAAAGAGATGCTGGATAAATTTACTGCTGCCATGATTCAAATTGCTGACGAATCTGAAAAAAATCCATCTCTTGTCAAAGGAGCTCCTTATTCTACCCCAATTTCAAGGGTGGACGAAGTGATGGCTGCTCGCAAACCTAACCTCTGCTGGTGTTAAGCTAAAAAAGAAAAACGAGAGACAGTTTTCTTGAACTTGAAAACTTGGGTTGCTGATACCCAGTAACGTTGCCGCTACGTCTCTCTTGCCCCTTTACATCCCCTGGCCAAACAACAGGTTGCTCTCCTGTTTGGCTGTAGCTGTCAGGTGGGAAGGCTGATCCCCCCGCTGCGCTTTTTTTAACCCACGCTGTTCATTGTGGAGTTAATTAACCTTTACTCTTAGGATTCCATGATGCACAGCAATCTGGAACTTATCAGCCTGTCTTACCAGGCACTTCTCTGCAGGTTCAGCAGTTTTGCAGAGAGGAGGGTTTTTTCGTCTTTTCCTTGACTAGTTGCTTTTGGTTTCCCTTGGCACAAGTGTAAGGATACCACAGAATCTTTCCAGTGTCAATTGGAAAAACTGTGGAAAAACCTGTATAAACTGTGAATATGATATTTTTTTTAAAAAACCCCTCATCTCTATGCAAAAAAGAACCCCTGTAGTATAATAGAATAATTATGGAAAATCGCAAAATTATTCTTATCGGAAAAAATGTCGAGAAAAGCCCCTCTCCTGAAATGCACAATGCAGGCTTAAATGCCCTGAATCTCCCTTTTCAATACAAAGCTATCTCAATTCCTGAAGACGCATTCAAAGAACAATTTTTAAATTTAAAATATGAAGCTCATGGATTTAACGTCACGATTCCTTATAAAGAAAAAATCATCCCCTTTTTAGACCACCTGACCCAAACAGGGGAAAAACTCCAAGCTGTCAACACAGTTTATTTTAAAAATCATGAAAGCTTTGGAGAAAATACCGATATTGCTGGATTTATGCAGTCACTCCAGGAATCAGATTTTCCCTCAGCCCTCTACCCCGCATCTTTCTCAACTACTCCTGTTAAAAATAAAACTGCATTTATTTTTGGAGCAGGAGGAGCTGCCAAAGCCTCAATTGAAGGGCTCATTCAGATGGGTGTCCAACGATTTATCATCTGGAGCCGTTCAGATGAACGAATTGCAGCCTTAAGAGTCTGGCTGCAAAAAAGGAACCATTCAGAAATAAAACCAGATAAAAGAACAGGACACGAAATACAATTCATCGCAGGGAGAGTTTCAAAAGAACGATTCCAATCCTCAATCATTGAATGCTATATCATTGTGAACGCATCTCCTCTTGAAGCCATTAAAGAGATCCCCTGGTTTTCTGAAATTAAACTTAAACAGGAAGCAATTGTCGTAGATTGGGTTTATTCTCCCATTAAAACGCCATGGCTCGAAAAAGCTGACTCAAATAAAGGAAAAACAGTGGAAGGATATAAAATCTTGCTTTATCAGGGAATGAAAGCTTTCGAATTATGGACGCAGGAAAAAGCACCTGCAGAAGTGATGAAAAAAACTCTTTTGAAGGTGCTGCAGTGAAGTTTCGGTTTCAGACAGCAGGGGAATCCCATGGAAGATGCTTGCTGGGAATATTAGAAGGAATTCCGGCTGGTCTTCCCCTTTCTGAAAATGACATCAACCCCGACTTAAAGCGCAGAATGCAGGGGCATGGGAGAGGGGGCAGAATGAAAATCGAGGCTGATGAAGCTGTTCTCCTTTCAGGAACATTTCGAGGAAAAACAACGGGAGCCCCTATTGCTTTAATGATTGAAAACAAAGACTGGCAGCTAAAAAATGAAGACAAACTCCCTATCATCAATTTTCCGCGACCTGGACATGCGGATCTAGCAGGACTTTTAAAATACAATCAAGAGGACATCAGAACCATATCAGAACGGGCAAGCGCCCGTGAGACTGCAGCCAGAACTGCTCTAGGGGCAGTGGCAAAAAAAATTTTAAACGAATTCGAAATTGAAATTTTAGGTGTTGTCTTTGAAATTGGAGGAATTGCATCCACCATAAGAACCTTTTCTATTTCAGAGCTAAAAAATTCTGTCGAAAACTCATCCATCCGATTTCCCAATTCAGAGAAAGAAAAAGAAGTGATTGAATTAATTAATCAATGTAAAGAAGAAGGAGATTCAATAGGAGGGTCTTTTCTGGTTATCGCTGAAAATGTGCCTCCAGGGCTGGGCAGTTATGTTCAATGGGATAAAAGGCTGGATGGGAAGCTTGCCCAGTCTCTGATGAGCATTCAAGCTGTAAAAGCAGTTGAAATAGGAGACGGAATTCTTAACTCTAAAAGAAAAGGATCAGAAGCGCATGATGAAATCGGGTATAGGGACAGCATTTTTTTTCGCTGCACGAACCATGCAGGAGGAATTGAAGGTGGAATTTCTAATGGAGAAAGGATTCTAGCAGCAGGCTATATGAAACCTATTTCAACCATCAGAAAACCTATGAACTCCGTTGATTTGAAAACGAAAAAACCAGCTAAATCTCATTACCAGAGATCCGACGTATGCGCAGTTCCTGCTGCCAGTATTGTCGGAGAAGCCATGATGGCTCTCACTCTAACAGATTCATTCCTGGAAAAATTCGGAGGAGATTCCATTAAAGAAACTACGCAAAATTATAAAAATTACCGGAGCCTTCTTCAAAGCCGATGAACGAAAAAAAGACACTAACGAAAAAAATTGTCGTGACCGGATTCATGGGAACAGGAAAAACTGTCACTGGCAAACTTCTGGCATCAAAATTAAAATGGCTCCATTTTGACACAGACGCTCTTGCAGAAAACTCTGAGGGAGCCAGTGTCTCTGACATTTTCCAAAAAAAGGGAGAACCCTATTTTAGAAAACTTGAAAAAAGATGTTTTGAGGGGCTCATTTCACTGAATGAAGTGGTTATTACAACAGGAGGGGGAACACTCCTGGATTCAGAGACTCTTAAAACAGCAAATAATGAAGGGACCGTAATCTGTTTATGGGCATCTGAAGAAGAATTAAAAAAAAGACTTTCAAAAGATAAAGCTAGGCCCCTTTTAAAATCAGATTTTGAGGACGTTTTAAAATTGTTAAAAGAACGGGAACCCATGTACAAAAAAATGGGGCACCAAATTGACACAACAGGGCTAACTCCAGAACAGGTCTGCCAGAAGATCATGGCAGTGACTGGCTTAAACGGGTGAAAACTCAAAAATTAACCTTAACCCTTCCGGGAAAAAAAGTGGAGTACTTCCTGGGAGAAAATTTGCTTCCTGTCCTTCCTAAATTTTTCAAAAAAACAAACACACCCGCAAAAATTTTGATCATCGCAGATTCTTTTGTTCATAAACTGTATGGGAAGCAAATAGAAAAAATCTTTAAATCATCTGGACACCATCCTGAGTTTGTCTTAATTTCTCCAGGAGAATCCAGCAAAAACTTAAATCAGATAAAAAATCTTTACGAAAAGTTCTGCCAATTAAAAATCTCTCGAAATACCTCAGTTGCTGCTCTTGGAGGGGGAGTTATGACTGATCTTGTTAGTTTTGCAGCTTCTACCTTTATGAGAGGACTCCCTCTTATTCTTATCCCGACCACTTTACTGGCGCAAGCTGATGCTGCTGTTGGGGGTAAAACAGGGATTAATCTGAAACAAGGAAAAAATTTAGTGGGGTCCTTTTATCATCCTGAACTGGTTCTGCTGGATATTCAATTTTTAAGAACGCTCTCTCAGAAAGAGATTAGAAACGGAATGGCAGAAATTATTAAAATGAGTTTATTGGAAGGTGAAAAAGGATTTCAGGCATTAGAAAAAGCGAGTGAAGAAATTCAAACCTGTGGCAGAAAAGCGAGCGAAGAGTGGAGTAAAAAGATTCGCCCCTATCTCTATGCAGCGGTTCGAAAAAAAATCTCTATTGTTGAAAAAGATCCTTATGAAAAAAATGAGCGAATGATCTTAAATTTAGGCCATACCTTTGCGCATGGAATTGAAGCAGCGGGAGAATATAAAACATACTCTCATGGAGAAGCTGTTGCCATTGGACTTGTTGGCGCATGCCTCCTGGGAGAGAAAATTGAAAAATTTCCTCCTGAGCAAACCAGAAGAGTTGAAAAGCTCCTTTCTAAAATTCATCTGCCAATTCGCTATAAAAAATTAAATCCGATTCAAGTCTTTGACCAGATGGCTCTGGATAAGAAAAAAACTGAAACCATCAGATTCATTCTTCCTAAAACAATCGGGAAAGTGGTCATTTGTGACAAGATTGCAGCAGCTCAAGTTCTAGACACTCTGCAGATGTTAAAGGAGGACTGAGGGAATCTGCAGCAGGCAGGACTGGAAAGATCCGCGGATTTTAGACACTTAACTGAAATTAAAGGGGGATTAACATGAAAATTTTAGTTTTAAATGGACCCAATTTAAATCTTCTGGGAGAAAGAGAGCCGGAAATTTATGGAAAACTCACTTTAGATGAGTTAAACAAAAAAATTGAAGTCTGGGGAAAAGAGCTGCTCATCATTCCTGAAATCAGACAGTCCAATCATGAAGGAAATTTAATTGACTGGATCCAGGAATCCAGATTATGGGCTTCTGGAATTGTTTTAAATCCTGGAGCTTACACCCATACCAGTTATGCTTTAAGAGATGCTGTTGCGGCCGTAAAAATCCCAACTGTTGAAGTGCATCTAACCAATATTTATGCTCGAGAAAATTTTAGACACAAATCTATCCTTTCAGGGGTCTGTCTGGGACAGATTTCAGGTTTTGGAGATTACGGCTATTACCTGGCTCTCACTGCTCTGAAAGAACAGGGCTTAAGAAGACTGACAGTGGCATGAACCTTTTGCAACTGCGCCGTTCACACCAAAAGTAGTGTGGTGCTTTCAGCCTGACGGAGAGCAGCCTTAACCGCAATTTGGGTCAGAGCATCCCCTTTTATTGTTTGAAACAGCTCGCCCTATTTGTCCCTTGTCAGCCTCTCAATTGCTTTCCTGAAAAGCTTTGTAATCTCATAAACCTCTTTTACAGTCTCACCTGTAACAACCACCCCAATCACAATCCCTTTTATCCCAATCTCATATAAATATTCAATCTCTTCCGGCTTGATTTTCCTCTGAGTGCTGACCATCACTGGAACTGATAATCCTTCCACAAGAGCTTTCCATGCTGCCAGATCGGCAAAACAAACAGGCTTTCCATATCCTTCATGAGGAATCATCGAGGATTCAAAAAGATCTACCCCACAGGAAGCTATCCGTTTTGCCTGCTCAGGAGAATATCGAGAATCTAGGCACACCATTCTACCTAACTCTAAAGATAGATAATCTAAAGGAAGATGATGGGCAAATAGATCGTAAAAATCAATTCCCATCTTTTCCAATTCTCTCATCTCTTCTAAAGCAGCCAGTTTTTCAGCCCCTGGAACAATCCCAACAGGAAGATGAACAGCGGACAAAACTTTTTCTAAATTCTTCCTCTCTTTCTGTAAACTTCCAAACAAATGCTGACTGGCGGGATGTTTTGTGTAAATGTGCATCTTAATGGCATCAGCTCCCCCTTCTTCAGCCGCTTTTCCCATATCGGGATGATTCCTGGGAATACTAACCATTAAGCTGAATCTTGAGCCTTGAACTTTTTTAACAAAAACAGAATAATTCTTCACAAAACAATCTGAAAGCCAGGAAAATTTTTGACAATCTTTTCCAATGAACCCAGTAAACGAGGGTCATAAGTCCCACCTTCTTTACTGATAAAATCAGCCGCAGGGATCTTCCACTCTGTTTTTTCTCCCCATTCCACAAAATTTTCAGCCAGTGAAAGAATTCTGGCAGGGAGTGGAATCTCTTCTCCTTTCAGCCCTTCAGGAAATCCGCTCCCATCCCATTTTTCATGATGTTTAGAAATAATGGGGGCAACGTCTTTTAAAATTTTAATCTCTTTTGTCATATTGGCTCCAACAAGAGGATGCTGCTTTTTAACCTCTTCCTCAGGCAAACCCGAAAGCTTCAATTTCCCAATATCATGCAGAAGAGAGGCATGAGCGATAGCGCTGTAAGTTTTTCCGCTGATTCCCGCGTCTTTAGCGAGCGAAAGAGCAATTTTATAAACAGAGCTAACATGTCCTTTAAACCCTGGATCCAAAGATTCAACAGCTCCAATTAAAATTTCAAGACTGGAAGAAAAATAATCCTGGAGCTCATCCACCAGCTGCGCATTTGCCAGACAAACCCCTGTCTGTCCTGCCAGAAGATTTAAATAGGCTTTATCTTCTTCAGAAAAAATTTCACCTTTTTTGTTGACTGCTTCCAAAACCCCAAACAATTTGCCATTCGAAACAATGGGAATACAAATCAAATTTCTGGTTTTAAATTTCAACAGTTGATCAATTCCTTTATAATGACGATTTTCTCCAGTCATATCATTGACAATAACAGGTTCTCGATGAAGAGCAACCCAACCAGCAATAGAATCTTCTGATACAGGCAGAACCACCTGTTTCAGAAGTTCTCCTTTTTCTCCTGAAGCGCATTTAAAATAAAGAACATGCAGAGTCTCATCGTAAAGTAAAACAGAGCTTGCTTCAGAATTGCATAACGCTTCAACAGCATCCATAACTTTTAGCAAGAGTTGATCTATGTCCAGGGTTTCGGATAACTGTCTGGTAATCTCAAAAATAGAAACCGCTGTTTTTGCTTCAGGTCTTTTCCCTTCATGGAAATCAAGAGAAATGAACCTCTTTTTACCGACTTCTTCCAGCTTTTTCTCTTCTACTGCTTCCTTAGCGCTGATTCCAACGACCTGCTTTTTATCAGGGTAAGCAGTGTCAATCTGTGCTTTTAAATCGGAATCCAAAGCCACTACAGGAATGATTTCGGAACCCGTTATCATCTGCACGTACTCCAAGCCAAAAGCATCGTCAGGATGACTCGCTGCCACGACCAGTTTACCTTCTCGTTTCCCGATGCAGAGAAGATTATATCGAGATGCGGTGGCTCTTGGAATCAATTTTACCATTTCTAATTCTGGCTGAAAAGCATCAAAATCAATCCAGTCAATTCCTCCAAATGCGGAGGCTTTCGCTTTAAGGAGACTTGTTTTAGAAGCTCCACTTTGCAAAAGAAGATCTTCGAGAGAAGAAAACCCCGACTTTAATTGATCTAGAATCCTATCAATTTCTTTTTTAGGCAGCACTCCTGCCTGATCTAAATTATCTAAAATCGCTTCAGTTAATTTATCCATTAGTTCAACCTTAAACCTTTGTTTATTTTATTTCTCATTTTAAGGGAAAGCATGTGGAATATACGAAATCTTTAAATCACCGCCTGATAGAATAGAAACCACGTCAAACCTGTAAGGATGAGCTTCAAGATGTTTGTTCTTTAAAAAATAGAGCGCGGTTTTTATAATTTTTTTCTGCTTTTTCGGGACTACAGCTTCAGCTCCATCGCCGAAATTTAAATTTTTCCTCGTTTTCACTTCTACAAACACTACTGAATTTTGATCTTTACAGATTAAATCTACTTCTCCAAAAGGAGAACGATAGTTTTGAGCAATAATTTCATAGCCTTTTTTCAACAAAAAACGTCTGGCTTCTTCTTCTCCGCTTTTGCCTAAAACAGCATTTCTAGTTTTGCTCGCAGCTGCCTGATTCATACCTCTGTGAAATTCAAAGTCATCTGCTGAAATCCTTTTAAACTGTGATCTCGCTGGCTGCGAAAGGGGATTAATTTCTGTCTTACAATAGATGAACTTGAGTCAAAAAAGTAAAGTTTTACAGGATAGAAAGATCTTCTATGAATGGCGCAGGGGCCATACAGCTCCAGCGCCTTTAAGTGATCTCTTGTTCCATATCCTTTATGACGGTTAAACCCGTATTCTGGAAACTGCTCATGCGCTTTTTCCATCCACCTGTCTCTCATTACTTTTGCGATAATAGAAGCACACATAATTGAAGGATGAAACGTGTCCCCCTTAACAAGAGCGGTTTGAGGAATTGAAAGATGGGGAATCACTTTATTCCCATCCACGAAAATTTCTTCGGGCTGCATAGAAAGGGTCTCCAATGCCCTGCGCATCGCCTTAAAAGTGGCTTGGAGAATATTAATCTCATCAATCTCATCAGCATCAATCATTCCAATTCCAATACTAATGGCTTTCTCCTGAATAAAAGAAAAAAGTTTTGTCCGCTTCTGATAGGATAATTGTTTTGAATCTTTCAGTTCGCTGCAAGAGAAGGTTTCAGGAAGAATAACGGCTGCTGCTGCAACTGGACCTGCTAAAGGACCCCTTCCAGCTTCATCAATCCCGGCGATCATAACGAGTTAGTATTTTAATCCTTACTCTGCTTTACCTTCTTCTTGGCGCCTCCAGCGCCTATAGGTGCGAGTAAGAAGCTCCGCTGTCAACAAGAAATAGAACCGACGCCCTTTTTCTACCTGGACCAACGGCTTACAGATGCTGAATTCCTTTTTCCTCCATTCTCTTGCCTGCAATTTGATGCTGCGCAGTAAGCGAACCACTAAATGAAAACAGGTTTATCCAAAGTCATTCTTCCCCATTTTCCTCTCTGAAAATCGTGGATCAGTCTCAAAGCTGCATTTTCCAAATGAACAGCTCCTCCCTTTGAAAGAATCCCCTGTGTTTTCCCAAAAATTTTTAAAAAATCAAGATAATTTTCAGACTGATCTTGAAAAACAGAATAATTTTCTCTAACATATCGCATTAAAAATTCCCCTACTTCAAGAACCTGTTCAATGTAAATTTTTTCCGGGGCAATACCAAGAACTGCCAGTCTCCATGCTTTTTCCTGCGGAATATTCTGAGGATAAAAAATTCCTGGGGTATCCAAAAGATACATCTTGTCATTCAGTTTTACCCACTGAGGGCCACGGGTTATCCCTGGAATTTTTCCTGTTTTTGTTTTCTTTCTTTGAACAAGAGTATTAATAAAACTGGATTTGCCGACATTGGGCAGTCCAACCACAATCGCTTTTCCCAAAAACGAACTGATTCCCCAAAAATTTTCATTTCTTAATCCCTGCAGAGAATCGTTTTTTTTCGAAAGATAAACTGGATACCCTTTTTTTTCAAAAAAAAGCTTCCATTTTTGTGTTAAATTCAAATCTGCCAAATCGGTCTTGGTAAACACAATAATTGTTTTCTTTTTACTGGTAAGCTCAGGATAAAAAGTTGAAATTGGAGCCCTTGCGTCTAAAAGGTGAAAAATAACTCGAGCCTGTCCTGACAAAATTCTGACTTCTCTTCTGGCTTTTCCAACATGCCCTGGAAACCACTGAAGAGTTAAACCCATTCAAGCCAGAAGCGCAGTTCCTGAGTAAGCATGAACAACATGAGTCTGAAACCAGCGATAATCATGAAGAACCTGAAATCTGGAAGGTGGCCAAATAATGAGAACCGCTCGTCCAACAATCCTTCTTAAAGAAAGGAAAGGAGTTCCACCATCTTCTTTCCAGGCATGGCTGTCCAAGCTGTTATTTCGATTGTCTCCAAAAACAATATAATGTTTGAGCGGGATTTTGACTGGACCCCAGCGGTAGTCAGGAGGTGATTTAATATAAGGTTCATGCAGAGTTCTGCCGTCAACCCAGACTTTTCCATGGAGTACTTGAATTGTCTCTCCTGGAAGGCCAACCACGCGTTTAATAAACTCTTTTGTTTCATGTGGAAGAGGAGGGTGAAAAACAACAATATCCCCTCTTTGAGGAGGAAAATCATGAAACAACTTTAACATAAAAGGTTTTACAACAATAATATAATCATGCACCATTAAAGTGGGTTCCATGGAACCAGAGGGAATATAATAAGTTCGAGCCACATAGGTAATTAGAATTAATGCCAGCGCCCCTGCGAGAAGAGCGGGGTCTAACCAATCATGGAGAGCTTTTTTTGCGCTTAAACTCCATTCTTTTGAAAAAGCAAGTCGGAAGCCAAATAATAATAGCAAAGTCAAGATAGTAAAAGCAAACGTTCCCATATTGTTCTGCATCCAATGCCTAAAATGACCCCAATGAAAATAGTAACTTAATTCTCTGGAATGTCTGGCATATTCATATCCCGCAAAAACGATTATGGCAATCAGTATAAGATCGATCAATCTTTCAAATATCTTTTTTGCCTTCTGACTGAAATCAAAGCTGGAAAGACCGCGAACAATGGCAACTAAAGAAGTTAAAACGACTAACTGAGCAGAACTCAAAATTAACCCTTTTTTTCTTTTACTTTTGCTTTTTTCCCAATTTTATCTCTTAAATAAAAAAGCTTTGCTTTATGAACAATTCCTTTTTTAAGAACTGCTATTTTTTCAATTTTAGGGGAATGAAGAGGGAAAGTTCGCTCAACCCCCACGCCATTTGAAATTTTACGCAAGGTAAAAGTTTCTCGGATGCCAGAACCTTTTCGCTCGATCACAACACCATCTAAAGATTGGATTCTTTCTTTCCCACCTTCTGTGATTTTATAACTGACTTTAATTGTGTCTCCGACTCGAAAATCAGGAACATCTTGTTTCAAAAAAGCTTTCTCAAAATCTACGACTGAA
Source organism: bacterium (assembly GCA_021800275.1). GTDB lineage: Bacteria > Vulcanimicrobiota > JABDET01 > JABDET01 > JABDET01 > JAKAVV01. The sequence continues at coordinate 387,266 of JAJYZB010000001.1, forward strand.
TCCATCTCTTCTATCCTCCAAAATTTACTTTCCAATTCACTTTAACAGTCTGATGAACGATTTATTGTTCGCTCAAGGGCTTTTTGTTTCCTCCATTTCCGAATTTCCTCGTGATTCCCGTTTAAAAGAAGATCTGGCACTCTCATGTCCCGAAACTCCGGGGGACGAGTATATTGAGGATATTCTAGAAGATTATGAGAAAAAGATTCTTCCGCTGTGCTTTCTTTTGGAAGAACGCCTTCTGCCAGCCTAACAACTGCATCAATGACAACCATGGCAGGCAGCTCACCACCGGTCAAAATATAATCCCCAATTGAAATTTCCTCATCTGCAAGAGAGGTGCGAACTCTTTCGTCAAAACCTTCGTAATGACCGCAAATGAATAAAAGACTGCTTTTCTTTGAAAGTCTTGCCGCGTCCTCTTGTTTAAATGTTTTCCCCTGTGGTGAAAGAAGGATTTTATGGGGATTTTCACCCATCTGCAAAATTGAGTCCACAGCGGCAAAAACAGGTTCTGGGCGAAGCAGCATCCCTGGGCCGCCTCCATATGGACGATCATCCACCTGACGGTGTTTTCCAATTCCAAAATCTCTCAGGGGAATCGCCGAAAAAAAAAGAACCCCTTTTTCCTGAGCTTTTTTCATGATGCTGGTATTTAAATAAAGACGCGCAATTTCAGGAAAAAGGGTAATGACGAAAATTTTCACTCAATAATTTCAACCATCACTTTTTTCCCTTCCTTAACTGCTGCTGCCTTGACTATGATACGAAGAGCCTGCGCAATTCTTCCCTGCTTTCCGATAACTTTTCCCATATCAGCATGATTAACCCGCAGTTCAAGAATTTGAGATTTTTCTCCCTCTACAAGGCTGACATTGACCTCATTGGGATGATCTACAAGAGCTTTTGCTAAATATTCGAGTAGTTCTTTCACTGTTTTTCGCCTCCAGTCTGTTTTAGATTTAGTCGCTCACTCATAAACCGTCAGTCTTCCAACCTTTCTTCGCTGCGCACCATCACTTTAACGAATACTCCTGCAAGTGAGGAGGGTTGAGCTTACTGATCTCAATTGGCTCCTTTAGAATCAGTCCGAGCGCTCGACATTAAAACGCCTTTCAAAGTTAACAGCCTTGTCACAGTCTCGCTTGGAGATGCTCCTTTAGACAACCACAACTTGGCTTTTTCCTCATTGATCTCAAGAGTCATTGGGGTGGTTCTCGGATTATAATGGCCAATCACCTCAATAAATCTGCCGTCTCGCGGGGATCTAGAATCAGCGACAACGATACGATAAGTGGGCTGCTTCTTCTTTCCTGTTCTTCTCAGTCGAATTCGCGCTGCCATTTCTCACCTCTTTCTATTAATCATACATAACGATTATACATAAATTAACGTTGAATTCCATTGATTCGATATAAATCGAAAAAAATCCTTGTCCGAAAAAGGAATATCCAGAAAAAACGCTTAACTCAGTTAATGAAACTTAAAAATTAATCTTATAAAAAAGCAAGGTAGTTTTAGAAAGGCAATCCAATTTTGAATTCTTTCAGCCCACCAATTCCTAATAATTTTATTCAAAAAATTTTTGTCTATATCAATCGCTGGATTCTCTCCATGGGTGTAACGTGGGAAATTGAGGGAATAGATAACTGGAGATCCATTCCTAACGACACAGGTCTTATTATTGCTGTTAAACACGCTCACTACAGCGATGAATACGTAATTTATGAAATAGCGCATCGAATCGGAGTCAAATGCTTTTATGTTTCAGCTCCAGAAGTGTTTGAAGGATACCTCGGAATGCAGAGATTTTTTGTCAGATCATTTGGTGGATTTCCAGTAGAAAGAGGTGGAAAAAATATTCAAGCAGCCAGATTTACTATTGAAACTTTGAAAAAAGGGAAGGTTCCTATCGTTCTTTTCCCCGAAGGAGAACTTTTTTTCTTAAATGATTATGTCACTCCATTGAAGCAGGGAACTGCTCTTTTTGCTCTAGAAGGCGCTAAAGCCAGAACTCTTGAAGGAAAACCAAATACTCTATTTTTCTTACCCATTGGTCTAAAGTATCTTTATGAAAAAGATATCAATCCTCTCATTAAAAAAAATCTCGCCTTTTTAGAAAAAAAACTTTTAAAAACGAACTTGAAAAAGGGCGATCCATCAGAAAATAACTTTTCTGATAGAATAGAAAAACTGATGAATGCACTGTTAGCAGAAGCAGAAAAAAAATTTAATGTCGCTGCACAGGGTCAATCCCCAGAAGAAAAATTTTTAAATCTAAGTCTAACCCTGATAGAAGCGCTAGAAACAGCAACGTTTGGAAAAACAATGAAAGGAGAACTTTCTGACAGGGCAAGAATCTTCATGGCCCGCAGCAAAAGGGATACTGAATCTTTCAAAAAAGCTTTCTGGGCATTATACAGTCTTTCTTTTCTGCCAGGGTACATGAATCCAAAGGATCAAAATCGAGTTATGGAAACCATTCGAAAGATAAATAGACTCGTTACAGAAAATGAAACTCCACCATTTCCAGGGCACCGCCTTTTAAGAGTCAAAATAGGAAGACCTTTTGCTGTGCAGCCTTATTTAAAACAGTACTTGAAATCAGACACAAAAAAGGAAGGGATGCAGAACCTACTGACCGATCTGCGCGCCACAATACAGAAAATTCAAGATGAACTTGCGTGACGACCAGCCTTTTTTTTCTGAACCATCTTTTTTTGTTCTTGAAAAGATTCTAACAGAATAATGGAAAAAAGCTTTTTTACATAAGAAGATGAAAGATAATTTAAATGAGCTAATTTCTCCACACGAGCAAGGACATCTTTTTCCCGAGTCTTATCCTTAATTCGCAGTCCATCTTCAGCTTTAATACAAGCGATTTTATGAACAATTAACATCCGTTTGGAAAGAATGCTGACCATCCTTTCATCAACCTTATCCAGTTCTTTTCTAAGTCTTCTTAAATCAATTTTCATTTTCTATCATTAAAAGCAGAACTCGTAAGTTCTTTTAGTTTTCCCCCTTCCTCAATCCACTTCATCATTTCCATCTTTTTTGAAGATTTAAACCAGTGTCGAACTGTTGAGAGCTCCCGCACAGCCGAATCCAAAATAGGGACAAGAGTTCGGCGATTGCTCCACAAAAAATCAAAAACCATTTCAGGACTGCTGCCTGCTACGCGGCTGGCATCCTGAAAACTTGGACCTGCGCATTTCCAAAAACTCTGTAAGGGGATCCTACTGCTGCGTGATTCCCTTGCAGCAGTATGAAGCAGAGTGTAAGCGAAAAGATGAGATAAATGACTCACAACTCCCACCACCTCGTCATGTTCTTCTGCTCCTTTAACGTAAATCGGAAAACTCCCGATTCCTTTCGCCAAATCATTCATGATTTTCTTATAAGCATGCAAAGGGGGATTTACTGGAAAAACGATCAAGGGTCTGTTTTTAAACAAGTCAGAATGACAGGATTTAATACCAGTTTTTTCTGTCCCTGCCATAGGATGAATAGAAACATAAGGAATCCCCTTTTTTCGGGCGGCTTGAACAACTTCTCTTTTTACGCTGACGACATCCATAAAAAGAATTGATCTCTGGCCTCGCGGAATCTTTTTGATCAGGGATACAGCAGCTTGAACAGGAACAGCAAAAATCACCACATCAGCATCTTGTCGAAAAATTTCAGATTCATCCGTAAAACTTTTTGTTACAATTTTCCTTTTGACTGCCAGCGCAGCGGTTTTCCTGCTTCTCGAAAATCCAATCACTTGTTTTACTGCTTTATTTTTTAAGAGCGACAAAGCAAGAGAAGAGCCAATTTGTCCTAATCCCACAATTTCTACACGGCACTCCTCTAATTTCATGAAACTATGCTCAGTTTTTTACCAACCACTTTAACAATTGCTTTAACCCTCTGCATGACCAGCTTAAACTGATCCGGAGTTAAGCTTTCCTGTCCATCACAAAGCGCTTTTTCAGGATGGGGGTGCACCTCCACCATGATTCCATCTGCTCCAGATGCTGCAGCAGCATAAGATAAAGCCGGAACATATTCTTGATATCCTGCAGCATGACTTGGATCCAGAATCACAGGCAGATGACTCAACTTTTTTATCACTGGAACAGCAGAAATATCCAGGGTATTCCGAGTCGCTTTTTCAAAAGTTCGTATTCCTCTTTCACAAAGAATAACTTGATGATTACCTCGAGAAAGAATATATTCGGCAGAAAGAAGAAACTCCTCAATCGTGGACATCAGTCCTCTCTTCAACATAATCGGCTTTTTTTGTTTTCCAGCGGCGTCCAGAAGAGCAAAGTTCTGCATGTTCCTAGCCCCGATCTGAAGAATATCGGCTACTTCTGCCACTGAGGAAAGATCAGTCTCAGATAAAACTTCTGTAATAACAGCCAGACCTGTCTGTTTTTTAGCTTCAGCCAGAATCTTCAGTCCCGCAGGACCTAACCCCTGAAAACTGTAAGGAGAAGTTCTAGGCTTATAAGCCCCGCCTCTTAAAATAACAGCTCCAGCATTTTTTACTTTTTTTGCAGTACTGATCACCTGTTCAACAGATTCTACTGCGCAGGGGCCTGCAATAACCGTAAAATTTTTTCCGCCAACATAGATTCCGTTCACGCTGATGACAGAATCATGAGGCTTAAAATCACGGCTGGCTAATTTAAATGGCTTTAAAACAGGAATAACACGATCAACGCCTGGCAGAAGTTGGAAAGGCACTGGATCCAGTTTTCGTTCATCTCCAATAACCCCTATTATGGTGGTTTCTTCTCCTTTGGAAACGTGAGGTTTAAGTCCTTCTTTATGAATCGTTTCTATGACTCGCTCAATCTCTTTTGGAGTTGAGCCATGCTTCATGACAATAATCATTTAAATAACCTCATTCGCTTACTGACTTCAAGTTAGTCATCCTAAAAATGGAAGACGCAGCAGTTTTTTCCCTCCCTGTTTTTGAATCGAAGAAAACTGCCTCATCATTTTTTTCATCATATCATAATGTTTAAGCACTTGATTGACGTCTGAAACCTGAGTTCCAGAACCCAGGGCAATTCTTTTTTTTCGACTGGCATTCAATAATTCGGGTTTTTTTCTTTCTTCTTTTGTCATGGAGCGAATAACAGCTTCTATTTTAAAAATTTGCCTTTCATCCGGCTTAGCTTCTTTTAACTGCTTCTGCAGGTTTAAACCAGGAAATATGTTTCCTGGCAGCATAGCCAGTAAATCTGTCAAAGAGCCCATTTTTTTAATCTGCTGCAGCTGCTCTAAATAATCCCCTAAATCAAATTCTGCTTTTTTAAGTTTTTCTTCCAGTTCCTTTGCTTTTTTTTCATCAATCTCTTGCTCAACTTTTTCAATCAAGGTCAGGACATCGCCCATCCCTAATATCCTGGAAATCATTCGGTCAGGATAAAAAAGTTCTAAAGCTTTTAATTTCTCCCCTACCCCGACAAATTTAACAGGACACCCAGTAACAGACCTTATAGAAAGAGCCGCTCCTCCTCTTGCATCCCCATCCATTTTAGTCAGGATTATGCCTGTCAAAGCCAAATCCTGATGAAACTGTTCAGCGATTTTCACAGCATCCTGTCCTGTCATTGCATCAGCCACCAGCAGAATTTCCGTTGGAGCTAAAACCGCTTTTAACTGCTTTAACTCGACCATCATTTGTGCATCAATATGAAGTCTTCCAGCAGTATCTAAAATGACTGCATTTTTCTTTGAAGATTCTGCTAACTGCACAGCCCCTTTTGCAATTTGAACCGGATCGGATTTATCTCCAAGAGAGAAAACAGGAACCTCCAACTCTTTCCCAAGAACTTGAAGCTGCTTGATCGCAGCAGGACGATAAATGTCGCACGCAGCTAACACAGGCTCTTCCCCACTGTCTTTTAAGAAAAGCGCTAATTTTCCACAGGTCGTCGTTTTTCCTGAACCCTGCAGTCCCACAATCATATAGATTGTAGGAGACTTTGAAGATTTCTGCAGCTTAGCAGGTCCCCCAACCAGAAGATTCATTTCATCGCGAACAATTCGGATCACGGACTGGGCAGGAGTCAAGCTCTCTAAAACTTCTGCTCCAACAGCCTTTTCTTTAACAGCTGCCGTAAACTCTTTAACCACTTTTAAAGAAACGTCGGCTTCCAGAAGAGCCATTCGCACTTCTCTGAGAGCTTCTGTGACGTCCGCTTCTGAAAGTTTTCCTTTTCCGCGAAGTTTTTTAAAAGCAGCTTGCAGTCTTTCTGTAAGGGTTTCAAACATAATATTATTTGTTATTTGAGAAGCGCTTGAAATTCCCTTTACAAGCCACACAGACCTCCTGAAAATGAAGGATGTCGCTGAAGACAAGAGAATTGTGTGGCTTAATGATTAAAACTGCTGCTGTTTTGGGCGCAGGAGTCATGGGAACTCAAATTGCGGAACTTCTCTCTAATTCGGGATTGCAGGTTCTTCTTTTAAGCATGAGGAACAGAAATAATTTTAAAACTTCTTCCTTTCAAACTGGAAACTTTGAAAAGAACCTGCACAATCTCCAGGATGTGGACTGGATCATTGAAGCAGTCTCAGAAGAACTGGAAATAAAACAGGAGCTTTTTAAAAAAATCGCGTCTCTCAGAAAAAAAGAAGCCATTGTCAGCACAAACACTTCGGGTATCCCGATTTCAGAGATTTCGAAAAATTTCAACGAAAATTTTTTAAACTATTTTCTTGGGACTCACTTTTTTAACCCACTGAAGTATCTTCCACTCCTGGAAATAATTCCTGGAAACAAAACACTCCCGAGTGTAGTTCAAATGATTTGCGAAACAGCAGATTCAGTTCTTCATCGAATCCCACTGATCTGTAAAGATACTCCTGGCTTTGTCGCGAATCGCATCGGAATTTTTATGGTTGGCCTTACAGTACAGACAGGAATCGAATATCAATTAAAGGTTGAAGAAGTAGATGAGATAACAGGGCAAATTATCGGGAGACCTAAAAGCGCTACTTTCCGCACTCTTGATCTGGTAGGAATAGATCACTATATTCACGTTTCCCAATATCTTTACGAGTCACTGTTCAATGACCCTATGAGAAAATATTTTAAAGTTCCATATTTTATGCTCCAAATGCTTGAAAATCAAAAAAAATCAGGAAAGCATAGAGAGGGTTTTTACAAAAAAATCACAGGGAAAACCGGAAAACCCGAGATGTATTCTCTGGATTTAAAAACGTTTCAATACACTCCCTGCCTATCTCCTCAATTCCCTTCCTTAGAAAAAGCAAAAGAGCAGACCACTTTAGAAAAAGGGATTCAAGTTCTGGCTGAAGGAACAGACAAAGCTTCTGACTTTTTTAAAGAGACAATGAAGTCTCTCATCAAGTATGCAGCAAGCAAAATTCCCGAAATTGTGGACAGCAAAATTTCTCTGGATCAAGCCGTGAAATCAGGGTTCGGGTGGAAACTTGGACCCTTCGAACTCTGGGAAAAACTCTATTCCCTTTCTCCACATCGATTCTAATTATGAAAAAAGAAAAAGAACATCTCGCGCGCGGAAATTCTTTTATCCCTCCAGCTCCTCTTTATTCTGTTCAAAACATTTTTGTATATCTAAATCGCTGGTTTTTGTCAAGCGATGTTACCTGGGATATTGAGGGAATAGAAAACTGGAAATCTATCCCAAAAGGGACAGGAATTATTGCAGCTGTTAAACACGCACATCCCAATGATGTCTACGTTATCTATGAAATTGCACACAGAGCAAAAGTCAGGTGTTTGTATCTTACGGTTCCAGAGGTGTTTGAAGGATTTCTAGGACTGCAGAGATTTTTTGTGCGTGCATTTGGAGGGTTTGCTGTAGAAAGGGGGGGCAGAAACGTTCAAGCCATACGGTTTATTATAGAAGAATTAAAAAAAGGAGACTCTTCTCTCGTGGTTTTTCCCGAAGGAGAACTTTTTTATCTGAATGATTACGTCACTCCTTTAAAACAAGGGAATGCCTATTTTGCTTTAGAAGGAGCTAAAGCGAGATCTCTGGATGGAAAACCAGACAGTCTTTACTTCCTACCCATTGCTCTGAAATATGTTTATCAAGAAGATATCACTTCGTTTCTTAAAAAAAATCTGTCAACTCTAGAAGAAATCTTATTTAAAAAAACAAGAACAGGGGAAATTATTGACCGAATACAGGGGCTTATGGATGAACTGCTTTCAAGAGCTGAAAAAGAGTTTAAAGTTTCCCCTCAGGGAAAAACTCCTGAAGAAAAATTCTGGAGTTTGAGTCAACTCCTGGTAGAAAAACTTGAAATGGAGGAATTTAGAAAGATTTCAAATGGGGAAATTTCAGACCGAGATAGGGTTTTCATGGCGCGATACGAGAAAACAACTAAAAAATTTAAACAAGCGTTCTGGAGCCTGTACAGCCTTTCATTTCTGCCTGGCTATCTGGACTCAGGCGACCAGTATCGGATGATGGAAACAATCCTAAAAATAAACAGGCTGATAACAGGAAATGAGATTCCGCTTTTTCCAGGACAGCGGCGCCTTCTGGTAAAAGTAAAAAAGCCTCTCTCGGTTCAACCTTACCTGGAAAAGTATCTAAAGCCGGACACAAAAAAAGAAGCGATGCAGAACTTATTGACAGATCTGCGCTCAACCTTGCAGAAATCAGTCAACGACCTGCGGAAAAAAGCTCAAAATTTTTCCTGGCAGCCAGGAGGTCTGCCCTCCACTCCGAACAAGAACTGACAGGATGAAAAGCTTCTGGATTGGGAACTTAAAAATCGAACACCCGATTATTTTAGCTCCTATGGAACATGTGACCAACTCTATTTTTCGTAGAATTGTGAAACCTTTTGGAGCCAGCTTAATGTTCACGGAATTCTGCTCATCTGATGGACTGATCTATGGGAAAGAAAAAATCTGGGAGATGGTTCGTTTCCATGAATCTGAAAGACCTGTCGCTATCCAGATTTTCGGGAACAGCCCTAAAATCATGTCTGAATGCGCTAAAAAAATGGAGGACTTAGGCGCTGACATCCTGGATATTAACTGTGGGTGTTCTGTGCCAAAGATGGAAAAATGCCAGTCCGGAGCCTATTTAACAAGAGATCTGTCTTTATTAAAAAGGGTCATGGAGTCAGTTCGAAAAGCGGTTCAAATTCCTGTTACTATTAAGGTGCGAAAAGGATGGGACGAAAACCACCTGACCTGCTTTGACATCGCAAAAATGGCAGAAATCCTTGGATTTAATGCAATCACGATCCATGGACGCACCAGTGTCCAGGGGTACACGGGAAAAGCGGATTGGGAAACCATTGATCAAGTGGCTCGCATGGTCAAGATTCCGGTCATAGGCAGCGGGGATATTACAAACGCAGAAACTGCCTTTGAAAAATTAAGTCGGACCGCAATTTCAGGAATCATGATTGGCAGAGGGGTTATAGGAAATCCCTGGATCTTCCCTGAAATATCTTACTATCTAGAAAAGAAAAGAAACCTGCCTGCCCCGCTTCCACAGGAAAAAATGAAAATCATGTTAAAACATCTCGAAATGGGGATTGAAGAATACGGAGAAACCGAGGGGATCCTGCAAACACGCCGACATCTCACCTGGTATGTAAAAGGGCTTCATAATTCTACTTATTTCCGAGGAAAGCTCCAAAGTCTAACCAACAGAAATGAGATCGAAGAAGAAATCGCTAAATTTTTCTTTCCGCTGCTCAATTAAAAGAGCGGCTAAGATCAATCGTGGAAACTCAGAACTCTCCTGGTTCTCAATATTTAAAAAATCTTCTGACTTTAATGAAGGTTCTAGAAGCACGCAACCCGTTTAATGTCAAACACTGCGAGTTAGTGGCGCAGTATGTTCAAGAAATCGGAAAAGAAGCAGGGGTTCTCCCTGGTGTCGTGGAGAAATCACATCTAGCAGCTCAGGTGCATACCCTTGGAGTTCTCCTTCAAATTGAGGAAAAGAAAGCCCTATTCTCCCTCCCTCTTTGTTCTGACCATGAAAACTTGAGATCGGTTTCTTTAATCCAACGAGAAGAAGACATTCTGCGCAGCGCTTTCAGTGGTGATTCTCGTCTCAATGAAATAATCCCCATCATTCTCCAAAGACACGAATGGTTCAATGGGAGTGGAGTAAAAGGTATAAAGGGAGAAAAAATTTTAGAGGAAGCCAGACTGCTGGCTGCAGCTGATGCATACGTGGATCTCGCTACTCCCAAATCACATCGTTATCCCGCAACAGGAATTGAAGTGATGCGCCGAATTTCAGAACTTGCAGGATCTGAATTTGATCCTGTATTTGTGAATGCTCTTGCCTCCATTGTTTCGAAAGGAGAAAAATGGAATGCCCAAGAAAGAGCTTACCGCTTTACCCATGCACAGTGTCTCCACTGGCTGGATCTGGGGGATTTCTACCGTCAGAGTCAGCAGTCGGATTGGGCAGTTCGGTGTTACACACTTGCTCTCCGCACAGCAGAAGAAATGGAAAACCCGGAATTAATTGTCAACGCCCTTTCAAAACTCTTCATGGCTTACTGGAATTCAGGGGACATAGAATCTGCTCAAGCCCTTCTCGATCGGGTTCAGAAAGAAGCTGCCTCTGTCTCCCCTGTTTTAACCCAGAGATCCCGCATTTTAAGAGGTCTTCTGGAATGGGCTGATGGCAGAAAAGAAAAAGGAGTAGAAATCCTTGAACCTCTCGCTAAAGAATTTAGCAGTGGCCAGGATTTGATCGGACTTTTCACAACCCTTCTTTTTCTCTCAAGTTTGACCCTTCTCCAAAATCAAAAAGATCAAAAAACACACATCGAATGGCTGACAAAGTTTTTAAATCTCTTGAACCAGCATGATTTATTTGATTTAATGATCCAATATCGCCCGTACGTGCTTCTTCTTTTATTAAGCGGCATTATTCACCAAGTGAATCCTCCCTTGTGCCGAATTCTTTTAACCCGCATGGGAGAGCCCTGTGTCCCCCATCTTGAAGAAAAACTAAGTGAGCTTCCGCCAGCGAAGTGGATGGATATTCTTCCAATTGAACTCCCCTTTTCTTATTCTCCTGCAAAGATTTCAGTTGGACAAGAAAAAAAAGCGGCAATTCTCTCATCTCATTCCGAATCTAACAAAACTCTGCAAATCTTCTTCCTGGGCTCCTTTAGAGTGGAAACTGAAGGGAAAGTGATCACAGAAGAAAATTGGCCGACCCAAAAAGCCATGAAACTTTTTGCTTTCTTAGCTTACCGCCGCCAGAGCCCTGTCTCAGATGAAATCCTGCTTGAACATTTTTGGCCTGACAGAGAAGAAGAAAAAGCGCGAAACAGTTTAAGAAATGCGCTCCATCATGTTCGATCCCTTTTCAAAGATTTTGTGCCGGAAAAAGAGTCAGTCAAATTCCTTGTCAGAAGCAGAAAAACAGGAACTCTTTCCCTTAATCTTCCTCTTTTTGTGGACATCGAGGAATTTGAAAACTTATATTCTGCAGCCTGCCCTCTCGTTTCAGAAAAAAAATACTCGGAAGCTCTCCCTATCCTCAAACAATCCCTTTCCTTTAACAAAGGAGATTTTCTTGAAAACATCAAAGACGAATGGACAGAAACACCCCGAACTCACTTTTCCTTAACATTCCTGAAAACCACACTGCTAATGTCCAAATGCTGCCTTTTAACAGGTGATTATGAAGCCGCTGAGCTAGCGGCAAGGCAGATCCTTATCAAAGATGACCTGCAGGAAGAAGCTTATCATTATTTAATTGAATCTCTCCTGAAACAAGGGAAAAAAACAGAAGCCTTAAAACAGTATCAGGAAGCCATACATCATTTAGAAAAAGAACTTGGAATTTCTGTTTCCTCCGATTTTCATCCCCTTTATGAAAAGATAATAAAATCCTGAAGGGGGACTATTATTCAAATCGAATTCCAACAGGCATGTTAACAAAATCAAATTCTCTAGATCAACTAATTCAACAAACTCTAGAAGGACGAGAAGTTTCGTTATCCCGATTGATCACACTGATTGAAAACGAGTCTTCAGAAGCTTCTCTCATACTCAAAACTCTTTACCCTCATCGAAAAAAATCATACCGAATCGGGATTACGGGTCCTCCAGGAGGTGGAAAATCAACTCTGGTTGACCGTCTAGCTCTTCTGGCAAGAGAACAAGGCTTCAAAGTTGGAATCGTTTGTGTTGATCCAACAAGCCCTTTTACTGGAGGGGCAATACTGGGAGACCGAATTCGAATGAGCAAATCTTCTGGCGACCCTGATATTTTTATCAGAAGCATGGCAGCAAGAGGATCCCTGGGAGGAATGGCTCGAACAACAGAACAAGTAACAGAAATTCTGGAAGCATCTGGAAAAGATTTAATCTTAATTGAAACCGTTGGAGTTGGACAATCTGAACTGGATATTTACCAGACAGTTGATACCGTTGTAGTGGTCCTAGTCCCTGAATCAGGAACAGGGGTTCAAGCCATGAAAGCAGGGCTTATGGAAATCGCCCATATTTTTGTCGTCAATAAAGCAGACAGACCAGGCGCCAGTCGAATAAAACAAGAAATTGAAGATGTTCTTGGGCTTGCTCCACAGCAGGAGTGGTACCCCCCCGTTTTTTTAGCTCAAGCTTATCGGGGAATCGGGGCAAAAGAAATCTTTGAAGGGTGTCTGAATCACAAAACGTTTCTTGAAAACAGGAAAAAATCAGATTACACCTTGAAAAAAATCGAAAAAAAATTGCGGGATTTGATTCTTGAAAAAATGGAAAAAGAGGTTTTTCAAAGGGATAGAGCTAAAGAAAATCTTATTTGTTATTCAAAAAAAATATTGGAAGGAGTTTTAGACCCCTATACAGCAGCAGAAGAATGGGTCGAACAGATTAGAAAACAGTGAAAAGAAAACTAAAAATTTTAGTTTCTAAAATTGGTTTAGATGGTCATGATCGAGGAGCAAAAGTTGTTGCTCGCTCTTTGAGAGACGCTGGATTTGAAGTCATTTATCTTGGAATTCATCAAACTCCTGAAATGGTTGTCAATGCCGCTGTCCAAGAAGATGTGGATGTGATCGGACTATCTCATCTTTCAGGGGCTCATAAAACACTTTTTCCCCGAACTCTTCAATTATTAAAAGAAAAAGGAAGAGAAGACATCCTTGTCATGGGAGGAGGAATTATTCCCGAGGAAGACAAAAGCGAACTGCTCAAGCTGGGGATTGTTAAGTTGTTTGGTCCAGGAACATTAACCCAGGATATTATCTCTTATTTAAAAGAATTGGAAAAAGAAAAATATCTGACATGAAACCCTTGGAGGGACTTCGAGTTTTAGACTTCACCCGAATTCTGGCAGGTCCCTTTTCAACCATGCTTCTGGCTGATATGGGAGCAGAGGTTATTAAGATTGAAGAACCCCAAAAAGGAGATGAAACCAGAGCCTATGGCCCTCCTTTTTTCGAAGGATTCAGCACCTATTTTTTAAGTGTCAATCGAGGGAAAAAATCTCTGACCCTTAATTTAAAACACCCGAAAGCTAGAGGTATGCTCATCACTCTTTTGCATTCCAGCGATATTTTAGTAGAAAACTTTCGCCCCGGAACAATGTCAAAACTCAATTTAGATTATCCATCTGTCTCTTCCTTAAATCCTAAACTTATATACTGCAGCATTTCAGGATATGGGCAAACTGGACCAGAGGCTTTAAAACCAGGATATGATCTGGTGATTCAAGGAATCTCGGGTTTAATGGATCTCACGGGAAATCCTGATGGTCCCCCTCTGAAAGTAGGAACTTCAATCGCGGATTTAGTCGCCGGATTGACAGCTGTCCAGAGCATTTTGCTGGCATTGATACAAAGAGAAAAAACAGGAAAAGGAACTTTTTTGGACATCGCTCTTTTAGATTCTTTAGCTGCTATGCTGACATATCAAGCAGGTCTCCATTTCATTGGGATAGAACCTAAGCGAATGGGAAACCAGCATCCATCCATCTGTCCCTATGAAACTTTTCAAGCAAAAGATGGATATTTCAATATTGCTGCTGCCAATGATAAACTCTGGAAAACATTCTGTGAAGGAATCGGACATTCGGAATTAATCGCCGATCCCCGTTTTAAAACAAACCCTGACCGGGTTCAAAATCGTCCTGATTTAGTTAAAATATTAAACAAAATTTTCAAAGAAAGAGCTGCCTCTGAATGGGTTGACCTTCTGCAGCAGCAGGGAATTCCAGCAGGCTTAATTTTCTCTGTTTCAGAGGTTTTAGAACATCCACATCTAAAAGAAAGAGAAATGATCATGAATCTTCCGATAAATGGGAAAGGCTTTCGATTTTTAGCCAATCCAATTTCTGTGATTCGCGAAGAAAAAGACAAATCCACTCCTCCTCCTTCGCTCGGAGAACACACCGAAAAAGTTCTGCGTGAAATCCTCAAACTTCTTCCATCTGATATAGCTACACTGAAAAGAGAAGGAGTTGTTTAAAATAAGTGTTTTTCAATCCTGGTATCGGCGACATCCTCCTGGTCATCCTGATCATTATCGCCAGTGTGCCTATTATCTCTATTGTCTATTTCATCTCTATCAGGACCCTCAGAAGCCAACTCCAAAATCTCGAAATTAATCTGCAGAGCAGAACCGCAGAATTAATCGAACGAGTTTATCAAATTGAGCAGCTCCTGAAATTGACCAATACAGAACCCGTAATTCATTACCAGGAACCATCAAAAAATCAGACTGCTGAGGAACATCCAGTCCCTATGGAGATAAAATCGCTGACGGAAAACCTGCTCCCTGTTGAAAATACAGCCTTTGCAGCAAACACAGTATCTGCTGAAAAATCTCAGGAGTCTAAAATGGCTGACTTTTCTCAGGTGAAGAGCACAGAAGAACTACAGCCCTCTTCTCCAGTGGAAAACGACCAGGAAATAAAATCCAGAATTGAGTGGGAAACCATCATTGGAGGAAAATGGTCATTATGGGTCGGAAGTCTTGCTGTTTTTCTGGCAGCCGCTTTTTTCCTGGCTTATGAATGGCAGAACTTCGGTCCTGGAGAAAAAATCAGCATTGGAATCCTTTCAGGAATTATTTTTATGCTGGCAGGAGAACTTTCCCGACAAACAATACAGGAAAAATTTGGGGAAGGACTTCTTGGAACAGGGCTTGCCCTTCTTTATCTGACCATCTGGGCAGGAGTTTCAGTTTATTCAATTTTTACGCTCGACGCAGCTTTTCTCATGATGTGCTTCATTACGTTGATTGGAATTGCGCTGTCACTCATGAACAATTCCGAGAACCTATGTTTTATGTCAACGGCGGGAGGATTTCTCACCCCTTTACTGCTTCATTCAGGGATAACTTTCGCTCAAAATTATCAACTCACGCTTATTCTCTTTTATCTGACAATCTTAGATGCAGGAATTTTAATTTTATCCCTTTATAAAAGATGGATCAGCTTAAAATGGTTGAGCTTTATAGGAACAATTGTTTGCGTCAGCCCCATGTTTTTATGGACTAGTCTGACTATCAGCACTAAAAAACCGATATTTTTTTCTTTTTTCACACTCTATTATTTTCTGTTCTTCGCCACTTCATGTTTTTACAGTTTAATCCATAGAGAACAAACAAAAGCCGAAGATCTTATTTTACTTCTTGCTGACACAGCTGCTTATGCCCTCTCCATCTCTTCTCTCCATCTCTCTGCCAGATTTCCAGCCGGTTTCCCCCTATTTCTATCTATGCTTTACTTTTCAACAGCCTGGCTTGTGTATTCTAATATCAAAGAGAACCTTATTTTAAGAAATACCCTTCTTGGGATTGCGATCTTTTTTCTCACAATCGCAATCCCGCTTCAACTGCACCAAGGTGAAATTTCTATTGGATGGGCAGTGGAATCTGCTGTTTTAATCACTCTTGGGACACAATTTGAGGACCTGATCCTGCTGAGGGAAGGGCAGATTGTATGGGCCTTATCTCTTGGCGCCACCCTTTTC
Organism: bacterium; assembly: GCA_021800275.1. Classification (GTDB taxonomy): domain Bacteria; phylum Vulcanimicrobiota; class JABDET01; order JABDET01; family JABDET01; genus JAKAVV01. The sequence continues at coordinate 403,244 of JAJYZB010000001.1, forward strand.
ACCATTCTCACCGGCAGATCTGAGCCTCATCTTTTATTCCTGAATCAACGCTCCTTACCCCTTTTATTAAACTTTATGGCAACCCTCTGGATCACTTACTATACCGCTAAAAAAAAGGAAGGAAACCTTATTCCTGCTTATATTCTGGCTGCTTCTTTAGAAGGGGCATGGCTTCTTGCTCAAGAAACTTATCTAGGATTCAGTTGGGCAAAATTTCCATCCCCCTCCACCTGGATCCCCGGAGCCATTGATTTTACTTCTATCCTGTGGGCAGGTTATGCTGTTCTTTTAACTTTCATAGGATTAAAATTTCAAAGTCTCTATACCCGAACGATCTCACAAATCATCCTTTTGCTGGCCAGTATCCTTACTCTTATCCCCACTTTTTATTTAAACCCAAAAACCTGGCTCCCATTTTTTAATTTGCGCTTTGGAGCTTTTGCCGCTGCAATCCTTGCGGCATATTTGATCTACACCTGGACAATAAAAAATTTAGTTTTATTAACCGAGCAAGAAAAACAAAATTTAAATACGGCCGCTCTAATCATTTTCATTCTCGGACTCTGGGGATTAACCCAGGAAGTTTATATTTCTTTTTGGTTCAGCAGATCTACGCTAGGACCTCACTGGGACAGAGCAGCCCAGCTTGGCATTTCTCTAACCTGGGTATTGTGCGGAACTCTTTTATTAATCGCTGGCATTATAAAGAAATACCAGCTGCTTCGAATCCTGGCTTTTGGGCTTCTCGGCTTGACAATACTTAAAGTTTTTCTTCTCGATCTCCAGTTTCTCCCAACCTCTTACCGAATTCTTTCATTTTTAGGACTCGGGCTAGCGCTCATCGGAATCTCCTTCCTTTACAGCCGCTTTGGAAGGAATATTGAATCAGAATAGAGCTTACTGGGTTCGAAAACCCAGAGCATGTTCCCCTTTTAAAGGATAAAAAAAGACCTGATGAATCTTTTCGTATAGGGTGAACATTAAGACAGGAGATTTCCCTTCTGATTTATATTCTCCATCATGAACACGAACCGAAATCCAGGCCTCTTTAATCTCCTCAATTTCTGTCACAAGAATATGATTTTCTCCACATACAAAAGCCACTTTAGCATCATTGGATTTAGATTCTTTTTTGAATCTTTCCAGCTGCTTTGGAAATTCTTTTTCAAAATACGCTTTATCAAACATAAAAACACCTCTCCTGGTTCTAAGATTCTAATATTTAACGTTTTCCTCCCACACTGAATTTTCCTGTCATGCGAAAGTTGTTCTAAGATGTAGGAATTGAACGACATCTCACAGAATAATCTTAATGCAGTTGTCCAAGAAGCGCTTTAGAAGCGTTTTTAGATAATTTCTGCGGGAGTAGCTCAGTTGGTAGAGCGCTAGCCTTCCAAGCTGGATGTCGCGAGTTCGAACCTCGTCTCCCGCTCCAATTTCGGGGAGGAAATTTCTCTGCCATTCAATCAAAAGAGGAAAAATGATGAAGTTTAATTTTACGGAATTAAACGGTGGTTCCAGCCTTTGGATGAAAGTATGACCATGAAACAGAAAATCGGCTTTTTTTTTGCTATCTGTTTTCTTCTCAAAACCTGTCTTGCTGCTGCTGAACCTTTCAGCATCCAGGCTGAACCATGGAAAAAAGCAAATCAATTGTTTCATCAAGATTCAAGATGGGTGGGGAGTGATGCCGCCTACTCAATTAGCCTTGGAAAGAACAAGACTCTCTGGTTGTTTGGAGATACTTTCATTAATCCTAAAGGAACAGCAAACAGAAAAGGGGCTTTTTTTATCCACAACTCCATAGGGATCGAAAAAGGACTCAATCCTTCCAGAGCCAGAATTCATTTTTACTGGAGGGAAACAGATCATTCCCCTGCTCCCTTTTTCCTGAACTCTTCATTAAAAAACAACTGGTACTGGCCAGGAAATGGAATCCTGATCAAAAAACATCTCTTGCTTTTTTTAATGAAAGTTTCTCGAAATCAAAAAGATCCTCTGGGATTTAAAATTTTAGGGACAAAAGCGATTTTAATCCAAAACCCAGAGGATTCTCCCTTAAAGTGGAAGTGGCAGTCGGTTGCCCTGCCTCCAAACCATCAGGGGCTTTTATGGGGGACTGGAGGGATTTTCTTTAAGCGTAAAAAACTTTATGTGTACTGTCCAAAAATAGCTGGCAGTCATGCTGTTTATCTTCTCGAATGGTCTGCTGAGGACGTTCTGAATAGAAACCTGTCACATCCTTTATTCTGGAGCAGAAAACCTGTTTTCTTAAATGGCGAAACTGAATTTTCAGTCAATTATTTCCCCTTTCTCAAAAAATATATTGAAATCCAAAGTATAGGATTTGGAGCTGCTCCAATTGGATTCAGACTCGCCTCTAAACCGTATGGACCATGGCAAAAGTTAAAAATTATTTATCAATTCAATCCAAGAAATTCAAAAAATCTCCTGTACTACGCGGCTAAAGCCCATCCGGAGCTGAAAGGGGCTCCTTTAATTATTACTTATGCTTCCAATACGCTCTATTTCAACCAGCTCATACAAAACAATTCCCTTTACTATCCTCGATTCTTGCGAATCAGGTTTTCTAAATAGGTTCTTGACTTGATATCCCTTAAGCAAATTTTCAAATTCAAGGATTTGAAAGCGATTTTACAAAACTTTCCTTTATGACGATTCAAGAATTCCAGAATCAGATTGAAAAACTTTATTTTGAAAAAGATGAAAAAAGAGGGATTGAAGGGACTTTCCGCTGGTTTGTGGAGGAAGTTGGGGAACTGGCAAAAGCTCTCCGAAAAAATGACCCTAAAAATCTCGAAGAAGAATTTTCTGACTGTCTGGCATGGCTTGTGAGTTTAGCTTCTTTAAAAGGGATTGATGCTCAAAAATGCGTTCAGCGCTATTTTCCTCACTGTCCTAAATGTAAAAAGCTTCCCTGCTCCTGCCCTTAAAAAAAAGCACCCGCGCTTTCGCGCGGGAGCCACTTTGAGGTGGTAGAAGCTAGACTAATGAGCCATTTGAACTCTGCGATCAGGCGGCCCACCTGCCATAGGAGGAGGCATCCGATGCATTGGACGCAGGAAACATCCCCCCAGAATATGATGAATGATCATCCAAGTGAATGGGATCTGCTCATCTGGTTTTAGTTCAGATCTGATCTTGAAATAAGCATTGACTAAATTTTCCTGTTTCTCTTTTTGAAGAGTTAAAATTTCTGCAAGCTTTTGATCAAGAGCAGTCCTGGTTGGTTTTGGACTCAAAAGAATTTGCGCCAATTCAATCTTCTTTTTCATTTGTTCCAAACTGAGCAGCATCTGTTTTTGATGGATTGTCATCATGACTTTTCTAATTTTTTTCATTTCAGAACGGCTGGGGTGAAAAAAGAATACGTTTCCGCCAGACTTAACAAACATTTGTCTCTGCGCTGCCAGAGGCGAGGAAACTCCTCTTGTAAAACTCCTAGAATAACCTTCCGATTTTTTTGAAAATAGCCAAATCGCTCCAACTGCCCCAATAAAGGCGGCAGTTAACATCACAATTAATGATTTTTTCATGGTTTTCCCTCCTTATTTCTTAATGGTTTCCGGCAGCGGTCCTCGAGCAGAACCTAAATTAAAACTTGACAACTCTCCAGCAGCATGACTGCTGTACGAATACTCTGGCAGTGAATCAGGAAAAACTTGATCCGGTTTAAAAATTGAAGTGGAAAATTCAGACAGAGCAGCAGAATAACCTGCGCGTTTCATTTGATTCGCAGTGAAAATTCTCTGCCTTACCGCCAGTGCTGCATAAACTAACAGCACTGCCACAAAAGCAGATGAAAGGAAATAAATGGCAAATCGAAAACGGTGCTTTCCTGAATTCAAAACAGATAAAAATGAAAAACTCTGCTTGTTTTCTTTTTGGAAATTCGTCAAGAACCTTTTGCATGAGAATGGATCTGGATCTGCAGCAGGAAGATTGTCCAGAGAGCTCCAAGCGCGATTTAAATGGGAATGGAATCCTTCACAAGCTCTACATTCCTTCAGATGGGATCGAATCATCTGCTGCTCCAATGACTCAAGAGCCCCTTCCTCATAATCTGTCAGACGGAATTTGATCTCTGCGCATTCCATGACTGCCCTCCTTCTTGTTTTGTATCCTTCAATTTCTCAGCCAGACGGCATTTTGCTTCATGCAGACGGCTTTTCACTTTATCCGATGAAATCAAAAAAACCTCTCCTATTTCATCATAAGAAAAACCATAAAACTTCCTGAGAAGAAGCAAAATTCGATCCTGCGGCTGGAGGGAATAAAAAGCATCCTGAATCTCTAGACGAATCACAGCCTGATCCCCAGCAGACCTCTCTGCCTTTCCCTTTTCCATCGAAAATAAAAACAGAATTTTTCTCTTCTGCTTCCTCTTCCAATTTAAACAAGTATTGGTGGCTAACCGATAAAGCCAGGTAAATGCCCCTCCTTCTCCTCGAAAAGTCTCTGCTTTTTGAAAAACAGAAAAAAAAATCTCCTGGCACAGATCCTCAGCATCCTCTGCAGAACCAGAAAACCGATAGGCTAAATGGTAGATCGGTTTCCAAAAACGCTCTGTGAAAAGCTCAAATGCCTTTCTATCTCCATTTTTCACCTGAACAAGAAGCAAATTTTCCTGATCCATCACTCTGTTAGACACCCCTGAATGGAAAAAGTTGGAAGGCTGCAAAATGATTCTTTTAACTTCTCAGAGAGAACTGCCAACAGTCCCTCTAAACACAGCCATTTATTTCACTTCCATTCATTATAGATCCTGGCAAGATCGTGTATTTAGTCTGTCAAAATATTTTTTAGGATTGGTTAGATGGGAGCAGTGATCCTTGTTTTCAGATTCAATGGATTAAGCAGGATTTATCATAAAACTGATACAATTGAATGATTCAGAAGAAGTATCGTGAGACAGGTCATTCTTTATACGGGAGAAGATAAGTATTGGATTGCTGAATGTCCTTCTCTTCCAGGGTGTATTACACAGGGGAACACCAAGGAAGAAGCAATTGCCAATATTAAGGAAGCCATTAGGGGTTATGAAGCTGCCTTGCAGCAGGATAAACTTCCTATTCCTAAAGAGAAATTTGAAGCTATGCTCTTCGTGGTATGAGCAAGCTCCCACGCATTTCAGGACGAGATGCTGTGAAAGCCTTGCAGTGGAAGAGTTTGTGGAACTCCTCACAAACCCCTTGTAAATACTGGTGGGCCGCGCAGGGATCGAACCTGCGACACCCTGATTAAAAGTCAGGTGCTCTACCACTGAGCTAGCGGCCCTTAATCATCTTAGAACTTGTCCTGTTTTTTTCTGCTTTTTCTCAGAACCCCCTTCTTCTGGCAGAAAGGATCTTGTTCTTTAAGCTGGAATATCAAAAATCGTTATGGAAAAAAGAAAGCTTTTAATCTCCTTTTTATTTCTTGCCTGGATTTGCGCTGCCTCTGGCTGCTCCCGAAAAACCTTTCACCAACCAAGCCCAAAGCCGGTAAATATGGCTCGTTTTTACTTAAATCAAGGGATTCAGCTTCAAAAATCCGGCCAATTCGAAGCAGCCATTCAATATTATAAACGCTCGATAAAGGTCAACCCAAAGTTTTTCCCCGCCGTATTTGATATGGGACTCTCTTATTCTAGACTTGGGAACTACAAAAAAGCGCTTTCAATGTTCACTGAATCCACTAAACTACGCAGCGATTTTCCTCCTAGTTACTGTGAACTTGGACTCACTTATGCAAGAATGAAAAACTATCCAAAAGCTCTTCAAAATTTAACTCGTGCCATTCAGTTAAATCCTAAATATGCCGAGGCTTATCTCAATACCGGAGTGGTTTTTGAGCAGGAACACCATAATAAAAAAGCTCTCCTGAATTATAACAAGGCGATTCAGCTTAACCCTCATTCAGCACGCTGCTTTGTGGATCGCGGATACGTATATATGAAAATCAAAAAATATCATGCTGCAGTCCGAGATTTTCACAAAGCGATTCAGATCAATCCCAAGAGCGCACTTGCGTTTAAGGGGCTTGGAAAAGCATATACTGCCCTTGGAGAACAAACAAAAGCTCAATTTGCCTATAAAAAAGCTGAAATGTTAAAACAAAAATCTCAGTAAAGCAGCTTTAAATCAATTTTTTCATTTTTTGTTTACTTCTGCCCCATTTTTTTCACGGTCATTTAATTCTCATTTAATTTCAAATTAACACCAGTTGTTATAATGATTGCATTGGAAGGAGATGAAATCAATGAAAATCAATCAGTGTGTCAGAGGAATTGTCGTATCAACAGCATTGGCAGTAGGAGCTGGAAGTCTTACAGGCTGCGCATCCCTGCAGCCGATGCAGGATGGCGCTGCTCAGCAAACCACGCAGCTGTCCCATGAAAAAGAACTGAGGGTCATCAGCACCAACGAAACCCTTTCCATGCTTAAAGGGCTGGCTGATGGAATTGAAAACAAGCAGATTCCAGGAACCTGGGCTTGCACAGAAAAAATGGGAATTTTAACCACTTCTACAGGGGGACAGTATATCCAATACCATTACATGTGTGAAAAGAGCCAAAAGCATGCGCCAGCAGAAACCCTGAACCCGCAGGACGTTTATGACCACCTCAATGCAATTGCTGTGCCTTATAAGAGCAATTTAGCCTGCCAAAATGCGGAATATGTTACGATTAATGGAAACATCGCAAAAACAGGCACTTGCAATGGTCCAGATCCTGGAGGACATGTGAAGCAGCCTGCTGCAGGTTCATCAGGAGTCAATGTCAGCGGCACAATGAAATTCTTAGATACAGGAGCTGATATCTTAGCTAAAATTGCCAAATTTGCGACAATTATCCCCTAAAGAATGATTCTAGGGATTAATGGAGATAGTACAGGAGGTTCTGTGCCAATACGGTACGCCTCCTTTATTTTTTTTTGGCAGAAGTTAAGTTTCAATGGATCATTTCCTCGGATTTCAACAAGAGGTTCCCCTTTCTCAACTTGATCCCCTACTCTTTTTTTCAAAATTATTCCAACAGAAAGATCTATCTTGTCTTCTTTTTTTGTTCTCCCCGCCCCTAGTAAAAGAGAGGTTCGTCCAACAGCTTCAGCAGAAATCGCCTGAACATATCCCGAGGCATCAGAACACACCGTCTGAATCAAAGCAGCGGTTGGCAGAAGAGCCGTGTCTTCAACCACTCTAGGATCCCCTCCTTGAGCCTTGATCAGCTCCTCCATCTTATCTAATCCTTTCCCCGAATCAAGAGCGCCAAGCACTTTTTTTTCAGCCTCGCCAAAGCTGGCGGCTTCCCCACCCAAAAGAACCATACAAGAAGCTAGTTGAACTGATACTTTTCTTAAATCGCCTTTTTTTTCTTCCCCCTTTAAAATTTTAAATGCTTCTATAACCTCTAAAACATTGCCAATATAATTGCCAAGCGGCTGTTCCATAGAGGTCAAAAAAGCAGCCGTTCTTTTTCCTGCATGATTCCCGATCTTCACCATGATTTCTGCCAACTTTCCAGCAGCATCCAATCCTTTCATAAAAGCTCCATCCCCAAACTTAACATCCAGAACAATCGCATCTGCCCCGGCAGCTAATTTTTTGCTCATCACCGACGAAGCGATTAATGGAAGAGAATCAATGGTTGCAGTTACATCTCTCAAAGCATAGAGTTTTTTATCAGCGGGAACCAGTTCTTGAGACTGAGCCATAATACTGATTCCTATTTTATTGACCTGAAAAAAAAACGCTTCTTTAGACAGCTCAACTGAAAAACCTGGAATACTCTCCAGCTTATCAGCAGTTCCCCCGGTATGTCCTAATCCTCTTCCAGTCATTTTAGCTACAGGGACTCCACAGGCTGAAGCAAGAGGAGCGCAGATCAATGTTGTTGTATCCCCAACTCCTCCAGTTGAGTGTTTATCCACCTTAACTCCACGAATCCCGCTTAGATCAATTTTCTCTCCTGAATCTCTCATCGCCAGGGTAAAATTTAAAAGTTCAGTTTCAGACATTTCTCTAAAATACACTGCCATCAAAAAAGCGGACATCTGATAATCTGGAACCTCGCCTTTTACATACCGTGAAACAAGAAACTTAATCTCTTCAGGCGACAGCACCTGGCCATCTCTTTTCTTCTTAATGATGTCAGGTGTCAGCATTTTTAATCGAGTCAAGATTCAATACAATCTCACGAAGCAGTTTACAGAATTTCTTTTCCGATTTTTTCGCTGTTTCCAGAACCTCACTGTGATCTGGAGAAGAACCCCTTGTGTGAACATTAGTAATCAAAGAAATAGCTAACACAGAAACCCCAAGCTGGACGGCAGCTGTAACTTCAGGGACAGTGGACATTCCTGCCGCATCTGCTCCAAACAATCGAAACATTTTGACCTCTGCAGGAGTTTCATAACTTGGACCAGGGAGCGCTAAATAAACTCCCTCATGGATCGGATTTTTTAATTTCCTGGAATGCTTCTTTGCCAAGTCTCTCAGCCGTTTAGGATAAGCTTCTACTAAACTCACAAACCTTTTCCCAAAACGGGAATCATAATCTCCTCGCAGAGGATTATCAGGAATAAAATTAATATGATCCCTGATGAGCATGATATCCCCTGGTTTAAACTTTAAATTCAATCCTCCAGCTGCATTAGTCAAAATTAAAGTTTTAATCCCGAGCTTAATAAGGGTTCGAACAGGAAACACCACTTCTTGCAAGCTGTATCCTTCATAATAATGAAACCTGCCGGACAAAACAGCAATCTTAAATTTTCCTATCTCTCCAAGCAGCAGAGATCCGGCATGACCTTCTACTGTAGAGCGTGGAAAATGAGGAATTACAGAGTAGGGAATTGATTTGGCAGAAGAAATCTCTTTCGTAAAACTGGATAAACCGGATCCTAAAACAACTCCAATTTCTGATGAATTCCAAAATGGTTCTAAATAAGAGGCTGCTGCTTCAATTTTTTCAATCAACATTGGAAGCTTTTCGGTTTTCCAGAGTTAAAAATCCTTGCATCTTCCTCATCTATATCTTCACAATTCGAGGTTCTCTCAAGCCAAACAAAATCCTCTCAAAGGATTTCTGGTAAAAAATGTTAAAAATACCTCAGATAATAAAGATGGTTCAAGATAAAACTCGCCTCATTGAAGCTCTCGCTCTAACGGCTCAAAATTTTTGTAGAAAAGGCTGGAATCCAGCCACCAGCGGCAATTTAAGTGTTTTATTGAGCAGAATTCCTTTCAAATTAGCCATTACTCCAACCGGGATCAATAAATCCTCTCTCCAATCGGATCAGATTGTGATTGTAGATGAAAATGGAACGCGAATTGAAGGAAAAGGAAACCCTTCCAGTGATATAAAACTGCATCTGGCTGTTCTAAAGTCTAAACCTGAAATCAATTCTGTTTTTCACATTCATTCGATTTGGAATACGCTGCTGTCAAGCGAGAACCACCCTGGAGATAAAGTTGTCCTGCAGCAGTATGAACTGCTCAAAGCGCTGCGCAAAAATTATTCACCCTCAGAAAAAATCTACATTCCAATTCTCCAGAGTCAGGGGGATCAGGATCAGTTATCTAAAGAATTTTCCAGAATTCTAAAAGAAGATTTAGACATCCATGGAATTCTCTTAAAGCAGCATGGCCTTTATTCCTGGGGAGAAAATTTACAAAGCGCCTGCCAGAGAGTAGAAGCTCTGGAATTCTTATTTGAAGTTCAGGCACGCCAATTGCAAATTCGAAAACCTCAAATATGAAAAAAAAGTGGCTTGCGTTTTTATTTCTACTGATCTTCCCACATGTCCTAACATCAGCAAAAACCCATGCTGCAGAGAAAGCCCACACAAAAAAAATTTACTGGCATACAGGAACTGCCGCATTTATTTCTCCTTATCGTCTAACCTTATCTGATGGAAGGCAGTATTATCTTAACAAATCCGTCCCCATTTATTTAAATGGAAAACTCATCCCTAATCTGAATCCGATTAAACCTGGAAACTCTGTGATCATTCGACTTCTCCCAAAACGAGATTTTATCTCTGGCATCTGGGCTTTTCATTTTCCTAAACACCCCGGACCATCTCCGGATATTTTTGGACTGAAAACTCAATTTTTCAAAAACCATGGAAAACCTTTTCTAAAAATACAAGTTGATGCGCGTGCATTTGGAAAAACTGTTGTTTCAGCTCCAGGCGTCTTCCATTCCATTCTTCTATCTCCTAAAAAACCTGGACTTTATGCTGGGCGGGTAAATCTGAGACAGGGAATGGTTATCCCTGATGTCTTTTTACTGGTAAAATGGTCTAAAGGGAAAAGGGAACAAAGTTTAATCTTCCCGAACCCAGTTTCAATCTACACAGAACCACCCCAGATCTCGCAAATAAATCCCGAAAATAAAAAGAAAATTAAAAACCGCTCTCCATTTATTTTTGTCACCTTTAATTTAAAAACACCACCTGTTAATCCTGACACCCTTCAATTATTTTTAGATGAAAAAGATGTCACTCATCACTGCACACGGGATTCTCAAGTTATCTTTTTTGTTCCACCAGTTCCTCTTACTCCAGGGGAACATGTCTGCCTTATTCGAGGAAAAGGATTGGGAACAGGATACCCATTCCAAAAAAAATGGAGCTTCCAAATAGAGGGAACACCTGAACCAAAAGGAGAATAAAGTGTCTGATGATATCTCCTAAAACAAAAACAACAGTCTATAAAATTGGAAATTTTGCAGGGCAAGAAGTGGTTATTCAGGGATGGCTTTCTAATTCCCGTTCCAGCGGCTCTGTCCATTTTTTGACCATTCGAGATGGAACTGGTTTTATTCAGGGAGTGGTGGCTAAAAATGAAGTAACCCCTGAAACCTTTCAAACAGCCAATACTCTTGGACAGGAATCAGCCGTTGAAGTTTCAGGTATCGTGCGAGAGGAGAAAAGGGCTCCAGGAGGATATGAATTAACCATTAAAGATCTGAAACAAATAGGTCCTTCCGAAAATTATCCCATTACACCCAAAGAACATGGAATAGATTTTCTTATGGAACACAGACATTTGTGGTTCCGCTCTCAGAGGCAGCAGGCTATTTTAAAAATTCGCCACGAAATCATTAGAGCGATCCGAGATTATCTGGATTCTCAAGGATTTGTTTTAGTGGATGCTCCTATTTTAACCCCTTCTGCTTGTGAAGGAACAACCAATCTTTTTGAAGTCCAGTATTTTGAAGACAAGGCTTATCTAACTCAATCAGGGCAGCTGTACATGGAAGCAGCTGCCATGGCTCTTGGAAAAGTCTATTGTTTTGGTCCCACTTTCAGGGCTGAAAAATCAAAAACAAGAAGACATCTGACAGAGTTCTGGATGGTGGAGCCTGAGATGGCTTTCTGTCATTTAGAAGACAGCCTTCAAGTGCAGGAAGGATTAGTCAGTTTTATTGTTTCCCGTGTTTTAGAAAACCGAAAAAAAGATTTAGAATTCTTAAAACGAGATACCACAAAACTTGAAAAAATAACTTCCCCCTTCCCGAGAATCTCTTATGATGAATCGCTCGAAATCTTAAAGAAAAAAGGGTTGAATCCAATCTGGGGTAATGACTTCGGTGGAACCGATGAAACCATTTTAACTGAACAATTCGAAAAACCTGTTTTTGTCACGCATTTTCCCATGGCGTGCAAAGCCTTTTACATGAAACAGGACCCTGTTCGCCCTGAGCTAGCTGTATGCGCAGATCTTCTGGCACCTGAAGGATATGGAGAAATTATTGGAGGAGGGCAGAGAGAAGAAGATTTAGAGCTTCTGAAAAACCGCATGGAAAGAATGAAAATGGAAAAAGAACCGTATCAATGGTATTTGGATTTAAGAAGATTTGGTTCGGTCCCCCACGGCGGCTTTGGATTAGGAATTGAAAGAACAGTCTCCTGGATCTGTGGGCTTGAACACGTCAGAGAAGCCATTCCTTTTGCACGCACCCTTTACAGAATTTATCCGTAAAAATCTTCACTCATTTAAAATCATTCAAAGGAATATTCTGCTCATGGAGAGAAGCTGTTCTCCACTGCTAAGGAGATGAAATCCAATCATGAACTGTCCAGCCTGCGGAAAATCTAATCTGGATGACGCGCAGTACTGCTTTAACTGCGGTGGAACTTTTAAAACATCCGACACTCCACGTAAAGGGAAGAAATTTGGAATTGTAATTGTCTTTGCAGCTGCTGGCTGTGTCTTCTTCATCACTGGCATTCTGGCGATAATTGCAGCCATATTAATTCCTAATTTTATTCGAGCCCGCACTCAGGCGCAGATGGCAGCCTCAATATCAAACGAGAAAAACATTGCTGCTGCCCTGGATATGTACCAAACGAACCATCATGGAAAGTTCCCTGATACAGGAGGAAGATTTGTCCCGTTAAATTCACTTCAAAATGGCTTAGTACCCAGATATATGAGAGGACTTCCAGTGGATCCAGCAGCAGGAGCAGAATATACATATTCGGGTTCTAATCATCCTGCACAATTTACAATCTGTGACCCTTCTGCTTCTAGTTACAACTTAAAATCTCTTTGTTTTTCCTCCAGCAGCGGGCTCAGGATTCAAAGATAAAATTATCTATATATTTTTTACTCCCAAGACTTCCTGCACTTTACTCCTGTCCCCCTTGCAGCTGATCTGTCTGGGCGCTAATAAGTAATGCAATCTGAATCCCGCTTTCTCATAAAGATCTACAATCCGATCTGTTGCCTGGTTAGAAATAACAACTGGACCTTTATGTTTTGAAAGCCATTCTATTAAGCGGATCTGGTCATTCCATCCAAAATCTTCTTCTGCATACTGAGTAAATTTCACATCATAAGGAGGATCAGCATAAACAAAATCTGTTGGTTCCAATATTAAATTTTCAAAATCGGTGGAAATAAATTCCCATTTCATGAATAATTTCTGATAAGATAAAAAATCTCGGCGATAATTAATTTTTTGATACTGTCCAAAGGGAACATTATAGATCCCATGACGATTAAATCTGCAGAGTCCATTGTATCCTGTTCTATTCAAATAATAAAACAATTCCGCACCCTGGCGAATCTTGCTTTTTCCAGCGCGGATCAAATCATTAAAAAAATTCCTGTGAGCATAATACAAGTCTGAATCGTTTTCCATAGGAATCGAAATAAATAATCCCTTTTTTATCCACTGATAAAAATTGATCAAATGTGGATTAATATCGTTTAAAAGAGCTTTTTCAGGCAGAAGATTCAGAGCTACCGAAAGTCCTCCAGAAAAAGGTTCGACCAGTCTGCAATTTCGATAAGGAGCCCATAAAGATGTCAAATACTGAATAAGCCATCTTTTTCCCCCTGCCCATTTTAAAGGAGGATCAAAAGGAGTAAATGATTCACCGAGTTCAATCGGCAAAAGTTCCTGAGTGGCCCCTACCCCCATTACTTTTAAGATTTACTTAATACAAACAGGTTCTCCTCCTTCCCGCGAAAGAATTTTGGCAAACTTTTTTGATTAAGCAGCATGAAGCCGAATGATTCGTAAAAATTCAACCGGCTGGCGAAAATTATACCGCTGTTTTTTCAGAAAACACTGTCTGCATCTCTTTGGTCAGCAGAGGAAGAATAACGAACAAATCTCCAACAATTCCGTAAGTAGCCACTTTAAAAATGGAAGCTTCTGGATCATTGTTAATCGCCACAATGCACTTAGCGCTGGACATGCCTGCCAGATGTTGGACTGCTCCTGAAATTCCGCAAGCAATGTAGAGATCAGGGTTAACTGTTTTACCGGTTTGTCCTACTTGATGCTGATGCTCAATCCATCCTGCATCCACAACCATTCTCGATGCTCCTACAGCTCCCCCCATAACTTTAGCCAAATCTTCAATAAGACGAAAATTTTCAGGAGTCTTTAATCCTCTTCCCCCTGAAATAATGATCCGAGAATCAGAAAGATCAGCCAGTTGATCTTGAGATTTTATCATTTCTATCACTTTGATCTTTTTGCTGCTTACAGGTTGAAAATCAAAGGAAACAATTTCTGCCCTCTTGCCTGGAATTAATTCTTCTACTTTGCACATGTTAGGTCTAAAACTGACGATGAAAGGAGTAGTGATGACTGACACTGCAGCATGGATCTTCCCCGAATAGACAGCCCTTATCGCTGAAATTTTTCCATTTTCAACAGACAGACTCATACAGTCAGCAGCATATCCTGCCTTCAAGCTTGTTGAAATCATGCCCGAAAGTTCTTTCCCATAAGTTGTGGATCCGAGAAAAACAACTGAAAAAGAGTGCTTGTCTGCGCAGTCTTGAAACAATTTTACAAAATTTTCAGAATCGTACTTCTCAAGGACTGGACTGGCAGCATTAATGATCTTATCAGCACCCCATTCCCCCAACTGCTCCTGATCCTCATGAGTTGCCACTGGTCCTGGAAGAAAAGCGGCAATTTCCTCTTTAATGTGATCTTTCAGACGTCGAGCTTCACTTAAAAGTTCTCGGGTCAATTTTAAAAATTTGCCCTCTTTTTTCTCAGTTAAAACCAGGATCATATTACTTTTTCCTCATCTTTTAAAAATCTCACCAAGTCTTTAACCATTTTTTCAGGAGAACCTTGTAAGATCTTACCAGCAGGACGAACAGGAACGGGCTGCAGTCGCTCCAGTTTTGTTCGAGCAAACTTTCTAATATCAGGAACTAAATCTGCAGCTTTTATCACTTCTATCTCTTTTTTCTTGGCTTTCATCATGCCTGCTAAAGAAGGATACCTCGGTTCATTCAATCCTTTTTGAGCAGAAAGCACACAAGGGAGATCAACTTCTATGATTTCTTCTCCCCCTTCAATCTGCCTTTTTATTTTCGCTTTCTTGCCATTTTCTAAAATTTCAACCTGAGTGACCACAGATACAAACGGAAAATTTAATCTCTGCGCCACTGCTCCACCTATATAAGCCATATCATCATCAGCAGCCTGTTTTCCGCTCAAAATTAAATCCGGATGCAGAGACTCAATTTTTTTCGCAAGCAGTTCCGCAGTAGAGAAAGGATCAAGGGGCTCCCCTTCTTCCAGAATCAAAACTGCTTGATCAGCGCCAACTGCTATGCAGGTTCTGAGAATTTCCTTCGTTCTTTCTAAGCCAACTGTTAAAACGAACAACTCAGAGGAACTAATCTTTTCTTTCAGTCTAACCGCTTCTTCAACAGCAAACTCATCATAAGGGTTCAAAATATACTTCAGCCCTTCTTCAACAATCCCAGACCCATCAGGTTTAATCTGAATTTGGGCAGCAGTATCAGGAACTTGCTTCACCAGAACGACTATTCTCAACTGGGGAAAACCTCCTTTTTATCTTCTCTCCTTCTGTTACCCACAAATTTAAAAGCAGCAGTAGAAATGCCCACAAAACATAAAAACCGTCACTGGCTTTTAAACTTGCCAATAAAAGCCCTGTCGCGCCAAAAATAATATATAATACGGGAATAATTTTAACCTCCTAAAATGTTTCGAGCGATCACCATTTTCTGAACTTCTGTTGTTCCTTCATAAATTTCTGTAACTCTGGCATCTCGATAGAAACGCTCAACAGGATAATCTTTGGTATAACCATATCCACCATGAATTTGCAGGGCATGACTGGTAGCTTTTTCAGACATCGTCGAAGCAAAATACTTAGCCATCGAAGCTTCTTTAGAAAAAGGAACACCTTTATCTTTCAGGTACGAAGAGCGATAAACCAGGAGTCTAGCCGCCTCAATATAAGTTATCATATCCACCAACATTTCCTGAACGAACTGAAAATTAGAAATCGTTTTCCCAAACTGAGATCTCTCTTTCGAATATTTCAAAGCTGCATCATAGGCGCCCTGGGCAATTCCAACGGCTTGAGAGGCAATGCTGATCCTTCCTGAATCTAGAGTTGTTAAAGCGATCTTAAAGCCATCTCCTTCCTCACCAATCAAATTGGAAACAGGCACTCTGCAATTTTCGAAAGCTATTTGAGCGGTACCAGATGCGCGAACACCCAGCATTTCTTCTTTGCGAACAATCTTAAAGCCAGGGAAAGTTCGCTCTACCACAAAAGCAGAAATTCCTTTATTCCCCTTACTTTTATCAATAGTGGCATAAACGATAAAAAAATCGGCCGCCATTCCATTGGTCACAAAAAGTTTCTGACCGTTTAAAAAGTAAAAATCACCATTTTTCTGTGCCATGGTCTGGAGGCTTCCGGCATCAGAGCCGCTAGAAGGTTCTGTTAAGCAGTAAGCCCCAATTTTTTTCCCGGCAGCAAGATCAGGGAGGTATTTACGCTTTAATTCTTCTGTCCCAAAACGATATAATGGGAGCTGAGCCAAAGTATTCTGAACAGCGGCAACAACCCCAGTAGAAGCACAGGCTCTTGAAAGCTCTTCAATAATAATGGCATAACTAATAGAATCCATTCCTGCTCCACCATATTCAGTTGGAGTATTGACACCCATCAGCCCGAGTTCACCCAATTTTGAGCAAATATCCCGAGGAAACTCCATGCTGCGATCCCTCTCACCTGCTCCAGGAGAAACCTCTTTTTCAGCAAATTTTCGAACCATATCCTGGATCATGAGATGATCTTCAGATAAATCGAAACTAATTCCCGCGCCTTTTACTAACATGCACATTCCTCCATCCTCATGCTGGCACCAGCCTTCCAGATGTCTTGAGCACCTCTCGCGCAATCACCAGTTTTTGAATTTCCGATGTTCCTTCGCCAATTTCTCCTAATTTAGCGTCTCGAAAATAACGCTCAACAGGAAGATCATTTGTTAATGCTGAGCAGCCAATGATTTTTAATGCGGCATCACACACTTCAACTGCAAGAGTCGAAGCAAAATACTTAGCCATCGAAGCTTCTTTAATATAAAACTGCCCTGTGTCTTTAACCCGGCAGGCTTCCTGCGCCAATAAAAGAGCAGCTTCCAATTTTGTAGCCGCTTCAGCTATCATTCCTGCTTCCCATTCATGTTCATCCATCAGGCCGCTGTCAACTTCATTTTTTTTTGCCCAATCCAGCATCTGCTCAAAAGCTGCTTCAGCAATCCCTAATGCCCAACCGGCAATTCCCAGGCGGCCGGCGTCCAGGGTCTGCAGAAAAACTCGGAATCCATCACCCTCTAGCCCTAAAAGATTCTCTTTGGGAACCTGACAGCCATCTAAAATTAAACCCGATGTGTCAGATGCCCTAAGCCCTAATTTCTCTTCTTTTTTTGCAATCATCAACCCAGGATAGTTCCTCTCTAAAATAAATGCTGAAATCCCCTTTTTCCCTTTTTCTCTACTCGTTAAAGCTGAGACGACAAAAGTGCTTGCATAACTAGCAGATGTGGTAAAAACTTTTCTTCCATTTAAAAGATATGACCCGTTTACACTAACAGCACTTGTCCGAGAACTTGCGGCATCAGAGCCGCTGGAAGGTTCTGTTAACCCAAAAGCTCCTAACATCTCCCCCCGAACAAGAGGTATCAAATAGTGTTTTTTCTGCTCTTCTGTCCCAGCAAAATAAATGGGATTTGTGCCGAGCAGGTGAGCTCCAATGGAAAGTCCAAGAGATGCCCAAACTTTGCTGATCTCTTTGACCGCTAAAATGAAAGAAAACGAGTCCGCATTCTGTCCCCCGTACTTTTCGGGGAAACCTATTCCTAAAATTCCTAACTCCCCCAACTTTTTCATAAAAAAAAGCGGAAACTCTCCCTGTTTTTCCATTTCATTTACTTTAGGCTTAACTTCGCTTTCTGCGAACTGTTTCGCCAAATTCTGCCAATAGTTCTGCTGTTTCGTTAATACCATGCAAATTGGGTTTCGACTACAGGAATTAACATCCCTGCCTCACTTATCTCATCCGCTTCAATCCCTGCAAAAGATGGTCTGCTTCTCGCAGATCTTCTTTTCCCTCAAGATCAGGAGAAAATCTAATTTGCTCATAAATTTGAATGATCTTCATCACTCTTTCTTTCATCTCTTTTTCTTCAATTTTTTCAATTAATTCTAACGGGGTTTCAGAAATTGTTCTCTTATACCCCCTTCTAGCTAGGAACCGCTCCAATTTCCGATAAAAAACTCGAACTTTTTTTCTGGAAATATCTGAAGGCTTCACAGATGATTTTTTGAATCGTTTCCAGGGGGTGAAATTCTTCCAATGAAACTTCAACTTTTGAGCGGCAAAAAATAAATACAACAAAATTCCAGCAGCAAAAACAGATCCAGCAAATTCAATCCAATTGTCCACCTGTTCCAGATCCCTCCTGGAAACTAATGCCTTTACAAGGCTTTTAAAATACTTTAAAACCGTTCCAATTCCAATAAAAACTCCTCGTTTCTGATACGTCGGCATCAGAGAAAATGCAGGAGAAGAATCAAATGGAATCCATCCAATATCTGGAAAATACACCTCATCCCAGGCATGGGCATCTTTTTCTCTGACCACATATTCCATGGTAAATGGATTATAAGATCCTGTCGCATACCCGGTCACCAACCTTGTCGGAATTCCAACACATCGCGCTAAAACAGCAAAAGCTGAGGCGAACTGCTCACAGTATCCTTTCTTTAAATGAAATAAAAATTGAGACACCGCATCTTCATCTGGCGCTGGAGGAGGAATATCGAGCGTATAAGGAAATTGATGTAAATAATTAAGTATCGCCATAATTTTCCCAAACATAGTCCGATGATTTTCAGTAATTTTCTCTGCTAATCTCCTGACTTTATTGGGGAGTTCTTGGGGGAGCTGCAAATAATATTTTTGAAGATAATAATACCTCAAATAAGTTGATTTTTTAAGTTCTGACATTTGTCTTCCTATTTTCTGAGCCTCTAAACTTCTCTTAGAAGGGATGATAGAGAAAAGAACCGCTTTTTGTGAAGACTTTATCCGCAAAAACCGCCTGGAAAAATCTATATACATTTTATGCAGATGAACATATCGCAGATCAGGAAGGTATCCAGGGTTTGCGTTTTTCAAGAGCTGAATCAAGTGAGTTGGCACACGGCTGACCACTGTGTATTCAGTTCCAGGAGAGAGATAAAAAGGCGCAGTCACAGTGTTTTCAGAGTTTCGATACAGGGTCGAGCTTGGAAAATAAATAGTCGCTGGTTCATAAATAGAAAAAATTAAATTGGGAAGTGAAGCCGTAATATAATAAGTCTGAATGATTTTTCTTGAATCAGGGTATCCACCCCTTGAATACGCAAGGGTAACTGAATCCGCAAAAAGATTCAGCTGCTCAGCTTTTTGGCGAGTAATGGTCCATCCATCTCCTGTGTATTTATCAAAAGCCATTCCTCTCCAATAGCCCGGCTCCTGAGATTTAACTTTCATCACGATTTTATTGGAGAGTTTTCCTCTCAGACTTAAATCTAAATAAGGATTAAATCCAAAATAAGAGTTTGGATTAAATTTGCCATAATCTCTTTTTAATGTAAATAAAGAAGACTGAGATCCTGAGGCTACCGGATAATCAGGATTAGCTATTTTTCCGTGAAACAAAGAAAAATTTGGCAAATGTATAGAAATTGGAGTAAATTTTAAAGAATAACCTTGAATTCTTGGGAAAAACAAGAACAAAAACAGACTGACTCCACCCATTAGAATTGAGAAGAAAGCTGTTGAGCGCAGAAAAAGGCTGACAAGCTTTTGAAACTCAAGGCTTTTAAAATTCAAAACCTGACTGGAAGCATCCAGATAAGTAATAACAAATGACACAATCACAATAAAAATAGCATAAAGGATTAAAAAAAAGCCAAAACTCAAGTCAACACTGAAAACGGCAGCTCCTGTCATTAAAACAAATGAAACTAACAGCGAATAAAGTAAATCTTTCCGTGCTGGAGTATCAAAACTGTGGAGCATTAAAAGCCTGATCAGCAAGTTTGAAAGTGGAACTCGAGGATCGTAAGGTGAAGTGATAATTTGATAAATTCCATGGAATCCTATCCACAACATAATGACACCTAAAATTATCCTTAACAAGATAGTCTTTTTATACCGAAAAACCCAACTTATCCATGAGCCTACCAGCACTCCTGAATAAGCTTCAAAGGTTAATCTTAAAGGCCAGTACTCTTCTCGTAGCAAGGCTGTCAGAGAAACCAGAACCACCAGAACAACGACAATCCTAAGCAGAACTGAATTTTCTGGAGACCTCTTCATTATCAATCACCAAAAACGGTGTAAACTCCTTTTTCTCCTAACCAGGAAGACAAACGGGTTGAGGCTTCATTTTTCTTTCCTTCTGAAAATACAAAAGTAATTCTTGCTCCCTCTTCTAAAAGCCAGTTCACAAACTTCCATGACTCAGATAAAAACTCATTTGGAATGCCCGTAAAAAAAAGTAAATCCTTGCATATATGTAAAAAAGAAAGATCTTTTTTCACCTGCTCGCTTAAAGAAAGAGAACTGTCAGGTTGAATCTCCGCCAGGATTTCGAGGTTCCCCTGCAGACTTTTCAGTTCCGCCGTTCCTTTCTGAAAAATCCGAACCCAGTGCCCTAATTTAAAAATTTCTTGAACTGCATACGATGCGTGTTTCACACTGGTTTCAAAAGATGATCCAGCCCACCTTTGGTCTTGATCCAAGTACAGAGTATAAAGAAAAGGATGAACCTTCATCATTTCTCTAATCATCAGCTTTCCTGTTTTCGCTGAAGAGGACCAGTGAACACTTCTCAAAGAGTCTCCTGGCAAATATTCTCGAATACCTGCAAACTCTTCCCCATCCCCTCTGCCGGAAACAACCCCTTTTTCAGAAATCAAAGGAACAGGAGAAGAAGTTTGAGTTGGAAGAGTAAATGACTTTGAAGAAGGATAAATAATAATTCTTCCCTTGCATGCAATTTTTCTTTTAAATTCAAAAAATCCGCCAGGCCCAATGCTTTTCAACACAAAATCTCTTAAAGAGTAAACTCCTCTCACCCCTGCTTTTGTTTTATAGGTCATTTCCACAACATTTTTCCTGGGAAGAAAGGGCAGAAAAAGCGATATCCCTAAAACTTTTTCCTCAATAGATAAAAAATATTTATTAACCCTGGAGAAATTTTCTGCCCGAATTAAAACATCTAAAATTTCCCCTTCAAAAACAGGCTGAGCGTAAACTTCCATGTTGATTCTGCCCAGAAGAGCGATTCTAGGGAAAACCCAGGCCGTAAAAAGAAAACTCAGCAGCATGAAATCTAAAACAAAGAGCCAGCCAACTTGAATATTTATGGCAATGAACAAAAGAGAAAAAGCCATGATAAAAAGAACCCACTTTGCGTATTTCGGCATATCAAACTCCTATTTTTTCAATATGGGTTACTCTTCGAATTTGAACAACTTCCTTAATCTGGGATAGTATTTTTATTAACTGCTGCAATTTGTGAACGTTTTGAATTTCGAGAATCAATCTGATGTTTGCCTGTTCCTGTTTAGCTGATGCCTGACATGTTTTAGCGACAATATTTTCAGCATAAATTTTATCCATTACTTCACCTAATAGACCTGGTTTATCCCAGGCTTCAATAACTATTTCAGACTCGTAAACTCCACCGGTAAATTCAGGATTCCAGGCAGCTTCTAACACCCTTTCTGGAGCATCTTTCTGCAAAACTTTCATGTTGGGACAGGTTTCCTGATGAACGCTTACTCCTTTTCCAATTGTGACATAGCCCAATATTCGATCTCCGGGAAGAGGATTGCAGCATTTTGAGAATCGAACCAGCAAGTTGTCTAAGCCCTTAATCAAAACTGCCTGATTTGAGCCAGAACCCTTCAATTTTCCCTTGCGCGATGGGACAGGCTTCTCTGCTAAACCCGAATATTCCTTAATTTTTGACGCAAGGGATGGGAGGTTGATTTCCCCGTATCCCAGAGCTTCTAAGAAATCCTCCACTTTCGTAAAATTAGAGGTCTCTGCCAGCTGCTGCACAAAGCCCTCTTTAGTTTTGCCAGGAAATAAATCTTCCTGTCGAGACTTAGTTAGAAACTTCTCTAAAACATCTTTTCCTCGGAGTATATTTTCTTCTCTTTTCTCTTTTTTTAACCAGATCCGAATTTTATGTTTGGCGCTTGAAGTTTTACAAATTTTGAGCCAATCCCAGTTTGGACCAGGTGAAGTTTTACTGGTGATTATCTCAATGATATCCCCATTCTGCAAATGATAGTCTATAGGGACCATTCTTCCATTAACTTTTGCTCCAATGCACTGATTGCCAACACCGGTGTGGATCCTATAAGCGAAATCAATAGGAGTCGAACCTGAAGGTAGATCGAACACATCCCCTTTAGGAGTGAAAACGAAAACTTGAGTTTCAAGAAAATCTATTTTAAAAGCTTTTACATACTCTCTAGCGCTCTTAACTTCTTCCTGCCATTCCTTCAAATACTTAGTCCAGGGAACCGTCATTTTCTCCACATTTTTATCTTTTTGCACCTGTTTATACTGCCAGTGAGCAGCAACCCCATATTCTGCTACTCGATGCATTTCCCACGTTCGAATTTGAATTTCAAGGGGTTCGCCTCCAGGTCCATAAACCGTTGTATGCAAAGACTGATATTGATTGCTTTTGGGCTTGGCAATATAATCTTTTATTCGATCATGAATGGGAAGCCAGAGTCCATGCACAATTCCTAAAACAGCATAACAGTCCTCCACATTATTCACTAGAACTCTTACCGCTGTTAAATCATGAATATCCCCAAAACTTTTCCCTTTTCTGACCATTTTCTGCCAGATGCTGTATAAATGTTTCGGTCTTCCTTCAATATGGGCTTCAATGCCTGACTGTTCCAACCGCTTGTTTAGAGTTTTAACAACGGTCTGAATGTCTTTTTCCCTTTCCGCTCTTCTCTGAGAAACCTGTTTTATGAGTTCCTGGTAGTGTTCTGATTCCAGATAACTGAAAGCCAGATCTTCTAATTCAGCTTTTATCTGCCAGATGCCAAGTCTGTGCGCCAGAGGGGTAAAAATTTCCAGAGTTTCTTTAGCAATGAACCTTTGTCTTTCAGGAGATAAATTACACAATGTCCTTAAATTGTGCAGACGGTCCGCCAGTTTTACCAGAATGACCCGAATGTCTTTTGCCATTGCAACAAAAATGCGCCTTAAATTTTCAAAATGTTCTTCTTCTTTAGCAAGTCTGGATTCAGGTTTACTATCTTCTTGTCGAATCGTAATGGAAGTTAATTTAGTCACTCCATCTACAATCAACGCCACCTCAGAGCCAAACTCTTTTTCAATTTCGCGAATCGGAATATTACAATCTTCTACCACGTCATGAAGAAGAGCAGCGCAAACAGTAGGAGTATCTAACTCTAAATCTGACACGATTTTTGCCGTTTCAATTGGATGGATAATAAAAGGCTCGCCTGACATTCGCTTTTGCCCCTCATGCGCTCTAAACGCATATTCGTAAGCCTTTCGAATAACAAGAGCATCTTCTGATGCATGTTCCTTTTTGATTTCTGATAGAAACTCGTCAATTGTAGGAATCACGACTTTAAAATCCCAGGTTCTGTATCTGCTCTTCTATCTGTTCAGGGGAAAGAGTCTGATAACGGGTTGGGAGAAGGTCTCGGAAAGAACATTCTTTGACACTGATTAACTCCATAAACTTGACCATTGGATCCCGATTTAAAATAAACTGCCCTATCCCTTTTTCTAGATCTTTCTCTTCAATAGAAGAGCGGTCTTCATCATCAGCATAGCGAGCTGACTGCAGCAAAATAGCCTCAATTTCAGCCCCAGAATATCCTATCAATTTTTTAGAAAACTTCTCCAGAAAATCGCCTGATAAAGATATCCCATTTTTATGAATCAAAGCTTTTAACAGGGAAAAAACTTCTTCTTTTGTGTCAGGATAAAAAAATGGAATTTTTAAGTCAAATCTTCCTGGCCTTTTGAAGGCTTCATCCAGCAAATCAGGGCGATTACACATTCCGATGAAAATAATTTTTCCTCGATGAGTGGTATCCCCCATAAAGGATATAAGCATAGCAAAAATCCGATTGGAAGTGCCTGAATCCCCTTCTCCACCTCTTTTCCCAAGAGATTGGTCAATTTCATCCACGATCACAATAACAGGAGCTAATGCTTTAATAATATTTAAAATTTTTTCCAAATTGGATTCTGTAGAACCAACCCATTTTTCTCTAAAATTTTTCAGTTTCAAGCAATTTAAACCGCATTCTTTAGTAAAAGCTTCTCCTAAAAAAGTTTTTCCTGTTCCTGGAGGCCCATCAAACAAAATTCCCATCGGGACCCAACGAGTTCTCCCTTGTCTAACTGCTCTGGCAGTCTTCAGTAAAATCTTTTTTATTGCTTCGCATCCTCCCACGATTTCAAATCCATGCTGAGGCTCTACAAACTCGACCAGATTCGAACATTCATTTTCGATAATCGCTTTTTTGCTTTCCCTTACCAGATCATAAGTGATTTTTCCGCCCAGATAAGCTGCTTGACTAAAAATATCCTCAAGATGAACTCTATTCAATCCTGCTGTTAGAGCAGCTAAAAGTTCTGGGCTAATTTCCTCCAAACTAAATGAGCCTTTTTTCATTCTCCAGGTAATATAATCCAATCTTTCCGCCTCTCCAGGGAAAGGAATTTCCAAAATATTCATTTTACTGGTAACATTCCGAAGGGATGGATGCACATCACTCATATTCTCTGTCACCAGGATGACAACGCTGTCCGCATTCAAAAGCTGAGGGCTTGAAGCCCAGCGCCTGAGAGTGACTAAATTATTTCGATCTTCTCCCGACATATAAGAAACTTCCCCTGAAGGAACAATGGTTTCCACATAATCAATCACAATTCCACAGGAATGAATCGAAAACACAACCTCAAGCAGCGGAAAAACTTTAGAAGGCTCATGTGGAAGAGAATTTTGATAGGGATTTAAGGGGCCCAACGCAATGTTTAAAGCCCTTATGAATTTATCTTTCATGTCCGGCTGAGCAAAAGTCAATCCCTCTGAGCGATTGTAAAAAATCAAAATATCCTTTTTTCCCAGCAAAAACCCTAAAAACTTCCGAAGGGGAAGATATTCCTGCTGATAGGGAACCAGATCATTAATATTAGAATGCAGCAGAAACTGACTGGCAATACCTGCCAGATACTGCTCCCTGAGTTTCTGAGCCCAAAAGGGAAGAGTTGGAGACTGCACTGGTAAATTCATTCTGAATTGTTTTTCTCATTAAACCTATGATTTACCTCTATTAAGGGTTAGATTAAAGCCAGGATGACAGCAGGCATCTATCCCATCAGGAATTGACATTCCTATGAATGTCATCTTCCTGCGAGATGATGATTAAAGAGACGTTCGCGTCTCGAAAAAAAAGAAGCCAGGAAATTTTCTGGCTTCTGACTGCAGCAAATTAAATTAACTTTATCTTAAATGCTTGGCTCTTTCAGTTAAAACCTCAGCCTGTCCTTTGGAAAGTTTTCCTTTTTTTTCAGCCTGCTGAATTCTAGAGAACAATTCTTGATGAGCTCTGACTGAACTCAGTTTGTGGTTTCTCACTTCCTGCCACAGTTGATGCACCTGCTGATAATACCAGCGGTTAGCGGGGCTAACGGTGTGAAGCTCTCGATTCATCGGGACTGCTTTCTTCAGCATCGTCATTCCCTTTTTGCGACTCATTGGCACAGCTTTGGTATAACTCTTTTTCATCCAGACCCCTTCATGAGGATCTCCAGCTGCCACTGCTCTATGAGTCAGAGCCATTCCCTGAGTCTTAGTAAGCTTACCCTGCATTTCAGCTTTTTTAATGCCTGAAAGCAGTTCTTGATGCGCCTGTTTCCAGGTCAGTTTATGCATCTTGACTGCAGTAGAGAGATCTCGGACTTCTGTGTAATACCAGCGATTCGCTGGACTCATCACTTTTGCTGAGCGGCTGAACTTTTTAGGCATAACCACAGCGGCAAACCCAAATGAGTTAAGAACAAAGAAGATAACAAAGAGATATCCTAGTAGTTTCTTCATCTTTTCACCTCCTTTCTTATAGAAGCTAAAGCTACCTTTTTATACCCATGAACAATATTTATTAAACAAATCTATTTTTAACTTCTAAAATTACGCATTATCTCGTTTTTGAAAAATCTAACTTCTTTGCAAAATTCTTTATGAATTTAAATTCGACAAGATTCCTCCAGTGCCTCGCGTGATCTCTTCTGTGGCTTCCACTTCTGCCAGAAGAGTATTCAAGCTTTTTGAAACATCCATGCCAGCTTTTGTTTCAAGAGTTTGATCCAGAACTAACTGCAGCGTATTCTCAATCTCTGATAGTTTTATCTCCATCTTTTTAGCTAGAGCTTGAATATTCAGCAAATGTTCCTGGCGTTTTTTTAAAATTTCGACATTCTTTTGGATGCCCTGTTTTTCGTCAATTTGCTCTGTCTTTTTTTCTTCATTTAAAAGGTCTTGAATTTCTTTCTGTACTTTTTGAATTTCGGGGTCAGGAGCATATTCATGGTATTGATCCTTTAAGGCTAAAAATTTTAAATAAGACAAAAAAACTTCATTAACCTTTTCGGATGAATCCAAAGAACCGGATTTCTGAATTTGTATCCTGATTTTATCTAAATTTTGACATCTCATTAAACTATCGGGCTTAAGATTTTTGCTCAGTTCCTGCAGTTTTAAATTATATTTCTGTTCCTTTACCTGGCCTAACTCCTGCGCAGCCTGCTTCTTTATAAAAGGCAGCCCTGGAGCTATTCCAAGATAAACTGCTTCTGCGCTGAAAGCAAACAAAAGAGGAGCCAGGTGTCCTACTAATCCTGACAAAAGAACAGCCACTGCTAAACCTCCGTAATTCAGCGGTTCTAGAAAAGCTTTCCCTACAAGACTTAACCAGGAAGGCTTTTCATTCATGAGGGAGCGTGAGAAAAAAAACTATGCCCCAGGAGGTTTTTCTTCAATTTTCATTGGCTCCATGGTTTTTTGGGGCTGAGAGCCAGTCTGGTCAATGGCAGGGGTTGGGGGAAGCAGTCCCATCTGTTTTTTATATTCTAAAAGCTGAGCTTGAACTTCAACATTAGAACTGGACTGTTCAAGAGTAGCAAGCTGTCCCTGAGCGCTGGAGGTTCCCAAATCTATCATGGCTTCTGCCCGTGAAGACCGTTCTCTGATTTTCTCTTTCATTCTATCCAGAGTGTCTGAATCGCCGGACGCTGAAAAACTCTGCATGGTCTGAGCCACTCGTTCCTGCATTTTTGCTCTGCGATTTTCAGCGATTAACTGCATTCTTTCATTCGATTTCTGCTGAAAATTCAGCTGCGCCTGCTGAAGCTGCTGT
This sequence comes from bacterium, assembly GCA_021800275.1. Classification (GTDB taxonomy): domain Bacteria; phylum Vulcanimicrobiota; class JABDET01; order JABDET01; family JABDET01; genus JAKAVV01. The sequence continues at coordinate 430,551 of JAJYZB010000001.1, forward strand.
TTCACTAAAGTTGACTGCTGTCGAGCTTTCTCTAATTGGGCTTTCAAGCTGGTCAAATTTGTCTGTTCGGAATTTTTTTGAGCAATTAACGAAGCGGCCAGATCATCTCTTCCTGCCTGAACTGCAGTTCTAACCTGATTATCCAGTTCAACCAGCTTGTTTTGCGATGTTTCTACACCATGTTGAAGTTCTTTTTCATAAGCCACTACACCCACAGCATCATTCTGCATTTTTCCTATTTGCGCCCTCTGATCTTCAATCCACTGATTTAAAATCAACTCTGGATCTTCAGCTTTCCCAATAGCCCATCCAAACCAAGAACGGATGACTCGCATCAATCTCTTAAACATTTCATTCCTCCTTAGGGACCACCTCAAAACTTACCAGAAGATAAGTTTCTTGAAAACACTGTCAGCATCCTTCACTTTTTAAACAGCCCGATTAAAAAAGAGATCATTTCTAGCTTTTTTCTTCTTATGATAAAAGACTTCGAGCAGGAATCTCTTTTCTAAAATTTGAATTTTGAGCCATGATTCCTGCAAAAGATCCAGAAGCGCAGCTAGAAATTTTAAAACGCGGCACAGTTGAAATCATTTTCGAGAAAGAACTGGTCCGAAAAATTGAAGAAAGCATTAAAAAACAAGAGCCCCTTCGCATTAAGCTGGGTATTGACCCTACAGCCCCTGATCTCCATTTAGGACATTCAGTCACGTTAAAGAAACTGAGACAATTTCAAGATCTAGGACATAAAGTCATCTTAATCATTGGCGATTTCACTGCCCAAATCGGAGATCCAACAGGCAGATCCGAAACCAGAAAAATCTTAACTCAAGAAGAAATTGAAATGAATATCCAGACTTACTTAAAACAACTGGGCAAAATTTTAAATACAAACGATCCTGAACATTTTGAATTGAGATACAATTCTGAATGGCTTTCCCCTTTAACATTCCAAAAAATACTGGCTGTGACACAGCATTTTACAGTCGCTCAAATGCTGGAGAGAGAAGATTTTAAAAAACGATACGAAAACGGGGTTCCAATTGGCCTGCATGAGTTTTTCTACCCATTAATGCAAGGATATGACTCTGCGGCCATTAAAGCAGATGTGGAGCTTGGAGCCACAGAACAAAAATTCAATATTTTAGTCGGACGAGAACTGCAGCGATTTTTCGGAATGGAGAACCCTCAAGTGGCTGTATTTCTTCCTATCCTGGAAGGAACTGATGGAGTTCAAAAAATGAGCAAATCTCTTGGAAACTACATTGGAATTTCAGAGCCTCCTGAGGAGATGTTCGGAAAAATCATGAGTATTCCTGATGAATTGATGCCTAAATATTATGAGCTTTTAACCGAGCTCCCAAAGCATAAACTGCAGGAGTTGAAAAATGGGCTTGCCTCTAAAACGAAAAAAATAGAAAAAGAAGGATCCCTTATCTTGTCCCCTGAAAAACCAGTAGATTTCAGAGAATGGAAAGCTGAGCTTGCTAAAACTATCGTAAATTTTTATCATGGTGAAAACGCGGGAACAAAAGCTGAAGAAAACTTCAACCGCATTTATCGAGACAAAATGCTGCCTGACAGTATTCCAGAAGCCTACTTTCAGGCAAAACATTATGTCAGCCCTAACAACCTCGGAAAATGGCCGTTAGACCTGCTGCTTGTAGAGCACAACCTGGCAGCGAGCAATCGTGAGGCAAGACGTCTCATCTCTCAGGGTGGAGTGCAGCTCATTGTGCAAAAAGAGAATGAAATAGATGTAACAACTTTAAAAGAGGGAAACATTCAGCTTATGGATGGGATGATTCTCAAAGCGGGCAGAAAAAAATACATCAAATTATTAAATCCTTAAAAATAACTGCATCTGTGTTCTGTCAGATATTTAAAAATCTGGGTAAAATAAAAAGAATAAAGAATGAAAAGGGGAAAATGTTAAAAGATGAAAGACAAATCTTATAGGTCGGCAGAAGTCATGAAAAAAGCAAGCTTATTCTTTCTCTTGACTCTGTTTTTTTTGTCGATGACTTCCACAGCCTACTCTTCCAATGATTTCGGTATTCTAAGAGGAAAAATTTTTGATGCTCAATCAAAAGAAGGAATAGGCGGCATTCAAATCGTGATAGAAAACAATCGTTCCAAATTTGCCGTTCAGTCAGACAGCTTTGGCTCATTTATTCTAAAACTGGAACCAGGACAGTATTTCGCTCTTGTGCAGGGCGTCCATCAAAAAATCGCATTTTACATTTTTCCAGGCAAAACAGCTCTCCTGGATATTCCTGTAAAAGCAAGCGCCCTCCCTCAGCCCATTCACTATACAGTGCAGTATCATCCCATTCACCAAAAGCAGCCCCTAATTGAACAGAATCCTCCTGCTCAGCCTCAATCTTCAAAACCAGAATCCAGCCGCTCCGAAAAAGTGGTGCAGCCATTTATCAAATCCTCGAATCCTCCATCTACAAAACAAGCTGAACCTTCTAAACCTATTATTTCCCCTCCAACTGAAAAATACCCGATGTCTGGGATGGTAGTTCCTATGAAGCCCAAACGAACAATCCCTAAAAACACAGCGCCAGCCCTTGCCATTATGCCTTTTAAAGACTCTACAGACAATGGCTTAGGAATGCAAACCTCACGCGATATTGCTGATTATCTGTTTGACCTCGGAAAAATAAAAGTGATTGGTCCTCACAGCATCACCGGCGCCATTGGCGGCTTACCTGCAGATCCATTAAATGGCGCTTTTGCCCAATGGATTGCCCGAAAACTCGGGGCTAATGAAGTCGTTTTAGGAAGAATTAAAAAAGCACAAATTGTGCATCACCAGTACTTCTTCTTTGTTACTGCTGGAACAGTCATAACGGCAGTAATCCAAGTGATGGATGTCAAGACAGGAAATATCATAACTACTTTTACTCGAACCGCCTCTTCGGGAATGTTCGGAACTTCAGGAAACAAGAACCGTTATTATAAAAGAAAAACCATAAAAGATTTATTTAAAAGGGCTTGTAAAAACATGGCGCATGAACTCGGAGATCAGCTCTTAAAAATTGAACATCAGAACACAGAATAGAGCAAATTTATTCTGGCAGCAAGGATCCTGCTAAAAAATAAAAGAACACTTATATAAAGCGTAATACTTTGGTGATGGTATTGGAACAAGGGCCAGTAGTTCAGTGGTAGAACGTCGGTCTCCAAAACCGAATGCCGTGGGTTCAAATCCTGCCTGGCCCGCCAGATCCTCTAAAAAGTCGAGTTATTTGAGCTTAAATACCCCGATCGCTGAGGAGTCAAACATGTAATGCAGCTTTCATGATAAGCCATGCAGCTGGCTGAAATAGCAGTTGAGCAACCAATGTCCCAACAATTGAACCCAGGTTTAAAAACACAATAACTGCTTTTACGTCCTCCTCTGTTTTTATTCCATGAATTGCCTGATCGGTAATTAAAGCCGCCTTAGGATCCACAAAAATTGTAAACAAAATCGTTGAAACTCCAGTAATAATCCCTGAAAGCCCCACTGCAGTCAAAGCTCTTGCGCTTTCAACAGCGCCAGCATAATACGCTGCAAGAACTCCAATAGATAAAAAAGCTTGCACAAAAATATTCAAAATCAAAAAATCTTTCGGAAGCCTGGATAGACTTTTCAAGGTTACTTGCATAAAACCAGGGGGTCTAAAAATATCAGGATGAAAAAGCCAGGATAAGAATGTAAAAAGAACATAAAAAAGAATTGACACACAAATTCCAAACCCAAAAAATTCTAAACCTCTAACAAAATTTAAATGGCCAGCAAAACGATGAAACGAGAAAAAAGAAATTCCGAATCCTAAAGCCAAACTAACCATAAAAATGTTATAAAACTTCTGATAGCTCCCTTTTCTTGGTTTTAAAAGCCCAAAAAAAATCTTAGGGACAGAATTCTCCCTTTCAAAAACCAGAATTCCTTTTCTAAAAACCTCAACAAACGTAGGAATGAGAAGAAAAGCAAAAATACAGCCAAGGGTTGAAGCGCTTAAAATAATCCTGTACTGCACTTCCAGAAGATGAATGTTTCTTGTTCTTCTTGCAATATCTGCTAATCTTCCAATTTCAGGGAGGAGAAGCATATTGGCTATTCGGGAGAAAAAAACATAGGTATTAAAAAGAGTAGTGGCTGTAGCAATTCTCTTCGTGTAAACCCCAGCCAGTCTTGCAGCTCCAAAAGACACCAGAAGCAGGTTAATCGCGGCAAACAAAAAAAATCCAATCACGACCAGCCAGTTCATTACATTCGAATTCTGGAAAACTAAAAACCCTCCTTTCTGCGCCTATTGCGCAGGAAAATTGCTAGAGTTTGCTTTTACTAAATAAACCCACCGACCTTTGATAATATTACGCGGTGAATAGCGGAATCGCTGTGGCTAATTTTGTTTTTATCCTGCCAAGGCGCTCAGCCACCCACACCTTGATGATGGAGTTTTGCTTCCTCATAATCACAGGAAGGAAGGACATTTTCCCGTGGTCATTTGCCCTGAACATAATCACTTAGGAATGACACCTCTGCCCTGGCGAAGGAAAATTCAACCTGTTTAGACAATTTAAAGATTCAGAGAGAGATATAGGGAATTGATATCAGAGAAAATCGCAGAACTTTTAAAAAAAGCTCGGACCATTGCTGTTGTTGGTCTGTCAGATAAGCCAGATCGTCCGAGCTATCATGTAACATCCTATCTTTTCTCTGCAGGCTACCGTATTATCCCCGTGAATCCACGGGTGAAAACACTCTTTAATGAAAAAGCTTACCCTGATCTCCTGAGTATTCCGAAAGAAATTTCGATTGATATCGTGGATATTTTTCGGCGTTCTCAAGATGTCCCCCCTATTGTGGATCAAGCGATCCAATTAAAACCTCTCTGCATCTGGATGCAGCTAGGAATCATTCACGAGCAAGCCGCAAAAAAAGCTGAGGAGTCGGGAATCATGGTGGTTATGAATCGCTGTCTTTCTGTTACCCATCAACAGTTGATTGGGTTGAATAAATAAGGATAACCCCAGGATGGTCACTCTGCAGCGCCAAAAAACTTATCCAAACTCTTCTAATAAATTCTTTATGCCTTATCCATTGTTCACGCTGCTTTTTTTCATTTTATTTTTTCTTACAAATCTTACTGTTTCAGCAGATCCAACTCGGATTCGGGTTGCGCTGGCGCTGAACGCAGATCGAATTCAGGTGTCCTGCTGGAAGGGATTAAGAGTTTATGCCAGCGGGAGAAAAGTTTTCTCGGGAAGAACCGCTTATATCCAGGCTCTTTATGACAGAATCTTTATCAACGGGAAAAAAGTTTTCAATCGCGACATTTTGATTGCCCCTAATTCCTCTTTTTACCTTAGAGGGGGATATTATCAAGGTTCTCTCCAAGTCGTATTAACCAATGGTTCCCTGGATGCTATTAATATCATTTCCTTGCAGAAATATCTGGAAAGTGTGATTGGCTCAGAAATGCCTTCAAAATGGCCGATTCAGGCTCTAGAAGCTCAAGCAGTTGCAGCCCGAACTTATGCCCTGCGAGAAATCAAAGCGCACCAGAACTCACTCTATGATCTGGTATCAACTTATCTCGCTCAAGCTTATAACGGTCTTGAAAGTGTTACTCCAAAAACTATTCAAGCCGTGCAACGAACACGAGGTGAGGTTCTGACTTACAACAACCAATTAATTATGGCTTACTATTCCTCTGACTGTGGGGGCCGAACAGAATCTGGAGCCGACATTTTCCATAAGAACATCCCTTATTTGCAGAGTGTTCCCTGTGATTTTGATCAAGGAGCTCCTCACCGCCGCTGGGAAAAAGTCTATACCCTCCGAGAATTATCGGGAATCTTTGGAACCAGGCTCCACGGACTGAAGATTATCAAAGATCCTAAAACAAAGCATGTGGTAGAAGTTGTTCTTGAAACTGAACGCCGAAATATTCACCTGCCAGGGTATCAATTCAGAAAAATTATGGGAACCAATCAAATCCGCTCCACGTTTTTCTCGCTCCATATGCACAGCAAAATCGCGTATATCCCTAAAGTAGAAAATCTTCCCCCCAAAAAAGAATCGAAGTATATTTTAGCCAATAGTTATGTTTCGATTCCTGTGAATCGCATTAAAAGCATGCAGATAGCAGAGAATAAAGCCGCTCACAGCAAACCGGTAAACTCTGAAGATAAAACGCCTCATCACAAAACACCTGGAGAAAGTCAAGTCTTTATGCTTAATGGGAAAGGGGAAATTACTGAAGCTGAAGTGACAAAACAAAACCCCCTTGTTCTCATTACAGCAGGGGGCTGGCTTTCAGGAGGGTATAGAAATTTAGCTTTTCTTTTTGTGGGAACCAAACTTATGCCTGAAAAGAAACAGGAGAAAAAAACGATCGAGGTTTCTCAGGGGACAAAAACGATTTTGATTCCGACCAGAGTTCCTAACCCTGATGACATAACCTTTTACGGCAGAGGATGGGGGCATGGACTCGGGTTATGTCAGTGGGGAGCAAAAGGGATGGCAGAACTGGGGAAAAATTACAGGCAAATCCTTCACTTTTTCTATCATGGTGTCAAAATTCAAGTCTGGTAAAAACTCTTACGATCCTTTTTCCCATGCTGCGAAAAAAAAACTCAATTTTTATATTGTTTTCTAGCTGTCAGCACTTGATCCATGCTGTTTAAAAACAACTCAGTTAACTCAGGATCAAAATTAACCCCTTTTAATTGTTTAATTTCAGCCAGGGCTTTTTCCACAGGCCAGGGCTCTTTATAAGGGCGTTTCGAGGTTAAGGCATCGAAAACATCTGCAATCGAGCATATTCGACTGACAAAAGGAATATCTTCTCCTTTTAAACCTGAAGGATAACCTGTTCCATCCCATTTTTCATGATGGGTAAGAGCAATCAGTTCAGCTAACTGCAGCAGTTTCGATCTGCTGCCCGACAAAATTCTAGCCCCTAAAACAGTATGAGACTTCACAATTTCCCATTCTTCAGGGGTCAATTTTCCTGGCTTCAGCAGCACCTGATCCGGAACTTTAATCTTTCCAATATCATGCATTTGAGCCGCATAAAATAAAAGTTTTACTTCTTCCTCTTTCATGCCGCTGGTTTTTCCTAAAATCGCAGCATACTGACTCATCCTTTTGATATGCATTCCTGTGTCGTCATCTCGATATTCAGCCACTAAACTTAATCTCTGGATCGTCTCTAACTGGGTTTCTTGAATTTCAGCAGTCCGCTCTTGAACCTTTTCCTCTAAAATTTTATTTTGATCCAGCACCTGCTTGTATAAAAGCCAGTATTCCAGCATATTCCGAATCCGAGAAAGCAGCTCGATTTGATCAAAGGGCTTGTTTAAAAAATCTTTTGCCCCTTCCTGAAGAGCCCTTTTCCTGGTTTCTATAGTAGAATCCCCTGTTAAAACAAGAATCGGAGGATGAGCATAATTTTCGATAATTTTCAACTGAGCCATGATTTGATACCCATCCAATCCAGGCATATTCAAGTCTAACAGAATCAAATCCGGTGAATGTTTTTTGTAAAACCCTAAAGCTTCTAAAGGTTCAGAGGTAAAGAGGAGGTTAGAATACCCGTGAACTCTCAGAATTCCATCCAGGAGATCCAGATTTTCCCTCTGGTCATCAATCATTAAAATTTTTGCCTTAAAAATTTCTGAGTCCGAAATCATTTTTATCCACTGCCCGTTCAAAATTTACTTTGAGAATCACATTCTTGAAAATTTGACAGTAGTCCTCCACCAGAACCACTATCTATAAACTTCTGTTTTAAGATTTGCTTCCTTATTCTTGCCTTCAATCTCAGATGGAAAGTTCACATTTCGTTAAAAGAAAACAGATTGAACTTCAGAAAAAAAAACACTATACTGAAAACAGATAAGGATTGTCATGAAGCCAATCCAATAATCAAAAAAGAGAGGGGATATTATCAATGAATATACAAGCAGCCAGTACTGGAAAAATTACAGGAACAGTTTCCACCGCTAAACAAGCGCCGCAAACGGCAGCAGGATCTCTCCCAGTACCAGATCATATTGTCATTGTTATTGAAGAAAATCATGGAGAAGGTCAGATCATAGGGGATAAACCTGTACAACCTGATTTATACCACCAAATTGTAGGAAATGCCCAAGATGCTCCTTATATCAACTCTCTGGCTAAAGAAGGAGCACTTTTCACAGATTCCCACGGTGTAATGCACCCCTCTACCCCGAATTATCTTGCCTTATTTTCTGGATCAACCCATGGAGCCACAACGGATAACTGCCCCCCTCCAGGAGCCCCTTATTCCACTCCAAATCTCGCAGAACAATTAATGAACCATGGATACACATTTGAAGGTTATGGAGAATCCATGCCGCAGCCTGGATTTACAGGCTGCCAAAGTGGTCTTTATGTGAGAAAACACTGTCCCTGGGTGAACTGGCCATCTCTTTCTAAAGAAAGCCAGCCTTTTACTGCGTTCCCAACAGATTTCAGCAAACTCCCAACAGTCTCATTTGTAATCCCTAATCTCAATGATGATATGCACAATGGAACAGTGCAGCAGGGAGATACCTGGCTGAAAGATAATATCAGCCAATACGCCCAATGGGCAAAAACCCACAATTCTCTTCTCATTGTTACTTTTGACGAAGATGATTTTACACCGGCTAATCATATCCCTACCATTTTCGTGGGGCAAATGGTCAAACCAGGACAGTACAGCGAAACCATCAACCACTACAACGTCCTGCGGACTATTGAAGCAATGTACGGACTCTCAGCTCTTGGGAATGCAGCTCAAGCCCAGCCGATCACAGATGTTTGGCAGTCCACTGTCAATGCAGCCCAGGCTTCCAATCCCGAAAAAACTTCTGCAAATTCGGCGGCAGCCTGATACCCACATACTTGAAACACCACACTCTACAGATAACAGATAATAGGGCAGGAAGTACGGAATAGTGAGAGGAAATTCTTTCCTCATGCCCGCAGATAAAATATTAGCGCAAGAAAAATCGCACCATGAGCCAGAGGTTCACAAGCTTAGGTTTGTTAAAATCCAGGGTTACCGCCCTTTTAAAGATTTTACTGCAGAGCTCGATTTACTCGAAGTATTCGTTGGAGCAAATGGAACAGGAAAATCCAGCTTTTTCGAATTCCTTAAATTTATCAGAGATGGTGTAAAAACCGAAGAAATCCCTGCCGAAATTATTGCAGGTTCAATCGGGCAACAAATTTTTCATAAACCAGGTCCGGATAAATTCTTCTGGAACCTGGAGATGAATATGGAGGGCGAGAAAACGGCTATACAGTACCAGGGAGAACTAATAGGACCAGTCGGTCAAACCCGAGTGATTTATGAGACTGTTCAAACAGCAAAACCACTTGGACAACAATACAGCAAACCTCTCATATTGATGGATGTGAGAAATGGCAGTGGTAAAATTTTTGATCCCTTATTGAAAAAATTTAAATCCCAAGAAATCATATTGAAACGCACTAATCAACTTGCCCTCAGCCTTATGACCAACCCTGCGTTAAAAACCTTGTATGATTTAAGGGAATTCATCCTTGAATGGAAGTTTTACAACTCGTTTAATATTGATAATTATAAAATTCGCCAGGCTGTGCCGACAGAGCAAGAACCAATCCTGAGAGAAGACGCGGGAAACCTGAGTTCAGTGCTGCATTACCTTATGACTGAACACCCTCCTATTTTTGATGAACTACAGCAGTATCTGCGTCAAGTTATACCAGGTTTCAAAAAACTCATGGTGAAAGCTCGAGGCGCTCCAGGACACGTCATTGCTTTCTGGCAGGAAGAAGGCGGAGAGGACCTCAGTCTCGCCGATTTATCAAACGGAACTCTTCACCTTATATGCTGGACAGCCCTTTGTGTGAATCCTAAAATCCCGACGCTTATCTGTATAGATGAACCTGATCAAGGAGTGCATCCTAGAACACTTCCTTTTCTCGCAGGTTTATTCAAAAAAGCAAGTGAGCGGACTCAAATATTTCTTGCCACTCATGCCTCCTATTTTTTGATCCAATTCGATCTGGAGAATTTAGCAGTGTTAGTAAAAGAAAATGGTGAAACGAAGTTCGTTAAGCCTGCTAACTCTGCAATACTCAAAGAAAATCTAAAAGAATTTGGCTCTGAAGAGATAGAGATCATGCACAAAAATGATGAACTGGAAAATTTCTCAGAATGATAGTAGTTCATATTTATGTTGAAGGCGCTTCAGATAAATATGCTATGGAGAACCTCCTCAAACCGTTAATCGAGCGCAAACAAAAAGAAAACGTTTACATTCGTTTTCACGACTCTCCTGAAGGAGATAAAAAGAAATCAGTATTACTCAAGATTCCACACAAAGCCGTAAACATTCTCAGAAACAACAGCTCAGCAATTGTCATCGCTCTACCTGATTTATATCCCAAAAATAAAGGATTTAATCATGAAACCGTAACAGAACTAGAACAAGGCATTTGCAAAGTTTTTTCCAATAAACTGAAGACTGCAGGGATTCATTATGATGAGAAAATCAGAGAGCGATTCAAGGTATTCTGTTTCAAATACGAGTTAGAATCTCTTATTCTGGCATCCAAAGAATCACTCGAAAAAAGATTAGGAGTAACCTCTCTTAAAATTGAGTGGCGCCTGCCTGTTGAGGACCAAAACCATGAGAACCCACCCAAAAAAATCGTAGAGAAACTATTTAAACTTCAAAATATGCGTTATACAGAAACAATCGATGCCCCAATCATTCTGGGGAGCAGTCATTATCAAGAATTAACAAAGTCCTGTAGGCAATGCTTTAAACCTTTTATTGATTATCTTGAGCAGATCAGTCAAGCTTAAATAGAAAAACTGAAAACAGCGCAGCCCGTCCCGGTTGAAGGCGTGGAATAATATTCCAGTTTGCCTTTGGCTTTATCCCCTAAAACACCCCATAGGAAATAATGGGAAGCCAATCCTCCTTCAGGTTGAGCTGCTTTAAAAAGATCACGATTCATTTCATCCATCTGGTTGAATGAACCACTGGTAAAAATGCGAATCACTTCTTCATCAAATTTCTTCGCATCTGACAGAGCATTCTTCGACTGTTCAGGCAGCCCATCAGTCTGGTTAGATAAAGACGGATTCAGATTCAATAAATCGGGACGGTAACTTAAAGAACCAGTCACAAGAATTCCCATGGGCTCACTCCATTTTTGTCCCCCTTTTTTTACCGCGATTCCCCACTTTCTGTGAGCTTCAGGAGACATCTGAGACAAAGAAATAGGAAGAACTTTGCGATGTTCTGGAGCAAGCAGTTTAAAAAGCTCCCATTCTGAAACTGTAATCCCTCCAACTTCAGTTCCTTCTATCCATAATCCAGCAGCTTCCCCTGATTTCACCAGCATCTCCGCTAATTCAGGCTGTCCTTCAAAAAAAGGAGGAGAAGGATCTTTTTGGGGAGTGAAATCGTTCCCCACCAAAAAAACAGAACGAGCATTTTGAACTAAAAACTTTCCTTTCGGCTTCCATTTTATGCTCACTGTGATTAAACGGTGAACCTCTTCGAACGAGCTCGAGAGTTTTGCCAGAACTTGAGAAAGGTCATGATAAACTCCATTCCTTCTGACCAACTCAGGATTAAAACCCAGATAAATCGCTTTTACAATAGGCATAATCTATATGTTTATTCTTTTTAAATCAAAAAATCCTTTTTTCTGTACTGACAAATCAGGTTGATGAGAAACTGCCATTATAAACCATCTGAAATTCTCAGCCTCTAGAGAACAGCAGAACTAAAACTGCTCAAACAGAAATTTTTTCCCCATCTTCTGGAACAGTCTGAGGCACACATTCACCTTGACTGTAATCATAAGCCCAGCGGTGAACTATAGGGATCAGGACCAGGGTAGCGCACAAGCCAGTCCCACTGCTGAGTTGTAATTTGTACTTGAATGGCATGAGAAGGAGGTGGCGTAATATAAAGTTTTTTCCATACAGGTCGAGCAAGAGCCATGGCTCCTCCCTCAATGGTCAACCCCATTAGATTTTTACAATAAATGAACTGGATCCACATCCACAATTAAGCGAATTTTCCTCTCCTTTTGGTCTGCATGCCAGGAGTACGCTTTTTCCCCAATCGGAAGCAAATCTTCAAAACGGTGAGATTTAACTAAAAAATGCCAGCGAAACCGTTTTTTTATTTTTGAAATCGGAGCAGGTGAAGGACCTAAAAAAACAAAATCACCAGCAAATTCATCCGATAAGAAATTTTTTAATGCTTCACTCTGTTTCCCGACTTTATCTTCTTGCTCCCCTTCTAAAAGAAAGTGTGCGATGTGGACAAAAGGCGGATATCCGGATCTTCTGCGAGTTTCCAATTCTTCCCGATAAAAAGAAAGATAATCTTGTTTACGTACAGCTTCAATAACCGGATGTTCTGGATCAAATGTCTGAAGAATGACTTTTCCTTTTGCCTCCCCTCTCCCTGCTCTTCCAGCCACTTGTGTCAATAGCTGAAACGTTTTTTCCCCTGCGCGAAAATCAGGAAAATGAAACATCTGATCCGCATAAAGAATCCCAACAAGGCTGACATCAGGAAAATTGAATCCTTTTGCCACCAACTGCGTTCCAATTAAAATTTGAACTTCTTTTTTCGAAAAAGAGGAGATGATTCTTTGAATTTCCCCTTTTTTAGAAGCTGTGTCCCGATCTAACCTTAACACTTTGACACGAGGAAAATATTTTTTAATTTCTTCTTCCAGCCTTTGAGTTCCAAATCCACGGTAAGTTAAGCTGTAACTCTCACACTTCGGACAGGAATGAGGAGATCTAATCCGATAACTGCAGTAGTGACAGGTTAATAGGGCATTCTCAATATGGAAAGTCAGACTGATGCTGCAGTATGGACACTGGAAAGTGTATCCGCAGTCCATGCACAAAACAAACGGAGAAAAACCGCGGCGATTTAAAAAAAGAATCACTTGATTCCCTGCTGCCAAAGTTTGTTCCATCTCGTCTAACAATCTCAAGGTAAAGGGAAACCTCTGCTTAATATTTTTCTCCCGCATGTCAACGACCTGAATTTCGGGAAGAGGCCTATCCATGTATCGAGAAGAAAGAGTTAAAAGAGAAAAATTCTCCGTCTGGGTTAAATAATATGCCTCAAGAGAAGGGGTAGCGCTCCCAAGCAGCAGAACAGCATTCTCCTGTTCTGCTAACTTCTGAGCAATTTTAAACGTTTGATAACGTGGATTCTGATCCTGTTTATACGAGCTGTCATGTTCTTCATCCATTACAATCAACCCTAGATTTTTTACGGGTGCGAACAATGCCATTCGTGGCCCGATCACGATTTTTTTTTCACCTAAAAAAATTAAATTTTTTTCAATACGCAGCTCTTTCTGCGTCATTTTCGAGTGAAGAACAGCTACCAGGCTTCCAAACTTTTCTTGAAACTTTTGAGAAACTTGAAAAGAAAGAGGAATCTCAGGAACTAAAACAACTGCCTGCCTGCCAGAAGAAACGACTTTTTCGACACACCTTAAATAAACCTCCGTTTTTCCACTGCCTGTTACTCCATGAAGAAGAAATCCTTGAAAAGAAACTTTCCCAAGGGCATCACAAACTTGATTAACGGCTGCAGCCTGTTCAGAAGTCAAGCAAACAGCATTGTCAGAAAGAGCGTGTTTGCTGTCTGACAGAGATTCTACTTGAGGATGATTTTCTTGCTCTGACAAGACCTTGCCATCCAGAGGGAAAACAAAACCTTTTAAAGCGCTCCAACGGGAGGAAAGATAGTGTTTTGCAATCCACTCAGACAGGTTCATCACCTCTTTTGAAAGAGAAACCCATCCTGAATTTTTTTTTAAAATAGACTTTGTTTGAATTCCCGGATCCGGACAGAAACCGAGTACATACCCTGCTGCCTCCCCATTTCGAAAAGGAACGATGACAGGATCTCCAATCGAAATTTTATTCTCTAATTCCAAAGGAACTTGATAAGTAAAAATTAAATTGGTTTCCATATTTCCTAAGGGAAGCAGAATTTCAGCAAATAAAGGCATTTAAAGTTGAAGCCGCTTTATTTCTTGATCAATTAAATTCAGGGTTTCAGGATCAGACTGACTCTGCTTCAACCTCTCAAGCTGTTCCAGGGCATCTTGTCTCTTTCCCAGCATTTCGTAAGCTTTTGCTAAATCCCAACTATAATGCCAATTTCCAGGAGTCAAATCCCTGGCTGCTTTATAATGACCTGCAGCCTCATTATACTCTTTTCTGTGCATCAACACATTTGCCAATTTCCAGTGATAAACGTCTTTTTTCTGTTTCGCTAATTTTAAAGCTGTCTCATAAGACGAAAGCGCAGATTCCAATTCTCCTTTAGTAAAAAAAAGATCCCCTAAAAAAGCATGGTATTTTGCCTGCTGCGGCGCCGAATGAATGGCATTGAGAATGGCTTGAATGGCTCCTCCTTGATCTCCAGATTCTAATAAAATTTCAGCAAAATCCGCAAATATTTCCGTTTCCTCTCGTTTTGCCAGGCGAGCAGCGCGTTCCATGTGTCGTTTTGCTTCTGCTTTCAATCCCTGTTCCGCCTTTATTTTACCTAAAAGATGAAAGATATCAGCATAAGAAGGATAATACTGAGATGCTTTTTCAAGAGCAGTCTCAGCCTCTTTTAAAAGAGCTTTTTCCATATAAGTTTTACCTAAATAATAATAATTTTTTCCAACAATCTGTTTTGCTCTCCCACTGATAGGCTGTGAAGCTGAGTCTATCGCTTTCTGAAAAGATAAAATCGCTTCATCTAATTTGCCCAGTTTCAAGAAAGCTTTGCCAAGCAAATTATGGACAAGCTGGGTTCTAGGCTCTAACTCAAGAGATTTCTGGTACTGATAAATAGCTAAATTTAGCAGGTTTTGTTCGGCATAAACTCTTCCCAAAAGTCCCTGTGCAAGCGCATCTCCAGGTTTAAGCTCAACCACTTTTTGATATTCTTTTCTAGCCAGATCTAGCTTGCCTCTTGTTTCATACATAACCCCGAGAGCTTTGCGATAATCAGTGTTATTCGGATCATATGAAACAGCTCGCAGCATTTCTTCAATTGCGTTGTCTAAATTTTCCTGCATATAATAAACTAATCCGAGAGATTCATGAATCTCAGGATTATATGGATCATACTGCAGAGCAGTTTTATATTCCTGAACCGCAAGTCCTGATTCTTCTCTCCAAAAATGAATCTGCGCCAAACTGGCATGGGCTTCAGCATCAGAAGGATTCAAAGAAACAGCCCGCTTAAACTGTAAAAAAGCTTGATCAAGGCTGTTCTGTTTCAAATAGAGCTTTCCCAAATCTTTCAAAACAACAGGATCATTGGGGTTTAAGCTTGCCGCTTTTACGAGATGATCAAACGCCAAATCTTCCTGATTTTCCTGCAGATACACTTCGGCTAATTTAGAATGAATGCCTGGATTTTCAGGATTTACTTTCACCGCTTTCTTTAAATGGACAATAGCTTCATCCCTTTTATCCTGTTTAAAATTAAGATCTCCAAGGCGGCTGAGAGCAGACGTGTTTTCAGGATCTATTTCGAACGCTTTTTCATACAGTTTGATGGCTTGAGAAAAACGATTTGTTCTTTCATAAATTTCTCCTAAAAGGGTCAGAGCTTCAGAATCGTTTGGATTCAAATCTAAAACCTTTTTAAGAACCATATTCGCTTCTTCCAGACGAGAAAGGCGAATCAATACTCGAGCCAGACTGCGAAGCATGCTGACATTTTTAGGATCTAATTCAAGAGCTTGCTCCAGTGATTGAGAGGCTGATTCAAAATCTCCCTCTTTCTCTTGAAGTTTCTCCAACTTCTGCCAGACGCTGATCCGGGCGATCAAAGGAGCAGCTTTTTTATAAGCATCCAGCGCATCTAAATCATGATTCAACTTTTGTTCAATATCACCCAGGCTCTCCCAGGCATGGCCATTGTCAGGTTCAATTTTTAAAGCTTTAAGCAGCTCAGACTTCGCTTCAGTGTAGTGCTGTAAATTCAAAAAACAGAGCCCGGAATAGTAATGCACCTCAGCAGCTGCTGAATGGTTCTTTAAAAATTTTTGAAAAACATGAAGAGCCTGCTCATAAGCTCCCTGTTGATAAAGAGCAATTCCCTGATTGATGTCATCAGAAAAATCAGAGATAAATGCAGAAGCAAGGAGAGAGCCGCATTCTAAACAATACTTCTGAAAAGAATCCCCTAATGTTCCACACCTGGGACAGGGAACTTGAGCTATTTCTTTTCCCTTTTCAGAAACAACTTCATCCCCTGACTCCACTGATGATGTTGTTTGAGAAGACAATAGATCCTGCTGCTTTTGCAAACGATCAACAACAGGATTAAACTTTATAAAAGAATCTCGAGAAAATCCCTCCTGTTTATCCTTATCCTTTGAGAGCAGATTTTTTAGTTCCTCCAAAACTGCTGTTTTATCTACGAACCCAGGAGGAGGGGCTTTAGTTTCAGAAGTTGAAGATTCTTGAACAGCAGGTCCTAAAAATCCTGCGTTTGAACGAAGTGACGATGAGCCTTTTTCTAAATCCTGCAACAGATCCCCAACAGTTTGATATCTATCTGCAGGGTTTTTAGCCAGTGTTTTCAAAACAACCTGATCCAAAACCTCGGGCACAAAAGAATTTAATTTCGAAGGAAGAGGAGGAAGGGTGGAAAGATGATGAGAGAGCATCTCTGAAGGGGTTCTAGCATCAAATGGAAGGGAACCTGTCAAAAGTTCAAAAAGAACAATACCGAGAGAATAAATATCTGAACGCAAATCTGCTTGTTTCCCTTCAGCCTGTTCAGGAGAGAGATAAGCAATGGTTCCCATAACAGCTCCTGGCTGAGTAACAGAGTGTCTGTCCTCCATGACCGCAATTCCAAAATCCATCACTTTTACTGTTCCATCGCGCAGGACCATGATGTTTTCAGGTTTGACGTCCCGATGAACGACTCTTTTTTGATGCGCATAATGCAGAGCCTCTGCTGCCTGTTTGAACAAATTCAAAGATCCTTCCAAAGAAATCTCCTGTCTAGATTCAAGCCACTCTCTCAGAGTTTCCCCTTCCAAATACTCCATGACCATATAATAAATCTCTCCATCTTCACCAATATCATAAATAGGGAGAATATGAGGATGCTCTAACTTTGCCGCCACTTTAGCTTCTCTTAAAAATCTCCGAAGAGCTTCTTTGTTTTTAAGAAGCTTGGGAGGAAGAATTTTAATGGCGACCATTCTCTCAAGGCTCGGATCTTCAGCCTTATAGACGATCCCCATGCCACCTCTGCCTACTTCTTCCAGAATCTTATAACGGCCAATAAAAACAGGATTCATAAGGTTTTCTCAGAACATTTCATTATTATGTATAAGAAATTCGCTGTTCTTTTAATCTTTCTTTCCTTATTGTTTCCGCCAAGTTCGTTCGCTTCCTCCAGAAAAAGGAACCAAAAGGACTTTTCTCGGGTTTTATCGCCCCATTCTGCCCCTAGGCAGTCTTTTGCCAGGTTTGCATATTTTATTGATAAATTCCAGCTTCCGATGCATATCAAAGGACAAATCTGGGCAGATCCAGACTCTGTTTATCAGGGTCCATTTTTCATTGACAGCCAGCTCAAAATTTACCTTCCTCCTCACTATTTTTCGTATTATCCCCAACCCTTTTTCAGAGGTCCGGTGATGAGCGCAGATTCAACTGTCCTCTATTACAAGGGATACGGACCTTTTAACAAACTCGGAGTAGTGAGCAGAAAAAAATTTAAAATGATCTTTCAGAGTTCTTTAAAACTTGGAGTTAAACCTATCTCATACCCTTCTCATCCTGAAAGAGAGATTCGAAAAGCTGCTTTTGGAACCTTCACTCGTTCAGCTCATAAGTCTCTTGTTCTACTTCCCCATTCAAAAACCGGAAAACTCTCTGGCGGAATCGTCATTACAAAAAGCTTAAAAAGTTTAACCCTCAAAGCGCCATCATCCCACACATTTCGACTCTTTCTAAGTAGCAAAAATGGCCAAAAAGCTATGGTCCAGATTTCCTTCAAAAAAAAAGAGACCTTTTTAAAATATCCCTCAAAAAAAATTAAAATATATCATGGAATCCCCAATGGCATTATTTACATTGAAGGAGGGATCGGCTCTAAAAACCATGGAGGACTCAGTGGAAAAACAAGGGGGAGATGGACTATTGCCACAGAAAAGAATATCTATCTATCAGGTAATTTAAAATACTGGGATACTCCCTCTGGGAGCCAGCCTCAAGGAAACGACACATTAGCCCTTATCTCTCCTCGAGTTTTCATTACCTATAAAGCGCCAAGTCTTCTATTTTTGTACGCTACCATCATGTCCAAAATGCTTTTTGTCCTACCAAGCAAGAGCAGAGATCTGCCAAGACAGGGAGAATTAATCTGGTGGGGAAATTACATAGGAGAATATCCAGCAATTATGGGAACTTTTAGTGAAAAGAGTGGAATATCCAAGGACGGATATGATCTTCTGAAATACTATGATGCAAGACTGGCAAAAAATCCTCCCCCAGATTTCCCGACGTATCAAGAATAAAAAGGTGTGCGGGAGTAGCTCAGTGGTAGAGTCCCTGCTTCCCAAGCAGGTTGTCGTGGGTTCGAATCCCATCTCCCGCTCCAACTGAAAATCCGCGATGTCGCAGCAAGGATTTACAGAAAATTTTCAAGCTGTCATCTCTAAAAATCGTCGGAATCTTTTTGTTGTTTTCTTTTTAACCCTTATTTTTTTTCTTGTTGAACTGAGCGTTGGATTCATCACCAATAGTTTAACCCTATTATCAGATGCTGCTCATGCCTTTACTGATCTGGCTGCAATTGCTTTATCACTTCTTGCGATCTGGATCAGCCAAAAGCCTCCTACAAAGGAAAAAACCTTTGGATACTACAGAGTCGAAATTTTAACTGCATTGATCAATATCACACTCCTTGTCGTTACAGCCATCTTTATTTTCATAAATGCTTACTCCCGTCTGCATAACCCCCCTCCAATTTCAGGAATACCCTTAATTCTAGTGGCACTTCTAGGAATGCTCATCAAAGGAACCAACACAAGCATTTTATGGAAAAATCGAGATACGAACTTGAACGTGAAAGCGATCTATCTGGATGTTTTAACCGATCTTCTTGGACTGGCAGCTGTGATTCTCTCAGGAATCATCATGACATTCACAAAGTGGTATAATGCAGATCCTATCTTTGGGGCTGTGATTGGGATTATTATTTTATTTAGAACATGGCAGCTGCTCTCCCAATCCGTCAATATTCTTCTAGAAGCCGCGCCTGCCCATATTGACTGCACTCTTGTTGAAAAAGGGATACTGGATATTCCAGGGGTCGAAGCGGTTCATGATCTGCATGTATGGACAATTGCCTCTGGTATAGAGTCACTAACTGCCCACATAGTCTTAAAAACAGGATTCAATCCTTATGATTCATCTGCTGTTTTGGACAAAATTTCTTCCTGTTTAAAAGACCAATTTGGAATCCACCACTCCACTCTTCAGGTTGAACCTACAAGCCTTCAGGAAAGAGAAATATCACACTAAACAAAGTACCCCGCTGCAAGGGACAGCGAGGCACTTAAGGTTTAGTTGAAAAATTCTAAACTTTTCTATGACTTCTTTGAGGTTGTAACCGCTTTTTTAACTTCCACTTTTTTCACTGTGGAAACACTTGCCAGATAAGCGGCAATGGCTTTAAAATCACTCTTCTTTTTAATATGCATAGCGCACATTGGAGGAGCTTTTTTCAGCAGCTGCTTCCAGGTCAACTTCGCAGCTAAGCCAGCTAATGCCGGGGCTTTCTTAGTGCCCTGACCTTTAATGCCATGGCATTCCGAACATTGAAACAAGGGGCTGTGATACAGTTTGTTTCCTGCTGCAATCAGAGTAGCAGAGGGAGCCATTGGGATTTTTACAATAGGCTTGACAACAGGGGGAGCAGCAGGGGGCGGCGCCATTTGAGCTTTATGTTTTGCGCATGAAGCAAGTATGGCTAAACTTAATAGAATGAATCCTAAACTTTTTTTCATTTGATTCCTCCTTCGAAAATCCAAAAATTGAAGCGCAAAGTTAAAACGCGCTTTTTTTAATTTTCTATGTTGTTTCTATTTGCAGAAAATAACTCCTCTATTTAAACCGAGGGATAAACTTTCACAGAGGATAATCCACTTTAGCAATCGTTCTGACTATCCGATCCACATATCCATCAGCATTGTATTCAGACATATGAAAGTGATTAAAAATGATCGAAAAAACAACGGTTTGTCCATAAGATGTAACCACATACCCGGTCAAAGAGCTGACCTGTCGAATTGCCCCATCTTTTGCCTGGACGTTAACACCTTTTAAGCGCCCTTCTAATGTCCCTTCATTCCCATGATTCAAGGCGCTTCTAAAAAGAGAACCAACAGGGGAAAAAGCCATTTTCTGCATGACTTCAACCAGAGTATGCGGAGAAACCCGATCTAAACTAGACAATCCTGAACCATCATCCATGACCAGCCCATTGTGGGGAATTCCATAATCATTCAAAAATTTGATGACAGCTGCTGCTCCCGATTGTATCGTGCCTTTTCCATAAGCCGCAGCGCCAATCACCCGGAAAATATGTTCCGCCAAAAAATTAACGCTCCATTTCAGCAAATGTCGAATAATAACAATTAATCTCAGGGAATAAAACCTCGCGAGAACCCTCAGCCTCTTTTCACCTTGAATTTCCACAGGTGAAGCTTCTTTAACTCTCCCAACAATACGAATCCCATATTTTCTTAAAACGTTTTTAAAAACCGCTCCGACAAATAAAGGAGGATCCTGAACATTAAAAGGAAACGTAATCCCATTACTGTAACGATAAATATGTCCATAAACAAAAAGCCTATTCCCAATTTTATGTCTATTGATGGATAGTGTGGTTCCATAGTCCGAAGTCCAGGCATGGTTTAACACATGAAGACAATGGCAGGGCGGCCATAGGACAACTCGAGTTGGAGCCCCTCCATAGCTCTCTGGAAGGACCGTCACCTGAACACGATTATTGTTCAATGAAAGGGCGGAAATTTCTTCAGCATAACTTTTCCAACGATAGCGATACTTCCATCCGATCCCTGTGAACTGATGGCTGAAAAGAGAATCATCTACTAATAAATCCCCATCCACTTCTCTGATCCCTTGGCTTCTCAGCTGTTTCGCCATGCGTTTTAATGGAACCAATGCCGATGGGAAAAAGTGAGAATTCCAGGTCGGATCCCCTCCTCCTCTAAGAATTAAATTACTCTGCAAAATCCCATTTCTAATTTTTCCCCCTAAAACCCGAGTCACAAAACGATAATTAGGTCCTAATCTTACTAGAGCAGCACTTGTGGTCAATATTTTTAGATTTGACGCAGGGGCTAAGGGTTCATCAGCATGATATAAAAAAAGAGTTTTATGCGTTCCTAAAAGTTGAACATCAATCCCAATTTTTACTCCTCGCAGGGCAGGGTTTTCTACTATGGAAGTCAGTTGACTCTTTAACGAGCTGGCATGAGCAGAAAAAAAGCAAGAAAAAAGGAACGTCAAAATAGCAAAAAACTTTAGGTTTCTCCCTAACCTATATTCACCCCAAAACATCTCTGAATAATTTATTTCACGAATATTTAAAAAGTCCTTTTTCTAAGTTCAATTCGGATATCAAACAAACGATTCCATGGAAAAGCCACTTTTTCAACACTCATTTTACATGAGAAATCTTTCAAATACTGTTCAGATAAATCTCTCAGTTTTTGAGCCACATCATTTTCACACCTCAATTTAAGATCAAGAGGAAGATTCATTGTAGAACGTTTTTCGCTTCTCAATTTAAAGGTGAGTTCGGGACGAATTTCAGCTTGATAAAGCCAGTCTTCCAGAAGTCTCAAATACATAAACTCGAGGTGAGCTTCTTCAGAATCTCCTATTAACTCTCCCCCTCTTTCATTTTCAAATAAACTTTTTACACTGGTACGCCTTAGAAAAAACCATCTCAGGATCGCATGAGAAAGCACGATGCCTAAAGCATTAGCAGAAGTGTTCCATGCTGAAAAAGAGAGAAGCTTTGAAAAATCAATCTCTTGAGATAAATATCGCATGAACAATTTATCAGAACCATTCGCATATCTCAAATCAGCCAGAGCGCAGGGAATACCTTCCGCAAGATGAAATTTTAACTGGTGAATCCATTCATCACTGTACTTCAGAGCAGGATTCAAAGGAACATCTATTTGGTTTTCCTGAGGCACATGAACAAAAAGAAAAAAATCGGCATTTTTAGATTCATTTTCTAGAATCGCCCCTATAGCTTTTAACTGAAGACTCACCAGTTCAGTCAGCTTACAGTCTTCGTATTTAAGTCTAAACTGGTCTGGATCAGAACTATCATAAACTGGGAAAACTCTTGGAATAATTCGTTCTTTTTCAAGAACCGCTCTAACTAATAGCAGAAGCCCTGTTTCATCGGTTCCAGGGAAAATCTGGGTTCGGTCCTGAAGTTTCTCGTGAAGAATTCGGTCTTCAAGAATTTTTTTCTCTTTCTGATTTAATCCTTCTTCTGTTAAATCATCCAATGGAATCGCCAAAAATACATTCCTGTTTTCTGCAACTAATGTGATCGCCCTTTGATTAACAGCATGATTTCTCTTTCTTGCAGACAAGTATTGATTCCACAAGTCTTCAGGCGCTGTACTGATCACCTCTGAGAATTTCTCAACAGGAGAGCTGTTTAGATCAACCACTTCGTTCTCCCATTTAAAACGGCGGGAACGCTCAATAGAAGCTTCTTTGATTTTGTCAGCCAAAAGAGCTTCTTCTTCCGAAAAAGCTGATGGCGCCTGCCTCATTAAAATAGAATAGGCATAAACTGGAATTGGATGGGCATCAAGAATAATCTTCAGTTGATCCAATTTCTCAAAGGCTGCCTCAAAAGACTGTTCAAAGATTCGAGACTCCACCAAACCGCCGTAAATCCAACGATCCAAAGCTAAAACCGCTGCATCCACGTGAGAAAAAGATGTCTCCACCAGGGCTAAACTCTTCAAAATTTCGATTTCTATCCCAGAAATTCTACCTAAATATTCAATATAATCTACTGAAGATGGGCGATCATCCAGAGGCAAAAAAGCAATTTTCATGGAATTGAAAAAATCACGTGTATTTGCTCACATTCGTTTTCCATCATTAGACAGCAGAAAATAATCATGATCATTAAAAAGATTGTGTTCTTCTAGTTTTCGTCGAGCAAAGGGCATGGTTTAGTTTTCCTCTGCCACGCTTTTCTTTAGTACTATGCTCTACTCCTTCACCACAGCAAGTCCATGATTTGTCCCAAAATAGACGGATTTGTCATACACGATCGGTCGGGAAGTAATCCTGCATCAGAATGGCAGAGAATAATTCAGCAGGATTCTTTCAGCTTTTAGTGAGACCATTCTCAATTCTCTACTGTCAATCCCATGGGGAACAAGATAAAGAGTATCCGCAGTTCTAAACTTCCAAATTTCTTTTCCTGTTTTATGATCCACTGCATAAAAAAAACCGTTACTGCACCCGAAGAAAAACATTCCATTCCAAAATGCTGGGTAGAGACTACTTTCCTGCTGGTCTTAAAAAACAGTTTAAACAAAGGTTTTGGAGCCGTAAACCCTAAGAAATAATGGCTCAGGAATAAAAGCAGAAACAACTTCAGTCTTATTATTCGCATGGCTCAGGATAAAAGAAAAAAGTCTCCTCTGTGTCCAGTTTTTTCTTCAAAAGCAGAAGAATTTCTTGAATATAAATTTTTTCAGGCAGGCTTAATGGATTCTGCTTTTGGAGATATAAAGTGTAATAATAAATCGCTTCTTTTCGCGCAGCATTAGAATCCTTTTTGTACCGACTCCGTAGAAAATTAACATTTACCCCTCTTTCACCAGAAAAAAACTTCTCCCTCGGGAGATCCCACCAGGTCTCATAAGCCCTGGCAAGGTCCAGCACAATACGAAGAGAAAACTCTGAATGGGGATGCTCTTGTAAAAATTTTTTTCCGATAAGAATGACGGTGAGAAATTTGGAAACAGAATACCCTCTGCAGGTACTCCTTTCATTCCAGCCGCGGCGGATCATCTCAACCAATGCCAGTTTTCCCCAATACGAATTTTGATCATGCAGAGCCAGTTCCTCAAGGAGGTTAGCCCTATAAACATTTCCGGCATAATGGTCCCCGTCCAGAATGACCCCATTTTCTCTAGTCCATGTTAAATTTGAAGGAAGAGGACAGAACTCACCTTTAGTCAACCAACTGATCCAGAACAAAAGATAAGGGTACTGCTTCGAATTTCGATTCACAACATGAAGCTTTTTAAGCGCATCCCCAAGTTCTAAATCAAAAATTTTTTAAAAAACTTTAGGCGCGCCTGCTTTTTTCATTTTTGCCTTTTCTATCTTCATCACTGCTCTTCTGCAGTGGTGGAAACCTGCTTGTAAACAAGCTTTGCAGGCAAGCTTATTTTCTTTCAGTTTGTAAAGAGAATAGGTTTGGGAAAGATTTTCTTTCTTCTGCGCCTTATCCAGGAAAATCTGTGGGTAGGTCTCCATCTTAAAGTTTATTTTTCCCTCCATTTTACCGCCGGAATTCACATAACAGTCCCACAGTAAAGAATACCTTCTAGGCTTATTCCAAAGATAAGCCGCAAATGAATTTCTAATGTCAGAATCCCAGAGTCTTCTGTGTCTGCTTTTCATCAATTTTGGCTTTCCCAGCAGGAGAGCAAATTTACTCATTAAACTTTTCAAAAGATTGTTTTTATAAGGATAAACTTCAATCTGATTAATTTTTACCTTTTGAAGAGTTACTGCTTGTCTAATAGGATCGGGGTAAAAAAATAACTCGCTTCCCAATACCTGCTCCTCATCTGACACCTGAACTCCCACAAAGAGGAGTGAAAATAAATCACATCTTTATGATCACTGCATCTGGCTTGATGCGTTTTATTCCAGACGCTGAACTTTTCCCCCATCTACGCGTTGTTAAACAATTGGAAAAATACCTGCTGTATATTCCCATAATTTGAAGCGGCCGCAGATCGGAAAATTAAAAAAATAAGGACAGCAGTAAAAGTTGAAGTCATTCTTAGACGCTGCATGACAGAAGTCTTCTCAAGAGAGAAAGGATTTTCCTTGGATCTAATTCTCTCTACCTTAAATCGATCATGCGTGTCTATAAAGCCATTCGAAAACTCACCAAAATTCCAGGACCCTTTGCTAGACCAATAAAATTGAAAAATATTGGAAGGGAGGGCAGCGGATAATTCAGTGAGAACCAGTCAGTTAAGGGAAACTGGTGACCCCTAGTTTGTACAGGATAAACTCAGCATTGGGTTTAAGGAGGTAGTAAGCATTGTCAGTCACATGTTTGCCGCTGATCTGCGCATTTCCTGTGTTTGCACCCTGCCCCTGTCCTGTCTGTCCTAGATGCTGTGCTTCCAAATCCAGGATAAATGATTTCAGGAGATTGATGGCCACTTGAGTCTGCCCTTCTTTCAATTTTTTCTCTGCTTCTTTTAACTTCGCATCCAGGGAGTTAGCCACCCCAGCATTGGTAATCCAGCCGAGCTTGTATGCTTGTTCTTTTAAGTTGATTAAACGAGTTAAAAGCTGCAGTGGAGTTAACTTTTGAGGTAAAATGTCAGGACCTGGAACTTTGAGAATAACGTTCATTTGAGGAGAATATCCTTGATCTGGGCATTTTGCTGTTAAAGCAGGATTTACATCTGGAACAGAAGGTGGAAGCGGTACATATCCCTGCGTCCAACTGCGAACAATGCCTGGAAGACCCTTTGATAAAAAAGTTAAACCTTTAATAGAATCACCGGGTAAAAGAAAATTTCTAGAATTAACTGCAGCAAATCCTACAGCATTGGCGGGAGCCATTTTTGTCGGACCACCTTCAAATATGCCGGTGGCAGTGAAACTATAATTCCAAATAGATGGGGCTGATACCCTGTATGGCTTAGCATTTTTGTCCAAAAATTCTAATGTAAAATTCCATACATTTTGAATGCTGTCAGGTTTGCTATTAATTCCATAAGAATATGAAAAATATGCTGTTTTTTTTCTGAAATGCAGCATGCGGAATTATGACAACATCGATCCTGTTTGCATCCTGTTGGCAAATTTGAGCGCCAGCAAACCCTAATGCTAACAGGTAAAAAAGTAGAGAAAATAGGAAAGAGTTCTTCATCATTTATCTCACCTCACAATTCATTCGGAACGACTTGAACATGCCAGTGATCCCCTTCCACGAAGATATTAAAGTGAGCGTCATGGGTTATAAGATTATACAACCTGTCCGCCTCATCACTTCCAGGCTCACAGGTTAACCCATGGTTAAGGAGATCAATGTCCACAGCTTTCCCAAGCCTATGATCCAAATGGGGAGAATGCCAGTATCTGCAGGGCTCTCCATTGGGAAGGTAACACTTCCCCGTTGGCCCAACATCAAACAGTCCACCTAAGGGAAGCGCTGTGTCATTTATCAAAAATTTCTCCTTCGGAAATTTTTGATGGAATTGATTCATGATCTCCAGCATCTTTGTGACAAAGAAAAAGCTGCCGTAATGGTTTGTATCCACTCCCGGATATCCAGGGAACGAACTGTGAAAAATCAGTCCATCACAGTGATTGCTGGTAGCAAAAGAAACCCAAGGGCCAGGATGGACTTTTGTTCCTCCAATTTCTTTAAAAAGATTTAAAGGAAGAGGAGGCTGACCAGATTCCTGCAGGGTATCATTAAAAGATTGAACAATCTGAGAAAAAAGCAAAAGCCCAGGGACCCTCACATCAATTCCTTCTTGATTCTGACTTCCAGAAGCCAAAGGCTGTCCAATTGGATCTGCTTTAATCAGAATCACTCCCCCAAATTGAGAAGCCGTAAATTTTAACTTTAAATTTTCATCGGAATCTGTCTTGTCTTCAAAAGTATAAATCCCTTGACTGTCCCCTTTCATTTCCCCATCATTTGTCAACGGTGCAGTTGCAATCTGGTAACTATTGGTTTCATCATACAAAAAGCCTAACGGGCGATTTCCTAAATGGGCATGTCCTCCCAGAGTAATTAGGCTGTCTTGAGTATGCAAATTAAGTGGAACAGAGACTGTGAATTTCAAAGATTGTGAAGAGTTGACAGGAGTTCCATCAGCATTGGCAGCTGTAATCGTAATCAGAGAAGTGATTGGAGTTAAATTCACTCCAGAAGGATAAATAGCTCTTGGTGAAGCCGAAACATCCACTTTTAATCCACTGCCCACCTGGACACTGGTGACATCATCTGTGGCTGCCATGACACTCGGATCAACAGCAAACAGCACCAGATTATCTGTTCCATTACAAATCAACGGAGCATCACTGCTTGCAGCAGTCGTGGTCGAAGAACTGCTGGCAGTGGTGGCACAGGCTAACACAGGACTGCTCGTAAAAGCCACCGTTGTGTCTGGATTATCCGCTTCTGCCTCAGAAATCCAGGTCTGCATGTTCTCATCTGTCGGCTCTTCTGCCCCTACTGCTTCCCCATTCACACTGCTTGAGATTCCAGATCCTTCCCCTTGAATCGAAAGCAGTGTCTCATTATTCTGATCCG
>JAJYZB010000005.1 GCA_021800275.1 bacterium
AAGCTGGATCAGAAAACAGATCGCGTGTTCTGGTGGGTGATCAGCCTTTTAACAGCCCTCTGCATGGCACTTTTCTTTAAACGCTGAGTATTTTAAGCCTTTTTACACTGCCCCAGTGTATTCCGAGGCAGAGAATGAAGGTTCGATTACCACGAGTAGCTTAAAGCCAAACATACATAAGATCGTGAAGGGTAGCAGTGGGCACATTTAGGGGTTGCCAGTATTGCTCGGTCCACTTTAGCGGATGCCAATTAAAAGCGGGATTACTGCATCTACGAGATCCTTTTTTACAAACTCTTATCGCAGTGCAGAGCCCTGACTCCAAAACACCGCTTCCGATTTAAAAACCCTCTTTACTCCCTGGATTCTACCTTAATCGAAATGTGCTTGTCGTTATTTCCTTGGGCGAAATATAGAAAACGGAAAGGAGCCATCAAACTGCACTGCCTCCTAAACCACCGTGGAGAGCTTCCCTCTTTTGTGGTCATGACGGAAGGGAAACCCCATGACATCAAAGTGGCAGAGCATTTAAATTTACCTCTTTCACCAGACAGCATTTTGGCGGTTGACAGAGGGTATGAGGATTTTGTATGGCTGTAGGATCTACAGATCAAGGAGATCTTTTTTGTCACCCGAATGAAAGACAACATTTCTTATGCTGTTGTCGGACAGCAGAAAAGCGTGAAAGTCAAAGGGGTTAGAGCAGATGACACGATTGAATTATTGGGTCTTCGCGCTCAAGAGAAATACCTCGAACCTTTACGATTAGTGACCTTCCATGATGAAGAGGAAGATAGGGTTTACCACTTTTTGACCAATAACTTCAGGTTAGCGGCTTCTGAGGTTGCTGGCATTTACAAAGCTCGCTGGGAACTCAAGCCTAATCTAATCCAGCTCGATTTTCTCTAAATTTTTATCGGACAGATATGTATTTTATTACATTATTATGTTTTTTTAAATAATAAAGTTCAGTACTTTCACGGATTTTTAATTGTCACAGGCGTTCTTGGATTAGGAGGATGTTTGCAGGTGCCGGATTTCTTCAAATTAATCTTGTTCAAGCCTTAAAGAGGAACCATTTAAGATATGTTCTTTTAACTCTCTGTGCAAAAGGGCAGAGAGTGGATCGACGTATTTTTGGGGCATTCTTCTTTTATTACTTCGAGGGGCCAATTCAATTTTTAACTTTTGTTTTTTTAATGTTCCATTTTTATTTACGAAAAATTAGATTTACCAGTGGTTGAGGTTTGATGATTAACCCAAAGGCTACGAGTATAGAAATTGCCTGACTTATCAAAGCAATTGGATCAGGATGAAAGAAAACCCTTACAGTTGACCATTGGGATGTAAGGATAAAGGGCGGTAATCCTCTTAAAAAAAGAGTGATCTCTTGAAATAATAAAACCAGCCCCGCTGTCCGCAGAGAAAGAGAAAATATGGATCGACTTTCCATTTGATTTAATTTTATGAGAGATGGAAATTGTTCATTCGGCAATATTATTTTGGCAATTTTGCCACTTTGCAAGAGTGAGAAAAAGCCAAAAATAAGTAACAAACCTCCTTGTAACGCTAAAAGAAAGAGATAAATGTGCCACGAGGTTTCTTTGCCAGGGAATGCTGCAAGAGGCCTTTTGAGAAGATTGGGGAAAGCCGTTATCACAGGAATTACAGTAATTATTGATTGTAAAATGAAACTAATTCCAGTGAGTTTTAGAGCAGTGGAGAAGGCATCCCTTGTTGTAAAAAGCATTTTTTTTAAGGTTCCATTAATTTTTATTTTTTTTCAAAATAAGAGCGGCGAGAGGTTCGCTTTTTAATAGGAGATAAAAGGAAATCGTCAAGGGAATGATAATTCCCGTAAAAAAATCAAGCCCGGTTACCCTTGGCTTGTTTTGAAATTGTTGAAACGCGTAGCCGTTCTTTTCCTGGTAAGCGTGAATAACAGCAGACAGGATTGTTTTAATGCTGACTGGCAGAATTTCTATGATTGTAACGACTCCAATAATCTTCAGCGCCAATGTAAAAATCGGCTGTTCCCAATTTTTAGGGAAAAGGTGCGTTTCACTCTCTATGTTGTTTTTTGAAAAAATTGAATTTCCCCATTTGATTAGAACTAGTCCTGGAATAAGCGATAGAAGTGAAACGACAAAAATCGAAATGTCCGAATGCAGTTGGTCCCTCAGGAAGCTCCATAAAACAGGCATACTGCTTATTCCTTGAAGTAGGTAATACACCCCCAAAATTGCATATGACAGTCCTAACACTTTTTCTTTTGTCATTTTTCTCCTCAATATTTACTCAAGTTGACTGGTTTCTTATGCTGTCAGCAAGAGTTTTATATGTTCACGATTTTTCTCCTTTTATTTTAGAGGTAAATGTGAAGCATATTGGAGGGAATCCTCCAGGACTATACGGCGCAGGTGGTTCTGAAGTTTTTTTTACAAACAAGGCTGACAGCTTCTTCTTTTTTCGATTGGCTTTTTTACGCATGCTTTTCTTTGTGGCGTGGCTCAGCAGGGCAAAGGCCATGAACGAAAGATGCAGGTGTTTATCGGAAACAATTTGTAAAGAAGTTTCAAGAGGCTGTTGGACATGAATGGCTGGTCAACAAGATGTATCAAATTATGAGAGATGGAAAACAAGCCTTTGATGCCTTTGCTTTTGAGATGGGGACGCTTTTAGCAGAAACGATCATGGAGATGGAACGTGTAGAAAAGACAGGGACAGCCTATCATCCCATATCTCAAGATTTGAAGAAATGGGTAAGCCAATCTGGTTCACTGTAATATATACTCATGACTTCCACCTTTTACGCGATGACTGCCGGTGTTTAAACTCACCCTAAAAAGTGGCTACTTTAAAACGGAATTGCCGGCAACCATGAAGTGGAATATGCAGATTGAGAAACTGAGAACTTTGACTGATCTTGGAATCGCTGTAATTTATCAGAAAATCATAAATTGGCATATTTTTGAAATTCTGATAAAATTAAAATAGAATGAAAACAAACACTTCATACTCCCCAAGAGATGTCTTCCAGACAAAGCATCTCAATTAAAATGGGTCATGCAGAAAGATGGAACGATTCTGCTGATTCCTCTTCTATCAATTCCTGCTGACCAAGCTTATTTTTGAACAAGCAGATGGCAGGAAGGGGAGAAGAAAGCCGATGAAGACATTAAAGCAGGAAGAGTTTATTCATATAAATCTGCCCAAGACATGCTGCATGAGATGAAGAAAAAGCGAAAATTGTGATTGCAAAACATCCCTTAACTTTTGAATTTTTAGAGGGGAGTGTCATTCTCCTCAGAAATGTTGACAACCACGATGCCTGCTTGAAAAGACCATAATCAGTGCAGTCATTTTTTTAAAGGGTTTGTCAATCTGCTCTGTCAGCAGATCATTGGCTGAAGGGGTCGCATTGGCGTGTGAGAAAATGAGTATCATGGATCTCAAAAAAGCTTCTGAATTCTTATCGACACTGTTTGGCAGATCAATTGATGTTTGTATAATTCAGCAAGCTGAAGCGGGAGCGAATCGAGATTCACATTATTTTGCGGAGGCATCTGACGGCGAGCGCTGTGGCTTTAAAGCCATGGAGGGAACCCATACTCTCCATGGAGCAGATAAAGAGAAAATGATGTGGGGTCTTGCCTCCCTGCTGGAAGCATAACTGACTATGCTGATTTAAAACGAATCCGCAGGCCCATTGAACAGAATATTTTGAAGGGGATAATGAATCCACGCACTTAAATCCAGACAGCTTTGCTGATAAAAGTCCCTTACAGCGGAAAAAATTTTTTCTGCTGCTTGTAAAGCTTTTTCTGCCATTTCTTTCCCATAAAATTGATAAGGGTCTGGATAAAAGCATTTCCATTTCTTGCCCAGGAGCCGAACAAATAAACTTTTTCAGGCGAAAAAGGTTTTACCCATCGAAGAATTTTTTTGATCATCTGATTGGTGCTGCGGAAAGGCATGATTCAACAATTCGATTGCTGCAAGAATCTTCCCTTGAGCAGAGGAGGGGGTCTCTTCTTTTCCTTTGGCTCGGGCATCGGCAAGGCTGAGCAGAATCAGTTCTTTCTCGTAAGGATGCACATCTCGGAAAAGACGGGAGACTGCGGATTCAGTAATTTTAGGGGTTCTTGCCAGTTGGGCTGGTCTTAAATGGTTTCTGATCAGAAGAGAAAAAAATTGGGTTTCTTTGACACTGAGGCGTAATCGTTCTGAAAGAGCTTGAATTAAGTTTTCTCCAATGGTTTCATGCTGGTAAAAGTGTATCTCTCCGTTTTCACCGCGGGTGAAGGCAGAAGGTTTTCCGATGTCATGAAATAAAGCGGCGAATTTTAAACCTGAGAGTCGAGTTCTTTCTCCTGAAAGATTGTCCTGACTTTCAGAATAATTTTTTTCTTTCAGCAGTTTTTCCAGCTCCTCCACTGTTTTTAATGAATGGTCCCATACATTATAACTGTGATAGCGAGGATTTTGTTCTGTTTTTTTCAGGGGAAGTATTTCAGGGAAAAGGATCTCTAGAATTCCCAGTTTATCCATTTTTAAAATCCAGGGGTAAGATTTTTCTGATTCTAAAATTTTGAAGAATTCATCTCGAATTCGTTCAATAGAGATGGATTGAAGGAGGGGCGCTGTTGCCTGAGCAAACTGTTCTGTTTTTTCTTCTAAAGAAAAATGGAGCGCTGCTGCGAGTCTGAATCCTCTCAGGATTCGAAGCGGATCTTCTTGAAACCGTTCAGGGTTTAAAGTTCGAATTTGTTTTTTCTGCAGATCTTCAACTCCATGCTGCGGATCCAGCAGCTCGAAAGTTTGATTGAGCAGGTTTTCCAGATCCAGGGCGATCGCATTGATAGGAAAATCTCTTTTTAAAAGATTGGCTTCCACTGTCATTTCTTCGCAGGGGGAGAGGTCAAAATAAATTTTTTTGGGTTTTGAAACCAAACGGTACAGGTTTCGTTTTTTATCCAGAAGGACGATTGTCATATTGGGGCTAGTGGAAACAGCTTCTAAAAATTCTTGCAGGTTTCCCTCTAAAAGGAGATCCACTTCATGGAAAGGGATGGAAAGCAGGGCATTCCTGATGGATCCTCCGACTAAAAAAAGTCTGCTGCCTAACACCCTGGCTATCTGGTTAAATGCAGCTAAGAATTGTGAACAAGGATGATCTGCAAAACTCTGCTGTAAAATGGAGTCCATTTCTTTCCCAAAGTTTACTCAGGGAAGCTGCTTCATCCTTCTGTAAGTCTTATTTCAGGCTGCATGTTGACTTCTTTAGCTTCTGGTCCGATCCAGGTTAATAAGGCAACTGCAGCCATTGATATGACTGCCACAAGGGACAGTGGAACTGCAAAATTTCCATGGAGTTTTGCTGCCATCCAGGCTTGAAAATAGGCATTGGCTGAAGCGAGAAGATTTCCTAATTGGTAAACAAAACCAGGAAATGTTCCGCGCGCTGAGGGGGGAGAGAGTTCATTGAGATGAGCAGGGATAACTCCCCAGGCTCCCTGCACAAAAAATTGAAGAATGAAAGCTCCTAGAATCAGCACCCCTTTAGAGGGTGAAAATGCCCAGATAGGAATGGCTGTGATTCCGATCAGGGTAGAGACAAGAATCGCTTTTTTTCTTCCTCTTTTCTGGGAGAAATATCCGAAAAAGATCCCTCCCAGGATTCCTCCAATATTATATAACACAGCTGTTAGAGTAACTTCATAAATCGAGAATCCGCGCTGCTTTTCTAAAAAAATAGGATAGAGATCCTGAGTTCCATGGGACATCAGATTGAAGGCTGTCATCAGGATGACGGTGTAAAAGAAAAGCCCGATGTATTTTTTCCAGCGGGCTTCTGGAATGTCTGCTGACTGTGCTGGTTTTTGGGGGAGAGTCTTTTTTTCTGTCCGCGCATTTTTTTCCCATGCTGGGGATTCTTTTACTTGTGTTAAAATGAAGAAGAGGAGAAAAGCGGGGATGATTCCGAGCCAGAACATGGCTCTCCAGCCAAAATGAGGAAAAACAAAAAAATAGGCAAGGGCTGCCAGCAGGTAGCCAACCGCGTATCCTTCTTGAAGGATTCCTGATAGAATTCCTCGGGACTCCAGAGGGACAGATTCCATGGTTAAAGCTGCTCCAACCCCCCATTCTCCTCCCATCCCAATTCCATAGAGGATGCGGAGAATTAAAAATATTTTATAAGATCGGCTGAATCCGGTTAAAAATTCAAGGATCGAATAAAACAAGATGTCCAGCATGAGAGTTGGTTTTCTGCCATAACGATCAGCTAGGAATCCAAACAAGACTGCGCCTACAGGTCTCATGGCAAGGGTCAGGGTTATGGTGAGAGCAATATCAGGAATAGGATGGGATAGACCGTGGGAGATTTGAGGGATCACGAAAACAAGAAGGAAAAAATCAAAAGCATCCAGGGTCCATCCGAGGAAGCTGGCGGCGAAAGCGGATTTTTGTGAGCGTGTTAAAGGAGTGGTTGACATCTTTCAGGACTTAGATTTTGAAGCAGTAATCTGTTTTTGAAAATAGGCTTCCAGCACTTTTTTAGCCACAGGCAGGGCGAACTGATCTCCAAATCCTCCTGACTGCTGCATAATGACAACTACAGCAATAGTGGGTTTTTGATAAGGTCCAAAAGCGACAAATAAAGCATCATTTTTCCCTTCAGGATTAGAAGCGCTGGGTGTCACCTGTGAGGTTCCTGTTTTTCCGCATAGAATGACATGAGGAATTTGAGCTCCTACTCCTGTTGCATAAGGGATATTATGTTTTCCTGGTTCTATTTCTAATTTCATTCCATAGCGCACAATAGCCAGATTTTTTTTAGACACAGGAACTTTCCCAAGGTCCTGTGGATAATGCGGAACGTGAGTTGTGTAAGGAGTATTATTGATAGATTCTGCTTTTAAGAAAAAGTGAGGGCGCCACTTTGTTCCTCCATTGGCAACAGTGCTTAAAGCCACTGCTAATTGGATGGGTGTCATTTCTAAAAATCCTTGTCCTATCCCTAAACTCACGGTGTCATCAGGGTACCAGGGGATGTTATTAAAGTTTTTCTCTTTCCACTTTGGGGTTGGCAGCAGACCACTGACTTCTCCGGGCAGATCGATTCCCGTTTTTTCTCCTACTCCAAAAGCGTGCGCAAAGAAATCCAGTCTTTTTATTCCAAGTCTGTGGGCTGCTCGGTAAAAATACACATCACAGGATTCTGCAATGGCTTCGGGAAATTTTATCATTCCCATTCCACTTTTAATCCAGCAGTAGATCGTTATCCCAGGCAGGTGATAGTATCCTGGGCAGTCATATTTTTTAGTGGGAGAAATCACTTTTGTTTGAAGAGCAGCTGCTCCTGTGATCATTTTAAAGGTTGATCCAACAGGATAGGTGCCTTGAATTCCAAGATTTAAAAGAGGGGAGAATCTGGAATTTAAAATTTTTTCATATTTTTTTTCTGAGATTCCATTAGTAAACCAGTTAATGTTAAAACTGGGCCAGGAGACATAAGCGAGAATCTGACCATTTTGAGGGTTTTCAGCAATGACAACTCCTGGGGATCTGATGCCATTTCTTTTTTTTAGAATTTTCAGTTCTTTATGAATAGCTTTCCAGGCTGCCTCCTGGAGTTTTGTGTCAATGGTCAAATAAAGATTATGTCCTGGTTCAGGGGGTATTTCAGAAAGAACTTTGACAAATCTACCGGCTGCATTAACTTCGATCTGTTCAGCTCCATTTTTTCCCTGCAGGATCTGATTGTAAGTTCTTTCAATTCCATCTTGACCTACAATATCTCCTGGGGCTAGCCCACGATATTTTTTTTCTTTTAATTCGCGATTTGAAATCAATCCTGTATATCCTAAAATATGGGCATCTCTATAGGGATGAAGATATTTTCTGACAGGGTCTTCAATGGGATAGATTCCTGGCATGGGAAGATATTCGGATAGAGCGGCAAATTGGCGAAAATCCATTCCACGTTTTAAAATTACAGGCATGTTTGAATGCCCTGAGTAAAATAATTTTTGCAGGATATCTTTTTTATTTAAACCCAGGATTCGACAGATGATGTTTAAATTGTTCAGATTGTTTTTTACTTCTTTTGGAACTGCTGTGAGCATGAAAGAAACGGTATTTACCGCAAGAGGTTTCCCATTTCGATCAAAAATAAATCCTCTTGGAGCTTCAATGGGCATGGTTCGAATGTGATTCTCTTGAGACTGCATTTCGTAAAAATTTCCTTTGATGATTTCTAAATATCCTAGTCTCACCAGCAGAATGGAGAAAAGCAGAAGGGTCAGGATGCGAAAAAAGAGGATCTTTTGATTCATGGCAGGAGAATGGTTTCCTCAGAGAAAAGAGGGCGCAGAATAAAGACTGCTGCTGCTGTTAGCAGGCTCTGCAGGGCTAACTCTGCAGCTAAAAATTGAAAATGGAATTTCCACTTTAATCCTTCAGAAAGATAAAAATAAAGGCTGAGCCCAAAGTACTGGAGAGCAGCGCCTACTGCCGCGCTGCCAATGAGAACAAAGAAATTTTTTGAATTCATTTTTTCAGCGGCATATCCGATGATCCAACCGGTCAATAGATCGATCAGGCAGAATCCGCCTTTTGAAAACCCTGATAAACCATCCTCTATCAATCCTCCAAAAAATCCCGCTCCTGCTCCATATTCCGGTCCTTTTAAAAGAGCGAAAACAAGGGTTACCACCAGGGCTCCATCGGGTTTTAGGAAAGAGTTAGATAAAACAGTGGTTTGGAGAAGAAGAAGCATGAGCAGTAAAATTCCACCGGACAGGAGACCTTTCATTTTGCGCTCGAAACAGATGGTTTAATGGTTTTTGCAGAGGGTTGTTTTGTAATCACCTGGACTGAAAAAAAGTTTTTCTCCTCAAAATAAGGCAGCACAATTCCTTTTTTAAAAAAAGCTTCTCTGGGATCAGCTTCTATTTTTGAAATCGTTCCCACAGGGATGCCGTTGATGGGGAAAATATGCCCTATATTTACGGTTACAACTTCTGCTCCTGGTTTGATTTTAGCATCTAAAGGAAGATATCTGACAATGCATTTTTTTCTTCCGTTTCCATAACAAATGCCATTATAATTCCCTGGCAGAACTTCGATAGGAAAAGCGACATGGGAATTGGTGATAAAAGCGACATTGGAAAATCTTGAAGAGGTTTGCATGATTTTTCCAACGGCTGTTCCGGCTCCAACTACACCGTCCCCTGCGGTTATCCTATTGTCTGTCCCTTTATTAAGGGTAAAATTTGAAAACCAGGAAGAAGGATTTCTTGAGACGACCTGCGCCTGGACAGCATGAATTCTTAAGGACTTACTGAACTCTAATTCCTTATTGAGCTGCAGGACTTCGTATTTTTTGATTTTTAGATTATAAATCTGCTCTTGCAAGGCGGCAATCTGATTCTCCAGTTGTTTGTTCTGCGATTCCTGTGAGTTTAAGCTTGAGATATGATGAAAGAACCGTGTGGTTTTCAGCAGAAGTCTTTGAAATGGAGAAAATACAGTTATTGCAACTTCACTGACAGGATTTATCTTTCCTTCTTTAGAGTAAACAATTTCAGTGAAGACTAAGGCGGCTGCCAGGATCGTCAGAGCAGCGAGAACGTATATCTTTACTTTCATGACAAACGAATTCCATGAGTTACTCTGCTGACTTCTCTCAGCAGCTGGAAACTGGCTATTTTTTTCTCGCATTTAAGTTCAATGAATTTTTGGAAAATGATTTTTATTTTAATAAGGACATTTTCAGGAACAGGGCGGCTATTTTGTATGGAACTCGAAAAACACGATTTTAAAAATTGGAGGGTTAAGGGGTCCATATTTTCTCCATTTTTATCTATTTCTTTGCAGGAAAGACACAGCATTCCTCCCATCGCAAAAGAAAAGACAGCAAGATTTTCAGAGTTTTTGCATTGAATGCACTGCTTTAGTTCAGGTTGGTACCCAAGATGGGAAAGGAGATTTGCCTCGTAAATTCTTAAAAGGGTTTCTGGCTTCTGCCCTGCAGCCAGTTCTTTCAAAGTATTTAAAAGGAGGGCAAAGGGTTCTGGGGAGGGTTCAGGTTCTTCTAAAAATCGATCAATAAGTTCAAGAGCATATAATCCATGAGTTAATCTTTCGAGATCTTTGTGAATATTAAAAAAATTGAGTCGAATTTTCCCCTGGGTTATCACATCCAGATTTTTACCTTTAGCCATTAAGAAGTTTCCATAGCTCATGGGGTGAATGATTTTTCCCAGACTGCTGTTGATTTTGCGGCATCCTTTGGCAATCACGCGAATCTTTCCTTTCAGCGGGCTGAAAAGGGTGACAATAAAGTCGCTTTCCTGGAAAGGGAAAGTTTTTAAGACAATGGCGTCTAAATTGTAAAGAGGCATAAAAGGATATTCTTGCTTTTTAGTCAAAACACTTTTAACATGAACATGAAATGGGTGAATGAAATAAAAAAATATGGTTTAATTTTGTTGATTTCCTGCCTTTTTGCCTGCGCGGCTCAAAATGCTTATTCTCAAAGACTCCAACAGAACACCTCTCTCGATCCAGTCCAGCTTCTGATGCAGAGCGCTTTAAAGAAAAAGCCGCTCATTTTTTCGAAGCATCCTCATGTGAAATTGTACTTCAATAAATTTTTAATTCTCTGGAAAGTTTTCTTTAAAAATTTGCAAACTGATGAAATAGAATCAACGAGCTTAGAAGATCAGTTTAATCGTTATTATCATACAGTTGGCGCCGAGAGGAAGAAATTCAGGATACTTGCGGCGACCCGAAATTTTTCTCATTTTAATAAAGATGTTTTAAAGGGGATGCGGCGCTTGAGAAACTGGTGTCTGGACATGAGGGATCGCATTAAATATGCCACAACTTCTTATCAGAGAAAAATGTACATGAACCGACTGTATCAGTTTCAAAGGGAGTGGTATCAGAAGTTTTTTGGTTCATCGATTCAGGAATTGAGCGCGGACTGGGCTGGCTTCACTACATATTACTGGAGAGACAACTTAACAGTGGCTGAATTAGCTAAACTGGAGAAAAATAAAAGCGCATATCTATATTTATCTCAGTATTATTCCATTCGATTTCAATATTTAAAAAGATCCGCTTCTGCTGCCAGAAAAGTTAGAAAATATGAAAGGCAGCAGGGGGATCCTAAAAAATTGGTCAAAAGTCTCAAGCAAGAACTTTCCAACGTGAAAAATGCGCTGGTAAATTTGAAAAAGCTTCATCCCCCTAAATTATTTCAGGCTTTTAACAATCTTGAATCAAAAAGATTGATGGATCTGTACAAGGATACTTCTCTTCTGGTTCGGATTGAAAAGGGGATCCATCAACACGTGTCCAGGGAAAAAATCGATCATTGGATTTCTGAAAAAGATAAAACCGATAAAAAAATGCAGCAGC
This sequence comes from bacterium, assembly GCA_021800275.1. Taxonomy (GTDB): domain Bacteria; phylum Vulcanimicrobiota; class JABDET01; order JABDET01; family JABDET01; genus JAKAVV01. Next base: position 11,431 of record JAJYZB010000005.1, read on the forward strand.
AGTTTCAGAAGATTCAAAAAACGTACAAGTTTGCCATGCAGCAAGCCCTCGGAGAAGACTCTCCCTAATATTTTCCTTCTCCTGCAGCCGCCTTTTTTACAATAGAAACAGAGGCGCTTGCTCCAATTCGGGTTGCTCCTGCTTCAACCATTTTTACGGCGGTTTCGTAGTCTCGAATTCCACCGGATGCTTTGACACCCATGTCTTCTCCAACCGTTTCTCTCATTAACGCCACGTCGTGAACAGTTGCCCCTCCTGGACCAAAACCTGTGGAGGTTTTCACAAAGTCAGCTCCTGCTTGTTTGGCTAATACGCAGGCTCTTACTTTTTCTTCATCATTGAGTAAAGCAGTTTCCAGAATTACTTTTAAAATTTTTTCATCAGCTGCTTCCCGAACATCCTGTATGTCTTTAAGAACTAGATCATTTTGTTTGGCTTTCAGCGCGCCAACAGCGATAACCATGTCAATTTCATCCGCGCCATTGGCAATTGCATCTCTGGTTTCCAGGACTTTTGTCAGAGTGGTCGTTGCTCCAAGGGGAAATCCTACCACTGTGCAAACTTTAACTCTGCTGCCTTTTATCAGGTCTTTGACAAGGCTGACCCATGATGGATTCACACAAACACTGGCGAATGTATGCTGCACTGCTTCTTTACAGAGTTTGATGACGTCTTCTTTTGTGGCATCAGGTTTTAGAAGGGTATGATCAATAAGAGAGGCTAGATCTGCTCGGACAGAAGTCATTCCCAGTGCGCCGCCAATTCGACACGCGCCTCCTCGGACAATTTGAGCGACTCTGTCTTCCAGTTTAGAGGGACAGTGGCCGCAGGCATTGCATTCTCCTGTTAGGGCCTCACAGGGGGATTGGATATCAGCATGGGTCTGGATATTGACGTTTGGGGAAACGGCTGTTTGTGAGGCAATTGAATTTAGAACTTCTTTTGTAATTTCATCTACCAGTTTTTCAAGATTATAATCCAGGCTCACCGCAGGTTTCTCCTTGTTTCATAAGAAGGGATCAGTTTGATTTGATCAACCACTCCTGCCACAACTGCTTCTGCGCAGGTTTTTTCGTCTTTCAAAGCGAGTCGTGCAGAACCTCCTTCATAAATCACCAGGACTTTGTCTCCGATTCCGGCATCAACAAGATCAATGGCTATAATGGTTTCTCCTGTTTTAGTCCCTTCAGCTAAGTCTATCCCTTCCACAATGAGCAGCTTTTTTCCTTGATAATCTTTTTCCTGGATGGTTGCCCAAAGGGAACCCACAACTTCACCATAAGTCATTCTATTTTGTTCATCTCTTTCACAATGCCAACAATTCCTAAATCAATAGGGGCATCTTCTGGGCGCCATGGCAGAGAAGCTTCTCTACCTTTTACTAAATAAACTAAATCTTGATCAGCGCACTGCACAAAATCTACGGCTGCAGCCGGGGAGCCTTCTTTTTTCCCCTGGTGGTTGATTAACTGTACAATTCGAAGGGATGCCCCTTTTAATTTCTCATCTTTCTGTGTGGCTGTAATTTTACCTATGACTTTGCCGAGAATCATGATTTTAAACAACGCGCTTCGATATCTAGAATTTTTTTTACTCGTCGGGCATGGCGTGTTTCCACACAGGAGCAGGACAACCATGTTTTTACGATTTCCTGGGCAAGTCCTATTCCTAAAATTCTTCCGCCAAGAGTTAAAACATTGGCATCATTATGTTCGCGGGAATTTTTTGCCGTATATAAGTCATTGCAGAGGGCCGCTCTTATTCCAGGAACTTTATTGGCTGTAATGGCGGATCCGATTCCTGCGCCATCAATGATAATACCGACGGATTCAGGAGTTTTACTGACGGCATCTGCCACTAAAAAGGCAATATCTGGATAGTCAACAGGATCAGAAGAATGAGTTCCAAAATCCAGAACTTGATGCCCTGACTGCTGCAGAAAAGGTTTTAAATTTTCTTTTAATTCGTATCCTCCATGATCACTGCCTAAAATAATTATCATTTAAATAATCCTGAAATAATCCACCAGTGTGCACCTGCGAAATCTCGTAAAATGGCGGGCGCTAGTAATTCCTTCCCCTGTTGTAGTGCCAATAGTCATCGTGGTATGTCCTTCTCCACCAAAACCAAGTCCTGCTGAAGCGGGCCCGTTTTTCACAAAAATAGCGGTATTGATTTGATGAGCCATTTGACTCAATCTTTCCACGTTTTTGGAATGCATGACTGCAGTGTGTCCGTACCCATGTTCTGCTTTAACAGCCCATTCGATCCCTTCCCAGACATCTTTAATTCTGGCTACAGGGAAAAAAGGCATTAACTGTTCTGTCATCACAAGAGAATGCGAGGGTTCTGCTTCACAAATAAGAAGGCGAACTGTTTCAGGCAGGTCAAGTCCTATGGCTTTAGCTAAAACATTTGCGTTTTTTCCTATGAAATCTCGATTTAAAACAGGTTCAGCGCATCCGCCGCCGCTCGGGCAGTTGAGAACAAGAGAGCACAGCTTATCTCTCTGCTCTGGGGTTAAGAGATAAGCTCCCTGTATCTGCATTTCAGAAATTAGTCTATCAGCGATCGAATTTACCGCAAAACATTCTTTTTCTAATTGGCACATGACATTGTTGTCAAAACTCGAGCCCCAGACTATGTCTTTTGCGGCTTTAGGAATATCTGCGGTTTCATCAACGATAACAGGTGGATTTCCAGGTCCAGCGCAGATCGTTTTTTTACCGGACTGCATGGCTTGACGGACAACCCCCATCCCTCCCGTGACTGCAAGAATTCTGATTCCCGAATGTTTCATCAGAGCCTGACTGGTTTCAAGGGTAGGTTCATTCACACTGGTCAATAAGTTTTTTGGACCGCCGCAGTCTTGAACCGCTTGATTTAAAATTTCCATGGTTTTAAGGGAGACTTTTTTAGCTTTTGGATGGGGATTGAAGACCACTGAATTGCCTGCAGAAATCATGGAGATTGAATTATTAACAATCGTTGCCGCAGGATTGGTAGAAGGAGTGATGGATCCAATGACCCCGAATGGCGCCATTTCTTCAAGGGTTAATCCTCTGTCTCCCGTGCGTGCGATGCTGACTAAATCTTCCATTCCTGGAGTTTTGTCAGCCGCTAATAGAATCTTTTTCACTTTGTCTTCAACCCGCCCCATGCCGGTTTCTTGGACCGCCATTTCAGCCAGGGCTCTAGAATGATGGCGAGCCGCAATTCTCATGCCTTCCAGGACTGCTTTTCTTTTTTCAACGGTCATGGAGACCAACTCTGTTTGCGCTTTTCCTGCAGAATTCACAGCATCATCTAAAGTTTCAAAGATTCCGTTTCCAAGTTTTGAATTCCATTTTGTCTCAGTCGAAGAAGTCAGGACTGACGCAGGATTATTAGGGTTTCCTGGCTGAAGCTTCTGGCTGACTTTTGCCACCACTTCTTCAATGATTTTGTTGAGTTCAGATGGTGTAACCTGCACTTTGGATCATCCCCCTGTTTTTTGATACGTTAATTTTCCATCCGCTTCCAGTGAATCTATAATAGCCATAATGACAGCGTCCACTGGGGTATCTTTTGTTTTTTGTGTTTGTCTGGCAGAACTTCCTGTCGCCACTAAAACGAGTTCATGGTCACCTGCTCCAATGGAATCAACAGCAATAATTGGTTTTCCTTCAGGCTGCAGAGTAGAAGCATGGATTGGCAGCACAACCTGAAGTTTAGCTCCCGTTAATTTCTCATCTTTTTGGGTGCAAACAACTGTTCCAATAACTTTTCCAATCAGCATTCTTACCCATTTTGATGTTTTTAAGCGAGTTCCTTCAAACTGATGGTTTTTGGTCAGAGGTTAGGCGATGATATTGATATGGGAATACAGGGCACTCGTTTTTGCCAGTTCTGCTCTCGCTTTTCGGATGACATTTTCTGCTTGTGCTGCTACTTTTAAATCTTGTGATGAGGGATCATCTGGAGCTAAAGCCGCTGCTTTGACCATTTTCGCCATTTCCAGTGTTGCCAGCGGATTTCCTGAGATTTCGGGGAGAGAAATAGGCACATGCCCACTGACTGCGTATGAATGCCCATCTGGTCCTTCTTCAAATTCAAAGACAGGACCTCCTGCAGCAGATGCTCCTGCTTTCTGCAAGTGCGCCCTTTCATGGTTTCTAACTTCTTGATCTCGTTTTTTAAGTCTGGAAATTAAACTCAATTTTTTTTCTTGATCTGTTTTTTCAGTTCTCTGACAGAATGGGCAGGGATGCCCTGATTCTAAGGGTCCTGGAATCGGCAAGATTGGCATGATAGAGCTCATCACCCATTATTTTAACTTAGAAAAAGAATTTTTTGCATCCCTCAAAAGTAAATTAGATGTAAACTTCTATACAGGAAGGAGTTCTACTTGAATGATGTCTTTCGAACTTTGGATTTGAGTTAAAATCTCTCCCTGTGGTTTTGAAGATAAGCGAATTTTGCAGACAGCAGCTTCTTTTCCTTCGAAGATGCGATTCTCCATTTCCTCGATATTAATTTTAGCTTCTTTTAATAGATCTAGAATTCCAGCTAAAACGCCTACCTTATCTTTATGTCGGATGACTAATTGATGGGTTGCAGGAGTATTTTGGGATAAGTTGACACAATTTTCGACTTCCCCTGTGGTTAGATAGCGATTAATGATTCGGACGGTTTCATTTGCAATTGCTTCCTGGGCTTGTTCTGTAGAAGCTCCAATATGATGGGTTCCGTAAACACCAGGAAGATTTAAGATGGGATGACTGTATTCTCCTTTTCCTGTTCCAGGTTCATCGGGAAAAACATCTAAACCAACCCGGATTTTTTTCTCCTGAACTGCCTTCAGCAGGCTTTCTGTGTCCACAATTTCTGCCCTTGAAGTATTGATAAAGATAGCTCTTGGTTTCATGGCTTGAAAAAAACTTTGCCCGATAAGATTTTTAGTTTCGGAGTTTAAAGACAGATGAATGCTGACAGCATCGCTTCCGGCAGCCAGGGATAAGAGATCAGGACAAAATTCTATTTCCAGAACCCTGGCAGTTTCTTTTGTTAAGGCTCGCGAAAAACCCGAGATTTTCATCCCAAAACTTTTAGCTCTAAAAGCCACTTCTTTTCCAATGGATCCCAGTCCAATGATTCCAAGAGTTTTTCCTAAAAGCCCATCTGCCCTGCTGAATTCAGTTTTATTCCATTTTCTTTCCCTTAATTCCAGAACATTTTCAGGAATTCTTCTGTCAAGGGCTAAAAGAAATCCGAGGGTTAGTTCTGCGACAGCAGCTGAATTTTTGCCTGGACAATTTGAAACAAAAATGCCCTGTTTTGAAGCAGCATCTACATCAATGGTGTTGACTCCTGCTCCTGCTCTGACAATTAAAGACAGAGATTTTCCGTTTTCTATGGTTTGTGCTGTCACTTTAGTGCTTCGAACAACCAGAATATGATAGTCCTGGATCAGGGCTGGCAGTTCTTCGGATTTCAGGTCGGGCTTATACTGAACATTTGCAAGAGTTTTTAATTTATCAATAGCTGGTCTAGAAAATGAATCAGCGATTAATAGGTTGACGTTTTTTTGAGAGGGGCTTGTCATCTCGGTTGAATTTTTTCAAGAATCACAGCAGCCAGGGATAAAGAAGGATTGATTTCCAGAGATTTTTTCATTTCTGCTTCTGTCTTTTCCAGTTGATTTAATTTTAAAAGAGAGATTCCATAATAAAAATGATGAAGGGCATTATCTGGTTTTAGTTCTACAGCTTTTCGGCAGCACTCCAAACTTTTTTCATCCTGTCCTTCTCGCAAATACAGGGTTCCTAAAGAGAGATAGGCAGGAGCATTAGTGGGATCCAGTTTGACCGCTGTCTCATGCTCCTTCAGAGCTTCTTGTATTTTTTCAAGCCTTTCATAAATAACTCCGAGGGCATAATGGTATGGGGCATAATTGGGCTCAAGAGCCTCGGCTTTTTGATAACGTTCCATGGCTTCTTCTATTCGGTTCAGCTGCATTAAAACAGCTCCGCTGTAAAAAAGAGTTTCATGCTGGTCAGGAGAGATTTTAAGAGCTTTATCATAGTGATCAAGAGCCTTTTCCAGATTTCCTAAATGCTGATACAAATTTCCGAGGGCTTCATAAGCAACCGCATTTTGCGGATTTAATCGGACCGTTTCCAAATAAGCCTGAACTGCTTTCTCGAATTCTCCGCTGAATTGGCATGCTGCCGCAAGAACGAAGCGGTAAAATGCGTTGTCAGGCGCTAATTCGACTGCTCGGTAAGCATAAGGCACTGCTTCTTTATAATGTCCTGCTCTGATAAAATCAGCTGCCGCGCAGAAAGTGATAAAAGACCAGGTCGAATATTTTTTACAGATTTCATCGTAACATTCAATCGCTTCCGAGATTTTCTCCTGGGAGAGAAGACGCCCACACTGACGATACATATCGAAAAAATCCAGGTTCTCCAGATAACTTAAATCAGGAGTCACAGTTGAACGGATTTTGGTGACGATTTTCGATCCCAGATGTTCTGATTTTAATTCCGAAAATTGGAATGCCAGGGGGATCTCTTCCAAAGAATTGTTTTTTCTGATTTTTTTCCCAATGGTTTTGAAGTAGCAGCGATTCGGGATAGGGAATTCTTCAACAAAAAAAGAGCCGTACAGTCTGCAGGAAAGAGGTCTTGCCTCATAAATAGAGCAGCCGTATTGCTTTTCATCGAAAAATGGACAGATAGAATAAATTAATTCTTTTTTTTCATTTCTTCTGCGGGAAAGATAATCTTTGAACTGCTCCACGTCACCCTGTGGATATCCTTTTTTTTGATAGTACTTTTCAATATAATCAAATTCCATTTCTGCCACAGCATGATTTCCGCCCCTTGCGGCAAATGTGCAGCATTCTGAGCAACTGCATTCTCTGCAGACATTCCCCTTTACCTGAACCAGATAAGGTTCTAAATCCTGATAAAACTTAGCTATTTTTTTAAATAGTTCGGGTGTTATCATGGTGTATAAATTTTCATCCTTATAAATTAACCTTCATCAAATCTTCCCCTTTTTGCACTTCACCCTTGAAGTTTTCTCGAATCTCTTCCAGGATCGGTTCTTCATCACAAAAGGGATAGAGATGGGTTAAAATTAGCTTTTTTGCTCCTGCCTTACTGGCTACTTCAGCGACCTCGCGGGTATTTAAATGGACTCCTTTTAGTTCTAATCGAGATGGAAAAGAGCATTCAATAATTAACAGATCCGCATCTTTGGCATTTTCAATCAATGAATCACAGTATCCTGAATCTCCTGAATAAGCGATGACTTTTCCCTGTGTTTCAATTCGATAAGAAACAGCAGTAACATCCCCATGAATGACAGGCTGAGATCGAACCATCCAGCTTTCTCCTGAGACTTCAGTCTTTTTCGCCATTTCCTTCATTTCGAGGTGAAAGTGTCGAGGCAGCATCCATGGATAAATATCCATCATTTTTTTCATAATTTCAGGAAAACCATCTGGACCATATAGATAAAATGGAGTTGTCCGTTTATATTGAGGCGTATAATTCATCGCAAAGAAAAATGGAATCAAGTCAGAGGTGTGATCAGGGTGTCTATGGCTGATGAACAGGTGTTCTGTAGTTTTGTAGTCAATACCGGCTTCCAGCATTCGGCGAACGATCCCTGCTCCCATATCAAAAAGCAGGGGAGTGTCGTTAATTTTGATGCAGTATCCCGAAGAGTTTCGGGGATAGTAAGGAACTCCTGTCCCAGAACCCAGAATGATGACTTCAATCAAGGAATTGCTGTCCTCAATACGGTTTCAATCATCAGTTCCTCAAACTTCAGACATTAATTTTGAAATCTTCTGAGCTAACTGAAGTCCTTGAGTATAGGGCCTCTGCCAGAGATTTCTGCCAAAGATGATTCCTGTTGCTCCAGAGTCTAATGCGGTTCTTACTCTGTCTAAAAGTTTTTCTTCGCTGTCAACTTTTTCTCCGCCGCTCATGATCACAAAGGTTCTTCCAGCGGCTTGAACAACCCTCTGCACCGCTTCAGCAAAAGATACTTTCAATGTATTGTAGGGGGGAGGGGAGTCTTTCTGTTTGTCATTGTCAATTTTTGGGAAGTTTACTTTTACCACATCAGCTCCCAGTTCACAGGCTACTCGAGCCGCGTATTCGACAGCGTAAAGACTTTCTTTCCCACCTTTTGATTGAATGGCTTCTCCTCTAGGATAAGCCCACATCACGATCGGCATTCCATACTTTTCAGCTTCTTTTCTGATTTCCATAAATTGTCGAATGTCTTGATCCTGGGCAGGAGAGCCCACATATAAAGTGTATCCAACAGCATCTGCTCCCAGTCTGACCGCATCTTCAACTGTGCCAGTTAAAGGTGAGAAAGCATGAGCATCTGAAGGAATACCTGTTTTCCCGTTGATTTTTAAAATAACAGGCACTTTTCCAGCAAAAGGTTTTAAATATTTTTCAGCCAGACCAATATGAAAAGCAATGGCGGAAAAATTTCCTTCGACTGCTAAACTTAATTGATATTCAGGGTTGGCTGCATGGGGGTTTTCGAAGAAATCTATGGGCCCATGTTCAAGTCCTTGATCAATAGGAAGAATCATCACTCTCCCTTTTCCGGGAGAAAACTGTTCAAAAATTCGATGAAGCCGTGTTTTTTTCCCGATATTTAAATCCAGATCATCTACTCTGGGACGTACCAGTTTCTGCAGTAAAACCTCTTCTTTTACCATATTTAAGCCCTCCCAACTTAGTTTTGGTTATTCTTCTCTCTGAAACTGAGGAACCCTTTTCAGGAGGAAAAGATCATCATCTGGGCTGGCTGCAAAGGGGTGATGCTATTTTGGGGAAACTGAAGTGAAAATCTTTAGAATTTTTTTTACACTTTCTTCCAGGGTTAAAGCGCTTGTGTCCAGGACGATGTCAGGATGGAGAGGAGGTTCATAAGGGTCATCCACTCCAGTAAAGTGTTGGATTTCTCCTTTTCTAGCTTTGGCATACATCCCTTTGACGTCTCTCTTTTCACAGATTTCGATGGGAGTATTCACATAAATTAAAATAAATTTTTTGTCCCCAATCATGCTCCTCACTTCTTCTCTTGTTTTTTCATAAGGACTGATCACTGAGCAAATAACAATTCCCTGGTGCTTTACGACCTCAGCAGCGACGAATCCAATCCTTAAAAGATTGGCTTCCCGGTCTTCTCTTGTAAAACCGAGCCCTTTAGAAAGATGGGTTCGAACCACGTCCCCATCTAAAAAAGTGACTGCTCGTCCTTCATCCGTGAATTCTTTGCACAATTCTCTCGCGATGGTCGTTTTTCCTGAACAGGGCAGCCCTGTAAACCAGAGACAGAGTCCAGTTCGATGATCCAGAAAATTAGTTTTCATTTTGTACGGGCATGAATTAAGGCATTTGAGTTTTAATCTCTATGATTTTCTGATTTCATACACAAACTCCTTTGATTTTAAGCCAAGGTTCAGATCCACGGTGAAGACTGATCTGGAATGACTGGTTTTGACAGAGCCGGTTACAAGGGAAAGAAAAGGTGGATGTAGAAAAAGCAAGGCTGTGAATATACTGATTACAGGAATTAGTGGTTTTGTCGGAAGTTATCTGGCTGAATATTTAAGCGAGAAATTTTCGGATGCTTCCATTTTTGGCACGATTCGATGGAGAAGTCGAACTGAGAATTTAGTCGCGTTAAACGGAAAAATTAAACTCATTGAATGTGATTTGAAAGATTTTTCAAGTGTTAAATTGGCTCTTGAACAATCAAAACCCGATTACATTTTTCATCTTGCAGCCCAATCTTATGTGGCCAGCAGTTTCCATGCTCCACAAGATACCCTAATTACTAACCTAACCAGTGAACTGAATATCTTCGAGGCTTGCAGAGCCTTAAAGATGTTTCCCATTGTTCAAATCGCTGGTTCAAGCGAAGAATACGGACTGGTTTATGAAACTGAACTTCCCATAAAAGAGGAAAATGCTCTTCGACCATTAAGCCCTTATGCTGTCAGCAAAGTAGGGCAGGATATGCTTGGTTTTCAATATTTTAAAAGTTATAAACTGCCGATTATACGGACAAGAGCTTTTAATCATTCCGGACCCAGGCGGGGATATGTTTTTGTTGAATCGAATTTTTCCAAACAAGTTGCTGAAATGGAAAAAGGGATAGTCCCCCCGGTTTTAAAAGTTGGGAACCTTTCCGCAATTCGTGATTACACCGATGTTCGAGATATTGTAAAAGCGTATTGGCTCGCCGCAGAAAAGGGAGAACCTGGAGAAGTTTATAATATTTGTTCGGGAAAGGGATATGCCATTTCTGCGATTGTGGAAATGCTGCAAAAGTTGTCAGAAGTAAAAATAGCCATTGAATCCGATCTCTCTCGAATGAGACCCTCTGATGTTCCTGTTCTCATTGGAGACTGCTCTAAATTCAAGTCGAGAACAGGATGGAGCCCTGAGATTCGTTTTGAGAAAACTCTGGAGGATATTTTAAATTACTGGAGAGAAAGAGTTCCCGAGAGGATTTCCACTAAGACTTCTGTTTCTTGAGCTGAATGCGGTTCCTTTTAGTGCATCCATTTCTTTCTTTTTATGGGGGGGCTCAATTAGAGGTTTCTTGGATTGCAAAAGAATCTTTAAGACAGGGTCATCAGGTTACTCTTGTCAGTGAATTTGATAAAGATGGGTGTATAGACTCTTTGACAAGAGCAGGAGTATGTGTAAAATTATCTGAAAAGGCACGTCTTTCATCTTTGATTCAAGAAGAAGCCCAAAAAAGCGATGCAGTTGTGGCATTTAATTATCCCGCCACAGTCTGGTGCGCAGAAGCGAAAAAAAAATCCAGTTCATTTCCTCTTCTTTCCTGGTACTGCAATGAGCCTCCTAGAAATCTTTATGAGGCGATTCTTTCTTCTCATTATTTAAATTCGCGGGTTGACCCAAAGTTTTATTTGCCTTTTTATGCTTATTTTCAGGCGAAAAAAAATAGATTTTTTTTAGAGCAGGACCAGCAGGCTGTTTCTTGTTTTGATCAGGTCTTTTCTATTAGTCATTTTATTTCTGATTGCGTTCGACAGATTTATCATCTGGATTCTGAAGTCATGCCGCTGGGGGTAGGGGATACTGCTCCAGAAGACCAGAAGGAAGAAGAAGGCAGCTCCGTGAGAGAGAATATTCATTCATTGGAAAAGATTTTTTCTTTTTTTTCGCCTGCTGGCTTAGAACCGATAAAAAATTTTAAAACTATTTTCTCAGCTTATTATCAATTTTCAAAACAGATGAATAAATCGGGCAGAAAGGCGCAGCTCTGGGTAACAGGGGAGGGTCTGTGGCTCCCTGAAGCGAAAAAAATGTGGAAAAAAATGGGAGAAGAGGTTCAAATTTTGTTTTTAGGAAGGGTAGAAAGGGAAAAATTAAAAGACTTGTATTCACAATGTGATGCAGTTTTGTATGTTCCGATAGACGAGCCTTTTGGTCTTGTTAACTGTGAAGCTGGCTTGTTTAAGAAACCGGTGATTACAAGCTGTTATGGAGGTCCATCAGAAGTCGTGATTGATCAAGAGACAGGGATTTTGGTTGACCCCTTAAATGAGCGTGAAATCGCAGCTCGTATGTTGTTTTTAGCAGAAAATCCCGAGCTCTGCGAAAAAATGGGAAAGACTGGCTTCTGCCGCATTTCATCAGAATTTTCTTTTGAAAAGTTTATGACCAGTTTTTTAAAAGGAATTTTGAGCTTGTTTAAGAAAAAAGAATGAACACGGAGGTGAACAATTAGTAAAGGCTATCGGATTAATGAAGAGATTTTCGGAAAAGAAGTGAGGTTGATTGATTCAGACAGCTCGCAGTTAGGGGTTGTCGCTACTGCAGAAGCGTTGAGACTGGCTAGAGAAAAAGATCTTGATTTAGTGGAAATTTCTCCCCATGGAAATCCTCCTGTTTGTAAGATCATGGATTTTGGGAAATTCAAGTACGCTCAAAATAAAAAGGATAGGGAAAGCCACAAAAAAAGAAAAGCGCAGCATTTAAAAGAAGTTAAATTGAAACCTAAAATAGATCCGCATGATTTTTTAACCAAAAGCAAGCTTGTGGAGAGAATGGTAGGAGAAGGGGATAAAGTTAAGGTCATGATTGTGTTTAGAGGAAGAGAAATCATGTATGCTGAACATGCGCAGAAACTTTTGGATAAGCTGGCACAAGGAGTATCAGAACATGCTTTTATTGAAAAACCAGCTAAGTTGGAAGGAAAATCTTTAATCATGATCCTTTCACCAAAAGGAAAAACTTCATTGAGCGCGAAAGAAGGAGACTAATATGCCCAAAATGAAAACTAACCGTTCTGCATCGAAGAGGGTGCGAACAACTGGTTCAGGAAAATTGGTGAGACAGCGACAGTTCAGCGGCTGTCATCATATATTGGAAAAAAAATCTCCCAAGAGGAAGAGAAAATTTAGAAAATTGGTAGAAGTAAGTTCAGGGGATCGAAAACGATTGATTAAAATCATCCCGTCTTTAGGAGCGTGACCCAGTGGCAAGAGTTAAAAGAGGTGTTATTAAATTAAAGAAACGCAGAAAGCTGTTTAAGCTCACTAAAGGATATAGAGGAGCCAGAAGCAGAAGAATTAAAACCGCTCAAGAAGCTCTTCTGCACTCTCTGCAGTATGCTTTTGAGCATCGCAGACAGAAGAAAAGAGATTTTAGAAGATTGTGGGCTGTCAGAATTAATGCTGCCTGCCGAAACTTTGGGCTTTCTTACAGCCGTTTTATTTCAGGACTTAAGAAACAGGGTTTGATCTTAAACCGGAAAATGCTGGCAGAATTAGCGGTACAGGATGAGTCGGTGTTTAAGGAATTGATTGACCTTGCGCAGGCTTCCTGATCATTGATTCTTCAAGAACGAATTTAATTCACATCACCAGCCGAGATAATCCTTTTATAAAAGAAATAGGAAGATTAAAGAAAATTCTTCCTGATGAAACAGGAAGAGTTTTTATTGAGGGAACTCGGTTAATTGAAGAGGGCTTTAAATCAGGGCTTTTCTTTGAATTTTTATTTTTAACCCCCGAGAAGTTTGAGCGTTTGAAGGATGGGCTATTTTTTCAGAAATTTTCTGCTAAAATGAAAGTTTTTCAAGTGACTGATCAGATTATGAAATCTATCAGTCTTGAAGAAACACCTTCTGGAATTCTGGCTGTTGTCAGGATTCCGCCCAAAACGGTTTCTCTGTCAGGAAGTTATTTTATCGCTCTCTGCGGAATCCAGGATCCGGGAAATGCGGGTTCTCTTCTGCGAGCAGCAGAAGGAACGGGATTTTCCGTTTGGTTTTCTGAAGATACAGTTCACCCTTTCCACCCAAAAGTTGTAAAAGCTAGTATGGGATCTGCTTTTCGAGTCCCCTGTCAAAAGGGAAATTTATCGGCTTTTTTGTTGAAATTAAAAGAGAAAGGGGTATCTCTTGTTGGGTCTGGGGTTTCTGAAGGGATTTTTTACAAAGACTGGAAATGGAAACCCCCTTATTGTCTTCTTTTGGGATCAGAAGCCAGAGGACTCCCAGAATCAGTTAAACCTTTGATTGATGGGATGGTTGTGATTCCTCTCCAGGGGAAAGTTGAATCTCTAAATGTGTCTGCAGCCGGGGCGGTCCTTATGTTTGAATCCAGGAGCCAGTCTAAGTAATCCAGGCTGTGCAGGTCATCTCAGATTTTTGTCAGTGCTGAACAGGAGTTAATTTTTCGTAAGTGTGATCGTAAACCCGTTTGTAATATCCGGGACCATCCGGCCCGTTTGACCAGTAAGAATCCAGGGGTACATTACTGCCATTATAACAATAGTAGATGATTCTGTCAATCTGACTGAATCGTCTTATTCTTCAGAACTGACAACTTCACCAGCCTGATGGCAGCAGGATGCGGATGAGAAAAAAGTATGTGACAGAGATCACGGACAGCTTACTAAAAAAGGGGTAAAATAAGAATAGAGGTGAAAAAAATGAATAAGAAGGGGTTTTTGTTTTTATTGGCGCTCATTTTATTCTCAACAGTTGGCGGTTTTGCAAAACCTGCTCAGAAAAATGTACCCATGAGGATTTACGTGAATCAGACCCGTTTTTATGGCAGCTATTTTGTGAGAAATCACAAAATTTATGTCAGAGCGGCATCATTTAAAAATGCATTATATCTCCCTTCAAATTATTCTTTTCCCGAAAGAATTCAGATTATGAACCAGGGAAATTCGTACATTGATCTCAGAGCTTATGCGCGGGAAAATAGGGATACTGTGATGACGAATTGGAATACAGGGATTATCAATCTTTTCACAGTTCCTTTGTCAACAAATTCTTATTCTGCAGGTTATATGGGCGGCACCTCATTCCCTTCAGGCTATTATTCATCACCTCTGCAGCAGTCTTATGTTTCAGGCTATATGCCCCAGGGTTATGGGTCGGGCTACCAGGTCTATGTCCCTGGACCGACAATAGTCGTTCCTCCTGCTTCTTCCGCTGATAGTTCCTGGTGTTTAGAACATATGTGTTCTCCAATCACTCATCGTCCTGAAGCAGCTCTTCCTCCCCCTGCGCTGACCTTAGAACCTCTTGTTGGCAATCCATGGTATAACTACCCTCGTTATGCTCCAGATCCTTATTATACACAGTATAATCCAACCATGTATAACCCTTATGGTTACTACAATGGATATGGTGGATATAATAATGGATATTTTGGGGGACAGCCTTTTGGCGGTACAATTTATCCATAAATCAGCCTCTGGTACAATACAGCTCCTCCTCAATGGAGATTGGGAAGGAGCTGTTTTATTAATCCATAAAATAGCTTTATTGTGATTCGTTCTTTAAATTCTTTAAAGAAAATCGTTTATTTAGCTGCTTTTCTGCGTTCTACTGCAATCGGTTTCATCAGTGTTTTTTTAGGATTCTATTTTGTTGAAAGGGGATTTTCTCCATTTCTTTCAGGGATTTTAATCACTGCCGGTTTATTAGGAAATGCTTTTGCCACGTCTTTGATCGGTTTTCTCGGTTTTAGAGCAGATAGGAAAACTCTTCTGCTCTGCTACTCATTTGTCAGCGCCATTGGCGGAATTCTGATGTCTTATGAGTTTTCATTTGTTTTTCTGGTATTTATCGCGTTTTTTGGGATGCTCAATGGAATGGGCAAAGATCGGAGTGGAATTAGAGCTGTTGATCAAACCCTTCTCGCAGATGCCGTCGAACCTGGGAACAGGACCATGGTTTATGCTCACTACAATATGTTAATGGACTCAGGACTAATTCTTGGGGCAGGACTGGCTGGGATCCCTAAACTTTTAACCTTTTATCACGGTTCTTTCAGTTTTGTGATTTATGGAATTCTTTTTGCTCTCAGTGGGGTTTTATATACCTCAGCCTCTATTCCGAGGATCAGCGAGAAAAAAAAGGGTGAAAAACTAAAAATTCAACCTGAAACTAAGAAAAAAATCAGAAAACTTTCTTTTTTATTTTCACTGGACAGTCTTGGAGGCGGTTTTTTAACAGCCAGCCTTGTATCATACTGGTTTTTCAGCCGATTTCATGAGTCAGCAGCAGTGGTGGCGGGTTTGTTTTTTTTAGCGAGAATTTTAAATCTGCTGTCAAATTACGGAGCAGTCTGGATCTCTAAACAGATTGGATTGGTCAAAACTATGGTTTTTACCCATTTACCTGCCAGTGTGTGTTTGATTTTAGCCGCTTTTTCACCTTATTTCTGGTTAGCCGCTTTATTTTTTCTGATTCGAGAGAGCTTTATTCAAATGGATGTTCCAACTCGAGAGTCTTATACCATGGCTATTGTTGAACCCCATGAACGATCTTATGCTTCTGGGATCACTAATGCGGTTCGGAATTTTGGGTGGACAATTCCACCGATCCTGGCAGGAGAGGGGATGGGGTTGTTTCAAGGATTTCCTCTGGTTGCTGGAAGCGCTTTAAAAATTCTTTATGATCTGCTGCTCTATGCTCAGTTTCGTCATCTGAAACCTCCTGAAGAAACATGAAATTTTGGACTTCTTTTTAAACCTTCTATTTTAGCTGCCTTGACTGGATGTTAACAACTTTTTTCTTTTAATCCCTTCTTAATTTTGGTATTCTGAATATAGAAGTTCAAATAAAAGAGGAGGAATTAAAAATGAGTGATACAACAGTCAATACAGCAGGTGCAGCGGGAATGGCTTGTCCAAAGGTTTGTCCCGAAAGTTCTAATATCAATATTAAGCAGTTAAATGGGAATCAGAATCAATCGAAAATTAATGTCTCTGCAGGTTCCAGTTTGCCAACATCAGATGTTTATATTGAACAGGGGAACTTTAACACTAATTCTTCTTCTGTTTCAGTCAATATGAGCACAGCCCCTATTGGAAAATCACAGGTTACAATTTACACTCACGATATTCCGGATGAAACCGGAACCTATAACGTTGTTGTATAGGAGTTAAAAGATAGTGGCCGCCCCACCGAAATGAGCCTATTTCGCGTGGGGGCGCGAAATGTTGAAAGGACAGGGGATGGAAAATGGTAGGACAGATCAATAATCGGATTATTCATTCTGACATTGGAGTGAATCGTTCCAATAACACGATGAGCACTAATCGTAGAGTCTGGAATGCAGATAATGCTATCATCAATGAAAATAATGGAACCAATGATTCCTCTAACACGATCAACAGCCGCTCCTTTTTTGCTTATAATAAGATCATCAATATTTATCAATATTCAAACCCATATTATCCTCCTGTCTGCACAGGTTCAGGAAATACTGGTTGGGGAAACACAGGTTTCGGAAGCGGTCCATGGGCTCCTTATCCAAATCCCTGGACATGCACCAGTCCATGGACCTGGTGCCCATGGAGTTTCTGTTTCTCTCCTTTTCTCTGGACGTTAGGTTCTTGTCTTCCTGTTTTTTGAAATTAAATCATCATCAGTGCTGCCAGCTGCTTCAGCAGCAGGAACAGCATCAGTGCCAGTCCCAATTCCTGCTGTAACAACTGCTGTTCCTATGATTCCTGCAGCCTGACCAGAGGCATCCCATGGATCATTCGTAAAGCTGTCAGCAATATTTTTTCCTATGTTTTTAGCCGCCTGATTTTTAAGACTCATCAAGGATAAAGGCTCAATTTTAATTTCAAAGTTAACAAAATGGCAGCAAATAGATGATGGAAATTACAGGATTACTTTGATATAATAACACTAAGGGTAGGACAAGCTGTATAAAAGGAGAGGGTGTAATCATGAATATTCCAAATTCTGGTCAGTCTAACGTTAATTCTTCACCGAATACGAATTGCAATCTTCCTGCAGTTCCCGCCAATGGAACAACGATTCAGCCTTTAATGAATGCGGATCAAATTTTCCCTGCTGAATTGGCAGTGATTAATTCTGCTAAACCCGGCGGCAGTATTTATATGAGTCAATACACTCTCCCTACTCCAACTGATGGCCCCTCTGTCGGAACTCCTGCATCCAATGCACAGAGAGATATTCTTTCAGCGATTGCAAAACAGATTAAAAATCATGTGAATGTCTATGTTGTGGCTGATAATGAAGCTCAAAAAAATGGAGGCACAAGAAATTCGGCTGCAATCCAGTGGTTGAAGCAGCAGGGAGCTTATATTCTCCCTTATCCTGCGCAGTATGTGACTATTAATCATACAAAGTTTATTGGCAGCAGCAGTGGTTATGCTGTTGTTACCAGTGCTAATGAATCTCCCCATATGGCTGATTCACCAGACAACAACACAGGATTTTTGTTTGCTGGAGCTGCAGCTCATAATGGAATTGTCCAGGCTTTTCTTCCACAGTGGAATTTTTCAGCGCAGCAGGATCCTACGGATGCCTCTAATTATCCGACCCCAACGATTAACAATAAACTGATTCCAGACAGCAAAGTAACCTGGTTAAACACAGCTCCTGCTGCTGAAACCGGAGCAGCTCAGGATCAAACTCAGATTAAACAGGCTTATATGAATTTAATTCAAAAAGCGGCTCATGCTCCTTTAAATCCTGATGGAACAAAACCTTATTTGTATTTAGAGCAGTGGGATCTTTCAGATTCAGATTTAACCAATGCCCTGATTCAAGCTAAACAGACTAATCCTAATTTAGACATTAAAGTCATTATTGATCCTGATCAGTATCTCTGGGGAGAGCAGCATCCACAGACAAATGGACAGCCCAGTGATATTGTTTCAAGTTATAATACTTTAACACAAGCGGGTATTCAAGTTCGATTTGCTAATTTAAATCCCCATCCCCCTGGACCAGAAGGGAAATGGCCTCAGATTTTCCATGACAAATGGATCGAATTTAATGGTCAGGAAGTGATCAATGGCAGCGGAAACTTTTCGTGGGATTCTATGGAAGGCAATGATGGGAAAAAGCACAATCGGGAAGTGGATGTAGATGTAGTGGATGCTAATGCTGCTCAGGCTTATACCCAGAAGTTTTTAAATGATTGGAGTAATAACAGTTCATCTGATCCAAATGCAGCTTCACAAGGTGGAAATGCCCAGTCAGCCAATCAAGCCTACAATCCCGGGAACAGAGTCTCGAATGGTTTAGAAGAAATGGGTGGACATTCTGATAATGGATATTTTCCCAGATTCCACACTTATCTCAATACTGTTGGACAGCTTTTTCCATCTGAAACAGCTCCTGTTTCTTCTCCTTCCAGCATAAGTCTTTCTCAGTTTCCTTCAGTCTGGTCTAAATGGAATTCTAAAGATATGAAATTTACGAATGATCCGGTGTTAAATTCCAGCCGATTTAAGTTTCCATTTTAACTGGCGTATTTTAAGCAGGCAGGAAAATTGCTGGATGGCAATCAATAATTAAATAATTATGTTATTTTGTGAGAATTGCGGGGTAAAAAAAGAGGAGTCATCTCGATTCTGTTCAGAATGCGGGAAGCCATTTTCAGCCAATTCCATTCAGGGAAAACAAAGCGCTGAAAGTATATCTCCAGGAGTTAGTGGATGGACATGGTATTGGAGGACGTGGGCAGCTGCTTCTGTGAATCCTGCTGCCCTGTATCCTCAGCTTGGAAATCCAGGAACAAATGGGGAGGCTGTTAAGTTTTTTCTTATCACACAATTTATCTCAGGACTGGTTCCTGTCCTATTCATAGTGATAAGGAATCTGCATGCAGCAGCCAGCCCTGTCGGTCTAATTGTTATTCCTCTTGTTCTGTTAGGACTTATGGTTGTTGTTTTGGTTTCCTGGCTTTTTTTGTATATTGGAGCGTGGTTGTTTAATTTTACCCTTTCAATAGTTGGAGGGGCTTCTGGTGGTTATCCTGCGACATTTCAAACTATGGCTTTTTCATCTGCGCCTGGAATTATTCCTTTTATTGGCGGATTATGGGTGCTTATCATGCTCATTGTCGGCTCAAGTCAAGCGCATCACACAGAAATTTGGCGTCCTATTGTGGCATTTATTTTAGAGCTTTTCATGATCGTTTTTTTTGTGATGATTTGCTTTCTCCTTATCTGGGTTTTAGTTGTGGCAGTGCATCATTTATAAACTAAAAAAACTGGAGGTGGATGGATATGAGTGATTTTTTAAACCGGGTGAAAGGGGTTGTTAACAAAGGGGTCACAACAGCATCAGTTAAGTTAAAGGAATCAGTCGAAATCGGTAAAATAGACACAAAACTCAAAAGTCTTTCCAGCGATAAAAATGAAAGAATTCTTGAACTGGGCAATATTGTTTACACTCTTTTTAAGCAAGGCACCTTGAAAGATCAGAGGACTAGAATTGAAGAAAAGTGCGGAGCCATCCAGGATATAGATCGAAAAATTCAAGATGCTGAAAATGAAATTATGCGGGTTCGTAAAGAAACAGAAGAATTTTTAGGCAGGACTCAGAGTTCTTTTTTAAGTGATATAAAGTGCAACTGTGGAAACATGATTAAACAAGGAGCAAAGTTCTGCACCAGCTGTGGCAGAAATGTTTCTGAGCTTCCTGTTGATCTCGAAAAAGAAAAATCTGTTCTTTCTTCTTGTTCTAACTGCGGCGCTCAGAGAACAAATACTGACGCAAAGTTCTGCCAACAGTGCGGCAGTTCTTTTTCTCAGCCTTCTTCCCAGGCATAAGACTAAACCGTTTTTAAAGGTATTTTTAACAAAATGAAGAAAAAGAAAAAATTGACGAGAATAGACTGTTTTTTGTAAAGAGGTGATAGGAAATGGCACATAAAAAAGGGATGGGAAGTTCACGGAATGGCAGAGATTCCAATCCGCAGTTTTTAGGTGTAAAGGTTTATGGTGGTGAAAAAATAAAAGCGGGCTCCATTATTGTGAGACAGAGAGGAACAAAGATTTATCCTGGGGATGGAGTTGGCATGGGGAAAGACCACACGCTTTTTGCAAAATTGGACGGGATTGTTCAATTCGAACCTAGAGACGGAAAAAAGAGAGTCCACATTATTAAAACGGGATGAGACGATTCATCCTCCCCATATAATTTTCCCCTTTTTATTGATGTATTCGATATTTCCATTAGATCTGACAGCAGCGATTCCGTTTATAAATGGGAATGCAGCATTAAATTGAGGGGTAATCACAAAATTTCCTTTTTTATTGATGTACCCCCATTGACCCCCATTTGACAGTTTTACCGCAGCAAGCCCTTCGTTGAAAGGGAATGCTCTAGAGTACTGCGGAGTAATGACAAGGTGTCCTTTTATATTGACATATCCCCATTTATTTCCATATTCTACAGCGGCGAACCCTTCAGTAAAGGGTTCAGCAATGTCAAATTGAGGTGGAATGACAAAAGAACCACTTTTATTAATGTACCCATCTTTTCTTCCTGACTCCGCTGCAGCAAGTCCTTCTGAAAAAATTTCCGCGAAGTCAAATTGTTCATTGATCACAGTGTCACCACTCCTATTGATGTAGCCCCATTTTTCTCCCGAATTTACTGCAGCTAATCCATCATGAAAAGAACCTGCGCCATTAAATTGAGGATTTAAAATATAATTTCCCTTTTTATTGATATAGCCCCACAGATTTCCTATTTCTACGGACGCCCTTCCTTCTCTAAAAAAACCACCATTGTCATAAAGAGGATTAATAACCCACTTTCCTTTCGAATTAATGAATCCCCATTTATTTCCAACCGGAACAAGAGCTAATCCATCTGAAAATGGATAGCAAGTGTTGTACTGAGGTGAAATAGTCCATTTTCCACCGAGATTAATATAACCGCATTTTCCATTAGTCGTTAAAGAGACTGGATCTAAGCCCTCGTGAAATTTTCCGAAATCTTCTAAGCGAAGAAATGCAAATCCTTCAAAATTGTCTTGATACATATTAGCGGTAATCTGTGAACCATCAAAAGTCCATCCAAAATGGGGTGGAATGACCATTTTCCCTTCAGAGGTAATAAATCCCCATTCATTGTTTAATTCTACGGGATAGCGCGCATTTCGATTTTTAAAATATTTATTTAGTATTGAGAAGCCAATGATTCCAAGAACAGCAAGAAAAACAACGACTAGAATCATGATCAATGGCAACTGCGATTTTTTCTCTGAACTTTTTGGGACTGGCAGATTTTTTGCCTCAGCAGCGGGATAAGTATCAGATTTTCCGCCGCACTCAGGGCAGAAAGTATCGCTTTCTCCCAGTTTTGCTCCACAGGAACCGCAAAATTTTGCCATTCTCAGCACCTCCACAGGTTTTCAAGACAAATTTTACCTCTTTCTCCACAAGTTTCAATATAGATTATTAAATTTTAACAGAGAGAGGCAGAAATCCTACGCGTTACTGATGCTCGTAAAAATTAATTTAAAATTTTAATTGAACACTTTCAAGTCAATCGGTTCTAAGGAATTTTCATGGAATTTGCGGAGTCTTGTGGTGGCTGCAGAAATATAAAGCTCAACTTTCATATTTCAATGAAACCAAAGCTCCTGCCAGCATTGCGATGAAAAATAAAATTAGAAAAGCAGAACTGATAAAATACGGAAACTGATGCAGATGCATCATTACACCTCGCAGCAGATCAACTCCATAAGTGAGCGGATTCAAGATCGAAATGATATAAAGCCAAATAGGGATTCCGTGAAGAGGGAAAATGGCTCCGCTCAAAAAATAGAGGGGCATTATAATGAAATTCATGATCGCCCCAAATCCTTCAAAACTGGTCATCCTGGCTGCGAGAATGATTCCAAGTCCTGTTAAAGACATACTGACCAGAAACATGACCACCAGACAGATTAAAACTTCATTGAAACTGATGTGGACTCCAACAACAGGGGCGAATAAAAGCACAAACATTCCTTGAATCATGGCAGTGGTGCTTCCGCTCAGACTTTTTCCTAAGACAATCCATGTTCTTGGGATAGGGGCTGCCAGAATTTCTTTTAAAAATCCGAATTCTCTATCCCAAATGATTGAGATTCCGGAGCCAATGGAAGTAAAAATTAACGTCATGGCAATAACACCTGGAAAAACAAATTGAATATAATTAAATCCATGAATATTTTTAAAAGAGGGGCGAAGCCCCATTCCAAAAGCAAAAAGCCATAAAGCCGGCCTGAAAAGAGCCGATAAAAGTTGGCTTTTTTCCCGGAAAAAGCGAAGAACATCTCTGTACCAAATGATAAAAATAGGGGTTAAATTCATTTCATTCTCTTGCTTCTCATCATGGTTCTTGCGCTGTCTTTCCAGGATCCTTCTTCTTCCCGAATTTCTCTTCCTGTCAGTTTGATGAAAACATCTTCAAGGGTAGGTCTGTGGAGATTTAAACTCTCCACTTCAACTGGAATTTCCCGAAGAAGTTTAGGAAGCCATTTTTCTGCTTCCTGCATTTCTACTCTAATTTCATCTCCATCAGTAATAGGAGTGACTCCAAGCTCTTTTTTTAAAAAAGCCAGAGCTTCCACATTGTTTTTAGTTTTTAAAGTAACCATTTCTCCTTGAACCTGAGATTTGAGTTTGCCAGGAGTGTCTAGAGCCACAATTTTTCCATGGTCAATAATGGCGATTCTGCCGCAGTTTTCAGCTTCATCCAGATAGTGTGTGGTCAGAAATAAAGAGATTCCTCTTTCTTTTTTTAGAGTTGTCAAATAATTCCAGATGTGCAGACGGGTTTGGGGATCCAGTCCTAAAGTAGGCTCATCGAGAAAAAGGATTTTAGGAGTGTGGAGGAGTCCTCTGGCGATTTCCAGGCGACGCTTCATCCCTCCTGAAAAGGTTTTGACAAGAGAATTTCGTTTATCGCTCAGCTCCACTAATTCAAGCATCCTGTCAATTTGCTTCTGCAGAAATTCGCCTTTCAATCCATAAAGGTATCCATGAAACTTTAAGTTTTCATAAGCTGTCAATCTGTCATCCAGAGTTGGTTCCTGGAAAATAATTCCAATCGCTTTTCGAACTTTCATGGGGTCTTTTAAAATACTCCATCCTCCAACAAGAGCTTCTCCACTGGTTGGCCGCAGGAGGGTGCAGAGCATTTTAATGGTGGTGGTTTTTCCGGCGCCATTAGGACCTAAAAATCCAAAAATTTCTCCTTGATAAACGGAAAAATCAATTCCTTGAACTGCGCGAACATCTTTATAATTTTTAACGAGGTTAGAAACTAAAATAGAGAGGGTTTCAGACATGGGATCCGGAGGCAGCAGTGGAAACCTGCAGAACATGAGTGAAAGTTAATGATCCATGCGCAGCCATGAAATCAAATTTTAGCAATTTATAATATGTATCGAGAGAGCTCTTGATCTTTCACCACTTTTTCAAGTTTTTCTTTAACATATCCCGAATCAATGTGAATTTTTAAACCCCGTTTTTCAGGAGCATCAAAACTTAAATCTTCTAGAAGTTTTTCCATGATAGTATGTAGCCGCCG
This sequence comes from bacterium, assembly GCA_021800275.1. Classification (GTDB taxonomy): domain Bacteria; phylum Vulcanimicrobiota; class JABDET01; order JABDET01; family JABDET01; genus JAKAVV01. Next base: position 35,320 of record JAJYZB010000005.1, read on the forward strand.
CGCGCCAATATTTTCGGTTTGCTGGTTTACAAGGGCTGATAAGCGTGAAATTTCAGAAATCGAATCAGACTCGAATTCCACCTCAATTCCTTCAGTTGCGAGAAGAGCAGTGTACTGCCGAATAAGGGAACTGCGCGGTTCAGTTAGAATTCTTTTGAAATCTTCTTCGGTTAAACTTTGAAGCTCTACCCGTATAGGAAATCTTCCCTGGAGTTCAGGGATTAAATCTGAAGGTTTTGAGGTATGAAAAGCCCCTGCAGCAATGAAAAGTATATGATCGGTTTTAACAGGACCATATTTTGTCATAACAGTGGTGCCTTCCACAATGGGCAAAATATCTCTCTGCACTCCTTCCCGCGAAACATCGGGTCCATGTCCTCTTTCTCTTCCCGCGATTTTATCAAGTTCATCAATAAAAACGATCCCATTCTGTTCTGCTTTAGCGACTGCTTCTCTTCTTACTTCATCATTATCAATCAGTTTTTGAGCCTCTTCCACCGCTAGAATCCGTTTGGCTTCCGCAATTGTGAGTTTTCTTTTTCTTTTTTTCTTGGGAAGCATTCCTCCTAACAGATCTTGAAAATTGATACCCATTTCCTCCATTCCCGCAGGGCTGAATACTTCAATGATGTTAGACATCGCGTCTTCCACTTCGATTTCGATCTGCTGCTGATCCAGTTCTCCTGTAGAAATTTGTTTTTTTAAAATTTCTTTCTGCTGCTCGTAAGCCGGATCATGTGGTTCTTTTTCGTTTTCCTGGGAAACCTGCTGCGTTCCGCCTAAAAAGGTCAGAAATGGATTTATGATAGGAGTTGTTTCTTTTTTTGATTTAGGGTGAAGCAGAAGCGCGATTCTCTCAACCGCTAGCGTCTGGGCTTTTTCTTCCACTTCTTTCATCCTCGCTGATTGATTCATTCGAATGGCTATTTCAATGAGATCCCTGATCATGCTCTCCACATCTCTGCCCACATATCCTACTTCAGTATATTTTGTGGCTTCTACCTTCAAAAAAGGAGCATCAACCAGTTTTGCCAATCTACGCGCGATTTCTGTTTTCCCAACTCCTGTTGGTCCGATCATTAAAATATTTTTTGGGATGACCTCGTCTTTTAGATCGGGATCAAGTTTTTCTCGACGATAGCGATTGCGGATTGCCACTGCAACCGCCCTTTTAGCCTCTGATTGACCTACAATATATTTATTTAGCTCTTCAACGATTTTTTTGGGCGTTAACTCTTGTTTGTTCATTTTCTTTCGATTCTCCTTTGGGAAGAGTTAAATAAAAGGTGGATCCGCTGCCAACCTGGCTTTCAACCCAGATTTTTCCTCCTTGAGCTTCAATTAATTTTTTTGAAATATAGAGTCCTAATCCGGTTCCTGAAACCAGGCGAGCTGCTTTTGAATCCACTCTATGGTATCGTTCAAAAATTTTTTCCAACTGATCTTGTGGAATTCCCATTCCTTGATCTTTTACGCTCAAATATAAACGTTCTTTTTTTTCAGAGCCGGAAATTTCGATGATTCCACCTGTGGGTGAATATTTAACAGCGTTAGACATTAAATTATTTAAAACCTGTTCAACCTGGTCTGGATCTCCATAGGCTTCTGGATAAGACTCGGGAAAATTTAAAGCGAATTTGTGATTTTGAGCAGAAACTTTAAACATTTCTACAACTCTTGAAGCCATTTCCTTTAAATTAAAAGGCATCATATGAATACTCAATCGCCCGGATTCGATCCTTGATAAATCTAAAAGATTATCCAGCAATCTTGCAAATCTATCCATTTCAGAGTTGATGGCATTTAAAGAATCTCTTCTAAGTTCAGGAGTCAATCTTTCTTCAAATCTTAAAAGGGTGGCTGCATACCCCTTGATCGCTGTTAAAGGTGTTCTTAAATCATGAGAAACAATGGATAAGAAGTCATTTTTAGACTGTTCTTGTTTCTTTTCTTCTGAGATGTCGTGCAGCAGAATAACCCAGCCCAGAGGTTTGCCGTCAAAACTTTTTACAAAGGAATAAACTGAACGCAGGTGGGTTTCATCTCCTTCCCGAGCAATAATTCCTTCTTCTTTAAAGATTTCTTCAATCTCTTTCTTCGGGGTTTCAGGAAGGAAAATTTTGAATGTGCCTGCGATATTCTGATAAGCTTCCTCACAGGAAATTCCAATGACCTCATCTGCGTTTAAACCGGTTAAATTTTCAGCGGCTTCATTGACAAGAATAATTTTCCCCAGCGCGTCCAGAATAACGACTCCATCACCCATTTGATTTACAATGGCTTCCATTTTGTTTTTTTCAAGGAGGGCTTCATCATAAAGTCTAGCATTTTCAACTGCTACTGCCACATGATGAGCAAAAAGTCGAATGAAATCAATTTCGCCTGAGGTATAGGATGCGCTGGATTGTCTTCCAAGGGCAAGAAGACCAAAGACTCTTTCTTTCAACTGGAGAGGAACAAAAACGATACTTCCTTCATTCATCCAGGGGACAATTTCTTCTTCAAGTTTTTCGATAGAAGAAAAGGGTTGAATTTTTCCTTCTTTGAGATTTTTTACAACCTCTTTTTTAAAATGGAGAACTTCTCCATGAGCTGCTTTTGGAAATCCATAAGAAGCGGTTAAAGAGAATTTTCCCGTTTCATTTAACAGGGCTAGAAGGCAAAATTCGTGTCCCAGCAGTTCAGCCGACACTTTAACCAGATGATCAACTCTTTCTTTGAAATTCATGATAGAGGCAATTTCTGTGACAACAGCGTTTAAGTTTCCAAGTTCAAGTGAATATTCGGAACTTTCTTTGTATAGTCGAGCATTCTCAAATGCAAGAGCAAGTTGATTAGAAATATTCATCAGAAGATCTTGCTCTGAATCTCCAAGAGCATTTGTCACAGAGCTGGTTAAAGTTAAAATTCCTCGCACATTTTCCTTGGAGACTAGGGGAAAACAGTAAAGGGAGGAGATTTCGTTTCCCAGCAGTTTTTTCAGGTCTCGATGTTCTTCAAGATTATGAAACAAAATCGGCTTTTTATCAAGAAGTGTTTGAAATCGAGCTTTTTCTTTTGTGAGTAAAGGAATTTCATATCTCTGCTGCGTTTCAGCGCTTAAGCCGCGAGCAGCCATCAACTTTACTTTTCTTTCTCTCTCGCCTTCTATTTGATGAATAGCAATTGAAGAGATAGGGATCGTTAAAATTTCTTCAATCTTATCCAGAGAAGTTCTTAAAATTTCTTCCAGATCAAGAGATTTCGAGAGTGAAAGGCTGAACTCATATAAGAATTTCATTCTATGGCTTTGTTTTTCGAGTTCTTGATAGGCTGTTTCCAGCTTTTTTTTACTTTTTTCTAAAAGATTGTGTTTTTTCTCCAGTTCTCGGGATTGATCTTCCAGGGTTTTATTTTGTTTCAGCAGAATTTGGTTTGACTTTCTTTCTCTATCATGCAGCAGAGCGTTTTCAATCACCAGGGCCGCCCGAGAAGCGATTAACATTAAAGTTTTAATGTCATCATCTGAAAAATCTCGTTTTTTTGATATCATGCCGGCATTGATGATCCCGATCCTTCTTCCTTCTACCATTAATGGAACAGACAGCAGGCTTTCAACCCTTTCTAGAGGATCTGGAGGAGGCAGCCACTTGGGATCCTGACTTTTATCGCTGGTTGTGTAAGGCTTTCCAGTTTTCATAACCCAGCCCGCTATTCCTTCACCGACACGCATTTTCTTTAGACTGAACGAACCTGGACCTCGGGAAGTTTTTAAATAGAGTTCTTTTTTTTCTTCATTCAAAAGGAAAATGGAAACTCTGTCAACTTTTAAAAGTCTGGCGACAATCTCAGTTGTTAACTCAAGCGCCTGATCTAAATTTGAGGTGGAGCTCAAAACAGCGGATAATTCATAAGCTGCCACTTCATAAAGGGTTGAAAGTTCTTTGATGCGCGCGTTTGAAATGTCCATATTTTGAATTCGTTCAATCGCCATGGCAATCTGGTTTGCAATAGTCATGTAAAATTCAATTTTTTCTTCCTGAAAGGCGTATGAATTTTTCGATTCTGCCAGGACCATTCCCATGGTTTGATGTCCAACAAGAGGAATGCAGCAGACTGATCCCGAGCGTTTTTTTATGTATTTCCAGGGATCAGAATTAGGAAGATGATTTTCGATCATGGGAACTTTTTCTTCTAAAGCCAGGCATCCTTTCAATTCTCCTTTTTCTGAAATGAGCTGACAGAAACTCTCTTTTTTCTTATCAGACATAAGCCAGATCTGTACTTTTTCGCAGTGAAAAATTTTTTCAAGTTCCCTTGATAACTGCTCGATGAAAGCGTTTAAACTTACGTCTGCGGGGTGTGAGTTGACAAGAGCAGTGATGCGCATAATAGATGACAATTCATTTAATTTTTCCTGTGTTTGAACATGTCCAAGACAGTCATCCAGGATGGGGGCAATTTCAAGGATCTTTTCCTGCATCTGTTTCACGCTGGTTTCAGAAAATGAAGTAAGAGAGTATCGGGCTGAAAAAACAACTCCGATCAGGCTGCGAGAAAATAAAATTGGAAAACAGATCGCGGATTTAATTTTTGTCAGGTTAAATGGAGGATTGAAACGAGGATCAAGTCCAATTTCATTCAAAACTAAGGGAGCCTTTTCCCTGGCGGTCCATCCCACCATTCCATCGCCAAGATGAATACGGGTTGTTTTCGTTTCTCCATGGATGCCGCGCAAAATCTTAGGGGTTAAAATTTCTCGCAGCGGATCAAAAAGAAAAACGACGGTCACATCGGCGTCAAAGAATCCTGCGCTTAAATCGGCAAAACCATTGAGAAGTTCTTCAAGGGATGGATGAGCTAATAACATTTCCTTCCAACCCCCACGAGTATCCGTTTTTAATATGAACCTTCTGCAGAGTTCCAATGATTTTTGGATTTCCATCAAAGACAGAGATTCGATTGGTCCTTGTTCTCCCTGTCAGGCGATTGATGTTTTTCTTTGAAGGTCCTTCAACAAGGACTTCCTGAATAGAGCCGACATACTCTTTGTTTTTTTTCTCAACCATCTGATTCGACAATTCAATTAAGAGTTGCAGTCTTTCTTTTTTTACTGATTCAGGAACTTGATCCTCAAATTTTGCGGCTTTTGTTCCTTCTCTTGGAGAATAAGCGAACATGAACGCTTGATCAAATTGTATTTCTCGATAAGCAGTTAGAGTTTTCTGAAACTGCTCTTCTGTTTCTCCAGGAAAACCCACAATTAGATCAGTTGTAATGCTGGCCGATGGAATGAGAGTTCGAATTTTGCAAACCAATTTCTTGTAATCTTCATAAGTATATCCTCTTCTCATTTTTTTTAAAATTTCATCATCTCCTGATTGAAGAGGAAGATGGAAGTGTTCACATACCTTATCAAGGGATGCAATTTTTTCAACCAATTCCAGTGAGAAATATTTTGGATGACTGGTAATAAATCGAATTCGATCAATTTTGTCAAGGCTGTTGATAAGAGCCAGCAGCTCGCTAAAAGAATATTCAGGTCCCAGGTCAAATCCATAAGTATTGACATTTTGTCCTAACAGCGTAATTTCTTTAAATCCATCTTCAGCCAGGTTTTGTATTTCTCTCATTAATGATTTTGGGTGACGGCTCCTTTGTTTTCCACGGACAAATGGAACAATACAGAAAGTACAGAATTGATCGCACCCATAACTGATGGGAACAAACGTGAAAATTTCGCTCCGTCTTTTAACTGGAAGACCTTCTTCTTCCCGATCTTTCCTATTTGATAGTTCAAGGATGGGTCCTTTTCCTGATCTTATTTCTTGAATTAAATAGGGAAGTCTTCCCTGTTTGTAAGTTCCAAGAACCAGATCCACATAAGGGAATCTCTCTAAGAACTTTTTTCCATCTTTTTGGGACAAACAGCCTACGACTCCAAGAATTAAATCGCGGTTTTTACGTTTCTTCTCTTTCAGCTCTCCTAGTTTTCCATAGACTTTTAAGTCCGCATTCTCTCTGACGCAGCAGGTGTTAAAAAGAATAAGGCTGGCTTCTTCAATCGTTGGAGCTTTAGCAAAGTTCATTTGATCCAATACTGCTTCTATAACTTCGGTGTCAGAGACATTCATTTGACAGCCATAAGTTTGAATATAATATTGTTCTTTTAATGTCAAGGCACTCATCAGCTACGGGGAAAAATTCTCTGGTTTTAGGAAAATTCCCCCTTTCACAGACTCCAGGATGGTCAGCGATTCTTCCAGGTATTTTAGTTCATTTAGAGAAATAAAGAGAACATGGGAAGACATAAGGCTAGAGAAATAGCGCTGACTGAGTTGTATGCCACTGAGGTAGGTGGAAAAATAGAAGTTGATATTCTAGATTTGCCGCTATCCCCTGATTCATCTCAGAAGTTTTCAAAAGAACTGACAATAGCAGTCCAAAATCACTTAAATGAGATTGATTCTAAAATTGTCACTCATACTCCTGAATGGCCGCTTCATCGGATGCCTGTTTTAGATCGAATTATTATTAGACTGGCTGTTGCAGAAATGCTTTATTTTCCAGAAATTCCTTTTGAAGTGGCTGTTGATGAGGCAGTAGAATTAGCAAAAAAGTATGGGGATGTGAACTCGCCTGCTTTCATTAATGGTGTTCTGGCAGCCATTCACCGCGAATCTGCTGCTCCTCTCCAACTGCCTGAATGATGAGTCGTTTGTTTCGCTATTTTTTGATTTTTTTCATCTCTGCCGCACTGGCTGTTTTTGGGATTATTTTTGGGGTTTTTTTTGCGGCTTTTCATAATCTTCCCAATATCTCGGTCTTGAATAATTTTCACTCTTATTTGGCTACCGATATTTATGATGCTAAAGGGGGATTGATTGGTGAGGTTTATACACAGGACCGCCAGCCGCTGACCTGGGATGAGGTGCCAGACAATTTAAAACATGCGCTTGTAGCTACTGAGGATTCGCGGTTTTATTACCATCATGGAGTTGATTTTGTTGGAATTGCTCGCGCCGCTTTTGTGGATTTAATTAAAATGAGACCTGTTGAAGGAGCCTCTACTTTAACCCAGCAGTTAGCTAGAGGTTTGTTTTTAACGCCAAAAGTATCTCTGATCAGGAAAATTAAAGAAGCTTTTCTGGCTATTGAAATTGAACGTCACTTTTCAAAAGATGAAATCTTATTAATGTATTTAAATCACGTTTATTTTGGTGAAGGAGCATACGGAGCCCAGGCCGCCGCTCAGACTTATTTTGGGAAAAACTGCAAAGACCTGGATCTGGCTCAGTGCGCTTTAATTGCCGGACTTCCCCAAGCGCCAAGCCTTTATGATCCCTTAGTCAATCTTTCTTACGCTAAAAAAAGACAGAAGGAGGTTCTAGGAAGAATGACTGCTCAAGGGTATATTACCCAGAATCAGGCGAATCAGGCTTATCAAGAACCTCTTAATCTTGTGTCTCAGAAACAGGCTCAAAGCACTTTAAAATATCCTTATTTTACAACTTATGTGATCCATGAACTCCTTCAAAAATACCCTGCTCGTCTTATTTATCAAGGAGGACTTCAAGTTTATACCACCTTGAATCCGCAGGATCAAAAAGCTGCGCAAACGATTCTGGACAAAGTGATTCAGTACGGGAAAAAAACGGGACTGCGGGTCTCTCAAGGAGCTTTAGTGGCTGTTCAGCCGCAAACGGGTTATATTAGAGCCATGGTGGGTGGATATCGTTACGATCTTCAGGACCAATTTAATAGAGCCTGGCAGGCGCTCAGACAACCCGGTTCTGCTTTTAAAATTTTTGATTACACAGCAGCCCTTGACAGTGGATTCAAACCTAACAGCATTATCCTTGATGAGCCCAAATGTTTTCCTGGTCAACCCGGAAAAATTTGGTGCCCTCAGGAATGGGATGGAAAATTCTGGGGACCCATCACTGTTGAACAGGGATTTGCCTGGTCTAGAAATACAGCCACAGTCCGGATGGTAGCAAAATTTGGAATTCAAAAAGTGATTGATTTTGCCCATAGAATGGGGATAAGAGGACATCTGTCTCCTTATCTCTCAACAGCTCTTGGAGCTTCTTCTGTTTCCCCTTTGGACATGGCGGATGTTTTGGCTACATTGGATAATCAAGGGATTCATGTGGATTTAACTTCTATCCGATACATCAAAGATCGAAATGGAAATATTATTTATAATCGGAGAAATCCCCTTCAAACAGCAGTTGTTTCTTTAAAGGTGGCTGATAAAATGATCTCCATCATGCAGGATCAAATGATCCAGGGAACAGGGACAGGATTGCAAATCGGAAGACCCGCCTGCGGGAAAACAGGCACATCCAGTAATTTTAAAGATGCCTGGTTCGTAGGATTCACTCCGCAGTTAGCCTGTGTTGTCTGGACAGGGAATGATAATGATTCTTCGATGGGATATGGAGCCTGGGGCGATTTTCTCTCGGGGAAAATATGGCACGATTTCATGATTCAGGCATTAAAAGGGAAACCTGTTGATTCTTTCCCTGTTCCACCTTATCCTTTAAATGTGGGATTAAAAGCGATCGCGCAGTATAAAAAACTGCATCCTGGAAAAAAGTCTAAAATAAAAGCAGGTTCTAAAGTAGGGAACTCTAAAGCCCAGCAGCAGATTACTAATCCACCACCTAAATCTAATAATCCTGTGTCAGCACCTCAAAAGCAGATTTCTAAAACAAAAACTCCAAAAGCGGATAAGTTAAGATGAGAGTTGGAATCTATCCAGGAAGTTTTGACCCTGTCACTTATGGGCATAGGGATATTATCCAGAGAGCTTCTCGTCTTGTTGATCAACTGTATGTGGCAGTTGCATCTAATCCCTATAAACAACCTTTTTTTGAAATTCCTGAGCGTATTCAAATGCTTGAGAAATGTTTTGAAGGTACTAGAAATGTTATTTTTGATCATTTCAATGGACTTTTAGTGACATACGCCAAAGAAAAAGGAGCCACTGTTATATTTAAAGGGCTGCGCGCTTTTTCTGATTTTGAAAATGAATTTCGCATGGCTCTGGCAAATAGAGAGTTGGCTCCAGAAGTAGAAACAGTTTTTCTTATGACCAGTCATCAGTATGCCTATTTAAGTTCAAGTTTAGTGAAAGAAATAGTCTCTCTCGGTGGAAATTTAAAAGGAATGGTTCCTCCTTTTGTGGAGAAAAAATTAAAAAATTACATTAAAAATAGAAGAGGGAAAAAATTCTAGAAAATCGAACCTTGCTAGAAAATCGAACCCCGCTATTGGATAAAATAGTTTAAGAAGGAGATCAATGAGCATATTCAAGGTTCTAGATCAACTTGAAGAGTCCATCCGTGGCAGTTTTCATATCCCTTTTACAGGTCTTGCTTTTTTAGTTGACACGGATCGGATTATGGCGATTCTCGAAAAAGTTAAAGCCTCTCTTCCTGAAGAATTAAAACAGGCGCAGTTTATTACGCAGGAAAATCAAAGAATCATTCGAGAATCCCAGGAAAAGGCGGAAGCCTTGTTTAAAACAGCAGAAGAGAAGTCCAGAAACTTACTGGATGAAGCGAAAGAAAAAGGGGAAAAGATTGTGCTGGAGGCAGAAGAAAGAGCCAGAATGATTCAAAAAGAAGCTGAACAGCAGACAGAGGCTATCCTTAAATCTGCGCAGGACCAGGCTTTAAGAAAAGTTTCAGAAAGTGAAATTGTGAGGCTTGCCCATGAGCAAGCTTCACGTCTAATTCAGCAGTCTGAACAGGCTTCCCTAAAAACAAAAGAAGCTGTGGAGCAGTATGCAAGTGATGTGCTTGCAAAATTAGAGCAGGAACTTCAAAGATTGGTGTCTGTTGTTAAAAAAGGCAAAGAAAGATTAGAAGAAAGCAGACATGAAATTTTGCCCCTATCTGCTGAATCAGATGATCACTTTAAAGAAATATCAGTAGAGTGATAGTCAGTGCGCTGTGCTTGAAATGACATCATACATTTCAGGCCTTCTATCCCTGATGAACTGCCACTGCACTCTGACTTCTTCAATCAGGTCCAGGTCTAAATCCGCAGCGACCAACTCATCTTTATCGCGGCTTCCTTCTGCTAAAATTTTTCCTCTTGGATCACAAAAATAACTCTGTCCATAAAATTCTCCGATTTTCCATGGAGCTTCATATCCTACGCGATTAATGGTGCCAACGAAATATCCATTGGCTACCGCGTGTGAGAGTTGTTCTAGTTTCCAGAGATATTCTGACAATCCGGCTACTGTTGCCGAAGGGATAAAAACTATTTCAGCGCCATTTAATCCTAAGATTCTAGCTCCTTCGGGAAAATGACGATCATAACAGATATAAATCCCAACTTTTGCATAAGCTGTGTTAAAAACTGGATATCCTAAATTTCCGGGTTTAAAATAATATTTCTCCCAGAAACCAGGCGGGCAGTGAGGAATATGTGTCTTCCTGTATTTGCCAAGATATTTTCCGTCCGCATCTATAATAGCAGCGGTATTGTAGTAAACTCCTGTCATTTCTTCCTCATAAATAGGAATAACTAAAACCATCTGGTGTTTTTTTGCTATTTCCGACATTTTTTCGGTTGTTGGACCCGGGACAGGTTCGGCAAGTTTGTACCATTTAGGATTCTGTTCTGCGCAAAAGTAAGGTCCATTAAAGAGTTCCTGGTAACAAAGGATTTGAGTCTTTTTTTTAGCAGCCTCTTCCGTTAATTTGATTTGCTTATCCATCATGTGTCTCTTAATTTCTTCTAATGATGCGTCTCCTGATTTTTCACATTTTGCCTGTATTAGCCCGCATTTGATAATTCTGGACATTTTGCTTCTCCTCCACTTGCTGAAATTTGGTTATATTTTAACATTTTGTTTCTGTGCAAACCTTGACTTTCCCTTTTGAAAATGCAAATACATCCCAAGATAGATAGGGTGGCAATTTTAAAACTATCTTTGGATGGATTGAAAAACAGAAGCGCATAATTTATACTAAAAACAGATATTGTTTGCAGCCTCGGCGAAATAGCAGCTTATAAGCACCACAGCCGGGGCTGTTTTCTTTAGTTAAGCAGCAGAGGATTTTAGATTTCCAGGGATTTGTTTAGATAAACCAGAATGAGAAGTTTGTGAAAAAGTGGGTTGGATTGATGTGTGCTGTTTCCCTTGCCTGTCCGTGGTTTTATCTTTTATTCTTCCAGCAAAAGTTGTCTCCTATTGGAGAAGCGGTCATCAGTGGATTGGCAATTGTTGGTTCGGCTTTTCTTTTATCCTGGATCGCAGAAGTGGCTCAATTGGAAATTCCAAAATCTCTGGCGATTGCATTAGTAGCAATTGTGGCTGTTCTTCCTGAATATGCTGTGGACATGTATCTGGCGGGAAAAGCGGGACGGAATCCGGTTTTTATCCCTTATGTGGCTGCCAACATGACTGGAGCCAATCGTCTTTTGATTGGAATTGGCTGGCCCTCGATTGTGTTCTGGTGGTGGCTGTCATCGAGGAAAAAATCATTCTCGATTAAGCAGCATCATTTTTTTGAATTTATTTTATTGTTTTTAGTTACTCTTTTTGCGCTTTTTCTGCCTTTTTCACGTCAGTTGTCTCTTTTAGATGGATCTATTTTTATCGCGGTTTTTCTTTTTTATATGTTTCGAGCTTCAAAAGGGGAAGTTGAAGAGCCTGAACTGGAAGGAGCCGCTGCAGCCATTGAGGCTCTCCCAAGGGGACAGAGGTGGATTGTTATCTTCAGTGTTTTTTTGTTTTCTTCCGCAGCGATTGTGACTGCTGCCAAACCTTTTGCTGACAGCTTAATTCAGACAGGCAGGCTGCTTCATATTGGGGGTTTCCTGGTGATTCAGATTTTTGCTCCATTAGCTTCAGAAATGCCCGAGTTTTTAATCGCAGGAATTTTAGCTTTTGCAGGGAATCCAAATTTAGGATTTGCGACCCTGCTGTCTTCAAAACTTGAGCAGTGGACTCTTCTGGTTGGAATGATCCCTTTTGTATATGGAGCTTCTTTGGTAACAGGAGGACACCAACTTCACCCTCTTCCTCTGGATCTCAGGCAGTGTTCCGAGCTGTTTTTAACAGCGGCACAATCCTTATTCGCCTTAATTCTTGTGGCTGATTTTGAATTGAGTTTGGGAGATGCTTTCATCCTTTTTGCCCTTTATATTCCCCAGTTTTTTTTCCCCGGGATAGAAGCAAGAGAATGGTACGCTGTTGGATATCTTATTTTAACCGCAGGAATTTTTCTCTTTAAAAGGAGTCAGTTGAAAAAACTCTTTGAGCGTATTAAATGGAATTGAAGCCCTGACGAATACTTTCTAAAGTATTCGTTGCTATCTGTTCTGTTTCTTCCAATAGTTTTTTTGATTTTTCTGAAAAAGTTTTGACAAACTGCTGTTCTTTAATTGAAGATAAATTGATTAGAACATTAAATAATCCACCTTCTGCAGCAGCTCGCGCTAATAGAACGGAAACTCCTAGATCACTGACCGCATTTTTATTGGCTTTAGCAAGAAAAGCCTGGGCATCTTTCAATGTCTCTAGTGCTGAAGACGAGGTTTGAAATGGGATTTCAACTGCTTTTTTAAGAGCTTTTTCAATTTCGGCGGCTCGAATTTTTTTTTCTTCATCTGATGATTTTGGCAGCTTGTAAGCTTTCATGACATCCAGAAAAGCTTTTTCATCTTCTTCTGCCAGGATGAAGAAGATTCTCATTACTGCTTCTGCTTTTTTTGAAATTTGTTCTGCTTCTGAAGAATTCTTTTGAGAAAGTTTTGCTACCATAGCTAAAAGAGCTGCACCCATGCATCCGGCATAAGCAGAAGCAGTGCCGCCTCCAGGAGCTGGTTCAGACGAAGCTAATTTTTCAAAAAAATTAAAATCCATCGTGTTTTATGATCCTTCCTTTTTTTATGATTTGCTTTACTTGATTCGTTCCAAAATAATAAAATATTTCTCTGAAATCTCTTCCTTCCAGAAGAGTTAAATCCGCCTGTTTCCCGGGGTGAAGAGAGCCGATCCTGTGAGAAGCTCCGAGAGCATATGCAGGATGCAGAGTTGCCGCATTCAGCGCTTCTTCAGGTCTCATTTTGAGTTTTAAAACTCCTAGTGAGCCTGCCATCTGCATGGAAAAACAGAGGTTGCTTCCTGCATTAAAATCGGTCGCTAGAGCTACAATCCCACCCTTGTCAATTAAAGCGCGAGCAGGGGCATAAATTTCCTTTCCAAGGAAAAATGAGGTGCAGGGCAGCAGGACTGCAGTGGTTTTTGAATTTGACAGGAGAGCGATCTCTTTTTCAGTGATTCCCATTAAATGATCAACAGAAAGAGCATTTAACGAAACTCCCAGCTTCGTTCCACCTGAAGGTTCAAACTCATCGCCGTGCAGCCTGAGCTTGATTCCCAGCTCTTTTGCTTTTTCCAGAATTTTTTTAGACTGCGCGATAGAAAACACGCCTTTTTCGCAGAATACATCGCAAAAATCAGCTAACTTTTTCTGCGCTACAGCGGGAAGTATATTTTCAGTCAGTAATTTTACATATAGATTGGGTTTTTTCGAGTACTCTTTTGGAACTGCGTGGGCGCCTAAAAAGGTGGAAAAGATATCTAAAGGAAGCTTTTTCTTTAATTGCTTAAGAATTTTTAATTGTCGGATTTCATCTTTTTCAGATAGACCATAGCCTGTTTTTGCTTCAACAGTTGTTGTCCCATGGCGGAGCATGTTCCAAAAAATTTTTGCGGTTTTATTGAAAAGTTCCTGATCCGATGATTTTCTGGTCTCTTCCACTGTCTTCAGGATTCCTCCGCCATCCTTTAAAATTTCCAGATAAGGTTTCCCGCTGGCTCGAAGCAAAAATTCATCCACTCGACTTCCTGAGTAGATTGGATGAGTATGACAGTCAACAAATCCAGGTAGTATGACCGTTCCTTTTGCGTCTAAAATTTGAGATTTTGAAATTTTTACATCTTTCCATGAACCAATTTTCAAAATTTTTCCTCTTGTCTGATCAATGGAAATACATTGGTTTTTCCAAATTTGAACTTTTTGCATTTCGACTCCTCTTTGAGGCTCAAAGAGGGATAAGGGTGAGACAATTTGTTCTCCATTTACAATGACCAGGCAGCGCATAATTTTCATTATCTTTCCACAAAAATTCGCGGAATCATTTTCTGTGAGGAGTTATCACCCGAATTTCCCGGTGGGAACCCGCAGTAAATCATGAAGGAGAAGGTGGTGGCGAGAAAAAAGTTTTACCATGTTGAACTTAAAAACATGAAAATAATTTCTACAAGAAAAAAAACATTTTATTTATTTATTTTTTTTGAGTTTCTATTTCTTTTTCTTCTTGGGAAAATTTCCTGGTCTTCTTTTGAGATATATGTTTTAGATAAACCTTATTCCGGTGAAATTTTTTTAATCCGTGGACACTTGTACGCTGAGGCAAAACCCCTTGCTGAAGAGCTGCACTTGAGAGTTTTTCAAAAAAATGGAGTTTTATTTATTGGGAACAAGCCCAGACATCCTGTGTCAGGAATCCTTGTTTTAAACGGAAAATCTTTTGCCAGGTCACTCATGATTCATGGGAAGGCTTATGTTTTATTAAAATCTTTTGTAAAAAAAACGAAGTATAAAATGATTTTAAATTCTTCTACAGGTATTATTATGATTCTCCCTGGCAGTTCACCTTTGACTGAAAAAAATACCGAAATTGCGGCGAAAATTTTTGGTGGGTTTAACCCTGGTTCTCAATGGGGTAGTTTTTCTCTCGGCAGCAGCGGGATTTTTGGAATGCGCCTCCCCAAACAGGTTCCTTATCTAAAGATACACCAATCTAAGGATGTCAATTTAACCGCTGGAAAATTTTTGTTTGAAAGAGCAAACGCCCTTTATTATATCACAATTCTTTCTAATTGGGGAATGATTGGAGAAGCGCGAATGAGTCAGTTTCTGACCGATTCATCTGAGAATTTTCAGTCCGTCATTTCTTTTCAAAATTCTCAATCTTTTGAACAGAATCCAAAATCTCTTATCAAAGATCAGGTAACTTCTGAACTTCAACTTATGGGAGAATGGAGAAATCGTTTTGCTAAAATCGTTCCTCCTTCTGATTTCCTGGATTCCTATCAGTTTTCTTTGAAAGAATTAAATGCACTGATCTCTCTTGAGTCTCAAATCCTCCCTCAGAGATTATTGAATTCAGGAAATTTAAGGTTCAAGAAAAAATTAAAAAAAATAGGAAGTCAGGCAGATAGTTCGGGAGAGATGTTTTCTTCTTTGACTGGAAGGCTGATTTTGAATGATGAGGAATATCATGAGGCTTTTCAATCAGATGTAGGGAAACTTCCCAAAGTAAAGGGAGTTCACGGCATAAGTCCTGAGGTGCGAGTTTATTTTCAGCAGCTTCAAAATTGGGAGAGGCGATATTTGTTTGCTTGGGATTTTTCAACGGAAATCTTTCAAAATATTGGAAACTCAGGAGTTTTGAGTAATCCCGCGCGAAATGTAAAAGAGTTAAACCACATCGCCTCCTTCTATTCAAAAGCCCAGTCAGCTTTTTCTTTGATTTCTCCTCCTCCCCAGTTTCGAAAATCGAATCAAGTTCTGCAGCGTCTGGTGGCTCAGTTTGGCTCTTTAGCATCAGATCTTCAAGTTTTGCAGCAGCTTGCTCTTAATTCTAAGATTTCTTCGAGAGGCATTTCCAAGGATTCTCAAGAAGATTTCAGCAGTTATCTTGTCCAATTAAATCAGATTGAATTTACCATGGCAGTTCATTCCAACGAGATGGAAAAAGAGGCTGCCCTCTATCTGTCTGTTTTAAAAAAAGACATTAAAAGATGATGAACTACAGTCTTGTGTCTAAAATCTGTTCAGTTTTAAACCCTTCTAACTGCATATAGTAAACGGCTGTATCAATCATATATTTTAGAGGGACCAGTCCTACGATTTCTGTTTCCGCCACAGCGATTCCATACCTCTTTGCTTCAACTTTTACCAGTTCAATGGCTCGATAGATCGGGGTTTCATCACAGTTCACTAAATTCATAGAAACTTGAACCATGCCTCGATCTTTTAATTCCATTCCAAGAGCTTTTACGTTTTTTAATCCGCCTTTTGCTTCTCTTACCCGATTCGCGATGGCTTTAGCTATTTTGAGGTCAGAACTCAGGAGGTTAACATTGAAAGCAACCAGAAAAGGTCTTGCTCCAATGACAACAGCTCCTGCTGTTGGATGAAGTTCAGGCATACCTTCATCCGGGTGGCGATCTTTGTTTTTTACTTCTATTTTTAGCTTCTCATATCCAATATTCCGCACGTCAGAGAGGTTTTTTCTTTCGGGTTTTTGAGCTGCTGCTTCATAATAATAAACAGGGAGTTTTAAATCCTGATTAATTCGCTTTCCGCATTGATGTGCTAATTGAGCGCATTCTTCTAGAGTAATCCCAGAAACTGGAACAAAAGGGATGACGTCCACAGCTCCGATTCTGGGGTGTTCTCCAGTATGCTGGTTTAGATTGATCAGCTCAACCGCTTTTCGGGAGCTGTTGAATGCTCCTTCCATGATAGATTCAGGGGATCCGATAAAGGTTACGACCATTCGATTATGGTTCACATCATGAGACCAGTCCAGCAGTTTCACGCCTTTTGTATTTTTTACAGCGTTGACAATGGCTTCCATGATTTCTGGATTTCTTCCCTCGCTGAAATTAGGGACACATTCAACAATTGCTTCTGGCATGAAAACATCGTTCGATGATCTGATGAAGTTTCCTTTTTGGCATTATTCAGTAAAATTCAGAAGGAATTTAATGATGTTAAAAATCTACAGACAGGCAAAAGAATTGTAAGTATTGTTACAAAATCTTAAATATTTGTTCATAATTTGGCAATAATTCTCATGTATAATTAAAATTGGATGGAGCATCTAATATGATTGATTCGACCCACAGCATTCAGAAAACGGGTGTAAACACGGAATCTCTGCCTTCTGAACAAGTTTCAGTTGTTCCTCCTTTCGATCCCAGGATGGTGTATCATGAAGGGGAATCCGAACCTGAAGAGGCAGCCAGCAAAACCTCAAATGGCATCCTGGTTTCAGGTTCTTATTCAAGAGCCAATGAACAGCGAATGAAAATTGCAGAAGAAATTGGAAAAGCTGTGCAGTCCGGAAATTTAAAAAAATTGAATGAATTACACCATCAGTTTAATGCATTAAATGAGAAATGCAGACTTCTGGCGCTTCAAGCCCCTCCTAAGCTGGTGGCAGATGGGATTCATGAACTACCTCTTCCAACTCCCGCAAAAACCGCTCTTCTGCCCGATTATTCTCCTGTTAAGCCAATCAAAGAACTGCCCCTGCCTGGTTCAGCGCAGATGCCATCTCAAACTAGCAGTGATTCCGCAGATGCGCCTCAGAATGTTCACCCCAATCCACTTCCAAAATCTGATGCGAATCTTGCTGCAGCAGTTAAAAAACCCCTATCATCAATCCCTTCACCCATTCAAGAACTGCCTATACCCCATTTAGAGCAGCCAGTTTCTGGAGTTGCTGTACCGCAAACAGTTCAGACTCAGACTAAAACAGTTTCTTCAGTTCAATCTGTTTCCAGCGTTACAGCAGGACAGGATTACACCAACTTGCACATTAAGGAACTTCCTCTCCCTGATTCAGGGGAGAGTTTTCAAATGGCAAGCAGCTCAACCACTTATGTGCAGCCGCCGCAGGGCAACGTGGTTCCCGGGAGCGCTGCTGGCAACCCTTATGGCGTGTCAGAATCTGTTTGGGAGAATGTTTGTAAAACTCCTGAGATAAAAAGTGCTCTTTTGAGTATGCCTGAAAAAGCGGTAAATTTGTATCAAGAAATGACTCCCATGGAAAAGCGGGAAATGGTCAAGCAATTATCTGGAACAACTCATCTCTTTTTCTCCACAATTGACAATAAACAGGCTTTTATAGCAGGGCAGGCAGCAGGGCAGGATACTTTCGCTTACTTGAAACAGCAGACAGACAAAGAAATGGGAAATGGGAAGATTTCAATGGAGGAAGGGGTCAGACAAGAAGCGGCTTTTCGTATTTTAAAATCTCTAACTCCTTTACAGAGAGAAGCTTTTGCCGATCTGATTCAAGCTGATACCAGTAGTTCTATTTAAAATCTGTTCGTTTCAGATTAAATATCTAAATTTTTGACCTCTTTAGCATAAGTTTGAATGAACTGTTTTCTGGGTTCTACTTTTTCCCCCATCAGAGTGGAAAAAACTTCATCTGCAGCCACGATATCTTCTAATGAGACTTTTCTGAGAGTTCTGGTTTCTGGATCCATGGTGGTTTCCCAAAGCTGGGTTGGATCCATTTCTCCGAGTCCTTTATATCGTTGAACTAAAATTCCATCCCCTAATTCCTGGCGAAGTTTTTCAAGTTCAGTGTCGTTATAGATATAAGTTTCTTTTTTGCCTTTTTTTACATTGTACAAAGGAGGTTGGGCAATATAAATATGTCCTTCTTCAACCAGGGTCTGCATATAGCGGTAAAGGAAAGTTAAAAGAAGGGTTCGGATGTGAGCGCCGTCCACATCGGCATCTGTCATGAGAATGATCCGATCATAGCGAAGTTTTTTAATGTCAAAATCTTCGCTGATCCCTGTTCCAAGGGCAGTTATTAGGGTTCGGATTTCTTCGTTGCTTAATATTTTATCCAGTCGAGCTTTTTCGACATTCAAAATTTTTCCCTTGAGAGGGAGGATTGCTTGAAAACCTCGATCTCTCCCCATTTTTGCTGAACCTCCAGCGGATTCTCCTTCAACCAGGTAAATTTCGCAGTTGGCAGGGTTTTTGTCTGAGCAGTCTGCCAGCTTACCTGCTAGAGTTCCTCCTTCAAGGGCGCTCGCTCTCCGCACAACATCTCGCGCTTTGCGGGCCGCTTCCCGAGCCCGAGAAGAAAGAATGCACTTTTCAATGACGGATTTTGCTTCTGTCGGATTTTCTTCTAAATATTGATTAAGCCCTTCCTCAACAATGCCTCGAACAATCCCTTCGATTTCGGAATTTCCAAGTTTAGCTTTGGTCTGTCCTTCAAACTGTGGTTCCTTGAGCTTGACACTGATAACAGCAGTCAGTCCCTCACGCACGTCTTCTCCAGATAAATTGGAGTCTTTTTCTTTTAGAAAGCTTTTCAGTCTTGCATAATTATTGATAGCTCTCGTGATTCCAGATTTAAAACCTGATAAGTGGCTTCCCCCTTCAATGGTATTAATATTGTTCGCAAAACTGAACAAGTTTTCAAGGTAGGTATCATTGTATTGGAGAGCTATTTCAACTTCCACTGGAATGTCAGATTCGCCTGGATTTTTAGGCCAGGTCTGATGGATGTAAAGAGGATGGAGTTGAAGCACCACTCGGCTTTGATTCAAATGCTCCACAAATGAAGCGATTCCCCCTTCATATCGAAAAATCTGAGGAAAAGTTCCTGATTTTTCATCTATTAAATGGATCGTGATTCCTTTGTTTAAAAATGCCAGTTCCCTTAATCTCTGGGTTAAGATATCAGCACTGAAAATAGTTTCTGAAAAAATGGTTTTATCAGGAAGGAAACTGACCCGTGTTCCTTTTTTGTTATTTTCTTCTATCATCTTAACAGGAGTAACAGGAATTCCTTTTTCATATTTTTGAATCCATGACTTCCCATCTCTCCAAACCTCAACAATCAGCCATTCTGAAAGAGCATTTACGACAGAAACACCGACTCCGTGAAGCCCTCCTGAAACTTTATAACCTTTTCCGCCAAATTTTCCACCCGCATGCAGTTTAGTCATGACCACTTCAAGCGCTGTCATATTATATTCAGGCATGATATTAACGGGTATTCCTCTTCCATTATCCTCAACAGTGATGGAGTTGTCGGGATGGATGGTAACAGAGACAGTATCACATGCTCCTTGCAGAGCTTCATCAATTGAGTTGTCAACCACTTCAAAAACAAGATGGTGAAGTCCACGGGCACTGGTTGTGCCAATGTACATGGCTGGTCTTTTTCGAACAGCTTCAAGCCCTTCTAATACCTGTATGTCATCTGCAGAATAATTTTCAACTGTCATTTTATACTGTTTCCTCCTCTTCGTTCTTCATAAAAAGTTTCACATAAATGACCTGCCCAAGCCACCAGACAAACATGCCAATAAGAAAACCTACCATTACATAACCTGCTTTCAACAGGAGATAGAAAGATGAGTTTGTCATGTGAGTATGGGCAAAATATTGGGTAGAAAAGAAATATCCCACTATTCCACCTGAGAAACCACCCAGAACAAAACTGAAAAGACAACCTCTTAAACATCCTTTTTCTTGAGGCGTCTCTTTCAGCAATTAATCCTCCCTAGTTATCCTAAGCCAAACTCTTTTTAAGCGGTGCCTTTTCAACTTATTTGAGCTTCAGCTCAACAGCATAACACTGAACTCCCTTTTAATGAGAAATTCTCATTTCTCGGGAAGAACCCTTTCTTTAAAGAAAAATAGGGAGAAAACAGAGTAAATATCTTTCTCTTTTGGTTTTTACGCTAGAGAAACGTTCGATGCCTGTTCCCCTTTTTGGCTTTGCACGACCTCAAATTCTACCGCTTGTCCTTCTCGCAGAGTTTTAAATCCTCCACCGCCAATGGCTGAGTAGTGAACGAAAATGTCTTTCCCTTCATCTGTAGTAATGAAGCCAAACCCTTTTTGATCACTGAACCATTTTACTTTGCCTTTAACACGAGCCACTTGTATTTCACCTGCCTTTCAAGGTTCAACTTGGAGAAGCGCTTACCAACTCTGAACCCTGAAAAGCTTTTTTACTTTTCAGTACAACTATGTTGAAGCGTGCTCCTACCTATTTTATGCTCAAAGTCTAACATGAACTGTTAAATTTGTCAATAGGTTTGTTCACCTGTTTTTGGATTCAAAATAAAGGGGTTAAAATTTGGTTTTTTGAAGTTGAGCATGTCCAAAATGGAACCCGATTCGCGGTCGGCATCTGCCGGATTATTAAGACGGCCTAATTTCCAGTTGTTTTCTATAAACTTCAAAATAGAAGCCTGTTCAACAAAGTGATGTGAAACATAGTTTTCCCTGCTGTAAGGAGAAATAACCAGAAAAGGAAGTCTGGGACCCGGTCCACAGCGATCTTGAGTGGCAGGGATTCCTTTTCCGCAGAGACCACTGTCATTTTTGAGATCATTTGAATGTCTGAGAATTGGAGGGAAAACATGATCATACCACCCATCAGAATCATCGTAAGTCAGGATAACCAGGGTTGACTTCCATTCTTTTGTTTTTTGGAGACGATTGAGAAAATTGACCAGATACTTCTGCTCATCAAGGGGATCCGAATAGCCCATTCCAGCATGCCCGTCTCCAACAGCCGGGGCTTTGATAAAACAGACGGCTGGCATGGTGTGATATTTTAAAGACAGCCAGAAGTCTCTTAAGCCGTACTGATGATTTGCTTGATCTGGATAACCGATTTTATAAGGGGACGAAGGGGGAAGATGATGGGGATTGGCAGTTTGTTTGAAATATTGGAAAGGTTCATGATGCGGCATGTAATTGCGAACTTTTCTCCCGCCAATGTTGTAGGAATAAGATCCGCAGACAGCGATTCCGTGGACCCATTTTGTTGGGGTAAATCCTCCTTGGAACCAGCCCCAGGTTATTTTTTTCTGATTCAGCAGATTTCCAATATTTTCTCCAATGACTTTAATGGTCTGTTTGTGATGAGGAGAACAGTCATCATAGGTTGGATTTAAATCCGCAATATCTACTCCATTAACAACTTTATCAAGATAATTTCTGGGATGAACGCCTGCGCTGGTTCCTGCAATTAGATTTAATGCTCCCATGGTTGAGGGTCCAAAATTCGTGCCAAAAGCATTGTCATCCATGGCAAATTTCTGCGCATAATTCCAGAGGGCAGTCACTGTATTTCCATCAAAATATCCCATGACTGTGTCAGGGCTGCAGTGATCATAGCGGCTTCCTGTTTCCTGCACAAAGCGGTTCATCAGTCCACCGTTGTAGGCTTTGATTTCTGCTCCGTATTCATGATTTTGATCACAGGTTAGAACTTTTTTTCGATCTAAGCGAAATGGATTCACGAGATTTGGATTGTGGTGGAGAAGATAATAAGTGTATCCATTAATAGCAGGAGTATTGGGTTTTGCATAAAATGGAGGTTCTCCTGGAGGGTTTAGAGCATAAGGATAGGTCCCAAAATAATGGTCAAAAGAGACATTTTCTTGAAATAAAATGACCACATGTTTAATAGGAGTTGCTGTTAGATAATGATGTGCAGGATCAGAATAAACCCTGGATTGAAGTAGAAAAAGAGCTGCAAGGACAACAGTGACATAAAATTGTTTTCTTTTCATACTAGTGTTATTTTTGTTTTCTTGGATTTATTCCTTTCTGGTTTCAGCTAAGTATTTTTGCGGTAGGGAATAGAAAGCGGCTGGAATCAATATAGAACCCCTGAGAAACGGAGTTCACGATCTGCCAGGAGAAAAAGAGTTGAAGTAAAATAATTAAATCATGATAGTTTTGCCGAAGCGATTTTCAGATCTTATTAAAGAAAAAACAAAACTTTCAGAAAATGAAATTCAAAAGAAAGTTATCTATTTGTATCAGCTTCCCGTGGGCGAGATTGAACATGAGTTAGCAGAGTATTATGATAAACAAGCTCATATCAATATTGCTTATGTCGGAATTCTCAGGCATATTCGAGATCTGGCTCAAGATGAGGTCTCTTTAGATGATCCCATTGCTAGAAAAAAAATGAAGAATGAAGAGCTTCGTTTAAAAGAAATTTCTCAGCAGATGGATAAAATCCAAGAAAAAGTTGAAGTTTTTTCAAAAGAATTGGGAGAAAAGATTCATGCCAGCGTGACCCTGAGATTGGCTGAAGTTACGAAGTGCGAGGACGGCCTTTTTATTTTGCATTTTCGAAAAACAAACCCATCCAGTCCGGTTGGTCTGGAGTATCAGGATTCTCTTCAAATTTTTGTGGACACCACGCCAGGCAAACGCGGAGCTCTTGCTTATATTCATGAGATGCTGCAGCCTAAATGGATGCCTTCTGTATAATTAAATTATTGAAAAGGGGTTTTTATGAACGTAGTCGCATCAAGCCGCTTGATTCAAGGGAAAGCGTTAATTTTTTGGGATCCCAATAAACCCGGACAGAAATTAGACGGGATAGACACCGATCAAATCACACCCTCAGATGACTGTGTTTCTGAATCTCTTGCCACTTTAGATAAAGGATGGAAAGAAGGGGCATTTAGATATTTGATGCCTGATTTCAGGAAGCGAATTTCCAGAAGAGAGACATTTTTAGTTGCGGGAGAGAGATTTGGAATTGGCAGTTCTCGAGAAATGTCTCCTGCAGGCTTAAAGGCAATTGCTGATGAAGCTGGAGTTGAAATAGTGATTATCTGCGGGATGAATATGGGAGAGATTTTTCGCAAAAATTCTCTCAATTTAGGGCTTCAGATCTGTCAGTCTCCAGAGGCTGTTTCTGATGCTCGAGAAGGGGATGAATTTGAATTTGATGTTAAAGCAAGGATATTAAAAAACCTGACCCAAAATAAAACTTATTCCCCTCTTCCTTTAACCCA
Organism: bacterium; assembly: GCA_021800275.1. GTDB lineage: Bacteria > Vulcanimicrobiota > JABDET01 > JABDET01 > JABDET01 > JAKAVV01. Next base: position 58,946 of record JAJYZB010000005.1, read on the forward strand.
AAAAGAGGAAGAGATAAGGGGTTCAGGAGGGCTTTTTGCTATTGGAAAAGAGGAGTTCATTCAAAAGAAGCTAGAGATTCCGCGGATTGAGTTTCCAGATTCGGATCTGGCTCGCACCATGACAACAACCCAGCAAATTATTTGGGCTCACCGGGTGGATAAAACAAAATCTGTAGTTCCTGGGGAAACCATTCAAATTTATGGGGATCTTTTTCCCGCTTCTGATGGAACCGCCCCTTTCGCGATTTACACTTATCTGCAGATAACTGAGGGGAAAACACCCCCTAAAAAATGCGCGATTGTGAATGATCACTTTGTGTTTACAGGAAAAGAAACCCATCAAAAACAAACCCGGATATCTCAAGAATTTGCTTTAAAATATGGAATAAAACCTCCTTATTATGCGGAAAAAGGAACAGGCATTTTTCACTTTTATCTTCCTGAACAGGGATTGATTCTGCCGGGTGGGGTTTATGCTGGAGGGGATTCTCATTCAAGGGCTTATGGAGCTTATGGAGCTGTTGGCACAGGGGTCGGATCAACAACCATTGGATTTGGCTGGTCTTTAAGTTATTTCTATTTCACTCCGCAGAAAGAGAGAAAAGTTGTTTTTACCGGAAAACTTCCCTCCTGGATAACAGGAAAGGATATTGTTTTAGCGCTTCTGGCAAAATGGGGAAAAGCCCAGTCAGGAGGAATGACCGTAGAGTTTATAGATCAAAACCTGCAGCTTCCAATGGCTTATCGGAATACGATTGCTAACATGATGGCAGAAGGGGAGGCTTTAAGTGGTATTTTTCATCAAGACGAGATCACAACAGAATGGTTTCGCAAAAAAGGTTTTGAGTTGATCTATCCTGGTCTTTCTCCAGGGGCTGAGGCGTACTACGAGGTTGTAGAGGAACTGGATCTCTCTGCTCTTCAGCCAATGATTTCTAAGCCGTATTCCCCTTCTAATTCTTTCTCCGCTCTTGAAGTGGCTAAAGAGAGAATTCAATTTTCAAAAGCCTATATTGGATCCTGCACCAATGGAGGATATGAAGATCTGTTTCAGGCTGCTCTTGTACTGCATCTGGCTGGAAAGTCTGGGATTTCTAAAGTGGCAGAAGGGGTAGATTTTGTTGTTTTTCCAGGCAGCGGGAAAATAAAAGCGCAGATTGAAACCCCTGATCCTAGATTAGATGGGAATTCTATCGCTGAAACATTTCGGAGAGTTGGGGGAAAAATTCGAGATTCCTGGTGTGGACCCTGTTTTGGGCAGGGAGAAGATGCTTTAAAATCAGGAGAAGTGGCTATTACTTCATTTAATCGCAACTGGCAGAACCGGATGGGGAAAGGGGGGCTTGGGTATCTGGCAAGCCCAATGGTTGTTGCTTCTTCAGCTTTAGTCGGTTACATGGCTCCGCCAACTGAACTGCAGATTCCGTGGAACCAGTTTTTCTTGTAAAATTTTTCTTACTTTTTGGGATTACTTTCTTTTAAATTACTCCTTTTGGACTACTCTTTTTGGTCTAGTTACTTTTCACTTAAAATGAGATATAATTAAGGAGAGGGATTTTTTATCAGGTCTTAGATTTAGCCAATCAATACCATGATCTGGATTATAGATATTTAGCTTGCAGAACCTGAAAAGTTCAGGTTTAAGGAAAGGAGGTTTGAGTTTTATGTCCGCAAAAATGCAAATTGAAGCTTCTTCTGTTCCCCATGAATCAACTCGCCAACTTTTAAGTGAGTTAGTCTCTCATTTAAGAGAAAATAGGCAGCAGCTGAGAGAAGAATGGGCAAGGAGAATTACTGAAGCAAAACTTTTAACCGCTATGACAAAAGAAGAGGTTTTTGCTGAAGCCACTTCTGTTTATGATAATTATGTGGAAGTTCTTGAAACTGGAGCTGTTGAAGCTCTGCAAGCTTATGCAAGAAATCTTTCTGAACGAATTATTCCCAGAGGGGTTCAAACAGATGAAGTGGTTGGGATCGTGCTTCTTCTGCGAGATGTGCTTGCCCGATCTTTGTTTAAAAGGTATCAACATGATTTTTCTCTTTTGAACCGAGTTCTGGACGCTTATGAGCCTTCAGCCAATCGAATCGCGAATACGGTTGCCGTGGGTTTTGTGGAAGAAAGAGAAAGAATTATTAGACAACAACAGGAAGCGATTAGAGAACTTTCAACCCCAGTGCTTCAGGTTCGAGAAAGGCTTTTGATTCTGCCTATCATTGGAGTGATTGACTCCCAGAGAGCAAAACAGTTGACAGAACAGCTTTTAAGAGGAATTCGAAATAATCGAGCTCGGGTTGTTGTTATTGATATCACAGGTGTGCCCTCAGTTGATGAAAATGTGGCTAACCACCTGGTGCAAACGGTGGATGCTTCCAGATTGATGGGAGCGACTGTCATTGTTACAGGTTTGTCTTCTGTTATTGCGCAGACTCTTGTTACGATTGGTGTGGATTTAAGCAAGATCAATGCTGTAGGAGACTTGCAAGGGGGGATTGAAGAAGCTGAACGCCTTTTAGGGTATAAAGTCAATGCCACTCCTGAGATTCAGTCCCAGGGGGTGGATCTGCAGTCCAAGTGATTAAAGTTTAATCATTAAATGAGGTGGGTTCATGCAAGTTCCAATTTTGAAGCAGGGTCCTTATCTTATTGCAACACTTCAGTCAGCTTTAAGTGATGCTGAATTATTGGATTTAAGGGACGCTTTGGCAGAACGAGTTGGCAAATCTCGATCTCGTGGTGTTATTGTGGATGTGACAGTTCTGGACGTCATGGACTCTTTTGCTGCCCGAACTTTGAGCGCTATCGCGAATATGTTGAGGCTGCGCGGTTCTGATACCGTGATTGTTGGAATTCAACCTGAAGTGGCGATGACAATGGTTGAATTGGGATTAAAATTAGATGGAGTAACCACTGCCCTTGATTTGGAGGAGGGACTTGCCTATTTTAAACGCGGAATCAGTGGATGAAATTAGAGTGCCTATCCAGCGAGATATTGACATTATTTTAGCACGTCAGAAAGGAAGACATCTGGCAGCCCAATTAGGTTTTTTGGGCACAGAGGTTACCATGATTGCTGCTGCTATTTCAGAGCTGTCCCGCAATATTTTGAATTACGCGAAAGAAGGGGAACTGATTCTTAAAAAGGTGCAGAAATCCGCTCAGGTTGGCTTGGTTATTCAGGCCATTGATCAGGGTCCAGGGATTGCGGATATAGAGCAGGCTTTAAAAGATGGATTTTCAACAGGACATGGATTGGGTTTAGGGCTGCCTGGAACCAGGAGATTGATGGATGAATTTGAGATTCAGTCAGAAGTTGGAAAAGGGACGATAGTGACGGTGAAAAAATGGGTGAAATAAAACAAGGGAAGGTTATTGAGAAAAGAGTTGATTTTGTCGAGGTTAGCGCTGCCAGTTCAATTTTTCCAGGCGAGGTGGCCATAGGAGACTGTTTCATTGTGTCATTTTTCAAAGATGGAGTTCTTATTGGAGTCATCGATGGACTTGGCCATGGCAATGAAGCTGCTGTTGCGGCAAGAACCGCGTCTGATGTTTTGAGGTCACATGCGGAAGAGCCTATTATTTCTTTAATGAAACGGTGTCACGAGGCTTTAGTTAAAACAAGAGGGGCTGCTGTAACCCTGACATCTTTCAATTGCCGAGATCATACTATCACCTGGACTGGAGTTGGGAACGTGAAAGCTATGCTCCTGCATGTGGATGAATCTTTTCAACTGCATCAAGAGGATGTTCTATTAAGACCAGGGGTTGTAGGGTACAATCTTCCTTTTCTGCGGGCTTCTATTGTCCCTGTTTATTACGGCGATTTGCTCATTGCGGCGACAGATGGAATACAAACAGATTTCAGTTCGGATTTTATTAAGAGTTTATTTATAACAGGAACTGCTGAAAAATCAGCTCAAATGATCTTGTCACGTTATAATAAAGGAATAGATGACGCTCTTGTTCTAGTCGCGAGGTATCTTGGGAATGCTTAATACAGTTTATCAAGAAGATCTGGCAAAAGTTTCGAATCGGTATAAATTTTTGCTCCAAAAATACATTGCCCATGAGGGAGAAGATGCCCTTCATCAAGTTTATGAACTTGGAAGATCGGCTCTTGCTCTTGGGAAAGGGTTTTTATTTTTATGCTCTATTCATCATGAAGTTCTTGCTTCTGTCCTTGAACCCCTTAAGCATCCGACAGAAGTAGAAAAGGCGACTCTGCGCGCAAGAGATTTTCTTATGCACTGTCTTGCTTCTTTTGAAATGACTCACCAAGGCTTTCTTGAGGCAAATGCTTCTTTAATTCAGGCGAATAAAGATTTGTTTCAAAGAACAGAGGAATTGGTTAAAATAAATTTAGAGTTGGATCAAATTGCTATTGAGAGAAAGCTGGCTGAAGAAAATCTCAGAAAAGAGGTCGTATTTATTGAGATACTTCAGAAAATTGCGGTTGCGGCAAATGAATCCCCTGACGTGTTCTCTTTGTTGAAAGCTGCTTTAGCGCAAATATGTTCTTATACAGGATGGCTTGCTGGCTGCGCTTTGACTGAGCTTTGTTACTATCATATCTGGCACTTCAGACAAACTGAAGAGAAACTTTTCGTGGATTTCTTTGAAAATCTGCGCCGGAGAAATCCCTTGATCTTTTCCGATTTGGGTTTGTTGTCAAGAAGACAGTTCTGGGTTCAGGATTTAACCATTGAGCCGGATTTTGCAGAAACGCGAAAAGATGCCCAGATAGAGATTAAAGTGGCGTTTGTTTTTCCAGTGGTGCAGAAAAGTAAATTGATCGCTGTTCTGACATTTTTCTCTCGCGACCGTTCTGATTTTGATTTTCGTTTCCTGGAAGTCATGAATTTAATCCTTGATCAGATTGGAAAAGCGGTGATTCGAATTAATCGCCAGAGATTAGAGCAAAATCAGTTGAAGACCTCTCTTCAAGAAAAAGAGTTGCTGCTTCATGAGATCCATCATCGGGTAAAAAATAATTTGCAAATTATTTATAGTTTGCTGAATCTTCAAAGTGATCACGTAAAAAGCAAGGAAGTCTCAGAAATTTTTAATAAGTGTCAGAATCAGATTAAATCCATTGCTCTCCTTCATGAAACTCTTTATCAATCAAACAATCTTGCTCAAATTGATTTTTCAGAATATGTGAGGCATTTGTCTGAGAATTTACTTGCATCTTATGGAGTTGACACAAGCCAGATCATGTTGAAGATTGACATTGAGAATATTTTTTTGGGAGTTGATACAGCCATTCCATGCGGGTTGATCATCAATGAGCTTGTTTCCAATGCCCTGAAACATGCCTTTCCCAATCATAGAAAAGGGGAGATTCAGGTGAGTTTTTATCAGGAATTAATCGGGAAGCTGGTTCTGGTGGTCAGTGACAATGGGATTGGCGTGCCTGAAAATTTTAATTTTAGAAACAGCGGATCTTTAGGATTTGAGCTGGTCAACACATTGACAGATCAATTAAATGGGATTATTGATTTAATTAATCGCAATGGGATGACTGTGCGAATTATATTTCCTTTGCAAGGAAGGGGGTCGCAGCAATGAGTAAAACACTGTCTCAAATTTTAATTGTTGAGGATGAAGGAATTGTCGCCAAGGATATCCAGGGGCGTCTTAAAAAATTGGGGTATGATTCTCCTGTTATTGTTTTTTCCGGGGAAGAAGCAGTCAAAAAAGCGGCTGAACTGAACCCTGATTTGATCTTAATGGACATCAGATTGACCGGCACTGTTGATGGAATTCAAGCTGCAGACGAGATTCGAAAAAGATTTAATGTTCCAGTGGTTTACGTTACTGCTTATGCTGATGATCATACCCTTGAGCGGGCAAAAATGACAGAGCCTTATGGGTATATTTTAAAACCTGTTCAGGATAAAGAGCTTGGAATTGTGGTTGAGATGGCGCTTTACAAACATCGTATGGAAGCAAAACTTAAGGAGCATGAATCATGGCTTTCTACTCTGCTTCAAAGCATTACTGATGGTGTTATTGCCACAAACAGAGAAGGAGAAATTCTGTTCATGAATCATGAGGCGGAAAAAATGACGGGTTGGAAGGAAGAAGAAGCAAAAGGGGAAAATCTTCTTCTGATTTTTCAGGTCATGGATCAGGCGCCTCCAGATCTTTCTGAACTGAAAAAAACAGAAATTATCGAACAAAATGTTGTTTTGAGGACGAAGGAATCATCGCAGATTCCTATTCGAGAAACGATCTCTACCATTCATGATTCTGAAGGACAGGTCTTTGGTTTTGTCGTGGTTTTTCAGGACATTACTTTTCGCAAGAGATCAGAAGAGGTTTTAATTCATCTGGCGCATGATCTGGCCCGTTCGAATGCCGAATTAAGGCAGTTTGCGTATGCTTCAGCTTATGAATTAAAAGAGCCGCTTAAGTTTATATCTGGATATGCGCAGCTTATTTCAGAGAGATATCGCGGAAAATTAGGAAAAGATGCTGAAAGCTATTTGAGCACCATTGTAGAGAAATCCGTTCATTTGCAAATTTTAATAGAGGAATTATTAGCCAGGGCAAGATCAACCTCTCAGATTAGAGCGCGTGTCAATCTGAACACTGAAGAGGCGTTTAATACTGCCTGTTTCAATCTTAAGGGATTAATCGAAAAAACCCATGCTGTTGTTGAAGCGGATTTTCTTCCCCTGATTTTGGCAGATGAAGTTCAGATAATACAATTATTTCAAAATCTTATTGAAAATGCGATTCAATTTCGCGCAAACGCTCAGCCGAAAATTCAAGTTTCAGCGAAGCGAAAAGGAAATGAGTGGATGTTCTCTATCGCTGATAATGGAATAGGAATAGATAGGGAAAAAATTTCTTCGATTTTTTTGCCTTTTCACAAGATTGATCTTTCAACCTCTGGCTATGGAATTGGATTAACCGTTTGCAAAAATATTGTGGAAAGTTATGGCGGAAAAATCTGGGTGGAATCAGAGTCAGGTAAGGGTTCAATTTTTTATTTCAGTCTTCCAGCAGATTAAAAAAGTTTTTATTGAAAATGAGCGCGAGACCCCTCGAAATTTCCTGGCAGGAGTTTAACTTTTCAAAAGGAAGCAAGTGAGGCTTGTGTATTGATTCTAAAGCAAGTGAATCAATATCCAGTTCATAAGGTTCTTTGATGGAGGCGTGAAATGAAGAAGAAGCTGTGGATTTTTGGGGTTGTTATTGTATGCTTTTTAGTTTTTATTTTTGCTGTGCGATTTATCTTTTCTTTTTTTCATCACTATGTTCCTAAAAATACAGTTGTAAAATTAACTCTGGATGGGAATATTATGGAAAACCCTTCGGGGATTTTTCCTCTTTCACCCAAAGAATCTCTTCGCGATATTTTATTTTGTTTAAATGCAGCGGCTCGTGATCCCAAAGTGTCAGGAGTTGTTCTGGATATTAAACCTTTTAATGCTCTTGGTTTTTTCCCTGATAATCCGGTTACAGCAAAGATTCAAGAGATTCGCAGCGCCATTGAAAAAGTGAATGAAGCGGGCAAGTGGACTGCTGCTTACTTAACTGACATGAATGAAGATGCGTATTATTTGGGCAGCGCCTGTCAGAAGATTTACCTCCCTCCTCATGATGGGTTTGCTTTAAATGGGATCATTTTGAGATATGGGTTTATGCATAATCTTCTCCATAAAATCGGAATTAAATCCGAAGTCATGGAAATGGGGAGATATAAGTTGGCAAGCGCTTCTATTAATCAAACCAAGTTTTCTCCCCTTCAGAAGAAGTTTTTTGCTCGAGTCATTTCCAGTTTTTACAAGCAGCTGGTTTCTGGAATCTCTAAGTCTCGGCATCTGTCTAAAAAAGAAGTTGTTTCTTTAATTAATAAAGGTGTTTTTTATGGCAAAAATGCGCTCACATCAAATCTTGTAGATGGATTTGCTTATCCAGGAGAATTCGATAAAATTTTGAGAAAAGAACATGGGGTTTTCAAGATCATGAATTGGCAAAAATATTTTACAAAAGTTAAGGATCAATATTGGGGAAGTGGAAATAAGATCGCCCTGGTTTATATTTTGGGTACTATTATGCCTGGCAAAAGCGCTTATAACCCAATTCCACTGATTGGTGGAGGACCTGTCGCTGGATCTTCAACCCTCAGGAGAACTTTTCGAGAGATTCGACATGATCCCGCGATCAAAGCGGTTGTGGTCCGAATTAACAGTCCAGGTGGAGATGTTATAGCCAGTGAAGAAATTCGCCATGCAATGGAATTAACGGCTGCTAAAAAGCCAATGATTATATCGCTTTCCAATTTAGCGGTTTCAGGCGGGTATTTGATTACGACTTTAACCCCAAAAGTTCCGATTTATGCGGATCGCGGAACTATGGCTGTGATGATTCATGTGTTGAATGGATTCCTGTTGAACACGAGAAAATTGAATCAAAAAATAGGTTTTACTTTTGACTCAGTTTCAAAAGGGAAAAGGGCTAAATTAGGAGATCCCCTTTCTCCTATGACAAAAGGGGATAAAGCTGTTTTCCATCAGCTTCTCTTATATTATTATCATTGGTATATTAATCGTGTGGCACAGAGTCGAGGTTTATCAGTGGCTGCAGTGAGAAAGCTTGCTGGAAGCCAGTTCTATACAGGAATTGAGGCAAAAAGAGATAAGTTGATTGACCGGATTGGAGGTCTTATTTCTGCTATTCAAGCCGCGAAACAGAAAGCGGGCGTAAGTCCCCAGCAGCCGGTTGATGTGGTCGTTTATCCGATGCCTAAAACTCTTATTGAGCGCTTGAAAGGAATGATGCAGGGAGATTTTGGTGTAACTTTTAAGATGCCTTTTTTAAAATCCCGTCTTTTGATGTTATATTGAAAGTATTAGCGGCTAATAACCTGGTAAAAATTTATGGAGGAAAGGCTGCTGTCAATAATGTTAGTCTAGAGGTAGGCGCTTGTGAAATTGTCGGGCTGCTAGGACCAAATGGCGCGGGTAAGACTACCATGATCAACATGCTGCTTGGAGTTTTGACTCCAGATTCTGGCCATATTGTGGTCTTCTATCTTCTGGTGAGCAGACACGAGTTGGATTGGCAAAAGCTTTGTTGAATAATCCTAAACTTCTTCTTCTGGATGAACCCACTGCTTCTCTTGATCCAGCAGTAGCAAGAATCATTTTTCGAATAAAGCGAGAGATTCTATTTGAGCGGTTTGGGGGAACAGATCAACCATTATTACTCTCTTCAAGGTATATTCTGATTTGATCAAGATTTTCGCATCCCGAATCTGTGTTGGGGGGTTGCAGGAAAGGTATAGGATTTTTTTGGGGTTTAAGCGGATGAGTTCAATCAAGGCTTTTTCTTCAATTCCTTTTCTGGGGGGATCTAGAAAAGTAGTTTTAAAGGTGTTGGGATTGAATTGTTTTAAATGTTCTTCCACTTTTCCTTGAATAAAGGAGAGATTCTGGCAGTTATTGATGATCGCGTTTTTTTTTGCGAAATGGATAGATTCTGCATTTTCTTCAATGCCAATAACGGATCTGCAGTATTTTGAAAAAGGGATTGAAAAGGTTCCTATCCCACAGAAAGCGTCCAGCACCAGGTCTCCTAAAGATGGGTCAGCCCATTCCAGAATTTTTTCTGTGAGAGGTTCAAGAATCAGTGAATTGACCTGGAAAAATGAGATTGGGCTGAACTGGAATTTAATACTTCCAATGGTTTCTTCAATAAAATTATCCCCCCACAAAATTTTCGTTTGTCTGCTGAGCACAACATTGGTTTTATCAGGATTAAAATTGAGGGCAAAGCTTTTTAATTTTGGGACTTTTCTTCGTACAATGTCCAAAAAGTTTTCCCAATGAGGAATTTCCGGCTCTTTCGCAATAATGACAAGAGCTGTTTCCCCTTTTTGATTGGAGCGAATTAAAAGATGCCGAATTAAACCTGCATGCTCTTTTTCACTGTAGGGTTCCCAATTGACTTGTGTTATCCCGCTTCGAACCGCATTCAAGATTTGATTATTAGGTTCTTGCTCAATAAGGCAGCTCTGCATATTTGTAATTTGGTGGGTTTTTGTTTCATAAAGGCCCAAAATTAAATTTAAACTTGAGTTTCTCCCGACAGCAACTTGTAGTTTGTTTCTATAAGAAAAAGGGGAAGGGGAGGGGAGAGGTTCTTCTATAGGGATTTTATTTAAACCTAATCCATGAGTAAATAGATTTTCAAGGATTTTAGATTTTTCTTTCAGGGAAGCTGGATAGGTGATATGCTGTAATTGGCAGCCGCCGCATCTCCCGTAAATTGGGCATTCAGGAGTTTTTCTATCAGGAGAGGAGCGTGTGATTTTTTCTATTTCTCCAAAAGCATAGTTCTGTTTTTCTTTTGTGATGCGGTAAATCAGTTGATCTCCAGAAGCAGAAAATGGAATAAAAACCGCTTTGCCGTCACAATACGTGATTCCTTGTCCGCCAAAAACAAGACTTTGTATTTCTCCTGTAAACGTTTGGTCCGCCATTTTAAGTCTTGGAAATTTTCATGCTGATCTATTGGCGATGATTTTCTTGATGGTTAGATAGATATCTACTGAGAATAATATCATGTTTTTTGTTTTGTTTGATGAAAAGCATTCACAACTTCTTCATATATTTTTTTTAAAGGTATATTTTTTTCACGGGCTATTTTTTTCATAACTTCATACTCTGGTGAGGCTGTTAAAATTTCCCCATTAGCACTTGAAAATTTAACGGGAACGTTCCCATGTTTGGTGGCAACTTCTTTGATGGTTCGATTTAAGATTTTTCTTTGAATTCGTTCTTTTCGGATTCCAATGGTTGTTGTTTCAACAAAAATAAGTTTGGTTATTTGGGGTTCTATTTCTAGAGGACAGAGAACGGTTAAGACATAAGCAGGACGGCTTTTCTTCATAACCACAGGGGTTATAAACGCTTCCAGAACTCCTGATTCATAAAGTTTTTCAAAAAGATAATCCCAGATTTGAGGGTTCATGTCATCAATATTGGTTTCCAGTTTTAAAATTTCATCTTCCTGCGTTGAGTATTTTTGATTTATTTCGTTTTTGACTGTAGAAGTTTTGCTGTCCATAGATATAGAATTCCTGTTCATAGTTATAAGATTTCCCATCATGATCCGAAGAATATTCGGGATTTTTAAAGTTTTTGCTCCCGCACCAGAACCTGTTTTCTCTAACTGCATTTCCGGGATCCCTGAACAAGGTTTTCCCCAGGAAGACAGGATCAGGGCTCCAGTTGGTGTCACTAATTCTTCTTTAATGTCTCCTGAATAAATGGAGAATCCTTTCAGCATCTCAATCACTGCTGGAGGAGGAACAGGTAGATCCCCGTGTTTTGTTTTGATAAAACCTTTTCCAACATGAACAGGACCTACGAATATTTGAGCAGGATGAAAATAGTTTAATCCTGTTATAACTCCTATTAAATCGAAAAGAGTGTCCCATCCTCCAAGTTCATGAAAATGAACTTGTTCTGGAGACTTTCCATGGATTTTCCCTTCAACTTCTGCCAGTTTTTGGAAAGAGTTTGAGCATTGATTTTTTTCTTTTGGGGAGAGCTGGCTGGCGCGAATGATTTCTAGAAAGTCATATAACCCCCAATTTTTCTTTTTATCTTTAGGGAGTTCAGGAATGATCTGTTTAGCTTGAATCCCGTTTCTCTCCACTTGTTTAACCTGAAATGAAAGTGGGATAGAGACTTTGTTGAAATTTGCTTTTAATTTTTCTTCAGGGAGCCCTAAATCTAAGAGAGCCGACAGGATCATGTCTCCACTGGCTCCTGAGGAGCATTCAAAATACAGGATGGGTCTAGTTGCCTCCATATTGTTTAAGGAGAGCTGCTGTATGTGGATGATGTCCTTTTTCAGCATAATTGAGGGCGGTTTCTCCTTTTTTATCCTTTAAATTAAGATTGGCTCCACTTTCAATCAGCAGTTTGACAGCAGGTTTGTTTCCTGAAAGCGCTGCATCCATTAAAGCAGTTTCCCCAAATATATTTTGAATATTGACCTTTGCGCCCTTCTGGAGGAGAAGTTTTACAATCGAGAGGGGGTCAGGATGGATGCTGGGATACCATGAATCAAGGACACCAGCATACTCCATTAACAGGGTGTTTCCATTACTATCGGCAGCATTAACTTCAAGTCCTTTTCTGATTAGTAATTGAGTCAATTTGGAGTTTCCAAGCTGTTCAAGTGAGCCGATCAGATTTGGCAGCTCGCTTTTTGAGTTGATGTTAGCCCCTTTTGCAAGCAGGAGGTTTATAATTTTGTTATTATTGCTGATTGAAGCGGCATTTGCAAAGATCCAATTGAGACCGGATTGATTAAGAAGAGCTTTATTGAGTAGTTTTTTTACCAGCGCGCAATCTTTTGCTCTGACTGCTGCTAATAAAGCATATCTTATTTCAAAAGTGGATGGTTTTTTCTTTTTTTTCAGGAGCAGCTTTATAAATTTATCTGAAGGATAAGTGGCGTACATGTATGCTGCCATGAAATCCTTCCAGGAAATTTTCGCATGATTTGCTAACAGAAGTTTAGTGATTTGGGGATGATTGTATTGTATTGCATAGGTTAAAGCCGTATTTCGATTTTGGTCTTGTGTATTGATTTTTGCCCCTTTGAGCAGCAAAAGTTTAACAATTTTCTTGTGTCCAGCCTTTGCTGCATACATCAATGGACTTCCTTCATCAATGTTCTCACCAGATGATTTTGAGTTAGGGTTTACTCCTGAGATTAAGAGATGGTTTACAGTGTTGTAATTGCCATTTTTGATCGCGTTGACTAGTTCTGCTTCTAGAACCAGCTTCTGGCTGGCATTTCCATTTAGCAGAATATTGACAATCTGTTTATATCCTTTCTGTTCAGCAATGCTTAACGGGGTTTGACGGTTAAGGTTTTCTATATTCGGGTTTGCTCCGTAATTCAATAGAAGTTTGATTATTTTGGGATGCTGGTTTTCAGTGGCAAAAATGAGAGGTGTGTTATTCAGCCATGTTCCTACCTGATTATTTGGATCAGCTTTACTGTGCAGCAGCAGTTTGGAGATCCGATAATACCCCCGCTCTGCCGCCACATCCAGAGCTGTGTGTCCGCCAAACGTGGCACAACTTCCTCTGTAGTTGACATGCGCTCCTTTTTGAACTAGCTGTTTGACAATATTATAGCTGTGGTCTTCTACCGCTAAAAATACGCTATTTTTACACCACCATGAGCCGAGATTAACATTGATTGAAGCGGCATTAAGGAGAAGTCTTGCGATTTGCAGATGGTTTTCATGAAGTGAGTCAACTAAAGCTGTTGAAGGAACGTCAGGATCATAGGTCATGTTATGCATAATATTTAGGTTTGCCCCTTTTTGAATTAAAAATTTTACTATCTTGGGATGGTCAGCTATGGCTGCAATAATGAGAGGAGTTCCTCCATCCGGTGTTCTAACATTAATATCAGCCCCGTGTTTAATGAGAAATCTTACAATGGATAAATGTCCCTGTGCAGCAGCATCAGATAACGGTGTAAGGCCGTTATTATCTTTAGCATTAATTTTTGAGTTATATTGTAATAAAAGTTCTGCCATTTTCAAGTGACCATTGGCAGCTGCAAACATTAGAGGGGTTTTCCCCTTACTATCTGCGGTATTTGGATTGATTCCTAATTTTAGGATTTTTTTTGCGGTTATTAAATGATTCTCTTGAGCAGCAGATATGAGCGCTTGCTCCAGAGTGATCTTGGAAAGTTTATCGGAGAGAGTTTTGGCGATTGTGAAAAGAACTGCCGCGGTTGAAAAGCTCAAAATTAGAAGTACAAGAAAAGCTGATTGTTTTGTTCTATTTTTCATTTTGTATGTCGTATCTCAATTTTTAGGAATTGAACTATTTTTTTATGATCACTATTCTCTGCACATTTTAATGGGGAGATCCCCCATGGATTTTTAACATGAATGTCAGCTCCGTTCCGTAGTAAAAATTTTAAACTGTTCATCCATCCCAAACAAGCAGCAAGCTCAAGCGCTGTATTTCCATTAGCATCACGAGCCCTATTAATATTTACGCCTCTGCTTAGAAAAAAATTCATTAAGGGAATGGAATTCATGGAGACAGAATTGATAAATGCTTGATTGAGTGCCAAGTGGTTAACATAAATTCCATGAATCAAAAGAATTTTTGTGATTTCAGGATTCAGGCTGGGATTTTGTAGAGAATGCTCAATATTTGTGATTTGAGCTCCTTTGTTAAGGAGGAGTTTTACGATATCAGTATTTCCTTCAACCACAGCTAAACTTAAAGGTGTTTGTCTTTCATCATTATTTTTATTGATGTGAGCTCCTTTTTTCAGCAGGAGTTTCACGAGAGAAATACTCCCTGATTTTACTGCAAACATTAAATTAGTCCATCCATAAAAATTTTTTGTATTGAGATTTACTTTTTTATCCAGCAGGAATTTTACGATTTTTTCATCGCCATTTTTAATTGCCTGCATTAATACACTGTTCCCAATACTGTCAGATGCATTGATATTGGCTCCTTTTTTTATTAGGAGTTTTACAAGAGGAAAGTCTCTTGATTCCACCGCGAACATCAAAGGAGTTAGAGCATCGCTGTCTTCTGCATTGACATCTCCTTTTTGATCGATTAACAGTCTGGCAATTTTTGTAAAACCATGTTTAGACGCTTCCATTAAAGCTGAGTCTCCATTTATATTTTGCGCATTTACATAAGCTCCATGTTTTAAAAGAAATTTTACAGTTTTGATTTGATTATATTTTGCGGCATAGAATAGAGGTGTTGAGCCATTTTTGCTTACCGTATTGATATTTTTTCCTAAATATATCAAACTTTTAGCAGTTAATAGTTTCCCTTGTTTTACGGCTGTAATGAAGGTGGATGAGATTTTTGTTTTTATTGGTGAGCAGGACACTAAAGTGGCAAGAAGAGGAACTGCTGCAAATAGAAATATAGACCTGGAAAGCCAACAAACTTTTAAAAGTGAAATAATATTTTTTTTAAAATTACGATTTCTATACATACTGAATTTGAAAATAGGCATCAGTCTCACCTATAACCCTGGGAGGCTGAAAAATTTTACCTGTGTTTATCGGTTCAGCAGACTTGCCAGGTATCCTGCTCCAAGACCATTGTCAATGTTCATCACACAGACCCCTAATGCGCAGGAATTGAGCATGGCTAAAAGCGCTGCAAGTCCCTGGAAACTGGCTCCGTAGCCGATACTGGTTGGAACTGCGATGACAGGTTTTCCGAAAAGTCCTGCTGTAACACTGGGAAGGGCTCCTTCCATTCCTGCTGCCACAATAAGAATTTTATTTTTGTCAATTTTTTCTTTGTGGTTTAAAAGGCGGTGGACTCCTGCGACTCCCACATCATAAATTTTTTCTACCTTGTTCCCCATGAGTTCTGCTGCAGCAGCCGCTTCTTCTGCAACAGGAATGTCAGAAGTGCCAGCGGTTAAGATAGCAATTCCCGGTTTTTGTTTTGTGCTGGGAATCTTTCCGATGACCGCGATTCTTGCATCTTCTCTGTAAACCACAGAGGGAAAAGATTTCTGTAAGGCTTTTAGATGGTTTTCCTGAACTCTAGAGGCTACAGCGTATCCATTGGATCTGTAAATTTTTTCTGCGATTGAAACGACCTGTTTAGGAGTTTTTCCTTGGGAAAGAATAATTTCAGGAAATCCTGTTCTATGGTGTCTGTGAAGGTCAACTTTAGCAAATCCTAAGTTTTCATAAGGTGAAAATTTAAATTTTCTCTGAGCTTCTTCGGGTGAAATTTTTTTCTTATAAAGATCTTGGAATAATTGAAGGACTGCATTGGGGGTAAAGATCTTTGGTTTTATCACATTATTTGTTAGGCGCATTAGAAACGAGAATGCCCAATCCTTTTAAAAACAGCTCTTCAGGCAGAATTTTCACAACTTCCGGATCCCAGGGTTCAATTTTTTCAGGGACATCCAGTATTGGACCCCCAGGATAAGTAGGAACCGATTCTTTCATCCGATAAAATGGCTTTGAAAACAATTCTTTAAGAGTTGTTTCATGTTTTTTATTGAACACTTCCAGGCTTACTTTTTTGTTTTTGAGCTTGACTTCAGCGACAAGAAGATTAGGATCTGGAATAACTTTTCCTTCATGTTTTGAAAGCTCCACAATCTTAAAGACCATTTTAACCTCTCAGAAGATGGGTTGTTTTTGGAGGAGAAGGGATCTGTTCAGGGACAGGCAGCTGCCCAGCAGGCTGGTTGAGATAAAAGTGGCGGTAATAATCAGAAACAGCTTGAATTTTCATTTTGATTCCTGGGGAGAATAATTTATTGTCTAAATAAGTATCCAGAGCTGCAGCAGGCAGGGTAAAAAACTCGTGAGAAGGGTGTGCAGCATTAAATTCTTGTCTTATTTTAAAGGCAACTCGATGGGTTTCAGCCCAGTCCTCTATTCCAACACGAGAAGCGTACTCAGAAACATAATCTGATTGCGATAAATCTACTCCACCTGAAGAATTTTTGACCAGAGTTCCATTTCCAAAAAGTTTTTTTCCATCAGCAGATTTATAGAAGTCTGAGCGGTAGGGGATAGAGGCAAAATCAATCGAATGCCCTGCTTCATGATCTAAAACAAATTGGGTATTTTCCGGGGTTTTGATATCCTCTGATCTTAAAAAGACGTTTCTGGTTGATGGATCATAAAAACCGCCTGCAAGCTGAATGGCGCCATCAGGTCCTCTTATTTCTCCAACTTTATCTCTAATGAAAATTCCATTTATGGTTTTGAAAGTTTGAGGAGGATCTTCTTGTAGTATTTTTGCTATATTCTGTAAAGAATTGGTGGGTAGATGGTCAGAGCTGTAAATATGCACTGTTCTTTCATCTGAAAACTCCAGGCGAGAATACTGAGTTCCATTCGGTCCGAGTTGAAATTGCCGGTAGGAAATCTTTTTTCCATTGAAATTGAATTCCCCGATTGAAGTTGGTCCTAGTTTTAAATTTAATAAAGCGTCATTTTCCATTTGTTGAGAAGTCAGCTTGGGATCCACCAGCCAGCTTTCATTATTCCCTTGAATGTTTTGGGTAATGGGTGTGTTGATTAATTTTAGTCCTTTGATTGTAGATGACCCATCAGGTCTGTCAGTTCTGGTAACCCCATTCCCCAAATCTGTAATTTTTGAGCCATCAGCATGAGTGGTCGTGTTAAATCCAGGAGCATTCCACAGAGTTCCATTTTTAAGAGCTCCAAAAGGTTGATCCGAAAAACGTCCGGATTTTGATAGAATAGGAGAGGATAAATTGTTTGGAGGGTTTTTGGGATTTTGGGCAAATTTATCTCTTTCATCTCCTGCCTCAATTGGATTTGTTTTTCGAAGATGAGTAGCAAGATCTAAGTTGAGTTTTATCGGGGTATTAGGCTGCTGATTTCCGGGCTTAGCAATCTGCTCCATAGAGACAAGCTTTTCTTTTTAGGTGGGTTTTTCTGGTTCAGCCCAGAAGTAAGCAGATTTATAAACAAATGGGAGTTCATCCAGAAATTTCTGCCCATCTTTAGGATATAGTCTTCCACTCTGCTGCCTGCCAAAAATTCCTTCTGTATTCCACTGATCCAGAAGATCCTTATCATCGCAGCTCACAGTTCCTGTTTTAGGGTTGAGGGTAACGGTTGCTCTCACGCTCTCAGTCAGCTGCTTGTCCAGTTTCTTCAGCAAAACTGTGCTGCCGGTCCATCCGGGATTTCCAGCATTAGGTGATAAATTCATTCTTTTTTTCTCCTGCGAAACTTGCGAAAATTGACCTCCAATAATATTCGAACTCATTACTTTTCCTCCTGTCATTCTTTTATAAAATTAGACTCAAAGCTCGTGTGTTAGGGGTTAGGAGTGCCCCAATGATCAACTTTCCACCAGGAATTTGTTTTGCCTGTTTGCAGAATATTGTCCACTCGATCCCACATGGATTGAATTGCCTTGGGTTCTAGAAAACGTGACAGCTGCTGATTAACAGCATTTTTGTTAGCAGCCAGGTTCTCTAGTGAGTTTCTCGTTTCATTGTTTAGATTCATTGGCTTACCAAAGTCAAAATTTCCATCCTGCAGTGGATTGTTTTCTGTTGGAAAAGAGAGACCATTGTCAATGGCATGAATATTTCCCTGGTCATCCACCATCCAGTTGCCCGCATGTCTATCTAGATTTCCAATGACATTATCATAAAGATTCATTCGAGAGTAGGCAGCTGGATCTTCGTTAAAGACTCTACCGGCAGTTTTGCCGATATCTGCTGCAGTTTGGGAATCAGGAACAAAATGCATGAGGGCTCCAGAATTGTCTTCTGGCTGTTTGAATACAGTAGGGAACTTGGAACGGATAAAATTTCCGATCTTGGAAAAAGTTCCTTGTTCTTCTCCGAACTGACGGAATACAGTGGGAGTTGCTTCAGGAATACCAAGATTCTGCCCGATGACAGAAGCTGCTGCTTCGCGCTGGCTTTGGGTGCCTGCAGGGATAAAGGTTCTGTAACTATTGGAAGATTCTCCTGCAGAGGGTTTCCATACTCCCATTTCACCATTGTCTAGTTTGACGATTTGGGTTTGATTGATATGGCTTCCATCGGAGAGATCTTTGACCACTGTCATATTTGCATTTGGATCAGCCAGTTTGTCAAGAGTTGCTTGATATTTAGCTGCATTAGCTGCATCAGCGGCATCTCCGACTTTAGAGGCTGCATTAGCTGCATCAGCGGCATCTCCGACTTTAGAGGCTGCATTAGCTGCATCAGCGGCATCTCCGACTTTAGAGGCTGCATTAGCTGCATCAGCCACATCCCCTGCTACTGCAGCTCCTTCTCCAGCATCTCCACCCAGGCCAGCTCCTCCGGTTAAAACAGCAGATCCAACGATTCCTACCAGTTCCCCTGCGGCATGAGCAGGGTCTTTCTCAAAGGCTTGAACTCCCTGATTCCAGACAGAGCTTGCTACCTGTCCAGGATGACTGGCTATATATCCAATCGTTTTATTTGCATTGTCTCTAAACTGGCTGTTTGAGGCATACTGCATGGCTCCACCAGCCAGTTCTGCTGTTCCTGAAACAAGGGTTGTGGCTCCTGAAGCCACCCCTGTCGAAAAATGAGTGGTATCTTCCACAGCACTTCCAAGAGCATGGCCTATGACATTGTTTCCAATAGAAGATTTTTCGAATGAATCTACTGCGTTATCCACGTGGTTGTCAACCCAGTTTCCTGCTCCATTTACAGCGCCCTGAACATCTTTTCCTGCGGTTGAAACTGCTTTTCCTGCATCATCAACAGCATTAGCAGCATCGCCTGCCGCAGAGCTTACAGCTCCTCCTACTGCTTTTCCAGCGCTGCTAAAGGCACTGCCAACGG
The DNA here is from genome assembly GCA_021800275.1 of bacterium. Classification (GTDB taxonomy): domain Bacteria; phylum Vulcanimicrobiota; class JABDET01; order JABDET01; family JABDET01; genus JAKAVV01. The sequence goes on from JAJYZB010000005.1 coordinate 78,330, forward strand.
CATTAACAATACCACCCAATAGTAAGTCTCCTTTTCAATATTATCACACATAATTGAGAGTTTGTAAAGTGGAAAAGGTCAATTTTTTAAAGAATTGCAGAGTTTTTAGTGAACTGAGGTTTGAGGCAGGTTTTGAATGTTGATGAGTGAGTTTAAACTTCCGCTTTTGAATCCTGCTAGATCAAGAGTGATGAAAGTGTATCCGAGTTGTTTTAGTTCATTAATAATTTGAGCGCAGGTGGGTTCTTCTATTAAGCGGGGCATTTCTTTTTTTTCGATTTCAATTCTGGCAATTGGAAAATGGTCTCGAACACGAACCTCTTTAAAATTCAATCTTTTCAGACATTTTTCTGCCAGGTGGACCCGATCCAATTTTTCAAGAGTAATTTCCTGCCCGTAAGGGATGCGCGAAGAAAGACACGGAGCTGCTGGTTTATTCCAGGTTGGGAGGTTCCATCTTTGTGATAGAAGTCGAATGTCATCTTTTGTAAATCCAGATTCTAATAGAGGGGAGCGCACATTAAATTTATCTCTAGCTTTTAGTCCTGGTCTGAGGTCTTGAATGTCATCAGCATTGGTTCCATCCAAGATGGTTTTGAATTTTCTTTCAATTTTTAAATCTTCCAATTTTGAAAAAAGTTCTTCTTTGCAGTAGTAGCAGCGATTTATTGGGTTGCTTCTGTATTCTTTTTTTGTCATTTCATGGGTTGGAATGGTCATAAAAGGGACATGGAGCATTTCGGCGATCTTTTGAGCTTCTTCCTGTTCTTCAATTGGAATTGAAGGGGATATTCCTGTAACAGCCAGGATATGGGATGAATCCAGATTATTGGTGCATAATTTCAAGAGAAAAGTACTGTCAACTCCCCCTGAAAAAGCAACTAAAACTGGAGATGCTTCTTTTATAAGGGTACAGACATTTTTTAATTTTAAATTAAGGACATCTGTCACTGGTCAGGAAGAAGACCCGCCTGAAGGAATCGTTCCAGGAGATAATGGGGAGGAGCATCTTGGACAGAATCTGGCTTCTACATCTTGAGGAACGTATTGACAGGAAGAGCATATTAATGGTTTTTTATGTCCATTTTCTGAGAAAGCATAGTTGTGGAGTTCTTCTTGAGTGGCTTTTTTAAACTCTTTAACCCCCTGCCCAAGGGATTTTGCCATTTCAGGAAGCCGTTTTGGTCCGAAAAAAATAAGAGCAACAGCCCCGATTACAATGACATCTTGCCAGTCTAACATGATAAATCCTCCTAAATTTTGAAACGTTTGTGATATTTTTCTTGGTTGAATTATTAGATAAAGATTACTTTTTTCCTGCCTCAGCATCGATTTTATCATGGAGCTGACAATGGGTTTAAAGGTAGAAAAGAACTGCTGCAGTGATTTGTTTGGTGAAAATGACATGAATTGCAAAATTAGTAGTGATTAAGAAGGAGATTAAAGAGCTGCTTAGAATAGTAAAAAAATAAAATTTAAAAGTCAATTTATTTAACAGGAGGATACATTATGTTTCGTAAGTTTGCAACTGTTGGGTTAGTCGGGTTATTATTTTTTGCGGGCGTTGGATGCTCTAAAAAAGTTAAGGCTCCCCAGCCTCAAAGCTCCCTTCCTCCCATGACTGCCAAGCAGAATCCTATGATTGGAATGCCCATGATGAAAGAAAACCCTATGACTATTAAGCAGGTGACAGGGGTGATTGAGTCAGCGAATAAAAAACAGTTAATTCTTTCAGCAAAAGGTGTCGTTTTGAAATTTGGGCTTACACCTAAAAGTGAAGTTCTTCCTAAGGGTGGAAAGTTAGTTCCAGGAATGAAGGTCACGATTATGGTTAAACATGTCCCTTCAGGAATGGATGCTAAAGAGATTAAAATTTTGAAGTAGTTCTTGTTCTTGTCAGTCTTCGAATTCCCGGGCAGGTTCCTAAAATCTGCCAGAAGATAATTTCATTTTTGGTTAGTTTTAAACCAGAAGCAACATTGTTTACGTTTAGAGTATTTGTTTGAGTTTGAAGCTGATGCAGGCGGGTTTCTTCTTTTTCTTTCAGCGCTTCTAATTCCTGCATTTTTTGGAAATACTGTTCCTGCTGCAGTTCCAGCAGTTGTCTGACTTGTGGGGGCAGTTTAGTTTGCTGTTGATGAAGATCGATATTTTGCTGCTGAACTCCCTGATATGCGGACTGAGGCAGGTTTTTAGATTGAGTAGGAATTTTTTGATTTTGCTGTTTGGTAAAGGCAGAATGAGTTTCTTGTTCAGGTTGCTGCTGAGGATTATTATTCTGGATGATAGAGCTAGAAGATGATAATGGATGATAGGCTGCTGCAGGGTTTGCTGGCTGTGGGTTTATGAGCAACTGGCTTGCAGAGCGCAGATTTTGGGAATGAATAGGAGACTGCTGGGTTGGGGAACTTTGCTGAGGGAGTGGGTTGAGATTAATTAATGACTCAGAGGGCTGATTGGTGTAATTTTTTGCTGAAATTGGGGAAGACCAAGTTGATTTTTTCTGTTTTTTTTGTGCAGAAGAAAGTATAATGGCAATAACAGCACCAGTACCCCATACAACAAGACTTCCTAATCCAGAATCAGCCTCCAGGATCATGCATTAACCTTGACTGTAACTTTTTCCTGATCTGAGGTTCCTCCTGGTTTGCCAATGGCTGATCTCATATCTGTGTCAGCCTGAATATTTTTCATGGTGTAATAATCCATAACTCCTAACTTTCCATTTCTCATGGCTTCAGCAATAGCCATTGGAATTTGGGATTCAGCTTCCACTACTTTAGCCTGCATTTCTTGAGTTTTCGCGATCATTTCCTGTGCTGTTGCTTCAGCCATGGCTTTTCTTTCCTGGGCTCTGGCTGTGGCTGTTCTCATATCTGCTTCAGCCTGGGTTGCCTGCAGCTCTGCTCCCACATTTTTCCCCACATCTACATCAGCAATGTCAATTGAAAGAATTTGGAAAGCGCTTCCTGAATCAAGTCCTTCTTCTAAAACTTTTTTAGAAATTTGACTCGGGTTACCTAAGACATCTTTATAAGTACTAGCCATGCCAACAGCAGCCACGATTCCCTGGCCCACTCTTGCAATAATCGTTTGTTCAGTAGCCCCGCCAACTAACTTTCCAATTTCAGTTCTGACTGTTACTCTTGCTTTTACAATCAACTGCACTCCATCTTTCGCTGTCCCTATAACAGGAGGCACATCAATCACATTAGGGCGGACGCAGGTATTCACCGCATCTTTCACGTTTCGTCCCGCTAAATTAATAGCGCAGGCTGTTTTAAAATCAAGTGGGAGATTGGCTCTTGCCGCTGAGATCAAGCCGTGGACCACTTCCATCACATCTCCACCTGCTTGCAAATGACTTTGCAGATCTTTAGCAGGAACTGGAATTCCTGCATTGTGGAGTTGAATTAAAGCATCAGCAATTTGATCCACATCCCCTCCTGCCATAATAAAAGCCTGCATATCTTCAATATTGTAAGGGGCATTGTTTTTTACAACTTTAATGTAGGCATTCACAAGAAAAGAAGGGGAAAGCCCGCGCAGTCTCATGGCAACCAGTGAACTGAGGCTGACAGGAGCGCCTGAAACCGCAGATCTAAGCCATAAGGGCCAGGGAATAAAGGTGCTGGCGATTATGAATAAAATAAAAAAAGCGACAATACCTCCGCCCCAAAGATCAAAACTCGTTGACATAATTGGTTCCTCCTTTAATTTTAATATTTAGATTTTATTGACTTTTAAATTATTTCCATCTAAATCAGTAACTTTAATTTGCGTATTAGAAGATAGAAATCCATTTTCACTGATCGCGTTGTACTGTTTTTTCTCTATTTCTATTTTTCCAATAGGTCTCAGGTCCGAGACCGCAATTCCTGTCTTTCCAATGAGATTTTTTAATGTTTCTGCTGTATTTTCCGGGATCGCGGTTAATAATAAAGCAGGTGTTTCAAGACTGGCTTTTAAAATTAGCTTCTGAAATATAGGGGCTTTGGGAAGATAGCGCAGCAGCATTAAAAATATAATGATGGCTATCCCAAGAGAAAAAGCAATCTCTTTTACTGCTTGAACAGCAGAAGTTCCTCCACTCCCTCCTCCCATCACAAGAAAAAGACTGGCTAACACAGCGCCAAATCCAAGGATTGCTGAAATCCCATGTCCTGGAGCCACATGCAGCTCAAAAAGAATAAGCCCGCACCCTATTACAAACAAAATGAGAAACCAGAAATTAGTTGGCTTAGCGGTTAAATAAGCCCCAAAGAACAGCCCTAATGCAGTCAGTCCGATCAATCCTGCGATTCCATGCTGAGTCGTAACTTCAACAGCGATTCCTAAAAGTCCAATGGTTAAAAGAAAGATGCTCACGTATGGAAGGGTAATAAAATGAATAAAATTCTGGGTAGGATTCATAATTTGATCATACCACAATTTTATTCCTTGTCAAGGACGATACCCATTTGAACGATCATAAGACGCTGTTTTTTTTAATTTTTTTTCGCAGTCCAAACAGAAAAGAGAAGATTTTTGATCAATGTCATAAATAGTGCTGGAATAATAAAGGACACAGTGACGATTATAACAGTGTTTTAATCCTATAGCATGAGATAACTGGTGCATTGCTTCTTTTAAGAGTCTATCAAAAAGTGGATTTTCTCCGGTTTGATAAGCATAAAATTCTGGACGGAGTCGGTAGTAACTTGTCACAGCGATTTTTTCGTTCAGATTAGCATCTCCATAAACGGTATTTAGAGAGCTGCTGTATAAATCAAGTCGAGTAACTCCTAAAGAGTATTTGACATCTCCTCGAAAAGATAATTTTACTTTATTGATTAAAGCTGGGGCAAAATACTGTTTTTTCGCGGCATTAAAAGCGCTGGTGGGAGCGGGGCAGTTAGATTCGATTAAAAATTTATATAGAAATCTCTCTTCCAGGCAGCAGACAAGCCTGTAAAGAAGGCGCAGATCCACATCTCCAATCGTGAACACACCAATTTTCACATTATTCACCTATTTGAATGCAGCGTTAATTGCAGAAACTTTCTTGTTGAACTCGATAAAATCCTTTACTTTTAGAGGGTTTGTGCAGTTTTTTCTTGCCTGATTCCTTGTTTTAGAAGACTGCATAAGGCGTCTGTAATAGGTTCTGGAGAGCTTACTCCAAAATTAGTCTTTCTTTCGTAATAAATGTAAACAGGGGAAGGATTAGCTTCAAAACAGTAAAATGCTCCTTCTGGAGTCATTCTTAAATCTATCCCTGCAAGCGGAAGATTAAGCCCATCTGCTGTTTTAAAGCAGGCTTCGGCAACCTCATCAGGAAGATCGAATCTTTTCATGGAGGTTGTTCGATCATAGCGATAATCAGATTCTTCGCTGCAGATTTCTGAAGCAAAATATTCCTGTCCTACCACATGAACCCTGATGTCAATCCCATCAATACATTCTTGGATTTGTATAGGGGAGTATCTCAGGGTATCTAGACGGTTCAGATCTTCTTCTGTCATTTTTCTCACAATGGACCGGACAGAACTTATAGATTTGTAAATCACTTCTCCATTGTGATTTTCATAAAATTCTTTAATTGCTTGCTGGTCATTTGTAATAAGCGTTCTTGGAACCTGAAGCCCAAATTGCTGGATTAAACTAATTTGATTGGGTTTTGAAGCATTGGAACGGGAAGCAGAGGGCCGGTTTAACACCAGAAAATTTCCGTACTCCAGCAGCCAGGTCAAAGCGATTAAACATTCAGAATTAACAAAATCAATCTCTTTTTGTTCATACTGTTCATACACCTCAAAATATCCTACTCCTGGTCTGGCATAAATACTGGTAATGTCCTCAAATAAGATTTTTTTAGAATCTTGCTGGAGAAAATATCCTTTTAATTCTTTTCCTTTGGCTTCCATGATGATTCTAACCGTGTTTGGAATATCGGACTGCTCAATCATAAGGGCTTCAATTTCTCTTGATAAAAGAGATCTATAGACATGGGTGACAATATTTTCTTGATTTGAACCCAGGACCATAATCATGATAAAGGTTCTCCTTGTTCTAATACTTTTAGGATTGCTTCTGCTGCAGGGGAATTTCCATTTTCATCAGTAAACGTTAATACAGGTAAGTTAGCAAAAGGGTGAATTCCTAAACCCTGGCATTTTTGATCCGGTGTAATTTTAAGTCTGATTTCTAAAAGTGGAGCTCCCATATCTTGAGATAATTGTAGCCCTTGGGATTTCCATTTTTCTTCAAGATGATAAGGTAAGAGCGTTAATGTTCCCGCTGGATTAAGCGATTCTTCGAATCCGAAGGTTTCTTGATGGATGACAATCAAACGAATTACTTTTCCTGGAGAAAATTCTTCAAAATGAACGGGGCAGTAAGCAATTTTTTCAATTCTCTGGAGATCCAGAGGGGTCATTTTTTTAAAGGCTGAATCAGGATCTTTCACATGTTTATAAATGACCTGTCCATTCCAGGTTTGATAAAATTCCTTAGCAGTTTCTGGATCGCTGGTGATGAGAAAATGAGGGGCATCAAAACCGCATTTTTGGAGCAGCAAAATATTCCCCCCTCTTCCCATGGATAGGTCCATTTTAGGGAGTGGGTTTAAAACAGCGCACTGACGGGTCAAACCGCTGGCAGCGCTTAGAAGAGCAGCCCAGCCTTCTGTTTGAACATATTGTTTGTCTTTATCCGAAAGTTCGGTAAATCCATAAGACGAAACAAATTGATTCTCCATGCAAACTCCGCTGATATCATCGAAATTCAGCAGGGTGTTGTCCGGTAGAGTAAAATGACCTTTAAATAGGTTTTGATTTATTGAAAAAGTCAGTTTTGTTTGAGTTAAAAAAGTCTCTTGATGGATGAAGATGACCGGTTTTTTGCTGTGTTTTGAGAAATACTGATTTAAATACGAAATCACCGGACTTGCCGGCGATCCGTACATCAGGATGGTTGATTTCTCAGCATTCATTTTTAATAAAACAACTTTACTGACTCGCTAAAAAGTTTTCTGCTTCATATCAGTTTTTTATTTGGCAGCAGTCATTTAAAAGAATCGAGATGAACCTCCTAATCCCATGGGCTGCATTTGCCCTCCTAATAAGCTGGAAAAAGGGCTTGCCATAAATCCGAAAGGAGAGGAGGAGGACATCATCATCATCATGAGCATCATCATTAATTCCATCAGCATGTAGAGTTCCATTGGATTAATTCCACCGCAGCCGCCAGTTGGTGGGGGACCTTCAGTTCCCTCTTTTCCTTCTTTTGCTCCTGCTCCTTCTTTTGTGCCGCAGGTATCTTTTTCTTTAGCGTCTTCTTTGCCTTCTTTGCCGCCTTCTTTGATGCCGCCGTGTTCTTTGATATCTTCTTTGCCGCCTTCTTTGATGCCGCCGTGTTCTTTGATATCTTCTTTGCCGCCTTCTTTGATGCCGCCGTGTTCTTTGATATCTTCTTTGCCGCCTTCTTTGATGCCGCCGTGTTCTTTGATGTCTTCTTTGCCGCCTTCTTTTACATCCTCTTTTCCCTCTTTGCACTCCTTGCTTTCTTTGGATTCTTTCCCTTCTTTAGCATCCTCTTTAACCGCTTCTTTGCCGCCTTCTTTTCCTTCTTTTTCTTTAACATCATGTTTTTCGCAGGAAGTCATCTTTTCGTCTGCGCTCATTTTGTCAGTACTGTCAACTTTTTCCCCTATTTTTTCTTGCCCCTGCTTTTCCGCAATCTTTTCAGCAGTCTGTTTTTCATCCAACTTTTCTACCCCTTTTTCAGAGGCGCTCATCTTTTCAGAACCTTTAATTGGTCCTGTTCTCACTAAATCTGGTCTTAATTCTGATGTGATAAATAATCCTGTTGTCATGTTCAACACCCCCGTGTTCTTTTTAATTTTATCAAAGCTGACGGTGATTTTTCTATCACAAAATGATAGTTCATGCAGCTAAATTATTAAATATTTGTTAACAAATTGTTACTTGAGGAAAATATTTTAAGATTTTGAGGGTATGGCGAAAAAAAACAGATTAAGAAGACAAATATGGAGCTGTAAAGAGTTCTATACTCCTGGAATAGAGGTTATCAGAAGCGCTAAAGTTAATCCAATCATGATAATGGTGCTAATCCAGGCAATCCAGTTGAATAATTGAGAATTGATATATTTCCCCATCAATTTTTTGTTGTTAATTAAAAGCAGCATATAGATTAAAATGAAAGGGAGGAGAATTCCATTTGTAACCTGAGATAAAAGCAGAATCGCTTCTAGATTAATATGTGGAATGAGAACAACTCCTGCTCCAATGCAGATCATGAGTGTGTAAAGAGTATAAAAAACAGGGGCTTGTTTAAATTTCTTGTCAATCCCTGATTCGAACCCAAACGCCTCACAGACATAGTAAGAGGTAGCTAAGGGCAGGATGGAAGCAGAAAAAACACTGGCATTTAAGAGACCAATTCCAAAAAGAATGGTGCAGTATTTTCCCGCCAGAGGTTTAAGAGCAAGAGCTGCATCAGCTCCAGTGGTAATCGTAATATGATGAATATATAAAGTTGCACCGCAGGCGACAATAATGAACCAGGCAACCACATCTGTCATGATGCATCCAACAATCACATCTAATCTGCTGTAAGCATATTCTTCTGCACCAATCCCTTTTTCAACAACAGCAGATTGAATGTAAAACTGCATCCATGGGGCTATTGTGGTTCCAATGACTCCAATAAACATCAAGAGATAAGTTTTATTAAGAGAAAAAGTGGGGATAAAAGTATAGTGCCATACTTTGTGCCAGTCTGGGTGTGCTAGAAAGACAGAAGGAAGATAGACTAGATAAATGGAACAGGCAATTAAAAAAATTCGTTCCACTGATTTATAATTCCAGTGCAGCACCAGAACCCAGACAAAAACAGCCACAATGGGTACAATGATGTACTTGCTGATTCCGAACACCTGACCAGACCATGCCACTCCCGAAAATTCTGCCATCGTGTTTCCAATATCTGCTATAATGAGACAGAAAAGGACAAAAAAGGTTGTTTTAATGCCGAATTCTTCACGGATGAGATCGGCTAGACCTTTTTGGGTCACAGCTCCCATTCTAGCGCACATTTCCTGCACTACCACTAGGCTAATGGTTACCACTAATATCCAGAAGAGAAAATGATACCCGAATTGGGCTCCAGCGACAGAGTATGTAGTGATTCCACCAGCGTCATTATCCACATTAGCGGTAATGATGCCAGGACCTAAAACAGCCAGGAATAAAGCTGCTGTTCTCCAGGGGATTTTAGGAAAGATCCACTCTTTAATTTTGAATTTTTTCTCTCCGTTATTTAATTTTTTATTTTTATTCATCATGTCTTTATTCTGCTGCATTAATAAATTTTCCGTTTCATTTTTAATTTTGACGCAGTTTGTCAGATTTTAGTTCATTGATTTTTTTTAGAATAAAATCCGCGTTTTTTTGGAAAGATTCTCTTTCTTTGTGATTTGTTTCTTTTGAGAAGTCCATTGCAATGGGCGGCCCAAAACGAACTTTTAAACGAGAGAACCAGGGAATAAATCCTAAAATCTTTCGATTCCACGGCTGTGTTCCTAAAATAGCGGCAGGCACTACTGGCACATTGGCTAATTTTGCGATAAAAGAGATTCCTGGTTCTGCCGGCTTGGTTATACCGGGTGGGACTCTTCCTCCTTCAGGGAAGATGCAAACACATTCACCACTTTTTAGAAGTTCCACGGCTTTTTTAAGAGATGATTTATCATGAGCTGAGTGGTACAGCGGCATCACGCCGACTTCTTTCATCCAGAAAGATAAAAGAGGGACTGAAAAAAGTTCTATTTTCGCAAGAAAATAAACTTTGCGCGGGCAGGCTGAGCCAACTACAGGTGGATCCAGAAAGCTAACGTGATTAGGAGCAAGAATAAATCCGCCGGTGCTTGGGACGTTTTTTTTGCCTTCAACAGTGAACCCCCAGAAGATCAAAAAAAACCTTTTGATTAAGAATTTTGAAAAATAATAAAACCAGCTCATTTTTTTAGTCTCTTGACTCTTTATCTTTTGCCAGTTTTACGATCATTTCAACCACCTCATCAAGGGTTAAATGGGTTGAATCTATTTCTATTCCATTTTCTGCTATTTGAAGAGGGGAGTCACTGCGCGTTGTATCTCTTTTATCTCTTTCCAAAATTTCAATCTTCAATTTTTCGATTGGGATTGGGGTTTTACTTTGGTTTAATTCTTCATATCGTCGTTTGATACGGGCATCTAGAGAGGCAGTTAAAAAGATTTTCAATTCGGCATCTGGCAGAACCACAGTTCCAATATCTCGTCCCACCATCACAATTCCGCCATCTTCAGCCATTTTTCTCTGAATAGAAACTAAAATTTTTCTAATTTCAGGCACAGATGCCACTTTTGATGTAAAAGAGGAGATTTCGGGAGAAAAAAGATTTCTGCTGACGTTAGTTCCATCCAAAATCAGAGATGGTTTTGAAAGATCTCCAACCCATTTGAATGAGGCTGCTTCTGCCGTTTGTTTCCATTTTGTGGAAGGAATATTTTGGATTTTAATTTTATATGCCAGAGCTCTATACATTATTCCTGTATCAATGAATTGGTAGTTTAATGCAGCTGCAGTTTTGCTGCCTGCAGAAGACTTGCCAGATGAGACTGGACCATCAATTGCCACTTTGATTTTTGACACTTTTTTGACACCCATGGTTTATAATTGCAGTATGGAACTTTGGGACCACCTGCCCGCTAAATTTAGAGTAATCTTCTTGATTCTTTTATTTTTCCTTTTTTTAATCTCGGGACTGCTGCTGTATCCCAAAATGCGTAAGGTCAAAGAACCAGTTGAGGTAGTGATTTCGCCCAAAATAAAACAAGTTACTATTTACATTACTGGTATGGTCAGAAATCCTGGAGTTTATACTCTGAATAAAGGAAAAAGAGTGATTGATGCTATTAAAAAAGCGGGTGGACCTTTAAAAGGATGGGATCCTCAGAAGATCAACCTGGCTCGAAAATTAAGGGATCAGGAAATGATTGTTGTTCCACATGTACTTCCTGGGATTCGCAATCTAAAAAATTTGCTGTGCATCATCAGAGAAGCAGCGAGTAAAAGTAAAATAGTAAAGCGAAGAAATGGTGAAGATAGTTGGCATCATTCCTGGCACGAATATCGCAAAAGATATTGGTATCATAGGAGATATAGATATCATAAGAGTCACAGGGATCATTCTCCCTATCTTAGAAATTGAAATGGAAAGGCTGTTTAAAAATTATAATCCAATATTTGAAAATGCCCTGCTGATGGAGTTGCCAGCTGGGGAAACTGCATGGCTGATGTCACTGCCAGCCGTTTGGAGAAGCGGAAATATTGTGGAACAAGAGACAGAAGCGATTGTGAATGCAGCTAATACTACCCTGCTAGGGGGCGGGGGAGTGGATGGGGCGATTCATCGGGCAGCAGGTCCCAGACTTTTAGAGTTCTGCAGCTCTCAGAAATTTTCACCCTGAATGGCGGATATGAAGGACATCTCCATCTTGAACAATATAGTCTTTTCCTTCGAGTCTTAAGATTCCCTTAGTTTTTGCCGCTGATTCAGATCCCGCTTCTAGAAGTTCGTTCCATCGAATGGTTTCTGCTCTGATGAAGTGATCTGCCAAATCAGAGTGGATGGCACGAGCTGCATCCACTGCTTTTGATCCTTGTGATATGGTCCAGGCTTTACATTCATCTTCACCTGCAGTAAAAAATGAAATTAATCCCAGCAGTTCATAAGTTTTTCGAATTAAACGATTTAATCCCGATTCTTTTAATCCAAAACCGGTTAAAAATTCTGAGGCTTCCTGCTCTGTCATTTCAGCCAGTTCTGCTTCAATTTTCCCACAGACAGCAGTTATCCCTTGATTGAGCAGCCCTTCCAGTTTTTCTAAATGATAATATTGAACTGCATGTTCTAGTTGAGAAAGATCATTTTCGGCAATGTTTAAGACGATCAGTACTGGTTTTTCACTTAAAAAAGTGAATCCTCTCAGAGTTTTTTTCTCTTCAGGGTTCAACTCCATGCTTCTCAGTGGTTTTTCCTGTTCGAGATGAATTTTTGATTTTTTTAAAAGTTCAAATTCTTTTTCAAGTCCTTTCATTTTTTTTGCGTCTTTTTCAAGTTTTCCGACTCTTTTTTCGATCTGGCCGAGATCTGAGAAGATGAGTTCAAATTCCAGATGTTTAATTTGTTCCAGGGGCTGCACAGTTTCATCAAAAACCTTAACCACATGAATTAAACAGTCCACATTACGCAGAGCTGCAATAAAAGTAGGATCTTTCAGGGAGTCAGGGGTAATAGGTCCTGAATCCACATATTCAATAACTGCATGAGTCAGTTTTTTGGGGTTGTAAAGGGCTGCCAGTTTGTCCAGTCTTTCATCCGGGACTGCTGCAGTCCCAATTCCTGCTTCTCGTGGACTTTTTCCAACAGTTCCATGCCCTCGGGTTAAAATTTTAAACAGGGAGCTTTTCCCTGACTGGGGAAGTCCGATGATGCCTGATTTCACAAGAGACCGTTTTCTTTTAGGAAGATTTCAAGTCTTCGAGAGACCCGCGTTAATTTGAATTTTTTCCAGTTTTCTTTTTCTTGAGGATTGGCATCAATGGCATCCATAAAGGGGCGGAACGCATTTCCTCCTCTTAAAGCTAGAACCAGTTTTTCCTGCAGTTTTTTATCTTTGACGACCTGCTGGGCAAAAAGCTCCATGTCTCTCAGTTTTTCTTCAGAAGGGGTGCGGGGAATAGGAATATATCGATCGGGTTCTTTTTTCACTTTCTCCTGGAAACTCATGAGCTCTGAGGCGCTCATTGTTTTAGAGGAAAGATGGAGGATCTCTCCCGTGTTCTGGTCAAGAAGATAACGGCTGTCAGGAGAGCCGTCTTCCATGCTTCTCACAATAGCCATTTTATCTAATTTTGATGAAAGGCTCATTTGTTTTAAAAAGTAATTCTACAAAAGATGAAGAACCCTTTCAAAATATGGACTTTCAAAATAGAAATGAGAGACCTATCGGAATAAGAGAACTAAGATGGGAATGAAAACAGATTTTCTCATTATAGGCGCAGGAATTATTGGATTGGCTGCAGCTCGTGAATTAAAGATCAGGCATCCTGACAGTAAAGTGGTTATTTTGGAAAAAGAAGACATGCCTGGCCGCCATGCCAGCGGCAGAAACAGTGGAGTACTCCATTCAGGAATTTTTTATGCGGAGGATTCAATCAAAGCGAAAGTTTGTTCTCAAGGAGGTAGAGCTCTTCAAGATTACTGTTTAACCCATCATCTTTCTATTCAAAAAGTTGGAAAAGTGATCCTTCCGATAGAAGAAAATACAGATTCTATTCTCCGTAATCTTTATGAAAGAGGGAAGAAAAATGGAATTCCGGTAAACTTAATTGATGAGAAGGAATTAAAAAAAATCGAACCGGAAGCTTGTACCAGAACAGGGGAAGCCCTTCATCTTCCTGAGGTTTGCATTGTGGAAGGAGTAGAAGTGGTGAATCAGATTGCAGGAGAACTGATTCAAAAAGGGGTTGAAATTTACTATAATCAGCCTTTTGTTTCTGCGGATTTAAAGAAAAAACAGGTGAAGTCAAAAGGGGACCAGATCTCTTATGGTTATTTATTGAATGCGGCTGGGGTTTATGCCGATAAAGTCGCTCATTCTTTTCGAGTAGGAAGATTTTATGCGATTTTACCGTTTAAAGGACTGTACTATTCAGTTTTACCTTCATCTGGGTTAAAAGTAAATGGATTGATTTATGCTCTCCCAAATTTAAAATTTCCCTTTTTAGGGATTCATTTTACAAAAAGATTGAATGGGGAGATTGCAGCTGGCCCTACTATAATTCCAGCTTTTGGGAGAGAGAGTTATGGTGGACTTCAGGGGATTAATCTTTTTGAAATTCCGTCTATTGCCCGCCACCTGCTCAGTCTTTATGCAGCAGACCATCAGAATTTCAGGGCTTTTGTTTGGAAAGAAGGGTTGAGATTTATAAAAACGAGGTTTTACGAAAGCGCTTCTGTTCTTGTTCCAGCTTTGAAAATCGAGCATCTCGCGAAAAGCAGTAAAGTGGGAATTCGAGCTCAGCTCGTCAATTTACAAACCCTGCAGCTTGTTACTGATTTTTTGATTGAAAAAGGAGAAAATTCAACCCATATTTTAAATGCAGTTTCACCCGCTTTTACCAGCGCATTTGCGTTTTCAAAGCTGGTTCTGGATCAGGCTGGAATTTAGAAGGCTCTGAACGTTTTTACTGCTTTTTGAAATTCATGAATAAATTTAAATAGTTTTCGATGCAGAAATTAAACCTGAATTTGTCGAGGGAATTTTTTTGAAGCATTTTTTTTCGCAAAATTTCCGCTTTATTTGTCAATGCTTCTTTCATTATTTCAGACATTTTATCAGGGCTGGAGGGGTCAAAATAAAAAGCCCCTTCACCTCCAACTTCTGGCAAACTTGCTTCCTGGCTTAAAGCCGTAGAAATACCGCAGGAGTATGCTTCCAGCACAGGGAATCCAAATCCCTCATATAAAGATGGAAAAACGAAAAGAGAGGCATTTCCGTACCATTCCCACAAAACTTTTTTGGGGACATATCCCTTAAGGAAGACTTCGCTGCCTAGATTTAGCCGCTGAACTAATTTTAGTATTGGATTTTTTTCTTCAATGACAACAGGTCCTATTTTTTTCTTCCATGGTGGAAGATCGCCTATGATGACCAGTTTGTGCGCAAAACCTTGTTCTTTAAGTTTTTTAAAAGCGTGAATCAAGGTTTGGAAATTTTTTCTGTATTCCGCTGAACCAACAGTTAAAATATAGGGGGAGGAGAATTTAAGCGAGTTCAACGAATTTTCTTTTCTTTCAGGGTTGAATCCGGGATAAATGACCGAGATTTTGGATTCTTGGAGGTTTAAGAATTTTTTGATCTCTGAAAGAGTAAATTGAGAGTCTGCCGCAATTGCTTTAGAATGTTCTGCTCCTATTTTGATTTTTTCCTGAAGTTTTTTTTCTCCCTCTGGGAAGGCGAATGCAGCCAGATCGTGAATCGTTGTCACATAATTTCCAGAAAAAGGAAAGGTTGGATGGTTAAAAGGAAACCAGACCAGAAAAGAGGGATCCAGTTCATTCCATTTTTTTATTTCAAAGCCGAAATTTTCGGCGGTCTCACTCGTTGGAGTTGTCAGGTAAAATTTAAAGGATTTTTGAGGATAGCTTGAAAGATGAAAAAGAAATTCTCTGAGAAAAAAACCCATACCTCTATGATCTTTTTCAAGCCCAGAAGCGTCAATAGCAACTTTCAACAGATTTTCCACTTTATTTTCAGGATTCATGCACTTGTTATTCACAAGGATCGGTTTTTAAGGAGAGGAAAAAAGAGAAATCCTTGTTGTGTATTCCTCCTTATTTGGGATGGCGCGATTGCGAAATCGCGTTTTTTTTTGTGGCCGATTTTTTCATTAAAAGTTTTTGCAGCTCTCATGCCAGTTTTTTTCTCAGTTTTGCGTGTTTTACCTTTCTGTGTTGATGTTCTAAACACAACCCTTGCGTGTGGGCATATTCATCCAATTGAAACATTTTTTTGTCAATTTTATATTTTAGAGCCTCAAGTTTGCTGACACAGGAGGTTTTTTCTTTCATAATTTGAATATAAAAAAATCATGGAAATTCATTTTGGAACAGATGGGTGGAGAGCCCTGATTGCAGATACTTATACTTTTGACAATGTAAAAAAGGTGGCTCAGGCAGCTGCCCATTTTTGGAAATCTGAAAAAAGGCGAAAACTCTCCTGCTATTCCTGGAAACCTGGCACCTATGCCTGCACTTATAGACCCCCTGAAAAAGGCATTGTGATCGGATATGATGCCAGATTCCTATCGGATCAGTTCGCCCGAACTGCAGCAGAAGTTTTTGCTTCAAACGAGATTCCTGTTTTTCTCTCAAAATGCATTGCCCCGACTCCGACAGTTTCTTTTGCTATTGCTGATCAAAAACTTTCAGGAGGGATTATGATTACAGCAAGTCATAATCCATACAATTGGAATGGATTTAAAATTAAAATGGAATTTGCGGGATCTGCTCTGCCTGAGATTACCCAGGGGGTTGAACAAGAGATAAAAAAGGTATCTAGAGAAAAATCTGCCGCGGCTGTAGAAAAATCAGATGCGATGATTGAAATGATAGATGTTATAGGACCGTATTTTAACGCGATTAAACAAAAAGTGGATCTAGCCTTGATTGAAAAAAATAATTTTGAGATTTTAGTGGATCCTCTTTACGGCACCAATGTTGGATTGATGAAAAAGCTCCTCCCGAAAGCACGCATAGAGGAGATTCATTCAGAAAAGAACCCTCTTTTTGGCGGATTGAATCCCGAGCCAATTGACGTTAATTTACGGGAGCTGATGCACGATGTCCCATTTAAAAAAGCTTCTGTTGGACTGGCTTTTGATGGAGATGGGGATCGAATTGGGGCAGTGGATGAAAATGGTCGCTTTTTAAGCTCTCATGAAATTTTCTGTTTGCTTTTGTGGCACCTAGCTAAAAATCGCCAGTGGAAAGGAGCTGTCGCTAAAACTTTCTCTACAACCAATCGTTTAAAACTGCTGAGCGATCATTTTTGTTTGCCATTTTATGAAACCCCTGTTGGATTTAAGCATATTTGCAAGTTATTTTTGACCCAGGATGTTTTAATTGGAGGGGAAGAGTCCGGGGGAATTGGGATGAAAAATCATATCCCTGAAAGAGACAGTATGTTAAATGCGTTGATGCTGTTAGAGTTGATGAGCACTGAAGGGAAAAAGTTAGGAGAAATTTTAAATGATATTCATCAAACAATAGGTTTTTTTCACACTGATAGAATAGATTTACATCTTGCCATTGAAAGCAAGGAAGCGGTTTTAAGTTCTTTAACTCAGAATGTGCCTGATAAGATTAATGGTTTCAAACTGGAAGGAGTTTCCAATCTAGATGGAGTGAAGTATTTACTGGAAAAGAACGCCTGGATTTTGTTTCGCGCATCTGGGACAGAACCTTTGATTCGAATCTATGCTGAAGCAGAAGGAAAAGAAAAGGTTACAGGGCTTCTGGAAAAGGCAAAAGAATTGGTAGAACATGGACAACCTGTTAGTCAGGCAAAAAATTAGATCTCCCAGAGGGAAGATTTTAAGTTGCAAAGGGTGGCCGCAAGAAGCTGCTTTGAGGATGTTGATGAATAATCTGGATCCTGAGGTGGCTGAAAAACCTGAAGAGTTGATTGTTTACGGCGGTACAGGTAAAGCGGCAAGAAACTGGGACTGCTTCGAGAAAATTGTTCAGTCTTTGAAACGTTTGGAAGAAAATGAGACTCTTTTGATTCAATCAGGAAAGCCTGTCGCTATTTTTAAGACAACGAAAGCAGCTCCTCGAGTCCTTATTGCCAACAGTCTTTTAGTCCCTGCCTGGGCGACATGGGAGAAGTTTAGAGAGTTGGAAAAATTAGGTTTGACTATGTTCGGTCAGATGACGGCTGGTTCCTGGATATACATTGGAACTCAGGGAATTTTACAGGGAACTTATGAGACTCTTGCTGAATGCGCTCACCAATATTTTGGCGGAACTTTGAAAGGAAGATTGACTCTGACCGCAGGACTTGGAGGAATGGGTGGGGCTCAGCCTTTAGCTATTACGATGAATGAAGGTGTTGGTCTGATTGTTGAAGTCGATCCAGATAGGATTCAACGGAGACTTGAAAAGAAATATCTGGATCGATTTACGAATAATTTAAATGAAGCGTTAGCATTGGTAAAACAAGCGGTTCAAGAGAAAAAGTCTTTGTCTGTTGGACTTCTTGGAAATGCGGCCGATATTTTTCCTGAGATTCTAAAGCGAGGAATTATTCCTGATATTGTAACAGACCAGACCAGTTCACATGATGAATTGAATGGTTATGTGCCTTCAGGACTCCCTTATTTAGAGGCTCTTGAATTAAGAGTAAAGAATCCTAAAGACTACATTCGCAAATCCTATGATTCGATGGCTCGTCATGTAGAAGCTATGCTTGGTTTCCAAAAACAGGGTTCTATAGTTTTTGATTACGGGAATAACATTAGGCAGCAGGCGCAGAAAGCCGGGGTGCAGAATGCTTTTGACTTTCCAGGTTTTGTTCCCGCTTTTATTCGTCCGTTATTTTGTCTTGGAAAAGGTCCATTTAGATGGGCTGCTTTATCTGGTGATCCTAAAGATATTGCCTTTAGTGATGATTTGGCATTGAAACTTTTTCCGGAAGATGAATCTTTATCTCGCTGGATTAAAATGGCTCGAGGAAAAGTTCAATTTCAGGGACTGCCTGCCCGCATCTGCTGGCTTGGTTATGGAGATCGAGCTAAATTCGGCGCAGCTTTAAATGATGCTGTTCGAGAAGGAAAAATTTCAGCTCCAATTGTGATCGGAAGAGATCATCTGGATACTGGCTCTGTTGCTTCTCCTAATCGAGAAACTGAAGGGATGAAAGATGGTTCTGATGCTATCGCTGATTGGCCTATTTTGAATGCTTTATTGAATGCTGTTTCGGGAGCTCATTGGGTTTCAGTCCATCATGGAGGAGGAGTTGGAATCGGTTACTCCATTCATGCAGGGATGGTTGTTGTCGCAGATGGAAGCAGTGATTCACAGGAAAGACTAGAGCGCGTTTTAACTACAGATCCGGGACTAGGGGTTGTTCGTCATGCTGATGCAGGGTATGATTTAGCTGTAAAAACGATCAAAACAAAACATATTGATATGCCTGCTCTTCAGTAAGTTTGACTGATTAATTCGTGGGCGGCAGAGGCATTAAAGAGGTTTACAGCAGGACACTGGATTCTTCAGATCTAGAGCGATAAGAAGATCGAGAAAAGAAACCGATCCATTCTTCCAATTCTTTTGGATTTTTGTAAGGAATTTCAATTCTTCCTCCAACCACTCCTGAGCGTATCCTGACCTTTGATCCTAAAAGTTCTCTAAGTTTATTTTCAAGAGGGTGGGTCATTTTATGATTCCTCTGATTGAGAATAATTTCCCTTTTTTTTACGATATTTTCGGTTTCACGAACGGAGAGCTGATTGGCAATTATTTTTTCAGCCAGATCAGAGGCTGTTTTAGCATCTTCAAGGGACAACAGGGCTCTAGCATGTCCTGCCGTTAATTTTCCTTCCATTAAAAATGTTTTAATGTTTTCAGGTAAATTTAACAGTCTTAAAGTATTCGTAATATAGGGTCTTGAGCGTCCAACTTTTTGGCTCAAATCTTCCTGGGTTAATCCAAAACCTTCTGCCAGAAGATGGAATGCCTGAGCTTCCTCAAGGGGATTTAAATCATCTCTTTGTAAGTTTTCAACCAGGGCAAGAGTTACTCTGTCCTGGGGGGAAAGTTCTTTAATAATGACAGGTATTTTTGAAAAGCCAGCTTCTTTTGCAGCTCTCCATCGTCTTTCCCCAACAACAATTTGATAGCCTTCTTGAATTTGGGTGACAACAATGGGTTGGATGATTCCGTTTTCTTTAATAGAAGCAGCCAGCTCTTTTAGTTTTTCTTCGCCAAAATGTTTTCGAGGTTGATAGGGGTTCGGAATGACTTGATTTAGAGGGACTTCCCTTATATGGTTGTTGGTATTAACAGATTCGTTTCCACTGCTCTCTCGGTCAGTTAGGGTGATAAGGGCATTAAGCCCTCTGCCAAGGACTTTTTTCCGCGCAATTTTCTCTTTATCTTTCCTTGCTTGAATTGGCAAAAACTGGCTCCTTTTTCTTTTTCTGATGTCCATTTCTCTGCTTTAAAACTTCTTTTGCTAACTCCAGGTACGCTCCGGCGCCTTTTGACCGTCTATCATAATGTAAAATTGACTGTCCGAAACTAGGTGCTTCGCTTAATTTTATATTTCTAGGCACGATCGTTTGGAATGTTTTTTCTTTAAAGAAATTTTTAACTTCATCAGCAACCTGTGTAGAAAGATTAGTTCTGGGATCAAACATCGTTAAAAGCGCCCCAAAAATTTCCAGATTTTTGTTTAAGTGTTTTTGGACAAGCTCAATCACTTCGAGGAGCTGAGACAGCCCTTCTAAAGCATAATATTCACACTGCACAGGGATCAGAACAGCATGGCTGCAGCATAAACTGTTGATGGTTAATAATCCAAGAGAAGGAGGGCAGTCAACTAACAGATAATCATACTCATTTAAAATTGGTTCGATTCCTTTTTTTAAGCGTGTTTCTCTTGAAAAAGCCGAGACCAGTTCAATTTCCGCTCCAGCAAGTCTTAATGTGGCTGGAATGACGTCCAAGTTTTTTGTGGCTGTGTTATGCAGGACTTCTTTTGGGTGCAGTTCATTCATCAAGAGATCGTAAATGCAGACCCTTAAAGATGATTTTTCAATCCCAATGCCGCTGGTCGTGTTTCCTTGAGGATCAATGTCCATTAAAAGGACTCTTTCTCCACTCATGGCAAGGGCAGTTCCCAGATTGATAACAGTGGTGGATTTTCCGACCCCACCTTTTTGATTTGCAACTGAAATGACGTACCCCATGTGAAGGCTAATACTCCTTTTTAGGGTGAGATCCTTGTGGAAATCTTTCCACATTCTGTGGATAAACTAAGAAAATGAGGTTATTTAGGGATGGCGCGCAAGATTCCTGTCAGGTATAATGAATTCTTGGGTCCGTGTAAGCATAAATTAGATCTGTCAACGTATTGATAAAAACAAAGGTAAAAGCAATGAGCAAGACTGCTGCTTGAAGCACTGGGTAATCTCTTGCTTTGACCGCTTCTACGACTAGTCTTCCAATTCCAGGCCAACCAAATACTGTTTCTGTTAAAATAGCTCCTCCTAGCAAATACCCAAACTGAAGTCCTGCTATTGTAACAACAGGAATAAAAGCGTTTTTTAAAGCATGTTTCCAGATCACTTTCCATCTGCTTACTCCTTTTGCATAAGCAGTTCTGATGTATTCTTGATGCAGCACATCTAAAAGTGAACCTCTCACCGTTTTTGTCAATATGGCAAGAGGAATTGTTGAAAGGGTTAAACTGGGGAGAATCAGATGCCCTAAAACGTCTTTGATAATTTGGAAATTTCCTGTAAGTAAACTATCAATAATATAAAAATGGGTTGGGGTAGGGAAAATGTATCCTGGAAAAATTCTTCCTGAAAAAGGGAAAAGTCTCCAGTGTGAGGCGAATAAGAGCAGAAATAAGAGTCCAAGCCAAAAAATAGGCATTGAAATTCCCGTCAAAGAAAAAACGTTCACGATATAATCAATCCAGGTGTTAGGGAAACAGGCGGCAGTGACACCTAAAGTAAAACCGAAAAAGATGGCTGTAATCATGGCAGCAGCGGCTAGCTCAATGGTTGCGGGATAGTGATGCAGAACCTCCTGGAGGGCTGGTTCATTGGTCTGGATGGATCTTCCTAAATTTAAAGTGAAGATTCCTTTTATAAATTTTCCAAATTGCACGTACAGGGGGCGATTTAATCCAAGCTGCTTTCTTAATCGCGTTACTGCCTGTGGAGTGGCATGTTCTCCCAGCATAGCGACTGCCGGATCTCCTGGAATTAAATGGATAATCGAGAATACCAGGATACAGACCCCTAATAAAGTTGGGATTAAAAATAAAAATCGTTTGATTAGGTATTGGATCATGGGCCAGTGGAGTCAGAAGCTGCTTCAGCCTGGTTCTGAAGGAGTTTCACATTTTGAAATCTCAGCATTCCTGTCGGATTTAGTTTAAATCCTTTGACATCTTTATTATAAGCTACGATTTGATCGGCATAAGCTATTGGAACCCAGGGAGAATCTCGATTAATGATTCGAATCGCTTTTTCATACAAGGTTTTTCTTTTTTGAGGATTGAAGATTTGCTGAGCTTTCAAAAGAAGACGATGAACTGTTTCATTAGTATAAAAAGCGATATTCTGGGCAGGTTTTACAGCATTATTTTTGTCCAGGAGGGCATAGAGAAAATCATCCGGATCCCCATTATCTCCAATCCACCCCAGGATCGCCATTGAATGTTCCCCCATCTCTGTTTTGTATAAATAGCTTCCCCAATCATAAGTAACCAGTTTAACCCTAATTCCAACTTTTTTTAAATTTGCCTGCATGGCTTCTGCCACTGCCTTGGGATCAGGAATGTACTGTCTTGAAATTGGGGGATACCATAAAGTCGTTGAGAATCCATGGGGAAATCCTGCTTTTGTTAAGAGAATTTTTGCCTTTTTGGGGTTATAAGAAAATCCTCTTAAATTCGGGTTATAGCCTAAAATCATGGGAGGAATTGGATTAACCGCAGGGATGGCAAGTCCTTGGTAGAGATGTTTAACAATTTTTTTGATATTGATTGCATATCGAACAGCCTGTCGAACCCAGAGATGATTAAAAGGTTGTTTCTGGCAGTTCATGGCTAAATAGGCGATATTCATTCCTGGTTTTGCGTCAACGTGTATATTATGGTTCTGGTCCAAGAGACGAGCTTCTTCCACATTGACTCCTGTCATGAAATCAATATCACCTCTTTCTAATTCTAACATTCTTGTGGTGCTGTCTTTAATCGGAACGAAGATAAGCTCTTTGATCCCAGGTTTTTCCCCCCAATAATAGGGATTGTCTTTTAAAACAATCCGTTCATTCCTCTGCCACAAAACCAGCTCAAAAGGTCCTGTTCCAACCGGATGTTTGAAATAATTTTCTTTCCACTTTTTTACTGCAGTTGGACTTGAAATGGCAAAGCAGAACATGGCTAAGTTTTTTAAAAATGGGGCAACGGGTTGAGACAGCGTAAATTTGACCGTATATTTTCCGACAGCTTGAACTTTTTGAATCTTTCCTGGGAATCCTCCCCACATGGTTTGCCAGTAAATGAACTTTCCATAGCGATGATAAGGATTTTTAGGGTTCATCCACTGGTTAAAATTAAAAACGACACTGGAGGCATTAAATCGGGTTCCATCCTGGAATAGAACATGGTGTCTTAAATGGAATATCCAGTTTTTTTTGTTCTTCGATCGTGACCATGAAACCGCCAGATCTGGTTTAATGTGCGTGCTGGAGGCATGATAAGTTACGAGAGTGTCAAAAATATTTTCGGTGACCTGGGCAGATTCTCCATCAGTGATGTCAGCGGGATTTAGTTTTACAGCGTCCCCTGCTCTTCCAACAATTAAAATTCCTGGATGATAAAGGGGTGGAGCGCATCCCGAAGAAATACAGGCGGTCAGAAGAAAAACTAAGAGGAGACTTTTTTTAATGGTTTTGCCTTAATTTTCCCATGGTTAATTTCTTCCAGAGCAATGGTAACAGGTTTTGAACCACGTGGGCGTTCGATCAATCGTGGAGCTTTGTTATTTAACTGATTCGCTCTTCTCAGCGCAAGTATTACCAGAGTGAATTTAGAATCAACTTTTTTCTGAAGCTCGTCAACAGGCGGATAAAGCACACTGCACCTCTCTTAATTTTCTGGTCGTTCTGCACTTTTCAGCGCGAATGATTGCCAGCATATCTTTGATTGTTTCCTCTAAAACCTCGTTTACTACTATATAATCATACTTCCCCATCTGCCTGAGTTCCTCCTTCGCATCTTCTATTCTCTCTTGAATTGCAGCTTCATTTTCCGTTCGGCGGTTTATCAGTCTGGTTTTCAATTCATGGAAAGTGCTGGAAACTAGAAAGATGAAAACTGCGTCTGGAAATTCCTGCTTTATTCGAGCTCCTCCTTGAACATCCACGTCCAGGATAATTTCTTTCTTTTCAGCCAGCTTTTCAAGAACAAAATGGCGTAGTGTTCCATAGTAATGTCCGTGAACTACTGCGTATTCCAGGAATTTTTGTTGTTCAATCCAGGCTTCAAATTGGTCTTTTGAAATGAAAAAATAGTCCGACCCTTCTTTTTCAGATGGGCGCGGTGGTCTGGTGGTCGCTGAAACCGAAAAAGTCAATTCGGGTATTTGTTTTAAGAGCGCTTCAATAACTGTTCCTTTTCCTGCTCCAGAAGGTCCTGAAATGACGATCAAAAGATTGTTGTTCACGACTTCGAAATCTCTTTAAGATCAGTAGTTTGAGGTTCAGGAGTTTCTTTGTGAGCAGAAAAGCGATGTGACATCGTTTCAGATTGAATCGCTGAGAGAACGACATTGCCGCTGTCCATGATAAGGACTGAACGAGTTCGACGGCCATAAGTGGCGTCCACTAAAATTCCTTTATCTTTTGCATCCTGCACGACTCGCTTAATGGGCGAAGAATCAGCGTTTAAAACAGCTACTAATTTATTGACAGAAATAAAATTGCCATATCCCACATTCAGTAGAAGTGGATGGTCGTTAGTGTGACTGGAGTATTCGCTTTTATTATATTTCATGCCAATGGGTTCGAGATAATTTTACAGTTTTCCTTGTGTTCTGTTACCCGATGTGAGCAGAACATTTTTTACTGTTTTCATTTTTTTTTGTCTTTACAAAAGGGAAGGTGTGGGTGCTAGCAAAAATCACTTTACATGAGTTCAGCCGCTGATAAGAAGAGGGAAATTATCGCTGGTTTGACCACTTTTTTTACGATGTCTTATATTGTCATTGTAAATCCTGCCATTCTTTCCACTCACGGCACAGGAATGAGTTTTAGCGGGGTTTTAACAGCTACTGTCCTTCTTGCTTTTTCAATGACGTTGTTAATGGGGTTATATGCGAAGCTGCCTTTTGCTGTGGCTCCAGGGATGGGAATGAATGCTTTTATCGCTTATACCATCATTTTAAGCGAGAAAGTTCCATGGAAGATCGCTCTTGGCATCACTTTTTGGGCAGGGGTTTTGTTTGTGGTTGTTTCAGTCACATCAATTAGAACCAGTATTGCAAATGCTATTCCTCCTAATTTGAAACTTGCGGCAGGAGCTGGAATTGGATTGTTTTTGACTTTCATAGGACTGAGAAATGCAGGTTTTATTGTAGGAGATCCCGTTACTTTTGTAAAGCTAGGCCCTTTAGACTTCAAGACCCTCTTGTTTCTCGGAGGATTTGTGCTGTCTTTGATTTTGCTGCAGAAAAAAAGTCCGTTTGCTTTTTTAGCAAGCATTTTTTTTGTAACCACTGCAGCAGTGGCTTTTAACATGGTTTCTTTACCTGCTCATTTTTTTTCTCTGCCTGATTTTAAGAGTGTTTTTATGAAGTTTAATCTTGTTGGAGCTCTGAAATTAACTTTTCTTCCCAGTATGGCCGCTGTGATGTTGACAGATCTGTTTGATTCTATCTCCACTTTTGTCGGGGTTTCTACTGCCGCTCATTTATTGGATGAGAAAGGAGAGCCTCTTCATCTGCGTGAAGGCTTGATTGTGGATGCTTTCGCGACTTTAGCCGCGGGTATTTTAGGAACAAGCTCTGGAACAGCCTATATTGAGAGCGCTGCTGGAATCGAAATTGGTGGGAGAACAGGATTAACTTCTGTGGTGACAGCTTTGTGCTTTCTCCCGTGCCTTTTTATCGCTCCTCTGGCAGGAATTGTTCCTCCTTATGCCACTGCTCCTGTTCTGGTTATTGTGGGTTCCCTGTTGTTTCGAAATGTGACATCTTTGAATCTTTCGGGATTTGAAGAGATCATACCCGCGTTTTTGACTATTGTTCTGATACCCTTGACTTTTTCAATAACTCAGGGGATCTTGTGGGGGTTTGTTTCTTATGTTTTTCTTTATTTTTTGGCAGGCAGAAAAAAAGAAATCCATTCTGTGATGTGGTGGATTGCTGCTGCTTCTATTGGAATGATTTTGCTGGATCACTTTGCGTATAAATAAAGAATTTTTAATTGAATAGACCTGTCCGTGTTTCCTGCAGCTATCGTTTTGTCGCTGCTACAACTTGGTTTCTTCCTTTTTCTTTGCTGTCGTAAAGCGCTCGATCTGCCTGGAACAGCAGATCTGATTTATTTAAAGAATCATCGGGATAAGCAGCAACCCCGATGCTGCAGGTGATCTTTACGCGGCTGATTCCAGTGTTTACCCGTAATTCTACCGCTTCTCTAATTCGCCGTGCAATGGACATTGCAGTCTCTTTCGTTGTTTCAAGGAGAAGAATGGCAAATTCATCCCCACCGTATCGGCATACAATATCCGATTCTCTCGTGCAGTCTTTTAGTATTTGGCTGATTTTTTTTAAGAGGGCGTCCCCCTGTGGATGACCGAAAGAATCATTGTATTCTTTAAAATGGTCTAGATCCATCATGATTAAGCACAGTGGTTGGTGATATCTTTCGCTTCTTTTGACTTCGTCAGCAAGTTTTTCTTGAAAGTGGCGATGGGTGTAAAGTCCTGTCAGCCCATCGGTCTTGGCTAAGGTTTCTGTTTTTTCGTAGCTTTGAGCGCGAGTTAAAACCATGGCCGCTTGATAGCCGAGAATCGTAAATAATTGGAGGTTTGCTTCACTATAGGCGATAGGTTCAGGATTTCCGATATAAATGACTCCTTTTATTTCCCCTTCTGGAATCAGGGGGACCGCCATTTCAGATAGTTCATTTTCGATTAAAAGTGAATATGGTCGAGCTTTTTGTTTTGTGGTTAAAAGACTTTTTTTTTCTTTTGCGCACATTCCGACTATGGTTTCTCCTAGACGCAAATGGAGATCTTTAAATAAATTTCCATACGGAGAATCAAATCTGTTGGATTGGAGGAAAAAGGTTCCGCGTTCTGTATTTGTGAAAAAAATGATGCAGCTTTGATAACTGAAAACCTGTTTAAAGAAATCCTGCATGACTTTAAAGATTTCATCTAAAGAGAGTTTGGAGCCAATCTTTTCTCCAAAATCCAGAAGCAAACCTTGTTCAAGAGTTTTTCTCTCTATGCTTTGCTCCAGTTCTTCAGATCGTTTCTTTTCTATTTCAAGTTCAACTTTTGTTTTTTCTAACTCTTCAAGAATGACAGCGCTTGTTTTAGCAGTTTCTTTTTTGAATAAAGAAAAAGCAGCTGCTTGAAGAAGAAAAATGCATACGATTAGAACAATGGCGTTTACCTGATTTTTATAAAAAGCCGCAGCTGTTCCTATTAAAGGAGCTGCAAAACTCAACAAAAGTGTTTGATATCGGGCTTTAAACCAGTTAGCCTGAGCTGATTCGAGAAGAGAAGTGCCAATGGCAATGCCCTCAACAAAAGCTTCAAAAATAGTATAAAGTGGAGCTGAGCTGAGCAGCAGGAGGTATTGAATTGGATGAGGCTGAGGTTTTTCAAGCATGATAAGGATTGGAATAGAAGCAAAAAGAACAGAGAGCGGTTTTTGAAATGGATAGATATATTTAAGATTGATGCTTTTTTCTTCTCTCAGAAAAATTCTTAGAGCAGCTCCTGCAAAAGCAGTCACTGCGCATATAAGGATTGCATTTTTTAGGATGAGAAATAAATAAAAAGCGCTGGAAAGGCTTCCCCACCCGGAATAAGGAAGAGAAGGAGAAAAAAGTTCCAGAATTAGAGCAGAAATTATTGCGATTAAAATCCCCACTCCTGCCCCGCTTGGATTCATGGGCACTAAAGTTGCCATAGTAATAAATCCTGCCAGTGAAATCAGGATTAAAGAAAAAAGAAACAGTTTAAATTGGGTTTGGTCAGTTTTCAATTTTTTTCTCCAACAATAAAATCAATCGGATAGCTTGATCCACCTTCTGGCATACTGAGAAAATGAACTGATTTCCAGGAATCAGGGTTTATTCTTAGAGTTTCTAAAATTTCTTTTCGATAAGGTGGAGTATAGTGAAAAGTAAAAATTTTGTGGTTTAATATGAAGGTAGCTGTTGCAGAACCACCTCTAGGTTCAAACCAGAATGAAACATTTTTGGCAGCAGCGCTAGGATTGAAAATCAGAATTTTTCCTTCCCAAATCATTCCATAACTACCTTTAAGGGGTTTGCCTGGTAGAAGATTAGGGAGAGGCAGATCTCCAAGAAGAATGTTCTTTTCAGGATCACCTATTTTATAAACTGCTGAAAAAAATAGATGAGGGATCACGTATCCTCCTTTTGCGTGAGGGTCATTAGAGTATTGTTTGATGTATTTTGTTTGTATAGGTAAATAAGGTTTTTGGGAAGAGACTATGAGAGCAAGAGGAGGACCTTTCAGTTCTTGAATTTGAATAAAACCTGTTCCTAATTCTTCTTGTTTAAGGATTTGTTTTGAAAGGATGGCAAAATGATGGGGCGGGATGGTTATGATTTTTTCAGTTTTAAGAGAGTATTTTTTTAAAAATAAAACAGTGGCTTTATGCCCGGTCTCCATAATACTGGACGATGGGGGAGGAGAGGAATCAGTGAAAGAAGCAAGAGCTGGTGTGGAATAGAAATTTTCGAGGAAGACGACAAGCAGTCTTTCAGGTTCGCCTCGTCCATTTTGATGGTAATAATTCAATCGAATGGGCTTTAAAGGAATAATTCCAGCAGAGAAGAGCAGGCCATTCTGGTGAAGAACTTCCGGGTGATCGCTGAAAAATAGGTAAACTGCAGGAATTTTTGGAGTTATTTGTGGGGGAATGCCCTTTGCGCCCACTGGTGCAGAGGAAAGGAGAAAAATGAGCACCAGAATTTTTTTCACACTACAGCCCCTGTTTCTGTTAAAATTTTTCGGACTTTTTGGATACTAATTTTTCGCAGTTCTTTTCTTTCCATGACGCTCGAAGCTGCTGCTGTTCCAGCTGCTTGGCCTGTGGCCATGGCAGTCGCTTGAATTCTGCAGGATCCGAGCGCCTCATGAGTGGCTGAAAGGCATCTCCCTGCAATTAATAAATTTGAAATTTTTAGAGGGATCAGACACTGAAAAGGGATGTCGTAAGAACCATCCCCTCCAATCTGTTTTAAAATAATCCCTTTTCCTGACGGATCATGAATGTCAACAGGATATGCGCCTTTTGCAATTCCAGTTTCAAATTTTTTTCCATTTAGCACGTCCTCTTCTGTCAAAGTGTATTCCCCATGGATCCTTCTGGATTCTCTAATCCCGACTTGAATTGCGGTTTGAACAAGAACACAGTCTTGAAATCCAGGAATATATTTCTTTAGAAACCGAATGAGCGACAGAACCTGTTCCCTTCCTTCCTGCTCAGCTTCACTCAAATCCCACGGATTAAGTGGATTTTTATGGATGATTCGAGTTGTGTTAATCATAACTTCCCCTTTTCTCACACCGGAGAAAAATAAAATTCGATCTCTGGGAATCTGGATTTCCCCTGTTTGCAAGCCCTTTTTCCACTGGGAAAAAAAACCGGACACCCCAATATAGGAAGATGTTTTCAGCTCTTCAAACAGGGTTCCAGGATAGAACTCATCGGGATGTTTTAAGATATATTCTACCACATCCTGCTGGTTAACGCGTCCAAGCTTAAAAATGAGGGTCATGGGCTGGGGTATGGAATTTTGGTCTCCCATGCTGAAAGGGACTTCTGCTGCTGCTGCCACATCTCCGTCGCCTGAAGCATCAATAAAAATTTTCCCTTTCAAAATCGCGGTTCCACCTTTTGTGACAACTTTTAAACCAAGAATTTCATTCCCTTTTTGGATGGTTTCAAAAAACCATCCATGGAAAAGGAGTTTGACTCCAGAATTTTTTGCGGCAGCCAATAAAACAAGTTTTAAAAATTCCGGTTCAAAGGGGACATAAGTAGAACAGGCTCCAATGGTATCTTTGACATATCCTGGACTACCGCCGCTCTCTATTAATTTTTGGACAATTTCTTCAGGTATTCCCTTGATGATTTGTTTTCCTGATTTTGTATGAAAAGTTGCCATGGGTCCTACCATGCTGGCTGCTGCAGTGCCGCCTAAGAATCCATATTTCTCGACCAGAATGACAGAACATCCTGATCTTGCGGCGGCAATGGCGCATGTAACGCCGGCAGAACCTCCGCCAACCACAACAATGTCTGCTTCCCCTTCCCAGTATTCAGCCATGGCCCTATCTTAAGTTTTTTTATCTTTTTTTATCCAATCCTTTAAAAAGCGATTGACTCTCAAGAGATTTTATGCTAAAATAAGAATTGGAAACAACAAGGTCCTTAAAAATTCCTGAGTCATGGGATATATTTAAGATTATAGAGAGTTAGCCGGGTGATCGCGGAGTGAGTTGTCCCGAGTTTTTCGGGGCTTATACTTCGAGGAAAGTCCGAGCTCCACAGGATAAGGTGCTGGGTAATTCCCAGTAGAGGCGACTCTAGCAAAGTGCCACAGAAATGTTAACCGCCATAGATCTCTTTCCAAGGATTGCCTGTCCGGCAAATATAAAGAGATGTGGTAAGGGTGCAACGGCGGGGTAAGAGCCCACCAGTCATCTGGCGACAGATGAGCTAGGCAAACGCCACCTGGAGCAAGATCAAGCAGGGGAAAAACATCTACCGGATCTGTTGATGGAGCCTTGCAGTAGCAGAGCTAGTCATCAATGGGTCATTTAGGGCATGTTGTGTTGTCCTGGCAGTTCCCCGGGTCGATCGCTAGAAACTGAACAGTAATGGCAGTTCAAGATAGATGATCACCTTCTGCTAAAAGTCAGTAAGAGCTCCGTTAGAGCTAAAATTATGATAAATGGCAGAAACAGAACTCGGCTTATAGGTTAACTCTCTATTTTTTTTTGTTTTCAGACGTTTCTAGAACCTCAGCATCTTCTCTTTCAACGGCGACAAAGGGGTCTCGGTATAAAGGGGATATGCCGCTGTATCTGCATTTTACTTCATTATGGTAGCAGGGGAGAATATTGCCGCAGTAAATGGACCCTTGATCACCTTTTACCTGAGGATTCCTATAATCAGGATATTCTACTAAAATTGGAACTTTTTTCTGCAAAATATAACAGAATTTCTCTTGGGGCTCCAGTGCCTTTTGTTTCAATTGAGCTTGAACTGCTTTTTTTCTTAGGCTCATGACGACTGATTCATCATACCACCGCCAGAAAGAAAATGCAAGAGGGAAATTGACTGCTGTTATCAAACTGTATCCAAGAAAATATTAGACTGATCCAGAAGGCATAGGGGACATCAGGAGGGACAATGGCGAAGTTTTTCGGACAGTATTTGTTAGAAAAAGGGGTTCTCAGCAGAGAACAGCTTTTAGAGGCTTTGACTAAGCAGAGAGAAAAAGTTCAGAAAATTGGAGAATTAGCCGTCAGAAAGGGATATTTAAAGCCCATTGATGTGGAGACAATTCAAAGAGAACAGCAGAAACGCGATTTATATTTTGGTGAGGCGGCTGTCAGGCTCAACCTTTTAACAGAAACTCAAGTAAAAGAACTTTTAAATATTCAGAAAGCAAACCATGTTTATTTAGGCGACGTGATCGTAGATTTAAAGTTTTTACCTAGAAAATCAGTAGATGAGGAGTTGAAAAAATTTCTAGAGGAGGAGTCTGAAGGAGGAATATCGGGCGAAATAAAAATTCCCTCTTCATGTCTTCATCCTGAGCTTTTACATACAGCCGCCGATTTATCAGTTAAACATTTTAGACGGTTTTCTAGTCTTCCCGTCAAAATTTCTTCTATTTTAGAGTCGAGAATATTGGAAAACTTTCAAATTTTAACGTTAATTAATGTGAGTGGAGATTTTAAGGGCGTTTTGTCTTTAAGCTGCTCAAAAGAGGTTGTCGATCATATTAATCGAAATTTTGGAGGGGTTAATTTAAAAGAGGTTGCTGGAAATTCTGCTGAAGACGTGGTATCCGAATTTTTCAACATTTTCTGTGGAAACTTAATGTTAAAATGGTTGGAAGTGGGGAAGGCTTGTGAAATTTCTGTGCCGTATTCCTTTATTAAGACAAAACAGAAAGATTTAAAAGTTGGAAACGGTTATCGGATTTTTATTTTAGATTTAGAATCAACTGAAGGGAAAATTTCTTTTGGATTTATTCCTGATTTTACTTTGCAGAATCCTGCGTAAAAAATAGATCCAGAAAGGTGGAGAAGATGAATTCACAGGGCAAAAAAGTGATGATTGTAGATGACTCAAAAGCCATGATTATGCTTCTAAAAAGAATTCTTGAGGGGAATGGATATCAAATCATAGGAGAGGTTCAAAGTGGAGAAGAAGCTGTGGCGAGATATGATGAATTGAAGCCCGATTTAGTCACAATGGATTTGATCCTGCCTGGAATCAGCGGAATTGATGCTGTAAAAAGAATCCTGCAAAATGATCCGAAAGCATGTATAGTGGCTGTCAGTTCTGTAGGTGGAACCCCAGAAAAGTTAATGGAGGCATTGAAAGCAGGAGCCAGGAATGTCATCAGTAAACCATTTAATCCTGAGAAGGTTGTTAAAATTTTAAATGATGCGCTGAGCGCTCATTCTGCTTTATTAAAAGGAGAAAAATGAACCTTGAGCTCTTCTTCTGAAATCCCTCATTGGCTTGAAGAAGAGTCACCTGAAACCCGTGCAGGTGAAGCAGCGCCTCAGATTTGGCAAGAAAGATTTGTTCCTAAGAAAAAAGCAAATCCAGCTCTTGCATTCAAAAAAATTTGGGATGACAGAGGGATGATTGCAGCGAAATGGGCTGGTCCAGCTTCTGTAAAGGTTAGCCTAAAAAGCCTTTCAGTTTTTGCAAAACAACTGGGTTTGATGATGGGGTCTGGGGTCGCCCTAGTGAAAGCTTTTGATATTTTAGGCACTCAGGGGGAGGATAAAAGATTAAGATCTGCTTCTTTAAAACTGAAAGAACAAGTTCTTTCAGGACATTCCATGAGTTCTGCCATGGAAAAAAACACAGAAGTTTTCCCCGCTTTTTTTCGTTTTGCTGTGCGATCCTCTGAAACCTCTGGCACTCTTCCACAAACACTTATTAGGCTTTCAGACTATTATGAAAAGATCAATTTTCAGAATCAAAAAGTGAGAGCTGCTTTGATTTATCCAATTTTTGTTTTTGCCACGACTTTAATTCTTTTTATGTTTTTAATTTCTTACATTTTTCCAATGTTTTCATCTTTTTTTGAATCCCTTCACTATCGTCTTCCTTTGATTACTCGAATCCTTTTTTTTATTTTTCATCTATTGGTCAGTTACTGGTTTTGGGGGATTGTTTTGGTACTGCTCTCGAGTTTGTACACTGCATGGAAAATAGGCATGAAAAAATCCACTTTTGCTTTGTGGTTAAATATCCTTGAGCTCCAAATTCCTGTTGTGGGTTCCATCCTGCAGAAAATTCAGAGTTCTTATTTTTGCCGCACGCTTTCAACTATGTTGAATGCAGGGGTTAATTTATTGACCGCTCTGGATGTTTTTAAAAGAGGTGTAGAAATGCCTGTATTTAAGATTTTTTTTGGTCAAATTCAGGAGGAGTTAAAAACAGGTTCTAGTTTGTCAAAAACCATAAAAGATGTTTCTTTTTTTCCTCGAGCAGCCCAGGATTTGATTTTAGTGGGAGAAGAATCAGGAAATCTTGTGTTTATGTTGGAAAAGGCTGCTGATTATCTGGACGTTGAAATTGAAGCTCTTATTCAGAATTTAATGACTTTAATAGAACCTGTTCTTATTCTTGTTTTGGGGGGCATGGTTGCCATGGTTTTAATCGGGATTTTTCTGCCTTTGTATTCTGCCATTGGGCAGATTCATTGATTCATATTCTTCTCAAAAACCAGTGGACATTTTATATATTTATGATATAATAGGGTTATCAGGTGAAGAGAAAATGGGGCGATTAAAGAATAACAGAGGGGTTAGTCTGATTGAAGCAATGGTGGCTGTTGTGGTTCTTGGCATAATGGCTGCCATCATGTTGGGGATTTTTCAAGTTTCATTTAACAGTATTTCGGATTCGACAAACACTTATCTGGCAACTCTAATTGCGCAGCAAGAAATGGAAATTGCGATTAAACAGGGTTATGGGAGCATTACTGCTCAAGGACCAATTCCTGTTACTGTTTCAAGTGGAAGCCAGTCTGCCACTTTTTGGTGGCAGCTCTCCTGGTCATCAGTCAATTCCACTGTAAAAGCAGTGACTATAACGGTTAAATGGAATCAAAAAGGCGCTGTTAAAACTTATCCAAGGTCTCTCGCTTTGTCCACGTGGATTGCCGAATGAAAAAGCGAGCTGTCTCAGGTATCACTTTGTCAGAAGTGTTGGTAGCCATGGTGGTTGTCGGCATTTTGATGGGAATTACACTGGGAGTTTTTGTCGCCAGTCAGCATTATTATCAGGCTGGTTCGAATCGAATTGATGTGCAGTCATCTGCAGAGTTAGCTTTTGCCCGGTTGATCCCTGAAATTCAAGAAACCGATCTGAATGGAATAGAATACAATGCTGATGCCGTAAATCCAAGCAGCAGTGATATTATGTTTTTATCGGCTTGGAATTCGAACGGACAGTTTGTGGTTTATAATGGAGAAACTGCTACTTCTAACTGCGGACCTACTCCTAACACAGGAGATGTGGGGAAGCCCTGCTGGCAGAAATGGGTCTGTTATTATCTCATTCCACAGTCTGGAACAAGTGAATATGAATTGATACGTAAAGAGGGGAACCCCTTTGGCAGCCCGTTTCCTTCTACTGACACCACTGCTTTAATGGCTTCTGTGCCAGCGGGCTGGGAAGCTGATTTTAGAACTTATTCGGTTCCAGCAGCAGAGCCAGCCGTGATTGCTAGAAATATTCAATCCTTTTCTGCTGCTCTGCCTCCTCCTGTTCCATCATCTTCCACTGCTCTGCCTTCTACTGTTCCTTGTGAAATATCAGGGACTGTTTCTTTGCAAATGGTGTCAGGTGAACAATATAGTGGAATTTTAACCAGTGTCAATCCAGGATATCCAGGTACAGGCGGATGTGGTTCAAACTGGATTGGTATTGTGCCGAAAAATTAAGGGGGTGTTGAACATGAATCATAAAAGTAATCCAATTAATAGAGGAATGGCTCTAGCGTACGTCCTTGTTTTTCTGCTGGTTTTAGTTGTTCTAGGATTTGCTTTAGGTTCTTCAGGAATTTTTTCATTATCTCGTTCTTTGAAAATTCAGGATTCAACTTCTGCCCTTTATGCTGCTCAAGCAGGAATAGCAAATGAAATTAATGCTATTCGGCAAAATCAATTGACTCCTCCGGTGCTGCCTGCAGGATCAACTTATAGTTTGCCGCAGCAGAATCTGCAAAACAATTCCGAAATCACTAATCAACAAATCATCGCCAATTATAATCCATCCTGCACAGCTCCTATAACCGCTCCTGATGGAACTGTTGTTCCCTGTGGAATGGCTTATTTATCAGCAGAAGGAAGTTTGAACCAGAGTCAAAGATCAATTCAAGAAATGGCTCAAGTGGAATATTTCGATTTTTCTTTTTTTTCAACCTGTCTTTCTTGCGCTACCACTTTTCCTGCCCATATCAACATAGGGACTTATCAAGACCCTTTTTGCGGGGGCACAGGGGTTGTGTCACCCGGTGGAGTTTTAGGGACGAATTCCAGTTCCACCCCTGCAATCTCTTTTCAAGGGGGAACCCCAACCAATATCTCGCAGGTAGTCGTAGGTCCTGGTGGAACAGTCAGCCCTTCTAGTGAGCCTTCCAATAATCTTTCATCTCCTTATGTATTTCCGCCTCCAGTGGATCCATTAGGCGGTCCTGGAACCATAAATGTTCTAAATGGCGGCCCATTGTCTCCAGGACTGTATGGAACAGTTAATGTGTCAGGAGGCTTGACTCTTAACTGCAGTACTACTGGCCCAAACACTTTTTCTATTTCTAGTTTAACAGACAGCGGCGGCGGAAATATTACCCTTGGGGCCAACTGCACTACATCAAATCCAGCCATTTTGTACGTTTATAACACTCTGGATCTTTCAGGAACTCCTGACGTGAATCCATCCCCCAAACCCCCGACAGATTTAATTATTTATGGGATGTCAAGTTTGAGCGCTACTTTAAATGGGACTGGATCAGGAAATTTCATCTTTTATGCCCCTCAGGCCAGTGTAACCATCAAGGGAGGGGGAAGCGGTACCATTAATGGCGCTCTGATTGCAAAACAAATAATCGTGAATGGCAGTGGAAATGCCCAGTATAATTTTGATCAATGCATAGAAGGTGATTCTAACTCTCCTACCCACAATTTGCCTTCTATGGTTTTCTCTAAATCCTGGTTCTCGAAGTGATGATTCTTTGTCGTGATTCTTAACCATCAGTACGAATTTAAAGATAAATTAGCCGAAGGAACCAAAGGAGCTTTTTATTCTGCTTTAGATCAGAAATCCGGGGCTCTGTGTCTAGTAAAAGCTTACCGGAGTTTTTCGAAAGTGGAGGATTACCGCGGCATCCAGGAGGAGATCTCATCTCTTCAAAAAATTCAGAAGAACAATCCTCCAGTTCTTTTGAAAATTTTAGACATTTTAGAAGAGAATAAAGCCTGGTTTGTGGTTTTTGAAGAGATAAAAGGTGTTCCTTTAGTGAAAATCCTTTCCCAGTCAAAAGGACAGCTAAATTCAGGAGAAATTGTAAAATATTTTTCAAAATTAATTGATGGAATTTTAACATTAAGGGACTCGAGCAGAAATTTTGTGATAACCAATCTTGATTCTCAAAATATTATTTTAACAGGTGAGGAAATTAAAATATTAGATTTTGAACAAGAGCTGGTTTTGCAAGAAAATCCTTCCCCTCAAGAGCAGCCCCACCATTTGTCTGAGAAAGAAATTTTTGAAAAGGCTGGAAGAATTTTTTATTTTCTGCTGACTCGCCAAATCCCTCCTTTTTCTCTAGCAAACTGGCGAGATCCAAGAGAGTTCAATCCGGGATTGAATTCGGAAATGCTGAACATTTTAAGAAAGTGCATGGATCCAAGACTGGAGAAACAATACCAGAAGTTAGAAGATCTGCAATTAGAATTGAAAAATCCTGATCTTTTGAAAGAGAAAGTAGAGGAAAAACGAACAGATGTTCCACAGGTTGTTCCTCTGAGCCAAATTTTAGGACAAACTGAAAAGAGGAAACTCACTGTTGGGCGGATTTTCCTTTTCGTTTTTTTTATTTTTGTTGGATTATTTTTATTTAAAAAGGGTATTGATTATTTATTTACCATGCCTGCCAAAAAGACAGTTGAAAAGTTTGCTGTAAGAAATAAAGCTCTCTGTGCTGCGACCTCAAAGGGGATTGTTTGGATTCATTTAAAAAGCGGAAAGAGAATTAATTTTTTTCCGCTGACAGGAGATTTTAAATCTCTTATCCCAATCCCTTTAGGACAGAGATTTATTGTGTCTGATTCTAATTCTGACTCAGTCTTTTTAGTAAACCCTAACCTTCCTGAAAAAAAATGGCATTTAGTTCTGTCAGGAAAAGTAAAATCTGTGGCTTATGATCCCGTTATAGGTGGATTTTATGCCTGCAATGGCGTGGATAGACAAGTCATGCAGACAACCCTTAATGCAAATGGAAGTTTCTCTGTGATTCGATTTCCGCATCCTCCTGTTGATCTGAGGATAAGTCCTTCAGGGAAAAAATTGTATGTTGTCTCAGAGCATGATTCTGCTCTACGAGTCATTGATGTTGGAACAAAGGCAGTGAAGAAAGTGTGTTCTTTCTCTGAAACCCCTAAACTGCTTTACGTGGGTAAGAGTCGTCTGGTTGTTTATCTGTCTCAATCCAATGTTTTAGAGATTTTAACTCTTTCTGGAAATTCAATTGCTTCTTTCCCTGTTTTTTTAAGAAGCAGCGCGCGATTAGTTTTTTCTTCTCCACATACTGGGATTATCTGGTCACATGGCAGCAGATTAAGGGTTATTAATTTAAAACTTGGACTGTTGACACAAACCATTAGATTAAATTTTTCTCCTGTTTTAGCAGCCGCAGATTCGCGTACAGGGACTTTCTTTTTGGCGGATAAAAAAGGAAATATTTATGTTTTTTCAGTCCAAAACATGAATTCTCCTCGAAAAATCGCGGCAGTACCAGGGATATCGGCTCTCAGCCTCTGGGATCCTTAAGCAGTTTTATTAGTCTTTGGAATTTTAGATTGGTGATAAAGAAGAGGCTTTTGTTCTTCCAGGTTTAATTCCAATTGTGTGTTTTCACTGTCGCAGAAAAATCGGAGATAAAGTCCAGTTTTTTTTTCGCCGCAGGACTTTTCTGCTTTCTGTAGAGCTGTCAGCAGGCTGATGGTTGGTTCCTGTTCTGGAGGCAGGTTAACTTCTTCAATTAGATTTTTTATGAATTTCATCACAGAGGGAACGAAAAACTCAGAATTGATTCTAAGTTCTAGAAATATGTCTTTGACGTTTTTTGGGGAGGACAATTTAGAAGCTGACTCATAAGATGGCTCAAGAGTGGCTCGGGCTTCTTTTACGGCTTCATTTGCGAGAGCATCAGCGATCTTGTTTTTTTCTCTTGGAACATGTTGATATGAGATTTCTTTGAATTTGCCGCTCAATTCGACTGCTTTCAAATAAAGAGTTTTTAGTTTCTCGTCTTTTATTTGATAAGTGCCTTTTAGTTGATTAATGACTAATTCGCTGTCAGAAAAAATTTGTAATTTGTTTGCTCCAAGATCAAGAGCCGCTTGAAGTCCTGTCAGCAGTGCCGTATATTCAGCTTGATTGTTTGTGGCGATTCCAATAAATTTTTTTATTTCATGTTTCCCTTCAGAGTTTGCAAAAATGACAGCTCCAATACCTGCAGGACCCGGATTACCCTTAGAAGCGCCATCAAAATAGAGAGTCATTTCTTTGTGATTCACTGAGAGATCACCGAGTGGAGGTTTAGCTTTTGGATTTTTTTGACAGTCTCGATTTCTGTCATCTGCTTTTTAAAACAGGATTTTAAAATTTTAGCAAGAGTTTTTAATTTTGAAAAAGCGTGGGGTTGATTAAAAGAAGGAGATGATTGTGAAATTTCCTGGATGTAAATTTTCATCCAGGGGCGTTTTAAGCGAAGATTTTGAAGATAATCAGGGGAAAGATAAACCTGTTTATTCACAGGGACTGTATTTGTTTTAAGCGACCAAAATTTTAGTTGACTGTAGTCTGTAATATAATTAGCAAAACTCCATCCTTTTTTTCCAAAAAAAGCAATCCCGTCAACCTGGAGATATCCCCAGGGTTTTAGATTTTTAGGAAGTGGCTTGACAATAAATTGGCTTTTTAGAGATGCAGTTTCAGTTGGAAGCAGAATCCAGCTTCCTCCCCTGCTAAAGTCTTCTGACGCCTGGTAGGGGTGAAGAGATGCCAGTTGGAAGCGGTTGATCCAGTTCCACCAGACATTTAAAGCCGCTAGATTCCTATGGAAATTTGTAGAATTTTTTGTTGCAAATGAGCTTTCAAAATTTTTCCACAGCTGCGCTAAATCAGCATTTTCCCAGTTAAATGGCAGGACAATCGGTTGAATATTTTTGTGAGGCTTAATTTTATCGGAGATTTTGCTCCATTGGGTTAAATTGACGATTTCGGTATTCTTTTTAAGGTCTCTGGCATTTAAAACCAGGGCAGCTGTTTTTGCTGAAAAAGGGATAATCCAGCCTTTTCTGTTGAAAGTGCAGGATTTCCAAATAGGGGTGAAGGTATCTGATTCAACCATGACTTCAACTGCAGCACCAGCTTTTTTTAAGATAGAATCAGCAGGGGTAAGTTTGGAACTTAGACTTCCAATCCATCGGCTGTCAATCAAAGCCATATCAGGTGCATTTTCC
Source organism: bacterium (assembly GCA_021800275.1). Lineage (GTDB taxonomy): Bacteria > Vulcanimicrobiota > JABDET01 > JABDET01 > JABDET01 > JAKAVV01. The sequence continues at coordinate 117,965 of JAJYZB010000005.1, forward strand.
GTTTTAAGTGCATGAAATAAAAGATTGGGCGAAGAAAAATTTTTCAATTTGACGGGATGATATGAATGCTGCGAATTGTATTTTTGAATCAGTTCTGTCATGATTTGAAATTCTGAGGGAGGAAGAGCCGTCCAAAATTTTCTCGGATTGACCTGAGCTAATATGCTCCTGGCAGAGAACCAGAATAAACTAAAAAATAAAGATAAAAGCGTTATTTTCGTCAGAAAATATTTTTTTCTTTTAGTTGAAGGAGAAAGAGTAATTTTTTCCATTGATATTTTTTAAGACTCCTTTAACTTTCATTTTTTTCGGGTGAAGAGGAAAATAAACATTCCCTTCAATTGTTTCTCCCTGCTGGATGATTCGATTTAAAGCAGGATCGTAATAAACTGGTTCTATGTGTTGTCCATCCTCAGGATTGACGAGATAAAGATGGGAAGAAAATGGAGAAAAATCTAGCGGTAGAAAGGAGCGATCAGTGATTCTGAGGTGTATGACAATGGTTTTATTGACAGGATATTCGTATAAAAGCCCCTGTCTGTACCTTTCTATTTGAACAAGGTCAGTGATTCCATTTTTCTGCGCGAATTCAAGGGTTTTAGCATCAATTAACTGTTGATCCCAATTCACAACGCGGATCGTTGAGGCGACACTGGAAATTTTTTGCTGAACAGCTGGTGAAAGTGAGAAGTTCTCAAGAGATTTTTCAGGCAGTCCATATCCTTGTGTGTTTTTAAGAGAATTCAGAATGGAATTTGTCATTAGGTATGGGGTGTTAAAAGGTATCTGGGGATTGTTTGCTGCTTCGAGGATGGAATTTGGTATAATAGGGGGACTAAGAACAGATTTTAAAGATCCATTCCATCTCTCATACTGCTGTATGGGTGAGATAGCAAAAATTTGAGTTTGTTTATTGAGGAGGTAGTGGTAAGTGTGGATTCTGCCTCCTTTCGTGGTTATTAAAGGGAGTACTCTCGGTGAGTTCGAAAAAGCGGGAAAGGCTGAAAGTAAAAGGAACCCCCCATAAGCTAAAAAGAAAATTTTACTCATTACAGAGGTTCTTTTTCTTCGCTAAAAAGGAGATTTCCTCTTACGTTTAGAACAAATTTCTTGAAATTGTGAAACCACAGAAAGAGGTTCGAATTAAAAAGGTTACACCTGCCTCAAAAAGAGGAGTACTATGGCTTATTATTTTCTTTTTCTCTGCTGTCGTTTTATGGGTTTTCATTATGAGACTTTTGATCCATTATCGCTACCCTGTTCACAACCAGACAAAAATTGTGAAATCAGGTCTGTTATATGAGCTTAAAATTAATAGGACTCTTTATCATCCAGGACAGTCCATACTCCTTAAGCTAATGATTCGAAACAATTCCCCTAAAACAGTTGTTCTGCATTTTAGAACAACGCAGAGAGTCAATTTTGTCGTTGAGAAAATGCTTAATTTTATTTTTTTTAAAGTTCCGACAATAGTGTGGGAGTCTTCCTATCATATTTTCGCCAGGCCAATTCCTAATCATTTAGTTTTGAAGCCCAAAAGTGAGAGGGTTTTTGAAGATTCATGGAATCAGAAAAATGTTCGTGGGCAACAGGTGCCGCAAGGTTATTATGTTATTTCTGCCCATCTTTTGAATACAGGTTCAAAAACCGTATTGGAGCTGCCCGCAGAAATGCACAAATAGCGATAAGATTATGATTCATATTTTTTTCAATTTTATTATTCATTTTATTTCTTTTTCTGGTTATTTTGGCATTTTTTTGTTGATGCTGCTGGAAAGCGCCTGTGTTCCTATTCCCAGTGAAATCATTCTTCCATTTTCAGGATATCTTGCCAGTATAGGAAGATTTAACCTGATAGCTGCTGTTTCTGCAGGCATTTTAGGGGATTTTTTGGGTGCTGTTTTGATTTATCTTGTAGTTAGGAATAGAGGAATGAAGTTTTTTGAAAAATATGGAAAGTATGTTTTTGTTTCTAACAATCACTTACATCTGGCAGAACGATTTTTTCAAAAATATGGAAAATGGTCTGTCTGCATCGGAAGGATGCTTTCAGTTGTTCGAACTTTTATTGCTCTGCCAGCAGGGATCATGGGGGTAGATTTTATTTCTTTCTGTGGTTTGACTTTTATAGGAAGTGCTGTCTGGTGTTCTGCATTGAGCGGTGCTGGTTTTTTCCTTGGCAAGAATTGGGTTCTCCTGCAGCCTTATTTTAAAGCTGCCGAGATTCCGATTTTACTGGTTCTTGGGATCGGACTCTTGTACTGGTTTTGGATGGGGAAAAAAAATAATCGGCTCTTAAATTAGCAGTTAAGGAGTAAGACTGCTAACAAGGTGTTTAAACTCCAAAAGACCTGGGTATAATGGAACCGTTAGCTTTACAGCTAAAATTTTAAGGAGGTGACGAGAATGCCTGTAAAAACAGAGCAGAAAGTGAAACCCCTGGGAGATCGAGTCATTATTGAGCCGATGGAACAGGAAGAAAAGTCCGCTGGAGGAGTTTATCTCCCTGACACAGCGAAAGAAAAGCCTCAAAAAGGCAGAATCCTGGCAGTTGGAACAGGGCGGGTTATGGATAATGGAACCAAGGTGCCCCTTGAATTAAAGGAAGGACAGCAGGTTCTGTATGGAAAGTATTCCGGAACAGAAGTAAAAGTGGATGGAAAAGAGTATCTTATTGTTCGCGAGAGCGATGTACTCGCCATTTTAGACTAAATAATTAAAATAATTAAAATAATCAAGGAGGATTATAAAGTGGCTGCAAAAATGATGGCTCATGATACAGAAGCAAGACAGCATATGAAAAGAGGGATTGAAGCTCTGGCAAAAGCTGTCCGTTCAACCTTAGGTCCAAGAGGCAGAAATGTCGTCCTGGATAAAAAATTTGGTTCTCCCACAATTACCAATGATGGGGTTACTGTTGCCAAAGAGATCGAATTAGATAATCCTTTTGAAAATATGGGAGCTCAACTTTTAAAAGAAGTTGCTTCACAGACCAATGATGTGGCAGGAGATGGGACCACAACAGCAACTGTTTTAGCCCATTCCATGCTGGATGAGGGAATGAGACTGGTCGCTGCTGGTCATAACCCGATGTTCTTAAAAAGAGGAATTGAAAAAGCGGTAGAAACCGCTGTTGCTGAGTTAAAGAAATCGGCGCACCCAATTAAAGATAAAGAAGATATTAAACATGTTGCCACTATTTCTGCCAATAATGATTCAGCTATTGGAGAAAAAATCGCTGAAGCCATGGAAAAAGTTGGAAAAGATGGCGTGATCACGGTTGAAGAATCTAAAACAACTGCCACCACTCTAGAACAGGTTGAAGGGATGCAGTTTGACAAAGGATATATTTCCCCTTATATGGTGACCAATGCTGAAAGAATGGAAGCTGAATTAACTGATCCTTATATTCTCTTAACCGAGAAAAAGATCAGTTCAGTTCAGGATATTCTTCCTCTTTTAGAGGGGATCGTCAGAGTTCAAAAACCGTTTCTCATTATTGGCGAGGATGTGGAAGGTGAAGCCCTGGCAACCATGGTTGTCAATAAACTTCGCGGCACCTTTACTTGTGTTGCTGTAAAAGCTCCCGGATTTGGGGACCGCAGAAAAGAGATGCTGAAAGATATTGCAGTTCTTACAGGCGGAACTGTGATTTCAGATGAAACAGGAATGAAACTTGAAAATGTAAAATTAGAGCAGCTCGGACAAGCCGAAAAAGTGAAAGTGGATAAAGACAACACCACGATCATTAATGGCAAAGGAAAACACGCTGACATTCAAGGAAGAATTAAAGAGATCAAAAGAGCGATCGAGACCACTGACTCTGATTTTGACCGCGAAAAACTTCAGGAAAGGTTAGCAAAACTTCAGGGAGGAGTGGCTGTTATTAAAGTTGGAGCTGCCACAGAAACCGAACTGAAAGAAAAGAAGCACCGAATGGAAGATGCTTTAAGCGCAACCCGCGCCGCAGTTGAAGAAGGAATTGTTGCTGGTGGTGGGGTGGCTTTGTTAAATGTCATTCATTCTCTTGATGCTTTAAAATTGGAGCCTGAAGAACAGTTCGGCGTCAATATCGTGAAAAAAGCGCTTCAGGAACCTACCAAACAGATTGCTGAAAATGCTGGACAGTCCGGTTCTTCAGTCGTTGAGAAGATTCTGACCTCAAATAAAAAAGAATGGGGTTATGATGCCCTTAGACATCAGTGGCCTGAGAACATGGTCAAAGCGGGGATTGTGGATCCTGTTAAAGTAACCAGAACCGCTCTTGAAAAGGCTGCTTCTATTGCTGCCATGGTTCTTACTGCTGAAACCTTAGTTGCTGAAAAGCCAGAGAAAAAAGAACCCGCTATGCCGAAAGGATATCCGGGCGGCGATATGGATATGTATTAATTAAAAGTTGAATTTAAGGCTCTGCTTGAAAAAGCAGAGCCTTTTTTGTTTCAGCAAAATTACCACCTTTCCATAAAACTGACTGAACTTTCATGAAAGACCTGGGCTAAGTGGTTACTGCTTTTTCTGCTGCTTTGACTCCGCTTAGGATGCAGTCTGAAATTCCTATCCCTTGGTAAGCGTTCCCTGCAAGAAATAAACCCGGATGACGGGTCAGCGCTCTTTGGATTTGTTCCATTTTTTTTTCGTGTGAGACTCTATATTCAGGCATGACATTGGGATGGGAATGAACCAGAAATAGTTCAGGTTTTTTTTTAATTTTAGAAAAAAAGGGTAATTGTTTCAGAAACTCGTTCGTGCTTTTTTCAGGATCATCCAGAATGGTATTAGCATAAAACCTCATGATGAATTTTCCTTCTGGGGCTCTTCCTTCCCATTTGTTTGAACTCATGGTGCAGGCTAAAAATGGAAATTTTTCTTCAGGACTGATTAAGAATCCATAAGAATTTGACAGAGTAGATAGATCGTTTTGATCAAAACCTAATGTGACAACTGAAGCAGACGAAGAGGGGATCTCGCTGAGGAGTTTTGAAGCTTCTGGATCCAGATCCTTTAAAATATCGGCTGTCTTTTGCACAGGAGTCGCGATGATCAGGATTTCAGATTCAACTCTTTCTCCGTTTTCAAGCAGGACTTGATATCCACCTGGAAGATTTTTAACTGCCACAACTGATTTTCCTAAATCTATACGGTTTTTTTGTAAAGATTTGACGAGTTTATCTATCAGGCTCCCAAGCCCATTTTTTAAAGATACAAAAGGGGGGATTTGTTGGGAACTCGATTTTTTATTTTTGTTAGCCAGGATTGCTTTCAAAAGGGATCCATATTTTTTCTCCGCAGCATAAAAAGTCGGCAGCACGGACTTCATGCTGAGATTTTCAGTATCCCCTCCGTAAATTCCAGAAAGAAATGGGGCAATCAAATGATTGAAAAATTCTCTCCCTAATCTTCGAGAGAAAAAAGAGCCTGCTGCTTCATCATCATCTTCCTGTCGAGGGGGAATAAAGGGTTCTAGTCCGATTCTGAGTTTTCCAAGAGGGGAGAGGAGAGGGGTTTGAGCCAGTGTTTTTACAGTACGAAAAAATGGGGCTTGAAAAGCTGAAAAGATCCCTTCAGGAAAAGGGATCAGGTTCCCTTTTAAAAAGAAGAAAGTTTTTCGGTTTTCAGGAATTGAAGGGATGATTTCAGAAGACAAACCCAGCTCCTGGCAGAGATTAATGGCAGCTGGCTTATAAGAGACCAGTGATTCAGGACCGGTTTCAATAATATACCCGTCTTGATGAAGGGTTTCAATTTTCCCCCCCAGCCTTTTCTCTTTTTCAATAAGATAAATCTGAGCAGAAGCCTTTGTTTTTTGAAGGTGATAGGCGGCAGATAAACCAGAAATTCCTCCCCCAATAATTAAGATTTTCACTGTAGGTGATTTAAGACAACAGATTTCAATGCTGCAATAAAAAGAGGATGATCATTGGGGGAATCAGTTCGTTCTAAATGAATTCCTTTTTCTCGGGCTGACTTTTTAAACAAAACATCCACATCATAAAGAATCTCCATGTGATCACAGATAAACCCGATCGGAGCTAAAAGAACCTCTTTAATCCCTTCTTTTTGATATTTTTCCAGCATGTCTTCTACTTTAGGTCCAAGCCACGGCTCTTTTGTGGCTCCCTGGCTCTGGTAAGCAAAATCCCAATTTTTAATTTTGAGTTTTTCAGCCGTCATTCGGGCTGTTTCCAGAAGCTCATGAGGGTATGGATCCTGTTCAGCCACGATCTTTTCAGGCAGCGAGTGAGCTGTAAACAAAAGTTTTACCTGTGTAGAATCTTTGAAATGATTTAATCCTTTTTTGATAAGTTCGCTGAAAGTTTCAATTAAAGAAGGTTCTTTATTCCAACTTTTGATAAAGATCGTCTCCAAAGATTGGTTTGACTGCGCGCGAATTTTTGAAATTTCTTCTTTGACTTCACTGTGATATGCCTCTGTGCTCAGTTTAGAGTAGTAAGGAGTCATAGGAAAAGAGATTAAAGTTGAAATCTTATCCTGAGCAATTTTCATCATCACATCAGTGATATAAGGGTGCCAGTGTCTCATCCCAACGTAAACTTTAAATTCCTTTCCATTTTCATTCAAGCTCTTTTCTAAAGCTTCAGCCTGGTTTTTTGTGATTTCAAGAAGAGGAGATTTTCCTCCCCCCTGTCTGTACCGCTCCTGCATCTCTGCCACGAACAGTTTGGAAACTGGCATTCCATGTCTGATATCCAGTAAATAGGCTTCCATATCCTCTAGTTTTTCGGGAGAGCCTAAAGACATCAATAAAACTCCTGTTCTCATTTTTCCTCCTTGATCCAAAAGATTTTTTTAAGCAGCGGGTTCAGTTTTAAGGGCCGCAGCGATACGTTTTGACCCATTCCACAACCCGTTTCAATTGATCCACTGAGGTCTCAGGGAAAACCCCATGACCTAAATTGAATATATGACCTGGTCTATTATTCGCTCTTTTTAAAATCTCTTCCACTTCTATTTTTAAATCTTTAGGGTCTGCGAGAAGGGCGGCTGGATTCAGATTTCCCTGGATTCCTTTGTTATATCCGATAATTTTCCAGGCTTTATCTAGAGGAATTCTCCAATCAAAACTGATAATATCTCCTCCCGCCTTTGAGATTAAATCCAGCATTCCACTGGTTCCAGTCGAAAAATGAATAATGAATCCATCTTCAGAAACCTCTTGAAGAATTTGGGAAGAGTAGGGGAGAACAAATTTTTGGTAATCGCTTGGACTCAAAACCCCTGCCCAACTGTCAAACAATTGAACAGCAGAAGCTCCTGCTTTTAACTGAGCTTTCAGAAAAGAAATGATGACTTGAGAAAGTTTTCCCATTAAGGCTTTCCAGGCTGCAGGCTCATAGTACATGAACTGCTGTGTTTTGATAAAATTTCGGGAGTGCCCCCCTTCGATCAGATAAGTGGCAAGGGTAAAAGGAGCTCCGGCAAACCCAATGATTGGAATTTTCTCTTCCAATTCATTTTTTAAAATTCGAATCGTTTCGAGAACATAATTCAAATCATCTTCTGGATTAAAGGTTCTGAGAGTCCTTACATTTTCTGCGGTTTGAATTCGATTTTTAATCACAGGGCCCTCGTCTTTTTCAAACTGGAACTCAATTCCCATAGGTATAAACGGCAGCAGAAGATCGGCGAATAAAATAGCGGCATCTACTTTCAAGATTCTAACCGGTTGAAGCGATATCTCAGCAGCCAAATCAGGTGTTTTGCAGAGGGTTAGAAGATCATATTTTTCTCTAATTTTGCGGTATTCAGGAAGGTAACGTCCTGCTTGTCTCATAAACCAGATAGGAGTCGTTGGAATTTGATTTAATTGGCAGGCGGCCAGGAAGCAGGAATCAATTTTTTGCAAGGTGTGAAAATCTTCTTCAAATTCTTGTTTTCTTCCTTTTAACCTACCATTCCATAATATCAAGGAAAATTTCACCACAAATCTAATTTTCTCTTTATGAAGCAGCAGAATTTTTTTAGTGAATATGAAGGACTGCTCCCTTTGTTTCCTCTGCCCTCTGTGGTGTTTTTCCCCTATACTTTTCTGCCTCTCCATATTTTCGAACCCAGATATAAACAAATGGTTATTGATGCAGCTGAGACTGATGGCCTGATTGGGATGGTCTTGCTTAAATCTGGGTGGGAGGATCAGTATTATGGTAATCCACCTGTGCATGAAACAGCATGTATGGGACAGGTTTTTCGCACAGAAGTTCTGCCTGACGTGAATTTCAATGTTTTACTTTACGGTATTAAGAGGCTTCAGATTCAATCTTTGAATTTTGAAAAACCATATCAGAGGGCTAAAGTGCAGGTCATAGAAGAAAATGCTTCAAGATTGAGTCTTAGAAAGGAAAATGAAATTCGACGGCAGATTGTGGAGAGATTAAATCAAATCTTAGTCCAGCCATTATGGGGTTTTTCAGCTTTTTCAGCTCCTCATCTGGATTTGGGAATTTTTATGGATTTCATTGCTTTTTCATTTCCTTTTCATCCTTCCCAGAAGCAAATCATTTTAGAGACGATAAACTTGGAAAAAAGAGGGGCTAATCTAATAAAGGTTTTAGATCAGGAAAAAGAAAAAGGAAAAAGGTCTAGAATGAAAGCGCTTCCTTTTCTTCATGAGTTAGCTAAAAATTAATGCCTTGAAGATTATCATAGAAAGGGATTTTTCTTCTTTTATGAGAATGTTTCTATGCACAGGGAAAGAGAAAAATTTAGCTCTATAGGGGCTCGACTGTGCGCAAGCAGCACTTTAGGAACCACTATAAAATTGCGAGGAGAGAAAAATGTTAGACGTTGAGAATACTGTTAAGTGGATTTATTCGTTCGAAGAAGGAAATGCCGGAATGAAGGATCTCCTGGGAGGAAAAGGGGCAGGGCTGGCTGAGATGACTAGGGCAGGACTTCCGGTTCCTCCGGGCTTTACCATTACAACAGAGACATGCATGTATTATAATCAACATGGGAAAAAACTACCAGAAAAGCTTGAAGAATCAATTTTTAAAAATTTAAAAGAAGTGGAGCAGAAATCTAAAAAGATATTTGGAGATTCAGAACATCCTTTGTTAGTCAGTGTTCGATCAGGAGCAAAAATTTCAATGCCAGGGATGATGGATACCATTTTGAATTTGGGATTAACGGATGAAACAGTCAAAGGGCTGACTCAGGAAACGCAAAACGAGAGATTTGCCTTTGACTGCTATCGCCGTTTTATACAAATGTTTTCAGATGTTGTTCTAGGGATTAGCAAGAAAAAATTTGAAGAGAAGCTGGATGAATTAAAGAAAAAAGAAAAAATAAAAAACGACTTTGAAATTTCTTCCAACAGTTTGCAAAGTTTAATTGCTGTTTATAAAAAAATCGTTCAAAGTGAGACTCGACGAGAATTTCCTCAAGATGTGAGAGAACAGCTGCTGATGGCGGTAAAAGCGGTTTTTGATTCCTGGGAAAATCCAAGGGCATTCACTTATCGAGAGGAAAAGGGCATTTCTCATTCTCTTGGGACAGCAGTTAATATTGTTGCTATGGTTTTTGGAAACATGGGGAATGATTCGGGAACAGGGGTTGCCTTTACTCGTGATCCTTTTACGGGCGAAAAAAAAGTCAGCGGCGAGTTTTTGATGAATGCTCAAGGTGAAGATGTGGTCGCTGGAATTAGGACACCGATTCCTATTGCTGAATTAGAAAAACTCTCCCCTTTGATTTACCAGCACCTTCAAGAGGTATCCAGAAACCTGGAAACTCATTACAGAGATGTTCAAGACATGGAGTTTACCATTGAAAAAGGAAAACTCTATATGCTTCAAACTCGTTCTGGCTTTCCCAGCGTCAGCGCTGATGCTGCCGCAAAAATTTTAGTTGAAATGGTAAATGAGGGCTTCATTGATAAAAAAGAAGCTCTAAAAAGACTGGAACCTCATCATATTGATCAAATGCTGCATCCCAGGTTGGAATTGAAAACAAAAGTTCCTCTTCTGGCAAAGGGAATAGCGGCATCACCTGGAGGAGCATCAGGACAAGTTGTGTTTGATTCTCCTCGGGCTTCAAAAATGGCAAAACAGGAAAAAAAATCGGTTATTTTAGTCAGACCTGAAACTAATCCGAATGATATTGAAGGTATGCTGGCAGCAAAAGGTATTTTAACTTCGCGGGGAGGGATGACAAGTCACGCGGCATTAGTAGCTCGCGGGTGGGGTATCCCCTGTATTGTTGGATGTGAAGAATTGAAAATTGAAGAAGAAAAGAAAAGAATGGTTGTTAATGGAAAAGTGATTAAAGAGGGAGATTTTATTTCCATTAACGCCTTGACCGGGGAAGTTTTTTTGGGAAAAATTCCTTTGATAGAACCGAAAGAGATCGGCGAGAATTTAGCAAAACTTTTAAATTGGGCTGATCAGATTCGGAGACTGCAGATCTGGGCCAATGCAGACACTCCTCAAGATGCAGAAAAAGCAAGAGGATTTGGAGCTCAGGGAATTGGTTTGTGCCGAACTGAACATATGTTTTTAGCCCCTGAAAGAGTACCGGTTGTTCATGAAATGATTTTAGCCGCTCCTCTTGTTCAGGAATTGAAGTACAGGCAGGAAAAATTGAGTCAGGAACTGGATAAAGCAAAGGAGAAAGCTGATAAAGAGAGATTGAAAAAAGAAATTCAGCAGATCGCAAAAGAGTTGAAGCAGCCTCTGGCTCACTATAAAAAGGCATTGTCAAAGCTTCAGGTTTTACAAAAAAAAGACTTTAAAGGAATTTTAAAAGCGATGCAGGGACTTCCTGTCACAATTCGGCTGCTGGATCCGCCGCTGCATGAATTTCTTCCCTCATACGAAAAGGTTTTGGAAGAAGTGATAACTCTTCGCATTAAATCTCCCAAAAGTAAAACTTTGAAAGAAAAAGAAATGCTGTTGAATCATATTACTCGTTTGAAAGAGCAGAATCCAATGCTTGGATTAAGGGTTTGCCGATTGGGAATTGTTTATCCTGAAATTTATGAAATGCAGATAAAAGCTATTTTTGAAGCGGCTTGCGAGCTGAAAATACAAGGTTTTGAGGTTTTACCTGAAATTATGATTCCTGGGGTTGGATTTCGCGCAGAGTTGGAAGCTACTTATCATCAGGTAAAAAAGACTGCGAATGAAGTGATGCAGAAATATGGGATCCAGATTCAACATCATTTTGGCACTATGATTGAAGTGCCTAGAGCCTGTTTGATTGCTGATGATCTGGCTGAGCGTGCAGAGTTTTTTTCTTTTGGAACTAATGATCTGACTCAGACCACACTGGCTTTTTCGCGAGATGACGCAGAAGGGAGTTTTATCCCTGTTTATTTGAGAAAAGAGATTTTGGAAAATAATCCTTTTAAAACTTTAGATATAAAAGGGGTAGGCTCTTTAATAAAAATAGCGGTTGAAAAAGGGAGAAAAAAGAATCCTGAACTGAAAATTGGAATTTGTGGAGAACATGGAGGAGATCCAGCTACTATTGTTTTCTGTCATCAAACAGGTTTGAACTATGTTTCCTGCAGCCCTTATCGTGTCCCTGTAGCAAGACTTGCAGCTTCTAAAGCTTTGTGATACAAATTTTTATTATTGACGATTCGAAATTTTTGCGGGAATTAATGTCAGCAGAGCTGGCGAGGCACAGTGATTTTCAAATTATGGGGAGCGCTTCATCGGTAGAAGAAGGCTTTGCGTTAATCAACAAAGAGAAACCTGATGTTGTGGTTATTGATCCTCATTTTTCAGGGGAAAGCGGAATTGAAGTTTCGAAAAGAATTTCAAAGCTTTCTTCTGAATGTAAAGTGGTGATTTTAACTTCAAGCCATTCTCGTGAAGATTTTTTTAAAGTGCTGGAAGCAGGAGCAAAAGGTTTTGTTTCAAAAAATTCTCCTCAAATTTTTCTTTTTGATGCCATTCAAGCAGCTTTTGAAGGGAAAGCATTTATTGATCCATCTTTTACTCTTTTTCTCATTGAGGAGATTGTCCAGTTTCGGAAACTTCAAACCCTTGAAATGCCAGAAATAGATGAACAAAGTATTGAACGCTTGACTGTTCGAGAAATAGAAATCCTTTATTTGATCGGTCAGGGGAAAAGCAATATTGACATTTCACAAGATCTGCACGTGAGTGAAGTAACAGTGAAGTCCCATGTCCATCAAATTTTGAGGAAACTCTCCATGACAAATCGCCTCCAACTGGCTCTTTTCGCGAATGAAATCGGATTAAAGAAACCTCACTCATCTATCTAAAGGAGGAGGAGGTTTTTTAAAAAAACATACCCTGGATGACTTGGTTTGACAGTAAATTCATGGTATCATAAAAAATATGAAGGAGGGGAATGAGACAATGGAAGCCAATGTTGTAGAACTTTTCCCCAAAAAATCGCAAAACAAAGCAGTTCCAAAGTATGCCGCAAGTTTCGTTATTCGCTGCAAATTTGAAGGAAGCAAGAACTGGTTGGAAGGAACTGTCAGTCTGATCAGTTTAGAAGGAATTCAGATAAAAATTTCTTCTAATTTTCAAATACTCTCTCAGCAGAAGCTCCTCCTTCAGTTATTTGTTCCATCTGAAAATCAGGGTGAGGGCATCAATCTTCTGATATCAGGGATGGTCTCAGATTTTCCAAAAGAGAACCGCGTTTTAGACAATAGTGAAAAAAACAGTGAGTTATGGGTGCAGTTTGATGAAATGGATCAAGAAGGAGAAGAGCATTTTCTTCTCGTAGAGTTTATTGCGCATCTATTAAGCAGCGGAAAGGCTGTTTCGGCATCGAAAACCACTGGAAAAGTGAGAACAATAGAACTCTCAGAAGCAGAGTCCGACGAAGAATTGAGTTGGGGTTAAAAATTGGGTTGATATACAATAGGTGGAGATTTTAGCGACAACACGTCCATCTTTAGATGGATGTTTTATTTTTGTTAATGTGATAAAATAGGCAGTGGAGGGTGTGTGTCTAATTTTGAGTTTGTCCCTAAAAGTCTATTAAATTCAAAAGATGAAAAACAGAAGTCTTATCCCAGATATGTGACAGAGTTGGGGATAAAATATTGTATTAATGATGGAGAAATAAAACAAGGAATTCTTCGAAAAATTTCCGTTTCTGGTGTTTGTCTGGAATGTCAGCATAAACTTGAAGAAAAAGGGATTGTTTCTCTTTGGTTTCCTGTATCTGAGCAGCCTGACAATGGATCAAGTTTTCAGATCAAGGGGAAAGTTGCTCTGCAGTCTTCCTTGGATCCTCCTTATCAATATCAAGTTGTTTTTGATGAGCTGGAAGAAGAAGAGAAATTTATTCTTGTTGAGCTGATTGCAGACCTTTTAATGAATGGGAAAGCCTATTCTGCCAAGAGAAAATAATCACTTCTTCCAAAAGAACTGATAGCCTTCCACTGTCTTACATTCAATGAGTTCTCTTCTCGCTGATAGATTTAAACCATAGAATGTTTTTTAAGATTCTTGTGAAGCTTTAAAAAGTCTTTTAATATTTCTTCTATTGTTGGCCCTACTTTTTCATCTAATTCATAGCTGATTTTAACCGCTGGCTTAGAAAGATTCATGAATTTGCGAATATCGGCAGGTGTTCCAACAGCAACAACATCGCATGGAGAATGGTCAATAGTCTGTTTTAATTCATTGATTTGGGTTTCAGAGTACCCCATGGCTGGCAGAACATCTTTTAGATGCGGATACTTTTCAAAAGTTGCCTTGATAGAACCGACAGCATAAGGTCTGGGATCAATCACTGTGCCTCCAGATTGTTTTGAAATCAGGTAAGCTGCTCCATAGCCCATATCTCCATGAGTTACTGTTGGACCATCTTCAATTGCCAGAACTTTTTTCCCCTTGAGCCATTCAGGTTTATCAGCAGTAATGGGTGAAGCAGCTTCTATGATCATGGCTTTAGGGTTTAAAACTTTAACTTTTGATTTTACTTGTTCAATTTTTTCTTTTTCCGCAGAGTCAACTTTATTGATGATTACACAGGTAGCCATTCTTAAATTAGCTTCACCTGGATGGTACAGTTCTTCATGACCTGGACGATGCGGATCCACAACAACAAAATGGAGATCTGTATGATAGAAAGGGAAATCATTGTTGCCCCCATCCCAGATGATGATATCGGCTTCTTTCTGTGCTTGTTTTAAGATTTCTCCATAGTCAACCCCTGCGTACACAACACTTCCTTGTTCTAAATGAGGAAGATACTCTTCACGTTCCTCAATTGTGCATTTATGATAGGCTAGATCTTCCTCTTTTTCAAATCTCTGACAGATCTGTTTTGTGAGATCTCCATAAGGCATTGGATGTCGAATAACCACAACTTTAACTCCTAATTTTTTTAGGATTTTTGCCACTTTGCGGGTCGTCTGGCTTTTGCCAGCTCCAGTTCTCACGGCTCCAATACTGACAACTGGCACATCTGATTTAAGCATGGTGTGATCTGGACCCATAAGTTTAAAATCAGCCCCACAGGATAAAACAAGAGAAGCCTTATGCATAACATCCAGATGCGGAACATCGCTGTAAGCAAAAATGACCTCTTCAACAGATTTTTCTTGAATTAATTTAGCAAGTTCGGCTTCAGGGTAAATAGGAATTCCTGAAGGATAATGGGGACCTGATAAAAGGGAGGGATAAATTCTGCCATCAATATTGGGAATTTGGGTCGCTGTAAATGCCACAACTTCATAAGAAGGATTATTCCTGAAGTAAACATTGAAATTGTGAAAATCCCTCCCTGCAGCTCCCATAATAATTACTTTTTTTCTTTCCATAACATCCTCCAAACTAAAAAACTTAGATTTTTATGATTTTACTGGATTCCATTCTTGTGTAAAATTTCCTTTTCGCTCAATATCCATTTTCATGCATCCTATCTATCGAAGGAAAATCTTTTGACAGAATGAAGTTTTTTATAAAAGGTATTTAATTAAAACTATGAATCCCATGAAAAAATATACCGTTAAAGCGCAGCTTTTAGACATGCTTTTTTGCAAGGTTTTTGAGGCTGCTAAAGCGGGTGTTAATAAAGTTTTTTGGGTTATTCATTATAATCCATCTTTAAGTTTTCCTCCTTTAGTCGAGGAAATGAACTGGTGGATTTTTAAAAAGCCACCTGTTCTTCCCAAGATTTTAGAGTATTGGGAAGAAGAAAGTTCATGGAGGATCATTGTGGAAGAACTGCAGGGCATCTCAATCCCCACATTGATGGAAATCAAAGGTGAGAACTTTCAAGTCAAGGAGCTTCTAACTCTTGTCCCTAAACTCACTAATTTTTTTCAATTTCTGCATTTTTCGCAAATTCAGCTTCCTGACATGGAGCTTTTTTTATCAAGACTTTATTATACCGCGCAGCAAGAGTTTAAACTGCTCCCAAGTGTTCTCTATCTTGCACTTAAAACAGAAAGACCGTTTTCACTCGAGATTGTGAAGGCTAAACGGGAAAGCAGGGTGGAAGAACATATTCAATACATGGGAAAAATGATTTATTACCTGCTTACTCGATCCAATTGGACAGAGGAGCATGATTTAAGATTTTTCCCCGAGGACACGAGAGACTTTCTTGGAAAAATGATTTCGGGAAAAATTCATGATTTTACAATTTTGAATCAGTTTGCGGCATCCATTTTAGCTTCTATGCAAAAAGAGAGCAGCGATCCTCCTGTTTCTGAAGCAGGGTTTGAAGAAAAAACGAGATCTCTTCCTGCTGCTGCAAAGCCGAGTTTAAAAACTGCTGAAAAGAAAGAAAAAGACTTTTTTTTGTTTGACAAAAATTCAAGGATTTCTGGAGAAGATCTGATTGTATTTACTCGTGGAATGGGAGCAATCCTACAGACAGGAATCCCCCTTTTAACAGGATTGAAACTTATTTCAGGACAGAAAGAATCGGTCCGCCTGAGCCGTCTCTGCACCACTTTAGCTCTTAAATTGGAAAAAGGGGAAACCTTGACTTCATCTGTGTCACAGTTTCCAAAAGTTTTTCCTCCTTATTTTACAGCGATGATAGCGGCAGGGGAAGAAAGCGGCTCGATGACTCAAATTTTTTCAAGGCTTTCAGTTTTTCTGGAAAAGGAAGTGGCATTGTCAAAGAAGGTTAAAACTGCTTTAACTTATCCCGCTTTCCTGCTTGTTACATCCATTATTTTCACTTTTGGAATTGTTGATTTTACTTTTCCGCATTTTTTTGCGCTGCTTCAAGGATTTTCCGTAAAAGTTCCAATCATTACTCGTATTGTGATGGAAGGAGTTAATTTTTTTCAAAATTCTTATGATCTTGCTATCTCAGCGTCATTAATACTCCTGGCTGCAGCGGCTGTATTCGCCATTACCAGGGTTTATCTACCCCATTTACCAAAAGAAGATGAGGAGGCTATTAAAGAAAAAATAGATGGGTTAAAATTAAGAATACCGCTTATTGGCGCTATTGTTAAAAAAATTAATTCCACTGTTTTTTGCAGAACTTTGGCTGCTCTTTATGCCAGTGGCATTCCCTTTAAAAACTCTCTTCTGCTGTCCAGGGAAGTGATGAACAATTATGTTTTTAGGAAAGAGGTCACTTTTGCGATTACAGATTTAATAGCAGGTAAAACAATCTCTGAATCTCTAACGACAAGGCGAATTTTTCCTTCTCTTGTTGCTGCCATGATAGCTCTTGGAGAAGAGACAGGTGAGCTTGAGAAAGCTCTGAATAAGGTTTCGGATTATTATGATCAGGAAGTGGAACGTTCTCTTGAAACATTGAATTCCATGTTAGAACCTTTTATTCTTGTTGTTCTAGGCCTTCTGATTGGATCTTTAATTCTTTCTATTTTTATCCCCTTATACCAGATTTTGCAGCATATTAAAGCTTAGAAATTGAGCTTTAAATCTTTGTCAAAACTATTGTTAATTTTATGGAAGTGTGTTAGAATAAGAAAAGAGGCGGGCCATGATTGAGGCGAATAAAAAGGGGATCGCTTTAGCAGTAGCTTTAGTTTTGTCTGTTGTTTTTTTAATTTTAGGAATTGCCTATTTGTCGTTTGTGGGAAGGGATTATTTTTTAAATGGGGTTAATCATGAGTCTCTTCAAGCCTATTATCTGGCAAAAAGTGGGGTCAACTATTACACCAATCAAGGTTTTTTTCTTTCGCCGAATTCTACTATGACGATTCAGTTTTCTGGGATGAATCCTCAGGAGTATTTTTGTGTTGTGAACCGTGGTTCGAATGGACAACTTGTTTTTCAAGGAGTTGTGAAAAATGGAAACGGTTCTCGTGTTTCGAGAAGTATCACTCTACCCTAAAAAAGGAGGTGTGTTTATGGTTAGACATAAGAAGGGGATGACTCTTTTAGAACTTTTAATTGCGGTAGGACTTTTTGCTATTTTTATGACTGCTGCTGCTTTCTTTTTTACCCGAAGCAATCAACTTTTTTCTGAGGGGCAAAAGAGCAGTTTCAATTTTCGAATGGAAAGCCTTGGTTTAACCATGTTAACCTCTGATTTAAGAGGTTATACAAAGACTTTTTCATCCCCAAACAGTTTGCAGCTGACCAGTCAGACAAGTCAAAATTTTTCCCTGGTTCCTAATGGGGCAGCCTTCCTATTCTATACTCAGAATAATCCCAATACTCTTATTGTCTATTTTATCAATGGACAGGATGACCTCGTGCGGGGAACGGTTAATTTGGGGTCAAGTTCTTCTAATCCGCCGCTAATCTCTCAATTGACAGGGAAAATTACGGATATTTTTGCTTATTCTGTTTCCAGCCTCAATTTTTCGTCTGTTGGGGCAGGCTCAGGGTTCAGTCTGGTCACTATTTCCATGGACTCTAATTCTTCCTTGAGTTCTCAAAACACGCCTATTACAACTTCTCTCCTTCTGCCCTTAGAAACAGCAGCGAGTTTAAATCCTAATATTATTCCACCTCCTGTTATTCCATCCCCGCCTGTTTCTGCTGGTTCTTATGCTTCTGCTGCAGTTGCAGCTCCTGCTCCTTCTGCTGTAGTTGCAACTCCTGCTCCTTCTGCTGCTCCTTCTGTCCGTGTACGGGCTATGAGGATGAGACAAATCGTTTTTCCACCTCTGACTCCATCATCTCCTTCAAATCCTAATGTTGGAGCTCCCATTAAGTTTAATATTCCTCTTCCTTCAGCGCCTCCAACTTTTTCCTCTCCTTCGGCTCCAACTTATGGAGGCAGCGGTGGGACCGCTAGTACAATGTAATGAGGGGCTTGAAAGTTTTATTTTTTAGAAAAAATAAAACGCTAATTCAGAGATCCTCTCTCTCTGGTCTTAGTCTTATGGAAGTTCTTGTTGCGAGTCTTATTCTTTTTTTAGTGATTGTGATGATGCTGACGAATTTCATGAGCGGCCTCCGCACTTATTCACTTTCTAAAATTGTCACAACTGACTTGCTGCTCGCTCAGAAAAAGATGGAGCAAAGTGATTATTCTATTTCTCCTGAGGATCATTTCACAGACAGTGGTAGTTTTTCAGGCAGCTATTCCACCTATTCTTATACTGTATCCTCAACACCTCAAAGTGGTTATTCCCAGGAAAATTTAGTGGAAGTGAAAATTAGTGGACCAGAAAAAACTTCGAGTGAGCTTTTTGCCGCAAAATTTCCTCTGCGATTTTGGGGAGTTGCAGCTTCATCAGGAACAACAACATCTTCAGGGACTGTCTATTTTTCGAGTTCAAATGGAAGCGGAATACTTCAGGAATCTTCCGGCTCTCTCTCTGGAGCTACAACAGCAGTAGCAGCTACTACAACAACTACTACTCCCCCTCCCACAAAGATCCTCACTACTACTTCTGCTTCTGGTACTTCTCCTTCTACCTCTACCTCTACCTCTTCTCCCACTCCTACTCCCACTCTTGCTTCTCCGACAGGGAGCCCTTATTTTACGGGGATTGCTGTGTATTCTAGTACTGGATCGAATACCCTGTGGTTAGGAGACAGTTCAAATAAAGAGATTTGGTGCTATTCTTTATCTACAGACTCTTCTTGTGGTCAGCCTATCCCAATGCCGTCTAATGGTGTTCCAGCAGGAATTGTTGTGGATGGATCTGGAAATGTGTGGATAGCGGATGAGAAAAATCGCGCTGTTGTTGAGTATTCTCCATCCAGCTCTTCGTTCAGCGCATCTATTCCCCTGCCAGACTCGGGAATACCTTCTGGAATTACGTGGGTTCATAACGATTTGTGGATTGGAGACAGTTTAAATCACGTTCTGTGGACTTACAACCCTTCTTCAGGGACAACGCCAACCCTGGCAGCTGTTGTTCCTTTATCTGGAGTTCCTGTTGGAATAGCTGCTGATGGGAATGGCAATATATGGGTTGTAGATGGGCGTAATAATTCGCTTTTAGAATATGTGCCTTCCACGGGTGGATGGTATGGTCCTCTTTCCCCTCCAGGCGGTTTTTCAGCTCCGCGTGGTGTAGCAGTTCCACCAGGAACAGATGTTTACGTGGTAGATGCGGCAAATTTGTGGATATGGAATGGAACCACCAATAGCTGGACATCTGTACCGCGGTAAATAAAAAAACAGAGGAAAACTGCAAAAGTTGGGAAAGATTCAAGAGTGACTTCTCGTTTTTCTTCAAAACCTCCATGGATTCGGATTGATTTCCCAAGCGGAGATCAGTATGTGCGTTTAAAAGAAATGATGCACGATTCAAAACTTCATACGGTCTGTGAAGAAGCTCACTGTCCTAATAGGGGGGAATGTTGGAGTGGGGGAACAGCCACTTTTATGATTTTAGGGGATATCTGCACTAGAGGCTGCGGATTCTGCGCTGTGAAAAGCAGAAAAGTTGGAGCCAATTTAGACCCCGAGGAACCGTTGAAAGTGGCTGATGCAGTAATATCAATGGGATTGGATTATGTCGTCATTACGAGTGTTGATCGGGATGATTTGCCGGATCAAGGAGCGCGTCATTTTGCAGCAGTCATTCAAGAAGTCAAAAACAGAACAGACGCTTTTGTTGAAGTCTTAATTCCAGATTTTTCAGGAAATTTGGAGCTTGTGCAAAAAATTATTGAATCTGCCCCTGATGTAATAGCTCACAATTTGGAAACAGTTCGAAGATTAACTCCTGTTGTTCGGGATCGTAAAGCTGGGTATGACCAATCTCTTTCAGTTTTAAAAGCGCTTAAACTTATGAGTCATGACATTTATACAAAGTCTTCTCTTATGGTAGGACTGGGGGAAACCCATGAAGAGTTAACTCAGGCATTTTTAGATCTTAGAAATTGCGGCGTTGACTTTTTAACACTTGGACAATATTTACAGCCCACTGCTAAACATTTGAAAGTTGCGGAATATATGCCTCCCGAAGTTTTTAATCAATTAAAAGTGCAGGCAGAGTCAATCGGTTTTATGTATGTTGCTTCTGGTCCTCTGGTTCGAAGTTCTTACCGGGCAGGGGAATTTTTCATAAAAAGTCTAAAATCTAAACCAGGGATGCCTGTATAACATCTCAATCATTTTTTCCTGGATAAAGGAGTGAGTGCGATTTTAAAAAGTGAAATTGAATCCAATGGGAGTTCAGTTCAAGTATTAAAAGAAGATGGTTCACTTTTAAATAAAAAAGCTGAACCTGATTTCTCAAAAGAAGATTTAAAAAAATTATATTATCTCATGGTTTTAACCCGAATGACTGATGAGCGTTTTCTGCGTATGCAGAGACAGGGGAGGATTGGATTTTACTTGACTTCAACAGGGGAAGAAGCGGCCCACATTGGTTCAGCGTTCGCGATGGAGGAAAAGGACTGGCTGTTTTTACAGTATCGCGAACCAGGTGCAGCTCTTCTGCGAGGTTTTTCTTTGTTTCGCTTTGCCTGTCAGATTTTAGGTAATGTCGGAGATTTGACAAAGGGAAGACAAATGCCCTGTCATTATGCTTATAAAGAAGGACACATCCTTTCTATTTCAAGCCCTATTGGAACTCAAATTCCTCAGGCTGTTGGATTTGCATGGGCGGCTAAAATCAGAAATGATAATCTGGCATCTCTTGTTTATTTTGGAGATGGAGCAACCAGCAGTGGAGACTTTCATGTGGGGATGAATTTTGCTGGAGTTTTTAAAGTTCCAGTGGTCTTCTTTTGTAAGAACAATCAATTGGCAATTTCTCTTCCTTTTGAAAAACAGACCGCTGTCTCAAGTGTTGCGTTGAAAGCGCAGGCTTATGGAATTGATGGGATAAGGGTGGATGGGAATGATTTGTTGGCTGTGATTCAAGTGACTAAACAAGCGGTTCAAAAAGCCAGATCAGGTGGTGGACCAACTCTAATTGAAGCTCTCACTTATCGTATTGGGGCCCATTCAACTTCTGATGATCCGAGAATTTATGGGGATGAATCTAAACTGGAAGAGTGGAAAAAGAAAGACTGTATTCTTAGATTTCAAAAATATTTAGAATCAAAGGGGATCTGGAGTCTTGGTTTCGAAAAAGAGGTTCAAGAGAGAGCAGGAGTAGAAGTTTCTAAAGCGATTGAAGAAGCAGAAAAACTTTCTGCGCCATCTCTTGATACTTTGTTTGAAGATGTTTATTCAGATTTACCGCAGCAGTTAAGAGAACAGAAAAATGAGCTGCTGTCTTAAAAATAAGGCTGCTTGTAAATCAAAAAGGGGTGTTTTATGCCGGTTTATAACATGATTCAAGCTTTAAATGACGCTCTGCGGACAGCAATGCGGAAGAATGACAGGATTGTGATTTTAGGAGAAGATATTGGAAAATTGGGTGGGGTTTTTCGTGTTACCAAAGATTTAATGGCAGAATTTGGCACAGATCGAGTGATTGATACTCCTCTTGCTGAAGGGGGAATCATTGGAGCCGCTATTGGAATGGCTTTATACGGGCTGAGGCCAATCGCTGAAATTCAATTTTCGGATTTTATTTATCCTGCCTTTGATCAAATCGTGAACGAGCTGGCAAAATACCGTTACCGTTCAGGAGGTCAGTATGAATGTCCACTGATCATAAGAACTCCTTCTGGAGGTGGAATCAAGGGAGGACTTTATCATTCTCAGAGTCCAGAAGCATATTTTATTCATACCCCTGGATTAAAAGTTGTGATGCCTTCAAACCCTTATGATGCAAAAGGGATGTTGTTAAGTTCTTTAGATCAAAATGATCCTGTTGTTTTTTTCGAACCCAAGCGGATCTACCGCTCCGCAAAAGGAGAGGTTCCTGAAACTGAATATAGAGTTGAAATAGGAAAAGCGCAGGTTGTAAAACAAGGGAAAGACGTTACGCTTATTTCGTATGGAGCAATGATGACTGAAGCCTTAGAAGCTGCGGAAAAGGCATTAGAGGAAGGGATACAAGTTGAATTGATTGATTTAAGGTCTCTGGTGCCCCTGGATATTGAAACCATGATTCACTCTATTCAAAAAACAGGAAGAGTCGTGATTGTGAATGAGGCCCCTAGAACTTGTGGTTTTGCCGCTGAGTTGATGGCGTTGATTAATGAAAAGGCATTTCTCTATTTAGAAGCTCCACCTGCGCGAGTGACTGGTTTTGATACTCCATTCCCTTATTCTCTGGAACATGATTATTTACCCAGTGTGGGGAGGATCTTAAAAGAAATTTATAAAACAACTCATTTTTAAAGCGGGAGGAAAATTATGAGGTTTGAATTTAAGCTGCCTGATATTGGTGAAGGGATGGTTGAAGGAGAAATCTCGAAATGGCACATTAAACCAGGGAACACGATTTTAGAAGATCAGCCCATGTTGGATTTGATGACTGATAAAGCCGCAGTGACTATACCTGCACCTAAAGCAGGGAAAGTTGTGGAATGCAGGGGAAAAGAGGGAGAAATGGTAAAAGTTGGCTCTGTCCTGGTGGTTATTGATACAGCGGACAGTCAGTCAAAAGTTAATGCATCGGTTTCTGCTGGGGCAGGTCATGATTTATCATCTATGCCAACTCTTTCACAAGATTTGATTTCTCAGAGTGAGGCGTCTTCTCCTAAACCTGCTCATCAGTGGAATAATTCTTTATCTGCTTCTGATTTTTCTCCATCCACTTCTACAAATGGAGGAAAGAAATTAGCCGCTCCTGCGACTCGCCGCCTGGCAAGAGAATTAGGAGTTGATCTGACCCAGGTTCATGGAACAGGAGAAGGTGGAAGAGTAACGAGTGAAGACGTCAAGAATTTTAAAGAAAAAAAAGTTCTTTCACAGGAGTCTGCGCAGATTTCTGGAGTGAATGCTTTTGCCGTAAATGTTTCAGAAGGAAAAGAAGAACGTGTTCCCTTACGTGGTTTAAGGAAAAAAATTGCCGAAAAAATGTCTCTTTCAAAATCGAAAATTCCGCATTTTACTTATGTGGAAGAATTAGATGCCAGTGAACTTGTGAAATTAAGGAATCAGAATGATGAAAAAGCTCAAAGCGCTGGTGTTCGACTAACTTACCTTCCTTTTATTATAAAAGCTGTTGTTTTGGCATTAAAGGCGTTCCCTTTTGTGAATTCGCAGTTAGATGAAGAAAAACAAGAAGTTGTTTTGAAGAAAGAATATAATATTGGAATCGCGGCAGCAGCCCCGGATGGACTAACCGTTCCTGTTCTGAAGCACGCTGATCAAAAATCGCTGCTGCAGATTGGGAAAGAAATCAATGAGTTAGGAGACAAAGCTCGTTCTGGAAAATTGACTCTGGATGAACTTCATGGTTCAACTTTTACCATTACTTCTCTTGGACCTTTAGGAGGAATATTTGCGACTCCAATTATCAACTATCCTGAAGCAGCTATTTTAGGAGTTCATAAAATCCATAAAAGACCAGTGGTTAAAGAGGATCAAATTGTGATCCGAGAAATGATGTATGTTTCTTTATCCTTTGATCATCGTATTATTGACGGGGAGGTTGGAGCTAGATTTACCCAACAGATTATTGATTATCTGCAGTCCCCTTCCTGGCTTTTAATGCAGTAAATTAAAAATTAAGGCGGTGGTTATTGTGAAAAATTTAAATCATGTGAATCTAGAGAGCATTCAAGGTTTTCAGGAACAAATCCAAAAAGATCCCGCAAAAAGAAGAAAAACTCAGGTGATTGAAGGGGAGTGGATTCTGGAAAAAGAGAACGGTCAGTTTCAAGCCACTTTAAAATTTGAGAAAGGGGAGACAATTCTGAAGTGTGACAGCCCTATTTTTATGGGAGGGGAGGGAAACTTTCCTGGTCCTCTCCACTATTGTTTTTACGGTCTTTTATCTTGCTATACCGGTGTTTTTGCCACGGTCTGCTCTATGATGGGAATAGAGTTGAAGCGGCTGCATTCCAAAGTCGAAGGGGATTTGAATTTTTCTCGTGTTTTTGGTTTAACTGAAGAGCCAATTATGGAAGAAGTAAGGGTTAAGCTTATGGTAGAAAGTGATGCTCCAGAAGAAAAGATTCGAGAAGCTGAAAGAATGGCTTCTGAGCGATGCCCTGCTGTTTACACCATGACCCATATTGTAAAATTTTCTCCGCAGCTCGAGATCCTGGCTTCCAAGAAATAGGAATCAGGCATATCCTTTGAATCCCCCCAGTCTTCGTCTCAACAAGCCGATTGAGGAAATTTTAAAAGAGATTAAAGCCCGTGTTTTTTCATTCAGTTTTAAAGTTTGTGGTCATGCTCAGGATGCTGAAGATATGGCTCAAGAAACTTTGGTAAAAGCATACAAGCATCTTCCTAAATTAAATTTTAAGAATTCGAGAGCCTTTAACGTTTGGCTGTATAAAGTGGCTAAAAATGCCTGCATGATGCATAGAAGGAAAGAAAAGAAGGTGGTTCGCGATCTTCCGATTGAGGAGATTCCTGAGCTGGAAAATCACAATTTAGTTCATGGAGACTTTGTGCTGGATGAAATTCTTGATAAAGAGGAAGAAAAACGGATTCGAACCGCTCTTTTAAAACTTCCGCTGCCTTACCGTATAGCTCTGATTTTAAGAGATTTAGAGGATTTGTCTAGCAGAGAGACTGCTGAAATTTTGAAGATTAAAGAAGGGACTGTCAGGATCAGGCTTTATAGAGCAAGACAGCTTTTAAAAAAAGAGCTGGACAGGCAGCCTGTTCTCAGCAGGAAATCAGTTTAATGTTCTCACAGCCCTCAACTGTAAATTCATTTAGTATTTGGCGCTGAAAAGCCGGATTTCAATCCCAGTTTATGAAATAGAATGGCATTTGGGCAGAAACCTGTTAAAGAGAAGATAACTAGATTAAAGCCCACTAAGCCAGTTAAAATCAGCCAGTACAAACTGAAAGTAAGGGCTAATCCTATGCTTATAAGGATCAGTGTTCCTGCCAATAGATATAAAAATCTTTCAAGATACCAAGAATCCTTTTTTAAACAGTACATTTTACTTCCTCCTTTTTGTTTCAGTTATTTTATATTCAGTTTTTTTACCGCTGAAACTGCTTTTATCTCACCTCCATTCCTGCGGTTCACGATTTTTATTAGCTGCTCGTTTGCGCTCTATGCTGCCTAAGATTCCATTCCTCCTTTAAAGGACTGCTCAGATGTTTTTAATGGACAGTCTCTGTATTTAAATAATTCGTAGTAGATCAGCGGAGCAGCTAGAAGCGTGAGGGCTGTTGCAGAGATAGATCCAAATAGGAGTGAAACTGCAAGTCCTTGAAAAATCGGATCAGAAATCATGGGAAATGAAGTCACCACAAGAGCCAGAGCTGTTAATAAAATGGGCCTGAATCTGACAGCTCCTGCTTCAATAAGAGAATCTTTCAACTGTCCGCATTTCAGCCATTCCTGGTGGACAAAATCAATTAACAAGATCGAATTTCTTACGATAATCCCGGAAAGAGCAATAAATCCCATCATGGATGTTGCCGTAAAAAAAGCATGAAACAGCCAGTGTCCAGGAAGAATTCCAATCAAGGTTAAAGGGATAGGAGTCATGATCACAAGAGGAACAAGATAATCTTTGAACCAGGCGACAATCAGGATGTAAATTAAAATCAGAGTAATCCCAAAAGCGATTCCCATGGAAAGAAATGTTTTGTAAGTAACAGTCCATTCACCCCCCCATTTGACCGCATATCTTTTTCCTGAGGGCTCCTGGGTCAGATTTTGTTTTAGAAAATATCCACCAGGAGTCTTTATTCTGCTGATAGGATTCCACATTTTAAAAATGGAATAAAGAGGAGAGTCCTGTTTTCCCGCCACATTTCCGATCACATAAGTGACAGGCTTTAGATCCTGATGATAAAGAGTTTGACTCGCTTCTTTTTTTTGAATTCGAATGAACTCTGACAGAGGAACTTCTTTTCCAGAGGGTGAGATCATCTGGACTTCTTTTAGAAATCCAAGGGATGCCCTTTTTTGATAAGGCATTTTAAGGATGATTGGAACAGGATTAAGGGGCGTATAATGAGAATGCAGAAAACCGACTCGTTCCCCTTGAAGAAGCATTCCTAACGTTAAAGACACTTCTTTTGCATGAATATGATTTAAAGCTGCTTTTGTTTCATTAAGCTGAAAAATTAACTTTTTTCGCGGGTGATCCACATACCAGTCCACGTCCACAACACCTGGAGTTTGTTTAAAAATTCTTTTAATTTTTTTTGCAATTTTAATTCTTTGTTTGAGATGAGGTCCATAAATTTCTGCAACAAGAGGGCTTAATACAGGAGGACCTGGCGGAGTTTCTACGATTTTGATTTTAGCGCCATAAGGCCGGGCTATTTTATCAACAGCGATTCTAAGTCTTTCTGCCAATTGATGACTCTCCAGACTTCGGTCCTGTTTGGGCAGAAGATTGACTTCTATATCTGCCTGATTACTTTCCTGCCTTAAATTATAGTGTCTGACCAGCCCATTGAAATCTATGGGAGCGCTGGTTCCATCATAGATTTGATAATCCACGACGTCAGGATTACTGCTTAAGTATTTTCCTATGGCACTTGCTGCTGAAGCGGTTTTGTCAAGAGCAGTTCCTGCAGGCATATTCACTAAAATTTCGATTGAGTTGTCATTGTTAAAAGGGAGCATTTTAAAGATGACTTTTTTAAAAGGGATCAACAAAAAAGAAGAAATAAAGAGAAAAAAAACAGCGGCAATGGTCAGTCTTCTCAAAATTGGAATATTTAAAAGAGGAGACATGATTTTTTTATAGGCTTTATAAAACCCTCCCTGGGCTGCATGGGTCTCTTCTTTGGGTTTCACATTTTTTAAGAGTTTATAACTGATCCAGGGGGTTACAATAAAAGCCACAAATAAAGAAAAAAACATGGCAGTTGAAGCTCCGACAGGACTGGGTCTCATATAGGGACCCATTAATCCCGAGACAAAAGCCATGGGCATTAAAGCAGCGATAACAGTCAGGGTGGCAAGGATCGTTGGATTTCCAACTTCATCCACTGCGAAAACAGTGGTTAAAGGATCAGCTTGATGAAGCTGAAAATGGCGGTGGATATTTTCCACAACAACAATAGCATCATCCACAAGAATTCCGATAGCAAGGACAAGGGCAAATAAAGTTACTCGATTCAGAGTATAGCCGTAAAGATAAATCATGAATAAGGTAAACCCGATCGTTACAGGAATTGCCACCCCAACCACAATACTTTCTCTCCACCCGAGAGCCACAGCAATAAGGGCAGTAACAGAAACAGCGGCAATTAAAATATCTCCTAAAAGAGAATCGGATTTCGCTTTAGCCGATTTCCCGTAATTTCTTGTCACTGTCGCAGAAACCTGGTTCGGGATTAAATTCCCTTTCATCGCTTTTATTTTTTTTAATATTTTATCAGCTGCAGCTGCTGCATTATCCCCTTTTTTCTTTGCCACTGCAAGTGTTACAGCAGGATAAAGAGCATAAGGATTTTGAGGATGCAGATTTTCGATTTGAGCCTCAGGACCAAAACCCATGAAAACATAGTGAGTAGGCTTCGGAAAGCTGTACTGAATCTGCGCCGCATCTTTTAAATAGACAGGCTCTTCTTGCTCGGTCTTGATGATTAAGTTTTTAATCTGTTCAGGATTCTTTAAATTGTTTCCTGAATAAATCGAATATTTTTTGTTCCAATTTGTTAATTCTCCCGTTGGAAAAAGGAAATTGTCATTTTTAAGAGTTTTATAAATTTGAAAAGGGGAGAGATGAAAAGCAGCTAAAAGACTGGGGTGAAGTTTGACGAAGAGTTCCTGCTTTTCCCCTCCGATAATGGAAATAGAAGAAACTTTTTTCATTCTTTTTATTTTATCAGCCACACTAACAGCAATTTTTCGAAGTTCATCATCTGAGTACTGTGGATTCCTGCTCCAGAATGTGATGGAAAGTATCGGAATACTATAAATGGTTCGAAGTTTAATCAGAGGCGCTGATGCTCCTTTTGGAAATAAATGTTTGTGAGAGAACAATTTACTGTATAATTTGATTAAACTTTTTTTATCCGACTGCCCTACTTTGAATCTCGCAATCGTGAGATCATATCCTGGTTTAATGATGGAATAAACATGATCAATGCCTTTAATACCCCAAACTTCATTTTCAAGAGGGCGAGTAATCCAATGTTCCACTTCTTCTGCTGAGGCTCCAGGATAAAACACCGTAATATCAAACATCGGAACTTTAATCTGCGGATCTTTTTCGCTGGGAGTCACGAGAATCGCAAAAACTCCTAAAAGCAGAGAAGTCATTAGAATCAAAAGAGTCAGTTTAGATTGAATAAAGCTTTTTGCGATGTTTCCTGCAATTCCAAGTGTTTTCACTGTTTTTCTCCCGATGTCACTGCAGGATAGTGGGGATGGGTGAGAGGCTCGGAATGCAGGGTCTCTCTGCTGTTGTTGGATAGAGGAAAGGGGCTCAATATTCCTCCATCAATGACCTGTTTCAATCCTTTAACAATGATGAGGTTTCCGGGGTGAAGCCCAGAGACAATTTCTACGAATATCCCTTTTTTCTCACCGGTTCGAATTAAACGATAACTGACAATTCCTTTTTGATTAACAGCGTAAACACCGATGAGATCCCCTTTCCTGACAAGAGCTTTCTTAGGGACAAGAATGACTTTTTTTTCGCTGACAGGGATCTCTGCTTCTGCATAAAGCCCGCTGCTTAAACTTTCTCCTTTCAGCGCGATTTTGACTTCAAAAGTTCGTGTTTCAGGGCTGACCACTGGATCAATTCTCACTATTTTTCCATTCAGGGTTTTTGAAAGAGAGGGAATTTTGACCAGGATTTTCATTCCTTTTTTTAAAACAGGAAGAAGATTTTCATTGAGATGCGCTTTCAGAAAATATTCAGAATCATCTTCAAGTGTCAGTAATGGCATTCCTGGAACAGCCATATCCCCAACATGAGCTATTTTTTTAACCACAATTCCAGAAAAAGGGGCATCAATTTCAGCATCACTCAGCATGACTTTAGTTTGTTCCAGGTTGGATTCTGCCATTTTTACTTCGGCTTCTGCCTGAAGCAAATTCAGATTCGCTATGTTTTTCTTCACTGCGATTTCGTCGCTTTCCTGAGGAGAAATCGCTTTCTGGATGAAGAGGTTTCGATATCGCTTCCAGGTTACATGAGCCAGTTTTTTTTCTTGTTCAGCTTCTTTTAAAGCCCATACTGCTTGTTTATAGTGGTCAAATGCCTCTTCTTCTTTTTTCCGTATGGATCTGCTGCTGATAAAAATTAAGGGTTCACCTTGATGGACAGATTCACCTTGCTCTGCTTCTACAGCGAGAATTTGTCCCATGATTTTGCTGGATAATTCGGCTGTTTTTTTAGATTTAATGGTGCCAACGGCTTGATCATAGTCAGGGATTTTCTTTCCTTTTACGATTTGAACTTTTACCCCGTGAATGACAGGTCTTGGAGGAACTTCCACTTTTTTTGGGCTCGTTCCACATCCCGTAAAAAACAGAAAAGGAAGAAAAGACAGCAGAAAAGACTTTGAAATTGTTTTTTTAAGGGCCATTTTTTTTCTCTCCTTCAGGATCATCTCCTTTTGTGGCAGCCTTTAGGGTTATGATTTTTAAAAGATTTCCAGTCTGGTAGAAAAATCTGTATAATGCTGTAAGATATTGATTTTTTGCTGAAACCAGAAGAGAACGGGAATGATCCAGGCTGACCTGGGCATCTAACAGATCCAGAAAAGGAGACAGCGAATTTTGATAGCGAAGCTGCACCAGTCTGACACCCTCTTCTGAGGATTTTACGGCTGCTTCTGCCAGAGTTACATTTTTTTGGGCTTCTTTAACTTCTAAATATGCTTTCTTAACTTTCAACTGAACCGCATTTTGAAATTGAATGTACTGTTCCTGCAGCTCTTTCTGCTGTTCCCGCGCGATCCGCAGCTTTTCTCTTCTTCTTCTGCCTTCAAACAAATTTAAATTAGCCTCAAGCATGACTTCCCAGTCATTTGCTTCAATCCCAAAAGGATAGCGGTAATCATGCAAATTATAGGAACCTTCAAAGCTGAGAGTTGGAGAATAACTTTCCTGAGCCAGATGAATTCTTTTTTTTGCGGCAGATAACTGAATGAGAAGGGATTTCAAATCATCCCTTTTTTTCCACTGGTGGATGTAGAATTTTAAATGTCGGTGAAAAAAAACAGACTTCCCTTTTCTACCGATGAGAATTTGAACGGGATGATTGATCCCTAGAAGATAACCTAAGAACAGTTTTGAAACTTGATAACGGGTTGAAGCTTGAATAAACTTTTGTTCCGCTTGTTTCACCGCAGTAAAAGCCCGCAGAGTGTCAGAATATAATCCTATCCCTGATTGGTAAAGTTTTTGCGCTAATTTTAAATGGGCTTCTGCGTCATGAACCCCTTTATCTGCGGTTTTGACATAATCTCGGGCTGTTTTAATCATAAGCCAGGTCTGGATCACCTGAAAAGCCAGTTTCTGCTGATCGAGATAGAAATTTTCTTTTTGGGCTTGATACATCAGATCTGCTGTTTTAACTTCAGTTTTTGCGGTTGGCATATAAATAGGCTCTTCCAGGAAAAGAGAAGTTCTAAAATCTGAGACAGGACTAGGATTATTAAAGGTTCCAGGAGCCCCTAAGAGATCCGAGAGGGAAAATCTTCTCTGCTCAAGTTTAAGAGAAAACGCGTATGCTGGATCATTGGTTCCAATCCCAGCTTCTTGAACAAAAATTTTAGGCAAGAGGAAACTTTTAGCAATTCCGATCTTTTCTTGATTGATCTTTAAACTGTTTTCAAGCCCCTTTATGCCAGGATTGCGTTTTAATGCCAGTTGAACTGCTTTTCTGAGAGTTAATGTAAGCAAGGGTTTTGATTTTGAGATTTCTGCAGAAACGCTTTTCGTAAAGCTGATACTGAATAAACTGATGAATAAAATGACCGCTGTTATAGTTTTCATTTTGACCTGCCAATGAGATAAATGCAGGCTGCAGTGAAAACGTTACAAAAGCGGGCGGCGCTGGATAAACTAAGGCATTGATAGCTCTGCTACCTACTATGACCTATAATATAC
The DNA here is from genome assembly GCA_021800275.1 of bacterium. Taxonomy (GTDB): domain Bacteria; phylum Vulcanimicrobiota; class JABDET01; order JABDET01; family JABDET01; genus JAKAVV01. Next base: position 149,400 of record JAJYZB010000005.1, read on the forward strand.
AGGGTATCCTGAATCATCCTCGAAACAATATTTTAAAGCGTATGAATCAAAGCGAAATTGTGAGTTTCATCTGGAGTGTTGCTGATCTGATCCGTGACACGTTTAGGCGAGGGAAGTATCAGGATGTCATTCTTCCTTTTACTGTCCTGCGCCGACTGGATTATGTTCTGGAGCCCACCAAGGAAAAGGTCCTGCAAACCAATGCTCGTTTGAAGGGGAAACTCGAAAACCTGGATCCCCAACTTCGTAAGGCATCAGGCTTTCCATTTTATAACACCTCACGTTATGATTTTGAAAAACTTCTAGCGGACTCTCACAATCTCGCTGCTAATCTCAACAACTACATCAGCGGTTTCAGTCAGAATATGCGTGAGGTCATTGAAAAGTTTGATTTTCAGAACACGATTGCCAAACTGAATGAGTCAGGTCTTTTGTTTAAAGTGATGGAGAAATTTAAGAATGTTGACCTTCGCCCTGACACAGTGGACAATGCCACCATGGGAACCATTTTTGAGGAGTTAATTCGTAAATTTAATGAAGCCCTTGATGAAAATCCTGGAGAACACTTCACCCCGCGTGATGTGGTCCACCTGATGGCTGATCTCCTTACTGCTGGGGATGAAAAACGTTTGAGCCAGAAAGGGATTGTTCGGGCGATTTCCGATCCATGCTGCGGAACTGGAGGAATGTTGACCATCACAAAAGAGCATATCCTTGGGGATGGAAATCCTGGAATCAATCCTAAAGCGGAAATTCATCTTTTTGGCCAGGAAGTAAACCCTGAAACTTTTGCTGTTTGCAAATCAGATATGTTCATTAAGGATTTAACAGGTCATGACGGAGAAAATATTGCTTTTGGCAGCACGCTCTCAAATGACAAACATCGAGAAAAAAAGTTCGATTATCTTATCGCTAATCCACCTTATGGGAAAGAGTGGAAAATGGATGAAGAAGCAGTCAGGGAAGAGCACGAGCGCGGCTCATTAGGAAGATTTGGAGCAGGGCTTCCCCGGATTAGTGATGGTCAGCTGCTTTTTCTGCAGCACATGTTGAGTCATATGAAGCCCCTGGATCAAGGAGGGTCTCGGGTGGCTATTATTATGAACGGCTCTCCTCTTTTCACAGGTGACGCTGGGAGCGGGGAAAGCGAGATTCGCCGGTGGATTTTAGAAAACGACTGGCTGGAAGCATTGATTGCTTTACCTGAACAGCTTTTCTATAACACTGGAATTGCGACCTATATCTGGGTCCTCACGAACCGAAAGACAGCAGAGCGGCGCGGTAAGGTTCTGCTTATCAATGCCACATCTTTTTGGAATCAGATGCGCAAAAGCCTTGGCTCTAAAAGAAGAGAAATCCCTGAAGAAAAAAGATTAGAGATTGTAAAACTTCTCAAGGAGTTCCAGGAAGGGGAGTTCAGCAAAATTTTCCCAACAACCTATTTCGGATATCGCAAGATTACGGTAGAACGCCCTCTTCGTCTAAACTTTCAGGCCAGCTCAGAGCGGACAGCTCGACTGGGTGAACAAATCGCTTTTAAAAATTTGTCTGAAAGTAAGAAAAAAAACCTGAAGGAGCGAGAAAAAGAGGTGGCAGAGAAACGCAAACTGCAAGAAGCCATTCGCTCTTTGCTTGCTCTGATTCCGCAGACTTTGTACAAGAACCGTAGAGATTTCTTGGAGGCTTTTGCCCAAGCCGAGAAGAAAAGCGGTGTCAAGCTGACAGGGTCTCTTCGAAAAACTGTTACAGCCGCCCTTTTTGAGAGGGATGAAACAGCGGAAATATGCCGCGATGCCGACGGACGACCAGAGCCAGACCCGGAATTGAGGGACACGGAGAATGTTCCATTATCTGAAAGCGTCGAAGCCTTTTTCGAGCGGGAAGTGAAACCCCATGTTCCGGATGCTTGGATTGATACTTCTAAGCGTGATCCCAAAGATGGCAAAGTCGGAATTGTAGGGTATGAAATCAACTTCAATCGCTATTTTTACAAATATCTTCCTCCAAGACCTCTGGAGGAAATTGAAGCAGACCTGAAAGCAGTTGAAAAAGAAATTGTTCGGATGTTGAGCGATATGACAAAATGAACTATTTGTCGGCACTTGACTTTATCTGCCGACATTTGTTACAATAAGAGTATGAGAACAAAGGATCTGTCACTGGCAAGGCTAAAAACTGCAGGAATTGGGACATTCTTTCATCTGAAGGACGTTAAATCCCTTGGCGCAACCTTCCATGATATTGAGTGGCTCATGGCCAGAGGAGAAGTTGAAAAGATCGCCCCAGGGCTTTACCGCGTTTCTGATGTTGAAGCAAACGAGTTTGAAACCCTTGCAATGGTGGCAGCTGCAGTTCCAGATGGAATCATTTGCCTCCTTTCAGCACTTAGTTTTCACGAAATTGGGACCCAGTCTCCTCATGAAGTGTGGCTCGCTCTTGATAGAAAAGCACGCAAACCCAGCAGACCTGTAACCAGCCTCCGCTTTGTTCGCTTTTCAGGAGCCATGCTCAGGTATGGAATTGTTTCATACAATATTCTGGGGGTGACGGCTCGAATAACTTCTCCTGCGCGCACTGTTGTGGACTGTTTTCGGTATAGAAATAAAATTGGCATGGATGTAGCGCTAGAGGCACTGGAAGACGCTGTACGCACACGCAAAACAAGTATAGATGAAATTGTCAGAGCAGCAGAGGTTTGCCGCAGTCGCACAGTTATTCAACCTTACCTGGAAGCGATTGCTGCATGAGTTTTCACCTCAGCAATGTGTCAGCATCGGTTCATGCGCGCTTGCTTAACCGATCACATAAAACAGGCGAAGACTTTCAGTTTATCCTGCAGCGTTATGCCGCTGAGAGATTTCTCTATCGATTAGGGAAATCACCATATTGCCAGCAGTATGTTTTAAAGGGAGCTTCGCTTTTCTCTTTCTGGGAGAGTTCAATTTACAGACCAACTCGCGATATTGATTTTACAGCATATGTAGAGAGCAATGCAAACTTTGTTTTATCATCCTTCCAAGAGATCTGCAAACTTTCAGTTCAAGATGACGGCATCTTATTTAACCCAGACACATTTACCGCTAAGCTAATTCGTGATAACAGCATATATCACGGTTTGAGAGTGAAATTTCAAGCAAACCTTGGAAGCGCCCGCATCTCAATGCAAATTGACGTAGGCTTTGACAATGCCATCTACCCTGAAGCAGTAGAGAAAGATTATCCCGTTCTTCTCAGTGATTTTCCAGCCCCAAAGATTCATGTCTATCCGATTGAAGCAGCCATAGCAGAGAAACTGCATGCTCTCGTAGTGCTTGGAGAAAATAACAGTCGCCTCAAGGATTTTTATGATCTCTACGTGTTTGCGAAAAAGTTTCCGTTTGACGGAAAAAAAATTTCGCAAGCTGTATCCGTCACTTTTCAACAGCGCCGAACCTCCATTGATATAACACACCCTATGGCCCTGGCGCCGCGATTCTTTCTGGACACAGTGCGTGCCACCCAATGGCAAACCTACCTTAAAAGAAATGAACTTTCAACCGCGCCAGCGAATTTCAACGAGGTTGGCGAACTGCTTCGAACGTTTTTTGAACCTGTATGGAGCGCGCTCGCCTCTAGAAAAATTTTCGATTTCAACTGGTCGCCCAGTACAGGCAAATGGGAAATTAGAGGATCATCAACGAAAGAAGCTTCTGTGAGTGTAAAATCACAAAAGTTAAATGAAAGTGGAGGCATGAGGCTTAGTGAAATCCCAATCAAGAAAGTAACAACAGAAAAACGAGCATCCGTAACCTCCCGCTTTAAACCTTATCCGGAATACAAGGATTCCGGTGTGGAGTGGCTGGGCGAGATTCCGGTGGGATGGGAAGTTAAGAGATTGAAATATCTCGCCACCCTCAACAACGAAACTCTGCCTGAATCTACGGATTCAGAGTTAGAAATAATGTACATTGACATTTCTAGCGTCGATAATGTACGCGGAATTGTCTCTAAGGAGCCTTTAACTTTTGCAAAGGCTCCCTCAAGAGCAAGGAGGGTGGTTCGTGACGGAGATATAATAATCTCCACTGTTCGTACATACCTAAGAGCCATTGCAGCCATCACAAATCCAGAGCCATATCTTGTCGTTTCTACGGGATTCGCGGTTGTCCGCCCAGGACCAGAACTTTCCACGAACTTTATGGGATTTATGGCAAGGTCTCCTTACATGGTGGAATGGGTTGTAGCTAACTCAACAGGAGTAAGTTACCCTGCGATAAATGAAACCGAACTGGGGACAATTCCTGTTGCTTTTCCTCCTCCATCCCAGCAGCAAGCGATTGCGGATTTTCTGGACCGCGAAACCGCAAAGATTGATGCCCTTATCGAGAAAAAAGAAAAGCTCATCGAACTCCTTCAGGAGAAGCGCACGGCTGTCATCAGCCATGCTGTCACCAAAGGGCTTAATCCCAATGTCCCAATGAAGTATTCAGGTGTGGAGTGGCTGGGCGAGATTCCGGCGCATTGGGAAGTTAAGAGGCTGAAGCAGCTTTGTACATTCGCTTATGGTGATTCTCTTCCAGATAATGAGCGCACTGATGGGGAGGTACAGGTTTATGGATCCAATGGTCCTGTTGGAATCCATGATCACGCCAACACTTTAGCACCATGTGTCATCATTGGACGAAAAGGTTCATTTGGCAAGGTCAATTTCTCGCGGCATCCTGTGTTTGCCATCGACACAACCTTTTTTCTTGACCAACGGCACACTTCCATGGACATTCGCTGGCTTTATTACATTTTAATTCATGCACAGCTTGACCGCGCAAGTAAGGATTCAGCTGTTCCTGGACTTGAACGGCAAGATGCATATAGCCATTTTGCCTGTTATTGTCCCCTTTCCGAGCAGCGGGCCATCGCGGATTTTTTGGATCGCGAAACCGCAAAGATTGATGCTCTGGTGAAAAAAATTCGAGAAGGGATCGAGCTTTTAAAAGAATACCGTGCTGCTCTTATCTCCGCTGCAGTGACTGGTAAAATCGATGTGAGAGAAAATATGAATATTCTACGGTTCCGAGAACATGAGGTGACAAAAATGACTAAGAAAATGGTAAATCTTGAGGAGTACCGCAGGAGTCTGCTTGAGCGGCTTGAGCAGCAACATGACGTTTTTTCAAAGACGAAGGAACTTTCAAAAATTTTTGACTTTGAATGGCGCGATTCAATCAAACGAGAAATAGAGGCCGCTTCGTATGACAACCTCAACAGTGGCTTCAGTTCAAGCAAAGCCTTCATGTTCCTGGCATTGAGTTCTCCGATCTATAGATCAGATTGGTATCAGGAAATACCGAATCTGGGTGAGGCTGGAATGGAAAGCCAGCTGACCGAAGATCAAAAATTTGATCCTCTAAGGAGCTTCGTTCCGCTGTTTGATGAATGGTGTGCAGCTTTTTCTGCTCTCCCAATGAAAAGATTTGAGGTCGAAAGAAAATTTAAGGAACTGCGCGCCAATCGATTTTCCAAAAAGTTTCGCGAGTTTGCCTTTGAAATTAGCGTCCTTGGTTTCTTTGCCAAGGAAAAGGTTTTAGAGGACATAGAAATTCCAGATGGAAAGGGTGGAATCATCGACGGAAAAATTAATCTTGGTTCGCGTCCTATACTTGTCGAAATAACGCACACTTCCGAAGAAATACTCTCTTCAGAGCGTAATGTCCAAACTGTCCCTGTTGCCACACTCATAGAGCAAACTATTCAGAAGATAAGAAAAAAAGTCGCCAGCGGCCGTCAGCTAGCTGCTGCTAAACAAATCCCCTGTATTTTGTTTATTGCGCATAATCCCTTTGGCTCTGACGATGTGACATCAAAATGGGCTGTAGAAAAATGCTTCGAAAATAGTGAGTTTTCAAAACTTTCAGGAGTGGTTTTTTCAGATTCATGGAAGCTAATTAATACCAAGTTTTGCGCAGCGTCTAGACCGGAAGTTCCGCTGGACAAACAAGAGTTGGACTTCCTGCGCAAATGGTTCGGAGGTTGAACATTTATCACCCAAAAGTAAGCTCATTTGGTGGAGGAGGCATCATGAACCCAAACATATCGGAAAAAAGTTTTGAAGAGGCTATTGAGAATACACTTCTTGCGAACGGACCTGATGCCCCTGGTGGTGCAAGCTGGAGCCGCGAGTCTCTTGCAGCTTACGGCAGTGAGTGGATTCCTGGCGGCTATCGTAAGCGCAGAGCAGAAGAATATGATCGCGCGCTCTGCTTGGTTCCACGAGATGTTTTTGATTTCATACTTGCCACCCAACCTAAAGAATGGCAAAAGCTTGAAACCCACTATGGATCCGAAACAAAGGATCGCTTCCTGAAGCGCCTGGCTCGGGAGATCGAACAAAGAGGGACACTGGATGTTCTCCGAAAGGGGATAAAGGATGCAGGCTGCAAGTTCAGCCTCCTTTACTTCAGACCAGCCAGCAGCTTGAATAAAGATCTAGCGTATCTTTATCAGGCAAATATTTTCTCAGTCATCCGCCAGCTTCATTACAGTGAGCGTCACGAGAAAAGCCTTGATCTAGCTCTTTTTGTGAACGGCATCCCGCTTTTTACCGGGGAACTGAAGAATCCACTGACAGGACAAACGGTAGAGGATGCCATCCGTCAATACCGCTTTGATCGGGATCCAAGAGACCCTCTGCTTCAATTTCGCCGCTGTCTTGCCCATTTTGCAGTTGATCCGGATCTCATTTATATTGCAACCCGGCTTGAAGGTTCAAAGACGAGATTTCTCCCTTTTAACCAGGGAAAATATGGAGGGGCTGGCAATCCTCCAGTTCCTCCAACTCAGGATGGCTACTCTACTTCCTATCTTTGGGAATCAATTTTGGCACGGGACAGCATCTTGGATCTTATTCAGCACTTCATTCAAGAAGTGGAAGACGAAGATGAGAATGGCAGAAAGACCGGGGGAATGCACCTGCTTTTTCCCAGATACCACCAGCTTGACACAGTGAGAAGGCTGGTCAGGGATGCTAAGGCTAAAGGTGTGGGCCAGCACTATCTGATTCAACATTCTGCTGGAAGTGGAAAATCTAATTCTATTTCATGGCTGGCTCATCAGCTTTCCATCCTCCATGACGCAAAAGACAATCGCGTTTTTGATTCCATTATTGTAATCACAGACAGGAGGGTTCTGGATCGCCAGCTTCAGCGCAATGTCCAGCAATTTGAGCAAATCGAGGGTCTTGTCGAGAACATTGACAAGACCAGCCGTCAGCTTAAAGAAGCCCTGGAGGCAGGTAAAACCATTATCGTAAGCACTCTTCAAAAGTTTCCGGTAATTGCAGACCAGATTCAAGCCCTTCCAGGGAAACGTTTTGCGGTCATTATTGATGAAGCGCATTCTTCCCAAACCGGAGAAAGCACAAAAGGCTTGAAAGCAGTTCTTTCGGCTGGAAGTCTTGAAGAAGCCGAAAAGGAGGACAAGGAAGAAATCGAGGATCTGGAAGATCGAATTGTCGAGGAGATGAAAAAAAGAGGACGGCCTGCTAACACCAGTTATTTTGCCTTTACAGCAACGCCAAAGCCCAAAACGCTGGAGCTTTTTGGCATTAAGCGGCCTGATAACAAATTTGAAGCCTTCAGCCTTTACAGTATGAGGCAGGCAATTGAGGAAGGTTTCATTCTGGATGTTCTGGAGAATTACACCACTTACCGAACTTACTGGCGGCTTCTAAAAACCGCAAAAGACGATCCCCATTATGATCGGAATAAGGCAAGCTATATCCTTCAATCTTTCGTAGAAAAAAATGAACACGCCATCCGCAAGAAGGTCGAGATTATGGTCGAGCACTTTCATGATCAGGTCTCAAGCAGAATTGGTGGACTGGCTAAGGCAATGATTGTAACCCGATCCCGCCTGCACGCAGTTCGCTGCAAGCTGGCCATTGATGCTTACTTGCATGAAAAAGCCTACCCGTATAAATCACTGGTGGCTTTTTCGGGAAAGGTTGTGGATGGTGGAGTTAACTTTACCGAGACAAGCATGAACAGCACCTCACAGGAACGGATTCCTGAAACGCAAACTGCCAGAACCTTCCATCGTCCTGAATATCGTTTTATGGTGGTGGCTGAGAAGTTTCAAACTGGTTTTGACGAGCCCCTCCTTCACACCATGTATGTGGACAAAAGGCTGAATGGCTTAAACGCTGTCCAAACTCTCTCAAGATTGAACAGAGTTCATCCGGGAAAAATCGAAACAATGGTTCTTGATTTTGTGAATGATGCGGATGAAATCCAAAAAGCCTTTGAGCCTTACTACGAAAAGACACTCCTTTCAGAGGAAACTGATCCAGCCCTTCTCTATGACCTTGAGCGTCAACTCAAAGAGTTTCATGTTTTTAGCCAGCAGGATATGGAAAATTTTGCGAAGCTTTATTTTATACCCAACACAAGCCAGGACAAGCTTTACGCAGCTCTTCGTCCAATTGTGGAAAGGGTGGAGCAGCTGCAAAAAGAAGAACGCATGGATCTTCGTGGAAAACTTACGGATTATGTCCGCCTTTACGCGTTTTTATCCCAGCTTCTCACCTTTACTGATGCAGACCTGGAGAAGCTTTATGTGTTTGCCAGACTTTTGAAACGCTATTATCCAAGGGAACAAAATGATTTTCCACGGGACATCCAGGAACAGATTAACATAGAATCGTACCGGGTCCAGCGAACTCATACGGGAAAAATAACCCTGGAAAGAGGGCAGAAGGAAGTGAAACCTATTGGCGCCGATGGACGTCATGTTTTCCCAGTGGAAGAGATCGAACCGCTTTCCAGGATCATCCGTGAATTGAACGAGAGATTCGGAACTGACTTCACGAATGAAGACAAGGTTTTTATCCAGCAGCTTGAGGAAAGATTGGCAGGGGATCAAGCGCTTGCTGACAGCATCAAGGTGAACACCTCAGATAACGCGCGGCTCACTTTTGATTATGTGGTGAATGACCGTCTCCAGGAGATGGTGGACACGAACTTTAAATTTTACAAGCGGATTACAGATGACCAGCAGTTTGGGAAGTTTTTTCTGGATTGGCTTTTCGAGCGGCTTAAACAGAGAACTCAAGAGTAATGAAAGTAATGCAGATCAAGAGCGTTTTCAAGTTCTCTGCCACTTGATAGATAAATGCAAGAAGAAGTCTCTACAAATAGTTGGGAAGGGTTATTCTGGATCTGAGAAGAAAAAATTAAGAAATGCAGAAATTCCCGACAAAAGAAGAAGTTCAGGCTTTTATTGAAGGGCATTAATGCGCTAATGCTGTTGCCCAGGAAGAGCGAATCGTCTGGCTTTCAAAGCTTTCTCATCAGGATAGTGAAATAATTATATCAAGCGCTCTGCTCTTTCAAGGAATTGGAAGATTTAAAAAATTCTTATGGAGAGTTAGACGACTATCGCATTCAACAAAAAGTAATTGTCCGAAACCGTATGAATCAGTTGTCTGGTTTAAAATCTTGATTCCTCAGCACGAGGCAGCCTATGAACTTCACCAATTTTTGGCAGATTGAAAATAAAATTAAAATTTTGTGGTTGTGAGTTTCGAGTGCGTGTTCCACCTGTTTTTTATGAATACAGAGAATATCCGCAGCTGCTGTGGAGAGCAGGTTTGCGCAAACCTGGATTAGTGGGGGACCCACAAAGATTTAACAATTTTTTATTGACATTCATTTAAGGGTGGATTATAATAGTAGAGATGGATGCAATTCATGAAATAAAGACAGTTTTTCGTAAAGATTTCGAGAGAAATGGGTCTGAAAAAACCGATCCTGATCTTTCTCTTGATCAGTATCTTAAACAAGATCCCGCTTATCAAAATATTTCGAAAGAAGAAATTGCAAAAGATTTAGGTTTTTTTACACAGGTTGAGAGACGTCTCGGCTTTCCATACCACCCTTACAAGCCTGCTGAAAACGGCTCTTCAAGAAAAGCGATCTCTGATCAAGAGGCGTATCAGAGACTGCTGCAGGGGAAACCGATTGAATTAGTGCCCATGCGAACTGTGAGCATTAATTTTTCTGCAGGGGAGCTGCAGTCCGTGGCTTCTTTAGTGAATCCGATTTCTGCTGTTGCTAATGCTGCTGCAGCTGCATCCAGCGCTAATTTTGGAGTTCAAACTCTTTCTCGAGAAGTGAATAATGGGAAGCCTATCTTTATTCCTAATGCTTCTTATTTAAAACTGCTGTATCAGCTGCACACCCAGGATTTCCCTAAAGAAACTGGTGGTGAAGTGGCAAAAGCCGCTCAGAGCCTTTCTTATTTTACAGCAAAAGCAAAAATGACGAATCATCCCTGGAGTTTTTATTCGCCGGATAAGAAAACATGGCCCACTATAAAGGCTGTAATTAAGGATTTTGGGAAAGGCGGAGTAAAAGCTGGTATTGCTGGCGCTGCTGCAGGGGCTTTGATTGGTGGTCCTATTGGAGCTCTCCTCGGAATTCATCTTGCCAGCTTTTTCGTTGCTGCACTGTACGGGGGAGCAGCTGGATTTGCAGGCGGGGGCGCTTACGGAGCTGCTCAGCCTGTAAAAACGAAAAATGGGGAAGAATATGATGAATTAACAGCTCTTGATCTCTTGTTGAGAAAACAGCCGGTCAACTTTCAGCAGCAGGGGCTCCATACGTTCAATCTTCCGTTTTTTGGAAATTTTGGGTGGAAAACAAATTATGGGGTTCCCAGCACAATTAAAAACACAGATGAGTTAGCTGACTTTTCAAAAATGGAGAGCGCAGCGACCCCTGATTCATTAAAAAATAAGATTTGAAAGGGACAACTTTTTAATGGGGAGCGGGTTTTAAACTATATCCTTCAAATTCCTCAATTTTAATCTGGTCAGAGGGGACTGCAAGGGACTGCAGAACCTCTCTCATTCCTGAGACCATGGCTGGGGGTCCGACCACATAATAAACAGCGGATGTTAGGTCACCTAAATGTTTTTTTATCATGTCTCCATTAAGATGTCCATCAACAGTTGTCATAATAGGAATAAAGGTAAATTTTTTAATTTGGTTTTTTAATAGGTGAAATTCCTCCAGAAATGCAGCATCTTCGGGTTTCCGATTAGAATAAAAAAGAAAAAATGAATAAGGAAGTTTTTCCTCAAGATTTTGAACCAGCATACTTCTGAAAGGTGTAATTCCGATCCCACCTGCCAGGAAAACAGCAGGTTTAGCTGTTTCTTGATGGAGGAGAAAATCTCCATAAGGTCCTCTGATTTCAACCTTGGAGTTTAGAGGGAGAGATTTCAGAACTCGCTTAAATGCAGTGTCTCGCAGTCGGCTTGCAGTAAGAATGTTTTTTTCGTAAGGGGCGCTGGCAATAGTGAAAATCCGTGTGTTTCCTTGTTCATCTGTTTCAGGAGGGTTAAGTAGAGTCAGGCGCAGGGTTTGTCCTGATTTATAGTGGAACCCTTCAGGTTTTTCGAAATAAAAGCCGAAAGTTTCGCGCGCTAATTCTCTTTTATCAATGAGTTTTACCTGGTAAGTGGCAGCCATGCAATCTCCTTTATTTCAGTTTATCCATATATTCTTTTAAAACCACAGCATTGTTGTGTTCTTCATCTTTAGCCCCATAAACCAGGGTTACCGTTTTGTGTTTTTGGAGGGCTTCTACAATTATCTGCACTTCCTTTTTCATGCTTTTCAGTTCTTCAAGGTATTTTTTCTTAAATTCATTCCATTTTTCAGGATCATGAGAAAACCATTTTCGCAGCTCATCACTAGGAGCGATCTCTTTTATCCATAAATCAAACTGTGCCTCTTCTTTTTTAATTCCTCTTGGCCACAGTCTGTCAATGAAAACTCTGTATCCATCAGAGAGAGATTTTTTTTCGTAAACCCGCTTGATGTTAATCATGTTAATTTTTGAATTTTATCACCAAGATTTTGTAGGTGTTTTTTCATGCTTATTTCAAGGTGATTTTCGAGTTTGCTGCGGAAAAAACCTTTAATATATTAGCTGGAGTGTTGAAGTCTTGCAGAAATGCTGTTTAGGTTTGGTCATGAACATCAAAGCTGGGTCTAATGGAGAGATCCATTTCTCAAATCTGCTTCATTTTAAATGTGTAGGGCGGATTTTTTCGATTACTTGTTTTATAAAATCAATTCCAACTTTTAGATCAGGCTTCCCACATCTGGGACACCATGGACCTCCAGCAGGCACATTCAGCCAGTATCCATTCACATCACTTTTAACGGCTTTAAAATCTTGATACAGCATTTCAGCAGTCACTTTCTGCCCATTGGGATTTGTGCTCAATCCTGCTAACACAATCAGATTCTGATTTGATTGACGCGCCTGCTGCGACGCTCTCTCAACAAAAGAGCGATACAATTCAGGATCCATTTCGCTTCCCTGAGCTTGAATTTCATACAGATCTGCATAAGAACCGACTTTTTTCGGGATTTTAAGATTGAGAAAAGCAGAGTATCTAGATAAATGAAACCTTCGAATCTTCCGCAGCTCCGAATTCACCAGATCCACTGCAGGAGCTGCAGCTAATTTTAATCCAAACTGGTGAGCCAGCATAACTGCTTTTTTAACATATATGGAAGGATTTAATTTTTCTTTTTTCGGCGTAAATCGCCATGACTCCTGATCCAGTAGAATAAACTTCACCCTGGGTGAGATCCCCTCTTCTCTCATTCGACTGCTGAAGGAGTGGTAACTGGGAAAACTGAGCGCCCACTGGCATTTCCATCGTTTTAAAAAAAGAGGAGAGTGTTTCCCAATAATGACAATGGTATGAGAATGATCAAAAGCAAGCTTTACTAAGGAAGAAGCTCCTGGAACTTTTTTTAAACGAAGTAAAGCAGATGCATTGATTAGCCAAATGACAGGCTTTAGCCCAGCAGCAGGTGAAACCGCAAAGCTTTCCGTAGAAAAGAAAAGAGTCCAGAGGAATAGAAGGATCAAGGCAAAAGAAAAAAATCGCACAATCAAATTTTTTAACATTGACGGCTTAGTACCTTCTAAACTTTTCTCTTAAACCTCGCTGCCATAGATAGGGCTGTCTGCAGAGGTAGTCATACCGTCCAGAATCAGAAAGCTGTATAAAATAAAAAAGGGAACTCCTGTTTGTTTTTTTGAAGAGGAAGAAGGGATTTTATAGAAACTTTTAACTGATGATCCTCTAACTCCAATGGATGGGAAAAAGGTTGTATGTCCAAGTTTCCTCACAGTAAAGAACTGGCTACTGCTTTCTGGCAGCACAGCCTGCTGAAAAGGGAGGTTATATTGAGTAAATCTGTTCATTAGTTCTTATTTGTATGGATCTTATTCCAAAGGGGTTCCTGACAAATGGAGCGACATTGATTTGGCGCTTATAACAGATAAATTTATTGGTGACAGTTTTGATTTTACTTTTTTATTGATGAAAATAGCTAGAAAAATAGACTTTAAGATTGAACCACATCCTTACACTATCCATGAATTTAACAAGAGCAATCCTTCTATCTCAGAAATTATAAAAACAGGGGTTCGAATCTTATAAAGTTTTTGTCTGAGGCATAAGCGACACTTGCATTTTTTCAGTTCGGGTTAATGGGCTTTAGGATACTGAGTTTCAGCTTCTTTCTAAAAGCAGTGAAACTCCTAAGCCTCCACTGACACATAAAGTGGCTAGCCCTTTTTCCATTTTCTGCTTCTGCATTTCATGAATTAAAGTGGTCACAATTCTAGTCCCTGTGCAGCCAATAGGATGTCCTAAAGCAATCGCCCCTCCATTCACATTGACTCGAGTTAAATCTAACTCAAGTTCTTTCTGGCAGGCTAATACTTGAGCGGCAAATGCTTCATTCAGTTCAATCAAAGAAATGTTTTCCAGTTTGATTCCTGTTTTTGCTAGAAGTTTTTTTACAGATGGGACTGGTCCAATTCCCATATAAGCAGGATCTACGCCGCAGGATGAGGCGCCTATGATTTTAACTAAAGGAGTTAACCCCAGACTTTTTATTTTTTTTTCTGAAGCCAGGAGAAGGGCGCTGGCTCCATCTGTTACCCCTGAGGAGTTTCCTGCATGAACAGTTCCATTTTTCTTGAATATAGGAGGAAGTTTGGATAAAGATTCAAGGGTGGTTCCAGGTCTTGGATGTTCATCCTGCAGGATGACTTCTTCTCCTAATTTAGTTTGAATTTTAAGAGGGAGAATTTCATCTTTAAACCTTCCAACTTTTTGAGCTTTTTCACAACGAGTTTGGGATTCTAAAGCATAAGCATCCTGTTCTTCTCGTGTAATACGATATTTCTCAGCCAGATTTTCTGCTGTTTTCCCCATCAATTCTCCACAAAGAGGGCACATAAATCCATCCTGGAAATTTGCATCCAGGATCTCTTGATGACCTGAACGGTATCCCTGTCTCATTTTAGGAAGAAGATAAGGGACATGGGTCATGCTCTCGGCTCCTCCTGCTAAAACGATTTCAGCATTTCCAAGAAGAATTTCTTGATAAGCGCTGATCACAGCCTGCAGTCCTGAAGCACAAGCCATATTGACGGTATAAGCTGGTTTTTCGACAGGGACCCCTGCTCCTACAGAGATTTGTCTAGCCACGTTGGGTCCATTTCCTGCCTGTCTAGCATTTCCGAAAATAGAAAGATCGATTTCAGCAGCAGGAATTCTGCTTTTTGCAATCGCTTCTTTTGCCGCAAGAACTCCGAGCTGCACCGCAGAGAAAGGGGAAAGAACCCCATTTAATTTTCCAATTGGGGTTCTAACTGCAGAAATGATAAAAACCTCTGAAAGACTCACAATTTGCGAAGATCCATTTTTTTTATTTTTGACTGCAGACGTTTTCGAATTTTATCAGTCAATTGAGAAAATTCTCCGGGTTCATGATTAAGTTCTCCCAGCAATTTTTTGTTAATCGCTGCCAAAATTTCATTTCTCCCAAGATACCCTATTAAAACATCAGGATTTTCTTTTTTAATGACTGGGACTCTGCCTACTTTTTTTTCGATCATTCGAGAAAGAACTTCTCCAACATATTCATCTGGATAAGCGGTGATCAAGTTTCTGCTGGCAGCATCTTGAACTTTCTTTTTCCCTTCTCTATCTTCTTTTAAAGCTTTTATAAGATCCCATCGAGTGATAATCCCAACCAATTTTTTTTCAGAATTTAAAACTGGAAACGCTTGATGCTTAGAGAGTCCGAGTTCACCGCTGCTCAATTGTTCTGCCATTTCAGAAAGGGTTATCTCAGAAGCAACAGTTGAAGGATTGGGATCCATAACATCTGATACTTTTGTATATTCCAGAGGATTGATGTCATATTCTTGTGGAACTTTTAATCCTCTTCTGGCGATTTTTTCTGTCATGATGGAGTCTTTCATAAAGCAGATAGAAGTGAGATAACTCATAATGCAGACTATCATAAGGGGAAGAATCGTATGAAAATCACCGGTCACTTCCATAGGAAAAACAATAAAAGCAAAAGGACATCTGGCTGCCGATCCAAAAACTGCTCCCATTGCTGTTAAAGCGAAGATTCCTGGCTCCAGGTGAAGGGTAGGGAAGAAGTGGTTCAGGATTAAGGCAAAAGCTCCTCCCATGGCAGCACTGCTCATAAACATAGGGGCTAACAGTCCTCCTGATGTGCCTGATCCTAAAGAGATCAGCATTGCCAGGGCTTTCATTAAAAAAATAATGAGGAGGATGCTGAGAACAAAATGACTGTTTAAAATATCGACAATCGTGTTGTATCCAACCCCTAATACACGAGGAACAAAATAAGCGATAATTCCTAATCCTAAAGCCCCAACAGCAGGAGATAAAATAAATCCTAATTTAAATTTATCAAATAAATCTTCAAACCAGTAAAGAGAACGGGTGAATCCAAGAGCAGCGGTTCCACATAAAATCCCTAACAGAAGATAAAAGGGCCATTCTTTAAAAAGATGAAATTGAAAAGGAGGAGTGTGGAATAAAGGGGTGGTTCCGATCAGTTTAAACCTCACCAGAGTGGCTGCTGCACAGGAGATGACAAGAGGGATAAAAGATCGGGGTTTAAATTCAAATAAAAGAAGTTCAATCGCTAAAATGACTCCAGCAATTGGAGTATTGAACGTGGCTGCCATTCCTGCCCCTGCCCCACAAGCTAAAAGCACTTTTCTCTCTGGCGGAGTTGTGGTTAAGAGCTGTCCTACTAAAGAACCTACAGCTCCACCAGTTTGAATGATCGGACCTTCTGCTCCAAAAGGGCCTCCTGTTCCAATGGCAAGAGCAGCAGAAATCGGCTTTAAAACAGCAACCCTTGGTTCAATTCGACTTTTTGCGTAAAGGACTGCTTCCATGGCTTCAGGAATTCCATGTCCAATAATTTTTTTGGAGCCGTACTGAATCATGAGTCCAATGATTAAAGCTCCAACTACAGGGATTACAATCACCCACAGTCCTAGATGATTTTGCGCTGGATTAGACAGAGCAAAGCTCAACCTTCCAAAGAAGAAAAGATTGGTGAAAAAATAAATTAAATGGTAAAAGGAGAAAGCCACTACTCCTGCTGCTAGTCCTAGAAGAACAGCCAGAATGCTTAAGAAAAAAATTCTGGTCAGACCTGAATTTTCGCGCTTTTTTACTTGTTCAGTAGCAGACATAATCAGGGATCAGGTCTTAGAATTGTATTTCTTAAAATTCCGATCCCATCTGCTTCCATTTCAATGAGGTCTTCGTTTTTAAGCCAAGGGTATTTTCCTCCGTGTTCTGCAATTGATCCTCCTCCAATAGTCCCTGATCCTAAAAGGGTTCCCGCCTCTAGAAGAATATTTTGATGGGACAAGGAGTGAATGATTTTAGGGAACGTCCAAAAACAGGTGCTGTAAGTTGTTTGGGATCGAATCTCATGATTGATTTTTAAAGTTAATTTTAGGTTGTAGATATCCATATTTTTGGCTGGCAAAAATACAGGTCCAATCGCTTTTCCTAAAATTCCTTTGCTCCTGGAAACACTCATTCCCAAAATTCGGTCTTTTTCCTGAAAATCTCTTGCTGAAAGATCATTTAAAATGGTTAAGTCACAGCATTCTTTAAAGAATTTTTCAGCTTCTTGTTCACTCATATTGAGGACTGCATTCTTGTTGAGTAAACATCCGATTTCAAATTCATAGTCAGGTTTCTCAACAAAAGAAGGAATTGAAACAGGTTGATCCTGCACATAGATTTGCCTTTTTGAAAGAGCTAGTTCGAAATAAGCAGGCTCTTTTCTCCAGAGAGCTAAGAATGTTTCTGTTTCTGCTGCAGGGAGATTTCGCGCTTTTCTCATGTTTCGAATATGTGCTTCAAAACCGAGAAAATCTAAAAATCGAAGAGGGAATGTTAAGGAAGGAATGACTGTGATCATATATCTTTATCTTTTAGAACTGAATGCTGAATCCTCCATCGGAGATGTGCTTT
Organism: bacterium; assembly: GCA_021800275.1. Taxonomy (GTDB): domain Bacteria; phylum Vulcanimicrobiota; class JABDET01; order JABDET01; family JABDET01; genus JAKAVV01. The sequence goes on from JAJYZB010000005.1 coordinate 166,801, forward strand.
CATTCGGCTTGCAGTGAAGTCCGTGCTGAAAGACAAGTTGGGTCTATTTCCCATAGGCTCGTTCAACTTTGGAAACTCTAACTATATAGTTCTGATACCAGATACGCTTGCCTGATTCTTGCGCGACTTTGTGTTCAACGTTCTCTCTCCAGTGGCGGATGGATTCCTCATCTTTCCAGTAGGAAACCGTGATTCCCACTCCATCAGCCCCCCGAACGCTTTCAGCCCCTAGATAGCCAGGTTGTTGTGAAGCCAAGGCTGCCATTCTGTCGGCCATTTTTGAATAACCATTGTCCATGTCTGTATGACGCGATGTAAAAATAACGGCGTAATAGGGGGGGGCTGGAGTTTCAGCAAAGCTAGACGAAGACATAAAAAACTCCTTTGGTAATTTATAGACCCAACGTTGGTCGTCTTACCACGGCACACCTGCAAATGTGACCTGGAACAAAGTGTTAGACCTTTTTGATAAGCCGTACATATACTGAGTGAACGACCTTTGCTCTGGACGATTTCTGTTCGGTCTTCGTCTCAAAAAGCTTTGTTAAGTCGATAAATTTGTTTAGCTTGTCGAACCCGAGAGCATGGTAGCCTTTCTTCATAATATTCGTTTCAATATCTCCCACAATTTTTTTTATGGAAAAAGGAGACTTAACTCGCAAAGTCTCTGGAACATAAGCTAGTGTTCGCAGGGCAGCAACCATTTCCCTTCAAACATTGGGAGAAACATGCTAGATAACTGCTGCTGATATTCCCCGAGGGCTGTTGACAGAAGATCCATTAGAAAAGCAAATCATTGACCATCCTCTATTTCAGCGTTTAAGGCATGTTCAACAGAATGATGTCGGATCTGCTGATTCAGTTTTTTGTGAATGAACTGCAGGGACAGTTCTAATGCTGTCTTTGAAAGAAAACTTTCATTTCCACTTCTCATGCGGGTTCCATCCCCTTCATTCTTCACCGCTGTGATTTGATTAATAATGTTGAAAAATTTCTATGTCTATTGTACAATTATATTATGGAAATTACAGGAGATGCAAGCATATTTCTTTCAGTGGTGCTCAACGAAACAG
>JAJYZB010000006.1 GCA_021800275.1 bacterium
GTCTGAAGGTAGGTCTGGAGGGTGCAGGTCTGAAGGTAGGTCTGGAGGGTGCAGGTCTGAAGGTAGGTCTGGAGGGTGCAGGTCTGAAGGTAGGTCTGGAGGGTCCTGGGTGGAAGACAGGGCTGGAAGGTCCTGGGTGGAAGACAGGGCTGGAAGGTCCTGGGTGGAAGACAGGTCTGGAAGGAAAAGCGGGCATTGAGCGATTTGGATTATTGAAAATCCTTTGATGAACAGGGAGCGTAATTTTTCGAGAAACAGGCTGATTCAGCGGAGGATTGGCACCAGGCACTGGCGGCTGGGATGCAGTTGGGGGTAGGATTGGGGCTGGTTGAGGAGCCGGATCAGTAGAAATAATCGAAGAGGAAGTGGAGTTGACATAAACATCTACTGATGGCTGCTGATAGGCGTAATCATTATAGCTGTTGTAGTAGTTCGCATCATAACCAGGTGTGTAATTCCCATAATACCCGTATGTGGAAGGATTACATTCCCAGGCAAACCAGAACTGCCAGGAAAGGATGTTGTTGCACTGTGTATAATTGAATCCAGGAACTGTTAAATAAGCAGTTGAATAGAAGGATGGCGCTGGAGCAAGGGCATAATTCCAAGAGGAATAGGCATTGTAGAGAGAGCCCCCGGTTCCATAATAATTATAATAATTGTTGATTGGCCCTCCCAATGATCCTGTTTCAGATGATTGCGAACTGTTTTCTGAACTGCCTGATGAGTTGTTGTTGGAATTTGAAGGGTTAGAATTCGTTAAATTCACCACTCCTGTCCCCCAATTAATGTCAAGATTCATTCCTAAATTTTCAGCGGCGCCTTCAAGGGAAATATAAGTTTTTCCACTGTTCTGCCACTCGATTTGAGGGGGAAAGTTGTAATTACTTGGAATACCCAGGGCATTTTCAAAAGAGGTTAATCCAACATACAAGTCGTGTTTTGTCACAAAATAGGATCCTGGATAGCTGTTTCCATTGATATAAATGCTGAAATTTTGGGATTGTTCCCCATTGTTTTGGGTTTGTTGAGCAGACACAAGTAAAGGTGTAAACAAGAAAGACAGTAAAATTAAAGTTGAAAAAAACCGTTTCCAACGAATCATCATTTTATTCACCTCTGCCCAAAGTATAGCTAAAAAGGCTGACCTAGTAAAGGACTTCTGTCACAATTCCAGGAAATGAAATTCAATGGAGGTAAATATACGGTGAAAAGAGAGTATGGGTATATATTCTTTTTTGCCGCAGCCTCTTTTTTAATTTTTTGGCATCCATTTTTTTTTGAAAAATTAAACTGGAAATTTTATGATTTTGAAATAAGACATCTAAATCCTGTGCAAGTTTCCAAACATCTTCTGCTTGTTAAAATCAATCGTTTCAGTGTGCAGAAATACGGACCATGGCCATTTCCCCCGAAAGTTTATTTGAAATTCGTCCAAACTGTTGAAAAAGGGAAACCTGCAGCCATTGGTTTTGATATTCTTTTTCAGGCAGCATCTTTAATTTCCAAAAGAGTTTTTCACAAATTTCTGCATATTGTGAATCATTTTGGGAATCTTTTTTTTGCTGTTTCTTTGAATGAAAATGGAACCCTTCAGCCCCCTTTAAAGTCGCTAACTCAAATAAACTGCGGATTTGGTTTTATTGGGGTTATCATGGATCCAGATGGGAGAGTCAGAAGAATTTCTCTTTTGTATCCAACAAAATCAGAGCCAATCCCTTCTCTCCCTTTGATTCTTGTTGGAGCATATCATGGATATCTGAAAAAAATAAAACCTGTTTTTAAGAGAGATGGGCGATTTGACTGGTGGGTTCGGAAAGATAAGGAGTTTGTTTCTCGATTGAAGTTTTCTCCTGATGTACCTTTCCATGATCGACAGGACTATTCTGTCATTTGGAGAGCTCTTAAAATTCCTGACGCAACTCGGAGATCCGATATGTTTATTTTTTACAGAATTAATCTTTCAAAAATTACGATTCCCCTCAGCTCGGTTTTAGAAGGGAAAGTGCCTCCCGCAAGATTTAAGAAAAAAATTATTCTTCTTTATTCTTCTGCCGCTGCCTCAGATACCCATTTTACTCCTCTGTCAAAAGGAAGGGAGATTCAGGATAAAGTTCCTGGTGGTGAAATTTTAGGATATGCCTTGAATACCATTTTAACAGGGGCTTTTATTACTCATGAATCTGTCCTCGGAATTTTTATTTCTATCCTATTTCTTCTTTCTTTTCTTTTACTCTTGCTGCGGTTTGGCATTATAAAAGGGGGTGTATTTTCGCTTTTCGTTTTAATCTTTGCAGTTTTATTTTTTTATTATTTATTTTTGCGTGATTATGATTTCATTGGACCAGCAGATTTGCTCATCTCTTCAGCTGTTTTTTATTCGGGCTGCATTTTGACGGATAGGTTGAGATTGGGGAGATCTCTCAGGATTTTTCTTCCTGAAAAAATGGCTCAGGATTTGGAGTTTCGAGAAATTAGAGCGGGTGGTAAAGAAGTTTTTGGAACTGCCATGTTTGTGGATATGGCAGGTTATACCGCTAAAACCGAAAAAGAATCTCTGGCAGCAACTTTTGAATCCCTGCAGCAGTTTCATCAAAAGGTTGAAGACTTGGCTGTTCCTTATGGTGGAATTGTTTGTGATTGGCAGGGAGATGGGGTGTTGATTTTATTTTCAGATGATCGATCAACTCCTCATCCTATTTCTAACCCTTCTCAATCTGCTGTCCTTGTCGCTTTGTCCATGAAACATGAGTTTGAAAAATATTCTATTGATGCTGGAATTGGAATTGCTTCAGGGAGAGTCATGTGGGGTTATCTTGGGACATCCAGAAAACTGCAGCCGACTGCCATTGGTGATCCAGTTAATTTGGCTTCAAGACTGCAAGGTGTAGGGAAAGGGTTTGGAGACGCGATTGCAGTTGATAAACAGACTTTTCTAGAGACAGAGAAGTACTTTGAATGGGTTGAACATCCAAATCAAATCATCAAAGGGAAAGTAGAACCTGTCCAGGTATATTCTCCTAAAAAAGCTTTATAAGAAAACTGCAATAGACAGGATTTTTCAAGCCTTAGAGATAAGTATTGTTGTTAAATATCTGTAGATTTTATCATGCAGTTATTCTGGAGGCAGGTGCTTAGATGAGCATAAAAAAAGCGACTAAATTTCTTCTTGTTTTGATGATGGGGTTAAGTTTTCTGCCGGGTTTTTCTTCGCCTCGTTCAGGTTATTATGCGCTGGCCGCCAGTGGACATTGTATTTTATTAAGTTCGGGACATCAGATTTTGTTTAATGGACAAGGCAAAAACCTGGAGGGCAGAGAGTTATTCCCAGGAGAAGTATTGAAGACTTACATGAATGCAAATGTCGTGCTGCTGGAGTATCCACAGATGTTGAGGATGACAGTTGGGCAGGACAGTATTTTCAAGATCAACAATTCGCATTCAGTATGGATGTCATTAGGAAGTATTTGGGTAAAGGTTTCACATTTTTTAAAGAAGCCTTTTAATTTTGAAGTAGAGTCTCCTAATGCGATTGCAGTGGCTCATGGCACAGAATTTGAAGTAAGCACAGGGAATAAAGGTTCAGGAGTTCATGTTTTTAGAGGAGTAGTTCAGGTTGGAAATAAAGTGAAGATGATTAAAGTGCTGCCTGGATATTATGTTTCCGGTATTAAGGAAAGGTTGGTACCAGAAGCTCCTCATCCTTTTAATTTGAAAGAGATCAGAAATCCATGGTGGAGAGCCAATCTGCGATTCAATCGGAAGTTTTCGTATTTTTTGAGAGAACACAGAGCTGATATTTTTAAGCGGATAAAAAGAGGGGTTCCATTATCAAGACAATTTAAGATCTTCCGTTTTTATGTTAGGAGACAGACCTTTTTTAGGAGATTAAAAGCAAGATGGAAAGGGAAACTACTGCGAAAAGCCAGAGGCTTGCGCGGTCGACTGCAGGGACAGAAGGGGAAAGGGCCACTCTGCTGTAAACCGCGTCATCCGCATAAACCTTTTTATAAACGTCATCGACGTTAGGAAGGTTTAAATGCTCTCAGAGACGTTTGGAATATAAATCTTGCCATTTATTTTGATGAGATGAAGTGTGAATAAAGGGGTTCAGCAAAAAAAAACGAGAGCCTGAAGGCTCTCTGAACAGCAGATTTTTAAAGAACTTTATTTAAGGTGACTTTTTCTATAAATAATCCCTTGATGCAGTTGAGAAATTGCCTGCTGCAGCAGGGACATAGCCTGTGCTCTGTGACCTCCAAAAACAGGTGCAGCAGACCGCGCCCAGTTAAAAGAAGCATGGGCTTTTTTAGCAGAGACTCTTAATTTATGAATATTGGGGTAACGGAAAGCAGCTCCTGAAATTTTTGGGCTGACCAACATGCCCATTAAAAAAGCGCCTAAGATCATAAAGATAAAAGCAGCAGTTCTCCATTCTTTTTTCATTTATTTCACCTCCTTTCGAAAATGGAATTTTATTCTTCTTCCTCTGTGTTTTTGTGGATGAGGTCTGGGTCTCAAATATCGTGGTTTTGCATGAAAAGAATGATATGGATGCTGTTTAGCAGCCTCATTATTCAAAAACAGCCTCTTTCTACCTACTTGAACAACACCTTTTTCAGCTTCTATTTTCAAAAGAGGGGTTCGAAATCTCGCTGCTGCAGCAACATGGGGGCGGTAAACATAAATTCGGGTTCCACGCTGAGCTTCATAAGAGATTCTATTTGTTGAGACGAGTCTTAGGGGATGAACAAAGACATGAGTTCTCCTTTCCACCAGGTTTACATTAGGACCGCGATTAATGATAACGTTGTGAATTACAGCAATATTGGTGATGTGGGTTGTGTAATGGATGATTGTTACATTGCGAACCACTGGAACATAATAATGGTAGAGATTGACTGAGAGAAAAGCGTGAAATGGAACGAAAACACAGTATCTTGGCACAATTCGAATATAAGCATATGGTGGGAGAGGAGCCCATCCAACATAGGAGGGACCAACATACCAGGTGACCCATGCAGGCGCCCATACAGCCCCTGGAATCCACAGCCACCCATAATTAGCTTCATAGACCCATCTCCCATAATGGTCTGTAATGGTTCCCCAGGGGCTGTATGAGATCCACATCCATCCATCATTGGTCCAGACCCAGCGCCCATTAGAATAAGGGCGCCAAGAAAAACTTACATGCAGTGGAGACCAGACTTCCCCATAGTTGGGCACAAAAACCCATCTTCCTTGTGGAGCCAGGTTGTTGTAGAAAAAATTGAAATTGATAGAAACATCAGCTCTGCTCTGGAGCGTTGTTCCTCCCACAAGGATTGCAATCAAGAAGATTGTTAAAAGTTTACTTTTCATGGCTAACTTTGACCTCTGACTTTAATTAAATTGTTTATGGCTTATCTTATCATGAGTGAAAAGAAATTTCTGTGATGTTGATCACGGCGAGGAAATAAAAGGGAAGGAGGATCCAGGCTCGAAATCATAAATTAATCGCTAATAATCAAGAGTAGGGTGTGTCCTTGAAACATTTAACCGATAAAAAAGAGTTCGATTTCAGGATTCTAAAAACAATTCCCATTTTTTCCGAGCTTCCAGATTCTCGCCTTGAAGCTCTTTTCGAAAAGTTGAAAAGAAATGAATTGAAAAGGAATACCTGTATTTTTTTGGAAGGCGAACCAGGGAAAGAGTTTTTTATTGTGGCAAAAGGAAAGGTAAAAATTTTCTTAAGTTCACCTGAAGGGCGGGAAGTAACATTAACTTTTTTAGAGCCCCCTCAGTTTTTTGGGGAGCTTTCTCTTTTAGATGATCTTCCTCGCTCAGCATCTGCAAGAACAGTCGGGAGTTCTATTTTATATTCTTTACGTAAAGAATCGTTTCAAAATTTTTTGACTGAATATCCTCAGGCGGCTCTTAGAATTTTAAAAACGACTACAGAAATGGTGAGAAGATTGACAGAACAGGTGCATTCTCTAGTTTTCAAAGATGTTCAGGGCAGAGTCGCAAAAAAGATTTTAGATCTCTCGAAAAAACAAATTGGAATAAAATTTACTCATCAAGAATTGGCAAACATGATTGGTTCAGCTCGAGAAACAGTCAGCAGAGTAATATTGAATCTGGAAGAAAAGAGAGTGTTGAAGATAAATCGCGATGGGATTCAAATTCTTCAAATTCATGAGTTGGAAAAGCTGTTATAACCTTCAAAAAAAGAGGCAGGCTGAGCCTGCCTCTTAGAGGTGAGTGTGGTGAGTTATGCGCTGCGCGGATCACAAAAGTAAAATTTAATGGAAAGTCAGTGATTGAATTTAAGCCAATTGTGATTTGAGCGAAGTTGTGATTTAAATCACTTTTTAAAAACGTGTAATTATGATATACTTAGAGGTATGAAAATGAAAAGCGCCGCTAAATTTTTATTAGTCCTGTGGATGGGAATCAGTTTTCTGCCAGGGTTTTCTGCTTCTCGTTCAGGATATTATGTCCTGGCTGGAAGCGGACCCTGTATTTTGTTAAATTCTAAAGGAGCTGTTTTATTTAATGGATTAGGGAGAAAGTTAGAGGGGAAAGAGCTTCTGCCTGGTGAGGTATTGAAGGCTTACACGGGTTCAAATATTGTGTTATTGGAGTATCCTCAGATGAATCGATTGACGATTGGTCAAAATAGTATTTTTAAAGTTAAAGGTTCTCATTCTGTTTGGATGTCTTTGGGGAAAATCTGGGTGAAGGTTTCTCATTTTTTAAAAAAGCCTTTTAATTTTGAGGTCCAGTCGCCCAATGCTGTGGCAGTGGCTCATGGGACTGAGTTTGAAGTAAGGGTTGGGAAGAGAAATTCATCAGTTTATGTTTTTAAGGGAGTGGTGCTGGCTGGGAATAAAGAAAAGATGGTCAGGCTTCTTCCTGGACATTATGTGGCTGGCGTGGAAGAGGGGATGCTTCCACCCAAGCCGCAGGTGTTTAATCTTAAGAAGATTCAAAATCCCTGGTGGAAAGCGAATCTGCAATTTAACAGAAGGTTTGGGTTATTTTTGAAATATCATACAACTGCTGTTGTTCAATTGATGAGAAAAGGGATCCCTCCTGCAAATCAATTTCCGATTTTTCATCAGCTCATAAAAAACACGCATTTTTATAAGACTTGGAATAAAAGATCAAGTGGAATGCCTGTGAGAAAAAATAGAAACTCATACAGACGCTTGAGAAAACTGAACCATAAAGGATCCAGGCGCATTCCTCTATGGCATCACAGGAAACTCTATCAGCAGGGCAAGCACAGAAAGTCGGATAAAAAAAAGCTCATTAACCGATCTTTTAAAAGAGTCAGGTTGTCTTTAAATAGCAACTGTCAGAGCTTTTTTCTTTCCGTGTTCATAGGCTGCATGCACAATAAAAAAGGCAAGCAGCATGGCAATGATCACAATAATAAGAACGGCCCCCTGTCCCTCATTTTTTCTGCTGCCTCCACCCCAGCCTTTTTCAGAACTTCTGCTTCCTCTTAAAATTGCTGTTGCCTGCTTGAATCCTTCGATATAATTGGCAATATCCCAGACTTCAGCAAAAGTATTGTAAAGAGCTATAAAAATACTTTTGAATGTTCTCTCTTTATAAGCAATAATGATGGATTGGACTGTAATCATGACTCCAAATCCGATAATTAAAAACCCAAATACAACAAAGTTTAATGCCAGCAGAACCTGGAAGGTTTGAGCACTAATTTTTTGGAGTTGGAGGGCGATATACCCAATCAGAATGATCAAAACATAAGTTAATCCCGCATAAGCTTCTCCAAGTCCTGAATAGGCGCAAACTTTTTCAAACGTGACTTCAGGAATTTCGTGCCTTTCCATGAGCCCCAGGATCAAGCCGCTTTGATAAGAGTTCCAAATTGAAATGAGAAAATCAATGCCTAAGATTATGATTATGAAGAGCCATCCCATGCCCGCCTCCTATGGTTAAGGTTTGTGTTTTGTTGAGTTTTCTTTGTTCTTGGAGTTTTGCGAAATTCCTTCAGTAGGAGTTGATTTTGAGACAGGTATTCTGACTATTGGAGACTGGAAGAACCAGGATAAACCTTGATTTTTTAGAATCCTTTTGTGTGAATTGGAAAGGGTTTTTTCTGAGCTGTCTGCTGATTTTAAGTCTGACTTTTGTCGTTTTTGCTGAAAAAAAATTTCGTGTGGTGCATCAAAAAGCCGATCAGTTGGAATACGATGATAAAACTAAAATTATGCATCTGGAAGGACATGTTGTCATCTGGCAGGGAAAAATGATTTTAACCTGCAGCCATGCGACTTATTATTTGAGAACACAAGAAGCCACTGCTTACGGGGATCTAAAAATGAAAAGTCCTCATGGGTATATTACGGGTGAAAAACTGCATGTTTATTATCCTAAAAAAACATTGTTTGTTTACGGACATGTCGTTCTGGTTTATTACCCGAAAAAGAAAAAGGGAACAGTGAGCAGCCCTATCATCATGACTTCTGACGAGTTGAAATATAAATGGGGCAAAAAAGTCGCGACAGCAGAAGGCAGTGTTGTTCTGACCCAGAATGGCAGAAAGGCCAGCGGTGATCGCGCAGTATTCGATAAAAGATTAGAAACATTGATTATGGATGGGCATGTTTCTTTGTTTCGCCCTCCTCAAAACCATCTCGTTTGCGATCATCTGGTCTATCATCTAAAAACTGATTCGGCTGTTGCAAAGGGACATGTTCAAGCTGTTTTTCTAGTAAAAAGAGAGAATCATTTAGTTTTGAAAAAGCCATCCTCCAGTGGAGCGGCTGATTCTAAAACTCCTTTTTTGGATGATCGCGCCTGGTTTTTCACTTAGCCTTGGAAATGAAAGAAAATATCCAGACTTTAATTACCGAAAGATCGAATCCTGGAACCAGGGACCTGGATTCTTTATCAACTTCTAAAATTTTGAAAATCATGAACCATGAAGATTCAAAAGTTCCCAGGGCTGTCTCTTTTGTTCTCCCCGAAATCACTCGGTTTATCGAATCTGCGGTTCAACGGATAGAACAGGGAGGCAGACTCTTCTATGTAGGCGCTGGAACCAGTGGGAGGCTTGGCATTTTAGATGCTTCAGAATGCCCTCCAACTTTTGGAACTTCTCCTGATTTAGTTCAAGGGATTATTGCGGGAGGATTTCAAGCTGTTTTTCAGGCTGTAGAAAAAGCAGAGGATGATGAAAAAGCGGGGGAAGAGACATTGAAAAAAGTGAGATTTTCTAAAGTGGATTCTGTCGTAGGGCTGTCTGCCAGCGGAAGAACCCCTTATGTCATTGGAGCATTAAAATATGCTCAAAAAATAGGTGGGCTGACTGCTGGAATGACCTGTAATGCTGATGCCAGGCTGCTCAAATTCTGCGAATGTCGTTTTGCGGTTAATGTCGGACCTGAGGTTGTTGCTGGATCTACCCGATTAAAATGCGGGACAGCTCAAAAATTGATTTTAAACATGATTTCAACTGGAATCATGATTCGCCTTGGAAAGGTGAAAGGCAATCGAATGATAGATCTGATTCCCAAGAGTCAGAAACTCTGGGAAAGAGCTAAGGGGCTCATAATGGAAGAACTGCGCGTCAGCGAGAAAAAAGCGGAGGTTCTGCTGCGGGAATCGGGTGGAAGCGCGAGAAAGGCAATTCTGCTTGGCGGCGGTAGAAAGGAAAGATAAAAATTCAGCAGCGTTTTTCGGAATCGTGCAGCCCCAAGAAATCTCTAACTAAAGCCACATCCTCTTCCATTTTTTTTGTAAGAGCTTCAGGAGAAGAAAATTTTTCTTCATCTCGAATCCGTTTAAAAAGCTCCACTTCTATTTTTTTTCCGTATAGATTTCCGCTGTAGTTTAACAAATGCGCTTCTACGACAATTTGTTTCCCGTTGAAAGTAGGACGTTTCCCGATACTGATGGCAACCATCCATTCTTGATTTTTATAAGTGTTACTTTCAGGAGTCTCTTCTTTGATTTTAGCAGTTCCAGCATAAATTCCGATCTTTGGGAGCAGTTTTCGATAGTTGATATGCAGATTGGCTGTTGGAAATCCAAGGTTTCTTCCTCGTCCTTCTCCTTGAGTTACAATACCTGTCAGGCTGTAATTTCTTCCTAATAGCCGCGCCGCTTCCTCTACAGAGCCTGAGCTGATAAGGTTTCTGATTCGTGTGCTTGAAACAGGCTCTCCATCTAGAACAATCGCGCTGACCACAGAAACAGGGAAACCTAGAGACTCTCCATCTTTTACAAGGGTTTCCACATTTCCCTTGTGTCCTTTTCCATAACGGTAGTTAAATCCTGTGATCACTTGTCGGGCTTTTAGTTGTTCACAGACAATTTTTTTTAAAAAATCTTTTGGGGAAAGGTTGGCGATAGTTTCATTAAATTCACCAATTAAAAGCAGGTCAACCTGGAGTTTTTCAAGCATCTCAATTTTTTCTTCAAGAGTAGTCAGAAGAAAAGGAGCTTTTTCAGGATTTATGATTTCAAGGGGGTGTTTGTTGAAAGTATAAACTAAAATGGAAGGGGAATCAGGAAAAGTAAGAGATATTCTTTCTGCTTCTCTGATTAAAGCTTGATGACCTTTGTGAATTCCATCAAAAAAACCTAAAGCAATGATCTGGTTCTGTTCTGTTTTTGATAGGTTCTTAATTCCGTGTATAATTTTCATGATTCAAAGATTTTTACAGGTTGAAAATAATAGGGTCTTTTTTCTCCTTTAATTGTGCCTAGAGCGATCAGTTCTTCTTCTTCATCATAGAGTTGAAATAAAGTCTTTCCTGGTTCTCTGTCCAGGGGAAGCCGATTCGCTCGAAGCAGAAGCGTTTTCTGCTGTTCTGATATAGAGAGTTTTGGAATATGGGATAAGACTCTGTCCCCTTTTAAAAGAACTGTTTCTAATTTTTCTGACGCCGCTTTTTCTTTTACTTCTTCGATTGTATAGGCTTCTTCTATTTTAAAAGGACCGCTTTCCAGGCGCACGAGAAAAGATAGGAAAGCTCCTGTGCCCAGTTTTTCTCCAAGGTCCCTGGCGAGAGCCCTCATGTACATTCCTGGACTTGATTTAACATCTAAAAGCACTTTTGGCAATTCGCCCGTAGAAAAATCTTTAATCACGATGCTTTCGATTTTCACATTTCTTGGTTCCAGCTCCACCGTGACTCCTTTTCTTGCCCATTCGTAGGAACGTTTCCCTTTAGAGTGTATAGCTGAAACCTGTGGGGGAATTTGTTGAATTTCTCCGATGAACAAAGGAATCATCTCTTCGATTTTCTTTTCTGTAAGGGCGGAAGCATCTTTCTTTTCGAGAAGATTTCCTTGAGCGTCATGGGTCGTAGTGGAGATGCCAAAAGTTATCTCTCCCCTGTAGAGTTTGGTGCTTTCTTGTAAATATTCAAACAGTTTAGTTGCTCTTCCAACAGCAAGAGGAAGGACCCCAGAGGCGCCTGGATCAAGTGTTCCTCCATGCCCGATTTTTTTTATTCTAAAAATTCTGCGGGCTTCATCTACGAGATCGTGGGAAGTCATTCCAGGAGGTTTAATAAGGTTTAAAAATCCGAACAGTTCTTTCATGAAAAAAATGAACCCAGCTCCCCGACAATTTTTTCTTCAGCTTCTTTTAGGCTGGCATTTATTTTGCAGCCTGCTGCTTGAAGATGTCCTCCTCCACCAAAAAGAGCGGCGATCTTATTTACAGGGAGTTTATTTCTGCTTCGAAGGCTGATTTTAACCACTCCATCTTTCATTTGTCGGAAGAGCGCAAACGCATGAACATCTTTTAAAATGTCCAGATGTTCCACCATTTTGTCTCCGTCTTCTTCTGCAGCCTCGGCAGCGGCAAAATCTTCCTGGGATAAAATGCTCCACGCTAGCTTCCCGTCAAATTTCTTTTTAAGATTTGAGAACATCCTTCCCAGCAGTTTTGCATAAGCATAAGAATAGCTTGCGTAGAGCTGTCGGGCGATTTCCCCGTTATTGATTTTGGTTTTTAACAGAGAAGAAGCCGTAGAATAGGTCGTAGAGGTAACATTTGGATATTTAAAAATTCCAGTATCAGCCATGACTGCTGTTAGAAGGCAGGATGCTATTTCAGAGGTTATTTCCCATTTTAAATTGGTTAAAATTTGGAATATAATCTCTCCTGTTGAAGCGGCTTCAGGGAAACAGTAGTTTATTTCACCAAATTGATCATTATCAGGATGATGGTCAACATTCACAATTTGTCTGGCAATTTTGCGCCACGCGTTTTTGTCGCCATTAAGGAGTAGTTTAGAGGAACCTGTATCCATAACAATCATGACATCGAAAGGAGCAGCTGGAAGCTCTGAAACGATCAACTCTTTTCCTGATAGAAATTTCAAATTTTCAGGGACAGGTTCGGGAAAGTAAAGCGATACTTTTTTCCCTCTTTTATGAAGGGCAATTCCGAGCGCCTGCATAGAACCAACAGAATCTCCATCAGGAGAAGCAGTGGTTAGAAAAAAAGAGCTGCTTTTTTCGAGAATTTGCTCAATTGTCATTTTGTTTTTTTTCTTTGCTCTCAATTTCGCTCAAGATTTGAAGAACCCGCTCTACTTTTTGGCTGGTGTCATCTTTAATAAAAACAAGATCAGGAATGTGACGCAGTCGAATTCTTTCAGCGATTTTCGAGCGGATAAAGCCAGAAGCATGCTCCAGAGCATTTAAAGTTTTTTGCTGTTCCAGCCGTGTTCCCATAATGCTGACAAAAATCTTGGCGCGTTTTAAATCTGATGATAACTGAGCATGGGTCAGGGTAACAAACCCGATTCTGGGGTCCTTTAATTCTCCTTTTAAAATGAAGGAAGTTTCTTTTAGCAGTTGTTTTTCCACTCTGCCAAGTCTGGTTAAATTCAATTTTTGACAGCCTCAACTCTGCTTTTTAATTCAGTCGGTCGTATCTCTTGCATGATAAAAGCTTCTATTACATCTCTTTCTTTAAGATCGTTGAATTTTTCGATTCCAATCCCACATTCGTACCCCGACTGGACTTCACGGGCATCATCTTTAAATCTTTTGAGTGAAGCCAGATTGCCTTCATAAACCACAGTTCCGTCTCTTAAGAGTCTGACCTGGGCTTCACGCGAAATTTTCCCTTCAGTCACTCTACATCCCGCAATGGTTCCAATTTTTCCGATTTTGAAAGTTTTCAAAATTTCTGCTCTGCCGATGACTGCTTCTTGATAAGAAGATTTCAACATTCCAACCATGGCGCGGGTGATGTCTTCAATGACTTGATAGATGATACGATAGAGTCGTACATCGACTTTTTCTCTTTCAGCGATTTGTTTGATATGAAGCTCAGGTCTGATATTGAATCCAATAACGACAGCATTGGAAGCTGCTGCTAAAAGCACATCTGATTCTGTTATTGTGCCAACACCTGTGTGGATCACTCGAACCCTAACTTCATTTGTATTCAGTCTTTCGAGGGCGTCTTTTAAAGCTTCAACAGAGCCCTGGCCATCTGCTTTGATAATTAAATTCAGATCTTTAATTTCTCCCTGTTTAATTTGTTCGTACAAGTCATCCAAAGTCACTCTTTTCAAAGAAGCAAGGGTTTCTTCTCTCATATGCAGAGCACGAGCTTCTGCGATCTGGCGAGCTATTTTTTCATCGGATAAGACCTGCAGAGTATCTCCAGGTTCAGGTACATTGTTTAACCCAATCATTTCAACAGGGCAGGATGGTAAAGCTGTCTGGATTCGTTCTCCCCGATCATTCAGCAGAGCTCTGATTTTTCCATAAACTTTCCCTGCCACGACCGCATCTCCAACTTTTAAGGTTCCTTCCTGGATCAAAACAGTGCCAACAGGACCTTTACCTTTATCCAGTTTGGCTTCAATAATGGTTCCTTTTGCTAATTTTTCGGGATTGGCTTTCAGGTCAGCGAGATCGGCGACCAGCAGGATCATCTCAAGCAATTCTTCAATGCCTGTTTTCTGTTTGGCTGAGATAGGAACAAAAACCGTATTTCCACCCCATTCTTCAGGAGTAAGTCCATAATCACTCAACTGCTGTTTCACCCGATCCACGTTTGCTCCTGGTTTGTCAATTTTATTGACGGCAGTGACAATCGGAACATTAGCTGCTTTTGCGTGGTCAATAGCTTCAAGAGTTTGAGGCATGACTCCGTCATCTGCAGCTACGACTAAGATGGCAACGTCGGTGATTTTAGTTCCTCTAGCTCTCATAGCTGTAAAGGCTTCGTGCCCAGGGGTGTCTAAAAAAGTGATTTTTCTTTCATTGAGTTCGATTTGATAGGCGCCTATCTTCTGGGTTATGCCCCCTTCTTCACTGGCCGTGACGTTAGTTTTTCGAATGGCATCTAAAAGGCTTGTTTTGCCGTGATCCACGTGACCCATAACAGTAACAACAGGAGCTCTTGGTTTTAGGAGAGTGGGGTCTTCTACTTTTTCTTCTTTTGTTTTCTCAAGTTCAAGGGGATCTACAACTTCGATTTCGCACCCAAAATCAAGGGATAGCTGTTTAGCAAATTCTTCATCCAGATGTTGATTGATGGTGATCATTTTTCCTTTGAGCATCAGATGCTTAATCAGCTCATTCGTCGAGCGATTTAACTTTTGCGCGAGCTCGCCAATCGTTAAAGGGAAAGTAATCTGAACCCGTGATGGATATTCAGACACAGATGCTGCAGCAGGAGCTGGAACATCTGATTTTGATTCCAGAATTAGTTTTTTTGCTTTTCCAGGAAGAGCTTTTTCCTCAGATTTTTCTTTTCTTACTGGTTCTTTCTTAGAAGCAGTTTGTTCTTTTTGAGTGGGCTGCTCTTTTGGGGGAAGGGAAACTGGCAGAGATGATACTGGCTGTTCCTGAGAAACAAGAGCGGGAATAGAGGATTTTACAGGGGGGACAGAAGATTCTTTTGGAATAAGGGAGGGTTCTTTAGGGGCAGCATCAAGATTTTTTGGAATTTGAAGTTGTTCTAATGCGGCGGCAGAAATGTGCTGCGGTTGAGGCAGTTCTTGAAAAGTGGCGATGGGTTCTTCTGGAGCCGAAATCTGGCTGGAGGTTTGCTTTAGTTTGTCCGCCTGCTCTTGTTGCCTTTTAGCCCATTCTTCATCAATCAATCGTCTCTCAGCTTCTCGGGCTTCTTCTTCTGCTTTCCGCTTCAAAACTTCTTCTTTTTTTACGACTTCAACTTTAATCGGCTTTTTTTCGTCAGCCGGTACAGCGCTGACTTTCGTTCCTGTCTTTTTGACAGGCTGTTCTTTCTTCTCGACTTTTTTAACGGAGGCAGCAGCAGGCTGCTGGGCTTTCGTTTTTTCTTGAACTTTCGTTTTTGTTTCAACTTTTGGCTCTTTTGTTTTTCTGGTTGGAGAGCTTGTTTTTTTTTCTACTTTTTTCGGTTTTTCCTTTACGCTTGAGCGTTTTTCTGCCATTGCTTCCCTCTTTCAATCTCTTTCCAGAAGTTCTCAGATACAGAGATCTTTAAAATTTTTTCAAGCCTTTTTTCTTTTTTCGCTTTTGTGATACAATATTCTTTTTTGCATAGATAGGCGCTTCTTCCTTCTACGTGTCCCGTTTTCCAGAGCATAACATTTCCATCTTTATTTTTTGTGATGCGAATCAAATCGTTCCTGTCAAACATTTTTCTGCAACTGATGCACTGGCGCAAACCTGTGTTTTTCACATCGGCGGCGATGTTTTAACCTCAAATTGAGATTCGCTTTTAATGTCAATTCTCCAGCCAGTTAATCGCGCTGCCAGTCTTGCATTCTGTCCTTCTCTGCCAATCGCTAGTGAAAGTTGTTGATCAGGAACCAGCACAAGGGCAGTTCTATCATTTGCGCTGGATATAATCACTCGGGAGACTTTTGCCGGACTCAAAGCTTTAGTAATAAATTCTGTGTGGTCGTCACTCCAGGGGATGATGTCTATTTTTTCGCCTCTTAATTCGTCCACAACAGCTTGAATTCTCTGTCCTCTTGAACCAATGCAGGCGCCAATTGGATCAACTCTAGGATCTCTAGACCAGACAGCTATTTTCGAGCGGTAACCAGGTTCTCTTGCCACTGCTTTCAGCTCTACAATTTTGCTGGCAATTTCTGGAACTTCTAACTCAAAAAGTCTTTTGAGAAAATTAGAGTGGGTTCGACTGACCAGGATCTGAGCTCCTCTTGACGTTCGACGGACTTCAGAGAGATACACTTTAATTCTTTGTCCAGATTTTAAATGATCTCGGGAAACCTGTTCACTTGGAGGTAGATAAGCTTCTGCTCTGCCGATATCAAGATAGATTCCTTTGCCTTCAAAGCGATTTGCAATTCCACTTATGACATCATTGACTCGAGAAGAGAATTCCTGATAGATTAAATCTCTTTCAGCTTCTTTAAGTTTTTGGGCAAGCACTTGTCGGGCAGATTGAGCAGCAATTCTGCCAAATCCATGGGGAGTTACTTCTATTTTAATTTCATCCCCTTCTTCAACTTCAGGGGCATATTCTTTAGCGTCCTCTAAAGAAATTTCTAATTCCTGATCATTCACGTCTTTTACAACCGTTTTTATCCTGAAAACAGAGGGGTCGCCTGTTTTGCGGTCTAGTTTTACTTCGATTCGAGCCAGACTGGCGGCATCCAAGAAATCTCTATGATAGGCAGAAGCCATCCCTGATTCGATAAATTCAATCAGTTTTTCGAGAGGAAGATTCTTTTCTCGAGCAATCTGCTCAAGAGCATCAAATAATTCTCCTTTCATAATTTCATCCTCCATCCTCTGCTTTACGGCAGTTGTTTAATCCTTAAGGGTTATTCCTCTGCTCATAACTTCAAGGGAATACCTGCCGGGAATTAGATTTTTGGCATCCAGTTCTGCTTCCACGGAACGACTGACTCTCTCGCAGTCCTGGATTCCTGTTCCACCTTCCCGATGAATCACAATTCTCAGTATCGATCTTTTTCCCGCATTTTTATATTCAACTTTTACTAATTCTACTCCTACAGATTCTGCTTTGGTTTTCGCGATTTCGCGAACCTCTTCTAACCAATCTTTCATATCTAACAGGTTCCTCAAAATCAAAGCGTGGGAATTCCCACGCTTTTTCGTTTAAAATTAATTCTCTTAATGATTCTATTTGCAAGGGTGTTTTCCCTTTTTTACCTCCCCGCCTGATAAGCGCCCATATCAGAATAGGTTAAGGTAATATATCGGTCCAGAAAATTTCCCGCCTGCCAATCTAAAAAATTAGTCGAAACAGATGGCAGCAGCGGAGGTTTCTGGTTCATTGAAGCAGGACTGACCTGTTCTTGAGCATAACCTATATCGTTGTTGTTATTGTTGTTGATCGTATTGACAACATCCTGATAAGGAGCATATATTGTTCCCGTAAGGTTAAAATTCCAGTACTGGTTCAGTTTGTTTTTATTAGGCGGCTGCGAGAAAAGTGGAGAAAGATCAGTGCAGCCCGTTTGTCCGCCGCATAAACCCCCGTACTGGCTGTTTGCCCCTGATGCATAACCTGTTCCATTCCATCCTGCATAATCTCCATTGAGAAAAGTTTGCTGTGGGTTTGTCGGATCGCCCTGGGTTAGAGCTTCCCACTGAACACTTTGATTGGCAGAGACAAGATCGGCCTGGACATTAAAATTATAATTTCCATCTTGATAATTATTGTATGCATTGAAATCATTTAAAAGGATATAATTTTGGGCGATCAATCCCAGACCTAAAGGATCTGAGACAGATCCAGAAATGGTTAGATTTCCCTCAGATTCCTGATACTGATCGGAGTAAAACAAGTCTGTCACGTCAGTCCCAGCCCAGGTAGTCCCATTAGTGGCGCTTCCATTTATTAAATTTGTTACTCCAGTGGCTCCAGGGTACGGGAAAACCCACTGTCCATTGATTTGTATCGGCTCCGTGATTCCCGTATATTCTTCTGTAGAAGGGTGGTACTGAGGAGGAGGAGCAAAAATTGTTTCATCTGAGTTTCCAATGCCATTGGGGGCGGCGCACTGGTTGATTCCTGTGCAGGAAATTCCAGTCAAAGTCACAGGCTTACCATTCACGTTGTCAATTGCATATCCCACGACAGATCCTGCAGGTCCATTTGCGCCAGAAGGAGGGGAATAGGAAGTATAATAAGTTCCATCCACGTCAACCCCAGGAACAGTTCTTCCGTTGACTGTGCAGGGACAGTTCCATGACTGTGTTGGAGACACCTGCGGGAAGTTAGATGAGGAGCAGCCTGGCTGCCCGCTGCTGCCGCAAGCTTGTGGAATAAAATAGCTCACTTGATTTCCTGGAGCATTGTCAGCGGCAAGACTGCTGAAACGTTCGGCATTTACGGGAGAAGGAGTGACTGAACCATAGCCTGTCGTATCTGTTGCAATGCCAGTGGTGGGTAAAATTGCGTTGATGACTTGATGGTTTGAATTATAAAATTCCTCTCCCTGGTTAGCCACAATGGTGAGTCCAACAGAACTTAAATTTCCATGAACTCGAACATTCCCTCCTTGAACGTATAAAACACCTCCATTATTACTGAGGCATTGGAGCTGAGAACTGGTCATAGAATTGCTGTAAAGCGTGGCTCCAGAATAATATCCATAACGATTAATTGAGACTGTATTGTTTGAATTCAGGGTAATATCTGTAACCGCATACCCGGGTTTTGTGGCTTGTGAGCCAGGAGGAGGCGCTTCTATTTCATATCCTGTGCTGCTGCCAGGGATCCCAATTCCCACATTATTCGAGCCTGTGATGAAAATAGTGGAAACACCACATTTGGATGCTTCTGAAGAAGCTTGATCGTACGCATTTAACATGTTTCCTGGAGAAGTATTAAGATTGGGATTTCCTGAAGAATTCGCCGCTGGTCCCCATGGGACACCTGTTGGTGAAGGGACTGTATTACCCGTATTTTGTGATTCCGAACCATTGATTGGATTTCCTGTTCCAGAGATTGTAACACTTCCATAAGTTTCAACTCCCCCATTTAATTGGGGATCTGCTGTTGGACATCCATTGCAAGGCGATCCTCCTATTCCATTCTGGATTGAAACAGCTCCATTCGTATCTGTTCCATAAGGACTTTGAGATGGATTGTTAAGGTATCCGTATGTTCCATTGTTAGATGTATTTGGATTAGCTAGAGAGAAGATCGCTCCATTGATTGTTTCTCCATTTCCGATATAAGCGTCAGTTTCAGTACCCTCTGCATAGTTAGGAGGATCTCCTCCCGGGCCCCCATTCCAAGAAGATGCTCCAGGATAATTTAAAGCAGAAGAGTTGTATCTCGCTCCTGTCCACCGTATCTCTCTTGCAGCCAGCACGCTGCCGCTTGAATTTTCTACTTCTGCGACAACATCAATTTGTACGGTTTGAAGAACAGCTGCATCTTCTGAACCCGTGTAAGCGGGATCATTCGGGCATGGAATTTGTTTGTCGGGAGAGCCAGGGGGAGAATCATAGAAAATGTCAATCTCATTTTGATCTGAGCTTGAAAGATTGGGGACAGCCAGCACTTTCCCGCCTGAATTTGGAATGGGAATTGTGCCTGAGAAATTAAAAGCATATTGATTTTCATCCATTGGAGGATTGGTATTAGCGACATTTTGGGCGAGATTTACCGAGTTGATTGTCATGGGATATGCCAGCCCTTGCAGCGAAGCTGGAGCTGAACAAACGGGTGTTGGATTGGCGGCTCCATTGGCAAGGGTAATGGCATCAGACCAGTCGTTTGCTGTATTCCCAAAATAATTTACGATCAAATTTAAAACACCATTGGCTCCTTGAAGCGCTAATTGAGAGTTAACTGAATTAATTGCAGTTCTGCTTTTGTTCAGTTGATCGGCGATGAAAAAGGTGCCTAGAGCAGCTAAAATCACAGTGAGATAAAGAGCCATGATCAAGGCTGCTCCATTTCTTTTTTTTCTCATGACTATACCTCCCTATTAACTTTCTTAAGGGGTTGAACCAATTCCTTGTGTTTGAACAATGGATGAAAGGGTTGTTACAGCAAGAGGGGCATTGGGATTATGGGGAACTGTGGCTCCTCCGGCAGCCACAGTAATGGTGAATACATTGGGGGAATAAACAGTCATATTGGTCAGTCCACCCTGATTGCCGGGAGGAAGATTTTCTGGAGTTGGCTGATGCGAGACCATGATCCAGAGATCATCAGATGGATTAGTTAATGCTGCGATCACAGGGTTGATGTTTCCGGCTGCAGATTCATTTGAGTTGCCGGATACAAAGTATTTCCAGTTGATGGTCCAGCCAGTAGATGTGCTGTTTAAGCCATTAAGTGTGCATGATGCTGAGCATGTGGCAGCAGGAAATGTATAGCGCAGCAGTTCGGCAGGTTGATTGTTTTCAGGAGGATTGATTTGATACATGACCCATTCGTAATTGGCGGGATTGTTTAAATAACTCGGTGAAGAATCTCCCTGATTAGAAATGAGTTCGGAAAAAATCAAGAAGCCTGTTTGACCATCCTGGTTTTGAACCATGGAAGGGGACGAGACCAGGATTTTTGGATTAAGAGGGCAGGAGCCGCTTCCGCTGGCATTGGTGCCGCATTGTGCAGGATTTAGATTCCCTCCACCGCATCCAATAGAAAAACCAATCTCGGAGCTTTGATTGAATTCTTCAGATCCTGTGGTATCTGTTATCGTATAGTTTGACACATATTCCCCTGGTCCGGGAAGAATCACGGCAGATGAAAGATTTCCAGAACCATCAGGATTTGGAACAGGAACTGCCTGTCTTAATTCATTTGTCATAGTGCTTAAAGCAGTTTTTGCATCCTGCTGGATTTGAGCCGCAATTGCCCCTGAGGTTGTGGCTTGAATACCCCAGAACAGCAGATAGTAGCCAATCAATCCAACAACAATTAGCAGACTCATGGCTATTAGGATTTCAATTAGAGTGAACGCCGCTCTTTTATTCATTATTATTTTCCTCAAGGAGTTAGATTATAACTGGTCCAAGTGCTTAAACTAACAATTTTCTTGATGACTCTGCGATTGACTGGTTCCTTCCACTGTAAATTGACCGTAATTTCCACTGCTGGGTTACAGACATCAGGCTCAGAACAGTTTGGAGTGTAACCTAATCCAGGATTTCCATTTTGGCTGTTGAGGGTCTGTCCATTGAGGAAAAATTGAATGATGATGCCAGGAGTTTTAGTATTTGCTGATGGCAATTGGTATTGATAAGCTTTTTCAAGAGCAGGGTTTTGAGCCTCGAATTGGAGAAGAGCCGTAGGAGTCCAGTCTGTTTCACTGGTCCAGGACAGCAGATTGTTTAGAGAATCTCCTGTCCCTAGGGTGCTGGAGTAGCAGGGCTTTCTGGAAATTTCATTTAAAATGCTTTGAGCTAGAGAGACTGCTTGATCCTCGCGCAAGGTTTTGGAATTGAGAGAATAACCGCTCGGAAATACCATGGCAAAAACAGCAACTGACATCATGAGGATGACCATGGAAAACAGAATTTCTAGAAGAGACAGTCCTTGAGAATTTTTTTTTCGTTTTACCATTCTTCTTCTTCCTCTAGTTTTTTCTTTTTCCAGAAGTACAGCGCGGCGCCAGCAAGAATAAAGACAGCCAACCCTCCTCCTAATAAAACAAAGAAAGGTGTCCAGCTTTTTCGGAATAAAGTTCGAGACAGGCTGACTGGCAATTTTCCCAAAGCCTGGGGAACAGGAGTTTTTGATTTTGCGCTGATTTTACCTGGAGATAGTTGAGTGGCTGCAGAGTTTGAGTTGTTATAACTTGGACTTTTTTTCTTGTAATCGAATATATAGTGTCCCTTCATGCTGGGCAGGATTCTGCCTGAGCCAGCATAAACAGGAACGCTCTCGAAAATGAGAAGACAAAAGAGACAAAAAAGTGAAAGAATGTTCATGATTTTCTTGTGTTAATTATATCATAGGCCGGTGTGAGAAATCAAGTTAAAGGAAGTATGCTCCAGAAAAGCGAAGAATGCTGTAATCTTAGGAGGTTTTTTTGTCCGATTTAGTCCTTTATCGAAAGTGGAGATCTCGAAGCTTTGATGAACTGGTGGGACAGCCGCAGATCACTGAAACTCTTCGGAATGCTGTTAAAACCGGAAAGATAGGACATGCCTATTTATTTTGCGGACCGAGAGGAACGGGAAAAACCAGCGCCGCAAAAATTTTAGCAAAAGCTTTGAACTGCGAAAAAGGGATGACCCCTGATCCATGTGGAGAATGTGCCGCCTGCATTGGAATCCCAAATGGAAGTATCCTGGATGTTATTGAAATAGATGCTGCCAGTAATCGCGGCATTGATGAAATTCGAGATCTTAGGGAAAAGATTAAGTTTCCTCCAACTGTATGCCGTTATAAAGTTTATATTATAGATGAAGTTCATATGCTGACTCCTGAAGCCTTTAATGCCCTTCTAAAGACTCTTGAAGAACCCCCGCCTTCTACTGTGTTCATTCTCTGCACAACAGAACCCCATAAACTGCTTTCCACCGTCGCTTCTCGCTGTCAGAGATTCGATTTCAAAAGAATCAGTCAGTCAGTGATTGAAAAGCGGCTGGCTGAAATAGGAAAAGCTGAGAATCTTGAGATAGATTCAGGGGTTTTAACCATGATTGCTCGCTCCAGCGATGGAAGTTTGAGGGATGCCCTTTCTCTTCTCGATCAGCTTCACTCTTTTTGTGGACAGACGATTCAAAAACAAAAGGCTGAACTCTTATTAGGACAGACTTCTGAAGAGGTTTTATCACGCTTTATCCTGCTGCTGGAATCGAAAGACTTGAAAACTCTTTTAATTTTTCTCAATGAAACTTACTCTAATGGAATGGATCTATCCCAATTAATTCGTGATTTGATGTTTCAACTCCGACAGATTTTAATTTTTAAAATTTCTCCTGAGGTTCTCGATCTGCTTCCAGAAGAAAAAGAGAAGATGAGGTCTCTTTCTTTTTCTTCAGAGGAGCTTTATCGCTATTTAAAGACACTGTCTGATTTAAGAAATGAACTGCGCACAGCTCCATATCCGGGAATAGCGATTGAACTGGCTTTTATTCGCATGTTAAGGGTTCAGTGGGAACCTTCGATGGAAGGCTTAAAAAAGAGGATTGAAATGGCTGAGGGAAAACTGGAAAGATTTTTGGGCAGTTCTCCCAGTATCCCATCTGCTCCAGCGCCTGGTGCGGGAACACTGCATAAGACTTCTGCCGCCGGTTCGGACCTGTCACTTGATTATATACGCAGTTCATGGACTGACATCGTTGAAAATTTGAGCGCTTCTCGAAGTTCATTATATCCTTCCTTGCAGCAAACACTCCCTTCAAAATTGGAAGGGAGTGTATTAGTTCTTTCTGCTCCGAATTCAATTTTAAAGTCCAGGATAGATCAAAAGAAGGAAGAAGTGAGTCGGTTTTTGAATCAAACATTAAACGTTTCTCTTCAAATCGAGGTTGAGGTGCAGCCTATTGATCCCGACCAACTGATTAGAGAGGCGGAAAAAATTTTTGAAGGGGCGGTTTTAAAAGAGGGCGATGGATAACACAAGCGGCGCAGAAAAGATTTTGGTTGTAGATGACGACACCGCAATTGTTGATTCGGTGTGGCAGTATCTGAGATTGGTAGGATTTAACTCTTTAAAAGCCTACAGCGGGAAAGAATGTCTTGAAATTGTTAAATCCGAAAGACCTGATTTGATCCTTCTGGATTTAATGATGCCTGAAATGGATGGATTTGAAGTTATTGAAAAGATTAAGCGGCAGAAAGATTTAGAGCATATTCCTATTATTTTTGTGACCGCTAAAACTTCTGAATCGGATCAGCTAAAAGGGTGGCAGAAAGGCGCTTCCCATTATATTACAAAACCCTTTGACATGGATGAGCTGGTCAGCGCGATTCATCTTGCCTTGTATGAACGAAAAAGACAGATCAATCAGAAAATCTATGAGATATAAAAGAGGAAGAAATGTTTAATCAAAAACAGATGATGAATCAAATCAAAAAGATGCAGGAATCCGTCATAAAAATTCAAGAAGAATTAAAAAACGAGAAAATTGATGGAAAAGCTGGAGATGGGAAAGTGATCGTTACCTTGAATGGTCATTCAGAAGTGGTGTCAGTTAAACTTGATCCTTCTGTCTTGAATCCAGAGGATGCTGAAATGCTTGAAGATTTGATTGTCCTGGCTTTTCGGGATGGTTCTGAAAAAGCTCGAGAGCTTTCCATGAAGAGATTGGGTCCCTTAACCGGCGGAATGAATATTCCCGGATTGTTTTAAATTTCTCCAGTCGTGTTGTGGTTCCTGAACCCTTATCTCAACTGATTGATGAATTGACAAAACTTCCTGGAATTGGGCCTAAAACAGCCCAGCGCCTGGCTTTTTATACTCTCCAACTGCCTGAGCAAGAAGTTAAATCTTTGTCTGATGCCCTGCTGCGCGCCCGACAAAATTTGAGACAGTGCAGCATCTGTTACGCGCTGACTGACTGTGATCCTTGCGAGATTTGCCAGAATGAGAAAAGAGATTCTTCCATGGTCTGTGTAGTAGCAGACCCTAGAGACATCATGTCTTTTGAGAGAACAGGAGAATATCGAGGATTGTTCCATGTTCTGGGAGGTTTGATCTCACCTTTAGACGGGATTGGGCCTGATCATCTGCGAATTCGAGAACTTCTGCTTCGCCTGCAGAATGGAAAAGTCAAAGAGATTATTTTAGCGACCAGCCCCTCTGCAACAGGAGAAGCAACAGCTCTTTATCTGGCAAAATTGATAAAACCTCTGGAAATTAAAGTGACTCGATTAGCCATGGGGCTGCCGATGGGGGCAGATCTGGAATATGCGGATGAAATCACCTTAATTAAAGCTCTGGAAGGAAGACGAGAAGTTTAATCAAAAGGTTCTGCTCTTTAATTTTTTGCCTTGAGCAGCCCCTTCACAAAATATACTTTATAAATAAAAGGCTGCCAAAAAGCGGATACAGTATTATCGGGCTTCATTTGGGCTGTTTTTTTGTCCACTACAGGGGCTAAGAGTTTCCCCGAGAAGAGGTTGAGTGGATGATACCCGCAGCTGAACCAGGTGCGCAGACACGGATGTTTCTGATAGAGTTGAGCCGCTGATCTTCCATCAGCTTCTGCGGTTCTTATGAAGTCTTGCAGAGATGTTTGCGGTTTCAGATGGAAAACAACAGCAGGGAGAATAAATTTCATTTTTAGTCCCAGGTTCCTCAGTTTAAACCCGAGTTCAGCGTCTTCCCACCGCTGAAAAGACTCGTCAAAAAGCCCTGCTTTTAAAAGCCATTCTTTTCTTACAGAAGCATTGCTGGTGCAGAAAAAGTTCATGGAGAAGTTTAAGATTGAAGATTTAGACGATTGGAATTCCTTGCTTGGCAGTCCATTCGACTCAGATTGTTCATTTGTCTCAATCTCTTTTATTGATTTTACAATCACAACAGGTCCGCGAACCACAAGATTTTTTTTCTTGCGAGCGCTGCTGTGAGCAGCAAAGTGAAGGTTGATAAGATGGGCAGAAGGAGAGCAGTCATCATCTGTAAAAAGAATGACTTCTCCGCTGGCTTCCTGTATTCCAAGATTTCTAGCTTTTGCTGCACCCCCATGATCCGGGAAGAAAACGCGGAGACGATAAGGAAATTTTTGCTCCTGCAGCCATTCTCTGGTTCCATCTGTGGAGCCGTCATCAATGACCAGAACCTCGAAATCTTCTTTATTAAAAGTTTGTCTGGCGAGAGATTCCAGCGTGTTTTTTAGAAGCGCAAGACGATTGTAAGTCGGAATGACCACACTGATTTTCATTGATTTAATGCTTATGCTTGTTTTGGATAATACCTTTTGTTTGTTTCTGCCTGCATTCTTCGCAGTTTGACAAAAGCTGAACAGCGAATGCGCCTGTGAATAAAAATGGCATTTTTTACCATTCTGCTGAGCCTATTGGGTGATGCGGGTTTGCTGATATGGCAAGTGATCAACAAAGCTTATCTGCGATTATAAAGTTTAAATTCCACATAGGGGCAGTAAAAAGCAGCTTGATGTTCCAAGTTGGAACATCAAGCTCTCAATTTAAATTCCACTTTTTGCCGGCGATGTAAGCATTCCCAGCAGTATCAAATACAGCTCTTAGTTCTCCGTGGTGGGAAAGGGCAAACTCCCCTTTGTTTTCATGTAATTATTATTTCATCGTGGGAGTTGGAAAACTTAGCTGCCAAAGGAAATTAATCATCTATCCCTGCATCGGTTTCTTTGGGCTCTTGAAATTGAAAAATTAAGGACAAGGAAGGTGAGAACATGGAATAGAGGTAGGAAAAAAGGAATCCAAGGGATCCACGGGGTGATGTTGATGTCGAAGAAACGAGAACTGTGGACTCCTGTGAAGAAACGAGAAGCGGTGCTTGGGCTTTTGATGGGCGAAAGTCTTGATGAGCTGAGCTGGGATCTCAATTGAATGCAGCGGCGTCTGAAGCGGCTCATTGGAACGATCAAAGGAAAATGTATCTGATGTTAGCGTTTCAAAAACATCGCAGAGGCACGGGAGGTGATTGGAAAATTCATTGAGACATACAACCAAGCCTGTCTCATTGAGCGGCTGGGATTCCGGTCGCCTTTACAGGTTAGAAAAGAATACTTTGAGAGGGCAGAGTAATGAAGTTTGAGTGTCTAAAAAATCGGAGCCTGGACAAATCACAAAATATGCCACTTCTACGCCAGTTGGTTCTTGTTCAAAGACTGTTATTATTTCTTCTTCGTGGATCTTCCATTAGCTGTGA
Source organism: bacterium (assembly GCA_021800275.1). Lineage (GTDB taxonomy): Bacteria > Vulcanimicrobiota > JABDET01 > JABDET01 > JABDET01 > JAKAVV01. Next base: position 26,757 of record JAJYZB010000006.1, read on the forward strand.
CTTTTCGTGGTTTCGTTTGACAAGGCTATCTCAGGCGAGTTAAAGTGAGAAAGTGAAGTGTCCATCAAAGCTGAGAGTAAATGTGCCTTTGCACAGCACATCTCTACCTAAAAGTAGTTGAAATGGAGAGTTTATTCCTATCGCGAACTCTAAAACTTGAGTATTGGGAAAGACAACCATTTCGGAGTTAAAAGGGATTATTAAATTTGTCAGATAGACATTGACTGGAGAGGTATCAGTTGCCGATACCATTTCGCGCAAGCCTATTGAATTCAGGTTAAGAGTCCTTACAGCAATGGAAGAAATGCAGGTAACTGTTGCCCCTGTGTCAATTAGAGTATTGAAGTACTCGATTTTTTGCTGGCTGGGACCGACCTCTGATTCCAATTGGGGTCTCTGGATTCCCACTTGGATGATTGGTCCCCCTCCAGGGTTAAATTTGCCGCTTAGGCAGGGCATGAGAATAGAAGCCTAAATCGGCAGGAGTCTCGATAATCTCCTGAATTGAAAATGGTTGAGATTTATACATTTTTCTGCCGGCAATGTAAGCATCCCCAGCAGTATCAAATACAGCTTTTAGTTCTCCGTGATGGAAAAGGGCGAATTTTCCTCTGTTTTCAGCTAAAAGCTTTGGGAGCATTTTTTTAAAAATTTTGTAGTTCATTTCGATTTCTTTTCGCTGTCGCTCTTGGCTCATGTTAGTGTTCCTCATTAAAATTATACCACACTACTTTGTTATTTCCTAGTGGTCTTTTTAGACAAAGGTAATCCCCTGGAAAAAATCGAAGAGGAGCGAGAGGGGTAACTGACATTGGAAGTGAAAAAAAACTTATCTGCGATTATGAATGAGATTCTTATTTACTGATGCCAGAGGGGTGATTTTTTTTCTATCCGGGTCAGTTTTTGAATTACTGTTTCTAATTTTTTTTAGCATTGCGAAACAATGTGGGGGCAGCATGAGCACGGCTAAAGATGAGGTTAAGAAAATGTTGGAGCATCTGCCTGACAGTTCCTCATTGGAAAAGATTCCAGACACTATGCTGCTGCATTTGTCCATGAAGTTCTTGAAGATGCTTCCTCTCTTTCACAAACAATAGGCACTTTGCATTTTTTTGAAACCGTTTAAATTCCGCATAGGGGAAGTAAAAAGTTCATTCAATTCGCAGGTTCCTTCTTATTTTAATTCTAATTTATTTAAAAACTGCTCAATTTCAAGGGAATAAATGCTTTTCAGTTTGAGTACATCTTCTATAGACAGTTGAAATTTTGCGCTCGTCCAGTTCGAAGCCATAGGCATGACGAAAACTTAATTCAGATTTTAAAAGAGCAAACTTTTCTTTTTCCATGACAACCCTTCATTTTTTATTTTTTGACCCAGACGGTGATGTTCTAATTGCAGGAGATCTATTTCTCTTCCTGTTTCTCGAGAAAGAAATGCCGCTGCTCTGAAAAAATCAGCATCAGAAAGTCCGACAAAACCAATGTCCAGGTCAGAGTGTTTAGAAAACGCATAAGGTCGAATAACAGAGCCGAAAAGGTAGGCTTCCTGAAAAGAAACCTGTTCTGATAGTGTTTCAAGAGCTGTAAAAATTTCTTGAACTATTTTGAGGCGCTCTGCCTCCAATTCTTCTCTTTTTCTGTGAGAAACTTCATCCAGTAAGTGTGTGGAAAATTTTGGCTCCATGATTTAATGCTTATGCTTATTTTGGATAATACCTCTTGTTTGTTTTAAGTCTCAGCAGCCTTTTGCTGCAGAACAAAAGAGTGTCATCTCAGCTCATGAATTTCGTCTTGTGGACTCTAAGGGGAAGCTGAGAGGAACTTCTGGATTGTCAACAAGTGGATCTCCTGCAATCTTTCTTTATGATGCTCAAGGAACCACGCGTGCTGTGTTTTTTAGTTGTATTTTTGACAGATTTTTGACAAGCTTATGTTAGAATCAAGGGGATATAATGAGGTTCACATAGAAACTTAAAAGGAGGAATTAAAATATGGCACTTCCTAATCCACAAAATTTGCCAGAAAGGGTAACCCTGTTGGAGCAGTCAATTCAGTTCATTCGAGAAAAATTGAATCAACTTCATGAGGAAATTATCCAAATCAAAGAAGAGATTGACGGTAAATTTGAGCAGCTTTGGAAGGAGATGAACAGGAGGTTCGATTATCTGCTGCAGGAAAGCAGGGAAAATCGGAGGGAAATCTCCGAAAATCGCAGAGAAATTGGGGAGATCCGAAAAGAAATGAGAGAGCAGTTTATGATTTTTCTTAACTGGCAGAAATGGATGCTTGGAACTGGTTTCTTAGGATGGCTTTCCCTTATGATCGCGATTGTGTTTAAACATTAGGTTAAAAAAGAAGACGTCCCAAAGTTTCAGAAGAAATAAGGTAAAGGTTTCATCAATTTGGACACCTCTTGTCTGAAGCAATCCAATTTTCTTTGATTCTTGGAAAGATCTTTCATAAAGATCTTCTGCGGCTTGAATTTCTGATTTCCATCGAGAGAAAAACTTTGGAAGGTGAGCATGAGTTTCTATCGAGGACACGCCCGGATTCTGCAAGAGTGCCACACTGCAGGAAATTGAGAAGCATGGATTTGTTCTGACACCTGGACGCTATGTTGGAGCAGAGGCACAGGAGGACGATGGATTAAAGGTTCCACACCTCTTGACAAGAATTCCTATGGATTCCCATAAGTTAACTGGCGAAGGTAGCCATGAGAAGAGAATCATTTACTCGCGACAAAGTGCTCGAAGAACTGCGTCATCTGAAGCCTGTACTTGAAAAGCAATACGGGGTGATGCGAATTGGCATCTTTGGATCATTTGCAAAAAATAAAATTCGCGAGGACACTGATATAGATGTGGTTATTGAGTTGAAAGAGCCAGATCTTTTCTCTCTAGTGCATATTAAGAAAGCTTTGGAGGAAGATTTTCATCGCCGAGTGGACGTGATCTCTTTACGAGAGCACATGAATCCTTACTTGAAGCGCCGCATTCAAACCGAGGCAATCTATGTATGATAAAAGCCTAGCTCGGGAAATCACATCCCAGATATTTGAAGCAATTAACCGTATTACTTAACGGCTTCCAATCGTGTGGTGAATATAGAAGCCAGCTTTTTGAAGGACATGAAGAACTTCTTCTGCTTCAAGGATTCAAGTCTCACTTCCACTGGAGCAGGACACAGTTGATAAACAAAACTTATCTGCGATTATGAATGAGATTCTTATTTACTGATGCCAGAGGGGTGATTTTTTTTCTACCTGGCTCAGTTCTTGAATTACTGTTTCTAAATTTTTTAATACTGCGAAACAATGGGGGAGCAGAATGAGCACAGCTAAAGATGAGGTTAAGAAAATGTTGGAGCATCTGCCTGACAGTTGCGCATTGGAAAAGATTCCAGACACTATGCTGTTGCATTTGTCCGTGAAGTTCTTGAAGTCGCTTCTTTTTTTTCACAAACAATAGGCACCGACTTTATGGTGGAAGAATGAAAATTTTTTCAATTTATCCGTTCGCGCTAAAAAACTGAAAACAATAGGCACAGTTCAGCGGGGTTTAGTTTCGTTCAGAATTTTCTCAAATGTTTTTTTAAATTCCGTCTGGAGCGAGAGATCAAATTCCTCAAGTTTCTTTAAAACCCAGACAAAATTAGATTTGGGATTTTTTAAAATCAGAGACTTAATATCTTCTAAATCTCTTGGCCTACCTGCGATAATTTTTTTAAGTAGGTTTTGAAAAATCACGGAGGATTTTTGCCACTTTGATTTTGTTTTCTATGCCTGAAAGAGGATCTTTTATTTTGTTCAGAAGCAGGACATATTTCGATGCGGAAATCGAGAAACTGGATCACTGGGCAGAAGATCGCCTCACTTCATTGAAGACAAAATTGGAAGAAATAGATAACCAGATTCGCGAAATCAAGAAAGATGCAAGGTTGGCACTGAACCTGCCTGCAAAGCTGGAACTGCAGCGGAAATTGAGGCAAATGGAAGGGAGACGAACTGAAGCATGGAAAGAATTTGATCAAGCCTACCGCGAGGTTGAGCAGCAGAAAGAAATGCTATTGGATGAAATCGGTAAGCGGTTGAAGTAGCAGGTGGATGAGGAAATTCTCTTCACTTTGAGATGGCAGGTGGTGTGATTCTAACGTGCCTGTGAAGGGGTTCTTCATCACGGAAGCAAAATCTGGTATAATAATATAGGTAATCAGTAAAAAAAGGAGCACAAATATGCGGCAGTTTAAACTCATTGTTGAAAAACATCAAGATGGATATGTAGCGTATCCACTAGGCTTTAAAGGAGTAGTGGTTGGAGAGGGGGACACCTACGAAGAGGCTCTAGCTGATGTAAAATCAGCTATTCGCTTTCACATTGAAAGTTTTGGTCAAGAAGTGTTTGAGGTAGAATCTCCTGTTTTAGAGGCTTTCGTGGCTGAAACTGGAGTTGCCATTTAGTGTTGAAATTTCCCAATGATGCTCCAAAATCTCGTGTTGTTAAAGCCTTGGTGCATCTTGGATTTAAAATGGTTCGAGAAAAAGAACATATCTCAATGTTTCGGGAAAGTCCGGATGGAAGCCGAACTCCTTTAACAATGCCGAATCATTCGAGAATTAAAGGTTCCACACTTAGATCGATTTGCACTCAGGCAGGGATTGCGCGTGAAGATTTTTTGCGGGCGTATGAAGAGGCGTAAGAAAAAAAAGGGGGAAGGTGAAATATTTCGTGGCAGATTCAAAAATTACTTATCAGCAGGAATTTGAAAAGCTTGACCTGAGATCCCACGATATCGCGGCAGAAAAGATGGATGCCCGACTTTCAGAGGAAGAGAGAAAAGGATCTGCTTCTAATCCGTTCGCGCTAAAAAACTGAAAACAATAGGCACAGTTCAGCGGGGTTTAGTTTCTTTCAGAATTTTCTCAAATGTTTTTTTAAATTCCGTCTGGAGCGAGAGATCAAATTCCTCAAGTTTCTTTAAAACCCAAACAAAATTAGATTTGGGATTTTTTAAAATCAGAGACTTAATATCTTCTGAATCTCTTGGCCTACCTGCGATAATTTTTTTAAGTAGGTTTTGAAAAATCACGGAGGATTTTTGCCACTTTGATTTTGTTTTCTATGCTTGGCAGTTTTTTATCATTTTTCCCCTTTATAGGATTCGCTTTTCAGGGGAAGAAATTATTCATTTTGTTTTTAGGGCAGCCGATAATTTTGATTATCCAGGCAAGAATCATAAAGATTTTGATCGATATGGACCCAATCAGTTTTATTGATTCCTCTAACGTTTTTACCAGTTGATCGAAAGGGAAAGGCAGAGGCAACTTTAATCCAACGATTTTGTTCTTTGGCAATTAATCGAATTTCATCAGCTACCTCTGATAAGTCTTGGTCCTGGCTGAAAATGAGAATAACATCAGCTTGTTTGTGGTAGGCTGCTCGTATGGAATCCAAAGCAATTCGAACATCTACTCCTTTTTCTTCAGCAACGCGAAATGTGTGTTCAGTTCCATCTGGTAGATGTTATAATCTTATTTCGATATCTCAACAGGCGAGAAAAAACATCAACATTTTTTTGATGCCCCATTTTCCCAAGTTTAGCAACCCAAAAATGATTCCAGGCCGGATCATCTTTAGGGTCAGGAATTCCTGTATAAAACTTTGTCTGGATAAGCTGCCAGTTTTTAAGCTGACAGACAGACTCTGCCAATTTCAATATGTCATAGTTTGGATATGTATAACCAAAAGTTTCTCGTACAGCATGAAAAAGATTTTGACCATCAATGTAAGCAATCGTACGTTTGGGGAAAGCCTCTCTCAGCATTTTAGTCGTTCAATAAATAACCCTGCTCGAAGGCTTTTGTAGCACGACGGGCAGGGAGCAAGTATTTATATCTTTTCGACTCGTTTCGACACTCTTCCTTCTGATTTTAAGTCTATTTTTCTCGCTGCGTATCAGAGCAGCGTCTTTCATTTTGCCAGATCCAGAGCTGCTTCTACAATGGCTTTTGGGGAGAGAATCTGGAAGCACTTAAAATCAGAACAGTTCTCTTTTGTGCACCAGGGACTGCAGGGGAATTGAGAGGGGCGAATAATCGCGCTTTTTACTCCCCAGGGTTTCCACCTTTCAGGGAAATCTTTTTTTATGGCGAAAAGAGCGACGACTGGAGTTCCAACTGCTGCTGCCAGGTGCATAGGTCCACTGTCAGGGCAGATCATGATTTTTGCTTTTTTTAAAACCGCTGCAAGGGTTTGAAAATCAGTTTTTCCTGCGATAGAATATCCTTTTAGATTCATCCTGGCGATGACAGCCTCCACCAGTGGAATTTCTTTCGCGCTTCCTGTCAAAACAACTTGAAAACCTGCTCTCGCCAATTCATCTCCAACTTCTGCGAATAAATCCAGGGGCCAGCCCCTATGGATGACATTCTCCCCTTTTCCACAGTGGATGACAGCGATTGGTTTCTGGTTGTTCACTCCAGATTCTTGAAGCAGTTTTTCAGCTTTCTCCATTCCATCTTGAGAGGGTTGAATTTCAATGGTTTTATTTTTGGGCTCTAGTCCAATTGATCTCGGGTAATCCAGCAGGATTTCGACCCAGTGTGTTTGGGTGTCTCCTTGAGTTGAACGAACCTTGACTTTATGGGTCAATAGAGATGATGATGGGAATCTGTCTCCTTGTCCAATTCGAATGGGGATTCGATTTAAATACAAAAGCCATGCGATTTCAGATGTGGTCCATAAGCAGCAGGCGATTTTAATTTTTTCTCTCTGGATTTTTTTCATGAGATTCTGTCCTGAGAAAATGCCAGGTTTCAGAGAAAAGACTTCTTTGACACCAGGATGAGGTTTTACGACATTTTCCAGCCCAGGGGGGGTAATATAGGTAATGGTTCGATCAGGATATGCTTCATAAAAGGCTTGAATCACAGGGTAGGAGAGAATTAAATCCCCCATTCCTCCTTGTGGATGCAGAATTAAAATTTTATCCATTTTTAGATTCGGTAATTCGGGAAAAGATTTCCAGCGCTCCTGGTTTGAAATGTTGATATAAAGTTTTAAGCTTTTTTCGGATCCATTCCTTTTTTTCTGTATTTTTCAGAAGACTGATCAGAGCATCTGACGTCATTTGAGGAGTTAAATTCCCGATCAGTTCTGGCACAATGAGTTCCTGGGCAAGGATATTGGGCTGAGCCGTAAAACGCAGTTCAGGGAGATAATTCAATAAAATAAGTCGTTTTGACAATTTTCCAACAAGCGGGATTTTTTCAACTAAATACGGGATTCCAGGATAGGGAATCTCTTCAAGGCGATTTGTTGGAAGAGTGACCAGCATGGGTGTGCCTAAAAGTCCTGCTTCAGCGCATTTAGTCCCAGGGATGGTTAAAATGCAGTCGGATTGTTTCATCAGGGTGTAAGAATATCCTTTTTCAACAGTAATTTCTGCCCCTCGAGCAGTTAAAATGAATTTTTTATTTTCGTTTTCAACTAAAATTCCGGAACTGGATTCTAGAATGTGTTTTTTCCCTTTGTCAATGACAAAACGGATCTCTTCGTCTTCTATAAATGGAGAAAGAGACAGATAGAAACATGCATCTGGCAGATTTTGTTTTGTGATTTCAACAACTCTTAAGTAGAAAGGGAGAATGTGTTTCAGTTCCGCCATTCGGCTTCCGGGGTACAGGGATATCAGATGGTTTTTTCTTTCTATGAGAAGACTTTGCGATCTGGAGTTTTCTAATTCAACAGCATCTAAAACAAGATCCCCTGTCACATGGATTTTTTTTTCAGGAATCTTCCTTCGGATCAGCAGTTCTTTCTGTCCCTGGTGAGGAACAAAGTACTCTTTAAAGGCTGAGTCCCATCTTTTTTCCCCCCATTGATAAGCATATCCTTTTGTCTTCATTTTTTTTGCCAGCAGAAAAGCGTAAAAAAGATCTCCTCCTAAATGGATTAAAATTGGATTTTTAGGAGAGAAATGGTCAGGTTTTTTCCCAAAAAAAAGGTATTTTAGAGAGGTTTTTGGCGGATATACCTGTTCAATTCCGATCTGCTCTCTGGCAATTGTCTCTTCTTTTCCTGTTGCATAAGCGCAGGGGAGCAGAAATAAAAAAAAAGTTGTTTTCGGTTCCTGTTTTCGAATGGTTTGGACCAGGGGATTGATCCATCCCCACAGTTCACCCGGGCTGTTTCCTGTCAGAACAATTTCCATGACCTAGTTTTTGTAAAAGGATTGTTGTGGAATGATCGGGTGCATAGGAAAGAATTTTAATTTTCCCTCCATAAGAAGTGACGGTTTTGGCTTCGGGAAGTTCTGAGGCTTTGTAGTCCCCTCCTTTGACATGCCAGTCTGGCTGCAGGAGAAGCAGCAGCGGTTCAGGAGAGTCTTCCTCGAAAATCGTGACAAAATCCACGCAGCCTAGAGAAGCCAGTATTTCTGCTCTTTCTAACTCAGGCACAACAGGTCTTCCTTCTCCCTTTAGTTTTTTTACGCTGGAATCGCTGTTAATCCCGACAATTAAAATATCTCCCAGTTCTTTCGCTTCTTCCAGATATCGGATATGGCCGACATGCAGAAGATCAAAACATCCATTGGTAAAAACAATTTTTTTCCCTTCTTCCTGAAAGGCTCTAACCAGCTCAACCAGCTCATTTCGAGGAAGGATTTTATTTTTCAAAACGTCGTTCCTTTTTCAATGGCAGCATTTCGCAGCCTCCACATGGAGCAGAGCCTTGGCGTCCAATTGCTTTTGCCTCTGCGTGAGCTTTCATCAAGGGTGGCTGCTTCCTCAAAATAGATTTTCCATTTCTTCCAATGAAGCTGTTGCTGTTCCAATTTTCCTAACGACCACTGCTGCGGCTAAATTGGCGAGAAAAGCTGCTTCATGAAAACTGGCGCCAGATGAAAGGGCAAGGGTGCCTGCTGCTAGAACTGTGTCTCCTGCTCCACTCACATCATAAACCTGGGTCGCTATGGCAGGGATAGAAGTCATTTTCTCATCAGATTCAAAAAGGGTCATTCCATTCTCCCCCTGGGTTATCAACAAGGCTTTGATTTTGTATTTAGATCTCAAAGATTTTCCCGCTGCTTTTAAATCCGATTCATCTCTGATCCTGTGCTGCACAGCCTGCTCAGCTTCCCTGTGATTTAAGACCAGAAAGCTAGAGCCGCTGAAGAGCGAAAGATTTGCGGGTTTCGGGCCCGATGCGATGATTTTGCCTTTCTGCTGTTCTGACTGCATCCATTCTTGAATTGGAACAGAATTAAATATTCCTTTATTGTAATCTGAAAAAAGAAGGATGTCGCAAGTTTCTATCAGTCGGGATGCTTGACTCATGAGTTTTCTTCGATGCGGTTCGTTCAATTTATCGGTGGTTTCCCAATCTGTGCGGACAACTTGCTGGCTGTGGGCAATAATTCTTGTTTTTAAGCTGGTATGTCTTCCTTTAAGAGACAAAATTCCTCGCAGATCAGCTCCTTGTTCTCTCAGTTTTTTTTTCAAAATCTTTCCTGGATCATCTTGTCCAACAATGCCAGAAACAACGGTTTTTGCTCCTAAGCTTAAAAGATTGGCAGCTACATTGCTTGCTCCTCCAGGGGTGTAAGTCCTTTTTTCAGCCTGTACTACAGGCACTGGGGCTTCAGGAGAAATGCGGTTCACTTTTCCCCAGATCCATTCATCCAAAATTAAATCTCCCAAAACAAAAATCGTTTTTTGGGAGAATCCGGCTGCCAGTTCTCTAAATCGTTTTTTTGTCATCTTTAACCCGGACATGATTCAAGCAAAAAATGCAATAGTCCTTTCTTTGTCCCCAATTAATGCGGTTTTATGCCGCTGCTGATGAAGATCATAAAGCACAAAAGGGGAATATTTATGAAAACAGAATACGCCTTTTGATGAGCAATTCTGTTTTGTTTTACAGTCTGGCTGTTTTGATTATATCGTGCGCTTTTGCCGTTGTTTTTCTCCGAAATATTTTTCACGCAGGCCTTTTTTTGTTGGGCGCATTTTTAGGAGTTGCAGGAATTTATATTGCCCTTTTCAACTATTTTCTAGCAGCTGTCCAGGCACTTGTTTATTCAGGCGCCATTGCTGTTTTGATTTTGTTCGGAATCATGTTGACTCAGCGCCATTATAGAAAAGAAGATCCTTCCCATAATGCTTTTAAATGGATTGCATTTGTTCTTTCGTTTGGGATCGCGGGATTTTTAGTGGATTCTTTTCGAAGTCTAAAACCAGGTTCTATTTTTCCGGTTAAACATCTGCTTTATCAAATGGGAATGGCTCTCATGCAAACTTATGCGATTCCGTTTGAAGTCATTTCAGCGCTTCTTTTAGTGGCTCTACTCGGGGCTTTTTCTCTGGCTCGTGAGAAGGAAGATTTATGATCGGGATTTTCCACTATTTAGCCTTGTCAGCAGTTTTGTTCTGCATCGGATTATATGGTGTTTTAACCCGAAGAAATGGCATTGCGGTTCTTATGTCCATTGAGTTGATGTTTAATGCTGCAAATATCAATTTTGTGGCATTTTCATATTATTTTAAAGGCATCCATTTTATCTCAGGGGAGGTTTTCCCCTTGTTCGTGATCGCTGTGGCTGCTTCAGAAGCTGCTGTCGGGCTGGCTATTATTCTGTCCCTTTATCGAAATAAAAAAACTGTTAACGTGGATGAAGCTAACCAATTGAGAGGATAATGGACTGGATTAAATTTGCTTACTTAATTCCTTTACTGCCTCTGGCTGCTTTTCTCCTTATTGTTTTTGGTTTTCGATTTTTTAAAGGCTCAAGAATTAGTTCATACGTCTCAATTTTATTCAATACTGCTAGTTTTGTTTTGTCCTGTTTTGTCTTTTTGAAGATATTAAATCTGGAACACACAGACAGCTATTCAGGACCTATTCAGTTCAGCCTTTCCTGGATTCACCTTCATTCAGTCTCAGGGATCATCCCGCTGCACCTTCAAATTGGAATTCTGCTGGATCCTCTTTCAGCCATTATGGCTTTGATGGTAACTTTTGTTTCAACCTTGATTATGATTTATTCGATTGGGTACATGGAAGGGGATCCCGGCTTCTCCACTTTTTTTTCATATATGTCTTTATTTGTGATGGCTATGCTGACTCTGACTCTTTCGAACAATTTTCTGCTGACTTTTGCGGGGTGGGAGCTGGTCGGCTTATGTTCTTATCTTTTGATAGGATTTTGGTATAAAAAACCATCAGCAGCAAAAGCAGCGATTAAAGCGTTTGTTGTGACCAGAACAGGGGATGTCGGGTTTTTGATAGGAATGATCATCCTGTACTGGAAAACAGGAACTTTTAATTTTATCCAAATCTCCCATTTAAATCTTCCCGCTCTTTTATCAGGCTGGCTGCTCTGGGGGATTCCATTATTGATTTTCTGCGGTGCGGTTGGGAAAAGCGCGCAGTTCCCGCTTCATGTCTGGCTGCCTGATGCCATGGAAGGACCTACCCCTGTGAGCGCTTTAATCCATGCTGCGACCATGGTGGCTGCCGGTGTTTATCTGGTAGCCCGAACTTATTTTTTGTTTGTTATTTCTCCAACAGCTTTGCTGGTTGTCGCATGGATCGGGGTGTTTACCGCTTTTATGGCAGCCACCATGGCTCTTGTCCAGTGGGATATCAAACGGGTTTTAGCTTATTCAACCATCAGCCAGTTAGGTTATATGATGTTAGGACTTGGCGTTGGACCCATAGGATTTGTCTTCGCCATTTTTCTTCTGTTAACTCATGCTTTTTTTAAAGCCCTGTTGTTTTTAGGGGCAGGCTCTGTTTCTCATCCTTTTCATGAAGAAGAGAATCCTTTTGATATGCACCATTATGGAGGGCTCAAGAAAAAAATGCCCCATACTTACTGGACCTTTCTCTTTGCCACTTTAGCCATTACAGGCTGCCCTCTTTTTGCGGGATTTTTCAGCAAAGATGCAGTGATTGACTCTGCTTTTCAATCTCGAATTTTAACCCACAATCTTTTATGGGGTCTGGCTTTATTTACCGCGTTTCTTACCAGCGCTTACATGTTTCGAATGTTCTTCCTGACTTTTCATGGGACCAAGGAACCTGAACATCAGGTTCATGAATCCCCCTGGGTCATGATTTTACCCCTTATGATTTTAGCGGTTTTCTCTCTGATTGGAGGGTGGTTCGGATTTTCATGGTACAGGCTTCATCTTCCATGGCATGATTGGATTGAAAGATTTATGAACCCTTATGTTCAACTCTACCACATCCCTGTGTCTCATACGATAGATTGGATGGGAATGGGTTTAGGAACGTTTGTCTTTTTAGCCGGATTTTTTACGGCCTGGGTTTTGTATTCAAAAGGACTCAGATTTGCTTCAGCTCTTGAGAATCCGATCATAAAACCATTTCATCAACTTTTTGTCCAAAAATGGTATATGGATGAGTTTTGGGGTTTAATTTTAAGTCTCTTTGGATTTGGTCTCTCCAGCATCGCTTCCTGGATTGATACTAACCTGTTTGATGGGACTGTTCGCGGCATAGGGATGGGCACAGGAGGGATCGGATTAAAAATCCGATCCATTCAAACAGGCTTTGTCCAGCAGTATGCCTTTATTATTTATCTGGCAGTTTTAATCCTAATTATATTTGTTGTCTCAGGAGGATATTTGTGGACCGCGCGATTTTTCTAAATGCTTTTTTGTTCTCCCCCTTGGCTGCAGCGCTCCTCATTTTACTTTTCTGCCCAAAAGGAAATCCTGTTTTTGCAAGAACTGCTGCCTTGCTGTCAGGAATTTTTGGGTTTGTTCTTTCTATTTACATTTTCACGCATTATGATCCGGGCGGCTCCCAGTTTCAGTTTCAAGCCAATGCAAACTGGCTTCCTGCTCTTGGAATTGGTTATCATATTGGAATTGACGGGATCAGCGCAGTCATGGTCCTGTTAACTGGAATTTTAAATTTAGCCGCTATTTTAACTTCTTTTGCCATTAAAGATCGAGTGAAAGAGTATTTTATTTTTCTTCTGCTGGTGGAAGCAGGAGTGGCTGGATGTTTTGTGACCTTAGATCTGTTTTTCTTTATTGTTTTTTATGAATTAGCCAGTATCCCTATGTATTTTTTAATTGGAATGTGGGGTTCTGATGGACAGCAGGCTTCAAGAAAGTGGGTGACTAAAAAAGAGTTTTCAGCCTTAAAATTGATTCTTTACTTGCAGTTAGGCGGGGCTTTTATCTTGGTCAGCTTTTTTGTTTTGTATTTTTTCTCTGTGAAAGCAGGGCTGCCTCATAGAACATTTGATTTTGTGGAGCTTCTGCATGCTCATTTTTCTCGTATTCCTGAACTTCCTAAAATTTTATTTCCTGTTTTATTTATTGCCTTTGGAATTGAAGCAGGGCTTGTTCCTTTTCACACATGGCTGCCGGATGGACATTCTGCTGCTCCAACAGCAGTCAGCATGCTGCTGGCAGGAGTTCTGCTGAAAATGGGGGCTTATGGAATCATTCGATTTGCCTGCGAGCTTCTGCCCAGCGGCGCAAAACTCTGGCTTCCTTTATTTGCTGTGATAGCCGTTATTAATATTCTTTATGGGGCTTACTGCGCTCTTAAGCAGTATGATATTAAATATATTATCGCGTACTCTAGTGTCAGTCATATGGGAATTGTTTTTTTAGGACTTGCCACCCAAAATATTATGGGATGGACAGGAGCTTTATTTCAGATGTTTTCTCATGGGATTATCACTGCGCTCTTATTCATGATTGCAGGGACAATTTATGAGAAAACTCATACCCGCAATATCTTAAAATTGGGGGGGCTTGCCGCTAAAATGCCTTTTTTAGCGGTCACTTTTGTTCTGGGGGGATTGGCTTCTCTTGGGCTTCCTGGAATGAGCGGATTTGTGGCTGAATTTTTGACTTTTATGGGAACTTTTGGATTTGAAAGAATTTTAATGATTCTTGGATTGTTAGGATTGATTTTGACCGCTCTTTACATTTTGCTGGCAGTTCGGAAGATTTTCTTCGGAGCTGATAATCCTTCATTGAATCCAGAAGATGCCCATGCTTGGTGGGAAAAAATACCTGCTGCAGCCCTTATAGCCTGCACTCTTTTGTTTGGGATTGTTCCAGGAGTTATTACTTCTATTTCTCAGAATTCTTTAATTTCAGTGATTCATTTAATGAAAGGGATAGGATAGAATGAAGGGCTCTCATCTGATCATTTTCATTCCTGAAATTGCAGTTCTTTCTCTGGCTCTACTGCTCCTAATTTTTGATTGGGTGACTCCAAAAGGGAAAAAAGTCTGGATTGGATATTTTTCAGCGGTGATGATATTGGTTTTTATGGGTGGATTTTTATGCCTGGCAAAAAATCGTTTTTTCCCGTATGCAGCCAGTTTTCATGGATTTGTTTTTGATGCGTTTGCTTTGTATTTCAAGGAGCTTTTTCTTCTGGTGGTTTTTCTTGCCACTCTTTTCTCTGTGAATTTTTTCAAACAGGATGATGAAGGTCAGGGGGAGTATTATGCTCTTTTACTGTTTGTTACTCTTGGCTGCTTTCTTCTGGTAAGCTCTGCGGATCTTTTAATGCTTTTCCTTTCTTTTGAAATGATGAGCATCCCGCTTTATGTGATGTGCGCATACAGGAAAAAAGATTCGAAATCCAGTGAATCAGGATTAAAGTATTTTTTGATTGGAGCGATTACATCTGCCCTTCTGCTTTACGGAATCAGCCTGGTCTATGCGGCAACTGGAACAACAAATCTGCATGCTTTTATTGAGGGGCTTGTTTCAGCCAATAAGCTTGCTTATAATCCAATTTTGCTGCTGGGATTGATTTTAATGTTGTGCGCTTTTTGTTTTAAAATTGCCGCAGTTCCTTTTCATATGTGGGCTCCTGATGTTTATGAAGGAGCTCCTGCCCCTGTTGTGGCTTTTTTAGCAGTCAGTCCTAAAATTGCGGTGATTGGATTGATGACTCGATTGTTTTTAGCGGGAATGCAGCCGCTGCAGCCATTCTGGGTTTTTCTTTTTGCTGTTTTAGCGGCATTCACCATGACTGTCGGAAATTTAACTGCTCTTTTCCAGCAGAATTTAAAAAGACTTCTGGCTTACTCAGGAATTGCCCAGATCGGATATATTTTAGTTGGTTTTGCTTCTATTCAGCCCTTTTTTAAAAACATGCCCACCCTGCAGCTCGGGTATCAGGCGATTTTGTTTTATCTGGCAGCTTATCTATTCTCTGACCTGGCCGCCTTTGGAATTGTGACTTATCTCTCTGCTCACGGGATCGAAGATGTTAAATCTCTCAAAGGACTTGCCGAAAAAAATCCAATGATTGCTTTTCTGTTTTTAATTTCTCTTCTTTCTTTAGCAGGAGTTCCTCCACTGGTTGGATTTGTTGGAAAGTTTTATCTGTTTCTAGCCGCTGTTTCAAGCAGACTTTATTGGTTGGCGCTTTTAGGGGTTGTTAACAGCGTTATATCTCTATTCTATTATTTACGAGTCGCTCGAACCATGTATTTTGAAAAAGAAGAAGGGGTTTCTATCCCATATCCTTCTTTTTCAATGCAGGTTGCTTTACTGGTCGCAGTGCTGGGAATATTGATTATTGGAATTTATCCTTTTATGATCACTCACTTCAGTCTTCAGGTTTTGACTCCGCTTTCAAACGTCCCAATTTCACACGTGATGAAATAAGCTGCTGACTCTCCTTATAGAAGTTTCCAGCATTGAAGATTTAATTGCCTTAAAAAGGTCAGAAAGAACCTCGCCTTTACAGAGCTTTTTTTTGTGATGATAATTGATTCTTCTGTTGTCAACCATCATGTAAGATTGGAAATTGGAAGAGTTTTTGGCTGAATGAAGAAAGAAATGAAGAAAGATAAATGGATTGCTATGTAATAGAGAGGAGTGATGACATTGCCCCAGCAAGAAATTCCTAAAGGGGGAAGTTTTTTGATTCAAGAAACCGAACCCAGCTCAGTTTTTACCCCTGAAGATTTCACCGAAGATCAAAAGTTGATCGCGCAAACAGCGCGAGATTTTATGAATCGAGAAGCGGTTCCCAAATTAGAACAGATCGAATCTCAAAATTGGGAAGTTATCCTTGGATTGATGCGGAAAGCAGGGGAACTGGGACTTCTTTCTATTGATATTCCTGAGGAATATGGAGGGCTTGGGCTGGATAAGACCAGCTCTATGCTGATCTCTGAAAACATGGCGAAAGTGGGCTCTTTTGCAGTAACCCATGGAGGGCATACTGGCATAGGAACACTCCCCATTGTTTATTTTGGGACAGAAGAACAGAAAAAAAAATATCTTCCCAAATTTGCCACAGGGGAATGGATTTCTTCTTATTCTTTGACTGAGCCTGACTCCGGTTCTGACGCCCTTTCCATTAAAACCAGTGCGACATTGTCTCAGGATGGGAAAACGTATCTTTTAAATGGTTCGAAATCATTTTTGACCAATGCTGGAATTGCCGATGTTTACATCACCTTCGCTAAAATTGATGGTGAAAAAATGACGGGCTTTATTGTTGAAAAAGGGCTCTCTGGGATTCAATTAGGAAAAGAAGAAAAAAAGATGGGAATTAAAGGTTCTTCAACGCGAACTGTGATTTTAGAGAATGTTTCTGTTCCTGCTGAAAATGTGCTGGGAGAAATTGGAAAAGGTCACAAAATCGCTTTTAATATTTTAAACATGGGAAGATTTAAACTCGGGGCAGGAGTGATTGGAGGGGCTAAACAGGTTATAACTGATGCTGCTCAGTATGCCAAGCAGAGGAAGCAGTTCCAGAAAGCCATTTCTGAATTTGGCATGATTAAAGAAATGTTAGGAGAGATGGGCATCCGTGCTTTTGTGGGGGAAAGCATGGTGTATAGAACAGCTGGATTGATCGATCGGATCGCTCAAAAATCAGATGGAAAGAATCCACAGATTTCTTTGTCAGGAATAGAAGAATACGCCATTGAATGTTCTATCATTAAAGTTTATGCTACAGAAATTTTAAGTTATGTTACGGATCAGGCAGTTCAAATTTTTGGCGGTTATGGTTTTATGGAAGAGTATCCAGTCGCTCGCGCTTACCGAGACTCTCGAATTAATCGAATTTTTGAAGGAACCAATGAAATCAATCGTCTGCTCATGATTGGAATGCTGCTGAAAAGAGGAATGGAAGGAAAAATTCCTCTGCTGCAGGCTGCCCAGAAAGCAGCGAGCGAATTGACAGAAGGATCTCCTCCCGAGGAATCCTCCGATTTGTTTTCTCATGAGACCTGGCTGCTGCGGAACTGCAAAAAACTTTTGCTTTTTGCCGCTAGTTTGGCATTTCAAAAATACGGAACTCAACTGGAGGAAGAAGAAGAGCTGATTGAACGGTTGAGCAATATGCTGATGGAAATTTATGCGATGGAAAGCCTGATTTTAAGAGTAAAAAAAAGGCTGGAAAAACAGAAAGATAAAATAGAGCTGTACTCTGCTCTTGTCAACTGTTTTTTAAATGATACTATTTTGCGGATGGAAGTTTTAGGGAAACAGGTTTTTGCCGCTGTTTCAGAAGGGGATATGCTTAGAATTGCTCTAACAGCTCTTCGCAAATGGTTAAAACACAATCCAGTGAACACGATTCCGCTTCGGAGAAAAATTGCCGATGCCATAATAGAATCCGGAGTGTACTGTTTTTGAGATAACTGCAATGCCGATTTATTTAGATCCCTGGAGTCCTGATTTTGTTTCTTCTCTTCAGGCAGAACAGCCTGAAGAGGTTTCTTCGAGCGATGTTCGGATAGATGTAGAATCTCCTGCATGGGAAGCGATAAAACCTGATCTAACTCCTGTGGATTTTATTTTTGTGGATGGGGTGAGACGGGTGGAATCCCGAGTGATCGTTCAGGATGGAAAGATCTTTTACGGTGTTTTTGGTTCTGCTGCAGCAGGCGGAATTTGGATGAAAAAAGCTCAGTTAAATCTGACGCAGAATAGTTTAATTAAATCCTTTGTGCAGCGGTATTTGATTACTGGGGGAGGAATCCTTCCGTTTGAAAATCAAATTGCGATCAAGAATCTTTTTTTTCTTCCTGTTTCAATTCCTGATGAGAATCATGACTCCCCTGCCCAGAAACTCCAGCAGCTGATGCGAGATTTAGAGGGAAAAGTGATTCAAGAATTGTCTGAAAAAGAATCGGATTCTCTTTTAATCGCTGATGGCCCTCTGCATTTTCCCTGGGCAAAAAATAGTTCTGCATTAGGATACATCAAATCGTTTCATCAATGGTATCTGCCTGCCCCGCAGCTTCAGCTTCTGGAAGCTCTTAACCCCGCTGAAAGAACTCCAATATTTTTGATTTCAGGACAGAGTTCTCAATTTCCATCTCGGTTTTCCTGGTTTGTCAGACTGTCCAAACCGAATCCTGGGGATTCCCCTCTTTCAGGATTGGCGAGATTGGAATCAGTCTGTGATTTTGGGATCGAGAAAGCAAAATCTCTAGCTGATTCCTCTTGTCTTCTATCTTTCTATGGAGCCAGCAGAGAAAGAGATCCTCGTTCTCCCCAAAATTTGCTGCCCATCGGGATTTTAGAATCGCAGTTAAAGCATCTGTTAGGAGATTCAGGAATTTTGAAAAGAGCGATTCACTCTTGGATCTCCGATATTCTTCACTTGAAGAAGAATGAAGATCACGAATAAAGCAGGTTAAATCATGGAGCTTCGTAAAAGCACAGAGCCGAAGAGGCAGTATATCCTCTCCGGCTCTAAATTTTTATCTTATTTGAGTTAAAAGTATTTCCCGCAGAACCTGGATTTCTGGAAGAGCGGGCTGCTCAGCAGGGCTCTTGCCAGAAGAGGCTGCTGCTGTTCTCTTGGATGGTCCTGATGCAGTTCCTGGTTTTGCTCCACTCTGGTTTGGCGCGGGAATTCCCATCTGCTGCCAGACATTTTTCCATTTTGCTGCTCCTGGCATACTGGGATACGGATTCCCATTGGCAGGGAGATTCAACTGTCCCTTGGAATTTTGCGCATACTTTGTCAGCAGGTTGATCATGGCTTTGAATGCGCTCTGACCTGTCATCCCTTTGCTTCCTCCTCCTGCTAGAGCGGCTACTTTCTGCGCCATTGTTGGATTCTGTTTGGCTAATGCTGCATAAGTATCCCCAAGGGTATCAGAGCCAGCCTGCCAGATTTGTTTCATTGAGATTCCGAGATAAGAGTTTAAAAAGTTCAAGAACATAACCCCGCATCCATTACCTCTTGTGCTTTGATCAGTCATGGAATTATCATTCACATAATCAGGATGCCCTTTCTGCCACCAGTACTGGGATACTCCGCCGCTGAACCCTGACACTTTGTCAATCGGAGAATTCACTTGATCTCCAATCAAAAATGCCATCATTCGGCTCATGGCTTCTCCATTCGTGTTCCCGCATGCCCAGCCCCCATTGGCTGTTCGATTGGGATGAGCATCATTCCAGAAGGCTTCATACGATTCAGTTAATTCAGCGGCAAATAAGGCTGGAGTTAAATAGCCTCCTGCCCCTGATGCAGCTGCCTGAGCTGCGGCCTTTGCCGTTTTTCCCACTGGAGCCATGTAGGCTCCCGTATTTTTTAAGCTGTCCAGAACAAATTCAGTGTCATGGCAGCTAAAATGATAAGCTCCATAAGCTCCCTGGGATCCTCCCCCTGAAACATAAACTGGATAAGGTTTATAAGGATTCCCTGTGTTTGAATTAGTTTGGTTTCTTGGTATTTTGACGCCAGAAACTTGAGAAAGGATAGAATCAATTAAAGCGCCGGACTGCAGCAGCTGCAGGGCCGCTGGTTTTGCATCTCCATATTGTCCATTTGGGTTGTAGTACACGTCTGCAATTGGATTTCCGCTGGCATTGGTAATGGTTCCCGCCATAGCGGCTCCAGAAGGAGGCACATTTCCCGGCTGCTGAGGAAGTGAAGCCTGCTGCAAGGCTTTTGTCAGTTTTGCCCCTTTTAATCCTATGAATTTGCTTCCCATAGGGGCAAAAGTCCCCATATCGCACTTTGCAGTCGAAACTTTTTGCGTCTCCATTTCCACAACCTCCTTAAAACGTTTTTGTTTATATTCTTAGTATAACTTGTTTTCAGGAAGACTGCCAGTTATAAATTGTGAAAAAATTGTTATTGTTTCGATAGTCTTAATGTTTTCTTGCTGACGGTGCCACAAAGAAGCCTGATCTATTGAAAGTGAGCGAGACAGGCAGTTGTTTACGACAGCCCCCATGAGAAGGCGAAAAGCGATTTTCAGGACAGGTTGTCAGGAGAAGAATTGACGCGGTTTTGATTTTCTAAATAGGCTAAAATTTTTAAAATCATATCATTTTGATATTCAAGATGATGGATGATCAGTTCAACTTCTTGTTCAGCTTTTCTATTGACCTCAAAATCAGCTTCAGATCTTTGTTCTGAATGTCTTCCCTGCAGGTTTTGTCCCAGCATGATTAAAGGCATTAAAAACAACTGAATCATGTTGGACATGAAAAGCCAGAGAACAAATCCTGGATAAGGATCAAATCTCAAAGATGGGGGAGCCAGCATATTCCACCCAAGCCACAAAAAGGTCCATATAAATACGACAAGGAAAAAACCCATTGTTCCTACATGTTCCGTTATCCAGACAGCCAGTTTTTCGAGGCCGCTTAACTTTTTTTCGTATTCCTCATTAACATTTGTGATCGGTTTTCTCTGAGTTTTAAATTCCCTGAAGGAGAGCGGGCGGCTTTTGTGGTTAGCTGACTCTGCGGGCATGATTGATTTACTCTTTTTCTTCTTGCGTAATGGAAGTTTTGCGAACGGCTGAAGGGCTGACAGGAAAACGGGAATGATGTCTTGCCTGGAGAATCATATCTAGTTTTCGATCTGCCATGAGCAGTGAAGGATCTTCTTTTTCTCGCAAGATCTTTTTAAATTCCAATAATTCATCCCGATAAGCAGCCGCTTTTTCGAATTCTAAATTTTTTGCCGCTTGTTTCATGACAGATTCCATTTCATCAATAAGAGTTAAGATTTGTCCGCTTTCCAGTTTTTCCTTGTTTTGTGTCTTATATACAGTTCTGGTTTCTTTTAATTGAATCGCTTCCAGGATGTCCTTTACGCTTTTATGAATGGTTGTAGGAGTGATTCCATGTTTTTCGTTGTAGGCGATCTGTATTTTTCTTCTTCTCTCAGTTTCCTGCAGCGCTTTTTGGATGGAGTGAGTGATTTGGTCTGCGTATAGAATAACCTGCCCTGAGACATTTCTGGAAGCTCTTCCCATGGTTTGAATTAAAGTCGTCTCAGAGCGCAGGAATCCTTCTTTGTCAGCATCCAGAATAGCGACAAGGCTTACTTCAGGGAGATCAAGCCCTTCCCTTAAAAGATTAATCCCAACCAGGCAGTCAAATTCTCCCAGGCGGAGTTCTCGTAAAATTTTGATTCTATCCAGAGTTTCAATTTCTGAATGCAAATATCGGACTTTTAATCCTAAGCCAATCAGATAATCGCTTAAATCTTCAGCCATTTTTTTAGTCAGGGTTGTGACCAGAATTCGTTCATTTTTAGCGGTTGTGTTTTTAATTTCTACGATTAAGTCATCAATTTGCCCATAAGTAGGACGAATTTTGACTTCAGGATCAATGAGTCCTGTTGGGCGAACAATCTGTTCTACAATTTGCTGCGAGTGATTGATTTCGAATTTTCCAGGGGTTGCAGAAACATAGACTGCCTGGTGAATTTTTGAATAAAATTCATCCCATTTCAGGGGGCGATTGTCTAAGGCTGACGGCAGGCGAAACCCATGTTCAATCAGGGTGCGTTTTCTAGCCTGATCTCCTTCGTACATCCCCCCTAACTGCGGTATTGTGACATGGGATTCATCAATAAAAATTAAAAAATCTGGAGGGAAATAATCGATTAAAGTGTAGGGTGGTTCTCCTTGCTTTCGGAGAGACAGGTGTCGAGAGTAATTTTCAATTCCGCTGCAGTACCCTATTTCTCGGAGCATTTCCAGATCATATTTTGTGCGTTTTTCAAGTCTTTCAGCTTCCAGGAGCATCCCTTGATCTCGGAATTTTTTTAACTGTCCCTCTAATTCTTCTTCAATTTTCTGCAAGGCAATGATTGTTTTTTCTTCAGGTGTAATCCAGTGTTTAGCAGGATAAATAACAATCTCTTCTTTTTTTTCCTGAATTTTCCCTGAAACTGGATCCACCACGAGAATGCTTTCTATGGTGTCGTCAAATAAGCTGATTCGGATGATAATTTCCATGTCTGCAGGGGAGATTTCTAACAAGTCTCCTTTGACTCTGAACTTGCCTCTGGTTAAAGCTGTGTCATTTCTTTCAAATTGCATTCTGACTAACTGTTTGATCGCTTTAGAGCGGTCTATTTTTGCGCTTTTCTCAAAACAGATCGTCATGTCCAGATAATCTTGCGGATTTCCAATTCCATAAATGCAGGAAACGCTGGCAACCACGAGAGTGTCCTGTCTTCGCAAAATGGCCTGGGTGGCAGAATGTCTTAATCGGTCAATTTCATCGTTAATGGATGCGTCTTTTTCAATATAGGTGTCAGTTTGTGGAATATAGGCTTCAGGTTGGTAATAGTCATAGTAGCTGACAAAGTATTCTACCGCGTTTTCCGGGAAAAA
This sequence comes from bacterium, assembly GCA_021800275.1. Taxonomy (GTDB): domain Bacteria; phylum Vulcanimicrobiota; class JABDET01; order JABDET01; family JABDET01; genus JAKAVV01. The sequence continues at coordinate 49,392 of JAJYZB010000006.1, forward strand.
TTCTCTGAATTCTGCGCACAACTGGGCTGCCAGTGTTTTATTGTGAGAAATGACAAGGGTTGGCTTTTGAATTTCCGCAATAACAGACGCCATAGTGAAAGTTTTTCCTGAGCCAGTAACTCCCAGGAGTGTTTGTTCCCTATGTCCTTTTTGAATCCCAGCGCTCAACTGCTGGATGGCTTTGGGTTGATCTCCCCGCGCGGGGAAAGGCGCTTTCAGCTTAAATAGTTTCATTGCATTCATATTGGAGATACGAGGTGCAGTTTCTAATGAGATTCCTTTTGGTTTGAGATTTTCCTTTTGTTTCTCGCAGGGATTCATTTTTTTTAAACGAATAAAGTGGAGGTTGAGCTATATTGTATTCGGGTTGGTTCCTTTAGATTCAACCCGTAGAGAATAAGGAGCTGCTTGCATCTTATGAGTGATTTGCTGTCCGAACTTTTAAAATTGATGTCAAAACAAGGAGCCTCTGATTTGTATCTAAAAGTAGGAAGCTCACCCATGCTTCGCATTGAAGGAGAGATGGTCTCCGTAAAAGTAGATAAATTAACGCCTGAGCAGACCCAGTCCACGGCCAATGAATTAATGAATGAAATTCAAAAAGTAAAATTTGTGAGAAACCCTGAGATCAATTTAATTCACAGTGTTCCTGGGATTGGAAGATTTCGAGTGAATATTTATAAGCAGAGAGGAACTGTCGGATTAGTTTTTCGTCAGGTGAAAGAAGAGATTCAATCTTTGGATGAACTGGGACTTCCTCCTATTATAAAAGAACTTGCTTTAACTCCAAGAGGATTGATTCTGGTTACAGGACCTTCTGGATCCGGAAAATCTACCACTCTGGCCGCTATGCTTGAGTGGATCAATGACCAGAAAACAGGACATATCATTACCATTGAAGATCCGATTGAATTTTTACACCGCGATAAGAACTGCATTATCAGTCAGAGAGAGATTGAGTCTGATACCAATAGTTTCTCAGATGCTTTAAAAAATGTGGTTCGTCAGTCTCCAGACGTGATCTTGATTGGAGAAATGAGGGATAGAGAGTCTGTTTCATCTTCAGTATTTTTTGCTGAAACAGGGCATTTAGTATTAAGCTCACTGCATTCGATTAACGCGAATCAAGCTCTTGAGAGGATTGTCAATTTTTTTCCCACAGATGTGCACCGTGAACTTTTTGTTCAGTTGTCTTTAAATATGAGAGCGATTGTTGGGCAGCGTCTTCTGCCTCGTCAAGATGGGAAAGGCAGAATTGCCGCTGTCGAGGTTTTACTAAATAATGCTCGATTCCGCGAACTTTTGAAAGTGGGAGATTTAGCAACGATTAAGCGAGAAATTGACATGTTTCAAAATGATGGGATGCAGAGTTTTGATGCTTCCATCATGTCCCTGTATCAAAAAAACTTGATTTCTCAAGAAACAGCTCTATCTCATGCTGACAGCCCCAATGATTTAAGGTTGAAAATTAAGATGCTGCCCCCTCGAGATTCAACGATTGAAATTCGAGCGGCAGAGGGTTCAACACGATGACTTATGTTATTGCAGAACCTTGCATTGAGGAGAAAAACACTGCTTGTGTAGATGTTTGTCCGGTGAACTGTATTCGTTCAGATGGCGGTCCCCAGTATTATATTGATCCAGTGGGATGCATTGACTGCGGGTCCTGTGTTCCTGTTTGCCCTGTCAGCGCTATTTTCCCTTTAGAAAAGCTGCCTAAAAAGTGGAAGCATTACGGAGAGAGCAATAAGAGTTTTTATCAAAGAGAAATGTCTCACGCCTGCAAGTCAAAATAATCAGAAGATTCTGCTGTTTCAACTTCAGTTTTTCATGCACAAAAAAATGACCTAGATCATTGAAGAAAATAAATTCCCGTGGTACAATAAAATAGCTTACACAGCATCCGACAAAAATTAACTGTGCTGGTTTGAGAACGGTGTTGAGTAGCGGTTTTGTTATTTTATGAATTCTATATCTTCCACTGATTTGATTAGCCTGGAACTCAAGGATAAAATTGCCTGGTTCACAATAAATCGTCCCCCGTTAAATATCCTGGATTTGCCTGTTTTAAGGCAGTTTGATCGCCTTCTCAATACTTCCGAAATTCATGAGAAAAGTCAAGTTCTTGTGATTCGAGGAGCAGGAGAAAAGGCTTTTTCGGCAGGGGTAGATATAAAAGACCATGCCGTGAATAAAGTTTCTGAAACTCTCCCTTTATTCCATCAGATTCTCGTTAAACTTAAAAACTTTCCCATCACAACTCTTGCCGCTGTTCACGGGATGGCGCTTGGAGGGGGACTTGAATTAGCCATGGCTTGCGATCTTGTGATTGCTGAAACCGGGACTAAATTAGGACAGCCTGAGATTAATGCGGGCTGTTTTCCGCCGGCTGCAGCGGCTCTTCTCCCTGATCTGATTGGAGCAAAAAGAACTTATGAAATGGTTGTTCTGGGATCTATTTTAACGGCTGAGCAAGGATTTCAGTATGGAATTGTCAATGAAGTGGTTCCTGTGGGCAAACTGATGGATAAAGTGAATGAATGGTGCGAAAAAATTCTCGAAAAAAGCAAGGTTGTGGTCGGATTAGCGAAAGAAGCGGTTAATTTTTCAACAGGGCTCAGCTTTTCATCAGCCCTTGAAAATGCAGAAGATCTTTATTTGAATCGTCTGACAAAAACTGAAGATTCAGAGGAAGGAATACGCGCTTTTCTTGAAAAGCGAAAACCAATTTGGAAGGGGTGTTAAATGTCTCCATTTCAGCCTGAAAAACCAGAAACATTTCATTTTAAAGATATTCGATACGAAAAAAAAGATTGGGTTGCAACCATTACGATTAATCGTCCTGGTTACTACAATGCTTACAGCACTTTAGCTTTACAAGAAATGACCCGCGCTTTTCAAGATGCCAGTTGGGATGATGGAATTGCAGTCGTAGTGCTGACAGGTGAAGGAACCCAGGCATTCTGCGCAGGAGGGGATGTTAAGGATTATGAAACCACTTACACAAAGCGCCCCAGAGAATACTGGAAATGGATGGGAGTCTTTGCCCAGTGTCATGATCAGCTGCGAAATATCGGGAAGCCTGTGATCGCTAGACTTAATGGGATGGTGGTGGGAGGTGGAAATGAGTTTAACATGGCGTGTGATTTGGCAATTGCAGCTGAACACGTTGCCATTCGCCAGGTTGGAACACGAGTTGGAAGTGTTGCCTGTGGAGGTGCCACTCAGTGGCTTCCCATTATGGTAGGGGACCGTAGAGCTAGAGAGATTCTTTTTTTATGCGAAGAGGTTGATGCGAAAAAAGCTCTGGATTGGGGACTTGTGAATCAGGTTGTTCCTTCTGTCACAAAAAATGGGAATCTGCTTCAAAATCCTGATCCTGGTGAAATTAAAAAGGCGTTAAAGGGAGTGGATGGATACGGAATTACCCTTTCTGAACTGGATCGGGCTGTTGAAACCATGGCGCAGAAACTGGTTCAAAAGTTTCCCGATTGTCTCCGCTACACAAAAGCACAGGTCAATCTCTGGAAAGATTGGGCATGGAATATGACCATTGGACATGCGAAAGACTGGCTCTCCCTTCATTTTGCCTATCCTGAACCCCATGAAGGAATGCAGGCATTTGTGGAAAAACGGAATCCAGATTATTTAGGACTGCGGAAAAAAGCGAAATTAGGGAAATCCAGTGAATATTTTTGGGGCGCTCCATCGCAGATCTGCCCTTCCTGCCAATCGAAAAATATTCCTGAAGAATTTAAATTCTGCGGGAACTGCGGAGCTTCTCTGACAGCAGAGAAAAATGCCGTTGCCCTCCCGACAAATGTTTAATACTGACTCTGAATTAATGCTCATCGTTTTAAAGGTTAAAAGTCGAGTGGTTAAAGGAGATGTGAAATGAGTTTGATTTTTTCTTTTCCTCCTGAACTTTTAACCCCAAAAGGAGCTCCTGTTGCTCTTGTGACAGGGGGTTCACGCGGCATTGGGAAAGCGATTGTTTTAACTTTAACTGCAGCAGGAGTTAATGTTCTTTTCACTTATCGCAGCGATGAAAAGGCTGCTCTAGAAACCGCGAAACAAGGAACAGAAAAAGGGGAAAAAGCAGGAGTTAAAGCTGTTTCTATTCAAAACGATGTTTCTGATTTTTCTAAAAGTAAGGAGATTGTGGAAAAAGCTGTTTCACAGTTTGGGACCCTCTCAATTCTTATCAATAACGCTGGGATTAATCGGGACGCAGTGATTTGGAAAATGACCGAAAAAGATTGGGATGAGGTTCTTGATTCGAACTTAAAAGGATGTTTTAATTACATTCGAGCAGCTGCTTCTATTTTCCGAGAAGAGAAAAGAGGAAAAATTGTGAACATTACCTCAATTAACGGTCTTCGTGGAAAGTTTGGGCAGAGTAATTACTCTGCAAGCAAAGCAGGGATCATCGGGTTAACCAAAACTGCTGCTCGTGAATTGGGCCCCTATAATGTGAACGTCAATGCCATTGCTCCAGGTTTGATTGAAACCTCTATGGCTGAAAAAATGTCGGACGCCATGCGGGAGCAGGCGAAAAAGGATACAGTGCTTGGAAGGCTTGGAAAACCAGAGGATATTGCTTTTACAGCCTTGTTTTTATGTTCCAGCCAGGCTGAGCATATCACAGGTGAAGTGATTAAAGTGGATGGGGGACAGTATTTATGAATTTCAGGCTTAAAAGTCCAAACCTTAGGAAGATTCAATGTGGGGATTAGAGGGAATGGAGCATGAGTGCAGTGGAAAACCGTGAAAATCTAAGCAAACCTTTTCAAATCTGGTACGAAAATCGGCATTTGTACGCCAAAAATTGGAAAGAGAATCACAAGCGGCCAGTGATTGGGATGATGTGCACTTATGTTCCAGAAGAGATTTTGTATGCGGCAGAGATGCTGCCTGTAAGAATTCTTGGGGGGCATGAGCCTCAAGCTCTGACAGAATCCCATATTTTCAGCATGTTCTGTCCTTTTTCACGGGATGCTCTTGCCCAGGGATTAAAGGGAAAATACGATTATGTGGATGCCATTGTTCTGTCTCACTCTTGTCTGCATTTCCGCCAAACGTTTACCAGTTGGAAAATGCACCTCCCGATTCAGTGGAGCTATTATCTTCCTATGCCTAATCAAGTTCAGTCTCCTTATGCAAAACAAGAATTTCAGAATGAAGTTCAAAAATTTAAAACTCATATCGAACAAGTGTCAGGAAAATCTCTGACTCCTGAATCCCTTATCCAATCCACAGCATTACTGGATAAAAATCGTTCTCTGCTGAGAAAAATTTATGACCTCAGAAAACAAGAAAATCCACCTATTACAGGGGCTGATGCGGTTTATATGGCTCTGACCAGTCAATTTGTCTCTAAAGAAGACCACAATAAGGCTTTAGAAGAGGTTCTGAAACAAGTAGAGCAGTTCGCCTCTTCTCAAAAAATAAGTCATAAAGAAACAGAGATTAGAGAAATAAGAACCAGAGAAACGGGTGTCAGATTGATGACTATTGGCAGTGAAAATGATGATGTAAAATTTTTTGAAATGGTGGAATCTCTTCCCGCCACCATTGTGTGTGATGAACAGTGCGCCGGCAGCCGTTATTTCTGGAATCCATCGGTCCACTCAGGAGATCCTGTCAAGACGATTGCAAATCGTTATATAGATCGCCCCCCTTGCCCCACAAAAGATTATCCTGAAAGAAGAAGGTTCACTCATATTTTAAAGCTTGTCAAAGAGTATCAGGTTCAAGGAGTTATTTTAATGCAGGAAAAATTCTGTGATCCCCATGAAGCAGACAATCCCGCTTTAAAGAAATTTTTAGAAGAAAATGAAATTCCAACTCTGACCCTTGAGTTTGATTCCACCAATCCATTAGGACCCCTTAAAATTCGGGTTGAAGCTTTTTTGGAAACGTTGAGCACAGAGGAGTTGTTTTCGTGAAACACTATCTAACTGAACCTTTAAAATGCTGGAATAAAGCAAAAGAGATCCGTCAAAAATATTATGAAGATTATGCGAAAGCCCATGAGAATGGAGGGCTTAGATGGAGCGGTTCTGCCTGGACATTTGATGCTCTTGCTGCAGGACTTGGAAAAGATGTTTATCCTTTAACAGGGGAACCTTATGCAGCTTCCATTGCTGCCAATCCTGAGTTTAATACAGCCTGCCAGGCCGCTGCTGATGAAAAAGGATGGCCTAGAGATCTGTGCGCCTATATGCGAACTTACTGGGGATCTATGTATTTAAATCGCTATTTATGGGGAGGTCCTTTCCCCAAAGCCGATTTTATTCTTCAAATCCAAATCTGCTGCAGCCACAGTAAATGGTATCAGGTGGTGGCTGAACATGAAAAGGTTCCTCTTTTCTGCATTGATGTTGGGGTCGGACCTTATGAATCTTTAGATGAATCCCGTTTAAATTATGTCGTGGATCAACTGCAGGACGCGATTCAATTTTTAGAAAAAACAACAGACAGAAAATTTGATGATCAACTGTTTATTGAGGCTGTAGAAAATGAATGCCGCTCTACTTCCCTCTGGGCAGAAATCTGCGCTTTAAATAAAGCGATTCCTGCTCCTCTGGATGAAAAAACCATGTATTCTCTTTATGTGTTGGCAACACTTCACAAAGCATCAAAAACAGTGGCAGATTTTTATGAAGAGCTGAGAGATGAGGTAAAAGATCGGATTCAAAAAGGGATCGCGGCTTGTGTGAATGAAAGATGCCGCCTTATCACAGATACCCAGCCCCCCTGGAGTTTTCTCAAAATTTATCGCTATTTAGAAGAGTACGGGGCTGTTTCTATTGGCTCTCTTTATACTTTTGGATTAGAAGGAATTTTTGCGGAGCAGCCGGATGGCTCCTGGGGACCGCGCCCTACTCCTTCTCAATTGGGAATCAGGATCAAGACCAGAGAACAGGCTTTAAAGATTTTAGCGGATTGGAACCTTTCAAAACCCCAGTGGCAGCATTTTTATGATCCGGATTTAAAAACAAAAATGATTCTGAGGATTGTCAAAGAGTGGAAAGTGGATGGGGTTATTCTGCATTTAAATCGAGGATGTGAAGGATTGTCCCTTGGGATCATGGAGAACCGTTTAGGGATCGCAAAATCTGGAATCCCAGTGATGACGTATGAAGGGAATATGGCGGATGAGCGGGAGTTTGACATGAAAAAAACCTTGAGTCGAATCGAGACTTTTATGGAAACCCTTAAATTAACGAAACTGGAAGAGAAAGTGGTATGACCCTGAGAATGCTTTTGGAGATAGTTTTATGATTGCAGTGGGCATGGATCTTGGGGCAAAAGCGATTAAAATTGTGGTCCTGTCTGATAAAGGACTCTGTGCAAAGGTAAAATTTTTTCCTGATCTGGACCTGGCGCGATCAGCTAAAAAAGCGTTAGAAGAAGCTCTTATTCAGGCAGGGGCCGAGCGGCATGAAGTGAAAGGAATTGCGGCGGCAGGAACAGGGCGTTCTGCAGCTCCTGGAAGCCCTGTGCTTGTGACAGAACCATTAGCAGATGCAAAAGGGACTGCGGCTTTATTCCCCCAGGTTCATACCGTCATTGATGTTGGAGCTGAAGAAGGTCGTGGTGTTAGAATAACCCCTCAAGGAGAAGTTGTGGATTTTGCCGTGAATGAAAAATGCGCAGCAGGTTCAGGGGCTTTTATGGAGTCTATGGCAAGATCTCTGGAATTGAATATTGATCAATTCGGATCGATTTCTCTGAAAGCCAATCAAGCTGTCCCCATGAATGCCCAGTGCACCGTTTTTGCGGAATCAGAAGTGGTTTCTCTGATTCATGCCAATACCCCAAAAAGTGATATTGCTCGGGCAGTCCATGATGCTGCAGCCAGTCGAATTGCAGCCATGACCCGAAGAGTGGGAATAGAAAAAGAAGTGGCTTTAATCGGGGGAACTGCCTATAATCCTGGTTTTGTGGATGCTCTCAAAAGAGCCCTTTCGATTGAGGCGCTGTTGATTCCCAATCATCCTGATTTCATAGGAGCCCTCGGGGCAGCTTTAATTGCTTGTGAACACAGTGAATCCATAAAATTGGATTTTTTGCAGCTGAGTTCTCAGTGGGAAACTGTTCCTGCTCATCTGTTCACAAGTGACGGAAAAACGGAAAACATGACAGCAGCAGAAAGCGTTGTTGAACATTGGAAATGGCCCGAACAGTTTAATGCTGATTTGTCACAGGATTGGAAAAAAGCGACTCGAATCACTGCAGGAATTGATGTGGGATCAGTCAGCTCTCAAGCGGTTGTTCTTCTGGATGGAAAACTTTATGCCTGGAGCAGTGTTAGAACAGGTTCTTCAAGTCCTGACAGCGCAAAAAAAGCCCTTGATCAGGCGATTAAAAATACAGATCTTCCTTTTGATAAAATTTCTTATGTCGTTGGAACAGGCTATGGGAGAGTAAATGTTCCTTTTGCTAAAAAAACAATTACTGAAATTGCATGCCATGCGCGAGGAGCCAATTACATGGGAGGAGGAACAATCCGAACTATTTTAGATATGGGAGGACAGGACTGTAAAGCTATTCACTGTGATGAAAAAGGGAAAGTGACGAATTTTTTAATGAATGATAAATGCGCTGCAGGAACAGGAAGAGGAATGGAAGTCCTGGCAGATCTGCTCAGAATACCCATTCAGGAAATTGGACCGATGTCTTTAACAGTGCAGGAAGAGCCTCCCCCAGTTTCCAGCGTGTGCGTTGTTTTTGCTAAAACAGAAGCCATTGGACTGCTGAAATCAGGATGGCCCGTGGAAAAAGTTTTGGCTTCTTACTGTTTAGCAATGGCTGAACGAGTAACCGCTCTTTTAAATCGGATTGGAGTTGAAAAAGATTTTTTCATCACAGGAGGGATCGCGAAAAACATCGGAGTTGTAAAACGAATTGAAAGAATTCTGGGAATAAACGCTCTCAACAGTTCCCTGGATTCTCAAATTGCTGGAGCTCTTGGAGCCGCGCTTTTTGCCAATGCCCTCTTAGAAAAGGAATGGAGAGGAAAGTCATGATTGCCAATTATGGTTATACCGATGGATCAGGAGAATATTTCATCACGATTGATACCTCTTTCTGCCTTGAATGTAAAAGCCATTCCTGTGTTTCAGCTTGTCCTCAAGGGGTTTTTGAAATCATCACTGATGACTATGATGAACCCGCCTGTTCAGTGAAAGAATCGTTCAGAAAACAATTGAGTTATGTCTGTTCTCCCTGCAAGCCTGCGCGGAAATCCTCTGTTCCCCCTACTTTTCTTCCTTGTATCCAATCCTGTTTGAGTCGAGCCATCAAACACACATGGTGAACGCAGTGTCTGCCGATCGAACCGCAGTAAAATTGAGAATTGATGAAACCGATTACCAGATTCAAGAAGGGATTACCCTTTTAGATGCCTGCTTACAAACAAATCATTATGTTCCTGCTCTCTGCGCCCACCCCGATCTTCCAACAGTTGGAGAATGCGGCCTCTGCATTATAAAGATATCTACCCAGGAGGAACCTGTTCTTGCCTGCGCAGAAAAAGTATCTGATGGAATTTCAATCCTCAGCAGTTCCCCTGAGCTTCAAAAACTTCGTCAAAAAAGGCTCTCCCAAATTTTAAAAGACCACCCTCATGTTTGTTTAACCTGCCCTCATCAAGATGGATGCGATCGAACAGAATGCACTCTTGGATTTTCAATAGAGGAACGATGCTGCTCTCAATTTGGGAAATGTGAAATCCAAAAAGTGAGCCATTATATTGAAATTTCACCGGATACCCCTCCTTATCGTCCTTCCCATCTACCTATTTGGGAAAAAGATCCTGTGATTCGATTAAACCTTGAACTCTGCATTGGGTGCATGAGATGTGTGGATGTCTGCTCAAAAGTGATGGGATACAATGCTCTCTCTTCTTTTATTTTTAATTCTCGATCACTGGTTAAGCCCATGAAAGCAGACCTGACAGGAACCTCTCCCTCAGGAGCGAACCCGGGAGCTGGTTTTAAAGAATCTGGGTGCAGATTTTGTGGAGCCTGTGTGGAAGTTTGTCCTGCAGGGGCTGTCATTGAATATGGAAAAAATGGGAGCCGCTGGAGAGAAAAAACAAAAAGCAAATTGAATTTTTCTTCTTTACCAGTTCCTCCAAGCAAAACCATCTCTTTAGAATCTTCTAATCTTTCTTTTGTTCCAAACGAACCTGGAGTTTATCGTTTGTGGAATGAAAAAGGTGAACTATTTGCAGTCGAAGGCTCACCCAATTTGAAAAATTCGCTTAAAGAGGAAATAGAGAATCAAAAAAACGGATTTGGTTTCGATTTTGAAGTTGTTCAATTTTACACTCAAAGAGCCAATGAGCTACTCCAAAGTCATTTAAAAAGATCAGGGAAGCTCCCTGATGGAAATGAGATCTTGGATGATCTGTATTAGTTATTTTACGAAGGGAGAATGTTAAAGGGGGTTTTATGCCAAAATTAGATGTTAATAGTTTAGAAATTCGGCTGCTTAAACCAGGAGATGTTCCTGAAATGATTCGGATTGACTCTCATTATTCAGGGCGAAGAAGAGACGATTATTATCAAGAAAAAATGAATCGTCATCTGGATACAAGATATCAATTAACTCTTTCTTTTGCGGCCTGCATGAATAACCGCCTGGTTGGATTTTTGATGGGTGAAGTTTCACGAGGAACTTATGGGCTTCCTGAGGATGTGGCTGCTGTTGATACCATAGGCATTGACCCGGATCATCAGAAAAGCGGGATCGCTGAAGAATTAATGAATGAATTTGTCAGTCATGCCCGGAGTCTTGGCGTCAAAAAAATCTACACCCTTGTCAATTGGGAAGAAGTTGGACTTTTTCATTATTTTCATCGGATGGGATTCCAGCCTGGTTTAGTCCTTTACCTGGAAAAAAATGTTTAAGATATGACCTAGGCACTTCAGCTAATGATATTTTTGCAAAATATTGAAAGGAGTTTTTAACATGAAAGCCGCTGTTTTTTATGGAAAAAATGAAAAACTAAGGATAGAAGATTGGCCTGTTCCCAAAATTGAATCTGATGAGATTTTAGTACAAGTAGCAGCCTGCGGTGTTTGTCATACGGATCTGCACTATCTGGACCATGGAGTTCCCACATTTAAAACTCCCCCCCTTATTTTAGGACATGAAGCTTCAGGAATAGTTTCAGAGTGCGGAAAAGGTGTTGAGGGATTTAAACCAGGAGAACGAGTTCTTCTCCCTGCTGTTTATGCCTGTGGGAAATGTTTTTACTGCAGAAAAGGGAGAGAGAACATCTGTCAAACCATGATCATGTTTGGGAACAATGTGGATGGAGCTTATGCTGAGTATGTGAAAATTCCCGCCAAAGATCTTTTTCATCTCCCTGATGAAATTCCCCTGATTGAAGGGGCTGTTATTGCTGATGCTGTTTCCACTCCCTATCATGCTGTGAAAAACAGGGCAAAGATTCAGCCCGGAGACACAGTGGCTGTTTTCGGATGTGGAGGAGTAGGAATCAATGTGATTCAAATGGCTTCTGCAGCAGGAGGAACTGTGATTGCTGTTGACCGCATCCCCCAGAAACTGGAACTGGCGAAGCAGTTCGGAGCCCAGTACGGGATTCATTCAGGGGAAAAAGATGTCAGGAAAGAGATTAAAAAATTGACAGGTGGAGGGGCTGATGCTGCAATTGAAGCAATTGGGAATCCGGAAGTAATGAATCTTGCTTTTGAATCATTAAGACCAGGGGGGAGATTGTGCATTATTGGGTATTCGGATCAGAATGTTCTTTTCAGCGCTGCAAAAATCATGTATCGGGAAATGGAAATTGTGGGTTCTCTCGGATGTCCCCCAATTGAATATCCGAAAGTCATTGAAATGGTTCGAATCGGAAAAATTAAAGTGGCTCCCTTAGTCACCCATCAATTTCCTTTAAATCAAATTGAAGAAGCTTTTGAACTTCTCAGAAAAGGGGAAGGGCTTAGATCTGTGGTGATTCCCGCCACAGGACTTAAATGAAAAAAGTGGTGATTGTCAGCGCTGTGCGTACTCCTTTAGGAAAATTTGGAGGGGCGCTTTCTTCTTTAAACGCTGTAACTCTAGGAATCCTGGTTGCAAAAGAAGCAGTTGCACGGGCGGGTATTTCTCCTGATCAAATTCAAGAAGTAATTTTTGGAAATGCCAGACAGGCGGGAAATGGACCCAATCCTGCCCGACAGATTGGGATTGGAGCAGGGATTCCAGTGGATACTCCGGCTTATACTGTGAATCAAGCCTGCGCTTCCGGAATGAAATCCATTATTCTTGGTTATCAGGCAATTGTTTTAGGAGATGCTGATGTCGTTTTATGCGGAGGAACAGAAAGCATGTCCAATACCCCGTTTCTTTTTAGAAAGATGAGGGCTGGCATTCGACTCGGTCATGCAGAAGTTGAAGATGGAATGTATCGGGATGGTTTTATGTGTCCAATGGCAAAAATGCTTATGGGTGAAACCGCTGAAATTTTAGCAGAAAAGTTTAAAATCTCTCGAGAAGAACAGGATGAATATGCAGCTCTGTCTCAGCAGAGATGTGAAATTGCCCGAAAAAACGGGCTTTTTGATGAAGAAATAATTCCTGTTGAAGTTCAGCAGAGTGGCCCTTCTGTCTTAAGTTTAGACCGCATCAAAACGACCCTTGTCACGTCAGATGAAAACCCTAGAGATGGTGTAACAGCTGCCGCATTAAACAAACTTCCCCCTGCTTTCAAGAAGAATGGAACAGTCCATCCCGGAAATTCTTCAGGAATCACAGATGGAGCAGCAGCCATTATTTTAATGTCTGAAGAAAAAGCGGCAGAACTGAAAACCCCAATTTTAGCTCGAATTGAAAATTATGCAGTGACAGGCGTGGATCCAACCTTAATGGGGCTTGGTCCGATCAAAGCCGTTCGTCTTTTGGAAAAAAGAGCTGGTGTTTCTGCTCTAGAAGTGGATTTAATTGAACTGGGCGAGGCATTTGCAGTTCAGGTTTTAGCCTGTAATCAAGAGTTGAAACTGGATAGGGCAAAACTCAATGTGAAAGGCGGATTTATTCCTTTAGGTCATCCTATCGGATGTTCAGGAGCCAGAATTATCGTTACTCTTGTTCATGAAATGAAAAGAAGAAAAGCTTTAACAGGGCTTGCAGCTCTTTGTGTCAGCGGAGGGATGGGAGCAGCCCTTATGTTGAGATTAAATTAGAGAAGCCCTTCTTGGGAAGGGCTTCTCTAATTCTGTCACAGTGTTTTTTTTACCGTTTAATCGCTTTTTCAAGAGCTCCTAGACCTGCTGCCATAGCGGCTGAGGTTTTAATGCTGTTCCACCACATGATTGGTTTTCCTTCTCTCATGGTATGACATCTCTGGCAGTAAGGGATATTAGGATTGTCTTTATAAGCCCACATTTGCCCTTTGACTCTTCCCATCAGAAAATCTTTTAAAGTGGCTTGATTGGGCCACCAGATATGATTGGGGTTGTGGTCCTTAACAGAGTAAATGGAGTTGCAGGGGGAAGGTATCCGATCACAAATATGAGGGGGATTATTTAAGTTTTTAATCAGAATATCACCTGTCATCGCATGATAAGCGCTCCAGGACAAACCAGGAACTCTGCCAGGAGGAGGAACAACAGCAGAAGGGGGAACTGCTTTAAGAATATACACCACATTGGCGATCAGATTGAATTCGCTGGCAAGAACTCGGGAATCTTTATGAATTTTCTGCAGATCACTTGAAGCGCTTCCTAAAAGAGAAGAGAGTTGGCTTTTACTGGAAGGCGCAGGATGGAGCTGCTGCACAATTTGCTGAAAATTTTGATCTGTGGATTTGATATTTTTCATCTTTTGATCCCAGACAGAAAATTTCTGAGTGAAAAGGGAAGTCATATAAAGTTCTCGGAGTTGACTTTTAAGTCTAAACATGGTTGAATTGAGAGTATTGAGTCTCTGAGGCAGCAGCCCACCTAATTTATAAATTTTATAGGTTAATAGTTTTAACATATTGGGACCATAATGAGAAAGATTATTCGCTGTTTGTTGGGTTGAGCCGGATAGAGCTGCTGTAAAGGAGAGAAGATTTTCATGGAGAGAGGCAGCAGTTGAAGCAGTTTGAAAAGTAGAGCGAAGTTCATCTTTAATGGCAGCGATTCTTGAAGGGGGAAGGAAAGCTAACTGGATCGGCTTTTTAGCCACCGGTTTTTTCTTGATGATGGGTTTGTGTTTAATAGCCACTTTGACAGGCTTATGAGTAATGGGTTTTGGTTTAATAACCACCGGTTTTTTCTTCACTGAAACTTTGATAGGTTTTGGGGAAACCTTTACAGGTTTATGGACCGGTTTGAGTTTTACAGCCACTTTCTGTTCTGCAATCCATTTTTTAGCAAAAGTTTCCGTTTTTCTGTTTCTGTCAAACCAGTAGAAGCCGACCCCTTTTCTGGCAGGATGACATCTCAAACAGTAAGGGACCCGAATGGTATTTTTATAAGGGAACTGCTGTCCTTTCACTTTTCCTAAAAGAAGATCTAAAAGAGAGGCTCGATCAGGCCAAACAGTATGGGCGGGGTTAGTGTCTTTTCGAGAGTAAGCAGGCCGCGCAGGAGGTACAAATGCCAGAGGAACTGGATGATGCACTCCGTTTTTCACAATATCTAACACATCATTGATGACCATAAAATTGATGACCATGGCATTGGTTATTTTATGCAGCTGCCAGGCAGCTGAAGAGGTTAAAGCATGATTCGCTTTTTTGAATTCTTTTTTGAAAGCAGCAGTATGTTTTTTCCATAAATGAAGTCGTCCTTTAAAAATGGGATAAAACCCTAAGGCTGCAACTTCTTTTTCAAATTCAGTCATGGCTGCATGAAGAGAACGGCTGAGAGCAGGCAGATGGCGAAAAATCTGCTGCGCTCGTTTAGATTTAGGGGTTCTGTTAAGTATGTGCGCTAACATCAAGGTTTTTCTAAACAACTGCAGCTGATTTCGAGTTATTTTTCGAGCTGATTTTAAAAGGGCTCTTTCTCCTTTTCTTTTCTGGAGTCTTGCTCTGGAATAAGAAGAAGCATGAGAAACTAGAATGAGAACTGTCAGAAGAGGGATCACCAGGAGAGCAAACAGGAATATTATTTTTTTTCTAGATTTAACTTCAAATAACTTCATTTTTTCACATCCTTTCTTTTAAATAACCTGCTGCGTTCTGATAAGCTGGATCATGTTTTGGGGTCCAGTCTTTTAAAAATCGAGCCGGGTCGGGAAGAGAGAGAGAAGATTTAAGGTGTTTTCTTTTTCTTTCCAGAGCAAGCTCTCTGTTTTCTGTCGCAAAACAGTAAACACAGCCGTGAAGACAGGTGTCATAACTTCCAATATCAATCATTTCACTGCAGGCGCAGGAAACTTCTCGCCCATGGTTCTGCTCTGCATACGTAGAGACAATGGGAGCCGCCGCAGCAGGCAGGGGAAGATGTTTTTCTCCACCTTCTAAACAAGAAGCTGATTCAATGATAAAAGAGGAAGAATCAGATGCAGATGGGGAAGCGTACTCTATTCTTGAAGAGATCAACCTGATATTGGCTTGATTCGCGATCCATTTCAATGAGAGCAGAAAAGTCTTCAATTCTTCTTCATGAAGTTTTAAAGGAAGAGATGGAAGTTTGGAAGCGCTGGTTTCAGATTCATAAACTCCAAAATCAAAAAAACATTTGTAAGTATATCCGCTTAAAGCCTGCGCAATTTTAGCAAATTGTTCTAAAATAAATGATGGCGGGGTTTTCTCCGTAAAGACAATGGGATCAAATCTCCAGTGAACCTGATGAATGGAAGTGCGAAGAGCCAGTTCTTTAAACGTTTTTAAACTGGTTTCCAGAGATTGAACACAGGGCTCAAATTCTGTGGGCAGCCCTGTAATGGTATAATGGAAATCCGCATGGAAATTATTTTTCCCCAGAAATTCAACGCATTTGAAAAAAGGCTGGTAATTTCTAGACCAGAAAAGGAATCTATCCACATCGTCTTTGCGAAGAGATACAAGAGTCGAAGTTCCTGTATAAGGATCCCAAACTTTAACTTTCCCTTCTTTCAGTCTTTCATAAAACCAGGGAGAATAAAAACCAGGGATATCGGTCCTCATACTGGCTGAAACAATCTTGTGTTTTTTCAAACAACTTTCTTCCATTTTATATTCTCCTCTTCAAAGTTCTTCTCTTCAAAAAATTATCCCCCACAAAGGGGGAATAATTTTTTGAATTTAATCCATAAAACCGATCTTAAAATGAAAGGGAATAATAAACTGACTCAGACCAGACATGACCATTCATCAGGTTGGGAGAATAAACATAAGAATTGAATCCACCTGGAGAAGTAATATACCCTGATGGACAGGCAGGAAGAGGCATTGGGGCAGAGGCTCCACATTCTGCCGCAATATCAGGAACATTGTTTGAAAACTCATTATACTGAACCGTCAATCCTAAAGAAGCATTTTTCTGGAGCATTCTTTTGACATTTAGAGCATAATCATTCTCATTTCCATCAATTCTAGTCATGACTTGAAGATTTGGGAGATCATTGTAAAAGTTAGCAGGAATATTGATATAGCCAACCCCTGGGACAAAACTAAGGGCGGGACTGGAAAGATATGGATTCTGAAAAGTCTGGGGCCTTGAATGAGTGTAATTAACCCCTAGATTCCAGTTTTTCCCTGGAGTCCAGTTAATTCCAGCGTAAATTTCCTGATCTTGAATATTGACTTGATCAATTAAATTATCAGGAACCCCTCCTAGAACAGAACTAGAAGTAACAGCCCACTGTGCCCACGGCTCAAAAAGCCCAACCCAGAAAGCTGATCCAACTGCTGGAAGACAAGAAGTCGGACTTGGGGCTCCTATACAGGTAGGAAAAGGAACAGCATAATTCACTGCTTCTGTATCATAAACAGGAGAAACTGACTGCTCCTTATTGATCGTATTGGTGTACCCTGCAAAAAGGGAGAAAGCGCTGGAAGGGATATAGTTCGCATTAAAACTTAAAGTGCTGGTATTGTCAGAATAAGGATATACCCAACTGGAGTTCGTTTTATCCGCTTCATTCGTATAAGAAAGGCTCATAAAAACTTGAGAATTCGGACTGTAATTCAAATTCCCATAATATTTCCAGTTATCCATAGGATCTGTTCTGAGCCAGGCATTGTTCGCAAATCTCCGAAGCACACTGAGGCGATAAGTTAACCCACTGAGAATTGGGCCCCCGATCTTTGCCTGCCAGCGGTATTGATCAAAGGAAAGGGACTCTAGTCCAACAGGCATTCCAACTGGCCAGCCGGTTGGAGTCATCCCTGTTAAAGCATTGTAGGCTGCAAAAGGATTAAATCCTCCAGCAGGTCCTGCTTCCCCAACAGGATAATATCCAGGGACAGTTGGAGGGACATTCACAAACCCATAAACAGGATAAGTAATGGTATTGGTGCCGCAGCCGATCAAAGCTGCTAAACCAGCAGGGAACCCTGCAGAATTACAGGGAGAAATTAAAATTGGAATAACCTCTGTTGGACCAGCAGCTCCATTAGGAGTATAGGTTACCACATAGCCATTCGAAACTGCTGTTCCTAATTGATCTCCCTGGAGAGCTGTATTCACAAGAGGATTGAAAGCTGTAAAAATTCGAAGATCATAATAATCTAAGAGCTGGGAATCAGTTTCATGTTCCCAGCCACCTGATAAGCTGAGGTACTGATTCCCAAAAATTAAATCATACCCAGCAATTAAATTTTCGTCTTTTCTGTGCATGGCATCTAAAATACTAGAATCAGGAGTTTCATCCCAGTAATCATAATCTAAATAACCATGCCCTGCCTGGCGAAAATTAAAATTAAAAGTTCCTCTCACCTCTTCATTGGTGTATTGAGGAGAAAGATTCGTAGGGGGCTGCTCAGCAGAAAGCATTGGAGGAACATAAGGAAAAGAAATCGCATCCTGAGTGCCGTAGCTGAAAATCCCTGCGGATCGTTTATTCCACTGTTTCCAGTATCCTGAAATTGAATAATTGCTGCTGAATGGAATTCTTAATCCTGCTTGATTTTCACTCCAAAAGGTATCTGCAGCAGTAGTGGGTAAATCTTCTGATTCAGCACTAAATCCATTGGCAGGAGAAGGGGTTATTCCTGCGGGTCCAGAAGCTGCCAGAAGGTTTGCTTCAGTATAACCCACCTGTTTATTATCCCAACTGGTAGAAGTGGTGGCAGCATATCCCTGAACAAGGCTGTCTGTATAATTCACTCCAACAGTAGTTCGGGAAAGATTGTTGTCTCTTCCTACCATTCCATTCCAGTCCCCTGCTGCTGATCCTAAATAATATCCCTGGAGTCCAGTCTGGCTTCTCAAAACATTGGAAAGATAAAACCCAAGTCCGGAATTTTCAGTATATCGAAGAGAATTTACAATATAATCATCCAGTCTTGGATAATAAGGAAAATTTTGGATATACCCGGGGAGGTACCAGGCTCCAAGTGGAGCCACAAAAGACCCAGAAGGATACCCAAATAAAGGGGAAAAATCAGCCAACTCTGGATTTGGATCAAATCCATAAAAAACATCTCGATTTAAAATTTTCGCGTATCTCAAATTATAAGTCAGATTAGGATCCTGATACCTGACCCTTAACGCTTTATGGAAATCATCTTCATTCATGGCATATCCATTAAAAACCCCTCCTGATTTAAGGCGGGCGCCGAACCGCAAACTGTTAATATAAAATCCGTTTTCTAAAGGAGCATAGGGATCTTCTACTGCTGGATTTCCAGAGATCGAATTCACATTAAAAGATTCATTGATGCTCACCCCAGGAATTCCTGTTACAAGAGCCGCTAAAAGGGCATTAAAACTGGAGGTTCCGATCCCCCAATTCGGATCTTTCGCTAATCCTGGAATCCCAAATCCATAGTTTGGATTAATAGGCTGAATAGGGGGAAGTACCTGCGGCTGATAAACCGGACCCCCAGCGGCAGCAAAACTGGCGAGCGGCAGCGCCAGAATTGAGCTTAGAAAAGCGCACAGAGTCAAGATTCGAGCTAACTTTTGAGTCATTTTTTTGATCATCCTTTTCATGTTTTCCCCCCTTTTATGGTGTAAAGAAGTTTCTGCTGGTGTCACTGCCGTGAATTGCAGGATGGCAGGCAGAGCAGTCTTGAGCTGTTACAGACCACTGCAGCGAAGAACCTGTATGGCAGCGGATGCAGAGGGCTGGCTGCGGGAGTCTCCATAAAAATTCTTGGGGAGACCCGTGTGGACTGTGGCAGGCTAAACACCCTGCAGTTGTGGAATGAGAGAAAACAAAAGGTCCTGCTTCAGCAGGATGGCAGGCTCCGCAGGATTCAACAGAACGCCTTGCTCCAAAAACCTGGGGGGCATTTTTCAACATGGTCAGTCTTGAACTAAAATGAGGTTTATGGCAGTCTGTGCAGGTCATTAACCCTTCATTGACTGGGTGGTGGGAAAATTCGTTAAACTCTGCTTTTATTCTTAAGTGGCACTGATAGCAGACATCCCTTTCAACAGCGTATTTTAAAAGATACTTATTTTGAGTTGGGACCGCATGAAAACTGTGGCAGTTCAGACAGTCTAAATGGGCTCCTGCATGGAGAACAGACTGCCCTCTAAAATGGCAGGTCTCACAGAGAGCATTGATTTTAGCGGGGGGCCATGCTGCAATATTATTGATTTCAGTTGGAGCATTGTCAGCCACATGAAGACTGGCATTTCCATGGCAGTATTCACAGTGGGATGTTCCTTGAATCATGGAATGGATGTTCATTTTCCATTCCTTGGGTGTTAACCCAAGTTTGTCGGCATCAACTGGCTGCGGGTGGCAGTTCCAGCAAGCTGAATTTCCAACCGGTTTTGCCCCAGGGATTAAAATCAGAGATTTTGCAATCTTTCCATTGTGATTAGGGGCAAACCCTGGATTCGTAGGGGTAATATACCCCGCATTTCCTTTCTTCCATAAAAATAAGAGGCAGCACAATACTGCCGCCGCAAAAATAAGAAGCTTTTTACTTCTCCTCTCCATGAACCACCTCCAGGTTAAACTTTAATGATTTATATTTTTGTTTTATGCGACAATACTACTTAACTATGCATATCCCCTTCTAAGTGAGTGTGGAGCTGCTGCGAAAAAAGTTAAGTAATACAAAGTGCCACGACAAAAATCATATTAACATGAAAGAAAAACTTCTGCAATGATCTGGATCATGTATTTAGATTGTTGTGCTAAATTAGGTGTGAATCAGCTTAAATTATTTATGAAAGTTTTTCTCGTCTTTGGAAGGGTGGCGCTGGAATGTTTTCAGAGTTTCAAGAATTATTCAGGTTAGGAGTGTTTTGGTTGAACAGGAGCATTGGGAAAAAAGGCGGCTTTTATGGAAAATATTTTAGGGAGATGACTGAATAGTTCTATCCAATGGTTCCCTTTATCCATGCTGGCAAAAAGGGATCCCCCTGTGGTGCCAAAAAATAGGTGGGACGGGTTTGACCCATTGATCCACAGTCCTTCCCTCAATATTTTGACGTAAGCTGGATAAGGTAGTCCGTGAGAAAGCTCTTTCCAGGTTTTTCCTCCGTTTTTCGTGCGATAGACCGCCAGTTTTCCTTTTGGAGCCGTTCGCATTTCCGGGCTTTCATGGGGAATGACGTAAACTTCATCTGGATTTTCAAGATGAGAGGTAAGAGTAAATCCATATCGGCTTGGAAGCCCTTGATCAATAGGCATCCATTTTGAGTCCTCTGAATCCCTTCTCCATACTCCTAGATGATTTTGTTGATATAATCTTCCTGTTTTTCCTCCCGCAAAAATTAATTTGTGGACACAGGATGTTCTGGGATCGGATGGGATTCCATCATTTGTCGTTTTCCAGGTTTTCCCACGGTTGAATGTTTCAAAAACTCCTGCTGCTGAGATTCCAACAATAAGATGGTTTGGATTTCTTGGATCCACAAGAATTGAATGCAGACAAAGCCCGCCTCTGCAGGGTTTCCAGGAGCTTCTGGTCTCATGTTGAGTTAATCCTTTTATTTCATGCCACGTTTCTCCGCTGTCATCACTTCTGAATAAAGCAGCTGGGGAGACTCCAGCATAAATAGAACCAGGATATTCTGGTGAATCGGGCTGCATTTGCCAAATTTCTTTTACGCATAATTTTATTTTTTTCGAAAAACGAGGAGAGTCTTTTGATTCCTGCCAGGTTTTTCCCAGATCACGGCTTCTAAAAATGGTCGGTCCCCAATGGCTGCTGCTGCCTCCTGCATAAAGGGTTTGGGGAATAGTTCTAGAGTCAAATGCAGAACAGAAAATATTGAATCCGGTTAGAAACGGCCCCTTTAAATCCCAATCTGGGAATTTTTTGGGAAAAGCCGCTGCAGAATCTGAGTCATGATAAAGTTTTTTGCCAGGAAGAGATTCTGCCACAAAAAGGCCTGACTCGGTTCCAATCAGTAAAATGCTGCTGGAACTCAAAGGATTTTCTTTCTGCTGCTTATGTTGTTGTGGTCTATTCGTGAAAAACAAGTTCGATAATATTCAATATTTCCCTTGTAAATATTAGTATTTTTTTGTCTTTTTGGGAGCATTTTTTCCGCGGATAATCTCTATGAAGATTCGGCTTCCATATAATTCGAAAAATGAGAAAAAGGCAGCGGCAGGGCAAATTGCAGCTGGTATGGTACGAGGTGCGCGCTGCAGAAGGGATCAAAAAATTGATCCTTCACTTCGAAAAAAATCACCAGAATAAGAGGGATGAAACACTTTTAAAGTGAAAAATTGAGGATGAAAATTGTTGGCAGAAATCTCCTTCGCAAAGAGGGGATGAAAAAGGTATCAGGGAAAGCCCAATATATTGATGATTTCTCTTTTCCGGGAATGATTTATGGGAGAACCATCCGTTCTTCCATTCCCTGTGGTGAGGTTGCAGCCATTGAATTTAAGTTTGACAAAAAGGGTTTTACTACTTTAGATTATCGAGATATCCCTGGGAAGAATGTAGTTGCTCTGATTGAGGATGACCAACCCTGCCTGGTGGAAAAGAAGGTCCAACATCAGGAGGAGCCGATCCTTCTTCTGGCTCATCCGGATCGGGAAAAACTCCTTCAGGCAGAGGTGAAAATCTCATACAAACAGGAAACTCCCATTTTTGATTTCGAAAAGTCTCCTAAGGTTTTTAAAAAAATTTTGATTGAGAAAGGAGATCTTCAAGTCGGTTTTGCGGAGTCCGATTTAATTTTAGAAGGTGAGTATCGTACAGGCCATCAGGAACATCTTTATATTGAAACCAATGGAGTTATTGCCATTCCTGAAAATGGCGGAATCACTATTTATGGTTCAATGCAGTGCCCATATTATGTGCATAAAGCCTTGAAAGTTCTATTGAATTTGCCGGATGAAAAGGTGAGAGTTATTCATGTTGAAACAGGAGGGGCGTTTGGAGGGAAAGAGGAGTACCCTTCAATGATTGCCTGTCATGCCGCTCTTTTGGCAGTGAAATCAGGGAAGCCCGTTAAAATGATTTATGATCGAGCCGAAGATATGGCTGCAACAACTAAAAGGCATCCTGGCATTATACGGCATAAAACTGGAGTTCGTAAGAATGGAGAACTTACTGCAGTGGAGATTGATTTTCTTCTGGATGGAGGGGCTTATGCGACTTTAAGCGCTGTGGTTTTATCTCGTGGAGCCATTCATGCTGCAGGTCCTTATTTTTGCGAAAACATTCAGATCACAGCCAGGGTTGTGATGACTAATACCCCTCCTAACGGCGCTTTTCGAGGTTTTGGAGCTCCTCAAACTCAGTTTGCCATGGAAAGTCAGATGGATCGAATGGCAGAAGCTCTTTCTCTAGATCCTGTCAAAATTCGAGAAAAAAATGTTCTTAAAAAAGGGCTGACAACAGCCACAGGTCAGGTGATGGAAGACGACTGCAGCGCTCTAACTGTTTTACAAGAGGCAGTTAAGAGATCAGACTATTATCGAAAGGTTCGCACATACAAAGGAACCAATAAAGGGATTGGCCTTTCTCTCGTTTTTCATGGTTCTGGTTTTACGGGGAGTGGGGAAGTCTATCTTGCTTCTAAGGCTGCATTGGAATTAACAAAAAATGGCGCGCGAATTCTTGTTTCCAGCACAGAGATCGGTCAGGGGACCAGAACCATGCTGGCGCAAATTGTGGCAGAAACTATGGGGATTCATTATGAGCAGGTTGAAGTGCAGGAAGCCGATACAAATTTGGTTCCTAACAGCGGTCCAACAGTTGCTTCTAGGACCTGCATGATCATTGGGAAACTGCTCCAAAGATGCGCTGAAGAGATGAGAGAAAAGTTAGGCAAGAAATCTCCGAAAGAGTATCTGAAAAAATATGGACCTCTTGTGATTACAAAACAGTATGAAAAACCGCCGGAAATTGAGTGGGACGATGAACATTATCAAGGGGCTGCGTATGGAACTTATGGATATGAATGCAGTATTGCAGAAATAGAGGTCAATCCCATTATTTATGGGATCAGAGTGAATCGCGTCACCACTGCTGTAGATGTCGGGAAAGCGATTCATCCAATTTTGGCTAAAGGACAGATTGAAGGCGGCATGGTTCAGGGATTAGGTTATGCGCTGCTGGAGCAAGTGGAGATGAAAGATGGGAAAATGACAAACTCTCAGCTTACAAATTATATTATTCCAACGACTTGTGATACTCCAATTTTGGATGTCGTTCTTTTAGAAAAGTCTTATCGTCATGGACCTTTTGGGGCAAAAGGACTTGCAGAACTCCCCCTGGATGGCGCTGCTCCTGCTGTGGTCAATGCTTTAAGAATATTAGGACATGACATTAGGGAACTTCCAGCAGCCCCTGAAAGGGTTTTAGAGTCCCTTCTTTCAAGGTCGAATATTGATCAGCGCGCTCTGTCGATCGGCAGGTAAGAATCAGATCCCTGTGAAAGCAAGTTTTTCTCCCAGGATTTTTTCAATTCGCGTAATGGATTTTTGCTCTAGAGGAGTAACAAATGTAAGGGCTTCCCCTGTTTTTCCTGCTCTAGCAGTTCTTCCAAGTCTGTGGATATAGTCTTCGGGTTCTCGAGGAACATCGTAATTGACAACAAGAGCGACATCATCAATGTCCAATCCCCGGGAGGCTAAATCAGTTGCCACTAGAATAGAAAGTTCTCCCTGCCTGAATTTTCGTAAAACAAAATTTCTATGAACTTGCTCTTTTCCTCCATGAATGGCTTCTGCCAGATAACCTGACTGCTTGAGAAGTCTTGCAAGGCGGTCCGCTTCTCCGCGTGTTTTGCAGAAAATCAGGGTGGACATTTTTTTGTGTTTAATGACTTTCAAGAGCGCTTTGAATTTTTCCCTAACGGCAACTTTGTAACATTTTTGCGTGATTTTTGGTTTATCCGAAACAAGTTTTTCTAATCTGATGTAAAATGGATCCGGGACATGCTGCTCAGCAATTTGCTGGATAGGGCCAGGCATAGTGGCTGAAAACAAACCGAACTGAACTTTGTGCTGCAGGCAGCTTAAAATGAATTTGATGTCCTCGATAAAACCCATTTCAAACATTCGATCAGCTTCATCCAGAATAACAATTTTCACGGTTTCAAAATGGATCATTCCTTCCCAGATAAAATCAATTAGACGACCAGGGGTTGCGACCAGAACCTGGCAACCCTGTTTCATTGAGTCCTTTTGGAGGTCCTTCGGGCTTCCCCCATAAATTGGGACCACTCTCACTTCAGATGAATCAGGTCTGATTTCCCAAAAAACTTCACTGATTTGGAGGGCTAACTCGCGGGTTGGGACCAGGATCAAGGCTTGAAATGCCTTGCTGTCAGGATCAATTTTTTCCAGAATAGGGATTGTAAAAGCGAGCGTTTTCCCGCTGCCTGTTTGTGCCAGAGCGATGACGTCTTTTCCTTTTAGGAGGGCAGGAATGCCCTCCTCTTGAATAGGGGTAGGGGTAACAATCCCTGCAGCAGTCAGTTTTGCGGCTTGAGCTTCGCTGACACCAATAACACAAAAACCACTATTGTTATCTTTTGGAGATGTAATTTTAATACCGGTGCCTGCTGTTACCTTTGAAATGTCCTCCTCCGCCAGAAGGATTTTTATCTTTTGCCATGCTGACCTTTAAAGAACGGGATTGAAGCTCTTTTCCATTCAAAACGTCAACCGCATTATTTGCCTCCTGTCTAGTGGCAAAAGTAACAAACCCAAAACCTTTAGATCGTCCAGTATCTCGATCTTGAATGATTAAAACTTCCTTTACCGTTCCTGCTGAAGAAAAAAATTGCTCCAAATCTTCTTTTGTCGAGTCGAGCGACAGATTTCCTACATAGATCTTATTTTTCATGAATCCTCCCTAATTCGGATTATGTTTAAATATTAGAGAATTTAAAAATTACTCCTTTAAAGCGGCAGCTATTTTATGAAAAACTGATTCGCGGACACCGATTCAGTTTTTTTTTGCGCTTAAAATTCCTGTGTTTCAGGCGTATGGGGAGGATTGGAATTGAGATGGGTTTTGACTAGTGAGGTTGCCTCCTGGATTTTCTTGGCTCCTTCCAAAAAGATTTCCATTCCAGTGGTTCGGTCCTCTAAAAGCTCGGAATTTCCCCATTGGTAAAGAAGAGAGAGTCCATCTTTAGCTTCTTTAATTCCTTTTGAATATTGATCCATCGCAAGCGTAAAAATTCTACTTTTTTCTTCAGTTGGAAATGGATCGCTTTCTGAAGACTTTTCAGTTATTGGAGTAACAGCTTTTAAAGCGGCTAGTACCTGATCCAGCTTTTTGTTTATCCAGTCCAGAGCAGCGTTAAATGAGTCTTGTGTGATGATTTTGTCTTCAAGGTCTTCAATCGCATTTTTTAGTTTTTCGAAAATTTCTCCAAAAAGAGGGACTTTTGCAGATTCTTCGGATATGTCGAACTGGAATTCTGAAGCTTCTATCGGAGGAAACAAAAAGGAACAGGAATGGCAGTTTTGGGCTAATAGATGGTTTTTGACATGGCATCTGGGGCAAATTTTGCCCTGCTGTTCAAGGGTTCGATCCAGTTCGTTTTTTTGTTTCAAAAGATCGTGATAATGGTTCCAGCATACTTGCAGAGTCTGAAATTTTTCGGATAGATTTTGATAAGATTTTTGCGAAATATCCGTCATGATTTGACGAAGTGCCGCTGAGGCATCAGGCAGCCTCTGGTTCACTGCGTCCAGCATGGGGGAAAGTTGAAATTGCAGGTTTTGATTTTTGGTCAGTTTTCGAAGATGACGTTCCATTTCAACAAAACGGGTTTCATGCAGGTGAGCCATTTCTTGAAATGCGTCTTCTCCGCATTTTCCTTCCTGGAAAAATCGGAAATAATTAAACATGAGGTTGAATGACTTTTCTTGAGAGGGGTTAAGCCCATTTTTTTTCAGCGTGAATTTTACTGCGCCTGTTTCCATTTCTTGAAGTGAATGTTGGATTTCTTTAATCCCATCATTGAGAAAGTTCTCGTTGCCATGGATAATATATTTTTTTATTTGGGCAGTCCCTGCTTCAAAAAGGAGCAGGGAAGATTCAATCTGTTCCACTTCTGAGGACAGTTCAGGTTGAGTTTCATTTTGAAGTTCCTGGCGAGCTTTTTGGACCATTTCTTCAAAAGATAAAATGAGGTTTTCAAGTTCACTTAATGGAGCAGTTTCGTTTTTAACTGCTGTGGCAATTTTCAGCAGTGAATCAAAGAGAGACATGCCCTCTTTTCGTTCAGCAGGCATGTCTCTCTTTTTTTTATTTTTTTTCTGTTTCCTTTATTTCATCAAAAACAAAAGCTTGGTTCAGTTAGCGGCAGTTTATAGGAAAGCCAAAACTGCGGGAAGAACATCAGAGAGGATACCCCCAGCTCCAGCGGCAGCTCCCCCAGCTCCAGCGGCAGCTCCTGCTCCTCCTAACACGTCTCCTGCAACCCCAGCGACAGCCCCTAATCCAGGAAGCCCGGCTCCTCCTCCTCCTCCTCCTGATAGAAGCTGTAAAGGAGCTTCAGCTATTTGAGTAACACTACTGGTTAGACTTCCAACTATATTGGCGATACCACCCATGACACACCTCCGTTGATAATTTTTTTTCTTTATGTCATTATCCCTTGAAAAAAGAAACTGTCTAGTGACAAATGAGAGAATTTACAATCATTTAACAGAAAGGCAGCGAGTTGTTTAAGTTTTGGGGTTCGAAGTGAGCGTAGAGCTTCCATGAGAAGGTAAAGGTCGTTTGGATGACCAGAGGCTGGCTCAGAAGGAGCACATTTTTGAGATGGAAAAGGAATAGAACAAATCTTAAACGAACTGACTTTATTGACAATATGTCGGATAAAAGAGTAGTGATTACAGGAATGGGGGGAGTGACCCCCATTGGAATAGGAAGAGAAGCCTTTTGGGAGAGCTTGATATCAGGCAGAAGCGGGATAGGTCCAATTACTGCTTTTGATGCCTCAAAATACCCATCTCGAATTGCCGGAGAAGTCAGAGATTTTGATCCTCTTCAGTATTTGTCAAAAAAAGAGGCGCGAAAAAACGATCGATTTGTCCAATTTGCAATAGCGGCTTCAAAACTGGCTGTTGATGACGCAAAACTGACAATTGATGACAGCAACAGGTATGATGTTGGCGTTTTAATAGGTTCAGGAATTGGCGGCATCAATACGATTGAGGAGCAGCACAAAGTGCTGCTTCAGAATGGACCTGATCGAATGTCTCCATTCTTTATTCCTATGCTGATTACAAACATGGCAAGCGGGGTTGTTTCTATTTTGCTTGGAGCCAAAGGACCTAACAGTTGCGTTGTGACAGCCTGCGCCACTGGCTGCCATGCTGTCGGGGATGCATATCTGATGATAAAAAGAGGAGATGCAAAAATGATGCTCGCGGGAGGAGCTGAGGCTGCGGTTGCTCCATTAGCGATTGGCGGATTTTCAGCCATGAAAGCTCTTTCCACAAGGAATAATGAGCCAGAAAAAGCTTCGAGGCCCTTTGATAAAACGCGGGATGGTTTTGTTCTGGCAGAAGGAGCAGGTATCCTTGTTCTTGAGGCTTTAGAGCACGCTTTAGAGCGTAAAGCAGCGATTTATGCCGAGGTTGTGGGATATGGGATGACTGCTGATGCTTATCATATTACAGCCCCTGATCCGGATGGCAGAGGAGCTTCTGATGCCATGATGAAAGCATTGTCCAGCGCAAAATTGAGACCTGAAGAGGTGGATTACATCAATGCCCATGGAACATCAACCGAGATCAATGATAAAGTTGAAACAAAAGCCATAAAAGCGGTTTTTAAGGATTATGCTTACAAAGTAGCAGTCAGCTCTATTAAAAGCATGACAGGGCATGTTTTAGGGGCAACTGGAGCCCTTGAACTTATTGCCACTGCATTGACGATTAAACATGACATTATTCCCCCAACCATTAATTATGAGTACCCTGATCCTGAATGTGATTTGGATTATGTCCCGAACAAGGCAAGAGAACAAAAAGTCAAGATTGGAATAAGCAATTCATTTGGGTTTGGTGGACATAATGCAGTGGTCGTGTTGAAGAAATTTAATGAAAATGGATAAGACTTCCCGCAGAAAAGAGCAAAAGCCAGGCAAACCAGCGGCTTTATCTGTTCTGGAAAAAAAGTTAAATATTAATTTTAAAAACAAAAAACTTTTGAGTTTAGCTTTGACTCACCCCTCTTTTGCGCATGAAAACCAGCAAGGAAATAAAAAAGAGGCGCATAACGAAAGACTTGAGTTTCTTGGAGACTCGTTTTTGGGGCTCGCGATCAGTCATCTGCTTTATGAAAAGAATCCACACGTCGATGAAGGGGTTTTGAGTCGGATGAAAAGTCATCTGGTAAGCACAAAATTTTTAGCAGAAGTCGCTGAAAAATTAGATTTCCGCGTTTTTTTGCAGATCGGAAAAGGCAGATCTGTCGGGCTTCCTACTTCCAGCATGATGGCTGATGCCCTGGAGGCTTTCATTGGCGCTCTTTATTTAGATCAAGGATATGAGAAGGGATTTGCCTGGATTAAGAAAATATTTAAGGTTTATTTTAAGGAATCTGAAGAAGAAGATAACAATTATGATAATCACAAGGGACTGCTCCAGGAGCTGCTTCAACGCAAGTATAAATCACAGCCAGTCTATTGTCTGGCTGCAGAGTATGGGCCTGATCATTCCAAGACTTTTGAAGTCAATGTTTTATTTCGCGGGAAAATTTTTGGAGTGGGAGTAGGAAAAAGCAAGAAAGAGGCAGAAATGAAAGCTGCACACCAGGCTTTGTCTTTAATAGCCAGAGAGTGAGGGCCTTTAGCTCAGATGTGGTTAGAGCGCGCCCCTGATAAGGGCGAGGTCTGTGGTTCGACTCCACAAAGGCCCACCATGGCCCCATCGTCTAGAGGCCCAGGACGTCGGGTTCTCAGTCCGAAGACACCGGTTCGACTCCGGTTGGGGCTACCAGAGGAATCTCCATTATTAAACTCGAAAGTGGGTTGTGAGAAATGCAAGTGATGAGCTGCCTGAGAAGCCTGTTCAAGAAGTTTTCGAAATCAGCCCATAGGTTTACCGCTTTTGGGATCTTGTTTGTCTGTTTGTCTTTTTCTAAGACTTTTGCCGCTGCATTAACTTTTAAAATCCATCGTTATCCTGATGGATTTACTTTAATCACGAAAGTAGTGAAGGATTATCCTGTGACTGCCTGCCGCCTTTTGGTTAGAGTTGGATCTGTGGATGAAAAACACAAAATCAATGGGATTTCTCATCTTTCTGAACATATGTTTTTTAGAGGAACAACCACCATGAATGACCTTCAGATGAAGTCTTACATTGAAAATTACGGAGGGCAGATCAATGGAGAGACTTATCAGGATTACACTGAATTTATCGCTAATATTCCTTCTATTTACACCTCTAAAGCTGTCAAGTATTTAATGGATGGCTTTTTACATGCCACTCTTCTTCAGAGCATGCTGCATCTGGAACGAAAACCGGTTCTGGACGAGGTAACTTTAGACAAGGCAAACCCGCAGCGTCAGTTAATCGAATTATTTCAAAAAGAGATGTTTACGGATTTTCCTTACAGCATGCCTGTTGAGGGATTCCCTTCTACGGTAAAACATATCACCCGATTAGATCTTTTAAAGTGGCACAAAAGGTTCTATGTCCCCGAAAATGCAGTTCTGGTCGTGGTTGGAGATATTGACCCGGAAGCCATTCGAAATCAGGTGGCTGAACTTTTAAAAGGTGTTCCTGATCAACCTTTCAGCCCACCCGTTTTTTCTCCCCAGACTCCTCATACTCGCCCTTTAGTTGTGGAAAAAGTAAAGAAGGACGTGGAACATCCCTATTTACTGATTGGATATCTGGTTCCTGGGTTAAATACCCCCAATCAAATTTATCCTACCGATGTTTTGACTTTTTTGCTTGGGTACGGGCAGTTCAGCTTGTTGAATAAGCAGTTGAAAGAGAAAGATCATCTGGTCAAAAGCATCAGCGCAAATTTTTTAACCCAGCCCTATCCTGGAACACTTCAGATTGTCGCTGTTTGTGATCGAGGAAAAGTGGAGCAGTGTAAAAAGGAGATCCTGAGTTTGATTGATAAAGTCAAAAGAGGAGAAGTTACTCCTAAGGAATTGAGACTTGCTAAAAGACTGCTGGTGGGAGTCTATAATTTAGGAAATGAAAACGATTCTGGAGTTGCTTCAACAATTGGTTTTTATGCGATCATGGGGAATCCTGAGTTTGCCGCGACGTATGCGGATCACATTAAAAAGGTGACATTGCAGCAGGTTCAGAAGATTGCCAGAGAGTATTTGAAAAACAATTATGTTGAAGTGCTTTTTTATCCTTTTAAAAAAGCGGCGAAAAAGCATATTAAACACGCGAAAGTGGTGAAAAAGAAATCAAAAATGCAGTCTCCTAAGGGGAATTCTCCATGAGAACAAAAGCCGCCCTATTGTTTTTGTTTGTTTGGTTCTGGTGCTGCCTTGGTTTTCCAAAAGCTTCTCCAAGATTATCACTGCATTTATCTCCAATCATTCAAGTTATTTTTCCGAATGGACTGAGACTTCTTGTCGTTAAAAGGAACCATACGCATAATGTTGCTGTAACTTTGATGATTGGAGCTGGTCAGATAACAGAAGGCGAGAATGACACAGGGATAACCAATTTCATGCAGCATTATTTACTCGACATTCCTGTGGATCATTATCATGATGCAGCCTCTGCAGTGGAGGAAAAAGGAGGACTGGCTGGATCTGAAACTGGGCCCGATAATTCTTCAATTAATATATTGATTTCTCCCAAGGTTTTTCCGTTTGCAGTGCGAGTCTTGTCTTCTTTGGTTCAGCCCCAAAAAATTTACCCTAATCGTTTTAAGCGCATAAGAAAAGAGATGCTGCTCGACATTAAAAGTTCTAGGGATAATGCGTTTCAGGCTCTTTATGGGATTTTCCTTCGTCAATTTTATGCTTTTCACCCTTATCGCGAGCCTATTTCAGGAACTTCTGTGGCTGTAAAAGATATTACCCCTCAGAAGCTTGAAAAATATTTTAATTCTTATTATGTTCCTAACAATATGGTGATAGCAGTTGTCGGAAATGTCAGCGCTGACAGGGTTATACATGATGTGAGTCAGGGATTTTCAGATTTAAAATCAAAACCTCTTCCTTCCCAAAATATTTATTATCAACCTGTTTTATCTTATGGCAAGCAGATTAACTTGAATGCCCCTGGAAATATCGCCTGGCTTTTTGCAGGTTTCTCTGCGCCCCGATTGAGCAGCGCAGATTATGCTTCCATGCAGGTGATCAATGCTGTCCTTGGAGCAAGTATTGGATCAAGACTTTGGAACGCGATACGCGAAAAAAGAGGACTGGCTTACGAATTGAGTTCTCACTATTCAGCCAGGGAAGGTCCCAGTCATTTTATCGCCTATGTGATTACTCGCCCTACTGAGTTGAATAAAAGCCGGTTTCATTTTCTCAGGCAGATTTCTCTTATGCATCAAAAAACTTTAACTGAAGAACGCTTGTCTGAAGCTAAAAGAGAGGTCATTGGGCATTTTATATTAAAACTTGAGGCAAATTCCGCGCAGGCTAAATATCTGGCATGGTCTGATTTGATGGGAAAAGGAATTGATTTTTATAAAAAATACATTTCTGCGATCCGGGAAGTGACACCAGCCATGGTTCAGAAGACAGCCAGGAAGTATCTTCAGAATTATATTTTGATTTCTGTGCAATGACCTTTCAATTTGAAAACAAGCTGCCTAAAGTGGTTCTTGTCGGGCCTACGAACGTTGGAAAATCCACTTTGTTCAATCGTTTTTTAGGCAAGCAGAAGAGCATTGTTGAGAAAGAACCGGGAGTCACTCGAGATTTCCTGGAAGCGGTTTGTTTTTGGAGAGGAATTCCATTTATTCTTATTGATACTGGAGGCATTTCAAAATCCAAGCTTCCGCTTCGTGAAAAAGTGATGGAGCAGGTGGACAGCGCCCTTCATCAAGCCAGTTTAATTCTTTTTATTTTGGATGCGAAAAAAGAGATTGGAGTCGAAGAAGAGGAAGTCGCTTCCCATTTGAGGATAAAATTTAAAGGGAAACCCGTTTTGCTGGTCGCAAACAAAGTGGATCTTCCTAAAGATGAAGCAGCTATCTCTGATATGTGCAGACTTGGATTTGATTTTCCTTATCCTGTTTCTGCCATTCATGGAACAGGCTCAGGGGACCTTTTAGATGTTGTTGCATCTCATCTGGAAAAAAGAGATGTTGAAATCCCTGAACCTGCTATTAAACTTTGTTTGATTGGCCGTCCTAATGTCGGGAAAAGTTCGATTTTAAATCGCCTTTTAGGAGGGTCAAGAGTTATCGTTCATGATGAACCAGGGACTACAAGAGACTCTGTGGATATACTTTTTAATGACGGTGGCGAGGAATATTTTTCCATTGTGGATACAGCAGGATTAAAGAAACGCTCTAAAGTAGCTCAAAATGTCGAGTTTTATTCAAGAACAAGGACCATTCAATCCTTGAAGAAATCCCAAATTGCTCTCTTGATACTTGCCGCTGATGAAGGAGTAACGACTCAGGACAAAAAAATTGCGGGTGAAATTTCAAAATTTGGGAAAGGAGTTGTCATTATTGCAAATAAATGGGATCAAATTGACGCAGAAAAAAAACGGGAGATAGAAAAATTCAGATTGTATGTGCAGCGAGAGCTTTATTTTATCTCGTATGCTCCCGTGCTGCCTGTTTCAGCTTTGACCGGTTATGGATTGAATAAAATTCTCCCTACTGTTCAACATGTTTTTAGATGTTTTAATCAAGAATTGGATGATAAAAAAATAAAAAAATTGGCTCAAGATTTTCAAGTTTTCTATAAAGAAAAGTTCCAGAGTTTTCAGGTCTTAGGGAACTCTCCTCCCTCTATAAGAATAAAGAGCAGGGGCAGCAAGGATGTCCATTTTTCACTACAGAGATCCATCGAAGCCAAGATTCGAGAAGTATTCGATTTAACAGGAACTCCTCTTAAAATCAAATGGTTGAAAAGTTATTAATTTTTTGTTTGCTCGCTTATTTTATCGGTTCAATCCCTTTTGGCATCATTGTTGGAAGATATATTAAAGGAATTGATCTGCAGAAGGAAGGAAGCGGAAATATTGGGGCTGCCAATGCTTTTCGAGTCATGGGTCCAGTTTGGGGAGCCATCGTTTTGTTGGGGGATTTTTTAAAAGGGGTTGTGTCTTTAATGCTCGCGCAGCATTATTTTCTTGTTTCTGTTCCTCCCTTGTTTTTTATTCTGGTCGGCCTATTTGCCATATTAGGACATAATTATTCCATTTATTTAAGATTTAAAGGAGGGAAAGGAGTCGCTACTACAGCAGGAGTCTTTTTCTTTATTTCATGGAAAGCTGCTTTGACCGCTTTCAGCTTCTGGGCAGTGATTATTTTTTTTACAGGGTTTGCATCTTTAGGATCATTGGCAGCTTCTTTAGCTCTGCCTGTTTGCATGCTGTTGTTCAAGGAGCCTTTTCCCTATATGATTTTTGCCGCCGCCGCGTTTCTTTTGATTGTTTATACCCATCGTTCCAATATTGTCCGTTTGCTAACTGGCAGAGAAAAAAAATTGCAATTTAAAAAAACGGTAAAGAGCTAGCTGCTTGACTTTGTATCAGCTCTTGTTTGGAGAGGAATAAACTGAAAAACCTGGTTCTTTACCACCTTGAGCGGATTCTGGATGAAAACGGATTTGATGTGAGAGCTTATCGTCCTTCTTTTTTAATGCGTCATATCGAATCCAGAGTGAAGTGGCTTGGAATGAAAAGAGTTGAACAGTATCCTTTGTATCTCGAGAGCCATTCCGAAGAACTTCAAAATTTTCTAGATTCCATTTTCATTAAGGTTACTTCATTTTTTCGAGATTCGACTCTTTTCAGGGATTTGGAAGTTCTGGTTTTTCCTGAACTTTTAAAGAAAAAGGGAAGATATTTGAGGATTTGGAGCGCTGGATGCGCTACAGGTCAAGAGGCGTTTTCTATTGGAATTCTGCTCTGGGAAGCTTTAAAGAGCGCACACAATCTTTGGGATGTGCAAATTTTAGGGACTGACATCAATGAAAAATTTTTAGAAAAAGCAAGAGATGCGAAATATTCCTTTAACGAGATAGAAGGGGTTAATCCCGCCATTCTTGAAAAATTCTTTAAAAGCATAGATGGGAGGAATTTTGAGATAAAGCCTTTTTTAAAACAGTGGATGAAGTTTGATAAGCATGATTTTCTTAAAAATGAAGGATTTCCAGGACAGGATATTATTTTTTGTAGAAATGTCTTGATTTATTTAAATCAAGACGCTCAAAATAATCTGGTTTTTAAGTTTGTCAGGAGCCTCTCCGATTCTGGTTATTTGATTTTGGGCAAAAGCGAAATCATGCTCAGTGAAGCAGCTTCTTTATTCACTCCTGTTAGCTTTTCAGGCAGGATTTATCGGAAAAGAAGCGCGGCAAAGGGGGTGAAAAGTGGGAAAACGAGTTTTAGTTATTGATGATGCGATGTTTATGCGCTTGATGTTAAAGGATATTCTGACCAAGCACGGATTTGAAGTGATTGGGGAGGCTGAAAATGGCGTTCAGGCCATACAAAAATATAAAGAATTGAAGCCTGATATTGTGACCATGGATATTGTGATGCCAGAAATGGATGGAATTACTGCTGTCAAAAGTATTATGACTTCTGACCCAAACGCGAAAATTGTTATGTGCACTGCAATGGGACAGCAGGCTTTAGTGATTGAAGCCATGGGGGCTGGAGCAAAAGATTTTATCATAAAACCATTTTCTCCCGCTAAAGTGGTGGAGACGTTAAGAAAATTGACTTAGGAGGTCATTTTGGAACAGGCATCTTTTTCACAAATTCAGTTAGATGCTTTAAAAGAAGTTGGCAATATCTCAGCCGGTAATGCTGCCACTGCATTTTCACAATTTGTTGGCAGAAAAATCAACATGACAGTTGCTCATGTTTCAATTTTTTCGATTTTGGAATTGGAGAAAAATCTTGAAGATCAAGATGTTAAAATAGGGTTGTATCAAAAGATTTTGGGACAGGCATCAGGGAGTATTTTAGTCGTGTTTCCGAAGCAGAGCGTCTTAGATCTGGTCGAATTGGTGTTTCCTGACAGAGAAGGAAGCGGCAAAATGCTGGAGATCCAGGATGAAGATCTGTTAAAAGAGCTAGTCAACATTACTTCCGGAGCTTATTTTACCACTCTTGCAAAAATGACAAATCTCTTTTTCATGCCGTCTGTTCCCCATTTAACCATTGATTTTACAAATTTAATGATCCATCATCTCTTGAAGGAGAATCCGAAGTTAACACAGGCTTTGTTTGTTTTAAATGAGTTGAATATTGAGGAGACCAGGATTTCTTTTCAGGTCATTCTTCTCCCTAATCCAGAAACTCTCCCTCTTATTTTAACCGCTATTGGCGCTTCTTAAATGAGCCGATCATGGCTTTCTTCTATTGAAAAACTGCGGGACCATCCTGTTTTTTTTAGTCTGAGATATGGGGTTATGTGGAGCCTGCTTCCAGTGGTGCTTACGATGGTTCCTCTTTATTTCTTTTTTGGCACAGAGAAAGACTGGGGTTTAAGAGTGATGAATGTTTATCTGGCATCTCTAGGGATGATGGGTCCTGCTTGCGCTTTACTGATTGGACAATATCTTTCTCGAGCCTATCGCATTAAAAGTTTTGCGGGTTGGGTTGCTCTGGCTGTTTATTTGTGTCTCCTGCCTTTTTTACCCCATCATTTGAGTCAGGTTGTGGCTCTTTTACAGGATACTTTTGTGAGCGGCTCTTTTGTTGGATTTTTCCTCGCTCTATTCTTAGGGGGAGGAATTATTGCTTTGAAGATTAGGTTTCCTCGTTTAAGCTGGGGGGCAGAGGGTTTTGGACTTTTAGTTGGATTTTTTATGATTGCAGCAGTTCGATGGTACCATTTTGATCTGCATCGAGCGATTCGGACCTTTATAGGCGCTCATATCTCAACGGCTGATAGTCTTTATGCAGGAATTATGATTGTTTTATTGACCAATCTTCTCTGGTTTTTTGGGCTCCAGGGCTCAGCCATTATTGGGAGTTTTACAGCAGGGGTTTATGCTCAGTTGATCTATGACAATATGCAGGCTGCCCAACTCGGACATCCTCTCCCCCATATTGTGACCCTTGCCTTCTTCAACTATGTATTTATTGGCGGCGCGGGAACGACCATTTTACTCCCATTTTTCATGCTGAGGTCAAAGTCAAAAAGAATTCGAATTCTGGCTAAAGTCAGTTTATTTCCCTGTTTTTTTAATGTTAATGAGACTTTAATCTATTTTTTGCCACTGGTGGCTAATCTGGAATTAGCGATTCCTTTTTTCTTGGGACCTTTGTTTACTGTTATCTCTACTTATTATGCCATTAAATTGGGGTTAATGCCTAATTTTTCTTATTTTATTCCTGGAGTTTACTATCTGCCTTCTCCACTGCTTGGAATTGTGGCTACCACTCCCGGATTTTTTTTCCCAAAATCTTTGTTGGGGATTAAGCGCCTTATTGATCTGGTTGCCGCTTCTGGTTCCTGGAAAAGCGGCATCGCAGCTTTGGTTCAAATAGCTATTTTAGGACTACTCTATTATCCTTTTTATAAAGCTTTTGAGAGACATGTTATTGAACAAGAAAAAGAAAGTGAGGAAAAGGAGAGGGTGGAGAAAGATTTAAACTTTAACCTGTTGGATTCGAGATGGTCAGAGGAAACACAGCCCTCCTAGAAAAAGAGTGGGGAATTCCCCAGCATCTCCTTGATCTGGCTGTTTTGTGCGAGCAAGAAATACAGCCGCAGGTAGAGAAAATTCAGGCTGCTGCTGAAGAAAGATTGTTAAAAGTTTTAACCGCTTTTCGCTCAGCAGAATTGAAAGAATTTCATTTGCAGGGATCTTCAGGTTATGGATATCATGATCTGGGCAGAGATGCTGCAGATAAGGTTTTTGCCCTCTGTTTTGGAGCCGAGGCAGCTCTTGTTCGGCATCAATTTGTTTCGGGAACCCATGCTCTTAAAACAGCTCTGTTTGGATTACTCAGGCCTGGAGATGCGGTTTTGGCAGTTCCGAGCTCTCCTTATGACACTCTCCATCCACTTTTTGGACTTCGGAAAACTGAAGGTTCTCTGCATGACTGGGGTATTTCAGTTCTGTACGCTGACCCTGGGGATATTTTGCAGGGGAAAGTTGACTTGAATTCTAAAATCAAAGTAGGTTTTATTCAACGATCAAAGGGATATGTGTGGAGAGATTCAATTTCTGTTAAAACAATAAAAAATTTGATCGAATTTTTGAGAGAAAAACAGCCGGACATACAAATTGTTGTTGATAATTGTTATGGAGAGTTTGTTGAAGAAAAAGAGCCCAGTGAGGTTGGAGCAGATTTAATTGCTGGCTCTTTAATTAAGAATCCAGGGGGGGGCATGGCTTTAACAGGAGGGTATCTTGCAGGCCGATCTGAAGCGGTCGAGAAAGCAGCTTCTCAGTTTACAGCACCAGGACTGGGAAAAGCAGTTGGAGCAACCATGGGAATGACGAGAGCAATCCTTATGGGAATTTTCTTGTCTCCGCGCATGGTCGCTGAAACTTTAAAAACCGC
The DNA here is from genome assembly GCA_021800275.1 of bacterium. Lineage (GTDB taxonomy): Bacteria > Vulcanimicrobiota > JABDET01 > JABDET01 > JABDET01 > JAKAVV01. The sequence continues at coordinate 87,618 of JAJYZB010000006.1, forward strand.
TGTTTTTGCCAGCAGCCTTTTTAAAGCATTAGGATATAGAGTTTTACCCGAATCCCATGCTGAAAGAACAGATATCATTCAAGCCATTGAATTAAAGTCGCCGGGGAAAGTGCTGGCATTTGCAAAAGGGCTTCAAAGTGCAGGTCCTCTAGACCATGTTTCGATCCCTGAGGATTCTCCAATGGCAGGGTATCAGGATAGGATTCTGATGGCAGGTGGGTCCTTTGTGCAGGGGGGAAGTTTAGAATTGTCCTGTGATGCCCCTATGCGCCCGCCTTATGCTGTTTATCTGCAGGGAGGACTTTTTTCTGCTCACGGAATTTTAGGAGTTTTACGAGCTGCAAAAGAAGTGCTGTCAGTCTAGGAGTTAATATTTTATTGGATCATTATTGAATTTTAAGAGATGTGAAAAGGGAATTCTCAATTTTCCCTGAATATCTATTTTTGTTCGCTTGAACATGAATCATGATTGAATATGAGTTAAAGATTTCTAACCCCGGATCTCATCTGGTTGACATCGCGGTAGTTGTTCGGGATTTTCAAACCGATAAACTTGATCTTATTCTTCCTTCCTGGTCCCCCGGTTCTTATTTGATTCGAGATTATGCTAAAAGTGTTGTAAAAACAGAAGCTTGCGATGAAAAAGGCAGAGTTTTGGAGTGTCGAAAAATGGCTAAAAATATATGGCGGTTAGAAGGGCTGAAATCTAACTACTGCCGTTTTGTCTATCAGGTTTACTGTTATGAAATTGGGACAAGTTCCAGTTTAGTGGATGACCAACATGCCAGCCTTCATGGGCCTTCTCTTTTTGTTTATCCTGTGGGAATGGAAGAGTCTCCGTGTCAGCTCTCTCTTAAATTTCCTTCGACTTGGACAGAGGTTTCAACAGGACTTGAGCCTGTTCCAGGTGCTGAGCAAATTTTTAAAACGGAGAGCTATCATCAATTGCTTGATTGTCCCATAGAGATTGGGAATCATCAGGTTTTGAATTTTGAGGTTCAAGGAGTTCCTCACAGTATTGCTCTTTATGGGAAAGGAAATGTGGATGTCGAGAAATTAAAAAAGGATGTCCAGTCCATCGTGCGACAGGAATTACTTGTGTTTGACCATATTCCTTACAAACATTACACCTTTATTATCCAACTGCTTTCCCGAAGAGGGGGAGGATTAGAGCATCAAAATTCCACGTTGATTCAGGTTAGTCGCTGGAAATTTTCTCCAGAGGAAGAGTATAGAAAAACACTTTCTCTGATTGCGCATGAGTTTTTCCATCTCTGGAATGTCAAAAGACTGGCTCCAAAACCACTGGTGCATTTCGATTATACAAAAGAAAATTATACGGATCTGCTGTGGGCTGCTGAAGGAATTACCAGTTATTATCAGGATTTGCTTCTTTTAAGATGCGGACTTTATACTCCTGCTCAGTATTTTGAAACCATTATGGATTTTTATAAAGAGTATTTGCAGAGTCCTGGCAGAGGAGTGCAGAGTCTCTGTGAATCCAGCTTTGATGCCTGGATAAAATTTTACAAGTTAAGACTTGAGGAATCTTTTCGAAATTTAACCATTTCTTATTACAATAAAGGGGCTCTCATTGGATTAGCTCTCGATTTGCTGCTCCGCCATTCAACTGGAAACCGAATAACTCTTGATCAGGCGCTTCGTGAGCTGTATCATCAGACTTATCTTAGCAGTTTTACGGGTTACACACTGCAAGACTTTAAAAATGTCTGTGAGAATCTATCAGGGAAGTCTTTTGAAGATTTCTTTGCGGATCATATACAGGGTAGAAAAGAGCTTAATCTTGGAGAATACCTCAACCTGGCTGGATTGAAGTTGGTACCAAAAAATGATAAAACTTTAGGATCAGGATATCTCGGGGTTGAATTGAGGAAGAACGAAAATCAAGCTGTTATCACATCGGTTTCATGGAACACTCCCGCTTTTGCAGCAGGGATCTCTCCTGGAGATGAAATTGTGGCGTGGGACGGACATCGAGTGTTTGCGCATACCTTGCCTGAAAGGATAAAAGAGGCAAAACCAGGGAGTGAACATCATGTTAGCCTTTTTCGGGACGAGGAATGGAGAGAGGTTAAAGTTTCAGTTGGAGAAAAGCCAGCAGAATGGAGGATCTGTAGAGTTGAGAATCCTGGTACAGAGGCTGTTGATCTTTTAAAATCCTGGATAGGAACAACTGAACTCAATGAAGAAAAGAAACATCCTGATACAGTTGCTGCCGTACAATGAATGTTTATATCCTTGAGAACGCTTTTTTTACGCTTTTAATGTCCTCCATAGAGGTCTATCCTAAAGAGTGTCTTGGACTGCTTGTCGGTTCAAAAGGACGAGAAAAGTTTGTGGTGAATCAAGCTGTGGTTTTCCAAACTGCAGAAAGAACAACCAATGAAGTTTTTTATCCCAGAAATAAGGTTTATAAAGAAATGGAGCGTTTTTTGAAGGAGTACATGCCTTATTTAAGCACCCTTGGGGATTTCCATTCCCATCCTTACCGTAAATTGGAAAGGGATGGCTACAGACCCAGTGATGGGGATATCGAGTTAATGGAATATGCAAACATTTATATTATCGTTCAGATTCATAAAAAGAGAAAAAGGATGATCTGGAATTACAATCCTTCTGAAAAAACAATTTCTGGAACGATTGGAGATAATTTTATTAAAATATCAGCCTGGACCAGGAGCCGGGATAATGAAACTCGATCCGAACAGGCGAATATTATCTGCAGACCTGCAGTTGGGCTCCTTGGAATTCCAGAATGGCTTTCTTCTTAAGCGACTTATTCTGCAGCTTTAGCATCTGGATCCACAATCCAGTATTCTTTGACTCCATACTTCTCATAAATCGTTTTTTTAGTGATGGTATCACGGTTTTTGTCTTTTGATGAAAGAATTTCAATAATTAAATCAGGAGCCCCCTGTACATTAGCTTCTGTTAAATAAATTACAGCAGTGAAAAATGCTCTGATTCACCGCAATCTATATAAAGCATGAAAAGGTGAAGCCGCTAGCGCGATGTAAAAGTTGGAACGACGTTGGGATTGTTTGGATTTCCACTGATGGTTGCTCCTGACATTTTTGGAGCTGTTATCGTGGGAATTTTTACGAATTGATTCAATAAATTGTAAACCTGGGGCATTTTTTTTGTCACCACACTTTCTGCTGAAACAGGTTTGTCAAGGGTTAATTTTCCCTGGATTTGCTTCAAGTTTCCTCTTAATTCGAGATTTCCATTTCCAAGGCTGATCCCTTTATAGATTAAGTTTAAGGCTCTTCCTTGAAATGAAAAATTAGGTGAATGGGTTAACCCTTGAATTTTGAGCGGACCGAGAAGTGTTCCTGTTAAGTTGGTTTTGCTGCTGCCTAGCAGGCGAAAAATTTCCTGGAAGGACTGCCCCTTGAATGTTCCATTCAATTGTATGGATTGGCTTTGAATATTTTCATTTCCATAGAGATTCAGAGGTGGGGAAAGAGAACTCAGGGTGAGCGGAGAAAAACTTGCCACAGGAGAATTCCATCTCATTTCTCCTGTTAAATTCGGCAGGGCTTTTTTCCCTAAAGTTCCGTTTGTGAAAGAAAATTGAATGCCCTGTGGGTGACTTCCAATCAGCAGCAGACTAACAAATAGATTTCCTGAAATCCCAGGAATTTCTTTTTGAAATGCGGGAACCTGTGAAACAGAGAGTGCGCTTTTTAGATGACCATTATATCCTGTTTTAGAAGGGGAGAACTCGGCATCAATTTTAGCGGTTCCAATTTTCTCCCCAGAAACTATTAAATTTCTGCCTGTTCCCGAAAAATTAAAAGAAAAACCTCCTGGTTTTCCCTTAAGAGCACATTCTCCATAGAGATTTCCGTCCACTGACTGAACTTTCCCGTCGAAAAGTTGAAGCAGTTTTGAAATTTTTTCCCCGTTTAATTCTGAAACAAGATGTGCTCTTTTATCTGTCAAGTTTACTGTTCCATGTATAAAAAGCGATTGATTTGAAACAGGAAAAAAGATTCTGCATTCTAAAAGATGAGGCCGCTGTTCAGTGATGGTGCCTTTAAGATCTTTGAGTTTTGTGTGGTTGAGGATAGTGGATGGAAACTGAAAAGAGAGGTTCGTCATCAAGGGATGCACTTTGACATAAAATTTTATGTTTCCTGTTACTTTTATGGGCAGATTTGGAAAGGAACTCAAACTTAGATTTTTTGCGATTTCATTCAGAGAGACATTTGTAAGCGCGCCTTTTAATTTTATCGTTTTACTTCCTATCATGCCTGAAAGTCTGTATTTTCCCCCTTTTAAAATCTGAAACTGCAAATCAACCTCTGCTTCTCCGTTTGCAAGATTTAAATTTCCGAATACTCCTTGAACATGGATCATTTTTCCATTAGAGAGACGATAAAACAAGGTTCCATTTGAAACAAATAGAGGAAGAACTTGGGCGCTGGAAGGGCTTTTCTTCAGTTTCTTTGAAATTTCGCTGAGTATTTTAGAATTCAAGTTAAAAATGGGAGAGTAAAGAGTTAAACTGTCAATTGAAGCTCGGCCGCTGAAAAGGATTTTTAAGAGATTGAACCCTGCCTGCAGTTCTTTAATTTTCAAAAAAACTTCCTTATTTTCGGAAATTTTCAGGTTTTTCAATTCTACTTTGCCATTCCATGAAAAATTTATTTTTTGTGCTTTTATTTGAAATCCAATCCTTTGAGAAACTTCACGCAAAACAACCTGGGGTTTAAGGATAGAATGAATTTTATAGGTGAGGACTGCAAGCAGTCCAAAAATCGCTATTAAAAAAAACAGGATAAGCGCGGTCTTTCTTTTACTCATTATTTAAATTTTATATATTATATTATGAATTACCTTTAAGGTGCTGCAGTCAGAAGCTACCCACAGAAATTTCGAAATGCTGTCTGGCAGGGAAAAACCCAAACCCCCTTGATGAAACTCGTCAAGGGGGTTATTTTGTGCAGATTTATTAAGGTCTGGTTAAGCGACTTGGGGCTGTCCAAACCCGCTCGGCAGAGCGCTTTGTATGATCTGTGTCATGACGCCAATCCCTCCCAATCCCCCATCGCAGGCATATTCGCCAATGTCAGCCGCATCTGTTGCAATAGCCCCACCATCACTCGCAAGCCCAGGGAGATCACCACTTAATCCATCTCCTACAGCGCTGAGCCAGTTCCCCGCAGAACTTAAAGCATCTCCTCCGTCACCGCCTATGGTCTCTCCAACACTGTCCATTCCCATTCCTACGATGCTTGCTCCATTTTCAATAGTACCTCCCCATGTATCCACGGCATTTCCTGCTGTGTTCAGTCCGCTGCTCACGGCGTTTCCTGCTGTGTTCAGTCCGCTGCTCACGGTATTTCCTGCTGTGTTCAGTCCGCCGCTCAGTGCATTTCCTGCTGTGTTCAGTCCGCTGCTCACGGTATTTCCTGCTGTGTTCAGTCCGCCGCTCACGGCATTTCCTGCTGTGTTCAGTCCGCTGCTCACGGTATTTCCTGCTGTGTTCAGTCCGCCGCTCAGTGCATTTCCTGCTGTGTTCAGTCCGCTGCTCAGTGCATTTCCTGCTGTGTTCAATCCGCTGGAAATTGATGATCCGATATTATTTAATGTGCTTCCTACTCCACCCATTGTTTTCTCCTCCTTAATTCTGCTTCAATTTTTGCTGAATTCTAACTTTAGGATACCATCCTGCGGACGAAGAATATATCATAAAATCACTTAACACGTGAATAAAATGTTAAGGTTTTGTAAAAAAAATGTGAACTTACTGGAAAAGAAGTAAAAATGAGTTTAATGTCTTATTTCACAGCTTTAAAAATTTCTTCCAGCATCAGGGAAAAACCTGGCAGAAAAGCTGATTTTAGTATCTGATTCCTGGTGTAGATTTCTCTCTTTTTGAAAACGTCCCCCTCCAAAATAAACACTGAAACCACTTCAGCATCCGGATCTACAACCCAGTACTCTTTGACTCCATACTTCTCATAAATCGCTTTTTTAGTGATGGTATCACGCTTTTTGTCTTTTGACGAAAGAATTTCAATAATTAAATCAGGAGCTCCCTGAACATTGGCTTCTGTTAAAAGTTCTTGTCTCTCCTTTGAAATGTAGAGAAGATCAGGCTGCACTATATTATGCGGCGACAGGACCACATCAAAAGGGGCATCGTAAACCTCTCCTAAATGATGTTTTTCCACCCATTGGCAGAGTCGAAATTCTATTTCTCTTGAGATTCTTTGATGTTTTCTGAAAGGGGAGGGAGACATTACAAGTTCTCCTTCCAGAATTTCTGCTCTGACCTCTTTTGGGAGTTGACAGTAGTCCTGATAAGTGTATTTCTTTTTTTCATAAATAAGAGCCATCACAATTCATCTCCTTTACACTTTAACAGGCGCTGGTCAAAAATCTGTCAAAAAATTTCACTTTTATCACCTCTATCATATCATAAAAGAGAGGAAAACTCAATGACAAATAAATTACAGCAGTGAAAAATGCGCTGACAAAGATTCTGTTTCTGCGGAAAGAAAGATTTCCATCATGGATGAAGAAAAGAAAGGGGAGGTGTTTTATGTCAGGTCATTCTAAATGGCACAATATTCGCGAAAAAAAATCTAAAGTGGATGCGGTTAAAGGGAAGGTTTTTACTAAAGTCGCTCGGGAGATTATCATGGCTTCCCGTCAAGGTGGACCTAATCCTGATGCCAACTTCAGGCTCAGGTTGGCGCTCCTGAAAGCGAAAGAAATCAATATGCCTAAAGATAACATTGAAAGGGCAATTCAAAAAGGGAGTGGTCAGGGATCTGATGAGGGATATGAAGAAATGCTTTATGAAGGATATGGTCCAGGGGGAGTGGCTGTTTTAATGGAGATTGCCACTAATAATCGGAACCGGACCGCAGGGGATCTTCGTTCCATTTTCTCGAAACATGGGGGTAATTTAGGTGAATCAGGGTGTGTTGCCTGGATGTTCGAGAAAAAAGGAATTTTAGTTTTTGATTCTGAAACCACGAATGAAGATGAATTGTTCTCTGCAGCTCTTGAGGCAGGGGCGCTGGATTTGAAAAAAGAAGGGAAATTTTTTGAAGTTTATACTCTGACTTCTGATTTTGAAAAAGTGAAAGCAGAACTAGAAACAAAAAAGTTTATCCCTTCAAGCTGCGAGATGACCATGGTTCCACAGTCCTCTATCAGTTTGAATCGTCAGGCTGCTGGACAGTTGATTAAACTTTTAAATGTCCTTGAGGAACATGAGGATGTTCAAAAAGTCCATGCAAACTTCGAGATAGAAGATGCTCTTTTGGAAGAGCTTGTTTCTTCATGACCAGGATTTTGGGAATTGATCCTGGAGTTGGACGAGTCGGATTTGGCATTATTGAAAAAGCATCAGAGTGTCTGGTGGTTGACTATGGAACGATCACGACTCCTAAAGTGGAACGCCAGGAAAGACTTTCCAAAATTCACTCAGAGATTTTAAATCTGATTCAAACTCATAAGCCTGATTTGATGGCATTGGAAAAACTTTTTTTTAACAAAAATCTTAAAACAGCCATGTCTGTAGGAGAAGCGGTTGGAGTTATTCTTCTGGCCGCCCATCAAGAATCTCTCCCTATTTATGAGTACACTCCACTTCAGGTGAAAGAGGTTCTGGCAGGAAGCGGAAGGGCTAAAAAAAGCGAAATTAAAGGAATGCTGGAGCTTTTTTTTAATCAAAAAATAAAAGGGCATGATGATGCCTCAGATGCTCTGGCTGTTGCTTACTGTCATTTAAGTTTTGAGTCTCTAGGTTTGTGATATGCTGGCAGGAATAAAAGGGAAAGTTATCTTTCATGAACCCGGTAAACTTCTGCTGGAAGTTGGACCTGTGATTTTTGAAATTTTAGTTCCTTTATCTTTACATCCCTCTGTTAATTCGGAAATTAATCTTTTTACAGCGCTTTTTATTCGAGAAGAAAACGTTGTTCTTTTGGGGTTTGCTTCAGAGATTGAGAAAGTGTTTTTCTATCTAGTTCTAACTGTCCCAGGAGTTGGACCTAAACTTGCCCTTTCTATTGTTGGATTTATGCCTGTGCCCGATCTAGCGGCTATGATTGAATCAGGCAGCTCCAAATCTCTGGAGAGGATTCCAGGAGTGGGCAAAAAATTAGCGCAGCGACTGATCGGTGATTTAAAGGGTAAAGTTTCAAAATTTGCGGCAGAGAGTCTTGGTGGACCGGAGTCTCAAGCCGTGGAAATTTTAGTGGATCTGGGGTTGGAACAGGGAAAGGCATGGGAAGCGGTTAAAAGCTTTCACTCAGAGCAGCATTCTGTGGATGAGCTGGTGAATTTGAGCTTAAAACGTCTTGGAGAAACTTCTAGATGAGCGAAACTCTTTTAAGCAGAGAAACGATTTCAGGCGAAAAACCTTTTGAAGAAAAGATCAGACCTCAGAGTTTGAATGAATATAAAGGACAGTCTAAAATAAAAGAACAATTGTCGGTTTTTCTTCAAGCCGCGAGAAAGCGAAATGAACCTTTAGATCATATTCTTTTATATGGACCTCCAGGACTGGGAAAAACGACGCTTGCCTGCGTTATCGCGCATGAGTTAGGAGTAAACTTAAAAGTTACTTCTGGACCAGCATTAGAAAGAGGGATTGACCTTTTGATTGTTTTGAAATCATTGAAGCCCAATGACATCTTGTTTATAGATGAAATTCACCGAATGAGGCGCCCGATCGAAGAGATTCTTTATCCTGCCATGGAAGATTTTGTTTTTCATCGAGTGATTCAAAAAGGGCTTGCATCTTCTGCTGCAGTGATCCAGCTTCCGCGATTTACCTTGATCGGAGCAACCACAAGAGCAGGACTGATCGCTCCTCCTTTAAGGGATCGGTTTGGAATTATTTTTCATCTGGATTTTTATTCCAAAGAAGAGCTTTTTGAGATTTTAGTGCGCACGGCTCGTATTCTGGGGGTTCAATCAGAGGAAGCTGCTTTAATTGAGATTGCCTCTCGCTCAAGGGGAACGCCTCGTATTTGCAATCGCCTTTTAAAAAGGGTTAGAGATTTTGCGACTGTCCAAAAAGCAGAAATTCTCACTGAAGACATCTCTAAAAAATCTTTGACTGCCTTATCTGTGGATGCCCAAGGTTTGGACGATCTGGATCGGAAATATTTAAATTTTTTAATAGAGAAGTTTGGCGGTGGACCAGTTGGTCTTGAAACAATAGCAAGCGCTCTTGGAGAAGATTCAGAAACACTTGAAGAGATCTGTGAACCTTATCTTCTGCAGCAGGGATTCCTGCAGAGAACTCCAAGGGGAAGAATGGCGACTGGATTAGCTGAGGCATACAGGTTGACTTAGTTCAGGAAATTTCTTCTGTCAGTTAATCTTTTAAAGTTGAAATTCAGGAAACGGAATGTCGAAGTAATTTCCAGAAAGGAATTTTTTAGGCTGTTTGGAATGAATTTTTTATGGCGAAGTGTTCATGCGGAACTACTATCCCTGAAGGGGCGGGATTTTGCCCTGAATGTGGAAAAAATGCAGCTGATTCAAAGGGTCGTGTTTCTTCCCAGGGTCAATCTGGTGTTTCGACCCATACAGCTGCTGCTTTGACTTATTTTACATTCATTCCCGCCCTTGTTTTTCTTGTATTGAAACCGTATAATAAAAATTCATTTATTCGGTTCCATGCCTGGCAGTCGCTGTGCCTAACGTTAGGATATGCAGCAGTTTATTTTGTGGTTTCTTTTCTTTTATCTCTTCTTGGCATGACCATGTCCAGTCGCATTTACAATTTATATATTGATTTTATTGATGCCGCTTATTTTATTCTGTCAGTTGTCTGCATGATTCAAGCCCATTACGGCAGGAGATTTAAACTTCCAAGAATTGGGGATATCGCTGAAAAATTAGCGCAGATCGAGATATAAAGATGGAAACCAGGATGTAAGTTTTCTGCTCCTGTTTTCACAGGGAAAATTTTACATTCGTTTTAGGAGATTTTCGCTGACTCGAAGGGCATTGGCAATAATCGTTAAACTGGGATTAACGGCTCCTGAGGAGACCATGAAACTTCCATCTACCACATAAAGGTTATCCAGATCATGAGCTTTGCAGTTTAAGTCAAGAGCCGAGGTTTGAGGATCAGTTCCAAATCGAATCGTTCCACATTGATGGGCTGTTCCCGCAATCGGGATTTTCTGTCCCATGTAAAGAGCGTGGCGGAAAAGCTCGGTTCTGCAGCCGGCTTGTTTTAAAATTTCTTTCAGCTTTTCAGTTAATCTTTCATGTTCTTCTAAATTGGTTTCTTTTAAATGCAGAACAACTTTTCCATCTTTTTTAAGTTCAACTCGATTCTCTGGCAGAGGAAGATCTTCTGTGGTGAGCCAGAAATCAATCGCGTGTTCCGCGACTTCTTCAAGGGCAAATTCTGGAGCCATAGAGGTTAATATTCCTCTCCATCCCGAAGCTTCTGCCCGAATCATTTCTCCATCGGATTTTCCCAGCATTTGAATGGAACCCATGGGATACTCCCAGTCTTTTGTTCCAAAATAAAAGTCTGTCAGAGCTAAGGTTTTCTGGAAAACCGTTAGATTGGGTTTAATAGAAACTGCCATGAAAGCTGAGTTTGTATGTCTCAGATAATGCCTTCCGACAACTCCTGAACGATTTGCCAATCCGCTCGGATGCTTTTCATTCGCTGACCGCAGCAGCAGGAGAGCGGAATTAATAGCACCACAAGAGACCACGATAAGATTCGCGGAATAAACTTCTGAAGTTCCGTTTCTTTGAACATGGACAGATTTAATTGATTTTCCAGATGGATCGGTTTCTAGAGTTGTGACATAAGCATGGGTTAAAAGGGTAACATTGGGGTAGGTGAGGGCAGTGTTAATGCCGATAATGTGCGAGTCCGCTTTAGCATTGACAAGACAGGGAAACCCATCACAGGTACTGCATCTGATGCAGGAAGATTCAGGAGTTGGTTTTCCGTTTTCTTCGTTCAGCAAAATTCCCATTGGAAGAGGAAAAGGGCGGCAGTTAGTTTTCTTCAATTCTTCTTCAAGTTCTTGAATTCGTGGTTCATGGCTGATGGGGGGATAGGGATAAGATGAGCTTCGAGGGGGTTCAGTTGGATCTAAGCCGGCTTTTCCATGGACATGGTATAAAGATTCAGCTCTTTCGTAGTAGGGTTCGAAATCTTCGTAAGAAAGGGGCCATGCGGGAGAAATTCCATCTTTGTGTTTAATCTCTCCAAAATCTTCTTTTCTAAGACGAAACAGAGCAGCTCCATAAAATTTTGTGTTTCCTCCCACGAAGTAATGGATTCCAGGATGAAAAGGGCTTCCCTGTTCGTCGTACCAAGTTTCATCTGCTTGATATTTAGCGTTGATGAAGACCGCTTTTGAGTTCCAGTTGTCTTTTTCTCGAGGCAGAAATCCTCCTCTTTCAAGGATTAAAATTTTCTTTCCCGAAGGGGCGAGCTGGTAGGCTAAGGTTCCGCCGCCAGCTCCTGTTCCAATGATAATGACATCGTAATGATCCAAAAGTTTCTCTCCTGAGATTTGCTGTGCTTCTTTGTTTTCTTTTTTTTGTGCAATTTTCCTTTACGGAAACCGAGTGGTTATTCAGAGTGTTACTCAGAGAGGACAAGACACCTACAGTGAAGAATTTCATAACCGAGTAGGCGGAGAAGGATTTTGCTCTCTTTTCCTTATTTAAGTGATGGAAAATAGCATCAGGGTCGGTGGGTAGAGTGAGCACTTCAGTGCAGAAATTTGAAAGTACGAATGATGAGTTAAACTTTCCTGATGAGTCTCGTTGACAAGGAGGCAAACCTACCCGTTGCCAACAGGAATACCTGTCCCCATTGTGGAAAAGTCTTGACATTCCATGTGGAAGATCCCACTCTTAGTATAGTTATCCCTATCTATAATGAAGCTGCAAGTATCCCGGCACTTTATTCGCGTTTAATGGATACTCTGCATAAAACTGGGGTCTCCCATGAAATAATTTTCGTCAATGACGGCAGTACGGATGAATCCCTTCAGGCTCTAGTTGAGATAAGTCGCATAGACGCAAGCGTGAAAATAATTGATTTTTCCAGAAACTTTGGGCACGAAATGGCTTTGGCGGCGGGTTTAGATTATGCAGCAGGAGAAGCGGTCATTCCAATAGATGCTGACCTCCAAGATCCGCCTGAACTTATAGTGGATTTAGTGGCGAAATGGAAAGAGGGGTATGACGTCGTGTATGCCACGCGCAGCGAGAGAAGTGGTGAGACGGGCACAAAGCGCTTCACCGCTGCGTTTTTTTATCGTTTTTTCGGAAAAATAGCCAGTATTCGTATTCCGAAGGATACAGGAAATTTCCGCCTCATGTCTCGTCGAGTTGTGAACGTGGTCAAGAATCTCCCTGAACGGCACAGGTTCATGCGGGGACTTTCGAGTTGGGTGGGCTTCCGCCAGACTTCAGTTTACTATCGACGTGGACCCCGGTATGCAGGCAGAACCAAATACAGCTACCTGAAAATGTTAAACTTTGCTATTGAAGGCATCACTTCGTTCAGCTATATTCCCCTTCAATTGGCGAGCTATCTAGGATTATTGGTATCTGCTGCTGCATTCCTCTACAGCATTTTTTTGATTGTTTATAAGTTTTTTTATGGACATATGGTTCCAGGTTACGCGTCTATTATGGTTGTTGTTTTATTCTTTGGCGGGGTACAGATGTTGACAATGGGACTCCTTGGCGAGTATATTGGCCGCATTTATGACGAATCCAAACATCGCCCTCTTTATGTTGTCAGAGAGACGTTCAATTTTGATCGGTGATGGAAACTGAACTTTTTTATCAGATAGAGAAGGTGGAGAACGTGCACTGGTGGTTTTCTGCCAGAAAAGAGATTATTCTTTCTGTAATTCGAAATCAGCTAAGGCTCCCGGCTCAGGCACAGATTTTAGACGCTGGATGCGGCACCGGCGTTAATTTGGAAATTCTATCCAGACTGGGCATTGTCACAGGCATGGAGACGGACCCAACGGCGCTCCAGATGGCGGAATGGAAGCATGTGGGCAAAGTCGTGAAGGGATCTCTTCCCGACAAAATTCCGTTTCCCGAAAACTCCTTTGATTTGGTGACCTTGTTGGACGTCCTGGAACATCTGGAACAGGACGTAGAATCCCTTACTGCTTTAAGGAAACTTTTGAAACCGACTGGCTGCTTGTTAATCACGGTGCCAGCGTTTCCTTTCCTGTGGAGCAGTCATGATGAACTTAACCATCATAAACGACGATACCTCCTTCCCGAGCTTGCTGAAAAAATTCAAAACGCAGGCTTAAGTCTGATGTATATCAGTTACTTTAACACATTGCTATTTCCATTAGTGGCAGTGATGCGCTGGCTTAAAATAAAGGTCGGATGCGGTGAAGGGGCAAATGATCTGTGGCTTCCCCCAAAAATTGTAAACACTCTGATGCGAAAGATCTTTGCGAGCGAAAAATACTGCATTGGCAAGAAGGTATTTCCGTTTGGTGTCTCCATCATTGCCTGCGCACAAAAGCCCCTGACGTGCTAGAATGTTTGAGCGAGCAGCGTTGAAGTTTACAAGTCAGCATGAGAAGAGTTAAAGATTTAAGTCGGTTGAAGTTTTTACTAGTTTTTCTTTTGTATTTATTTTTAGCGAGTCTTTGTTTTTACCGGGATCTTTTTGATGGAAAATTAATTGCTTCAGGGGATGCTCTGTTATATTATTATCCTTTAAAATTGTATTATGCAGAGAGTTTCTGGAGGCATGGATTTCACTGGTGGCTTCCATATCAATATTTAGGGCTTCCCTTTTTAGGGACGCTTCAGACAGGGATTTTGTATCCCCTGAACTGGTTTTATTTTTTTCTTCCTGCGCGATATGTGCCTTATGGTTTCAATTGGAGTTTGATTGTTCATTATGCTCTTGCCTGTTATTTTACTTATTTATATGTTCGACTTTTAGGATTAAAAGAGATTCCCGCGTTTTTGTCAGGGGTTGTGTTTGGATTAAGTGGTTTTATGATGGCGCATCAGCAGACAATCAACATGCAGAATGCTGGGGTCTGGCTGCCGCTGCTGTTGTATTTTTATGAGAAGATACGGAGAGATTTAAGAGTTCGAGATGCGCTTTGGGCGGGAATCACTGCTGGGATTCAGCAGTTAGCTGGTCATACACAGATTTGTGTTTATACGACTTTTATTTTAGGATTGTTTGCGCTGTTTTTTGTGTTTTATCAGGAAAGAGGGAAGAAGTTCAGGTTTTTGGTTCTCTGCGCTTTACCTGTTGTCCTTGGAGTTTTAATTGCTCTTCCGCAGATTGTTTCTACAGCGCAGCTACTGTTCCGTTCTGTTCATTCTCGTCTTCCTTTTGCCGAAATTGTTGGTTGGTCTTTTCCTCCTTTAGCTATTCCCATGATGGTTTTCCCTTTTATTTTTGGGGGAGGGTACAGCTCAGGTCCAGTATGGGGAATTACTTATGTATTAGAGGAATCTGGCTTTATTGGAGTGCTTCCTCTTGTGGTTTCTGCCTGGATTTTGCTTTATAAAGGCGGGAAAAACCTTCAAATTCGTTTTTGGGGAACGACTGCATTAGCAGCTCTTTTCTTAGTGTTTGGAAAATATAATCCATTAGGCAAGTTTTTATTTCATTTTCCTGTCATGAGCTTATTCCGTGCGCCTGATCGAAATTGGTTTGAGTTTGACTTTGCCGCTGCAGTGTTATTTGCTTTTGGAATGGAGGAACTTATTTGTTGTTCGGAAGATAGAAAAAAGTGTTGGATTCCCGCTGCTTTAGGGATGGGATGCATTTTTGTTTTAGGATTTCTGCTTTTATTCACCAAAAACGATTATTTATCCGTTCATCTCTCTTCTTATTCACATCTCGAAATGCGGCAAATTCTACATTCTTTCCGTTTCTCAAGCCCAGTTTTTTTTGTTCCCATGTTATTTATTTTGTGTGATTTGATTTTTATTGTGATGCTCAATTTTTCCTCTGGCGTCCGTAAGATAGCAATTGGGCTTCTGGTGATTTCAATTTGTATGGAGTGTTTTTCTTTTAGTTTTTTTGCTCATGATAAACGGTTTGAAATTTCGGACGTAAAGCGATTTACACAAAACCCTGTTTATCAATTTTTAGCCACTAGATCCAATTTCAGCCGCTTTTATTTGCTCCAGGGCTACTCTTCTCATGTCCTTAAGATATGGCCTGTTTTGAATATACCCGATCATTTAGGTGAGTTGGACGGATATGATCCATTGATTCCAAATCGTTTTTTTAAGTTGTTAGGAATGGTAAGGCATAAATCTAATTATTCTCCATGGAATTTTTTATTGAAAAACAACTTGATTTTAGATCTGCTCAATGTTAAATATTTAATTGTGCCTCCTTGGGTAAAGCCTAAGTTTTATCGGATGAAGTTCAGGTTAAGTTCCAGTGGTTTAGAAGGAAAAGTTATGACTGGACCATGGATGTTAGGAGGAGCTGGAAAAGTTGGGAAAGTTTATGTGCTGAGGTCCTCCGGGAAACTGCAGGCAAGTGTTATAGCGAAAAGAATAAATTTGAAAGCTAGAAGACATTACGTATTTGTTTTTAAAATTAAAGCTCCTCTTAGCCCGTCTTCGAAATTGAATTTAGAAGTCTATGTTCCTGGGAAACCGCTTCCAATTAATAAAATCATTCTGCAGATAGATCCTGGAAAGATCAAGTCTTATTTTAAAAGATTTTTTACTTTATATGCTGGAAATGTTCATGGAAGAGCTTATGTTCGCCTTTATACGTTTTCAAAAACTCCTGTTTTAATAAAAGATCCTAGAGTCTATTTTTATAATAAATATCGTCCTATTTTTGGGAGAAGAAAGAGGAACCTGGTCAATAGGAATCGCCCCTTGTTACTTTACACTAAGGTTTTTCATTGGAACGGATATTCAATTTATGAGAATTCCAATGTTCTTCCAAAATTTTTTTCGGTGCGGAAATTAGCTTCGGTTCAAAATTTAGAGCAGCTCAGGGAGAAGATTTTTCTTCTAAGGTTTATTCCTTCTCAAACAGCTTATGTTTCTCCCCGAAATTTTTCTAGAATTGGACGGATTCAGTTTTCGCAAGGAAGAGTCGTTATCTCCCATTATGGAACAGATCGAATTGTCGCTGAAACAAAATTTCGCAGGACTGGATTTGTTGTGCTTTCAGACCAGTATTATCCTGGCTGGAAGGCATACCTTGACGGGAAAAGAGTCCCCATTTATAGAACTGATGGACTATTAAGAGGTGTCATGATTCCTCCTGGTTCTCATCTTCTTGAGTTTCGATACAATCCCATGATGATAAAAGTTTGTCTTCTTTTTGCTGCAGTTTTTACTGCCTTATGTTTTATCTGCCTTTTATTATGCTACAGAGGCTATGAGAAGTTGTGAAAATGAAAAAAAATTGGAATTTCTATATCATTGGATTTCTTGCTTTTTTTTTTCGAATTTTATTTCTTTCCCACCAAAGCTTGTGGATGGATGAGGGATTTAGTGTGTGGATGGCTGCTCATCCTGTTTCAGATTTGATGAGATTGATTCGATATGATGCCCATCCATTGGGTTTCTATTTATTTCTCCACTATTGGATGAAGTTAGGAAATTCTGTATTTTTCCTTCGACTCCCATCTGTTGTTTGCCGGGTGGTAAGTTGTCTTGCTGTATATAGTATTGGAAGGGAATTATTAGGAGAAAGAGCTGGTGCTGCCTCTGCGGTTTTTTGGACCTGTTCTATGACAGCGTTAAATTCAGATACAGATATTCGCATGTATGCCTATGCCACTTGTTTTTCTTTAATATCCACTTTCTGGTTATGGAGAGCCTATAAATATGGAGGAAGGAAAAATTGGATTTTTTACTATCTATTTGCTGCTTTGTCCTTATATACCCATTATTATACGGGTTTTATTATCATGGCTCAGTGGCTTTTCCTTTTAACGGAGAAAAGGTGGGAAGAGTCTGTTTGGGTTCCTCTTATTTTAACTTTAATTTTTTCTCCCTGGACTTTCATTTTTTTCTTACAGTTTTTCCATGCTATTGACAAGGGGATGCCAAGGGCAACCTGGCATGCCTCTTTTCATTTTTTTGCGGAATTTTTAGGAGCAAAGCGCTATTTCAGTGGGAAGCCGCTTCTCATTAATCTCAGTTCAATTTTTTCGATTGGAGTGCTGGTGTATGCTCTTTTTGCATTAGTGAAGAGACGGAAGGAAGAGGGGGTATTTCTGCTGCTGTTATTTGGGATTCCTTTTTGTGTTCCTTTTATGATTTCTCATTTTTCATCAAGACATATTTTTATTTTCAGGTATGCGATATTATTTGCTCCTTATTTTGTTCTTCTTTTTACTTATGGACTTTTCAGCCTTCCTAAGCCAGCAGCCTATCCCATTTACGGCTCAATCATTTTCATGAATCTTTCGATTTGGTTTTTATTTCTTACGAGCCCTGCATTTCAGAGACAGAATTGGCGAGAAGCTGTGAAAATTATGTCGGCTCAGATGAAAGATGTGCAAGGTTATTTTTGTGGAGTCTAATATGTCAATTTATCCCTTATGGTATTATCTGGCTCGACTCTACACAATCCACTGGGTGGGAATTGAACACCGCTATTACATTATTCAAATGCCAGACAAGACTTTTATCCCTGTCTATCCAGTTTCTGGGGCTTTACTCCCAGGAGTGAAGTATAATGTGAAGCAGAGTGAAAAAATTGGCGGCAGGGAATGGCTTGTTCTCTGTCAAGCTGAACTCGGGGATAGACATTTAAGAATTTTAAAGTGGCTTTCTGCTCATGAGAAGGTAATGCTCTCATATACATTGCCTAGTATCGCGAAGATAAATCTGATTTATCTTTTTCTTTTTGTGGCTAAAAACGCACAATTATTGTCAGGAGGTGGTAAAAAATAAAACTGCCCAATATGAAAAGATTTTTAAATTTTTTCTGCATCGTCACTGCTGTTTTTATTTCACGTTTCCTTTTTCTAGGGAAACAAAGTTTTGGGTTAGATGAATCTTTCAGTTACTGGGTTGCTCTGCATTCCTTATTTCGAATTGTAAATATTCTGCATTATGATGCCCATCCTCCTTTGTTCTATATGTTTCTTCATTTTTGGGAAATGGGAGGGAGTTCGGCCGCTTATTTGAGGATCCCTTTTGCTTTGTGTGGAGTCATTAATATCGTAATGCTTTATTTTTTAGGTGAAGAGTTTTTAGGAAAAGGGAAGGGGTATTTTACTGGAGGACTGTGGGCTGTTTCTTTTTATGCTTTAGAATATGAGTCCTGGTGCCGCATGTATGCTCTTGCTCTAACTCTCTCTCTCCTGGCGACCTGGTTTTTCTGGCAGGCGTTTAAGCGGCCTTCTATAAAAGCCTGGGCGAAATATTTTATTTTTGCGGTTTTATCTATTTACACTCATTATTACACAGCTTTCATTCTGCTTGCTCACTGGATTTTTCTTCTTTTTTATAAGCGATGGAAAGAAGCGCTGTGGGGACTTGCTGTTACTGCACTTGCCTATCTCCCCTGGTTTCCTGTCTTTTTTTTCCAGATTGCGCACAAAGTTTCTCAAACCTTTCCCAGCCCTTCTATCACCACTCCATTTATGATATTAACAGAGGCATTTGCCACAACCCATTTTTTCCTTCAGAGGTATTGGTATTTTATTCTCGGTTCTCTCAGTTTGCTGGTGTGGCTTATCGGAATAGGGCTGTGGCTGAAAAGCGAGAAAGAGAAATCTATTTTTTGCGCTTTGTTATTCAGTATTCCTTTTCTGCTGCCTCTGGTGGTGACAGTGGCAACACCACTGCACATTTATTCAGCTCGGTACGCCATTATTTTTCTGCCCTATCTTTTTTTCCCTATTGTTAAAGGGCTCTCTAAGCTGCCATTTTCCATCTGGGTTCCTCTATTATCCTTTTCCCTGGCGATTAATTTATTTGTTTCAAGTTTATATTTTACCAGCCCTGTTTACCAGAAACAGAACTTCAAGCTGGCTTCCCAAAAAATTCAAGAATCTTTAAAACCTGGGGATTTTCTTTTGGTGGAGCAGCTCCCTTCTTTATTCCCTTTAGCGTATTATCTTCCCGAAGATCTGAAAATAAGATGGCGTGAAAACATGTACATAGATCCCGTGGATCCAGGATATTCGCATTTAACCTGGTACGGTGTTTCCGGAGCTCCACCGATTCCTCTTGTTCGGAAAATCACGGCGGATTCAAGAAGAATCTGGTTGATTATGTGTCAGTATCAAACCTATGATCCCGATAAAATGATTTATGCTTATTTAGGAGAACATGATCAATTAGTTCAATCTTATAAAATTCGGGATTTAGGAAAATTTGAGAGTATTGAGATTTTTCTTTTCAGGAAACGTGATTTAAAATGAAAAAATATGTGAACTATTTATGGATTGGGCTTCTGGCTTTTTCTCTGCGCATCATGTTTCTTGGGCATCAGAGCCTTTGGATGGATGAAGGATTTAGTGTATGGATGGCATCCCACAGTTTGCCTGCCCTGATGAGATTGATACCTTTTGACGCCCATCCTTTCATTTTTTATACTTTTCTGCATTATTGGATGAAAGGGGGGAACACAGAAGCCTATCTTCGATTTCCATCTGTTATCAGCGGAGTTATAAGCTGTCTATTTGTTTATGCCCTTGGGAAAGAATTATTGGGAGAAAAGAAAGGGCTTCTGGCAGCGATTTTATGGACCTGTTCTATGGAAGCTCTCAGCGCAGACACAGAAGTTCGGATGTATGCTTATGCCACTTGTTTTTCTTTAATATCCACTTTCTGGTTATGGAAAGCCTATAAATATGGAGGAAGGAAAAACTGGATTTTTTACTATCTATTTGCTTCTTTGTCCTTATATACCCATTATTATACGGGTTTTATTATTATGGCTCAGTGGCTTTTTCTTTTAACTGAGAAAAGGTGGGAAGAGGCTGTCTGGGTTCCACTGATTTTAACTTTAATTTTTTCTCCCTGGACATCTGTTTTTTTTCTGCAGTTTTTCCATGCTATTGACAAGGGAATGCCGAAAATCACCTGGTACGCGGCTTTTTCCTATTTTGGGATGTTTTTAAATTCTCGCCGCTTTTTTGAGCAGAAGTATTTCTTGATGAATCTGTTCGCGTTTTTTTCCATCTGCATGCTGCTCTGGAGTTTTTTCAGTATGTTTAAAAACAAAAAACAGGAAGCTGTTTTTTTAGCTCTGCTTTTTTGGATTCCTTTCCTTATCCCTTTTTCTATTGCTCGATTTACCCCAAGACATATTTTTAATTTTCGATATCTTGTATTATTTGCCCCTTATTTTTCTCTCCTTTTTACTTATGGACTTTTCAGCCTTCCTAAGCCAGCAGCCTATCCCATTTACGGCTCCATAATTTTTATGAACCTTTCGATCTGGATTTTGTTTCTTACCGGACCATCTTTTCAAAGACAAAATTGGAGAAAAGCAGCCTTGATTATGGAAAAGAACATGAAAAAAGTCCAGGCTGTCTTTGTAGAACAAGGAATGTCCATTTATCCTTTATGGTATTATTTTTCACAATATTTTCCTTATCGCTGGATAGGTGGAAGTCATTTTTCTTATTATATTGAAAAACGGAATAAGCATTTTATTCCTGTTATCACTCTTGGTGGTTCTTCCATTTCCCTTATAAAAAATTATGTCAATAAAGAAGAAAAAAAAGGAGGGCGTGAATGGCTTGTGCTGTGTCAGCCTTATCTGGTTGACCACCACTTAAAAGTTCCCAAGTGGTTTTTGACCCATCAAATTGTGCTGCAGCGCAGCAAACTGCGCAGCATAACAAAAATAAGTGTTATTTATCTTTACCTTCTTACTTCTCCAGGGGGGAGCACCAAAACACAAGAGCAGGTGGAACATTCAAAAGGACATAAGAAACCTTTTTAATTCTAAATTGTTTCAAAAAAATGGGAAGCATGAGAGGAGTGTATTGAAAAAAAACAAAAAGACTGTCCTGTTTCATGCATTTTCGTATTTCTGTCAATATTTTAGTTGTCTTTTCTCTGCCCATGGTAGCAAAAGGAAGACTGCAGACAATACATTCAGAGGTATGGAGATGAAAACGATTTAGAATCATTTTCAGATTTTCAGCTTTTTCTTTCAAAATGGTTGTTTTTCTGTCGTTTGAGTATTTTTTTTCAAGAAAAATAAAAAATTGTTCATCAGGTTCCAGAACTAGCAGTCTTGTTTTTTTTTCCTTTTTATTAATCAGAGCATGGGTGATGGCTCCAGTTCCTCCTCCCAGTTCTACCAGAGTTTTCACTTCGTGAAAAGGGATGGAGTTTGTTATTTTTTTGACTAATGGCAGGGAACTGGGCATCACAGACCCAATTTCTCCTCTCTTGGCTATAAATTTTTTAAAAAACAAGGAGTTTTCTTTCATCTGACAGCCTCATTTTTTATAAAAATGGGAAGGACCATGGCGAAGAATGAAAGAAGAAAAAAACTCAAGAAAATTTTTCGATCTGCATGGAAGAAAAAAAGAGCGGGGAAAATAAGTCCATTGACTGTAATAGGCATTCCAGGGGGTCTTTCAGGTTTATTCCACTGGAGAAAATAAGCCAGTCTCCAGATTCCCGCTAAAACAAACAGGGTTAAGATAAGAAAAACCCAGATGGAATGTTTTGAAAAAAGGGAGCAGCCTAAAACCGCAGGGGCAATTCCAAATGAAGTGATGTCAGACAAAGAATCCATGCCTTTCCCAAAAAGGGAATCCTGCTTAAAAAAACGGGCTGTTTTTCCATCTAAAAAATCAAATCCGACAGCAGCTGCAATAAAAAAAGAGGCAGGGGTGAATTTTTGGGAAAAACTTAACATAACACTGATAAATCCACAGGCAGCATTCCCAAGAGAGAAAAGATTTGCCAGTGTCCAGTAAGTTTTCATGATTCTCTGACTCTTTCTGGAAGAGGATTTATGAATCCCAGGATGGTTTCCCCTCCTCTGACTCTATCTCCAGGTTTTATTTTTAAAGTAACTGATTCTGGCAGAACAAGGGAGACCTGGGAACCCAATTTTATCATTCCAATTGCCTCTCCTCGGTCAATATTCTGGTTTTCTTTAACCCAGCATTCAATTCTTCTGGCAAAAAAACCGGCTATTTGAATCATTTTCAAGGAATATTTATCCGTTTGTATTAAAACTTCATTTTTTTCATTGGACAAGCTTGACCAGGTGTTTGCAAAAGCAAACTTTCCTGGTTGATGCCGGATTTTGAGTATTTTTCCAGAAACAGGGCTCCAATTGACATGAGCATCTAGAGGAGACATAAAAATAGAAAGGATAATTCCCGCGTTTTCCACATCTTTTAAAAAGGTCTGAACCTCACCTAAAAATCGTTTTGGAATTCTTGTCTGGTTCTCATCTCTAACATGGATAATCTGCCAGATTTTCCCATCAGCAGGAGAAAGGATTGCATGGGGTTCAATGGGAGGGGTTCTTTTGGGAATTCGATGAAAATAACGATAAAAAAAGTAACCTGCAGACAAGGTTAGTAAAAGCGTCAGAACTGCAGAAAACATATTTTTCTCACTTCCTTAAAAAAAGGGTTTTCCCTTTTTGTCTAAAAAATTAACAATTGGGTAATAAAATAGATGAAAGGAGGTGAAAACATGAAAAAGTATTTTAAAAAGGGAATCAAAGGATTCACATTGATTGAGCTGATGATTGTGATTGCTATTATCGCCATTCTTGCCGCTATTTTAATTCCAAATTTCATTCGAGCAAGAGCAGAAGCTCAATATTCAGCCTGTGTATCCAATGAGAAAAATGTAGCCACAGCCCTTCAGATGTATTCCACGGATTGGAATGGAGTTTATCCCGACCAGGGAGCCAGCACAACCATAAATTCTAGTTTTGGTTCCACTTATTCCTTTACCCCTACTTACATGCAGAACATCCCTACCTGTCCAACCAATCAATCCAACTACCTCTATTTTGAATCCACTCTAAGCGGAAATGAGTTTACCGTTGATCAGAACGGAGATGTCCATACAACTGAGCCAGTTCCAAATACCACCACTTTCCCAGATTGCGCCAATGCTCCTTGCTATGGCAGTGGCTCTGGAATTGTAAACTAGTTAATACTTTAATGCAGGCAGGGGAGTTTGTTAAAAAGCTCCTGCCTGTTTTTTTTGTTTGTGCTGTTGTTCTGGTCTTTTCGACGATTTTCCAGAAAGATTTCTATGCCCCTAAATTCTTTTTTTTTCAGCTTGGGGTTTTAACCTGTTTTTCGGTTTTCCTTTGGGGTTTGTTTGTTAAAAAAAAATCTGAGCTTGCAGAAAGTTTTATTCCGATTCTCACTCTGCTCTTTCTTTTATGGCTGGCAATAAGCTCAGTTTTCTTTTCTGTTCCATTTTTATCTCAGCAGAAATTTTTCTGGTACTTGACCTGGGGTTGTTTTCTTCTGATTGTCTGGCTGCTCAATCTGGATCTCGCAACTCTGGAATTTTCTTTTTTAATTTTTGAGTTTCTTGCTGTTCCAATCCTTTTGTATGGGTTTATCCAGCATTTTGGTCTGGATCCGATTCACTGGAGTCCTGGAGGGTATCGAATTTTTTCAACCCTGGGGAATGCGGACCAATTTGGAACATTCTTAGGAGTTCTTATCTGTATTTCAATGGTTAAATTTTTAGAAAAACCTAAACTGCTAAGATTTATTTTAATAGAGATGGAATTGATCGTCTTATTCTGGAGTTATACAAGAGCTCCCTTTATCAGTCTTTTTCTGATTTTCGTGGTTTTACTGGCTGTAGCAGCAGGAGTTCCTTCTCTAAAGCTTGTATTTCCGAGACTTTTCTTTCTGGCAGCTTGTTTTGGAGCAACTCTTGCTATCCTTTTTTATGTTAATTCCTCCCCAGCTGCAGGAGGAAGGTTCCTCCCTGCGGCTCTTTCTAAAAGCCCTGGAGTTGTCGGCAGGCTTTTTTTATTAAAAAAAGGGATTGAAGTACTGGCTCTTCATCCCTTTATAGGTGTTGGTCCAGGAAATTTCTCTTATGCGTACCTGCCGCTGACCCGAAAGCAGCCTTCCTTTTACAGGAATCGCATGGCAGTCGCTGAAAGCACTCATAATGAATTTCTAGATGTTTTGGATGAAGCAGGATTTCCTGGTGGACTGTTTTTTTTATCCCTGTGGGTTGTGTCCATGATTCAGGCTCTTTCAGGGATAGAGACTTGTGAAAAGAAAGAGGCTTTTATAAGGCTTGCTGTTTTTGCTGTTCTTTTGTCCTCATTTATTTCTCTTCAATTTCTTTATTTTGGGGTCTCTCTTGGAGCTTTCATTTCTTATTTTATGGGGGCTTCAACTTCATTTTCGAGGCGGAAATTTAGCCTGATGCTCACCCCGAGAGAGTCAGGGGTCATTTTAGCAATTCTGTCAGCAGGGATTGTTCTCTGGGGGGGATATTCAGTAAGGATTCTTATCGGGGATTTCTATCATCATTCAGGAGCTGTCAGAATGAAGGAACAGAATTGGAAAAGAGCGGGCGAGGATTACTCCACAGCCATTTTTTGGGATCCCTGGAATCCTTTTCTTTATGATAGGCTTGGGAAAGTTTTTGAAGCCTCAGACCAATCAAATTTAGCTTTGAAGAATTATTCTAAAGCGCTTTTGGGATTTGATATAAACCCTTATTTCTGGGCTGATTTAGGAAGGCTGTCCGCGAAAAAAAACTGGAAAAACTTAGCTCTGGCAGCCTATGAACAGGCTGTTGACCTTGATCCTTACAATTCTTTTTTTTGCCATGATGCCGCTTTAACTGCTCTGAAATTTAAACTTTACCGTCTCGCCTATTTTTATGCTAGACAGGCGCATAAACTGAATCCTGATAATGCTTCTGATGTTTATTATATGATGATTTCTCTCCTGAGAATGAATCGAAGAAAATCAGCTCTGCATTATCAAAGGATTTATCAGTTTTTACAAAAGAAACAACTGATGCAGAGAAACTGAAAATAGGCGCTGGAACTGTCATCTTATTGGCTGGGCCAGGATTGTTCTAAAGCTGCGCTGAAAAATCGAATATCATGAATGATATTTTCTCCAATTTTATTCGCAATTTTTTTTAGAATTTTTGGCTTTTGAAAGTCCAGTTCACTGCACCAGGAACTGGAAGAAACTGACACATAAAGGATTTTATTTTCAGCCCGGACAGGCTTTGAAATCCGAGCAATCTTTTCGCCAACGATTTCATCCCAATGATGAACTGCTTCCCATTCGCGCGCTGGCTTTTCGAGTTTCAATTTTTTGAGTGTTTTTTCTATAAGATTATCCAGAGATTCCATAAGTCACAGTCTCTTTGCCAGAATTTGTAAGTTTAATGCTGGGGAATAGTTTCAAATCAGGAGTAGGTTCTTGCGACAGGGTTAAAATAGTCTGAGTGTTTTTAAAAAAGAAGTCGCAGAAGTCATGCTGTCTGTCTGAGTCCAGTTCTGAAAAACAGTCATCTAAAAGATAAACAGGCGGTTCTTCTTCCATTTTTTCAAAAAACATTCCTTCTGCTAATCGCATTGATAGAGCAGCTGTTTTTTGCTGCCCCTGGGAAGCAAATAATCGAGCATCCAGATTGTTAATAAAAATTTTCATATCATCCCGATGCGGTCCAACAAGAGTTATTCCTCTTTTTTTTTCTTCTTGAGCTGTTTCAGCCAATGCTTTTTCAAAAGACTCCTGGATGGTTTCAAGATCACGTTTGTGCTGCTCAGGAAGAGGGAAAGATGACAGGTATTGAAGTTCCAAAGATTCGCTCTGACAGAGAAAGTGATGCGCTTTTTGAGACAGAACAGAAAGTTCAGGCAGAATTTCCAACCTTTTAAGGAGCAGCTGGCTTCCGGATTCAATTAGTTTTGAGTTCCAGGGGAAGAGCTCTGCGGAACTGTGGGTCTGCTTGAGCAAGCTGTTTCTCTGATCTTTGACTCCCTGATATTTCATGTAGGAATGGAGATACATTTTGGAAGTTTGACACAGCATGAAATCTAAGAATCGTCTGCGGTAAAAGGGTTCTCCCTGGACAAGAGACTGATCTTGAGGAGAAAATAAAACCGCTTTAAATTCTCCCATCAGTTCTGAAACTCTGCGTATCGGATTTCTATTCAGCTTCAGGATTTTTCTTGTAGAATTTCCTTCTATTCTTTCTAAAGAAGCCTCTAGGATAAATTTTTTTTTCTTTTTTTCAACACAGGTTTCAATTCTGGCATAAGGAAGACTGAACTGAATGAGTTCGTCTTCTTTTCCTGCTCGGGAAGGCTTGCCTGTTAATGAAAAATAAATGGCTTCTATCAGGTTGCTCTTTCCAGTTGCATTTTTTCCCCAAAGTACATTAATTCCATTTTCAAAGTGGAATTCTTTTTTGGTGAAATTTCGAAAATTTTCCAGACTCAGGCGGGATAAAAACACGTTTTATTGTTTCTTTAGGAGAAGCGCGCTTCCTTTTTATGAGAAGTGGGCGAAAAACCCCGCATGTTAAAGCGGGGATGTAAGCGAACGAACAGATAGCGCCTTTGGCGCTCTATTTAATTTGGTTTTTGATGGACAAATTCTTAAAGGAAACGAAACGCGAGTTAAAGAAATGAATTTTTATGTCAGTCAACCTTGCTGAGAATTCAAAATTTGAAAAAAACATTTTTCTGCAGCCCTCTGTTATTACCGAAATATTAAATGCGCCAAGACCTGATTGGATGGATCCATGTTTGAGAAAGCCTGTTTTTTTTGTTGGAACAGGAACCAGTTATCATGCCGCTGAAATTGCAAAATTTCTCTGGAGGCAGTCTATTTCACCAGAGGCTTATGCTGTTCAAAGTTTCGATTTTGTCCGCATCTCTCAGCCTGTGAGAAAAGGGGATCTGGTTGTTCTCTTTTCCCACAGAGGGACAAAAACTTTTACCGTTCAAGCCGCAGAAAAAGCCTGTCAGCAGGGAGCAGTGACCCTTGGGATTACAGCTAAAATGAGCTCCTGGGAAAAGGGCTTAACATATCGCCTTGAGACTTGTGAGCCTGAAGAAATAGGGGTGTTCAGCAAATCTTTCACTGCTGCTTTAGCCTGGATCATCCGATGGATTGACAATCAAATTCTTAGAGAAGATATTCAAACTGCAGTTCAAAAAATTCATACCCGCATTAATTTTCCATTGATTCAGGATCATTCTGACGTGGTTTTAATCGGAGATTTGATTCGAGAATGGGTGGCTAAAGAGACTGCTCTTAAACTGCAGGAAGCCGCATACCTTCCTGCTCGTGCTTTTGGTTTGGAAGAGTTTCTCCATGGACCCAGACTTTCACTCCATGAAAATACGATGGCTGTCGGATTTATTAATCCTGAAGAGGAACGATGGAACGATGTTTATCAGTATTTTACAACCATTGGGCTCCCATTTTATCAGGTTCGCGTAGATGGTCCTGAACTGTTTCCTTCTGCAGCCTGGCTCTGGCAGATTTTTTGGGGACAGAGGTTTACTCTTGAAGCATGTCGGCAGCTGGGGATTAATCCTGACACTTCAAGAAACCAGGAACCTGACTATAAAATAGCGAGAGAACATTTAGCATTATAAGGAGTTTCTTATTCTGGATTTTTTTCGAGTAAAGTTTTGGGAAACTACTCATATAAATCAGTGGGTTGTAAATTGAAGATTCGATTTCGATGGGCTGAGTTTTTTCTCGTTTTTTTGTTAGGGGCTGTGATGACGATTTTAGTCACCTGGCCCTTTACGAGAAAGGTTGGAACTTATTATCAGGATTATAACGATTATCCTTTAAATGGATGGATTTTGTGGTATGACTCTACGGCCATTAAAACAGGGAGGATCTTTCATCAGCAGCAGTATTTTGATGCTCCTCAAATGTATCCTCTTCCAGATACTCTTTGTTATTCGGAGAATATGTTTGTTCCTTCTTTGTTTTTTTCTCCGATTTACTGGGTGACCCATGATCTAGTATGGTCGGTCAATAGTTTTGCTCTTTTGACGTTGGTGTTAAGTTTTCTTTCTGCGTATTACTGCATCAATTATTTTGTGAGGGACTGGAGAGCGAGTTTAGTGGGGGCAGCGATTTATGCGTTTAATCCGATTACTTTGTCCAGTTTTCCTTTTCATATTCAGTTAATGAACAAGTATTTTCTTCCCCCGCTCTTTCTATTTGGGTATCGTTATTTCAAGGAGCCGAACTGGAGAGATGGATTTTATTTCTGGTTATTTTTTGTGTTGAATGGGTTGTCAGTGATTTATTTTGAGGTTTTTGCGATTGTTCTGCTACCCTTTTTTCTGCTGCCGCTTATCCTTGACAGGGTTTCAAAAAAAGACTGGCTGTATTTTTGGAGGGTGGTGAAAGAAGGATGGACAGGTGTTTTTCTGCTCCCCGTTTTATTCTATTTTTATTTCCCCTACTTGAGCTTTTCGAAAAAAGAAGGTATTGACAGGTCATTAGATGTAGATCGTCATTATTCAGCCCGAATGATAAGCTGGCTCTCTTCATCCACTCACAATCTGATTTATGGACATTTTGCCAGAGAGATTAACCGAGTCTGGTCATTAACCGTATCTGTGCTTCCCCCTCATCATGTTCTTTTTCTTGATCTTATCCCTTTCTTTTTATGTATGTTGGGACTTTATTTCTTGTTTTTCAAAAAGAAAGCAGATGTTTTTTTGAATGATCCGTTCTTGTCGGTAAGCTTTCTGGTCCTGATGATTTTTGCGGCTTTTTTCTCTTTTGGCCCTTTTTTTCTAGGTTGGAATCATAGTTTTGGAACTTTCAGGCTGCCTTTTTATTACTTTTATAGAATCAGTCCTGCCTTGGATGGGATTAGAATGCCAGCACGATTTCAATATTTATTTTATCTCCCTTTTTCTTTTTTTGCTGCCTGTGGAGCGGATTTTATTTTTAAAATTTCGATAAAAAAAACGCTCTTTGCTGAAAGTGTTTTAATGCTTATTTTGGCTTTTATTTTACTTGAAAATTATAATTTTAGAGCATTTCATTCTCGCTCTTACATTTTGAGGTATCTAACTCAACAGAAGAAAAAACAGTTCGCTTTTTTAAGCCATCAGATTGTTTTTCACTATCCTACATTTCCGCAAGTTGTTGGAGGATATTTTTACCGTGAAGCTGTTTATCTAAACTGGCAGACGGCATTAGGAGGAACCATGATCAATGGATTTTCTGGTTATTCTCCCCCGGATTGGATGAAACTCATGCATCGTTTTAGACGCAGTCTTGGCAGGCAATCATTGAGAGAATTAAGAGTTTTAGGGGTAAATTATGTGATTATTCATAAAAATTTGATGCCCCTTTCCAGTTTTAAAGCATTGTGGATTCAGCATGGTGAGTTGTATAAGAGGGGACTTATTTATCATGGATTGAATACACTTGTTTTAAGTTTGAAGAGATACCATTTTCATTATCATCACTGCGATTTCCCGGAAGGTTTTCTTGATAAGGGGATTCGGGTTTATGCCTTGAATGGGATGCCGTCTTACTACAGGCTGATTTTGCAGAATACAGGCAATTGTTATTTAACAAGCCCTTTCAACACGCGGTATCATTCTTTAACTTTTATGATTGGTGGTGAAAAATACAGTTCTAATTTAAAATTTCCTCTTTTGATCGAACCTTATCAAACTGTCCATTTAGTAGGGTATTTTAACTCCATTAAAAATGCGATTATTCCTGTTCCAAGATTTACAACTTCCTTAACCCTTCCTATGGCTTCGAAATAGGCTTTTTTAGAGCAAGATCTCGTTCGCGCTCGCGGCACGCTGATGAGATTTTCTCATCCCTGCTTCTTAACAAGCCTAATTCCAGAGCCAAAATCGGAAAAGGGCGAAAATGGCTGCAATACCATCTCTCCATGTTATTTTTTTGCCTTCAGCATAATCTCTGCCGTAATAGCTGATAGGGACTTCATAAATTTTTATATTTTTTTTGGCAATTTTAATCGTAAATTCTGGCTCGAAACCAAAGCGATTGGACTTCAGTTTGAGTTGATTTAAAACCTCTTTTTTGAAGACTTTATATCCTGTTTCCATGTCGGATAGATTTAAATTGCTTAACATATTTGAGAGGAGAGTTAGAAATTTGTTGCCCACATAATGCCAGAAATACAGGACTCGATGAGGTCCGCTTAAAAATCGAGATCCATAAACAACATCCGCTTTCCCTTCTAAAATGGGTTGCAGTAAGTTTTGGTAATCCTGGGGATCATATTCCAAGTCAGCGTCTTGAATAAGAATAATATCTCCTGCAGCTTTACTGAAACCTGTTCTTAAAGCAGCTCCTTTCCCTTGATTTTTTTCGTGTTTTAGCACAATCAAAGAATTCTCCTGAAGGGAAGAGAGTATTTCTGCCGTTTTGTCTGTGGAGCCGTCATCAACCGCGATAATTTCTTTTTCAAAAGGGATTTGTTGAATTTTTTGGATCACTGCCTGAATTGTTGGTTCTTCATTATAGACAGGGATGACAATAGAGATTTTCATTTTCGTTTATTATAAAAATTTTGCATATTTTAAATTAAAACCTCCTCTGAACTCAATTTTGAAGATAAACTTTAAGGATTTTACATATTCCTTCCAGGAGTGTTAAAACTCGACTAGAAGATGGAGACTCTATGAGTTTTAAATTAAAATCTCGATTTCGCTTTTTGGAGTTTTTTCTGATTTTGTTCTTAGGAATTGGGATGACGATTTTAGTGACCTGGCCCTTGGCCAAGAAGACAGGGATTTACTACAATGATGCTCAAGACTATCCTTTAAATGGATGGATTTTGTGGTATGACCAGATGGCCATTAAAACAGGGAGAATCTTTCATCAGAAGCAGTACTTTGATGCTCCTCAAATGTATCCTCTTCCCGATACTCTTTGTTATTCGGAGAATATGTTTGTTCCTTCTTTGTTTTTTTCTCCAATTTACTGGATAACCCATGATTTAGTATTATCTGTTAATTGTTTTACTCTTTTGACGTTTGTGTTAAGTTTTCTTTCAGCGTATTACTGCATTAATTATTTTGTGAGGGACTGGCGGGCGAGTTTAGTAGGGGCAGCGATTTATGCGTTTAATCCCCTTACTTTGTCCAATTTTCCATCTGAGATTCAATTGATGAATAAGTATTTTCTTCCATTAATATTTTTGTTTGCTTATCGTTATTTTATGGAGCCGAACTGGAAGGATGGATTTTATTTCTGGCTGTTTTTTGTATTGAACGGGTTGTCTGTGATATATTTTGAGGTTTTTGCGGTTGTTCTGCTGCCCTTTTTTCTGCTGCCAATTTTTATTCACAGAGTTTCAAAAAAAGACTGGCTGTATTTTTGGAGGGTGGTAAAAGAAGGGTGGGCAGGTGTTTTTCTGCTCCCAGTTTTATTCTATTTTTATTTCCCCTATTTACAGTTTTCCAGAAAACAAGGCATAATTCGGCATTTGAATACCCTGAGACGTTATTCGGGAAGAATTTCGCAGTGGTTTTGTCCTCAGCGAAGGAACCTGCTTTATGGTCCTCTGAGTGGTAATATTCTGAGTTCACCACCCCATAGGATTCCTTTTGGATATTCACTTTTTCTAAATTTTCTGCCGATGATTTTATTTTTGTTTGGTTTTTCTTTTTTGTTTATTGGGTATAAGAAAAATGCAGTTGGAACAAAAAAAATCTTCTCTTGGTGCTATTTGTTTTTATTGTTATCTTCTTTTGTTTTAAGTTTTGGTCCTTTTTTTCTGGGCTGGAAAACAGATTATGGAAAATTGAAACTTCCTTTTTATTATCTTTATCGTTTGACTCCTCTTTTAAATGGAATTCGTTCTCCTCTGAGGTTTCAGTTTGTTTTTTACATCCCTTTTGCTCTTGTCGCGGCTTTTGGCGCCAGGTTTATTTTTAATCGAATTAGAGTGACAAAGCCAGGTTTTTTAGTCGCTTTTTTTCTATTTTTTATTCTTCTTGAGAATTATTCAGTGAGGCAGTATCGCGTCAGGTCCTTTATGCTCCAGTATCTTTCCACCAGGAAATCCAGGTTTCAGTTTTTGAGGCATCAAGTTACTTTACATTATCCTACTTTTATTTCTATTCTTCATCATTATAGGGTTAGAACTTTATTTGGGTTCGAGCCTATGTATTTAAATTGGGACACAGTAACAGGGGAGGTAATGATGAATGGATATTCCGGGTTTGCTCCTAATGACTGGTTGAATTTCATGGCCGCTGCGGAGAAAAATCTAGGAAAGGGAATTTTTAAAGAATTGAAAGCTTTAGGGGTGAATTTTGTGGTTATCCATAAGAATTTTATGCCTCCAAAAGAATTTCAATTATTTTATCAGAGGCATCGGTTACTGTACAAGCAGGGTTTAGTTTATCGAGGTAAAAATACGCTTGTTCTCAGTTTAAAAAAATATCATTTCAAGATTCATCTCTGCGATTTTCAAAAGGATTTTGTCAATGAAGGGCTGAGGCTTTATGCGATTAATGGAGAGCCCGCTTATGTTGTGGCAGATCTTAAGAATGAAGACAACTGCTATCTTGTGAGTAAATTTAACAGCAGTTATTATCCTTTAACTGTTTGGACAGGGGGGCTAACCTATCATACCCATCTGATTCTGCCCTTTATTGTTCTCCCTTATCAGAAAATACAAGTTTATGGATATTTGAGAACTTTCAAACTTTCAACCAATCCTATTGGAAAATTTAAAGTTAATCTCAACTCTTTGTAAATTTCAACATTCACACCACAATATTAATCAGTTTTTTCGGAATAACAATCACTTTTTTAATTTCTTTCCCATCGGTTTGACTTTTAATTTTGGTGAGATTCAAAGCTTTTGTTTTAATCTCTTCTTCTGGCAGATTGGCAGGAATGATCAGATGGTCTTTCACTTTCCCATTGATCTGCACCACGAGTTCTACTTCTCCTTTTAAAGCAGCTCGAATCTGTTCTGCGGTTACAGGTTTGGCAGTGACAGAGGCTCCCTCTTTGTTTTGAGTATTTGCTGTGATTGTAACATCGGATGGAATTGAAATAGACGCACTTTTTAATATCAGCAGGGCTTTTTCATCAGGGGTGGGCCAGGGGGATTCAAAGATACTGGGAGGATTTTTTAACTTTTCCCAGAGTTCTTCAGCAAAATGGGGAGCAAAGGGACTCAATAGATGGGCAAAGATTTCGATGCATTTTTCTGCCTGCAGCTTTGAGACAGCTCCATTTTTTGTTTCTTCTTCCATGAGATTTAAAAGTTCCATGAGAGCAGCGACTGCTGTATGGAAAGAGAATCGTTCAAGATCCTCAGTTGCTTTTTGAATAGTGGCATGAAGTTTTATGTTTAATACTTCGGAATCAGAACCAGAGTATTTGGATAATAGCTCTTGAGATGGACTTCCTGTCTGTCTGGATGTATCTTCTGACTGTCTGGCATTCTCTTCAGAAGTT
Source organism: bacterium (assembly GCA_021800275.1). Classification (GTDB taxonomy): domain Bacteria; phylum Vulcanimicrobiota; class JABDET01; order JABDET01; family JABDET01; genus JAKAVV01. The sequence goes on from JAJYZB010000006.1 coordinate 121,070, forward strand.
TCCAGGACTGATTCTGCATATCTCCAGATTCGGTTTAAGAATCGGACCGCTCCTCCGACTCCTTCTTCATTCCATAAAAGTTCTTTTTCAGCAGGGGCTGCAAAAAACATGGCGATTCGAGCAGCATCTACTCCGAATTTTTCCATCAGATAAGCAGGACTGACCACATTTCCTTTGGATTTGCTCATGACCTCTCCGTGTTTGTCTAAAACCATGCCATGATTGAAGAGTTTAAAAGCAGGTTCTTCAACAGAGACATATCCCATGTCATGAAGGACTTTAGTGATAAAACGGCAGTAAAGAAGATGACCTGTGGCATGTTCAACTCCTCCAATATATTGATCCACAGGCATCCACTGATCAGCTTTTTCAGGTGTAAAAGGGAGTTTATTGTTTTTTGAATCTGTGTAGCGGAGAAAATACCAGGAAGAATCCACAAACGTATCCATGGTATCTGGATCTCGATGTGCCTGTCCACAACACTTTGGGCAGACTGTGACAAAAAATTCTTTAACATCTTCTAATGGAGATCTTCCCTGGGGAATAAAATTTTGAACGTTTTCAGGAAGTTTAACGGGGAGTTCTGATTCTGGAACAGGGACTGCGCCACAGGAAGAACAGTGAATAATCGGAATCGGGGTTCCCCAATATCTCTGTCGAGAAATGAGCCAGTCCCTCAATTTATATCGGATTTCGAAATCTCCGAGTTTTTTCTCTTTCAGTTTTTCAGTGACTTTTTTCTTTCCTTTTTCACTGTCAAGTCCACTGAATTCTCCCGAATTTATCATGATTCCAGGCTCTTCATAAGCCTGGGTGAATGGTTCATCAGTCTGCGTGGGTGGGTTTAACACTTTATAAGGAGATTCTTTAGACAGTTGTTTGAACAGTCGTCCAGGGATAGACTCACTAAGAGTTTCAGGGGAATAAGCGCTTTCAGTCTTTGGCTGATTGTCAGAAAGGAGTGTTTGCATAGAAACTTGTTCACGAGGAAGAATGACAGATTTAATCGGAAGCCTGTATTTTTGAGCAAACAAAAAATCTCTTTGATCATGGGCTGGAACCCCCATCACAATTCCTGTGCCGTATCCTGCTAAAACATAATCCGCGGTCCAGATTGGAACTTTTTCTCCAGTTAAAGGGTGCAGCGCATATCTTCCTGTGAAAACCCCATTTTTATCTCCTGCCGCTGTTCTCATCATTTCTGATTCCAGCACCGCTTTTTCAATAAAATTTAGAACTCCTTTTTCCTGTGGGAGATTTTTTGCCAATTCACGGGTCAGTGGATGTTCAGGGGCGATGCTGATAAAAGTTACTCCAAATAAGGTGTCTGGTCTTGTGGTAAAAACAGGAAGTTCGATCCCATCAGGGTCCAGTTTAAAAACAATTTTTGCTCCTTCACTTTTTCCGATCCAGTTTTTCTGCATAGATTTAACATGTTCAGGCCATTCAATGGGCTTTCTTATCGGCGGGCTAACTCCATCGGAGTTCTGATCCTTCTGTTTTCTGCTTGATGCAGCATCGGGCACTGCTGTTGATTCCGAATCAGAATGATGTTCTGTTTCAAGAAGGGGATCTGGTTTCTCCCATTTTAAAGGCTTGTCCAGATCATTCAGCAGTCTTTCAGCATATTCTGTAATTTTAAAAAACCACTGCAGCAGCTCTTTTTTAGTTACCTGCTGATGGCATCTCCAGCAGGTTCCTTCTTGAACCTGCTCATTGGCTAAAACAGTTTTGCAGCCAGGGCACCAGTTGACAAGACTTTTTGCCTGATAAGCAAGCCCTTTTTCGAACATTTTTAAGAAAATCCACTGATTCCAGCGGTAGTAATCAGGCAGACAGGTGATGATCTCGCGATCCCAGTCATACGAAATTCCAACCTGTTTTAAAGTGGTTCGTGATACAGAGATATTGTTTAGGGTCCATTCCTGCGGATGGATTTTCCGTTTAATGGCTGCTTCTTCTGCTGGCAGCCCAAATGCGTCCCATCCAAAAGGATGTAAAATATCATATCCCTGTTTTTTCTTGAATCGAGCAATCGCATCCCCAATGGTATAATTCCGAAAATGCCCAATATGGATATCTCCTGAAGGATAAGCAAACATTTCCAGGACATAATATTTTTTCTTTGGAGCGAGAGGAGTGGCAAAGATCTTTTTTTCTTCCCAAAAGCCCTGCCATTTTCTCTCTGCTTCTTGGAAATTCATGCCACTCTTTTCGTCTTTTAACAGACTGCTTCCTTTGTTTGTTTATTATTGTTATTGTTCATTCCATTGAGTTCTCCATTTTAGTTTTTCCACCATTTTCGGTTACAAAAGTTTAACACCTTGTGCATTGATTAAAAGATTAAAAGATGTTAGGATCAGGATAGATGTTGAAGCAAAAAATAAAGGGCACTTTTAGGAGACCCCTGTGATAGGGCAGCCATAGAACAGATGCTGAATGCTGCGAACTTCCCGCGGGGGGAGGAGAGAAAAAAGGAGAGAGGAGAAAATGAAAATAAAAGCTGAATTTCTAATTGGTCCATCTAATATTTTTGAGTCGTTAGCTCTGGCTTCTTATTGTTTGATGACAAGGCTGACATTCTCGCAGCAGTAGAACGCCACCTGGCTAAATGTTAACAAATTTTTAACAAGGGGCTTTTAGATCCCTCTGGACACATTCTTCTGATCATGCTAAAATGTACCTGATAATTAAATAAGGGGGCATTTAAAATGACGGACATCAATCGGATTCCTGGATCTGCAAATAGAGTTCAAATAGGGCAGACGAATGCAGGACAGTCAAAGTCTGCAGCCAATATCGCGAGAAAAAAACAAATAGAAGATATCTGGAAATCAGCCACAGACGCTGTTGTAAAAGGAGAGCCTCAGAGCGGTCAAAAAAATGACATTAAGTCCTTTAAATCAGATATTGCGGGCAAACCCGATCATGAGTTTACATACAAAACATTTATTAAAAACGGCACTTCATTCACTCCTATAGTTCTCCAGGGTGGATTTGCGGCTCCTTTGACAGCAGCTTTAATGGCAAGGGCACATATTCTCTCTTCTTCAGCTTCTCTTCAGTCAAAAGCTCCAGGAAAACCAGTTTTTGGCGCGCCGCAGTCTGCAGCAGGATTGACAGATGAAGGACTTGCTAATCTCCGCAGCTATGTTGATGGTGGAGCCAGCCTGACAAGCGCTTTATAATTTTTTGATTTTATCTATCAAATAGTTTTGGGGGCGGTCCCTGCTTCTATTTTGTCTTTGAGATTGAAGGGATTTGCTCTCAGTCCAGCTAAAAAAAGGAAACTGGCTTTCTTAGGGAATGATCAAGAGCAGATATGAGTCAAAACCCTGAGTGGCTGGATTGGCTGAAAGAAAACTCAAGTTGGGTTTTTCCTGTCTCATTTTTAGTTATTTTCGTGGTTTTAGCAGGGTACTATGTCTGGTATATTTCAGGGGAACGCCCCCCAACTTATTCCAGTTCTCTGAATCAAATTCCATTGAAACACCCCGTTTCTGTGGCGACCACTTCTTCAGGCAATTTGTATGCTGCTAATACAGGAGATAATCAAATAGATGAATTCTCTTCGACTGGGGTTCTTTTAAACAAGTGGGGGAGAACAGGATCTGCTCCAGGAGAATTTGAGCAGCCTTTTGGTTTAGCTGTCAGCCCGAATGGGAATCTTTATGTGACTGATAGAAACAATGATAGGGTTGAAAAATTTGCTCCGAATGGCAAATTTCTCCTGCAGTTCGGAGGGCTGGGAATTCATCCCGGAGAATTTGATTCTCCCATTGGGATTGCAGTTTCGGCAAGTGGCAGCGTGTATGTGGATGATATGGGCAATAATCGGATCCAAAAGTTTGACTCTCAAGGACAATCCCTTTTAACCTGGGGGGGACCAGGCGACTCTCCCGGACAGTTTCAAAATCCCTGGGGCATTGCTGTCAGCCCGAAAGGAAATGTTTATGTGTGCGATACTTACAATAACCGAATTCAAGTTTTTACTCACAAAGGAAAATTCATTAGAGATTTTGGTTTTAAAGGGAAGCTGCCTGGAGAATTTGATTTGCCTACGTTTATTAAGATTGACTCTTCAGGGAACCTGTACATTGCTGATACTGGAAACTATCGGATTCAGAAATTGACTCCAGAAGGACAGGTTGTCTGGACCTATGGAGGAGATAAAAGCTCAGGTATGATTTACGGACTATCTTTATTGGATCGGCATTTTTTATTCGCGGCTTATTATTCTCGTTCTCAAGTTGTCAAGCTTAGACTCCATAACCTTGGAGATTTGATCCCGTTTTAAGAAGGCATTGTTCTGCTGAGAAATAAAAAGTTTAAAATAGGGAGCTATCCAGCATTTGTGACAAAAGTACTTTCAATTAAAAATAGTTAATGATATAATGATTTGGATCTTGATTTTGGATTTTTGGTCAGTGATAAAAAAAGTTAGATTGGTGTTAGAACAGAACAGGATTGGTTAGAAAGCGTATGCAGATTGGACTTGAACGAGGTTCTTTGAGAGATGTTGAAGATGCGAACATGAATAAAGTTCTTAAAGGTTTGGCAGCTCTTGTTTTTTGCTTTCTTGTGCCTCGATTTTTTTGGGGAGCGGAGATTCAGAGAGTTTTGACGCTTTCTCAAGTGCTGAAAAGAGGAATCTCTTCGAATCCAGGATTAAAAGCGTTTAAAGCTGAATCTCAATCCGCTTTTTATCGCTATCGTTCTCTAAAATCGCTTCCAGGAATTATTTTCGCGGGAAGCTATTCCAATGGGAATAATGGAAATTTTACTCAGAGTGGGGTTCCACAAGATTTGAATGTTGGACTCTCTGAATCCTTTGGTCCTTTTGGCAGCATCTCTCAGGCGGGGAAAATTGGATTTCAAAGATATAAAATCACCCAGCAGAATTATGCTCTTGCAGACCTCTCTCTCGAGCAGTCTTTAAAAAATTCGTTTTACGATCTTCTTGCTTCTCAGGAGAAGTTGAAAGCTTCTCAAGAGAACTTAACTCTTGCCAATCGCCTGTATCATCTGGTAAAAAAAGAGTATCAGGCAGGAGAAGTCCCTGAAACCGATCTGATTTCAGCCCGTATCCAGAAAGCTTCCAGCATCCAGATCCATCTTCAGACTCAATCCCTTTTTAAACAAAATCAAACTGCTTTGAATGCGCTTTTAGCGTATCCCCCAAACCATCCCATCGTGGTTTCAGGAACTCTCAAGCTTCCCTATCTCCCATACCTTTCTTCAAAAACACTTTATGCGCATATTCAAAATCATCCTGAAATTCGCGCCGCAGAACTGACAGTTCAAGCAGCGCGCAGTCAGACTGCTTTCATCCGAACCCAGTATTATCCTGCTCCCAGCATTTTTTACAACTACGATCTCAGCATAACTCCTTTCTGGGAGGTGGGACTGAATCTTCAGTTTCCGGTTTTTGATTTTGGTTCTCTTGGAAATCAGGTAAAATCCCAGGAAAAAACGGTGATTCAGGATCGTCAGGCATTAAAGCAGATCCGTCTAACTCTATTATCAAAAGTGCAGTCCGCTTATACCGCTTATCAGAGTGATTATCAAAATGTTTTAACGTACCGTCAGAATGTGCTGCTGCCGTCTCTCCAATTGATGAAAATGACAGAGTTTGGCTATAAAAAAGGGGCGCTTCCTTATTTGGTGGTGCTGCAGGCGCAGCAGACTTTAAGCAGAGCGAGATTTCATTATCTTTCCCTTTTGCTGCAAGGACATCAAGATCTGGATCTGCTAGAAGCGGCTGCAGGGAACGTTTTGCGAATCATTCATAAATCTTATGGGCATAAAAAATGATCATTAGAGGTGGAAAATGACGAGAAAAAAGAGAACCCAATTTTTTTGGGTCTTAGTGACTCTGGGATTCTTTCTTCTTTTTGTTATGGTTCTGTTTGAGAAGTTGGTGTTAGCAAAAGAAACAGAAGCCGCAGGCAGAACATTTACAAAACCGGGCATGAGGATTAAGATTCCCTTGAGTATTCAGAAGAGCTTAGCCATTACTGCTGTTCCCGCAAAAATGGGTGTCTGGCATAAGATGTTAAATCTTCCTGGAACCATTATTCCTGTTCCGGGAGACGTTCATGATCTGTTTTCACCCGTTATCGGAATTGCGCTTAGTTCACACATTCCAACTGTTGGGCAAAGGGTCAGGAAAGGGCGGGTTTTAGCCGTGATTCGGCAGACACTGACTTCTCCTGAATTATTAGGAGACAATTTAAAAGCCTTGAGTTTTGAAGAAGGAAAAGTGGCTGCTTTTGAAGCTTTAGAAAAAAATAAAACATCGCTTCAATTGAGAAAAGAGCAGCTAAAACGCTCCCAGGCTCTTTATCAAGCTGGGGTTATCGCTCTAAAGGATTTAGAACTGAAAGAAGCTGAGGAAAAGGACGCGCTTTCAGCCTATCAAGCAGCCCAGTATCAAGTTTATCTTTATAAGCACTTTTCACTTCGCAAAAAAAACAATTTAACTTATCGAGATTTTTCAATCGTGTCTCCGATCTCAGGGGTGGTTGAGAAAGCGGATTTAACTCCTGGAGAATTGGTTAATCCCACGAAAATTTTGTTTGTTTTGGTCAACCTTTCCAGGGTATGGGTGAAAGTGCATGTGTATGAGAATGAAATTGGAAGAGTTCATAAAGGAGATCTCGCTTTTATTCGCTCTCTATCTTATCCAGGAAAAGAATTTAAAGGGAGGGTGGAAATTATTGCCCCTGCATTAAATCCGAAGAATAGAACCCTTCCGGTTTTTATTCAATTATATAATCCGGGATGGGTTTTAAAAAGCCAGATGTTAGCCTCAGTCAACGTTTGGGATTCAGGAGGAAAAGGGATTTTAATCCCTTCATCCTGTGTTTTAAAAAGACATGGGAAGACTTATTTATTTATTAAAAAGAGGGATGAATTTTACCGCCAGAGGGCTGTGATTCAGAAAGCCTCCGGGGGAGTGGTTCGAGTGACTGAAGGAATTAAGCCAGGGGATGATGTGGTTGCCCGCGGTATTTATATTCTGGAATCCCAGTATGAACATGAAAAACAAAGCCATCATGAACCATAGAACATTCTGCAGTCTGCGAACTGGCAGCCAACAAGAGAGGATTTCCAGACAGAAGGTTGGGCAGTATGTTAGATAAGGTTATTCATTTTTCTTTAAAACAAAGGCTCATCATTTTAACCTCTGCTGTTTTTCTCCTGGCTTTTGGGTTCTGGGCGATCCCTAAAATGCCGATTGATGTGTTTCCTCCTCTAGGAAAACCCGTGGTTACAATTTTAGCCAATGCTCCTGGATATGATGCTCTTGAAGTGGAAAAATTGATCACTCTGCCTATTGAAAGTTCTTTGACAGGAGCTCCAGGAGCATCCATTGTTCGCTCCATCTCAAAACAGGGTCTTTCTCAGGTCATTGTCCAGTTCAACTGGGGAACAAACATTTATATTGACAGAGAGGTCGTCACTGAAAAACTGCAGACCATTCAGGGTGAACTCCCTCCAGGCGTTGTCCCTGAATTAAACCCGATCAGTTCGGTTTTTGGGGTGATTATGATTCTTTCTGTTCATTCTAAAACAGGAGCCACCAGTCCGATGAAACTTCGGACCCTTGCCACATGGGTGATTAAAAGAAGACTGATGACCATCCCTGGGATTGCCAGTATTCCAGTTTTAGGGGGGGATGTGAAGCAGTATCAGGTTTTAGTCAACCCCCATCTCCTCAAATTCTATCATGTCAGCCTTACTCAGGTGGCTCAAGCAGCAAAAAATACAAACAAAAACTCTTCTGGAGGATTTTTGCAGAGTTCAGACCGCCAATTTCTTATTCAAAACATTGGAAGAACAGACCGAATTTCCAGCATTAAAAGAGGAGTTGTAACTTATCGGGATGGGGTGCCCATTGAGATTCGAGATTTGGCAAAAGTGAAGATTGGTCCTAAATTAATCAAAATCGGATCTGCCATGTTTGCTCAGGACCCTTTCAACTCTCATTCCCCTGCAGATTCGGCATCAAGCGCTCAGAGTGGAAGAATTGTGCCGACTCGCGCAGTGGAAATGGTGATTGTCCGTCAGCCCGGAATCAATACCGTTAATTTAGTGCATAAAATTAAAAAAGAGTTGAAAAGCATTCAGGGTTCCCTTCCTTCTGATGTCTCTGTCACGCCGGTTTATAATCAAAGCAGATTTATAAACATGGCGATCAAAAACGTGAGGCAGGCTGTGATCGAAGGGGGAATTATTATTCTGGCTGTAGTGGCGTTTTTTCTCTTTAATGTTCAGGCGACTTTAATTGTTTTTCTGGCGATTCCAATCAGTTTTATCACAGCTCTTCTAGTCCTTAAACACGAGGGCATTACTATCAATACGATGACTTTAGGTGGGCTTGCCATTGTGATCGGGATTGTGATTGATGATGCGATTATTAATGTCGAGAATATTTTCAGAAGACTTCGTGAGAATCATCATTCAGAAAGTCCTAAACCGATTTTTGATGTGGTGTATGAAGCTTCTAAAGAGGTTCAGAACTCAATTGTTTATGCCACTTTTGTGATTGCTCTTGTTTTTGTTCCATTATTTTTTCTCCCTGGAATGAGTGGGCGGCTTTTTGTTCCTTTGTCTTTGACGTATGTGATCAGTCTTCTGGCTTCTTTAATTGTGAGCCTTACCATCAGTCCTGTTTTGTCCTATTACCTGCTTCCTAAAGCAAAAGCCGTTTTAACTGAAAAGGATCCTTTTTTCTCTTTTTGGCTGAAAAATCAATATGAAAAACTTCTTAGAAAAGTGCTGTCCTTCCCCTGGCCCGTTTTAGGGTTAACCCTGCTCTGTTTTCTGGCGGCAGCCTTTTATTTTCCTTTTATCGGGAAAGAATATCTTCCAAAGTTTAATGAAGGGGCTGTTTTAGTGCATATCCATGCTGGACCTTTAACATCTGTTCCTGAGATGGACAGAATTGTGGCTCTGGCCGAAAAAACTCTTCTTAAAAATGTGCCTGAAATGAAAAAAATCGGAGCTAAAATCGGAAGAGCTAAAGTGATGACTGTTGACCCTATTTATCATGCTGAATTAGACGCAGAGCTTTCTCCATCTGGCAGGACCATTGGGGAAATTAAACGGGAAATAAGGAAGAAACTAGCAGTAATTCCTGGAGTAAAAATTATTCTTGGACAGCGAATTTTTGAACAGATGAATAATATTTTAACGGGGACCAGAGGACAGATCGTAGTCAAGCTTTTTGGACACAGTTTGTCTGTTTTGAGGGAAGTTGGCAGGAAGATTTACCAGACCGTGAAAAACGTTCCCGGAACAAAAGGCGCGTATATTGAACCCCAAGCTCTTGTTTCTCAATTGCAGATCAAAGTTAAACGAAGAACAGCGGCCAGACTGGGATTAACTCCTGCTCAGATCAATAGAGATCTGCAGTTAGCTTTAAGGGGAGATGTGGTCTCCCGAATTTTAGAAGGATCCCGAACATTCGGTCTGTTTGTCGGGTATGGGGACAGATATCGGAACAGTCTTCATGCTGTTAGGAACACTTTGCTTGAACTTCCTGATGGCAGTCAGATACCGGTAAAAACAGTGGCAGAGATTCATTTTGTAAAAAATCCAAATTTAATTTATCATGATGATGTCCAGAGAAGAATTGCCATTTCATGCAATTCCGCCAGCGGCGCGGCTCCAAGCGCAGTGGTGTCTGCGATCAGAAAAGCGATTGCTGCAAAAGTAAAGATTCCCCAAGGATATTATTTAAAATACGAGGGACAGTTCAAAGAACAGCAGAAAGCATCGAGGTTGATCTTGTTTTTCAGCCTTATCGTTTTGATCGCAATTTTTGTGATTTTAGTCAGCCATTTTAAAATGTCTCGATTTGCGCTGCAGATTATGGCAAATATTCCGCTGGCATTGATCGGTGGAGTCGCTGCTGTCTTAATTTCAGGAATTCGAATTCATTCAGGACATTTTTCTCTACATCCCATTCTCTCTATTTCAAGTCTATTAGGATTTATCACTGTAGGAGGGATCGTGACCAGAAATGGAATTATGCTGATCTCTCATTATCTGCATTTAATTGAGAAAGAAGGTGAATCTTTTAACTTAAATTTAGTTGTTCGAGGGGCAAAAGAAAGATTGATCCCGATTTTAATGACAGCTCTTGCAGCAGCATTCGGAGTGCTCCCTTTTGCGATTGCCAGAGGACAGATCGGTAAAGAGATCCTGCAGCCCATGTGTGTGGTTATTTTAGGGGGAATTATCAGCGCGACATTTTTAAACCTTTTAGTCACCCCTGTTCTTTTCTGGCTTTTCGGCAGCAGAGCTGAAGAGATGTTAAAGCAGGAGGCATATTTGAAATCTGAACCTGTATTGGCGCAGCAGTAAGAGAAAAGGAAGAGCTTTCAGAAAGTTTACAAGCTGTTCACAGCAGACCCAAGATTTTTTTCGATGAAACGTGGTATGATGGGCTTATGATGAGACTTTCTCCCTATACTGCTCATTCTGAAGGGGTTCTCAGAGCAGAGCTGAGGCAGGCGGCAAAAGCTTTTTTTAAGGTTTATTCTGACCCGGAATTAAAGAAAAAAGTTTTGTCAGAAATTCGTCATATCACTCTTGAGAATGAGCTGAGTGAAAGAGCAAAATTATGTGATTTAATCTCTCCTTTGGTAGATACTGCTGCTGGTTCTGCAGCTGCCCCTGAACTGCGAGACAAAGCATTTCGCTTGAATAATCTTTTAGGAATGAAATCGGTTCAGAACTCCAAATCAGCCCCTTCTCCAGATGACATTGGTAATTTCCAGAAAGTTTCCCGATACCTTTATAGAGGAGGGCAGCCCACTAAGCAGGGATTTGAATGGCTGGCAGCCCATGGAGTTAAAACTGTTGTTAGTTTAAGGGGAGAGGATCCTTCTGATTTGGAATTAAGCGCCATCCCAAAAGTTAAGAGAACAGCATTTATCATTAAAGATGAAACTGCTCCAACTTTTTCTCAGGCAGAAGAGTTTGTGAAAATGGCGAATAATCCTGAGGACGTCCCTCTTTATGTCCACTGTAAAGCAGGGGTTGGAAGAACAGGAGTCATGGTTGCCTGCTACCGAATTTCACACGGCTGGTCTGCTGAAGAAGCTCTCCAGGAAGCGGGGAAGTTTCGATTTAATGGTTCTTTATGTTCTGATCAGCAGGATTTTGTTCGACAATTTGAACAATACTGGAAAACCCAGAAACTTCATACCACTACTTCGAATTAATCAGCCGCCTCGAAAATCCAGCCGTATTCCAATAACTGAAACAGGACCCCGAGCCGCATTATATCCTGGATCTTCTATCCACTGAAAATCAGGGGAAAGTGAAAGGGATTTTGTGAACTGATGATCATAATAGATTTCTAGAATCTTTTCAGGGGCATAGTCTAAAGCCCCATCCCCTAATTGAAATCCAAGCCCTCCTTCTGCCAGATATTCTCGATGATAATAAGAGAGTTCACTTTCAACTGTTCCTATTCCGATATAATCTCTGGGCAGTCCCCAATTAGCTCCTGAAATCTGACCTCCAAGAGAAAAGGTTTGTCCTGCTTCAGTATAAGCAAAACTTTCGGTCTGGTCATTGTTCCACCCCCATCTTCCAAAGATTCCGGTGTTCCCATGATTTGCCAGAGGAATCTCGAAATTTAAGCCAAAACCGTATTTGACAGCTCCTACTATTTCTGAATCATGGATATTGGGAACAGTATGGGTAAGAGCGGCGATTTCAAGGGATTTCTGATAATTTCCCATGTGAGCATGATTTTCATAAGCCAGGAATCTCACCACAATAGGATTGGACAAGTTTCCGAACATTTTATCCAGTTCAATTTGATCTCCATGATTGTTGGCGAGATCATTGGATAAAAACGGGGAGTTAGCAGAAACAGGCTCTTCGAAAGAACCCATCTTTAAAATCCAATTTGGATGAACCCACTGGAGAGCTATCCCTTTAGAATAACCTTGTGTGTCAGCAGCATAATCATAAGCTAAATTGTTGATCAGTCCCCAATTTAAAAATTGGGTATTCGGATTGTCAGCATATCGGTTGGTGTCAAAAATATCAGTCACAGCTAATTTCCCAAAATCTACAGTTACATTTGAGTCAGGAGTTAAAGGCTGTTTCCACTGAAGAAAATAGCGGGCAAAATAAGGGGCTGTTCCAATGCTGGAGATTCGGATAGCATCCCCATTGACATAGCCGGCAAGCCCTGTTGAATCAGGATTTCCAACCCCTAATCCACGCCCTGACTGGTAATCCACTTGAAATTTTAGATTGCTGAAAGGATGGAATCTTAAAGAAAGCCAATCAAAATTTGTTGTTTGGGTATTGCTTTCAGAAAACAGGCTGTTTGGTCCTTCATAAGGACTGCGAAAAGGAAAGAGATGCTGGGTAATCAGATTGATTCCATAATGCACACTAACCTCTGGAGGAGGGTGGTTTTTTGCAGGATCACAGACTGATGAGGATCGGCTTTCCTGGCACTTTTTTGTCTCAGCTTTGACAGGGCAAGTTGAAAAAAACAAACAAAAGAGGAAAAGCATTCCCCAAAGATAAGTTTCCCGTGCTGCAGCAGGATATTTCACAGTCTGTGTCTTCACCTTCCAGAATGGTTAATCTTCACAGAGATTAACCGACTGCACTTATCTTCCTAAAAGTTTTTTGAATTCATCTTGATTCGCCGCTTTAGCAAGCGCCTCTTCAAATGAGACTATCCCTTTTTGCACCAGAGCTTTTAATGACATATCAAGACTCACCATTCCGTACTGTCCTCCAGTTTGTATCATGCTGACCATTTGCGGTGTTTTTCCTTCACGGATTAAGTTTCTGATTGCAGGCGTTGCAACCATGATCTCCATGGCGCAGATTCTTCCCTTGCCATCTGATCTTGGCAGAAGTGTTTGCGAAACAATCCCTTCGAGAATTCCTGACAATTGAATTCTGACCTGCTGCTGCTGATGGGGAGGGAAAACGTCAATGATTCGATCTACGGTCAAAGATGCTCCTGTTGTGTGCAGAGTCGCAAAAACGAGGTGCCCTGTTTCTGCAGCCGTAATGGCAAGAGAAATCGTTTCTAAATCTCTCATCTCACCCACTAAAATCACATCTGGATCTTGACGAAGAACATGTTTTAAAGCATTGGAGAAAGCCAGTGTGTCTGTCCCTAATTCTCTCTGACGAATAATGCTTTTTTTATTTCGGTGAAGAAATTCGATTGGATCTTCAATGGTAATAATGTGAACAGATTGATTTTCATTGATGTAATCAATCATGGCGGCAAGCGTCGTGGATTTTCCTGAACCGGTTGGACCGGTTACCAGAACAAGTCCTCTCGGCTTTTTGCAGAAAGATTCAAGGTTTGTGAATCCAAGTTCTTGAAGAGTCAAGGGTCTCTGGGGGATTGCTCTAAAAACGCATCCCATGGTTCCTCTCTGATACAAAGCATTTCCCCTGAAACGACAAAATCCAGGAATACTGTAAGAAAAGTCCAGTTCTTTTTGTTTTTCCAGTTCTTCTCTCTGCGAGAAATTAATGATTGAGAAAATCATCTCCTGAAGTTCCTGGTGGGATAAAGGCTGTCCGTTATCCAAAGAGACCAGAGAGCCGTCAATTCGCACAGTGGGGGGACTGCCAACTGCCAGATGCAGATCAGAAGCGGTTTTTGTCACCATTGTTTTTAATAGTTCATCTATGTTTTTTATAACAGTTGCCACGATTTTTACCTCCAAAAATTATTTTTTTGATTGCTCTGTTCAGCTCTATTTTTCGATATGTTCAGCAAACTGCAGTTTCGCCTTTGAAATTCTTTTCAAGGTCTCTTCTTTTCCGAGAAGAGGAATTAGCTGCGCCAGTTCAGGTCCATGAATTTTTCCCGTCAACGAAACTCGTATGGGGAAATATAATTCTTTTCCTTTTCTGCCAGTTGCCTTTTGAATATTTTTTATTAAGTCAGGAATCAGCTCATCAGTAATGACCTCCGTGTTTTCAATCTCTTTTTTAAACTGTTTCAAAACTTCAAGCGACCAGTTCCAGCTTAGAACCTCTTCTGCCGATTCTTCTAAAACAAATTTGCTGGAATCAAAATATTCATTGAAATATTTTTCTATGTCCAGGAGTGTGTGAAATCGTTCTTTCCCTGATTGAATCATTGATAAATAAGCTTTCTCTATTTTCTTGTTATCGCTCTTCAATCTTATTTCAGAAGAAATTTCTGCTGCTGCTTCCAGCAGATCCTCAGATTTGAGTCTTTTAATATACTGTGCATTCATCCAGGTTAATTTCTGTTGGTCAAAAACAGCGGGATTAGAGCTGACGCCTTCCATAGAAAAAAGGTTGGAGAGTTCCTGCAGTAGAAGGCGAGATAGGTTTCCAGTATTTTCTTCTTTCTCAGGGGTGAAGATTTCTCTGTCATCTTTGGGGGACCACCCTAATAAAGAGATATAATTAATGATCGCATGGGGTAAATATCCTTTTTCTTTAAACTCCTGGACCGCTGTTGTGCCATGTCTTTTAGAAAGTTTGGTGTGATCGGGCGCAAGAATCATGGAGAGATGGGCGAATTGGGGAGCAGGGATTCCAAGGGCTTCATAAAGCAGGATTTGACGAGGCGTGTTGGTTAAATGTTCATCCCCTCGAATAACATGGGTGATCTTCATGTCAGCATCATCTACTACACAAGCAAAATTGTAAGAAGGGAGGCCATTGGATTTTATTAAAACAAAGTCTCCGATTAAACTGCGATCAAACGTGACGTTTCCGTGAATGAGATCGTGAACAGTAATTGGACTATACATAAGAGGGGGTGTTTTTTCTCCTGAAGCGGTAATACCTTGGGTCGAAATATGAACATGAAATCTCCAGGCAGAAGGGCGTTCTTCTTTAAGTTTGTTAACTTTTTTTTCGGGAAGATCTCGACATTGACAATTATAAACAGGGGTATAGGCAGTGTTTTCCTTTTCTAGTGAAGCTCTTCTCTTGGCTTCCAGTTCTTCTTCTGAGCAGAAACAGGGATAAACAGTTCCTGGCATTTCTTGCAGTTTTTTAAGAGCTGCCTGATATTTTTCAAGTCTTTCAGACTGCCGATAGGGACCAAAATCTCCTCCGATATCTGGACCCTCATCCCATTGAATTCCCAGCCATTTTAAATCTCGCAAAATAACTTGCTCAGACTCTTTTGTAGAGCGAGCAGCATCAGTGTCCTCAATTCTTAAAATAAAGATTCCATTTTGTTTTTTTGCGAACAGGTAGTTGAAAAGGGCGGTTCTTGCTCCACCAACATGAAGAGATCCTGTGGGTGAAGGGGCAAACCGGGTTCGAATCATCACGATCTTCTGCGTCCAGGTTTTCTTTTAGGGACTCTTTTGGGCAGTGGAACTTCACCTGCTTCATTTTCAGTGTCAGTTATAGGTTCAACAGCGGCCGGTTGTTTTTTCCCATTGGTTTGAATTGAATCTGTGGAAAGCATTTTTTGCTTTTCTCTTTTACTGGACCATCTTTCCCACAGAACCAAAATTGGGCTGGCGATGAAAATAGAAGAGTAGCCGCCGCTCGTTACTCCGATTAAAAGAGCAAAAGCAAAATTCCTCAAGGTTTCTCCACCGAAAAAGTACAGAGCGAATAAAGTGATCAAAACCGTCATCAACGTATTGATGGAACGAGTCATCGTTTGAAGAACCGATTGATTTACAACACTTTCAAAAGAAGCTCTGGTAATCAAGGTTAGATTTTCTCGAATTCGATCAAAGATCACAATCGAATCCATAACTGAATATCCAATAACAGTCAAAAGGGCGGCTAAAAATGGAGAATTCGCTTCTTTTCCAAACAGAGCATAAAGTCCGACCATCATTAAAACATCATGAATCAGGGCTAAATCGGCTGAAATGCCATATCTGAGATTCCAACCAAATCTA
This sequence comes from bacterium, assembly GCA_021800275.1. Lineage (GTDB taxonomy): Bacteria > Vulcanimicrobiota > JABDET01 > JABDET01 > JABDET01 > JAKAVV01. The sequence goes on from JAJYZB010000006.1 coordinate 136,993, forward strand.
AGCGTGATGTAAATTAACTGAAAAATAAGGGCTGCAATAATGGCAATCACAGCATCATGGAGCAGCTCATGTCCAATGGTTGGCCCAATCGTTTTGCTCTGTCTTAGAGTCACTGCGCCGTACTGACTTTTTAACGTAGTCAATATCGTTTTAATCATTTTTTGGGTTTGCTTTTCAGTTTTACCCAGTCTCTGGGATCGAATTAAAATAATACTCACAGGAGGATTTTTTTCTCCAATTTCAGGAGGTTTGCTGAGCAGCTGGATCAGGGCGTGTTTCAGGACAGGAGCAATAGGAGCAATAGTATTTCTCACCTGCTGCGTGGTTACTTTTTTTGAAAATCCAATTTCTAGAAGGGTTCCTCCTTTAAAATCAAGCCCCAGTTTTAATCCTTTGGCAGGAAGAACAAGGGAAATGATTCCAAGAGTCAGCAGGAATCCTGAAAAAAGGAAGAACCACGGCCATTTACTAATGAGATTGATTTGTTTCTCGCGGAAAACCCGAGCTAAATGGCTGGCATACACCAGGACTCCACACCAGATCAGGAAGTAAATAAGATTTTGAGGGCTGAAATGTAAAGGCAGATTCATGCTCCGTAAGCCTTTCTGCTGGTTGTAATGTTATTCAGCACAGACCAGTCCATTAAGATTCTGGTAACTCCCCAGGCAGTAACAAGACTTAGAGCTGTTCCGACTAAGAGGGCGACTCCAAATCCTTGTATCGAAGCAGAGCCTTTCCAAATTAAAGCCAGGGCTCCAATAATAGTCGTTACATGAGAATCCAAGATCGAACTCCACGCTTTTTGGAATCCGATATCTACAGCTCCAGGGATTGTTTTTCCATTCCAAAGTTCTTCTTTGACTCTTTCAAAAATTAAGATGTTAGCATCTACAGCCATTCCAATGCTCAAGACAATTCCTGCAATTCCAGGCAGAGTTAAAATGAAGAATTTGCTCATAATTCCTAGCAGCCAAAGAGCATAAATCATTAAAGCAAGGCAGGCAAAAAAGCCAGGGAGTCTGTAGAATAAAAGCATAAATAGAATGACAGTAGCCAGTCCGAGAATGCCAGCAGCAAGGGATTCAAGCAGGGCTTCATGTCCAAGAGTAGGACCAACGACATCTGATTCTTCAACTTTTATTGGGATTGGGAGGGCTCCAGCTTGAAGAAAACGAGTCAGCTCAACGGCTTTGTTTAAAGTGAAGCTCTGAATAACTCCTGATCCTCCAGTAATAGGCTCATCCACTTTAGGTGAACTGATCAGTTTCCCATCCAGATAAATGGCGATTGGATAACCCACGTTTTGCGTCGTAGCTTTTCCAAAAAGTTTAGTTCCTTTTGAAGTCAACTGAAATGCAACCATGTATTGGGTTGTGTTCCCTCCTGTCTGCCCTTGTCCATAGGGTTCTACTTGAACACTTTTTAATGCAGAGCCATTCATGATTGTTTTCCACATGGCGGGATTGTAAAAATTGGGAGGACTCTGACTGGACTCGAAGTACTGCTTCCCTGCTGTGGTCAGTTCTTTGAAAGCGAGGTAGGCGGTTTTGCTGACGATTTTTTCTGCTTTTCTGGGATTTGTTTCTTCAGGAATATCCACAATAATATGACTTGAGCCAAAATTTTGGATCATCGTTTCTTTGGTTCCAAATTCATTGATTCTTTTTTCTAGAACCAGTTTAACCCGCGAAAGATCTTTTAAAGTGATTTTTTGAGGCAGGAGTTTTTGGAGGAGAATCTGCCATGGCTGCGCCTGTGCCACATTTCCAAGTTTCTGGAGAGCTGCTTCCGCATTTTTTTCATCTTTCTGGGGAACCGTTCCTTCATTGGTGATTTTTGCCATAACGGTTTCAAGAGGGAGAAGAATTTGTGGGTTTACTTTTTTCTGCTGCATCTGGGCTAATGCCTGTGCAGCGGCCATTTTGTCCCCTTTTGTTCCTGTCCATTTTAAAGGTGGATTAAGAGCCAGGAGCAGATGAGTCCCGGATCTCAAATCAAGGCCCAGTTTAATGGCTTTTCTAATGGGCTGACGGATGAATAACTGCCAGATGCTCAGTCCTATCAGCGCAGTAATAGCGATTAAGAAATAATAATTGACTTGTTTTTTAAAACCCATTTTCGCGTGAGTAATGTTCGCTTGAAGTGTTTAGAATTCCTTTCTTACCCCTGCTCAGTTCTTTTCATAAGAGTTCCCCTCTTGTAAAGTCGAGGATGGACAGCGACAGTCGAGAGCATGAGAAAACGCTAAATATTGTTCTATTTTACCGTGTTCAACTCAAGGGCTTTTCGATATAAAAGTTCTATATTTTCAGAGGGTTTAACTTTCAGCTCTTTTCTTAAAACTTCTCTGCAGCGGTGAAAATACTGCACTGCTTCATCTTTTCTGCCTGATTTCAAGCAGGTTTCTATGGCAAGAGCATACCCTTCTTCTGACAGTGGATCAAATTCTATGATTTTTTGAGAATACAGGAAAGCCTCCCTCCACTGTTTTTGAGAACAGAGGTAAGAGCCAAGAACAGTCAGCATCCAAACGTAGGATTCTTTCATTTCATCTCGGGCTGTTAAACACCAGCCCTCGCTGAATCCAGGGAGAAGATCCCCTTTGTATAATCTTTCTGCATCTTTGATGATCAGGACTGCGTCTTCGATTTTTTTTCTTTCCCAGTTTTGTCTGGCAGCTTGAATCTGGTTTTTAAACTGAACAAAATCGCAGTAGATTTTAGCTTCGGGATTAATTTTATATTTTTGTCTTTCAGACAAAATAAAACTTCTGCCATTTTCTTGAAGCATTCTTCTTACAAAATAGAGTGTGGTGCGGAGGGAATGTTTTCCTTTGTCAGGTTCCAGATCGCCCCAGTAAGTTTCAAGAAGATGGTCTTCTGAGACAGACTGAGGAAATTGATGCAGAAGATAAAGAAAAAGGGATCTCCCTTTAAATGATTTCCACTGATTTTCATGGATTTTTTTTCCATCCAGTATCATGGAAAACTTTCCTAATCCAGTGACATGCAGCCAGATTCCAGAGGGTATTTTGTCATTTAATAAATAAGGAGATAAAAGGGTGGATAGTTCAGAGCTTGATCGGGCAGTTTGATAAAGTTTGGTTTGAATAAAAGGAGCTATTTCTTCAAAAAGCCAGTTCAGGGTTTCGGGTTCAATTTTTTCCTTTAATCCTAAAAGTAGAGGATCAAACGCGATGTTTAAAAAAGACAGGATTAAGCCAGGGAGGTAGTGGCGTTTTCCAAAAGATAAAAATTGATGCAGCTGGTTTTTGGCATCCGTAGTTTTTTCCTGTTTGAGAGCAGTGGCTGATCCCAGGAGGAAAGATAACGCCTGCTTTTCTCCAGATCTGGATTTTTCCAGGGGGCTTTTTGCTTTTTCCAGATATCGAGTCCCTTTTTCGGGAAAGTTTTCCAGCAAAATTTTTCCGAGTTGAACGCATGCATCAGCGATTTTTTCGAGGTCATTTTTCTTTTCAGCCAGTTCAAGGGCTTCTTCAGCATGCAGCAGAGAGAGTTTTTCATCTCCTTTTTTCCCAAACAGATTGGAGAGAGCAAGTCTTATATGGAATTCTTGATTTTCTGGAGATTTTGGAGAGATGAGGGCAAGAGCTTCTTCATAAGCCTGAATAGAAGCGTCAAGTTCCTGCCTGACCTCAGAGATTCTGCCCAGTTCCATCAAGGTGGAAGTAGAATCAGATTTTAAGGGATAGATTTCAGATCGGGCGGTTTCAACATTTTCCTCTCCATAGTTTTGTGAAAGTTTCTGGAGGAGGTTTTGCGTTCTTTCCAATTCTGCTTCTTGTTCTTCCAATTTTAAAGAAACAAGTTGAAGGAGATCCTTGATATGGAATGGTTTTTTTAAAAGCCCATCCACTCCGATATTGATAGCCCTGGCAAGGGGTTCTTCATCAGAGTATCCGGTGATCAGGATGGTTTTAATAAAAGGGGTTGTTTTCTTGATTCGATCGATCATGGCAACTCCGTCTAGACCAGGCATCCGAATATCGCTGATGATCAGATCGAATGATTTTCCTGCCGTTGTTTCTAGAGCATGGAGTCCATTTTCCGCTGATTCCACATCATAACCTGCCGTTTTTAACGCCAGCGTTAAAGCGGATCTCATGGAAGGATCATCTTCCACAATGAGAAGTTTCGCTAGGAGCTTTCTCATTTAAATTCCCCCTTTCTGTCGAAGTGAATGAGGCGAATCGCTGTTTACGAGCGGATTGGCTCGTTCGTCCCCTTTTGCTACTGGAGGTTGGCAGGAAACCGATTGGGCGTCGAGCAGTTCGGCGGGACGGCGAGATGCTGGCTCTGAAGGAGCTGCATATTCAGGAATCTTCATTAAAACGGTTGTTCCGTTCTCTTCTTCTGAAAGGATCTCAAGGGTTCCATGATGTTCTTCTATGACAGTCTGACAAATAGAGAGACCGAGGCCTGTTCCTTTTCCGATTTCTTTTGTTGTAAAAAAAGGATCGAAGACTTTTCCTAAAATGGAGGAAGGTATTCCACTACCATTGTCTGTAATTTTCACTTCCTGATAAGTGTTTTTGGGCGTGGGATTTGCATTTTTGAAAGAAGCTTGTCTTTTGTGCCAATCTGATGCCGCGGGTGGATTTTCCGCTGTCAGGGAGATTTCAATGATTCCTTTTTTGGGAATTAGACGATGCTGTTGAATGGCTGAAATGGAATTGGACAGAAGATTGGATACGACTTGAACTAGTTTTGTATGATCTCCTTCTACTGGAGGGAGATGTTCCTGAAAATTAGTTTTTAATGTTATTTTCTTTTTTTTAAGTTCAAAATGGGTCAACAACAGGGCATCTTCTACGACTTCTTTTAAACTCACAGGAGCGAGTATTCTTTTCTGCGGTTTTGAAAGGGAGAGGACATTGTCAATAATTTCTTTGCAGTGATGGACCGATTTCAGAATTCCTTCTCCTGCTTCTTTTTGCGGCGCGTCTTTCAGTGAAATTTGCAAATATTCTGTATAAGTCTGGATTGCTCCCAGCGGTGTGTTCAATTCATGGGCAAGCCCTCCAGCGAATCTTCCCAGACTTGCCAGTTTATCGGATTCCAATAGCCTGCGAGATGCTGTTTTTAATTTTTTTTCAAGCGTTGAGTTTTCTGCCTGCAGATTTTTGATTTCGTTTTCGGCTTTTTGGAGGGCGAAAAACATTGAAAGGGTTTGAAGTTCAGAAGGGAATTTTTTTATCTGGATTCGATCAGGTTTAATGTTTTGGCAGCCCACTGCCAAGCCGAGAGGGTTTAAATAGGACTGAGAGTTAATGGGAGCAGATGGGAATGAACCTTCGGGATTTAAAACAGAGACAATCAAATAATGAAACGTGAATTTTAGGAATTCTTTCCCGAATTTATCGCTTTCTCCCGAGAAGGGAGTTTCACTTTTAAGAATATTTTGAATGATTTTGTCCTCTAAATTTAACTGAGGGGGGATGTTTGAACCTGGATGACGAGAGAAGGAAGGAGCGCCAGGCAAGTTGAATTCAGGCGCTCCTTTTACTGATGAGATAGAGGAGGAAAGATTCGAGTTAGTAGAAAAAAGAGTTAGAAACTTTTCTTGATGGACATCCTTTGCAGCTGGGTCAGGATACAAGTATATAAAAAATGAATCGAATCCAAGGCTTTCGGAAATTCGAGAAATTTCAGCGGCGATTCTTCTTTTTAGCTCCATTCTGCATTCCTCAGTTCAATTGAAGTATCTTGAGTCAAAAACATTGTATTTTTATCTTACAACAAGCCTGTCAAAAATCTGTCAAAAATAGGCTGCAAAAGAGTTAGTGATTTAACAGATTAAGGGCTTGTTCAGCGATTTTTTCTGCTGTTAATCCAAAATTTTCATAGAGGGTCTCAAAAGGGGCTGAAGCGCCAAAATGATCGATTCCTATAATCTTCCCTTCATCCCCAACAAACTCATGCCATCCCACAGGACTGGCTGCTTCCACTGCAATTCGCTTTTTAAGGGTTGGAGGAAGGACTTTGCCGCGGTATTCCTCAGGCTGCCTTCTAAAAAGTTCAAAGCTCGGAAAACTTATGACTCTTACAGGAATTTTTTGTTTTTTTAAAATCTCAGAGGCTTTTAGGATGAGTTGAACCTCTGACCCGCTGCCCATTAAAATAATTTTGGGATTTTCGCCAGGTTGAGAAATTTCACTTGAATCGCTTAAGATGTAAGCTCCTTTTTTTATATTTTTCGCGGATGGAAAAAGATTTTGATCCAGGATAGGGAGTTTTTGTCGTGAAAGGATTAAACAAACCGGGCCATCGTGATGCTGGATAGCAAATTCCCATGAGGCCGCTGTTTCATTGGCATCAGCGGGGCGGAGAGTGATGACATTGGGAGTTGCCCGTAAAGAAGCGAGCTGCTCAATGGGCTGATGGGTTGGTCCGTCTTCCCCAAGTCCAATGCTGTCATGGGTGAATACATAAATAACTCTCAGTTTTTGCAAGGCGGCCAGCCTGAGAGAGGGTTTCATGTAATCCAGAAAATTTAAAAAAGTGGCTCCATAAGGGATAAAACCTGGAGAGGTTAAAGCAATTCCATTTAAAATCCCAGCCATTCCGTGTTCTCGAATTCCAAAATGAAAGTTCCTGCCGTCAAAATGATCACAGAGGAAGGATTCAGTATCTTTTAACAAGGTTTCAGTTGAGGGCGCCAGATCTCCCGAACCTCCCAGTAAAAAGGGGAGGGAAGGGGCAATGGCATTCAACGTTTTCCCAGATGCCATGCGAGTGGCTAAATCTCCTGTTTGTGGAGTGAAGACTGGAAGCTTTTTGCTCCAATCTTCACTTAATTCTCCATTAAAAAATTTTGTGAATTCAGCAGCCTGTTCAGGAAAAGTTTTTTTATACTTCTCAAAGAGGTTTTTCCAGTTTTCTTCAGATTCTTCCCCATGGGAGGCCGCTTTTCTGTAATATTCAAGAGCATCTTCAGGGACATAAAAACTGGGTTCAAGGGGCCACTTCAAGTTTTCTTTTGTCAGTTTTACTTCTTCAGCGCCTAAAGGAGAGCCGTGAGCTGCAGCAGTATCCTGTTTATGCGGACTGCCGTAGCCTGTATGAGTTCGGGCAATAATGAGAGAAGGTTTGTCTGAAATAGCGCGGGCATTCTGAATGGCTTTTGTCACTTGTTCAATGCTGTTACCATCTGAAACCTGCTGAACGTGCCAGTGATACCCTTCAAAACGCCTTTGAACATCATCACTGTAAGCTAAAGCCGTGTCCCCTTCAATGGTGATGTGGTTGTCCAGATAGATATAGATAAGATTATCCAGTTTTAAATGTCCTGCCAGTGAAGCTGCTTCATGAGAGATCCCTTCCATTAAATCCCCATCACTGCAGATGACATAGATGGAATAATCCAGGATTGGAAAATTAGGGCGATTAAATTTTGCGGCTAAAAATTTTTCAGCAATTCCCATCCCAACCCCATTTGCAAATCCTTGACCTAAAGGACCTGTGGTGGTTTCAACCCCTGGAGTATGATGATATTCAGGATGGCCAGGGGTCTTGCTGCCCCACTGTCTGAAAGCTTTGATGTCATCTAAAGACAAGTCATAACCTGTTAAATAGAGAAGGCTGTATAATAACATGCAGCCGTGGCCCGCTGAAAGAATGAACCGATCTCGATTCACCCAGTTAGGATTTTTAGGATTGTGTTTCAAGAATTTCGTAAAGAGGGTGTATCCAATAGCAGCGGCTTCCATAGGAAGTCCAGGATGTCCAGAGTTTGCTTTTTGAACCGCATCTACAGCTAGAAAGCGGATGGTATTGATACACAGTTCTTGAAGACTTGTTTGCTGCGGAGCAAGACTGGACATGAATTTCTATTTTTGCAGTTCTAAAATTATTCCTTCATGGAGGCGCTCTGAGCAGGACTGATGTTTTCTCTCCCTATATCGGTTCGATAAAAGAAATCATGGAACTGAATTTGATTCAGGGCCGTGTAAATTCTAGAAGCAGCATTTTCTAGAGTCTTTTCACTGCTGACAAGGGTTAAGGTTCTCCCACCCTGATTGATCAGGGGACTATTTTCAGATAGTCTAGAGGTGGCGGAGTGGAATGCCAGAATTTCGTCAGGCAGATTTTTTAGATCCGGAAGCTCCATTCCTTTTTTGTATTCGCCGGGGTACCCTTTTGCAGCAACGACTACACCAACATAAGTTTGTGAACAGAGAGATATGCTTTCCGATAATTTTTCCCCTTTTGCTGAGGAGAGAAGAAAAGGCAGGAGGTCTCCTTGTATTCTTGGAATTAAAACCTGTGCTTCTGGATCTCCAAACCTCGCATTGAACTCCAGAATTTTTGCTCCCTCATGGGTCAGAATAAGTCCAGCGTAAAGGATTCCTCTATACTGGATTTTTTCTTTTAAGAGTCCCTGCAAGACTCTGGCAAAGATCTGTTCTTTGATTCTTTCTCTGATTTGAGGAGAGATGAGAGAAGAGCTGCTGACAGCTCCCATCCCACCGGTGTTGGGACCCTGATTCTTATCATAAGCTTTTTTGTAATCTCTGGCTTCTCCTAAATAAACAAAACTGGAGCCATTGAAAAAAGCGAAGCAAGAAATTTCTTCTCCTTCCAGGAAGGATTCGATTAAAACGGTTTCCCCAGATTTTCCAAGGGATTTCTGCACCATGAAACAGCGTAAAGTTTGCCGTGCCTCCTCTTTTGTCTTGCAGATAACAACCCCTTTTCCTTGAGCAAGCCCATCAGCTTTGATGACAACAGGGAAAAGGGCAGATTCTAAAAATTGTTCAGCTTTTTCACAGGAGGTGAAAAACTCTGCAGGGGCTGTTGGTATTTGATGCTTGACCATGAACTGCTTAGCCCAGAGTTTACTCCCTTCCAGTTTTGCGCCGTTAGAGTCAGGACCAAAGAGACAAAGTCCTCTTCGAGAGAATTCTTCTGCAATTCCAAGAACAAGCGGGGTTTCTGGTCCAACCACAGTTAAGTCAATCTTATGGGAAAGAGCAAACTCCAGCAGCTTAGGAATTTCATCTGGTTGGATAGGAAGATTTTCGCCGAGATACGAGGTTCCTGCATTTCCAGGCGCAAAGTACAGGTCTTTCAGCAGCGTGGATTGTTTAATTTTCCAGCCCAGAACATGTTCTCTTCCTCCTGAACCAAGGATAAGAATTTTCATAACCTTTCTTTTTTCATCGAATCAAGAATGATTCCTTTCCCCAGACTTTTTGGCTGCCAACTGCTGCTGAGAGGTTAGCTTGACGCAGAAATCTATTGATAAAGAAGAGATTCGGCAGAAAAGGAAGAACCCTTGATGCAGCAGAGAAAAAACAGAGAGAACACCTTGAAGCAGCTGCTGATCGTATAAAGATTCTGGAGGAAATGGGGAAAAAAATTGAACCGATCCTGGTGAGGTTACTGCAAAGTGAGCGAGAAATTGACGCAGCCGGAGTCGAAATAGGAGAAAAACAAGAATGAATAAAAAATATTTTGGCTATTTTCGTCTGATGGAAGCTTTTGAAAAAAATGGGTGTCCGGTCTGTCGGTGTATGGAAGAAGATGCTGAAAAACAAATCCGGAATTTCCTTCATGAAAACATCCATGATCCTGGGCTGAGGTCCAAGCTGCGCGAATCTATTGGACCCTGCTCCTGGCATGTTTCCTTTTTAAAAGGGATCCTTGATTCAACTCCGGGAATTTCTATCCTTTATGCGGATATTCTAGATGGTTTGACGGAGAAGCTGCGGAATTTGAGAGGTTCAGTTTCTAATCCTTCTGCCTGGTTTCGGTTTCTCAGAAAAAAGGGACTTTATCACAAACCCTGTCTTTTCTGCCGAGAATCATTTTTGTTAGAGAATCGTTATTTGAAAACCCTTCTGAATTTTATCGAGAATCCAGAGTTTCAGAGGGCCTATTCCAAATCCGATGGAATCTGTGTTCCTCATTTGAAGTTTCTGCTTCAATCCCATAAAAATGAGTCAAGCATAAAATGGATGGTTCGTTTTATGATCTCAAAAACTGAAATATTAAAAAAAGAACTGGAATCTTTTCAAGGGAAGAATGACTGGAAAAATGAAAAACCCTGTACCACTGAAGAAGTTAATGCTCTGACTGCTGTTTTAAAGTTTACGACAGGCTCACCAGGGATCTTTTCGAATCAGATCAGAAGTTTTATCCCCTCAGCAGAGAAAAAAGAAGAAGACATGCCATCAGAACAATTTCCTGCTCAAACATTTGCAGCAGTAAAAGAACCCGCTCCCCTTGAAGTTCAGAATAAAAAATTAGAGCTTCAAACGAAAGAGCTGCTGCAGCAGTTAAATGAAAAAAGCAGTGAATTGGCTTCTCTAAAATTTAAATTATTCGAGGCTCTTGAAGTCAAGAAAACTCTGGAACTGCAGTTGAGCGGACAGAAAGCAGAAACTGAAATGAGCCAGAAAGCCATTGAGAATTTAAGAGATGAAATTAAGAAGCTGCAATGATTATGGTTTATTGCAAAATTGAGAGGAAGATAACTGCTGTTTAGCATCAGCATCTCCCTGATCCGCCGCTTTTTCCCACCAGTAAACAGCTTTAGAACAATTTTTTTGCACACCTTTCCCCAGAGCATAAGCGGAGCCCAGATTGTATTCAGCATCAGCAAATCCCTGATCCGCCGCTTTATTATACCAGTAAACAGCTTCATAATAATTTTGTTTTACCCCTTGACCATAGAAATAAGCATAACCTAAATTATATTCCGCATAGACGTACCCTTGCTCTGCCGCTTTTTTATACCAGTAAACAGCTTCAGTATAATCATCCCCATAGAAATAAGCGAAGCCTAGTTGAGTTTCTCCTCTTGCATTTCCCTGATCCGCTGCTTTTTTCCACCAGTAAACAGCTTCATAATAATTTTGTTTTACCCCATGACCATGATAGTAAGCAAGCCCTAAATTAGTTTCTCCCCTTGCAAATCCCTGATCTGCCGCTTTATTATACCAGTAAACAGCTTCATAATAATTTTGATGTACCCCATGACCATAGGAATAAGCAAGCCCTAAATTATTTTCAGCATAGGCATCTCCCTGATCTGCCGCTTTATTATACCAGTAAACAGCTTCAGTATAATTTTGATGTACCCCATGACCATAGAAATAAGCATGACCTAAATTATATTCCGCATAGACGTACCCTTGCTCCGCCGCTTTATTATACCAGTAAACAGCTTCAGTATAATTCTTTTGTTTGTAATAATGATTTCCCCATTCGTTTTCTTGTTTTGCGCTGTAAGCGCTGCTGTAACTTAAAAAGGGGATAAGGCACGAGAAGATTAAAAGAAAAATTAAGAAAATTATATTTTGTCTCATCTGTTCTTTGATGTGTTGTTTGATTTTCATAATGATTCCTCCTTTTTTGCATATTCCGCTGAAAGTTAGATCAGCGGTTTCAATCCATTCTTGAGAAGTACGCTATGTTAAAATTTTCAGTTCTTTTGGGAGCAGTTTTTCTACAGCAGATGGAAGGGCTGGGTTTAGAGTGCCAGCCTATTTTTGACAAGGCAGGCGCCCGATTCGAAGATGTATATTCCATGACACCGTCCGAACAGTTTCTGGCTCTCCCCAGGATTTTCTGAGATCTTCTTTGATTAAGTCTAAGGGATCTTTTTTCTTTTCTTCCAGATACCGCTGAGAAGCTGACCAGGTTTTAAGATAGCCAGTAAAATTAAAAAAATTCCACTGGAGATTCATTTTAAACACAGGGGCTTTTATTTCTTCAAAAGGAAAGGGAAGGGTTTGATATTTTTCTTCCACATATTTTCGTTCAGGAGGCCAGTATGATTTAAGGATTTCATATGCGTAATGCTTTGCAATTTTGTCAATTTCTTTTGTTATTCCTGAATGGAGATAGCACCACAGCCCAATTTTTCCATCAGACTTTAACACTCTTTTGACCTCGTGGTAAAAAAGCTCAAAATTAAACCAGTGCGCCGCATTTGCTGATGTGATAAGATCTACAGATTCTGATTCAAGTCCTGAGTTTTCTGCAGAGGCAAGGCGATAGACTATTTTTCCATTGGGTATGGATTGAGACAATTGCTCTTTACTTAAATCGGTTGCCAGGATTCTTTTAAAAAAAGGGGCTAGCCCTGCAGCAGCCTGACCATTTCCAGTCGCGCAGTCCCATGCAAGATCATGCTCAGAACAAAGAGAAGCAAGATATTGAAACAATTCTGGAGGATAATGGGGGCGGTATTTGGCATAACTTTCAGCCAGTTTAGAAAAATGATCTTTAAACATGCTTTATTTTTTTTCTGCTGTCAAAAGTTTTATAGGTTTTTTACAGTCTTCTTAATTTCATTAATACAGCACACGAGGAAAAATCCCTATCCAGTCATCTTTATGCTTAACAAACAAAGATTGAGTGAATTATGATAAAATTTATCGCTGCATAGGGATCCTTAAATTCTGTCCTGGATAAACAAGATTGGGATTCTGCAGGTGATTTTGTCGGGATACTTTCCCCACCAGATTCAAGGCTGCAATCTGTTTATTGATCCATTCCACATTTTCTAAACTTTTCCACACCGAATCGTTCTTGTTCCCTGGCCATGCCTGTATCTCTGTGTTCGTCTCTGGAGGAGTGCAAATCTTTATTTCCCTGCAGCACTTTCAGCATCTCTTGAATAAGATCCGAACGATTTTTGTTCGGCGCAACCCTTACTTTTTGTCTTCAGTTAGAGTGGCTGTGGTCCTCCATGATAGATTTCGCCGAGTTCATGGATTTCTGGGAGCTCATGGATTTCTGGGAATTCAGGGGTTTCAGGGAGTTCAGGGGCTTCCACGATTTCGCCGAGTTCAGGGAATTCAGGGGTTTCAGGGAGTTCAGGGGCTTCCACGATTTCGCCGAGTTCAGGGAATTCAGGGGTTTCCGGGAGTTCAGGGGCTTCCACGATTTCGCCGAGTTCAGGGAATTCAGGGGTTTCCGGGAGTTCAGGGGCTTCCACGATTTCGCCGAGTTCAGGGAATTCAGGGAATTCAGGGGTTTCAGGGAGTTCAGGGAGTTCAGGGAGTTCAGGGAGTTCAGGGAGTTCAGGGAGTTCAGGGAGTTCAGGGGCTTCCACGATTTCGCCGAGTTCAGGGAATTCAGGAGTTTCCGGGAGTTCAGGGGCTTCCACGATTTCGCCGAGTTCAGGGAATTCAGGAGTTTCCGGGAGTTCAGGGGCTTCCACGATTT
>JAJYZB010000016.1 GCA_021800275.1 bacterium
AGAATAGGCAGGATAAGGCTTAATCTCATAAATCCCATACTCTTCAGGATGAACAAAATAAGGACTGTTCCTCTCAGCCCTGATTCTCCCCACTGCAATAGGAGGAGGAAGATGGGTAATGAAAGGGATCAGCTTTTCCATTTCTTTATATTCCTGTGGGGACTCTCCAGGCATGCCAGTCAAAAAATTCCAGTTAACAAGAATGCCATATTCTAAACACCACTTCAAAAACTGCAGGTTTTCAAGAACGGTTGTTCCCTTTCTCATTAACTTCAAATGGTTGTCATGCAGAGTTTCAATCCCAGGCTGCAGAGATCTCACACCCCCCTGCTTCAACTGAAAAATCTGATATTTTTTTAAATTTGTTTTAGTATAGACCCACAGGTTAAGATTCAAATCTTTCAGGCGAGGAAAAAGTTCATTAAAATAAGAAGGAGGCAGAATAAAGTCTCTAAAAAAAAGATCTCTAACTCGATGCCGCTTCACCTGGGTTTCAATCTCTAAAAAAGCTCTCTCAGGGGATTTAAAGCGAAATTGAATAAAACGATCATCTAACCCGCAGAATGTACAGTGCGATTTTTCCCCCCACCAGCACCCTCTGGATCCAGCAAATATTAAACTTGGAAAAATCTGTGAGTGCATCTTATATTTCTCAAAGGCTGCGAAATAATCACTGTGATCAGGAAGAGGAGCTTTTGTTACATCATAGGGACTGTGAATTTCCGGATTGCTCACCACCTTCCCGTTAACGCGATAACAAATCCCTGGAAGTGCCAGATATTCAGATCCTCTGTTTAAAAGAGAATGAATCAACTTGTAAAATACATTCTCCCCTTCTCCTCTGACCACAAAATCAACATACGGAAACTTTTTAATCAGAGTCTCTCCTACTGAACCGCTGAAATTATATCCGTACAGGACAACAGTCTTGCCTCGGGTGTTCTCTTTGATCCATCGGGCAATCGCCAAACAGGGAAGATTCCGATCCGGAATATCGGTAAAAATAGAGACCATAGAATACTGATCCCATTGAATTTCTTTTAAAAAACCATGTAGAAAAGGAGGAATGAGAGAACGAATCAATTTCACTAAATGCAGGAATGTTTCAGGGACGCCAGATTCTCGCAGAAAACCATAGTAGGATTCAGGTTTATATGGGGGACAATCCCAGGCTGCATCCGTAAAAAGCCACTCGTGAAGATTCGTGATGTACCAGTTTGTCAGCACGAAACCATAGTCATGAGCGGTAAAAAGACGTTTTTGCCGCTTCTGAGCAGCAGCGATATAGTTAAAAAGGGGGAAATTCAGATATTCCACCGTGACTTTTATCCCCTTTCCCGTAAGAATTGCTTTTAAAAGACTGGCATCTTTTGATGGATAACTCAACTTATGGCCAGGGGGGACTAAGAAAAGTATTTTCTTCGCTTGGCGAGAATCTACCATCTAGTAATCAGCCAAGAGCTGTATAGAAACCGTAGGGATAAGCCAGAGCCAAATTTGTAAGAGCTTCTGACTGCATATGAGAAACGATCCCGGCGGACCCAACAATTTCAATAAGCTCAGGGTTTTCCCATTTTTTTTTCTGTTTCTTCCTTTTTGCTTTTGGAGGTTTTGGGTCCGATTTCTTTCTGGATTTCATACCACTGGTTTCTTCTTGGAAATCAAATTTCCTTTAGAATTGCCCAGGAAAATGGGAAATACATTGAGCTTTTATAAATATCCTAATGATTTAAGTTTTTCGGCTAATTCCAATTCTTCAATTTTAGAATAGGGAGCTGACTCTGCACAAGGAATTGGATCATTAGAGCGAAAAATATTTAAAAAAAGTTTCCGACAGGCGCGTCTGTAATCTTCAGCTCCTCGAGAAAAAGATTCTGATAAATCGTATTTCTCAAAAATATCGTCTTTCACAGAAAAAAATTCCTCCAAAAATGCAGAGGAATACCTCCGATCCAGTCCCTGTATATAGTGATAATGGCCATCCATAACTGATATGTCATGGTATTGAGTAAATTTTGCGTATAAAGATCTGAGACACTCGCTGAAAATTTTTTCCCGATTTAAGGGCTTCTGCTCCTGAAGCAGATAGGATAGATCTATTCCGTCAAACATAGATTTTTTAGCTAATTTCAAATCATGCACCTCTGCTAGAGTTGGATAAAGGTCTAAAAGAGAGACTAGATTTTCAATCACAGTTCCTCCCCTGGTTCCTAAAAAATTGTAGAAAATAAGTGGAACATGAAGCACTTCCTTATACATTTCTCCATGTCCAAACGTTTTATGATCCCATATATCTTCTCCATGGTCGCTCAAAATGATGATCAGAGTATTTGAAAGGAGTTTCATACGCTCTAATTTATCCATAAGTATCCCTAAATACTGATCCAGATGGAATAAACTGCTGTCATACAGATTAACGGCAAACTCTTTTTCTTCGGAGGTTGGGACAAAATCGAAGGGAAACCGGGTCATGTTTTTATGATTGGACAATCTTCCGCCCATGAACTTGTCTTTGATAAAATAACGATGCAGATGGGGTTGATGAGCTTCATAAGTATGCAGAAATAAGAAAAAATTGGCTTTTCGTGAAACTTCTTGGATCCAATCCAGTCCTTTCATAAAAATTCTATCTGTTTTATCCTCAAGATCTTCTTGTCCATCATCATTAACATACAAATCAAATCCATGTGAGAATCCCAATATGCTGTTAACGTACCCGCTTCCCGTAAAAGCAGCGGTCAAATACCCTTTATGATGATACAACTTTGCCAGAGGTTCAGAATTTAAATATTTCTTTCTATAAAGGTAAAGATTAAACTTTTCTTTATTTTTGGAATCACTGATGAACCGAGAAGAATATTGGCCAGTAAAAAGGCTGATATGGGCGGGCAGAGTCCAGGGCGCTGGTGAATAAGCTCTTTTGAATAAAACTCCACTTTGGGCAATATCTTTCAAACATGGAGACGTTTTTACACGATACCCATAAGCTGACAAATGATCAGCCCTCACAGTATCCAAACACACAAGAACAACATTCTGTCTTTTCTTTTTTGACATAAAAAAAGGTGAATCATATAAAAATAAAGGTTTTGAAATAAAAACCGCAGCATTCCGAGAGGATTCTTTATCCAAACTTTTAAGAGAAAAATTAAATGTTGCTTTTTCGCTCAAACCTGCGAAAGGTAAAAGATCAATTTTGACCTTATTCCACTTTCCCTGACACCGATCATTAAGTTTTATAGACTTAAAAAGAACCGTTTTCATTTCTCTGTCTGTAATAGAGAGATTAAGAGAGATTTCGTCATACTCACATAGGGAAAAAAGCAAATAATCAAAAAGAATTTCAGTGAAATGTTTGATTGAATATTCCATTTTGCAGGTTTCACCAATGGGAAGGAAAATTGCCGTTTTTTCTTCTTCAACTCCTTTTTCACGTGCATCAAAAACTTTTAAACTCTGCCCGCTGTACAAAGGCTGCAGGGATAAATCCTTTAGGCTCCATTTCTGTTCCGAACTTCCTGCAGCCTGTTCCAACGTCAGCTTATTTTGGCCTCGTATCATAAACTCGGGAGGAACAAAGCACTGTAAAGTGAAAAACCTGTCCTGCTGGGTTCCAATAGGAGAAAGTAAAAAACGATTTATTCGCAGTTTAAAAGCTGGCTGCTCAAAACTTAAGTTTGAATTAGCATCCTGCTCTAATAGTATTTTAAGCTGCTGCCAGCTCTTTTCTTGAACCTTGAAGAAAAAATCAATTCTGTCCCTTTTCAAGGCGCTCAATTTCTCGCTTCCACTGTTCTTCTCTCGAAATTTTAAATAAAACCTTGAAATGCTTTACCGCTTCCTCTCCTTTCCCCTGTTTTTCATAACAATCGGCAAGCTGACTCCTGGCATGAGGATTAAGGGGATTGTGTTTTAAGGCTGTTTTATACTCCCTTAAAGCATCCTCCAAAAGAGAGTGCTTTTTAAATAAATTACCGCGTTCAAGATAAATCCATTCCTTAAAAAAAGAAGAAGAATTATTAAGAGCCTTTTGATATTCCTGGAGGGCTTCCATAGGTTTCCCAAGATTGGACAAAACATTTGCCAGACAGTGATGAGCCGCAAAATTTTCATGGTTTCTGTTTAGAACGGCTTTCAACTCAGAAAAAGCTTCTTCATGTCTTTCTACCGCCAAATATAAGCGGCCTAAAAGAATCCCTACTTCTTCACTGTCAGGATCCAGGTTTTTGGCTGTCAATAAATAATCAAGAGCTTGATCATATTTTTCCTGCTGCAGAAGCAGATTGCCGATCCGAACATGAACAGGAGCAAAATTAGGATCTAAATCTTCTGCGCGGGCATAAGTCTCTAACGCTTTCCCAACCTGACCTTCTTGTTCAAATTTCAATCCTTTTTCAAGGTATTCCCAAACCTGCTTCCGGACAGAATGACTCTCTTTTTGTTTAGCAGCTGTTTTCATGGATGCATTACAAATTCAAAAAGAAAGTCTTTTTTCCCTGCAGTTAAAGGATTTAGGTTGGATTTTAAAGAAAAGCGACTTCATAAAATAGAATAAAATCTCCTATGGATGCTGTATTTACACAAGGCTCTTCAATAATACCCTGCGTATCTCTCACATTTGACGATGGACCCACTCAGAAAACAACAACGGAAATTTTAAAAGTCTTAAAAAAATTTAATATTCTAGCAACCTTTTTCGTGACTGGAGAAAATACTTTAAACTTCCCTACAATGGCAAAAAGAATCGCGAAAGAGGGACATGAACTTGGAAATCACAGCTTTGCTCACCCTCATTTTTCTTCTCTTTCCATGACAGACATTCTTCTAGAAATTGAAACCACGAATAAGATCCTGCTGAAGCTGACAAAACAAAAACCTCTTTTTTTTCGACCTCCTTATGGGGATTATACCGAGAACCATAGTCATCTGATAAAAAGGATTGGCATGATGACAGCCCTCTGGTCAAAAGGTGGTGGTGACTGGGAAAAAGGAGGCATGAAAAAAATAGTTTCACAAATAGAGACCGATCTGCAGCCTGGAGACATCATTCTTCTCCATGATCACGATAGCCAAGAACACCATGAGCAAATTTCTGATGCCCTAACCCGCATTATCAGAGCTTGCAGAAAAAAAAAGATCCAAATCGTCCCATTGAAATATTTATATGGATTGTCCAATATAGAAGGGAATCTAAAAACAGCCTCAAAAGTATAAATCTGCAGGAATAAAATCAATCAAACAAACATCAAGATAAATAAATTAAATGCGAATTACGGCTTTTATGCACGCATACAACAAAGAGGATATTGTCTATTATTCTCTGAAGCACTTGATTGAAAACGGAATCGAGGTCTATTTCATCAACCATGGATCAACGGACAACACAGTAAAAGAAGTGTCAAAGTGGCTGCGAAAAGGAGTCATTCATATTGAAAATTTGCCTCAAGATGCAGGGTATCCTCAAATCAATCGCAGAAAATTCGTTTTGACCCCTCTTCTACGGAGAATCGAAGTTCTGTCTGCGCGACTTGAATCTGACTGGTATTTACTCAATGATGCCGATGAATTTCGGGAATCTCCCTGGCCCTATTTAAACCTCCAGGAGGCATTTACTGTTGTGGACCAAATGGGATCTAATGCCGTCAATTTTGAAGTTTTTAATTTTCAGCCTGCCCATCATTCTTTTGCTCCAGGCTCTGAGGTGAGAGAAGACGCCTGGAAAAATCCGAAATGTCCTGTGGATCTCACATGCAGCAATGGACAAAACGTAATCTTCCCAGGAAAAAAAGTCTTCCCGATTAAATTCATTCTGCGTCACTATCCCTCTAAAACTCAATCTAGCGGGAAATCCTCCTCCTTTATCTTCTGGGATGACAAGCAAATTCGCCTAAAGCTTTTAAGTGAGGATGCTTACAACACGCTTCACAGTTTTAATAAAAAATTATCCCCTCCTTCTGTCAGCACTTTGGAAGCAGACAGAGACATTCAAATGCTTGCAAGTGAAATAAGAGCTGCTGTCGAAGCACGAAACAAAAAAAATATTCCTGCTCTTTCTGCCAGACCTGTGGATTATCCTAAAATAAGCATCATCATACCCGCCCATCATCAACTGCATCTGATTCATCGCACTTTAGTCTCTCTTTTCCTAAACTGTGATTACCCGGCTCTCGAAATTTTAATCGTCAACTGCAGCTCAGATGATAGAATCAGAGCCTATTTAGAGCTGATAAAAGGGGCGCCAATTATTGGCTTATCAGAAAACTTTAACAATCAAATTGAGGGAATTAATCTGGCCGCAAAATGCTCCAGCGGCGACTATCTGTTTCTCCTGCCTCCGAATCTTGAAATTACTCCTGATTTTTTTGATCCCATCTTAAAATTCCTTTCAGATTTTCCAAATGCCAAAGCTATCTGCCCCAAAATCATCTCTCATACAGAGGAAATCATTGAAGCAGGTTTTTCTTATATCCACAAAGGGAAAAGAATAGGCTGGGGAGAGAGCTATTCTTCTGAAAATTCTGAATACAATGTTGTGAAGCAGCTCTCATCTGGATCCTCTTTCTGTGCCTTTGTAAAGAGAGAAGTGTGGAATAAAATGAATGGACTGGACAAAAACTTCTCTGAACTTTTCCCCGCCCTTATGAACTTTCATGAGGCTCTGGCAGAAAAAAAAGAAAAAATCTATTATCTTCCTTTCAGCTCTTTAAAGCTGCAAAATCTGCCTGATTCCAAAGACAGAACATCACCCTCTCAGCCGGTTAAGCCTTTAATCGAAACTCCACTTAAAATAAAAAAAGAAATTTCGAAGAAAAAAATTTTAATTCTTGGAGTCTGTCTGGCAGATCAAATAAACTATGCAAAAGAAATTGCAGCAGAAGTTTCTAAATCCAAAAATTTCACTATTAACCAAAAATGGGCTGCTCTTGGAAAAAGATCCACTGTGGAAGCCAGAAGGCTGACTGGAATCATTAAAAAGTTCACCATAAACCCTATTCCTAAAATCCTCCCAAAGTTTGAAATCATCAATGCTCTGCTGAAAGAAGAAGATTTATCCCAATATGAATATCTGCTTATTATGGATGATGACATTCTTCTTCCTGACACGTTCATCGATCAATTTTTATTTCTTCAGTCTAAGCTGAATTTTGCTGTCGCCCAGCCCGCCAGAAGTTTAAATTCCAATGGATATCATACCATTACCTTTCAGCAGAAAGGAGTCCTTGCCAGACAAACTCTTTTTGTGGAAATAGGACCCATGGCGAGTTTTCACAAATCTGTTTACAAATTTTTCCTCCCCTTTGATTTAACTTCACCAATGGGCTGGGGATATGAAAATATCTGGTCCTATATAGCAAAAAAACATAAGTTTAAAATAGGAATTATTGACAACACTCCTGTGGATCACTCTCTGAGAGAAACCACAAAGTTTTATAACGGCAAAATCTGCAACATCCAGAAAAAAGACCTCCTTCAGAAAAAACCTTATCTTGATCTGAAAGAATGTTATCAAGTATTAAGCAGCATCACTTTGCAGGAAATGGTAAAATGCCCCATCCTTCGATAAGCGTCATTATTGCCACTTACAACAGAGCCGATCTTTTAAAAAAGTGCTTATCCAGTTTTCTAGATCAAACTCTTTCTACTGACCACTTTGAAATGATTCTGATTGATGATGGTTCAAATGACAAAACAAAGCAAATCTTTAGACAGATGGCTTCCAATTTACCCCTGAAGTATTTTAAACAAAATCACACAGGATTATCTGCAGCGCGAAATCTTGGATTATTTGCAGCAGAGGGGGAAATCCTCTTGTTTTTCGATGATGATGATCTAGCCGATAAAAATCTTCTCGGCATCCATTTAAATCTCCACAGAAAATATCCAGATTTGAATACAGCAGTATTAGGTTATACAGACTGGCTTCCGACTCTGAGAATTACCCCCATAATGTATTACATTACACATATTGGGCAGCATCTATTCTCGTATCTTTCTCTGGATAACGAAATGATCCTGGATTTTTCTTACTTTTGGGGAGGACGTTCTTCATGCAAAAAAGAGTTTCTGATAAAACATGAAATCTTTAATCCACTGACCACATGGGATGATTTTGAACTTGGATACAGGCTTTCCAATCATGGATTAAAAGTCTTGTTTTGTCCTGGAGCAGTTAGTTATATGAATCGAGAAGTAACCTATCATGAGTTTTGCAAACGCTGCCATAGAATTGGAAAAGAAAAATTCAGAGTCTCAAAAATGCACCCCAATTTGAAAATTCCTGGGTCATGGGGAATCCAGGAGGCAGCAAAAAAATGGGAAAATGCAAAAAGGATTTTAGAAGCCAGAACAAAACAAGTCACTCTCCTTGAAGAAGAATATAAAAATTCTCTTCCTAATGTCAGTGCTGCGATTGTTTTAAAATTATTCAACCTGTATGAATGGTCATTCCAGTCCTTTTATCTAAAGGGTTATATTGAAGAGATGAACCAGCAAAAGGGCACAGCACACGCTGTCCCATACCGCAAAATACCGAAAAAAGATCTCGATTATATCTGGAGAAAAAAGAAATCTCATAAATATCCGAGAGCCTTAAGTCTCTCGACAAGCTCTAAAGTTTCAACAGGAGAATACTCCAGCTCTTGATCAGATAAAAAAGCTGCGTCATCTATAATTTTGTGAAACTGTTCTTCACAGGCATTTCTAAACTCTTCCACTTTTTGCGGCATTTGACCAGCCTGATTTTTTCTTTCAAAAGGATCCTTGTACAAATCGTAAAACTCCTCTTCTTGAATCTTTAAACCATCATAACTTTTTCTTTGGAGGTATTTATAATGCTCATCTTTTAAACAGAGATAATACCAGGGATGATCATCAGACTCAGGAGAAATTAAACATTCACTGAAAATTTTTGTGCGATTTAAAGATTTTCCTTGAAACAAGGGGAACATGTCTTTCCCATCACTCAAAAAAAATAAATCAGGTTTTAATTTGTGAGCTGCAGCAAGAGTCGGATAAATATCCAGAAGTGAAACAAAAGACTGAACTCTGGTTCCTGGCTTAACTCCGCCAAAATTGTAGAAAATCAGTGGAACATGCAAAACTTCATCATACATTCCACCATGTCCCCACCACTCATGATCCCATATATCTTCTCCATGATCACTGAGAATGATAATCAAAGTATTTGAAAGAAGTTTCAATTTTTCCAATTTCTCTATAAGCAGACCTAAATATCGGTCTAAGTGCAGCAAACTGCTGTCATATAAATCAACAGCGAATTCTTTTTCTTCAAGAGTGGGAACAAACTCATAAGGAACCTGTACAATTTTTTTGTGACCCCTAAGTCTTCCCATATTTAACGGTTTTCTTGCAAAATAACGGTGAAAATGAGGCTGGTGAGCTTCATAAGAATGAAGGAACAAAAAAAAATTAATTCTTCCCCCATTTTCTTTGATCCAATTGATTCCTTTTTTGAAAATTTTTTCACTTTTATCTTTTCGTTGTTCAATGTCAAGACAGTTAACATAAAAATGAAATCCATTAGAAAACCCCAGGGCACTGTCAACAGCACCATCCCCAGTAAAAGCCCCTGTAATATACCCTTCTTTTTGATATAATTTTGCCAAAGTATCAAATTGAGAGAATCTATTTTTATAAAAAAAATTGACCGTTTGAGAGCGCACTTTTATTCTTGAGAGAAACCTTGAAGAATACATTCCAGAAAACAAACTTAAATGCGCGGGAAGGGTCCAGGAAGCCGGAGAATAAGCATTCAAAAACAAGGTTCCCTGTTTAGAGATATCATCCAGACAGGGAGTGGTTCTCCTTTTATACCCATAGCAAGAAACGTGATCAGCTCTAACGGTGTCCATACTGATAATAATCACATTTTGTTTTTCCCTCAGCTCTTTTCGCCCGACTTTAGTGGATGAGGAGAATGGACTCAAGCAAATGGGCTGAGAAAGAAAAAGCCCAAAATATTTCAGCTTTTCTTGGTCCCCAAGAAGAAAAAAGTTAAGGGTCAGTTCCTGAGAATTCAAAAACAAGGAAGAAAAAGTGATCGAAAAATCATGCCATTTATTTCTTGAGTATTCATGCAGATTGGAAGACCAAATTGAAACACTTTGACCTTCTTCTGAGGTTAATGAAAGGACCAATCTCTCATCACGAAAATCGAGATCACTTTTAAACATATAACCAAAAGATAAAACCTGAGAAGGGCTTAAAATGGAGCGAAATGAATATTTTCTATCATAAGACAGAAAATAAGCGGTCCTTTCCTCAGACAAAAAAGTTGAAGACACAGCCGTTATTTTCTGCGATTTCTCCGCTGACAGAGGCTCTAAAAAAAATGAAAAAAGCTTCCAGTTGTTCTCTTTAGAAATCTCTCGATTAATCAGCTCAAACTTGTTTCTTTTTTCAGCAGCAAGATCATAAGGCAGATAAAAGCTGATACAGAGATATTTTTCGTGCCAAACAGAAAAGCTCCAGTTTACTAAAAGACCATTAATCCTGATCTCAAAAAGGGCGCACTGAAAATCATCTTCTCCTAAAACTTCACTTTCTAAAATTATATCTACCCAATGCCATTCCTTTTCTTGCAGCCAAAAGTATATTTCAGCTTTTTGCTCTCGCAAAAAAGCTGCTGAATCCATAACTCCAGTATCGTATTCCCATCCTTTTCCTAAACTGACATTTCTGCTTATCTTCATAAAAAGTTATTCTCTCAGTTCGAGCAAACCAGCTAGTCTAGTCCTTGCCTTAAAAATGTGCAAAAGAGTGGAAAGAGTGTCTTTTGTCACATCATAATAGCTTATTTCAATTCCTTTCTGAATGGCTTTCTCTATATCCTCATACAAAGAAGGAAATTGAAATGGATCCATCAGATGCTCATTTTTAATGCCAACGCGATGAATCCAATGAAAAGCAACAGGCACTTCTAATTCATTGAAAAGGTTCACAGCATCAGGAATCTCATGAAAGTTCTGCTTCATCACTGTAAATTCTACTCTTAAATTAAATGGATCATCGCAGGTTTGATGATAATTCAATAATTTTGAAAGATTTTTCATCAAATTTTCCCATGATGCTCTTCTGCGAATGATTTCATAAGTTGCTTTTGTGGCTCCATCAATAGAGACAATCATCCAGGCAATCTTTATTTTTTGAAGGAGCTGAAGAGGCAGATGACTCAAAGAAGTGATGAAAGCGAATTTATAATGAGTTGGATTTTGAGCAGCCTGCTTCATTAAATTAAGAACCTGTGTTGAAAAGAACGGCTCCCCTCCCTGCAGTGCTAAGGTTTCAAGTGTCGGAGCTGTTTTTTCAAAAATCCGATAAAAATTCGGATGAACAGAGTAAATGCCCGTGTTTCGCAGGCACATAATGCAGCGAAGAGCACATTTGTCATCAATGACAACTCCGATATCTAAAGGGGGAACAGGGGCTAGATCCAGCTTGTTATCTAAAACAGATCGAATCTGATAGTGAGGATTTTTAGGATCATGGTCCGGTGCATAAAACTTGTCAGAACTGCGCGTCCCTTGAATCAGATGTGGGCACACAGGAGAACAAATTTCACTGAGATCCCCTTCAAGCATTTTGCGCCGAAATTCACGGGCAGATTTTCCATTCCAGAGTTCATCAAGCGTGCTGCAATCAGAAAGATTTCCTATGGATTTCTGCGCCCAGCAGCAAACTTTCACTTCACCTTCTTCAGGAATGTAGAGATCGGTCCAAGGCATTGTGCATTGAATGACTTCTGCCATGCTCAAGGATTACTAGGAGGATCTGAAGGAATCCTTTGAAAAAAGCAAACTCAAATTGAAGGGATCTGAAAGAAACCTCAAAAGTATAAAATTCAGACAGATCGTCACAAAGGAGCAAATAAAATAAATTTATGCGAATCACCGCTTTTATGCATGCCTACAATGAGGGGGATATTGTTTATCATTCTGTAAAACATTTGATTGAGAACGGAATAGAGGTTTATTTCATTAATCATGGATCAACAGACAGCACAGTAAAAGAAGCCTCAAAATGGCTTGGAAAAGGGCTGATTCATATCGAGAATTTCCCTCAAGATGCAGGTTATCCTGAAATCAATCGCAAAAAATTTGTTTTAACTCATCTTTTGCGAAGGATCCAAGTTTTATCCACTCGGCTGACTGCTGACTGGTATTTAATCAATGATGCCGATGAATTTCGGGAGTCTCCCTGGCCTGGATTAACTTTAAAAGAAGCTTTCCAAATTGTGGATCAAAAAGGATATAATGCTATTCATTTTCTGGTTTTTAACTTTCACCCTGTAGACAACTCATTTATCCCTGGATCTGATGTCAGGGAAACTTTGAAGTATTATGAGAAAGAGCTGAAAAAATTTAACTTCTTTCAGATAAAAGCTTGGAAAAATTTAGGAAAACCTGTTGATCTTGTCACCAGTGGAGGACATGATATTCAGTTTTCAGGCAGAAAAATTTTCCCCACCCGATTCATCCTCAGGCATTATCCCATTCGAAGCCAGGCACATGGATTGAAAAAAATCTTCACAGAACGAAAAAACCGCTTCACTCTGTATGAAAAAAAGAAAGGAATGCATGTTCAATACAATGAGATAAAAGATGTTAAAACCAATTTTTGGGGAGACCCCTCAAAACTTGTTGTATGGGATGAAGATGCAGTCCGACTGAATCTTTTAAGCCTGCAGGCTTTCCAAGCAGCCACACAAGTCTGCGGTGAAAACACAATCCAAAAATTGGAATCCCAAAATCTCCTTCCAAACTTCAGAAATTTCCTGCTGCGAGGAGAAATCCAACTCGAAAATCCAGGCTCTGAATCCCCTCTAATTGAAAAACTCTCAAATGAAATGCATGGATTAATTTTAAAATGGATTGATTCCTTTAATCCTCCAGCTAGAAAAGAGTCAATTGCTCTAGGAGATAAAGCGCTTGAAACAAGAGATTTTCATAAAGCCCTGACCGCTTATAAAAAGACTTTCGAGATCTCAAACGCCGCTCCCACATTTAACAGCATAACCTCTGATCATCTCAAAGTCAGTGTGATTATACCAGCTTTTGGTGAGCTTCTCCCTCTTCACAACTGTTTAAAATCTATTTTTCAAAACACAATATTCCCCAATATCGAAGTCATTCTAATAAACTCCTCTTCATCTAAGCAGGTTCTTGAATATTTAAAGGAGATTCAAGGAACTCCAATCATTTCTTTATTCCAGCCTGTCTGCCAAAATCCAGTTCAAAGCTGGAATGTGGGGAGCAGGGCTGCATCAGGAAATTACCTTTTTCTGCTTTGTCCTGACTTTGAAGTTAAAGAAGGCTGGCTGGATTTTTTTATTGAAATGGTTTCATCAAATTCAAATTTCAGCGCCCTGTTTCCAAAGGTCATAAATTCAGATGGAATTCTGCTTGAAGCCGGCTTTTCATTTTTAAATGGAAACAAAATTCAAGGCTATGGAGAGGGTCATCCCTCTGATGCTCCAGAATACAATCATCTCTGTTATATCCCTGGGGGATCCAGATTCTGTGCTTTTATAAAAAAAGAGGAGTGGAACAAAACAAAGGGATTGGACTTAAAATTCTCAGATTCAGCTCTGGCTCTTCTGGATTTTCATCTTTCTCAAATTGAGGCAAATAATCCTCTCATCTACTGTCCATCCGCAGAAATCAAAGAGCAGAGATCAAACTCAACTTCATTCCATAAAAAAACATCAAATCCACTTCGAAAACCTGAAATTGTGAAGCTCTATCCATTTAAGAATGAATCCAGAAAGAAAGTTCTGGTTGTAGGGGTCTATTTGGCAGACCAACTTAATTATGTGGATAATATCATTGAAATCCTCCACCATACGCAGAACTGGAATCTATCCCAAAAATGGATTTGTTTATGTGGAGAACCCCCTAACAGTAAAGTTGCTCAGGCAACTGTAAAAATACAGCCGGTTCAAATTCCTAAATTCACTTTAATCAATGACATTTTAAAAAACGAAGACCTGTCCCAATACGAATATTTTTTAATTATAGATGATGATATTCTTCTTCCTGAAAATTTTCTAGACCAATTTCTTTTTCTTCAGTCAAAACTGGACTTTGCCGCAGCCCAGCCCGCCAGAACAGAAAACTCACATGGATTTTTTACGATTGTTTCCCAGCAGAAAGGAGTGCTGGCCAGACAAACCCTGATCATTGAATCAGGTCCTGTAGTGAGTTTTCATAAAAAGATTTATAATTTTATTTATCCCTTTGATTTAACCTCTCCAATGGGTTGGGGATATGAATACCTCTGGTCATATCAAGTTTATAAACAAGGAATGAAAATGGGGATCATTGACAATACCCCTGTAGATCACAGTATCCGTGAAGCAAACGAATATTATTCTGTTGAGAAAAGCCACAAACAGAGGTTCTCTCTATTAAAAAAACATCCCCATATTCCTTATGAAGAAAGCAGTAGAGTTCTCCAGGTTTTCCCTTTAAGCGAGGAAGTTTCTTCATGAAGAAACTTTTTCTCAGTGTAGTTATCACCACCTATAATCGCGCAAACTTACTTAAATCCTGTTTGATCAGTTTTGCAACACAAACCCTTTCGAAAGATCTGTATGAAATTGTGGTTGTGGATGATGGTTCTTCTGATCACACAGAAAAAGTCTGCAGAGATCTTTCAAAAGCCCTTCCTTTGAACTATCTTAAACAAAAACATTCAGGAATCATGGCTGCCAAAAATTTAGGCATTCTCTCAGCACAGGGAAAAATTATCCTGCTCTTTGATGATGATGCTGTCGCAGAAAAAAATCTCCTTTTAGAACATCTTAATTTTCATCAAAAAAATCCAGAGGAAAATGCCGCTGCTTTAGGTTTTACAGACTGGTCTCCTCATCTTAAAATAAATCCTTTGATGTATTTTATCACTCACCTGTTTCCACAGCTCCTTCTGCGAGAAGATTCTGGTCCAAGAGAATATTTAAATCATTTAGAGTTTTGGAACAGTAGCCTCTCTTACAAAAAACTGCTTCTGGTGATGAATGGAAGACTGAATCGAGAAATGTCAGAAGAAGATTTTATACTGGAAGATTTGAAACTCAACAGTACACTTTTAGCTTATGGATTGAAGGTAACATTTTGCAAAAACATGATCCACTATATCAACAGACAAATCACTTATGATGATTTCTGTGAACGGTGCGAAAAAGCAGGATCAGCCTGGGCAAAACTCCTGAAACATCATTTCAGGGAACCATCCTTAGAGTCCATACAGATTCTTTCAGAAAAAGGAGGATTTAAGGAAATTAAGTCTTATCCTGAAATTAAGGCTCCCGGATACCTGGATATTCATTCAGCTGCTGAAAAATGGAAATACGTAAAACTCAAAGTGAAAGAAAAAGTAGATCAAGTCCATAATCTTGAAATCGATTCAGAAAATTTCAGCAGTCTGGAGAGCAGCCGGGTTTTAGAACTTTTCAAGCTCTATGAATGGTCTTTTAAGGCATTCCTGCTGAAAGGGTACGTGCAGGAATCAAAAAAACAAAATATGGAAAAAGGAGGCTCGCGGCAGGATAAAGTTTCAACGGAAGATTTAAATTATTTTACCCAAAAACATAAAACCATTTCTCCCATCGTCTGGAAAAGGGGAAATGTTTTAATGATTGCTCCCTATTTACCCAATCCCGGCCTTATCCCCGGCTCTTTACGACTGCTCCACATCCTTTTAGGAATTTCTAGCTTAAATTATCACACTGCTTTTATTTCCCGAAGTCCTGCAGTTGCAAAAAATTATTTATCGTCTCTCCAAAACAAAGGGATTGAAACTTATGCAGGAGACCCTCTGGCTCTGGAAAATGCGAATATGCCTATAATTATAAAATATTTAAACCTTAAAAAAATTTTTTCAAGAAGAGTTTATGTGCTTGTTATTTTATCTTCTGAAGAGATCATAAACTACTATTATCCTCTGATCAAAAAGATCTCCCCCACTGCTAAAATCGTGATGGATGTAAATGACTTTTCTTCTGAAATTCCTATTTTAAAAAAAGCAGATATGATCTGGACATCATCTTTGCAGACAAAACAGAACTTTCAAAACGAAATCCCTGAAATTCCTGCTGCAGTAATTCCGAATGTTCATGAAAAAATCACAATTCCCAGATTTTTCGAGCA
The DNA here is from genome assembly GCA_021800275.1 of bacterium. GTDB lineage: Bacteria > Vulcanimicrobiota > JABDET01 > JABDET01 > JABDET01 > JAKAVV01. Next base: position 16,167 of record JAJYZB010000016.1, read on the forward strand.
AACCTCTGATCTGCTGTGCGCAGGAAACTTTTATGATGAAACTCAGCTCAGAGATCTTCAATCTTTCTGCAGAGAAGTTTTTCCATTAATTTTAAATGTTCTCCCCAATATAAAGCTCCATATTCTTGGAAACTGCCAGCAGAATGGAATAAAAAGTAATTTTTCGGAAAAGATTCTTATTCATGATTATCCCGAAAACTGGTCCCCTCTTTTTTTAAACTCCAGAGTTTTTGTGAGTCCCAGCAGCCATTTCATGTCAAGAGAATGGATTGGAGAATCATTAGCCCATGGAACACCTGTTGTGACCCCTTTAATCCATGCTAATTCTCTTGGACTGGTTCACGGCAGAGATCTCCTGGCAGCAGAAAATCCGCAGCAGTTCGCCTCAAACGTGATAAGAGTATATCAAGATCCAACATTATGGAAGTTCCTTTCTAAGAACGGAAAAATGAAAGCGGAAACAGAGTGGAGTCCTGAAGTTCTTGAGCATTCTCTTAAAGAAATTTTCGATTCAGCAGCTTATATCATTCGCTCCCAAGGCAGAGCATGAGAGCCGCTATTTTAAAATTCTGTCTTCCTGATTCTCCCGAGATTTCAGAAGAAGAGATTCGATTTTTTCAAGAGAGCGCTGCAGATCTTCTGCCTTTTTTAAAAAAGCACCGACTTCAAGCCCTTTTTCGACAAAATCTCTTAAAATCAAAAAAAATGGTTTTTCCTGAAAAAATCGTCAGTGAATTGGACGAACAGGTACAGTCAACTTTGAGGTTTAATACTGTTTATTTTGAAATCTTGTCTGAAATTAATGATAAACTATCTCCTAAAATCGAATTTTTTCTTTTAAAAGGAGGGGATTTAATTCTCAGACTTTATCAGAACAAAGGACTTCGCCCTCTGGACGATTTGGATTTTCTCATCCATCCCGAGAATTTAAAAGAAACCGAAGCCCTTCTTTTAGAATTAGGATTTTCTGAAACTGGGGATCCAGAGGAAAGAAGACATCATCGGATTTTAAGAAGAAGAGCCTATTCCCGATTTTACAAACCCTTAAACTCCCCTTTTTTCATTGAGATCCATTGGGATCTCAGATGGATGTTCTATCATTACAACACTCTTGATCTTTGGAAAAATTCTCAAGAAATCTTGTTTAATAAAAAACCTGTTAAAGTGTTTGAATACGAGGATCTATTTCTTTACCTGGGAGTCCACTGGATGAATCACTGGAGGGATAAAGACCGATTAATCTGGGCATGCGATCTGGCATGGCTGATCAATTTAGGACTTGTTCCCTGGGAAAAACTTTGGGGAAAAGCAGCCCGTCAAAATTTAGCCCCTACATTAGAAATAATCCTTTATAGGCTGTCTTTTTTATGGAATTTTCAGTTTTTGAAAATCCCAAAAGAGTTTATTCATGGAAATACAACACTTTTCCAGAGAGGTTTTCGAAAATTATTGACAAATTCTCCATGGATATCCAGTTTTCTATCATGGAATGCGTTTCCACCAGAATGGAAGGAACTTTTCAGAGGAGTGAAAAGAACGATGAAAAGAGGAGAGAGCATAAAAACGCCGTGGTGGACATGAGAGATTTTTTTAAAAAATATAAAACCCTTACTCCTAAAATTGATCCAAAAACTGTTTTGATTAAAACAGAAGGGAAAAACATCCTGCTTCAGCTGGAAAACGGAAACACCATTGAATTGAATGAAACAGGATTGATAATCTGGAAAATGATCAATGGCAAAAGAACGGTGGCGGAGATGCTGGGAGGTTTATTGGAAAAATTTGAAATAGAAGCAGCTGCAGCTCAAAAAGATCTCGGATCTTTTCTGCAGCAGCTGGAGATTAAGCATTTCATTCTGACCAGCCCACAAAACATGAAGAAACTCCACAAAGCCCGCAGAACACCTATAAAAGTCCGATGAACCCCTCTGCGTTTAAATTTTGACCAAACTCAAGGAAACTTATAATGTATCAGCCAGCACCAGGAGGATTTAGAAAAATCTAATCTTAAACTGGAAAAACTGCGGCTGGTAAAAGAGATGACAAAAATTTAAAAATATGCTATAATAGCGACATTGAAGGGAATGCAGAGACTAAAATTGAGAAAGAAAAAAATAAAAGGGTTTACCCTTTTAGAGTTGATGCTTGTTTTAATTATTACAGCCATAATGGCTGGTATAGGTTTTTATATTTACCAAAAAGATCAGGCTTTAAGCACGTGCCAAACCGATGCAGCAATCCTGGCGGTCAATTTAAAGTATATTCGGTCTCAAGCTATGACATACGAAACCAATACTGGTGTCAATGTTAATTCTAGCAGCTACACCCTGTGGATTACTAAAAATGGAGGTCACAAACCCATTAACAAAATCAGCCTGAATGGATTTGTCCCTGTTTCCATTACTGCTGCACCCTGTGGAGTTCCTCCCTGCACTTTTACATGGCTGCCTTATTCCACGAGTTTGTCCCCCTCTTATACCTGGGGGAATGGAATCCCCTCTTCTTCAGGAAGTTTTATCTTAAAAAGTGGACCTGTAGAGCAGACCGTTAAGGTGAATCCAAATGGACAAATCTCGTTACAGTAATCAATTAAAAAGCTCTTCTCAAAAGAGAGGAAGTTTACTGATTTTAGCTCTTCTCATCACAGTTATTCTGGTGATTGTAGGATATGCTCTCACCTCCACAATTGGAATTGAAGGTCAGCATGCTGCAATTGCTGAGTACTCCGCAGAAAGTTTGTATGCCGCTGATGCCGGCATCCAATTTACCATTGCTGAACTGATCCATGGTCAACCCATCACAATTTCCACAAGTCCATATCCAAAGACTGTGCAGTTTAGAATAATTGGAGTATGCTGGTCTGGTCCCTCAACACCAACCTGCTCTGCTAAAAACGTCTGCTGCCCTGGGGGTAGCTGCTGCTGGGGCAGTCCTCCTCAAACTCCTCCTACAAAGTGCCCCGGCGGTGCCAGCCCTCCGTGTCAATGCTCAACTTATCCACCGCCTTTTTCTAATCCTAATCCTTCCCAAAGTTCACCGATGTGCGGCTGTCCTGTAGGCGCTCCTTTCTGCACTTACTGGCCTAACTCACCGATTGCCAATTTAGCGGGATGCAACTATAATCTCAAATCTCCAGCAGAAATTGGAAGCATTTCTTGTACGGTTAATGATTCCGGGCACATTGATCAATATTTCGTAATTCATGTAAAAGGTTATCAAGGAGGTTTGGGAAGCTGCGCAAGTCATACTGCCAATACGTGGTGTTATCAGGTGCGTTCAACAGGCACAGTTGAAACAGATAATACAAGTTATATTTATTCACAAAGAGTCCTAAAAGCTTATTTATCTTTAAACTACAGTACTAACAAGGTTACCATTATCAATGAATATGAAGATTTTCGCTGAAAGGAGGATGCCATGAAAAACCAGAAAGAAAAAGGGTTATCTTTAATTGAAGCAGTTGTGGCAATCCTTATTTTTTCTTTCATTATTTTGTTTGTTTTCCAGCTTTTTCTCTCCAGTTATCAAGGTTATGAACAAACGCGGTCTGATACCGCTGTTGCGAATCTGGCGCAGCAGGAGATGGAATTAGCTCGAGAAGATGCTTTAAGTAATAACCCCACCCCACCCCCTCCAGGAACATTCCCTTCACCTTATTCTCACTATAACTACACAGTCTCCTACCAAAAACCTTATAGTGATCCCAATCTGGTGCGGATTAAAGTTACAGTTCAAGGACCTCTTTCCAAAAAAATGACTTTATACAGTATAGTGACTGCAGGATATTCAGCAGCTTCACTTAACCCTCCCCCAACTCCGGGCATAGTTGCTGCTCTCCCTCCACCCACTCCAGCAATCCCGTAACTATGAAAAACTCCTCAGGTTTTACTCTAATAGAAATGATGGTCACTTTATTTATTTTCGTCCTTGCACTGATCATGCTAACTTCTCTAATTGTAAAAGGAATGGACACTTACACTCAGGGTCAGACCCTCACCCAACTGCAGGATGAAACCAGAAAAGTGATGAATGACATCTCCTCTGAAATTCGGGAGGCAGACTCTATTACAACAGCAAGCGGGAGCACCCTGGAATTCACAAAATTAGATCCTTTCACTTACTGCAGTGGAACGTCTCTGCTGCAGCAGCCTTCCAATGGACCTGGAAATCTTGAAACAGTAAAATATACCCTTAATGGAGATCAAATTGTGCGCGAAATCTGCGGCAGCAGTGCTTATGACACTCGTATTTCCCCCTCTCAAATTAAAGTAAACTCTCTGCAGTTTTCCAGCAGCTCCCCTTTCCCCTCCCTCCCTCCCATCATCACAATCACCATTGAAACAGAACAAAATGCTCAAGGGGAAAGAAGACCTAAAACATACACCTTAACCACAGAAGCAGCTCCTAGAGCTTCCAGCTTCCAGTACCAGTAAAAAAATCATGGAAACTTCTTCAGTCAGGAGCAGTTCTCAGAAAAACCAAAATTTTCTCTCTCTTTTTCTTTATTACTGCAGCGCTTTTTTCCCACTCCTTATCCTCATTTTACTCCCTTTTAACTGGTTCGCATACCCTTATTTTAACTATCCCTATAAACCTCTGCAGAGAATCCCTTTCAGCCCTCTGCTGGCGATCATTGTAATCTGGTTTATGTTCTGGGGAATACAAAAATTCATCACCAGGGGATGGAAAGAAGCTGTCAATCCCCTCCAAACCCAAATTCTGCTGCTTTTTGCAGTCTTCATTTTATCAGCATTCTGGCAGCATGAACCTTTAAAAATGATCACTCCTCATATTCTGCCCTGGGCAGTTTATATTTTAATTTTTTTAATGATCAGTGAACAGGCAAAAAATAAAACCATGAGGAAACTCCTGACTGCAGTAATCCTTTTTTCGGGATTAATCGCTGCTTTTGGAGGAATACATGATTTCATCCATTACTTAAGCCTGCACAAAGGCTGGTTTTACAGAGCCAGATACTCTTTTGAAAGTCCAAACTTACTGGCGGATTATCTTTTATTGATCCTGCCAATCCCCTGGCTCAATTTTATTTTTTTAAAAAAAACATGGGCAAAATGGCTCTGGTACATTCTTCTGATTCCATTCTTAACCACTTTTGTGATGACTCTTTCTCGAGGAGCCTGGATCGGTTTTTTTGCCGCTTTTATTTTTCTCGTGATTCAGATTAAAAAGGAGAAAAAACTTCTTTTTGCTCCCCTTCTCCCTTTTCTGGCTGCTGCTGTTGGGATTGTTTTGTTTCTACCAAAAGAAGCGCTGCACAGAGCCTTGATCCTCCCTTTTCATGAAGGATTTGATGCTAAACTTCATATTGCGGTTTGGGAAAGCGCTCTTAAAATGATATTCCATCATCCATTCCTGGGCATCGGATTTGGAAATTTTACCTCTATTTATCCTAAATACGCGGTTCAAGGGATTGGATTTCATTATTTATTCATGCCCAGCGCCAGCAATCTTTATCTGCAGATTGGATCAGAAAACGGGCTGATCGGATTGGGAATTTTTTTATGGCTGATCTGGAGCGCAGCAAAAATTTCGGCTCAAATCCTCAAAAACACTCCTTCTCCTGAAGAAAGAATTCTAGCTTTAGCCCTTCCAGCAGCTTTTATCGGATTTCTAGTCCACGGCTTTTTTGATTATACCTGGTGGTATTTAAAAGTAGGAATCCTCTCGTGGATTTTAGCTGGAATCAGCATAGGACTTTATGACCAAACAGGGAGAGAAATCATCACTTCAAATTCATTACAACCGAATAAATCGGAAGAAAAACCGCAATCAGAATAAACCCGACAACCCCCCCAAGAATAACTACTACAAGAGGTTCTAAAAGATCAAGTGTTCTCCCCATGACAAAATCCAAATCTTTTTCATAAAACCTTATCAAAGAAGAAGACATTTCCTGGATTGCCCCTGTTTCTTGAATCGTACTGAACAAATCAACAGCCATTTTTGGAAAAAAGCCATTGTGGTCTTCATTAGCGATAGAAAGAGCTTCTCGAATCGTCGCTCCTGTTGTCAAATTCTTAGAAAAATCTTCGACAAATTCTCCCATCAGAGGACTGACTGCCATCTCACCATAAAATTTTAAAGCTTGTAACACAGGAACTCCGACATTGACAAGAATCAAAAACACGTTTAAGAAATGGATAATATTGACTGATCTCCAGCATCGGCTCACAACAGGGACAGTATATTTAAAATGGTCCCAATACAGCTTCCCAATAACAGTCTTTGTTTGTTGTTTCATGACAACGTACAAAACTACTGTCAATACCAGGATTGCCCCACAGAAAAGGGTAATTCGATGGGCAAAAAACATCAATAACTGTGTTGGCAGAGGAAGGCTCACATGAAGACTGGCAAAAATGCTAGAAAATCTAGGAAGAACTAGATAGCACATTCCGATGACAGCAGCAAAGGCTCCAAACAGGACAAAAGCCGGATAGACCAGAGCAGATCTGAATTTTAACCAGTAATTTCGATTCTTTTCTTCGTATTCAGCAATTTGTCTGACAGTCATGGCAAGCTGTCCACCCTCCTCACCAGCCATAACCATTCCAACATGCAACTTGTTGAACAGCTCCGGATGAAGCTCAAGAGATCTGGAAAAGGATTTCCCTGCTCCCAATTTTTTTCTCAGGTCCAAAATGATCCCTTTAAATCTAGAATTTTCTTCTTGATTTTGAAGAATTTCTAAAGCAGTTATCAGAGGCACCCCAGTTTCTAAAAGCGTAGCAAGACTTCTGAAGAATAACACCAGGCTGGCATTAGGGATAGTTTCAGTAGATTTCAAGTAAGCTGCAGTCTGGCGGGAGATTTTAGAAACTTTAGCAAAAATGGGATTGGTCTGGCTTGAACGAATTTTTGTTTTTGAAACTTCCCTCGGCTCATCGGGCCTCGTCTGCTCTCTTTGTTTTTCGTATTTAGGGGGAATAGAGGTGGGTTTAAGGGATTCAGAAGAAGCCTCAGTCTGCCTCTGAATCAATTCAATCTGATTTCCAAGCTGATTTTTCTCTAAAAGAGAAACACACTTGTCAAACAATTCAAAAGATTCAATACCACCTGAAACACAGTTTTTCAAAAACTCAAACGTTTCCGAGCTTAAAGTCTTTTTCAGGGATACGGGAAGATTCCCATTTTCTGAAAAGGACTGGGTCAAAAAATAGCAAAGAATTTCACCCGCGGCTTTCACATAAGTTTTCTCAGGAATCTTTATGACGCCTTTTTCAAGAAAATCCATGCGCATATTATTCTTTTTATACAAGACCGTGAGGAAAACCGGTGCCAGCAGCATCTCACCTTCAGGGAAATATAAAATACGATAAGCCAGATCCTGAACCACTTTAAAATGCACATTTAAACTGTGCAAAGATTCAAATAATCTCAACAAAGCCGGAACATGATTAAGAGCCTCTTTTTCTTTAAAACTGGAAGATCCCATTTCAGAAAGACTGAAAAATGGAACCCCTGTCATCTCATTTAAGGCAAAATAAACTTTCCCGTCAATTTTCCATTGATCCAGTATAGGAGGAAAAATAGAGGACCAATCTGAGGACCATAATCCCACTTCTTTTCGAAATGATGAAGAAATTGAATTCGAATCATATTCAATAAGCAGATATTTTTTTTTATAGGTTAAATCCAGAGTTTCATAAATAGCAAAAAATGGATAGCCTGCTTGCTGCCGAATAATTTTATATCGCTCCTGAAAAACCATATTTTCAGTCAAAATCATGCGGAGACTCCCAAGAAAAAAATGCCTCAAAACTGGAAAAAAATAATTTTACTCTTAATAACTGCTGCATCTCTTGCCTCAGTTCTACTAACATATCGGATGGGTCATCCTTCTAGACTTTATTTCGATGAAATTTACTATGTGCCTGCTGCCAGAGCTTTAGTCTCAGGAAACCCAGATCCAAATTGGGTCGCCCCTCCTCTTGGGAAAGCTTTTATTGGAGAAGCCATTCGAATTTTCGGAAACACTTCTTTTGCCTGGAGACTGCCTTCTGTTCTGGCAGCTCTTTTGGGCCTCTGGTTCTTTTTTCTATTGACGATTAAAATCTTCTCCCAGGAGACTAAACCATCCTATCTTTTTCCCGAACTGACAGCTTTTCTGGCGTCTCTCTTCTTTCTTCTGGACGGCATAACTTATGTCCAGTCCAGAATTGACATGCTGGATATGATGATGACCTGCTTTCTAATAGGGGCTTTTTACTTTTTCCTCACAGAACGATATTTCATCTGCTCTCTGTTTTTAGGGCTTTCTTTTGCCTGCAAATGGACAGGGGCATTCAGCTTTCTTTTTTTCCTTCCCATGATTCCCTGTGCAGAGGGAATAAAAAAATATCTTCGAATTGTTCTTGAAATTTATTTTCCCGCTGTCCTGTTGTATTCTCTGATTTTTATTTTTCTCGGATTTGGATACAAACTGTTTCTGTTTGGAGGAATGCTCTCTATTATCAAGCATTTTATCCTGTCACAAATAAAAATGGTAAATTTTTACTTAAAACCTCTTGGATATCAACCTTATGAAGCTTCCTGGTGGAAATGTCTGCTCCTTATTCGCCCTATCTGGTACTTCTATCAATTTCATTCAAACCAAATGAATGGAATCGTGATGCTGCCTAACCCCTTTTTATGGTGGCCCTCTTTGTTATCAGCTCTATTTCTTTTTTTTAGATTTTCGGATAGAACCGCCCGGATCATTTTGTTTGGCATCCTCTGGCTCATCCTCCCTTGGGCTTTATCTTCCCGACAAGGATTTATGTATTATCTGCTGCCCATCTCTCCCTTTATGGTTTTAGCCCTGATTTACTGGATAAGAGGCTCTAAAACAGCGGTCTGGGCTGCTCTTGCAGCCAGTTTGTTAGGTTTTTTTCTATATTTTCCCCTTTACTCAAACCTGCCCATTTCTTATCCTTACTTCTGGTCTTTAATCTGGCTGAAAACCTGGCTCTAAGACAGAATCCAAAGCAGGAACAAATCTCTGGCAGAACAAAATTTTGAGAGAAAAACAGGGATCTGGAAATTTGAACATCTTACCTAAAAAAGGGCGAAGTCCTCTCATCAGCATCATCATTCCGACATGGAACTCATGGCACACTCTCAAGCATTGTTTAAACGCCATCCAAAATCAGGATTCTATAAATTTTCTTTATGAAGTCATTATCGTGGATGACGGAAGCTGTGATGGTACAGGGGAGAAAATCAAAGCAGCGTCTTATCCATTTCCTTTGTTCTACTTTTTTCAAAAGAATCAAGGTCCAGCAGCAGCCAGAAATCTTGGTATTCTGCGGGCGAAAGGAGAAATTGTGTTATTTCTGGATGCAGACATTATCCCTGCTGCTGGACTGATAAAAGAGCATCTGCTGCTGCATCTTGAAAATAGAAAAGTTTTTGTGACCGGGAGGGTGATCCCTCATTCCAAAGCCTCATTTTATGGAAGACTTTTAACAAACTGGCTGATTTCTCCCATCTCCAGACAGAAAATTAGAAAAAACTTCAGTTTTCCAGCCTGCAATTTTTCAGTCAAAAAAAAACATTTAGAATCAGTCAGCGGTTTTAATGAACTTTTTTCTCCTTATGGATTTGAAGACACAGAGCTAGGATTCAGGCTCTGCGAAAAAGAAAAACTTCGCTTGATTTTCAGCGAAAAAGCGGCTGTTTATCACTTAAATAAAGACAATTTTCAGACCTGCATTCAAAAAGGTTGGCATCTTGGGAAAAATTTAATCCGCTTTATCAGACTGCATCCAGAAATTTTTTATGAACAAAAATGGTCGGGTTATAAAAAAATTTATGAGAGAAATCTGCTGGATATTCTGCATTTTTCCCCGCTCTCAGATCAAGAAAAAAGACTATTCCTGGAAAAAATCAAGTCTCTAGAGGAAAAAATAAAAACAAGTGATATAAACGCTTCTAAAAAATTAAAACATCTTTTCCATCAAGGACTTGGGTACTCTGTTTTCGAAGGGGGACACACAGAACTCTTCAGACTAAAAAATCGAACTCCTCATCTGCTAACTGCGAAATCTATCCCCAAAAACTCTTTTTAAAGGATTGAGAGGGAGTCAATAGAATCGTAAAGAATCTTAATTAAGTAAAGAATGTTATGAATAGAAGAACTCTAGGAATTCAAAATGAGCAGAAAATCTAAAAATATCAAAAAAACAGGTGGTAAAAAAGAGCGGCAGAAAAAATATGTGCCGCCTTTAATTCGGGAATACGACCTGCCGAAAAAATCAGGCGAATCTCGAAAGGATTCTTCTGCTTTTCAAATCCCTTTTCTGGCAGGAATATCGGAAATAGCGACTTTATCCCACGACATCGGATGGACTCTTCGCGCTTAAAGAATTATTAAAGCCAAAAACTTTTATCAAAAAATTGTATTGCCACAGCGTATGGATTATGAAATTTCTCGAACCAATTGTCTCATAATTCCAAGACCTTTATCGCTGGCTTTTATGGTTTTAGAGTAGAATATTTTTGCTTCTTTTTGATGACCTGATTCTTTTTCCATCTCGAATATCCAAGCAAAAATTAAAGCTTTTAATTCCTCTGCTCTTCTGTGTTCATCTGAATACAAATAACGGGGGACAGGGTTAGAAGACAGATCATTAATCTGTTTTTCGTCTTTGAGCAGCAGAGTTAAAGCTTTTCTAGTATGATCTCTTTCCCGCCAGTGGACTGCTTTTAAAACATCCATGTAAAGATTAAGGGTCATAATCACCTGATTAGGTCTTTCCCCCCATCCTTTTTTCAACGGCTTAAGGTGATTAGGAATAAAAGCTTTAGGGAAATATATTTCTTTGGAATGATGGGGGGAGGATCTCCATAAAATATCATACGTAATCCAATCAACAAGAGCAAACCTGCCGAAAAAAACCTGGGGCAGGGAATTTTCGGGTATAACGGTTTCTGGAATCCATACTTTTTTTAACCATTTCAACATTCCTTTAAAATTTTTATACGCTTTTTGAGGCTGCTTATTGACAATATGAATCATTCCAATGCTGTGCTGGCAAAACCCCCACAGATAGGGGAAGTTTTTTTGAGCTTTTTTGCACAAAGGCAGAGCTTTCAAGAAATCTTTTTTTTCAAAAATAAAAAGTTTTGCCTCCCAATATTCTGCATTCCCACAAATATGTTTGTATCTGGCGTCTTGATGGATGATCTGATTAAACAAAAAAATAGATCTAGCAACATCCTGCTTGTGCTGAGGATCAAAACGATGAGCTCCCAACATAAACAAAAGTTTTGCCAGTAGAAGAGTGGCATGAGCTTTTACTTTTTGAGGAACATCTGGAGATTTTCTGAGTCTTTCAAAAATTCGGGCAGATTTTAAAAGATTTTTCGAACCAGCAAATTTTCCGTTTTCTCCAAAAGCAATTCCATATTTTATCTGAATATGGGGATTATCTGGTTCTAAAATCTCCGCTTTTTTAAAATCCCTAATCGCTCTGCTGAAATGAAAATATTTTAAAGAAAGGCTGCCTCTTTTCATCTGCTTTTGAATCAGAAGAGATTGATGATATCGTACAAAAAAATAGACAGCTGCAGCGAAAACTATAAAAAGAAAAAAAAGAAAAAATCCTATTTTTTGTTTTTTTTTCATCGGCTGCTCGATCCTTCGCTGATCTATCTCTCACAAGTTTATTCTTATCAGACTAACAACATTCCTCTAACTGGATGATCACCAGTCAAAGCGCACTAAGCCTTTTTTTATAAAAGGAATCTCCTGATGACGCAAGAACCAATTCATCATGCCTGAAAAGCCTAAAATTCTTCTAATTACCATGCCATGGGGTTCTCTTTATTACCCCTCTCTTCGCCTGGGGTTATTGAAATCGTCTCTTTCCCAGAACAGAATAGAGGCTGATGTTCAGTATTTAAATTTATTGTTTTTTAATTTTATCACCAGCCGCCAGAAAAACCTTGCAGAAGAATTACAGTTCACCCTGGATGATTATGAAAGAATCGGTCATGACCGATATGGCTATCAACTTGGGGAATGGCTTTTCACGCATGTTCTCTATGATCAACTTCCCGCTTCTGAAAATGTGTATTTTTCCTCCTTAAAGAAAATGAAAGCGCCTAAAATCCTCCTGAAAAAACTCTCCTGTCTGAAAGAGATAATCCCTGACTTTTTAAAGTGGTGCATAAAAACAATCCCCTTTAAACAATATTCCATTATTCTGTTCACCACCATGATGCTGCAGGATCCAACCAATCAAAATATTTCATCCCTTGCCCTTTCAAAACGGATCAAACATTTTTCCCCTAAATCTTTTATCCTTTTTGAAGGAGCCCACTGCCAGGGAAGCATGGGATCTGCTCTTGGGAGAAACTTCCAGTGGCTTGATGCTGTCATCTGCGGGGAAGGTGAAACAGTCCTTCCAAAAATTGTTTCTGCTATTTTAAAAGGCAGACCTGTCCCTGAGCTGCCCAATGTTTGGACCCGCTCCAATCCCCACCAGTTTCATGAAAATGGAAAAATATGGAGTCACGCTGATCTCAACCAAATCCCTCTGCCTGACTACGATGATTATTTCTCTTCCCTGGAGAAAGCAATACTTTCTCGAAAAATTTCGCCCGCTCTGCTGGTTGAAACTTCGCGCGGGTGCTGGTGGGGGATGAAATCTCACTGCACTTTCTGCGGGCTGAATGGGCCTGACATGAAATTCAGAAGCAAAACACCTGAAAATTTCATGAACGAAATTCAGAAATTGACAAGCAGATACAAAATCCTGGAAATAAAAACAACAGACAACATGTTGGACATGGATTATTTTAATTGTTTTCTGGAAAATTTAAAAATCCACGATTTAAGCCTTCAAACTTTTTTTGTGGTGAAACCCAATTTAAAAAAAGAACAGATTCGCGCCCTTAGAGAGGCCGGAACAAGATGGCTGTGCGGCGGAATTGAAAGTTTGAGCAGCAAACATCTGAGATTGATGAAAAAAGGATGCACAGCCATTCAAAATTTGCAATTTTTAAAGTGGTGCATGGAATACGGGATAATTGTGCAGTGGAATTTTTTGTACGGAATTCCTGGTGAAGAACCAGAGGATTATGCAGCCATGGAAAAAATAATTCCGCTGCTGACACACCTGACCCCACCCCTTTACATTATGCCCATTTCTTTAAACCGCTTCAGCCCTTATTTCAACAATCCTGAAGAATACAAAATTCAAGGCATACGGCCTAAAAAAATATATGAATGGATTTATCCCCAGAGAGGGAAAGATCTTTTTGAACTAGCGTACTCTTTTGATTACAACTATGAGCCTAATCCAGAAACTTATACTGCCTCTTTAAGACAAAAAGTTCTGCGCTGGCAAAATGAGACTGATGTCAATCTCCTGACCTATGTCAAAGGTCCTGATTTTATTAAAATTCAAGACAGGCGCCCTTGTTTCCCTTACAGAGACATCCTCTTAAATAAGGGACAAGCCCTCATTTACACTGCATGCGATCAGGCAAATTCTATTGACACTATTTCCACCTTAATCTCTGATAGAGAGGAAAATAGCAGCATGGGTCCAGACTCCATTTTAAGATTTTTAAAAGATATGACAAAAATAGGGGTTATGTTTGAAGAAAACGGGAAATACTTAAGTTTAGCGCTCCCTTATAACCCTGATTACTCACTCCATGAATTTGTTCGGGGAATCGGCGGATTTTAAGTTTCCTGTGGATCCATCATCTCGCCCATTTGCAAAGTTTTTTTATAAATCGAGATCACTTCAGAAGTTTTCCCCTGGGCAAAAAGAGCATGGTCATGAATCAATAATGACCTTTCGCAAAGAGTCAAAAGTTGATCCGGCGCATGAGAAACCAGAATCAGTGTTTTCCCCTCCTTTTTAAGTTCAGCAAGTTTTTTCATGCACTGATCCTGGAAACCAATATCCCCAACAGACAGGGCTTCATCAATTAAGAAAATGTCTGAGTCCACATGAACTGCTGCAGAAAAAGCGAGCCGAGCCAGCATTCCTGTAGAATAGTGTTTAACAGGAATACGGATAAAATCTCCTACTCCTGAAAACTCAAGAATTTTATTGAAATTTTTTCTTATTTTCTCCATTTTCATTCCCAAAAGAGCTGCGGTTAAATACACATTTTCTTCTCCTGTGAACTCATTTTGAAATCCCGCCCCAAGACTCAACACGGGACAGATTTTCCCTTCCACTTTTACGGATCCCCTTGTTGGAGTCAGAATAGAAGCAATGATTCGGAGTAAAGTGCTTTTTCCCGCTCCGTTTTTTCCTAAAATTCCGACTCCTTCCCCTTTTTCTGCTGCAAATGAAATATCTTTCAACACCCAAAAATCTTCAAGTATTTTACATTCAGTATCAAATTTTTTTGTTTTTCCAAGAATTGTTTCTTTTAAAGAGGGACGATGATTAAGAGCGCGATACTTTTTCCAGATTCTGTCACAGCAAATAAGCTCTCCCATTGTGTTTAAACCTCTTCGGCGAGATAAGGCTCTTCTTTTTCAAAAAAAAACGCTGACACAAAAAAAACAATCAAAACAAAAGTTCCAACAATAAATAAAGATTTTGAATCAGGAAATTTTCCATCCATCACAATCAGCCTGAACCACCGAATAATCCATGCCATTGGATTTAACGCAACGATCCATCTAAACCGAGATTCGAACATTCCTCTCTCATAAAAAACAGGGGTTAAAAAAAACCAGAAGAGCATGACATGGCTTAAAATGACCTGGGCATCTCTAAATTTTACCTGAAGATAAGAAACCACGAGAGAAAGTCCTGACACAAACACCAGCTCAATTCCGGCAACCAGAGGAAGGGCTAAAAATGAAATATAAAATCCAGAATGATAGGTGATCATAAAAGGGATTAAGATAATTGCGCCAACTGCAAGAGAATTGACAAAATTAGAAACTACCTGTATTAAAGGGATGATCTTCCTGGGAAAATGGGCATTTCGAATCAGAGAAGCAAAACCTGTTAAAGAAGAGCTGGAAGTTGAAAGGGTATTTGAAAAAAACTGCCAGGGAATCACACCTAGAGCTAGAAAAAAGAGATAATGTTGAATTCTCGCCTGAACAACCCCTATAAAAGCCAGTCTAAAAATCAGAATTGTAATGACAGGATTCAATAAAGACCAAAATAAACCAAGAGATGTCCCTTTATATCTGGATTTTATGTCCACATACACCAGATATAAAAAAAGTTCTCGATATTCAACCAGATCCATCAGCCATTTGAACATGCCACCCTATATCTTAGAATCCTTTATTAAAATTCCCCCTGAATCTCAATACAAAAAAAATGGAAGTTCTACACCTTTACCGCTACTGTGAACAGGACTCTTATGGTGGAATTGAACGACACCTCAGCATCCTGTGCGAATGTCTGGCGCCTGAAGTCAGATCTGTTTTACTGGTGTCATCAAAAGGCTTTTATCGAGAAGAAAAAGAAATGCCCTGGGGAAAAATCATAAAAACTCCAACCCTGGGAGAATGGAAATCTGCGGATTTTAATCCAACCCTTCCCTTTGAATTAAAAAAAAATAATAGTGATATTATCCATATCCATTTGCCATTTCCTGGAGCAGTTCTGGCTTATCTGTTAAGCAGGGAGAAGAGAAAAATGATTGTGAGCTTCCATATGGAGTCAGCAAAATACCTTTTTCTCCAGAAAATCTTCTCCCCTTTTGTCAGGAAAATTTTTGAAAAAGCGAATGCCATTCTGGTCAACTCTCCGCCTGTTTTGCAGCATGCAGCTGCACTTAAGCCCTTTCTTCAAAAGTGTCACGTCATCCCTTATGGAATTCATCTTGCAGATTTTGCAGCTGCTCCTGCTGTTCTTTCAGAATCAAACGCTGTCAAAGAAAAATACAAACAACCCTTAATCCTTTATGCCGGGCGACTTGTTTGGTATAAAGGAATTGAATTTTTAATAAAAGCAATGAAAGGAATTGATGCGGTGCTTCTTATCGTAGGAGATGGTCCCCAGCGAAAAAATTTAAAAAAATTAGCTGCAGAAGAAAAAATAAAAGATAAAATAATCTTCATAGGAAAAGTACCATCCATGGCTCCATACCATTATGCCTCAGAATTTCTCGTTCTTCCTTCTATTTCCAGATCCGAAAGTTTTGGAATGGTGCAGCTGGAAGCCATGGCTTGCGGAAAACCTGTCATTTCTACAGAATTAGGAACAGGATCCAGTTGGGTGAATCGCGATGAAGTAACTGGTATTGTGGTAAAACCGCAAGATCTTACAGGATTACAGAATGCCATAAATCTTCTGCTTTCCAATCCTTCCCTCAGAAAGAGACTGGGAGAAAATGGGAAAGCCATCATAGAAAAAAATTTCACAGATGAAAAAATGGCAGAAAAAATCCTGCAAATTTACAAGGATGCTGCAAAAATTTAAACTCTTACCTAACCCATTCCCAAATATGAACTCAACACCATTTTCAATTCAGCTGGTTCTAGCGAGAAATTCTTTTTCATGTCCGAATTGTCACCAATATTGTTTTCTTCCATCATGATGACTTGATCCTGATTGATCAACTGCTCAGGTAATTTTTCCAGAACTCTCGCAGCCATTCTCATCAGACCTAATGGAAAATGGAGTTTTATCCTCTTTTTTTTCAGGATATCCATAATCACATCAAGAAGTTCATCATAAGTGTAAATCTCTGGCCCTGCTAATACATACTCTTTATTGATCATCCTACACTCAAGAGCCGCCTTAACAAAACACGCAGCCACATTCTCAACCCAGATCGGCTGAAACTTATTCTGACCTGAACCTATCACAGGTACAAACCCAATAATCCCAGGGAAAGAGCCAATCATTTTGGCAAACAAATTGATGAATTCATCCTCTTTCCCAAAAACAATCGAAGGCTTAAAAATCACAAACGGAATCCCTGAACTGCGAACAAGCTCTTCTGCTTTCCATTTGGTTTTGTGATAGCGGCTTACGGCATCCGGCCTTGCCCCTAATGCGCTCATGTGAATAATTTTTCTTATTCCCGCTTCTTTTGCAGCTTGAATGACATTTTGGGTTCCCTGAACGTGAATCTTTTCAAACGTTTGACCTCTGGATTCTCGGATAATCCCGATTAAATGGATAATCGTATCACATCCTTGAACCGCTTTTTTAACAGAATCAAAATCTAAAATACTGGCATTGACAGCCTCCAAATAGGCATTGACAGGCATATGTTCTGCGCTTCGGGAAAGAACACAAACCTGCTGGTTCTGCTCCAGCAACTTTTTCACAACTGCTTTTCCGACAAACCCAGTGCCGCCAGTTACAAGAATCATGTTGGGTCAACACCACCTTCAGGTCAATGAAATTTTCTCTGGTGCTGCTCATTAATCCTAGTCTATCAGGATCATTACAGGAACAAAATAAATTCTGCATAATACTCATTTCATGTCAAAAACCATAAAAATTACTTTAAAAAATGGAGATGTAATAGAAAAAGACGGACCAGTGAAATTGAGCCAACTCTGCCAGGAAATTGGGAAAAAATTGTTTGAAGCCGCAGTTGCCGCAAAAATTAATGGGAAACTCATAGATTTAAGCTCAGTGCTTGAAGAAGACGCTACTGTTGAATTTATCACGTTTGATAAGCCAGAAGCCCTCCCAATTTTTCGCCATTCTGCAGCCCATATTATGGCACAGGCTGTGAAACGTCTTTTTCCCGGGACAAAATTGGGGATCGGACCAGCCATTGAAAATGGGTTTTACTACGATTTTGATACCCAGGGAAGACTGACCCAGGATCAGATTGAGAAAGTGGAAGCTGAAATGAAAAAAATCGTAGAAGCAGATTACCCATTCAGTTTTAAAAAAGAGCGAAAAGACTTAGCGATTAAACATTTTCAGGATCAAAATGAGCCTTTCAAAGAAGAGTTAATTCGAGAACTTCCTGAAGGCACAGCCAGAATTTACACTCAAGGGGAGTTTTCGGACTTATGCAGGGGACCTCATCTTCCTTCCACAGGAAAGTTAAAGGGAGTTAAACTGTTAAGTGTGGCAGGGGCGTACTGGAGAGGAAATGAGAAAAACCCCATGCTCCAGCGCGTTTATGGCACAGCTTTTCCCACAAAAAAAGAACTGGATGATTATTTAAAAAAGCTGGAAGAAGCAGCCAAGCGAGATCACCGAAAACTTGGAAAAGAGTTAGACCTTTTCAGTATTCAGGACTTAACAGGACCAGGTCTAATTCTCTGGCATCCGAAAGGAGCCTTGATTAGAAAAATTGTGGAAGATTACTGGAGAGATGAACATTTAAAACGAGGGTATGACTTGGTTTACACCCCCCATATTGCCCGGGTGGATTTATGGAAAACAAGCGGACACTGGGATTTTTACAAAGAGAATATGTACAGCCCGATTGAAGTGGAAGAACAAGAGTTTATGCTGAAACCCATGAACTGTCCTTTCCATATTTTAATTTTTAAAACTAAAAGAAGATCTTACCGGGAACTTCCTATCCGATACGGGGAACTTGGGACAGTTTACCGGTATGAGAGATCAGGGGTTCTGCACGGGCTGATGAGAGTCCGAGGTTTTACACAGGATGATGCCCACATTTTCTGTGCTCCTGAACAATTAGAACAGGAAATGGAATCCTGTGTCAGATTTGCTCTGGATCTGCTCAAACGCTTCGAATTTCATGAATTTGTCATCACGCTTTCCACTGGTCCTCACCCCTCTAAAGCCTGGGAAATGGGCTTGAATCCAGAAGAACTCCACCAGAAATTAATTGGAGAAACAAGTGGCTCCGCGAGGAGGGAAGGAGCAGTCAGCCGAGTTATCACTTATCAGGATATTGTGGATCGTTTTTATCCCGAGAAAAAAAATGAGTTTGCTGGGGAGAAAGAAGAATGGGTCTATGCTGAAGAAGCAGTCGCCAGAGTTTTACAAAAAGTTGTTATTCCCATGGGAATTAACCCTGAAATTGATATTATTGGCGCTGCTTTTTACGGACCTAAAATTGACATCAAGGTGAAAGATGCTTTAGGGAGAGAATGGCAGTGCAGCACCATCCAATTTGATTTTAATCTTCCGCGAAGATTTGATTTGAACTACATTGGACCTGATGGGAAAGAACATAAATTGTACATGGTTCACAGAGCCATGCTGGGGAGTTTTGAGCGATTCTTTGGCTGCTTAATCGAACATTACGCAGGGGATTTTCCTCTCTGGCTTGCTCCTGTTCAAGTAAAAATCATCCCGATTGCTGAACGACACCATGATTATGCTTATCAAATTGCAGAAGAACTAAAACGAAATCAAATCCGAACAGAAGTGGATGATCGCGGAGAAAAAATGCAGGCTAAAATACGAGATGCTGAACTGGAAAAAATTCCTTACATGGTCATTGTTGGGGATGAAGAAGAAAAGAACAAAACTGTCAATATAAGGAAAAGAAAAGCCCAAAGCGATTTAAGGCTCCTTCAAACAGCTCAATCAGTGCACGATTTTATAAAAACCTTCAAAACCTGATCGGACTAGTTTTTGTTTCGAGAGGTTTAACAGGGATTTTTAACTGCCAATTCGCTTCAGAAAAAGCCCACCTCCAGAGGTTAAACTGCGCTTGTGTTCACTATCTTTTAATAAAATGATAACAGTTTGTCAACCACTTCTACTTAATCATGGTGTATAATCATAGTAAATAAATACAAAAAAAACAAAAGGAGATGAGGTAATCATGAGTATTCTTGCGCCTGGCGCTACAATTAACGTGATTAATCCTGGATCAGGGAGTCCATTTGGACAAAATGGTCTTGGAGCGAACAGCCCATTTGGAGGCAGCAATCTCGGAGGCTTACAAGGTGGTGGCAAACAACAGGAAGTCGCTAGAATAGAAAAAAAGATAGCTCGACTACTGGAAAAATTAGCAGGACTTGAAGGTGGTGGTAATAGTTCTGGTTCTCAAGGTTGTGGCTGCAGCGGCAGCGGAGATGGAGATGGAGATGGAGACGGCGGTGGAGGAATAAATCCACTGGGTTCTATCGGCAGTTCAGGTGGATATGGCGGCTTCGGTGGAGGATTTTCCCCATTGAGTTCACTAGGGGCCGGTTTACCTGGAGCAGGTAACGGTGGATCGGCTTTCAGTTTTGCGGATCAAGCTTTTTCAAGCCAACTATCCTTAGGATCATCAGGGACAAGCGGAATCTTCGGGTAACTTAACTTCTAAAAGCTAAAGCATTGTAAAGCGATAAGATGCCAAAAACATCTTATCGCTTTTTTAATTTTAAAGGAAGATGATTCTGAACTTTATAAAAATTCTCTCTACGGTCTAAAAACAGATCATTGTAAAAATTGATCTTTTTCTGATGGGCTTTTTTATAATCAATCGCAGCAACTGCAACTTTTTCTTCCCTGCCGCTGAGCCTAACTAAAATTTTACCATCCGGGTCAACAATCTGGCTCTGGCCGATATACGTCAATGATTTTCCTCCTCTTTTCTCTGTGCCAATTCTATTAGAAGTCGCGCAAAAAACTCTATTCTCCAAAGCGCGCGTGATCATGGCATCAGGGCAGTGAGGCAGCACCAAATTAGAGGGATGGAGAATCAAATCGGCTCCCATCAAGGCAAGGGTTCGCGCTGCTTCAGGAAATCTCCAATCAAAACAGATCATCATCCCAACTCTGATCCCATTAATTTCAGTTACTGATAGAGGAAAATTGCCAGGGGTAAACCATTTTTTTTCTTCATAAAAAAGATGGAGTTTTCGATAGTGCCCCATAATTCCTTGAGGTCCAACTAAAAGAGAAGAATTGTAAAATCTATCTCCTTCTCTTTCAAGGATTCCAAAACAGGCATAAACTTTTTTTCCTCTGCAGAAATTCGAAAACATTTGAACTGTAGGCCCTTCAAGAATTTCTTCGGAAAGTTTCTTCACCTCGTGTTTAGAGGTAAACAAATACCCTGTCGCAAAAAGTTCAGGGAGAACAACCAGATCAAATGCAGCTTTACTTAACATTTTCTCAACCTTAAGGAGATTTGCCTCTTTTTCCCCAAACTCAGGATAATACTGCAGAACAGCCAGATTCATAAAAAGAAAATTCTTGTTCTTTAACCTGCTTCCTTTTAACAAAATGCGATCCTGAAGGAAACAGGCTGAAGGATTTTCCTGCGCCTGATTTGAATACTCTCCGAACATAGAGATATGAAGGAGGATTCATGGCAAACACCAGTTCAGCGAAAAAAGCCATTCGAGTGCAGGAAAGGAAAAGAGCGCGAAACCAAAAAATCCGCAGCTTGATCAAAACCGTCCAAAAAGATGCCCTTGAAAAAATTAAAACCAGCTCTACTGATGCTCACAAAGCTGTTATCAGAGCCATCAGTCAAATTGATAAAGCTTCAACCAAGGGAACCATCCACAAAAACAAAGCGGCAAGAAAAAAATCTCGATTGATGCGACAATTAAACACAGCGGCAAATCCAAAAACATCTTAACCCTGGCAAATTTTAGCCGTAACGATTTCTAGTAAATAGGAAGGCTCCTGCCTTCCTGTTTTCAAACTCCAATCTGCCTTAGCAAGCCAATCTGCCAAGCGTGGCAGTTCTGATCCTTTAAACTTTTTTAAGTGAGCTAATCCTTTTGTCACGCGAAAGGGATGAACACGTAAAATTTTAGAAATTTCAGCGCCGCTTTTTTTCTCATCAAACAAACATTTTATCTGCCACAAGAGTCGAATCTGGCTCACTAAAGCTCCTAAAATTCGAACAGGAGGATCCCCTTTTCCCAGAAGGTCTTTTAGAGCTTTTAAAGCTTTACCCGCTTTTCTCTCTCCTATCCCATCTAAAAAATCGAACAACGTTTTTTCAGATTCCAAATTCGGCTTCCCTGAGAACAAAGCCATTTTATCAAGTTCCATTTCCAGTCTGTTTAAGTCCGCTCCAGACTCCAGTAAAATACTTTCATCTTCCCTGGTCAGTTGAACTTCTTTTTCTTTAGCTTTGTCTCTAATCCAGAATAACTTTTCATCTTTTTTGAAATTAAACTTAAGGATTTCTGCTGTTTTCAGAACCTCTTCCCATTCTTTTCCAAGAGATATCTTTTTTAAATCCGAAGGACCAGGAACAAAAGAGAAAATCAAAATTGTGGTTTCTGGGATCGTTTGAAAGACACCTGTAATTTTTTTTATCTTATTTTTCTCCAACTCATCGGATTGTTTAACAATAATAACTCTAAAATCAGAAGCCATGGGAAGAGACTGGATCAGACTCAAAAACTCTTCAAGAGGAATTTTTTTTCCTTCAAAAACATGATAATTGTACGGCAGCCACAGATCGGGGATGCAGGATTTCAACTTTTTTTCCAGCCACGTTCTTGCCAGCTTTTCTTCTTCTCCAATCAGGATATAGATCTGTCCCATTTCATCTCCATGACTTGAATCAAGGCTCGCAATTCAACAAGTTCAAGTTATTTTCCAGCAGAAGCCCAATGGATCTTTCGTATGGAAATTCTGCTACTCCTTTTTCTGTAATAATTCCCCTTATGAATCTCGCGGGTGTCACGTCAAAGGCAGGGTTAGCTACTTTAATTCCCTCTGGAGCAATCCGAATCCCGGCTATTTCCAATACTTCTAATGGATCTCTTTCTTCAATCGGGATATCAAAACCTGAACCAATCGTTCGATCAAAGGAAGAGGTTGGAGCAGCCACATAGAATGGAACTTTATTCTCATAAGCCAGAACAGCCAGAGAATAAGTTCCGATTTTATTGGCTGTATCTCCATTTGCAGCGATTCGATCCGCGCCAACCAGAACGGATTGAATCGCGCCGCGAGATAAAAAGTGGCCAGCCATGGAATCCGTGATTAAAGTGAAGGGAATATTGTCTTCCTTCAATTCAAAAGCAGTCAATCTGCTTCCCTGCAGAAAAGGTCTTGCTTCACAGGCAAAAACGTGCCTAACTTTTTTTTCCCTAAACCCTTCTTTTAAAACAGCATAAGCCGTCCCTTCACCTCCAGTCGCAAGGGAACCTGTGTTGCAGTGGGTTAGAACAACGCCTTCAGGAAGAATAAAAGATCCATGCCGCGCAATTGTGGAACACATCACTCGATCCTCTTCATGAATCATTTGGGCTTCTATAACTACTTTTGTTTTAATGTCTTCATTTTTTTGAAAAGCTTCAAGCGCCTTTTGTAAAATTCTATTGACTGCCCATTTCAAATTAACAGCAGTGGGTCTTGCTTTAATGAGAATGTCTCCCGCTGCTATCAAATGCTCCAACTCTTTTTCAGGGCTTGAAAATTCACGCCCTGATTCAAGCGCAAGAGCATAAGCGGCCGCTATTCCAATCAAGGGCGCGCCTCTTAAAACCATGTTTTTTATAGCTAAAGACATCTCATCTGCGCTCATTACAGTAACCCACTGAATTGCAAGTGGCAGTTTCCTTTGATCCAGAATCAAAACTCGATCTTCTTTCCACTCAAGAGGAGTCATGAATATCAGCTCCTTCGTATAATAGCTCTGGCATCTGCCAGGATGAATGTTCAAAAACTCTCCCTTTTGATTTTGCTGCTTTTAAATTTTCCCCTCTGACACGAAAAACTTAAATCTTAAATTTTAGTGTAACAGCCAGCAGCTCAATCACGCTCCTTTGACAAATTCACAGCATAAATCAAACCTTTAAAAGGGAATTACGAGAAAAATAAAGAAAAAAAGACTAAATGGGGACCAAACTTTCCACAAGCTATCCTTTGCAAAAATATAAAGCCCTTGTTTCTCTCAATCCTGAGGACCCTGAATCCCATTTCGGGCTGGCGATGGCGCTAGCAGATGAAGATGAATTCGAACTCGCTTTCAAAGAATTCGAAAAAGCCGTTTCCTTAAACTCCTACCACGCGTCTTCTCACTTTAATCTAGGCTTTATTTATGCCAAGAATGAAGCGCTGGAAATGGGCTTGAAAGAATGGGAAAAAGCCTATGATATTGACCCTGACATCTCTTCACTCCTGTTTCATCCCGATCTGGCTCTGTTTTATAAAGCTCTTGTGGAAGAAGCGCTGCTGAAATTTGAAAGGCCAGTTGTTTTAAACCCGAATGACTCTTATGCACACTACAAGTTTGGACTTGCCTTTTTTTTTCTGGGAAAACTGGACTCCAGTCTGCAGCATCTTAAAAAAGCCACAGAATTAAAAAATGATTTTTGGGAAGCTTACTCAAGAGCCGCCTTGGTCTATCAAGCTCTTCATCAACCCGAGTTAGCTATCAGACATTTCCAGCAAGCTCTTGCCATCAATTCAAAGTTCCCCGAAGCATGGAATAATTTAGGAGAAACCTACCTGCAAACTGGCAAGATCGCTCTTGCCAGCCAAGCCGCTTCAAAAGCAGTGGAACTGGATAAAGACAATTCCAGATATCATCTGCTCCTCGGAAAAATTTATCAGAAACAAGGGAAACTTCAGTCAGCCATGAAGAGTTTCCAATCTTCCATTGATTTAAATCCAAAAAACAAAAAGGCCCATTTTCACCTGGCTCAAACTTGTGAAGCGCTTTTTAGGTACGATCTGGCAGCCAACCAGTATAAAAAATGTATTCTTCTGGATTCAAGATTTGGGGAAGCGTTTTATCAATTAGGATTGATCGAACTTCGATTAGGACAATATTTAGAAGCCATTGAAAACTTCCAAAAAGCTCTGGAACTTAACCCTCTAGATCCTTACATACACTATCATATAGCAGAAGCATACCTTCATCAAAAAAAATATGACGATGCCATAGACGCTTACAAAAAGGTGCTTTCACTAAATTCTCAAGATGGATTTGCTCACTACAATTTGGCGCTGGCTTATAAAGGAATCGGAAAAACTCAAGAAGCGATCTTGGAATTTCAAGAAGCTTTAAAGCTAAACCCAGAGGACCCAAGAAGCCACTATGAATTAGGGAAAATTCATTTATCTGAGAATAGGAAAGTTGAGGCGTTAAAAGAACTTGAAATCGTTAATCGCCTAAACCCGCACGATTCTGAAATACAGTTTCATTATGCTTCCCTTCTGCTTGAATCAGGAGAAATTGCTGAAGCCATTAAAGAGCTTCAAAAACATTTAGACCGCAATCCAAATGATGCCAACGCTTATTGTTTACTTGGAAAAGCGTACAATGCAATTGATGAAACCCATCATTCCATTGAAGCTTATCAAAAATCTCTGGCAATTAACTCGGAACACCCTGAATCCCTTTACGGACTTGGAAACTATTACATCAAAACCAAAGGTAAGCTCCAACAAGGAGTTGAGTTTTTAAAAAAAGCTGTGACTGTCAAACCCGGATGGGGAGAAGCTCTTCTAGCTCTAGGAACAGGCTGGATGCTTTCAGGAAATTTACTAGAAGCAGACTCCTGTTTTGGACAAGCTGAAACCGCGGGAGCCGGCAGTGGAGAACTATTGGCAAATATTGGAATCGCCTATTTCAAAATGAAGTATTTCCCAAAAGCAGAAGCGGTTTTAATAAAAACTCAAAAAATGCTACCCAACTCTTATAAAGTCAATTACTTTCTGGGTCAAACCTATGAATCTGAAGGAAAACTAGCAATGGCTCTTGATACTTATCAAGCAGCAAGCAAATCTGCGCCAGATGAAACTGAACTCCTCCTCAAAATGGCTAGGCTGAGCGAAAAGTTGGAAGATCTCGAAAAAACAGAAAAATTATATCAAGATGCCCTCTTGAAAAAACCACAGGATGTTCTTATCTTAGAGGAAGTCGGAAAATTTTATGAAAGGCTCAACAGAATAGAAGATGCTCTTGAAATCTTTTCCCTGGCTGTTCCTCTTGCAAAAGAAAAAAGCTCGGTTTATGTAAAAGCCGCTGAACTTTATAAAAAAGTAGGGAAAGTGGAAGAAACAGGAAATCTCGTTCAAAAAGCGATCAGAGAAGGAGAAAAAGATTGGGATACTCTGACTGCTCTTGGAAGCTGGTTCGAAAAGGAAAACAAATCCTCTGAAGCCATTTACTACTATAAAAAAGCGCTTGAATTAAAACCAAAATCCTACCTCGAAAATTTAAAAATCGCTCGACTTTTAGTGCTAAAAGGAGAACAAGGAAAAGCTGACTTTTTCTTCAAAAACGCCAAAGAACTTGCGGCTGAAAGTGGAGATCAAAAAAGCATTGAGCAGATTGTAACAGAAATGAAAAAAGCTGGCATCTATCCAGAAACGGCATCAATACCACAATTTGTGCCAGCTCCGCGAACTGAGCTCGAACCTCCTATTAAGGCCTCTGCGCCAATAGTAGAAGAAGTTCTTCCTCCTACCCCCTCACCCATCAGGGAAGAACAAGCTCCTCCTACCCCCTTACCCATCAGGGAAGAACAAGCTCCTCCTACCCCCTTACCCATCAGGGAAGAACAAGCTCCTCCTACCCCCTCACCCATCAGGGAAGAACAAGCTCCTCCTACCCCCTCACCCATCAGGGAAGAACAAGCTCCTCCTACCCCCTCACCCAT
>JAJYZB010000007.1 GCA_021800275.1 bacterium
AGAGGAGCCTGTCAAAGTAGAGGAGCCTGTCAAGGTAGAGGAGCCTGTCAAAGTAGAGGAGCCTGTCAAAGTAGAGGAGCCTGTCAAAGTAGAGGAGCCTGTCAAGGTAGAGGAGCCTGTCAAGGTAGAGGAGCCTGTCAAGGTAGAGGAGCCTGTCAAGGTAGAGGAGCCTGTCAAAGTACAGGAGCCTGTCAAAGTAGAGGAGCCTGTCAAAGTACAGGAGCCTGTCAAAGTAGAGGAGCCTGTCAAGGCAAAAGGGCCTGTGAAAACAAAGGAATCTGTCAAGACAAAAGGGCCTGTAAAAACAAAGGAGCCTGTAAAGACAAAAGAACCTGTGAAAGTGCAGGAGCCTGTGAAAGTGCAGGAGCCTGTGAAAATGCAGGAGCCTGTGAAAATGCAGGAGCCTGTGAAAATGCAGGAGCCTGTGAAAATGCAGGAGCCTGTGAAAGTGCAGGAACCTGTGAAAGTGCAGGAACCTGTGAAAGCAGAACTTGGAATAAAAGATAAACCAGGAAATGAGTCCCTTGAGAGTACAACTGAAATAGCAGAAAAATTGGAGCAGCTTAAGCTCCAGTTGATCACAGGTGATATTACAAAAGAAGTATGGGAAAGAAAAAAGTTGGAATTGGAAAATTTGCTAAAAAGTTTGAGTGAGAAACCGGCAGGATTTGCTCTCCTGCAAGATAATAGTCAAAAAACCAAAAAACCTTCCCTTGATTATATTCCGTTGGATGAAGAATGACAGTAGGGATTATCGTCATTGGGAATGAAGTT
Source organism: bacterium (assembly GCA_021800275.1). GTDB lineage: Bacteria > Vulcanimicrobiota > JABDET01 > JABDET01 > JABDET01 > JAKAVV01. The sequence continues at coordinate 775 of JAJYZB010000007.1, forward strand.
CTCTCAGGAAAAGTTGTTGACACTAATTCTCCTTATTTTTGTCAGGAATTTCGAACGCTTGGGGTGGATGTTAGAGAAATTTCCGTTGTCCCTGATGAGGTTCCTGTTATTTCTCAAAAAGTTTCCGATTTTTCAAATCGCTTTGATTTTGTTTTTACTTCAGGAGGAGTTGGCCCTACTCATGATGATGTTACAATTGAAGGGATTGCAAATGCTTTTCGTGTAAAAATTGTTCGGAATTCCGATTTAGCCAAAATTTTAAATCGTTGGTATGGAGAGGATTTGAATGATGCCAGATTGAAAATGGCTGAGGTTCCTGATGGGAGCAGACTTCTCGGACAGGAACGTCTTACTTTTCCTTTAGTTATGTTTCGGAATGTGTATATTTTTCCTGGAATACCTGAAATTTTGAGGGAGAAATTCGAAGCAGTAAAAGAGACTTTTCGAGGATCTCCGTTTTTTTTAAAAATTGTTTATGTTCGAACTCAGGAAGGAAACCTGGCAGAATATATGAATCAGTTAGTGGTTGAGTTTCCCGGCTTGCTTCTGGGTTCTTATCCAGTTCTTCATAATCCTGAATATCGGGTTAAAGTGACAATGGAATCAAAAGAAAAAGATTATCTCGAGAAAGCCGCTCATCGTTTTTTGAAAGCTCTTCCTGAAGATTTCGTTGTACGAGTGGAATAAAATGAGAATCGCACCGCTTTCTTCTAAACAGTCTCGATTGGTTCTGACTGGTGTTCTGCTCGGACTTTTCCTGGGTGCTGTGGAAGCCACAGTTGTGGCAACAGCTCTTCCCACCATTGTTGGCGATCTCCATGGATTAGTATTTTACAGCTGGCCCATGGCAATTTATATTTTAACAGCAGGGGTTACAGGACCTCTTTTTGGAAAGATTTCAGATTTGTATGGCAGGAAAAAACTTTATTTATTTAGTTTAATCCTCTTTTTGGCAGGGTCAGGTTTAGCAGGTTTTTCAACGAGCATGCTGCAGCTGATTGTGTACCGCGCCATTCAGGGAATTGGGGCTGGGGGAGTGCTTCCCCTTAGTATTATCGTAGCGGGAGAGATGTTCCCTCTTGAAAAAAGGGCTAAAATACAGCCTCTTTTCAGCGCCATGTGGGGAATTGCCGGTTTAATTGGTCCTCCTCTTGGCATGCTGCTGACAGAGTATTCCTGGCGCTTAGTTTTCTTTGTGAATATTCCATTCGGCGTTATTTCAGGATGGCTTGTTTTCAAAAATCTTCTTGAAGCAGAAGATTCTGAAAAACGAGCTAGACGAGCTTCTTCTGGATTTTTAATTGATTATATTGGGGGAGGGCTTCTAATCTTAGGACTGTTAGGCTTTGAAATTGCTCTCCCTGAAGAAGGAAATCTTCATTTATCTGCGTGGAGACTCATGGTATTTGGTTCTGCTTTAATTTTTCTATTTATTTTTCTTCTACATGAGAAGAATACTGCTGAGCCAATTTTGCCATTCTCATTATTTCAGTTTAGAATTTTCTCTTCTGCTGCCGCTTGTCAGTTTTTTTCAGGATTTGCTTTTTTTGGCTCTCTTGCTTTTTTCCCTCTCTATGTCGAAACAGTGATGGGAAAGGGAATTGAAGGAGCTGGAGTAGTTTTAACGATACTTTTGTTTTTCTGGGTATTATTCTCTGGAGTCGCTTCTAGACTGATTTTAAAGATTGGATATCGTCCTGTTGTTATTTCAGGAACCACACTTGTTCTTTTAGGTTTTTCTCTTCTGATGTTTATGGATAAGATTTCAGGTTTCTGGCCGCTGTATTTGGGAGTCATTATCCTGGGTTCAGGAATGGGATGGGTTACGTCTCCTTTGATGATAGCAGTACAAACCAGTGTTCCTAAAACGAATCTTGGTTCTGCAACATCAGCCTTAACTTTATTTCGGATGATCGGATCTTCTCTTGGCGTCAGTTTGATGGGATCTGTTATGTTTTTTCAAATAGAAGAAGGTTTGAGAGAAAAAACAAATTTATTTAACCTTTTTCAAAATGCGAAAAAACTTTTAGATCCAATTAAGTTTCATATTTCTTTAACGACTCTTCAATCTGCTAGAGGTGCAATGACTCTGGCTCTTCATGATGTTTTTATGATTGCTTTTGCCGGGTCAATTTTTTCTTTTGTCTCAGCGTTTTGGGTTCCAGGTGGAAAAGCGGAAAAACATGTTTATCAAGAAAAGGCATTGGATCCATCATGATAAGAGTTTGCCGCTGCGGCAGGATGAGTGTATGAGGAGTTGTATTTAATGAGCGAGATGTCATTTAAAAAAGTTCTTGTCATAGAAACAGATTTGTTTTTTACAACAAAAATTGGACAGACTTTAAAAGAAATGGGGCTTGAGTATTTGACTGCTTCTAGTTCAGCGGAAGTTTTCCAATTGCTCGGAAAAAATCAGATTGTCCTGGTTATTCTTGACCTTTGTCTTGAAAAAATGGACACAATCACTCTTTTAGAAAAACTTAAAAGTTCAGATAAAACAGAAGGGATTCCAGTTATCGGTTTTGGAGAACACACAGATTCAATTCTTAACAGGGCAAGAACTATTGGCTGTGAAATTGTGGTCAGTAATCGCAATTTTGTAGAGCATCTTAAAGATTTGGTAGAAGCTAGCCTGGCTTCATGACATTAAATTTATTAGACAACGATCTGGGTGAAGCATGGTTGATAAAGTTGTATTCAATCTAATTCTATTCCTTGTTCCTGCTGCTGTGCTTTTATTGGTTTGTGTATCTTTTCAAATCTTATTCCGAAAGATCAGAAATAAGAATGATGCGCAGAAAGAATATCCTCTTCTTCTCTTTTTATGGTATTTAATTTTTCAGATTGAGACAGCTTCCCATGTTTCTGATTTTTCTAGAATTGGAGATCCAATAAAAGATGAAATTTCAAAAGATTTAGAACTGGCTAAAATTATTCAGCAGAAAATGCTGCCAGAGGTTCTTCCTAAAGTTAAAGGTATTGAATTATCCGCGAAATTGATTCCTGCTAAACAAGTTGCAGGGGATTTTTATGACTGTTTTTTGTTAAGGGATAAAACTTTAGCGATTAATATTGGTGATGTTTCAGGAAAGGGGGTTCCTGCTGCTCTATTAGCCTCTTCAGCGAAATATATTTTTAGATTCCCTCCTTCATTGTACATTCGTCCTTCAAAATTAATGGAAATGGCTAATAAAATTGTTTTTATGAATGGAGGCGGTCTTTTTGTTTCAGATTGCTTTGCCACCTTGGATCTTTCTCGCAAACAGCTTTTTTATGTAAATGCAGGGCATCCGCCACTTATTCACTACCGAAGAAAAAGCGACGATTATAATTTTCTTCCTACGAATGGAGCTCTTTTGGGAGCTGCGGAAGAAAATATTTATAGAGAAGAGTCTGTTTTCTTGTCTCAGGGTGATTTGCTTTTATTTTACACAGATGGACTGACTGAAGTAAAAATGAAAGACAGGAAGGTCTTAGGCGAAGAAGGACTTTCTTCAATTTTAAAAAAGTGGAAAGACCTGCCATTTCCTGAACTGCAGGAAAAATTAATTTCAGAAATTTTAATATTATATGAAAAAGAAGAACAGACTAGAGATGACATTACCATTGTGCTTGTTCGAGTTCTTGAATGAAGGATTTGTCCAGTGATTGCAGTAACACAATTTTATGAGAAAAATCGTTATTGAATTATCTTCTGTTGGAAAAAAGTTTATCATGGGATTTACAGGACTTTTTCTCTGCCTCTTTTTAGTCGTTCATTTAGGAGGTAATTTCCTTTTGTTGAGGCATGATAACGGCGCTGCTTTTAATGCTTACAGTCATTTTATGGAAACCAGTTGGATCATCCGTATCATTGAATTTGTTTTGTTGGGAGTTTTTGTTATTCATATTGTCATGGCATTTATTTTGGCAAAAGAAAATCGGTCTGCCAGACCGATTCCTTATGCTGTTAATAAAGCTTCTGAAAACTCAAGTTGGTTTTCCAGATACATGGAAATTACAGGAGGTATCATTTTTATTTTTTTGTGCGTTCATCTTTACAATTTTCTGATCAGTCAGCGTTTTTTTCATGATTATCCTTCCATGTATGCTGCCGTTAAAACGATTTTCCATAATCCGTGGTACTGCGCCTTTTATGTGATTTGTCTTGTTTGGGTTGGCCTCCATTTAATTCATGGATTTCAATCTTCTTTTCAGTCTTTTGGTTTCAGACATCCTGTTTTCTTCCCCTGGATTCAGAGAGCAGGTCTTTTGTTTGTTATTTTAATTTTTTCGGGTTTCATTTTTATTCCAATATATTTGTATTTTGCTAAAAGCAGCACGGCTGTAGAGACGTCTTATTTTGGTCAGGTAAGCAGGATAAGAGATTCACATTTAAAAATGGTCCACAAAAATGTCAAGATTTTCAGTGGATCTAAAGGGAAATCTTAATGGAACTAAATTCACATATTCCTGAAGGAAAGTTGGAAGAAAAGTGGAGCAGCCATAAAGCTGGCCTGAAATTAGTTAATCCTGCTAATAAACGGAAGTTTGAGATTATTGTGATTGGCACAGGTCTTGCTGGAGCCTCTGCAGCGGCAAGTCTAGGGGAATTAGGCTATCAGGTTAAATCATTTTGTTTTCAGGACAGTCCCAGACGTGCGCACAGCATTGCGGCTCAGGGAGGCATCAATGCCGCGAAAAATTATCGTAATGACGGTGACAGTGTTTATCGTCTTTTTTATGATACGATTAAAGGTGGTGATTTCAGAGCAAGGGAAGCTAATGTGTATCGTTTGGCTGAATTGAGCGTGGCTATTATTGATCAAGCGGTTGCTCAAGGAGTTCCTTTTGCCCGAGAGTACAGCGGACTTTTAGATAATCGTTCTTTTGGAGGTACGCAGGTCTCAAGAACTTTCTATGCTCGTGGACAAACAGGACAGCAGCTGCTTTTAGGCGCAATTTCTTCAATGTGCCGACAAATCACATTGGGAAATGTTCAGGTTTTTCCTTTCCATGAAATGTTAGATATTGTGCTTATTGACGGCCGCGCAAAAGGGATTGTGGCTCGCAATTTAATCACTGGAGAAATTAAATCTTATGCTGCTCATGCTGTTATTTTAGCCTCAGGAGGCTATGGAAACATTTTTTATCTCTCAACCAATGCAAAGGGTTCAAATGCAACCGCAATCTGGAGAGCATATAAAAAAGGAGCTTTTTTTGCTAATCCTTGTTTTACTCAGATTCATCCTACCTGTATTCCTGTTTCAAGCCACAATCAGTCAAAATTAACCCTGATGAGTGAAGGATTAAGGAATGATGGACGAGTATGGATTCCTAAAAATAAAAATGACAACCGCTCTCCTGAACAGATACCTGAAACTGACAGAGATTATTTTTTAGAAAATCGTTATCCCGCATTTGGAAATTTAGTTCCCAGAGATGTGGCTTCAAGAGCCATTAAGCAGGTGTGCGATGAGGGAAGAGGCGTGAGAGGGAAAATGGCCGTTTATCTAGATCTTTCTGATGCCATCAACAGACTGGGAAAAGAAGTTATCTCCGAAAGATACGGGAATCTTTTTGAAATGTATGAAAGAATCACAGGAGAAAGTCCATATCGGACACCAATGAGAATTTATCCAGCGATTCACTATTGTATGGGGGGATTGTGGGTTGATTATAATTTAATGACAACGATCCCAGGATTATTTGCTTTAGGGGAATGCAATTTTTCCGATCATGGAGCAAACAGGCTTGGTGCCAGTGCCTTAATGCAGGGACTTGCCGATGGATATTTTATTATTCCTTACACGATAAGTAATTATCTTGCAGAACTTGGCACTGAAAAGAAAAATGTTTATCATCCGAACTTCAGAGAAGCTGAAAACAAAGTGAAAGAACAGGTTCGGAAGTTTCTCTCCACTAAAGGAAACCGAACCGTTGATGATTTTCATAAAGAATTAGGAAAAGTGCTGTGGGACGGGGTTGGGATGAGCAGAAGTGAACAGAGTTTAAAGGATGCCATTGATAAGATAAAAGGTTTGAGAGAAGAATTTTTGAAAAACGTAAAAGTGAATGGGATAGATGAGTCTCTGAATCAATCTCTTGAAAAGGCTGGAAGAGTTTCTGATTTTCTGGAACTAGCTGAATTATTAGCCATGGATGCCCTTGCAAGGGATGAGTCCTGCGGGTGTCATTTTAGAATTGAACACCAAACAGAAGAGCATGAACCAAAACGAAATGATGAAAAATTTTCTCATGTGGCTGTTTGGGAGTATCAAGGGAGTGACAACCCCCCGAAAATGCATAAAGAAGTGTTGAAATTTGAAAGGATACATCTGGCTGCCAGGAGTTACAAATGAAGTTTTCCTTAAAAATTTGGAGACAAAAAAACGCCCAGGATAAAGGGAGTTTTGTCAATTATGAGGTTTTTGGGATTTCTGAAGAAATGTCTTTTTTAGAAATGCTGGATGTTTTAAATGAAGATTTAACTTTAAAAGGGGAGGATCCTGTAGCATTTGCCCATGACTGCAGAGAAGGCATCTGTGGCACTTGCGGGCTTTTTATCAATGGCAGAGCCCATGGACCATTAAGAGAAACGACAACTTGTCAGTTGTTCATGAGACATTTTAAAGATGGCGAGGCTCTTACGATTGAGCCATGGAGAGCTAAAGCTTTTCCTGTCATTAAAGATTTAGTGGTTGACCGTTCTGCTTTTGATCGAATTCTGCAAGCAGGGGGGTTCGTTTCTGTGAATGTCGGTTCAGCTCCAGAGGCTAATAGTATTTTGATTCCTAAAAAAGACGCCGATCATGCTTTTGATGCAGCCACATGCATTGGATGTGGAGCTTGTGTGGCAACTTGTAAAAATGCTTCAGCCGTTTTGTTTGTTTCTGCAAAGGTTTCTCATTTAGCCCTTATGCCGCAAGGAAAACCTGAAAGGCAGGTGCGAGTTTTGAATATGGTAAAAGCCATGGATAACGAAGGATTTGGAAACTGCACCAATACAGGGGCTTGTGAAATCGAATGTCCTAAAGGTATTACTCTGGCTTCTATTGCCCGTTTGCGCAGAGAATACTGTAAAGCCAAATTAAAACCTTAAATCTGAAGCAGAGAGTCATCCCTGTCAGTGAGGTACTGCCGGCTGGTCTGCGGAAAGTTGGGCGAGACGTTAGCCCAGAGCAGATGGATTCTGTCCGATTTGATTCGCCAGTCCCATGACATTCTGCGCATACTGCACAGCCTGAGGTCCTGAGCCATTGTAATGTTCGACTGCCAGCTGCCATGATCCGTACTGCTGATGCAGCTGTTTCAACATGCGGGCAGAGTATTCTAATTGATAGAGAACGTCTGGCTGTCCATTATTTCCATGAAGAGCTTGCTGGACATTGAAATCCGGATGAGCCGTGGTGTTTACTTGACCTAAACCAACACTGGCATAGTTCCCATTCACTTTTCCGCCGATCCCCTGGTCTCCAAGGGCGCTTGGATTGAATCCACTTTCGTGATCAATGACTGCCAGGAAGATATTGACAGGTATTCCGTTCTGCTGCGCCACTTGTTTTGCTAACTGAATGATCCCCTGTTTCTGTGGGTTGTTGAGAGCTGAAGTATAGGATCCTACATTGTTTGGAGAGTCAAAAGCGCCTGAATTTCCAAGAGCGCTTTCCAGCCCTGATAATTGAGAAGGATTCATAGCTCCACTGCCAAGGGCTCCTCCCAGGATCCCCATCAAATTCGATTCTAGTGCTGCTGCAGGATTTACTCCTGTATCTACAGGTCCCTGGGTACCAGAACTTCCCTGTCCCCCGGAGGCTCCTTGAGCGCCTTGAGATCCCTGTCCCTGCTGTGAGGCAAAAGCATTTCCAAGTGCGGAGCCTTTTCCATTGGCAGTATTGATGAATCCCATGATGTCTCCGCCATTTAAACTGAAATTAGCTTCTCCTACAGCACCTGAATTAGAGGATTCACCCCCTGTTTTTCCATAAGCATCAGTATTTCCAGAAACTACATTAATTGAGCCATTTTGATTGACCCCAGTAACAACTCCAATATGATCAGCAGTTCCATCCCCATTCCAATCAAAAACAACCAGATCTCCTTTTTGAGGTGTATTCCCGTTTTGATTAGGGATCCAGAGTCCGTGCTGTTTCGCCCAGTCCACACTGGAAGGAACATAAGCCTGGCTTCCATATCCCTGATAACCTGCTTTTTGAAGAACCCAGGAAGCAAAATCATCACACCATGCCTGATTTTGTCCATTTGTGTAATTCCAACCACTGGTATTACCTACCTGGCTCTGGGCTACTGATGCGATTTGATTTCCTACTGCTGTCACTAAATTTCACCTCAACTATTTTAATCTTTATGGCTATATTATACACCGTAATTATTGATAAAAAATTTCATAATTGTTAAATTTTTGTTAAATCTGACGGATTGATTCAGGGACTTTTACTTATCTGTCAAGTTTAAATTTTCCAATAATTACGCGAGATTGGTTGAATCTTAAAAAATAGTTTACATTTGTCAGCTTGATTCTAGAACATTATTGAAGTAACATTATTAATTATGAGAGAGCATTTCTATCGGGTGAGTGGTTCTGTTAGAGGGGATTTTACAGATATAAATTTTAAGGAGGGGTTAATTCTATGAAACCAGCCGCATTAATTGATTTTCCAACGAATAATCTTCCTATTTTATTAATACAAGGGCAAAATGGAACTCCAAATGTTCAGGTTGCTGGAACCACTGATGGAAAAGCTACAAATTATACAATGAAATTTCAGCAGGATTCTGTTCAAATCACCGGGACCTATGCGGGTGAGCCAATTAATATCATTGGGAAGCCAGCGCAAAACGGAATTATGCAGTTTACCAGCCAGAGCGGAGTGCCTGTAAATGAGACTCTTACAGCAGTTCCAGGTGGAGTCAGTATGAAAGGAAACATTGAAGGGAAATCTTATCAAGCTCAAGCTTTGTTTAATTCCCAAGGAGTTCTGGGAGGAGATTTTTTTCTTGTTACTGGAAGTATTGCTGGCTCTCCTTTTAGTCTAGCTTTTCAAGCAGTAAATCATACGATTGTGAAAATTACTCAAGAGCAGCAGCAGAATGGCAAGAGTAAGAACAATACAGGCAGCCTTGTTTCAAATGTTATTTTGACCCCTAAAAATTTGGGAGGAAATGGAAAGCCAATTGAGGTGAATGAAACAGGGACTTATGGAAATGCAGCTGTGTCAGAATTAATGAGTTTTTCGTAGAATTTACAATTTGTTAACAAATTGCTCATATTTTTTCAATACCTGTCTGTTAAAATTAACATATCAGATGAAATTTTAACAAACATGAGTTCCTGGAGGAATTGGGAAAAATGGGCACCATCAACAATCAAATTAACCCTTATGGCAACAGCCCAACACAGGTGGCGCAGTGGGGAACCCTGCTTGAACAAAATATTTTATCTGGCATGCTCAATCCAACAACAACTGATAATGTGCAGCTGAGTAATGAAGCTCAAAATTTTTTAAATCAGCAGAGCCCTGAACAGCAGCTGTTGAATAATCCAACCGTGAAAAATCTTCTCAGTCAACTGCAAAATATCTCTCAGACCGCTCAGAGCAATGAACAGAGCCTGCAGCAGGATGATCAGCAGCTTGGAGATCTATCTCAAGAAGAAAATTCGGATCAGACTCAGATTTCCAATGATCAGAGCTTGATCCGCCAGGATGAAGAAATTCTGGCTCAAAATAGGCCGATGAACGTTTACGCAAATGCCACAGGCGGGACTGGCGGCGCTGGCGGGACTGGCGGGACTGGTTCAGGTTCTGGAAGTGGTTCAGGTTCTGGCACTGGTGGCGGGGGAAGTGGTGGAGGAAGCGGTTCAGGTACAGGTGGTGTGGGCGGCGCGGCAGGCACGGGTGGAACTGCTTCTTATTCTGCTAGTGAGCCTTCTAATCCCCAGGTAGAAAGCTTAGCTAATCAGCAGTTAACTCAAGATCAGGCTCAATTAGCCCAAGATGAGCAGCAGCTTGGACCCCAGATTCAGAGCGACAGAACCCAGATTCAACAGCTGGACAGCCAGATTAACAGTTTAAAATCTCAAATTCAGCAAGAAGAAAATTCGGCTCAAAGTTTAGACAAACAGCTGCAGCCTTACTACACTCAATGGATGAATGATTTGAATACCCAGCAGCAGAATGAAGAAAATACGCTTTGGGGTCCGAATGGGGTTGGCCAGTTTCTTTAATTGACATCTCGACTGACGAGTCGAGGGTACAGGCAACGTAGGAATTTCTTTCTGATTTTAGAAAAAATCTGAGTGGCAAAAGTTATCCTTGAAAATTTGACTAAATCGTATCGTAAAAGTGTTGCTGTTCAAAACGTTAATCTTGAGATTAAAAATCAGGAATTTCTGGTCATGGTTGGTCCTTCAGGGTGCGGGAAAACGACTCTGCTTAGATTGATTGCAGGGCTGGAGGAACCGAGTTCAGGAAGGGTTTTTATTGGGGAAAATGACGTCACTGATTTGCCTCCTAGAGATCGAGATATTGCCATGGTTTTTCAAAATTACGCGCTTTATCCTCATTTAACTGTTTTTGAAAACATGGCTTTTGGTTTAAAGCTTCGAAAGATTCCTAAAAAGGAAATTGAAAAAAAGATTTTGGAAGTAAGCTCTATGCTGGGCATTGAAATGTTACTGGATCGAAGACCCAGAGAACTTTCAGGGGGGCAGAGACAGAGAGCAGCAATGGGAAGAGCTATTGTGAGGGAACCAAAGCTTTTTCTGATGGATGAGCCTTTAAGCAATTTAGACGCTCAGTTTCGAGTTCAAATGCGGGTAGAGCTGCGTAAACTGCATGAAAAGTTAAATGCGACCATTCTTTACGTGACCCATGATCAAACTGAAGCTGTAACACTTGGGAATCGCATTGCTATTATAAAAGACGGAATTTTGCTGCAGGTTGATACACCTTTAAACTTATATCATTCTCCAGCAAATTTGTTTACTGCGGGGTTTATTGGTGTACCTTCGATGAATTTTTTTAACGGAATCATTATGTCTAAAGAAAATGAACTTTGTGTTGCTGTAAAAAAATGTGAAATAAAAATTCCCCGTGAAAAAGAGGAAAATCTTCTGCCATATAAAGGGAAAGAAGTTGTGATAGGAATTCGACCGGATAAAGTGCTGCTGGAGGCTGATCCTTGTGGAGAGGCTCGATTTAAAGCTTTTGTCGAAATGACAGAACCGCTCGGTTCTGAGACGTACGTTTATTTGAAATGGGAAGCAGAAAAAACAGACAGAGAAGGAGAAATAGACAGATTGACTGCTGTGGTTCGTCCTTCCATGCCGATCCAAGTGAATCAAGAGCTCTTTTTTTCTTTTAAATTTGAGGATCTGCATTTTTTTGATAAACTCAGTGGAAAAGCGCTTGATTTTTAAAAGGCAGAAAAATTGCTATTATTATGATTAAGATCGTAAAATTAGAGAAGGAATTTCTTCAAAATCCCGAATATGAAAAGTAGAGGATAACATGGCAGGGGATCATTCCAGTAGTTCAGCGATTAAATCAGGACTTGAAGGTGTTGTTGCTGGGAATTCTAGAATTTGTGAAGTGAATGGAGAAAAAGGGGAACTTTTTTACTGGGGATACAATATTCATGATTTAGCGCAGCGCGCCAGCTTTGAAGAAACTGCTTATCTCCTCTGGCATGGGGAACTGCCTAAAAAAGAGGAATTAAACAGCCTTTCCAATGACCTTCTTCAAGCGTGTCAATTAAGTCCGAGTATTAAAGAATTGTTGAAGCGCTTTCCAAGAAATGCTTCTCCAATGGCAGTTTTAAGGACAGCCGTGTCCTCTCTCGGAATGTATGATGAGACTTTAAAAGATAAATCTCTTGAAGCGAATCAAAAAAGAGCTGTTTTCTTGTTAGGTCAAACGTCTGCTCTTGTGGCTGGTTTTGAGAAAATTCGCAAGGGCTCTGATTTCGTTTCTCCAAGAGAAGATTTAAGTTTTGCCGGGAATTTTTTATACATGATGTCAGGAACAAGACCTGATGACACTTCAATTAAAGCGATTAATATGGCTCTTGTTCTCCATGCGGATCATGAATTGAACGCTTCCACTTTTGCGGCTAGAGTTACAGCAGCTACTCTGGCTGACATTTATTCAGCAGCTACAAGCGCGATCGGAGCTTTACAAGGGCCGCTTCATGGAGGAGCAAATGAAGCGGTCATGAAAATGCTTCTTGAGATCGGGGATACCGTTAACTGCGAATCTTATGTCCATCAACAGTTGTCTCAGGGCAGAAAAATTCCAGGATTTGGTCACAGGGTTTATCATACAGAGGATCCAAGAGCAACCCATCTTCGCAAAATGGCAAAAGAGTTAGGCGAAAAATTAAATCAATTGAAGTGGTATGAAATGTTGAAAAAAATTGAAGAAGTGATGTGGCAGGAAAAGAAGATTAATGCCAATGTTGACTGTTATTCTGCAGCAGTTTATAAGATATTGGGAATCCCTATTGATCTTTACACTCCCATTTTTGCTGTGAGTCGAATGTCAGGATGGACTGCTCATGCGTTAGAACAATACAGCGATAATCGTTTAATTCGTCCAAGAGCTGAGTATATTGGACCTAAGAATCGAGTTTTTGTTCAGTTGAATGAGCGATAAAAGTTTCTTAGAAATGAGTTGTGCCTGTAAAGGAAAAGTTTTCTGTCAGAACTTTGGGAGCCAGGATACCTGCTGGAAATCCAACTTCTCCAAAAGTCACCAGTTTTCTATTTTTTGATACAGCTTTTACTTTTGAAAAAGCGTTTAAGATTCCCTCAGTGAATCTGAAGTTTTTAATGCGAGAAACGATCTCTCCATTTTCAACCAGGAAAACACCGTCTCTTGTCATCCCGGTAACCATGGTTTTTAACGGATGAACCACTCGAATATAATGAAACCGTGTAATCAACAGTCCTCTTTTGATTTGTTTTAGCAGCTCTTCTTTTGAACTTTCTCCTTCAGCCATTTCTAAATTAAGGGGGAGAGGACCCTCGCTGAAATCAAAAGGGACAGCATGTCCTGTGCTTTCAGTTTTAAACTTGTGAGCGGTAAATCGATCGTGAACCACTGATTTTGCGATTCCTCGATCAATGAAAACGACTTTTTTTCGGGGAACCCCTTCAACATCAAATGGGGATTGAAACGTTAAGGGGTTGTATGCATTATCTGAAATCGTAACTTTGGAATCTGCTATTTTCTCTCCCTGTTTCAATCCAATGATGCTGCTGCCTGTTTCAACCGCTTCTGCTGAGAAAGCTATATAAGCAAGATACAGCAGCAGTTCTGCAGTGGCATATTCATCTAGAAGGCAGGTGTATTCTCCGGGCGGAAGAGAATGAGCTTCTTTAAAACGGAGAGCTCGGTGCACAGAGGCATCGGCAATTTTTTCAGGATCAATTTTAGACAAATCTGAAGCTGCTTGAGCAGAAAATCCGGAAAGATCCTCTTTTGTAAAAACAGCCTGGCAGTTGACTGCTGTGAAAGGGTGATAAAGTTCGACTCCATTCGTATTTAAAACTCCTGTTTCTCCTGAAACTGACCAGAGAATTCCTGCAAAAGTTCCTCCTGTTCCATTTCCGTGTTTAAACATCAGTTTGACTTTATCCACTAGTTTGCTGGATTCTGCTTCATCTGTCAGCCTGGAAAAACTATTTACTGGTTCAATGGGTTTTGGCTCGGCAAATGACTCTAGATAGGGAAGCGCCTGCGGAAGTGAAGCGCTTGTTTCGGCTTCTTGAACCGCGTTCGCGAGACGTTCCAGATCCAGACCATTGACAGAAGCATAGCCAATTTTTCCGTTTCGAATCACTTTAACGCCAAAGTTGACGTTGGTTTCTTCCATGGGTTGATGAACTGTTGAATTGGCAAATCGAATGGCTCGTAAATTTTGAGCATAAGCGAAAATTTCAGTTTGTGGGAAACGGGCTTTTCTCAGCCCCTGTTTCAAGAATGACAAAAGTTTTTCTTTTCCTATCATTGACAACCTCTATACCGGACATTCTGGAAAGGATCGCTGCGCGAGTTGTTCTCTTTTTACCATTTGCCGATCCCTATTTGAACATTCTGAAAACGGGATGGACTTGCTGCATGGCCGACAAACATGGTTTGCACTGGTTCTCCTTTTCCGCAGTTAGGAAGTCCCCAGAGCCGCCAAAATTCTCTGCTGGCGACGGCATCGCAGCTGTTCCAGAATTCAGGAGTCATTCCTGTGTAAATTGCATTTTTGTAAAGTTTTCCTAAAGATCCATCCTTAATTTCATGCGCTATTTCTGTTCCAAACTGAAAATTATATCTTTTGTCATCAATGGACCAGCTCCGATTTGTAGTTAAAAGCAGCCCATCTTTTGTTTCTTTAATCATTTCATCCAGAGACCAATCACCTGGTTCTAAATTGATATTGGTCATTCGAATTAATGGAAGGTTATTCCAGCTTTCTGCTCTCACGGTTCCATTCGATTTTCCAAAGGTATTTTCTTCGCCTAAAGTGTCTTTTAAGAGCTTTCTCAATCTCGGAGCTGTTTCTCGACTGGAGAGATAATTTGAAAATTCACCTTCATTAATTAAAGCGGTTTTCTGCGCAGGCACTCCTTCATCATCAAATCCAAAAGTACCTATCCCTGTTGGAGCAGTAGCATCTGCCACAATGGTAACCATTTTTGAGCCGTAGTTAAATTTACCAAGTTTGTCAGGAGTCAAGAAAGAACCCCCTGCAAATCCAAGTTCCATTCCCAGCACTCTATCCAATTCCGTAGGATGACCACAGGATTCATGGATTTGGAGAGCGGTTTGGCTGGAATCTAGAATAACCGTTTTTTTCCCTTCGGGACATTGTTCTGCATGAAGGAGACTGACCGCTTCCTCTGCTGTTTTTTTAGAGTTTTTGATCAGATCTAAAGCTTCAATGAATTCGTAACCTCCCTGGAAGAAATTGCCGCCAAAAGAATTGGGATACGATCTCACTTGATGTTCTTCACCTGAAACAGCGATTGCCTCAATTCCTGCTCCACTGATAATGAATTCCTGCTCAGTATAACTACCTTCTGTGTTAGCGAATATTTTTTTCTCTTTAGTAAAATCCATGCTGGCTTTTGTTGCTCGGATTTCGGGGAGTTCCATTTCTCTGCTGGCCTGGATTAAAAGTTCGATTTTTTCTTCTTTTGAGACCTGGAAAGGGTCTTTTTTATAAGATGTTTTCCATGTTCCTCTGACAGGTTTTTGGGGAGCCAGAATAACTTTTTCTCCACCTGCTTCTGCAGCGCTTTCAGCGATTTTCAAAGCTTTTTCGGATATTTTTAAAAATTCATCGGGTGAGACTTTATAAGAACAGGCAAATCCCCAGTGACCAGAATATAGGACTCTAATTCCAAATCCTTGATCGGAATTTTCAATATGTCTTTCAATTTTCTGGTTTTTAACCAGGAGGGTTTCAGACTGCCTGGAAATTATTCGAAAATCAGCATACTCAGCCCCTTTGTTTTGGAGCCATTCCAGGGTTTGTCTCATTTCTTTTTCCATGATGGAATGATTTCAAGTTTAAGGAAATTAATCCTTTTTGAAGTGAACTGATTATCGCATACAGAAAAAATTTTAATCCGCAGCTGCAGGGGATTAGTGGATATTCAGATGGCGTTTTATTTCTGAAGATACTTAATATTATACAGTTCGTGTCCGCGCTTAATGTAAATGATCTCAATGGGCTTTCCAACTAAAAAAGGAACTGAGTTTTGAGTTTTCACAGAAATGACTTGTCCATCCTGAAAAGTCAGGATATAAACAGTTTGATTAAACACAGGATCCCCATAAGTTTCCACATTGGTAATAATTCCTACTTTTGTCACCAGATGAGTTGGATGAAAATAAGGGGAAACAAACAAGCTAATAATAAAAAAAATTACTAACCCTAAAACGCTAATGATAAGGTAGTAGATAATTCCTTTCTTTTTGGGCAGAAGAGTTAAATTTTTTTCTTGTTCACTTTGAGAATTTAGTTCATCCATATTTTTATTGACCCTTTCGGATTAATCAATGAAATTACCTTCAGCTAAACTTTAATTCTTGTTCCCGTTTTTCCTTCTAGAGCCTCCAGCAGATGTTCAGGAGTCGTAATTAAAGCTTCTTTACCTCCTTTTCTGATGAACTGAATTGAAGCCTCAATTTTTGGACCCATGCTGCCAGGGGGAAATTCACCATCTCTTAAATATTTTTCTGCTTCTTCAAGAGCCATCGAATTTAGAAAAATTTGATTTGATTTTTTATAGTGCAGAGCAACTTGATCTTCCCCTGTTGTAATAATGAGCATTTCGGCTCCGAGTTCACTGGCAAGAAGGCTTGAAGCTAGGTCCTTGTCAATGACAGCCTCTACCCCTTTATATCCATTCTGAGTACGTATGACAGGGACCCCTCCTCCTCCGCAGGAGATAACCAGAATATTTTCATGAACCAGCTTTTCAATGATTTTTGTCTCTAAAATTCGCTTTGGTTTTGGGGATGGGACCAGGCGTCTCCATCTTCCCTTTTCATCTTTTCCAACAATCCACCGCTCCTCTTTTTCATAATGTTCAATCTGCTCTTTTGTATAAAAGGGACCTACTGGTTTTGTTGGTTTTTTAAAAGCGGTGTCAAAGGGATCAACTTCTATCTGAGTCACAACGCTTGCCACTTGGACTTTCGATTTTAATTTGCTTAGGAGTTTTCCCAGAACATTTTGGATCATATACCCCATCCCTCCCTGTGTGTCAGCAACACAAATATCCAGGGGAAGAGGATAAACCTGTTTTCTGCTTAACTCTACACGGAGAAGAGCGCTTCCAACTTGGGGCCCGTTCCCATGAGTTAAAACAATTTTCCATCCTTTTGACACTAAAATCGCAATTGGATTTAGAAACTCTTCACAGTTGACGAACTGTTCCTGAATGGTTCCTACCTGGTTTTCAAGAATGATAGCATTTCCACCGATGGCAACAACCGCAAATTTAGGTTCCATTTAGTATTTTCCATCTAGAGGAAATAGATCGCACATTTTTTTTACTTCATCATGAATTTTTAGTTTAATGTCTTGTCGATCTAAATTTTTTAAAATTTGAGCAATCCAATCCGCAATTTTATCCATCTCTTTTTCTTTCATGCCGCGGGTGGTTACAGCCGGGGTTCCAAGTCTGATGCCGCTGGCTACAGCCGGCGGTTTGGAATCATAAGGAATAGCGTTTTTGTTCACCGTAATTCCAGCTTCACCTAAAGCAATTTCAGCGGCTTTACCGGTAATCCCAGCGGCGCCAACATCAACAACAACCAAATGGTTATCTGTCCCCCCTGAAACAAGTCTAAATCCATAAGATTTCAAACCCTCTGCTAACTGGCGAGCATTTTTAACAATTTGTTTCTGATACTCTTTAAATTCATCGCTTAACGCTTCTTTTAAAGCCACGGCTTTTGCTGAAATAACGTGCATCAATGGGCCACCTTGAGAAAAAGGGAAAACTGTCTTATCTACTTTTTGGGCATAATCTGATCGGCAGAGAATCATACCTCCTCTGGGTCCTCTTAAAGTTTTATGAGTGGTTGTCGTTACAAAATCGCAGTATGGCACAGGATTAGGATGAATCCCAGCAGCCACAAGTCCTGCAAAATGGGCCATGTCAATCATTAAATAAGCGCCTACCTCTTTAGCGATCTCCTGGAAACGCTCGGGCTCAATCACACGAGGATATGCAGAATGTCCTGCTACAATCATTTTTGGCTTGTGTTGATGGGCAAGTTCTCTCACTTCTTTAAAATTGATCCGTTCTGTTTCTTTTTCGACTCCATAAGCCACAACTTTAAAAAATTTTCCTGAAAAATTCACAGGACTGCCGTGGGTTAAGTGGCCGCCGCAGGGAAGGCTCATCCCCATAATCGTGTCTCCAATCTCTAAAACTGAAAGATAAGCCGCCATATTTGCCTGAGCTCCAGAATGGGGCTGTACATTCACGTGTTCTGCTCCAAAAAGTTGTTTTGCCCTTTGAATTGCAAGCTCTTCAACTCGATCCATAAATTGGCACCCGCCGTAATACCGTTTTGCTGGATACCCTTCTGCATATTTATTTGTCATAATAGAACCCTGGGCTTCTAAAACAGCTCGGCTCACATAATTTTCAGAGGCAATCAATTCCAAACCACTGCTCTGCCTTTCCAGTTCATTTTGAATCGCTGAGGCAACGTCTGGATCCGTTTGTCTCAAAGCTTCCCATCGTGTTTCAGTTATCATGATGCACCTCTACTTTCTTAAAAAAAATCACAACCCTTGAACTGTTTTCTATTGGATCGCAGAAACCCTTCATCTGACTTTTGTAAAATCGCAAAATTTAGATTTAAAATTAAATTGAAAGGACTTTCCCTTATTCAGTTTTAATTTCTAGTTTATGAATTCCTTAAACGAAATTTATCTGGGAATATTTTTTACAGGTTTTTTCTTCTCGGCAGTTTCATTTTTAATGGGCTCTGCCCATTCCATTGGACTGCATCTACCATTTACAGGACATGGATCCCATGGGTTTCACGGAATCCATGGAGTCCATGCGGGTCAAAGTGTCCAGGCTGGTCATGGGGTTCATGGAGGTCCATCAGGCCATTCAGTTCAGGCAGCCCATAGTGGGAATACAGGCAGCCATTCTGCGAAGTTTGGAAAATCGGGAGTAGAAAAAGACGGGATTTCCCCTTTTAATGCGATGACGATTTCGGCATTTCTCACCTGGTTTGGAGGATCAGGTGTTCTACTGCACTATTATTTGCTTATTCCTGCTCTTCCGGATGATCTGATTTCAACACTTTCAGGGATCATTGGGGGAGGAATTGTTTTCTGGGGGATGGGAAAACTTTATACCATAGGGGATCAGCCCATGGATCCTTCATTATCGGATAAAGCAGGAAATATGGCGAAAGTTTCAGCAGGGATCCCTGCCAATGGAGTAGGTGAAGTGAGCTATGATAGAGATGGTTCTCCTTTTGTGAGCGCAGCTAGGAGTGTGGATGGAGAAGAGATTGCAAAAGGAGTCCAGGTAGTGATTCTTAAGCATGAAAAAGGAATGACATGGGTGCAGCCTTATGAAAAATTTATGTCAGACGAAAAGAGAAACTCGACAGATGAAAAAAAACAGCATCCGCTTCAAGATTAGAAGAAGGAATTTCAAACTTTGTATTAAATTTAGACTTTAACATAATGTATTGAAATATTAAGGGTAAAGTTTTAGCAAGGTCAATGAAAAAAATTCTATTTTTCTGCTCTTTTCGTTCAAAAACCGTTGCATCTTGAAAATCAGATAATTTAGGAGGGGACTATTTATGTTAGGTATTCCACTTTATATTCTTGTTCCACTACTTTTTGTTTTTGTTGTTATCTTTATTTTAGGCACTCTTGCTAATCTTTATCGGAAAGTTGGACCCAACAGAGCTTTAATTCGCTATGGGATGGGTGGAGCGCAGATCATAACAAAAGCTGGAGCTTTTATCATGCCAATGGTGCAGACAGCCCAGGAAATCTCTCTTGAACTCATGAGTTTTGATGTGGCTCCTGATAAGGATCTCTTTACCACACAAGGGGTTGGAGTCAATGTGGAAGCAGAAGCCCAGATTAAAGTAGAAGCTAATCCTGAGAGCATTTTAAAAGCTTCCCAGCAGTTTTTGAGCAAAAGCGATGATGAAAGAGAAAAAATTATTAAACTGGTGCTGGAAGGACATCTCAGAGGAGTTGTGGGACAGTTAACTGTTGAGCAGATTGTGAAGCAGCCGGACGTTGTGGTCGGAAAAATGCAGGAAACCTCTAACGCGGATTTAGATAAAATGGGGCTTGAACTCATCTCTTTCACCATTAAAGATGTGCGAGACAAACTTCAGTACATTGAAAACATGGGGAAACCCAATGTGGCTGCCATTAAACGAGACGCTCAAATCAAAGAAGCTGAAGCAGCCAGAGATGTTGCTATCAGAAAAGCAGAAACAGAAAAAGAAGCGGCTGTGCAGGAGGCGCAGAACCAGAAGCTGTCTTTAATAGCAAAAGCTCAGGCTGATCAAGAAACATCTGTGGCTCAAGCTGTAGCTGACACGAAAAAAGCGGAAGCCCAGAGGAATTTTGAAGTGCAGAAAGCGCAGTACACCGCTGATATTAAACGGCAGCAGGCAGATGCTGAAAAAGCCTATGAAATTGAAATGAATATTCAGCAGCAGAAAGTCATGAGTGAGCAGATTAAAATTCAGCAGGTCCAGAAACAGGAAGAGGTTAAAGTTCAGGAACTGGAAGCAGCCAGAAGACAGCAGGAATTAATTGCTACCGTTGTTCGACCTGCTGAAGCGGATAAACAGAAAACCATTCTGGCTGCAGAAGCTGAGCAGCAGCAGATTGAAATTCTGGCAGGAGCCAATAACAAAAGAATCGTGGTTGATGCTGATGCCCAGGCTCAGGCTACTAAACTCCAGGGACAGGCTCAGGCTGACATTATTCTAGCAAAAGGACAGGCTGAAGCCCAGGCTATGAAACTGAAAGCTGAATCTTACCAGGAATACAATCAAGCTGCTATTCTGGATAAATTTTTAGGAGCCCTTCCTGACATGGTCACAGGCCTTTCATCCAGTTTTGCTAAAGTGGATAAAATTACCATTATTTCAAATGGGACCAATGGAAATGGACTTGGAGCCAGCAAAATCACAGGTGAAGTGGCGACCATTTTATCCCAAGTTCCAGCGATTCTGGAAAACCTTTCAGGGATCAGTGTTGGAGATCTGCTGAAAAGTCTCCCCTCGATCTCCCATAAAGTACAGGTCAATGCAGTGGATGGGCAGAGTGTACAAAAATAATAGGTTTGTCTTCTAATTTAGTATAAAAACCAACAAAATACTTGGCAATTCTAAAACTTGACTAAATGTCCTATTTGTGTTAATATAAAAAAGGACTTTATGTAATGTCTTTTAATTTGACTTTACCGAATGAACTAAAAAAGGAAGGATGGAAAGTGAAAATTCGCGATAAAGAACGAGCAGAACCTCCCCACGTCTCCATTATTAAAGGACTGAAGACCTGGCGGTGGGGACTGCGCGATCAGCAATTTCTTGATCGAAACCCACATCATCGGGAAATTTCTGAGGAACTTTTGAAATACATTACAGCTAACCAGCGCACTTTAACAACAGAATGGGACAAAATGTATCCGCACAATCCTGTAGATATGGAGCAAGAATCATGACACTGCTTGTCTCGGAAAAAGTTCGGAAAGAGAGCTATTCACCATTTAAGCTTATTCAAGAAGAAAAAATTGTGGATTTCCTTTTTCACACTAAAGGCCAGTCCATAGTGATCGTGAATAACCATGACTTCCTGACAAGTATTTTTGCTTTGCCTTCTGAGAAGTTTTATCGAAAACAAAACGATGTTAGAAAGCGAATAACGATCGTGCTTATTACTGATCCACCTGTACCATCACTATTCCTTCTTGAAGCTTTATTCAAAGAAGTCATTGTTATTCCTAGAGATACGTCTCTTCCCGTGAATCAAATTCAAGAGATTATTAGAAGTAAAAATGCTGAGAATTATGTCATTGGCGGCAAAATTGATAAGAGGACTCATACTGTGATACTCGTTCGAGGTGACTTGAGCAAATTAGCTGCGCCATTTTCGACGTTTCGTCCAAGCGGCATAAATGTGAAACCAGACTTTACAAAATTCTCCATTGAAGATTCTGGACAAACCCTCAAATTCGGCGATTATGAGGCATCAGTTGATGCAGTGCTCTATGAATTTGATCCTCCTTACCGCAGTGAGAAAAGAGCCGAACTTGCTGAGAAAGATGAAAGCTTCGGGGCATGCCTGCGCCGTCTGCGCGTTTTGAAAGGATTGAAACAAAATGATTTTCCCGATCTTGATGAAAGAGAAGTCAGAAGGATTGAGTGCGGTGAAGTGGCCCCTAGAAAATCAACAGTTGAAAAACTTGCCAGAAAGCTGGGCGTCAGCGTTGAAGAAATAAGGTCGTATTAATCCTGCAGTATAATTAAAGGCTTCGATAAATATCTTTGCGATGAGCGGTCCGCAGCAGATAGACAATATGCTGGTCGGCATCAACTTCGTAAATCAGGCGATAATCCCCTACTTTTATTCTATATGCAGCTTTCTGTCCAACAAGCTTTTTAGAGTTTTTCGGATAAGGATTTGAAGAAAAACTTAGTATTTCATGGTCAATTTTCTTTTGAGCAATTTGTGGAAGTTTTTTAAAATCTCTTTCGAAAGAGGGAAGAGATTTAACCTTGAACAATTAATTAACCCAATATTTCCCTTCTAAATTCTTCGTAAGGTCTTCCTTTATGTTTTTCTTTTTTAGCTTCTTCCGCCATTTTAGAGAGGTGAATATCTTCTAAAAATTCTTCCAATTCTTTTTTAGTAACTTTTTTCCCTATGGTTTGAAGAAGTTCTTCTTTTGTACTCATGGTATTTAAATTCTCAAAAATAGGGGAATATCCCTTCATTTTTTCACAATTCGTTCAAATGAAATTTTTGTGTGCTCTGGACTCTTTACTGTTATTTTGAAAAGACGAAGGGCAGGATCATTGGGAAGAGTTTGTTTTTCTGTATTCCAGGAATAGGCTTGAAAATGAGGCGAAAATTTGCCTGATGTTTTGAGGAGTGTTTTTTTTGATCCCGCCGTGCTGTCCAGCTATTCTTTCCCAAACTAAAGTTTTGTAAAAAGAAGCCTGGATCGGCTAGTCTGTGCGGTTGAAATATAAAGTTCAGCGACTTCCTTGAATATTTGCAGTGACCTCTTCCACAGAATCACCCTGACTCTGACCACTTGCAGGAGGTATTCTTGTCTGCCACTAATTTTGAGAAATGAGGATGTCAGCGTCGCTCCGCTCCGAGAGTGGCAGCCATGACTTTAAATAGTGGCGACTTTCAGCGGAATATGCAAATAGTGTCAACTTGCGGTTTGGCTTTCCGCTGATTGACATTGTCTCACCATTGGAGGTGCGTCATGAGGAAACAAGATAAAGCTGAAGAGTTATGGGAAACTCCTTCCCTGGAGTGGATTCACCGAGTACGAACTGAGCGCCAAGCTGAGCGGAAAGGAAGAACAGCGTGTCCTCCCACACAAAAAGAATCAGAAAAGCTTGCAAAAAAATACGGCTTGAAGCTTGCGGGCCACGTGTCAACCAAACGGTGAAATGATGGAAGGCTCGCTGGGCGATGAGTTTGAGTGTAAACGATCATCCAGAATTGACCCCTAAATATTAAATTTGATGCAGTTTTACAAGATCATGCCAGCTGCAAGGGTTTCATTGGAAACTTCATCTATGAAAATAACGCTGCCAGTAGTTTTGTTCTTAGAATAAGGGTCCCAAAAAACAGGCTGCGAAGTGCGGATTCTAATTCTGGCAATGTCATTCATCTCAATTGTCAGGTTGTCTTCAATGCGATGTAATGTATTGATGTTAATCTTGTAAAGAATCTCTTTCACCGCGCATTTCACTTGTTTTGTTGTATGTTTGACCCAGTATTTTCCATTTAAAACAAGAGGTTTTGTGGAGAACCAGCAGATCATGAGATCCAAATCCTGTCCAACTTCAGGGAGATTGTTCGGACGAACCAGCATATCCCCTCTACTGATATCTAAATCATCTTCTAATCGAATGACAACAGAGAGAGGAGGAAAGGCTTCTTGGAGTTTTGTTTGATAAAAGTCAATCCCGGCGATCGTGGAAGAAAAACCGGCGGGAAGGGCAGTAACCTTATCCCCTGGTTTAAACACTCCACTCGCAATTTTTCCGGCATATCCTCGATAATCATGGTGATTCACGGTTTGAGGACGAATCACATATTGAACAGGAAATCTACAGTCAATTAAATTATAATCGCTCGAAATATGCAGATTTTCTAAAATCCATAGAAGTGTCGGTCCTTTATACCATGTCATCCGAGAAGAAGGCTCAACTAGATTGTCCCCCTCTAAAGCACAGATCGGCACATACTGAATATCAGAAACACCTAGACGAGCTGAGAATTCATCAAATTCCTGAACAATTTTCTCGTATATTTCTTCTTTCCATTCCACCAGATCCATCTTGTTGACACACACTAAAAGATGAGGAACCTTCAGTAAAGAAGAAATCAAAGCATGTCTTCTGGTCTGCTCCACAACTCCGTTTCTGGCATCAATTAAAACCAGCGCCAGATTCACAGTAGAAGCTCCAGTGACCATGTTCCTGGTGTACTGGATATGTCCTGGGGTATCAGCAATGATAAATTTTCTTTTAGGAGTGGAAAAATAACGGTAAGCCACATCAATGGTAATTCCCTGTTCTCTTTCCGCTTTCAATCCATCTGTTATGAGCGCTAGATCGGTGAAAGAAAGTCCTTTACTTTTGCTGGCTTTTTCGGCATGAATTAACTGATCGTCAAAAAGGGATTTGGTATCATACAGCAGGCGGCCAATTAAGGTGCTTTTCCCGTCATCCACACTTCCTGCTGTGGCAAATGCTAAAAGCTCTTTTTCCACTTAAAGCTTCTCCTGCAGCGCATCAATAGATAGAGGAAATATTTCCATTAAAAATACCCCGCCTTTTTCCGATCTTCCATCGCGGTTTCAGAAAATTGGTCATCTCCGCGTCCCCCTCTTTCTCCAACACGAGAAGAAGCAGTTTCTAAAATAATTTCTTCCACTGTGGAAGCCTTTGAAAGGGTTGCCCCTGTGCAGGTCATATCTCCTACAGTTCGAAATCGGACAGTCAAGGATTCTACTTTATCCCCATTGTTTAGAGCGAGATAGGGAGAATGGGCTAAAATGACCCCATTTTTTTTCACGCAGTTTCTGGTGTGAGAGAAATAAACTGATGGAAGCTCTAAATTTTCCTGAAGAATATACTGCCACACATCCAATTCAGTCCAGTTGCTTAAGGGGAAAACTCTAAAATGTTCCCCCTGTTTTTTTCGAGCATTAAAAAGATGCCAGAGTTCAGGCCTTTGATTTTTTGGATTCCATTCCCCAAACTCATTTCGATGAGAAAAAAAACGCTCTTTAGCTCGGGCTTTTTCTTCATCCCTTCTCGCTCCCCCAAGACAGGCGTTAAAACGATGTTTTTCAATCGTATCTAAAAGGGTAATGCTTTGAATTTGATTTCTGCTGCCATTTGTACTCTGATCAGAAGCTTTTCCTTCCCGAATCGTTTCTTCTACAGACCCCACAATCAGTTTAACCCCTAACTTTTGAATTAATCGGTCTCGAAAAGATAAAACTTCTGGAAAATTATGGCCTGTGTCAATGTGAATAAAAGGAAATGGAATGGCAGATGGAAAGAATGCTTTATGCGCCAGGTGAGCCATGACAGCCGAATCTTTTCCTCCGGAGAAAAGAAGTGAACAGGATTCAAATTCAGCTGCTGCTTCCCGAATCACAAAAATAGCTTCAGACTCAAGATTCTGTAAATGCGAAACCGCATAAAGCATAAATTAAATTTTGCGATTTTCTTCTTGATCTCCTTTTCTGCCTATTTCTGATGCATAAAATTCCAGGTGGTTTACCAGTAATCCACATTCGAATTTCTCATTGACCACGTGCTGCAGTCACATCTCCAACGATATCCCTTGCATGTAAA
Source organism: bacterium (assembly GCA_021800275.1). Lineage (GTDB taxonomy): Bacteria > Vulcanimicrobiota > JABDET01 > JABDET01 > JABDET01 > JAKAVV01. The sequence goes on from JAJYZB010000007.1 coordinate 26,412, forward strand.
ATGAATTTTTGAACAGAATTAAACCATGACTCATCCATTCCTTTCAAAATTGATCGGTTTCGCTCCGAAAAACAAGCCGCAAAAGATTCGGCAAGAAACTCGTTTGCATTTTCTCCCGCATAAAGAGTAATCACCTGCTCATTCCAGTCTGCACTATGTTTAGCTTTCAGTCTCATTTCGTCAAAGCGGCGATAATACTCAGGATCTAAATTTTTTACTGCGTCTTCATACGCATGTCCTATTTCGTGCAGAGTCACATTATTTCCGCCAAAAGAGGTGCCAAGTTGTTCTTCCCTTAAAAAAACAGTTTTATAGGAAGGGATATACATCCCCTCAATTACGGATTCTGACCCTTGAGATTCCCATTCTTTCACGGCATGATAGTCTGAACCTGAAATCACTAGTCTTTTATCTGTGCCTGGCTGAGCAGCATAACAAAAATCAGGGAAAAATAAGTATTCTTTAGACATATCTCTAGATCTGTCATTTTTTGCAATATCGGGATTAAGGTCTGAAACGCTTTTTAAATATTCTTTAATCTCTTTTTGGTTTGAAGCACCGTGATACATGGCAATGGTTTCTCCAAACGCTTTATTCCCTAAAGCAAAACTTAAAAAGTCAGCTCTTCTGATCAAGATCTTTTCTTGAAGAAATTCGGTTGAAAGATCATCCAACTCATGATTCATTTTCTCGTAAAGCTGCTGCAGGTTTTCCTGGGCATTTATATAGGGAAGATTAGTGGCAGAAGGATCGGGTTTTAATTTTAATACATTTTCTACTTTTTTTTCCAGTTCAGGTTGATAAAGAGCATCAATCTCCTGTAGTTTCCTGCGAAAATTCGGATCTTTTGTCACAAAGGTCAGGGTGGAAAATTTTTGTGGTAAGACTTCTTTGAAAACGCCTGAATTTAGAAGAGATCTCTGTGCTGTTTCGCCATTTCCTTTTGTGATGAAAATTTTAATTCCAAATTTTTTCATCGTTTGAAGAATGTGGAGAGGAAGAGGAGATAAATCGGTTTTAAGTTTTTCGACCGCATACAAAGGGATATTATTCCATAAACTGCCCTGCAGCATTTCATCTGCAATAAGATTCTTTTCTTGTAGTTCAAGTTTTTCTTGAGTTTCCTCATTTCTGATTTTAATAGGAAAACTCATGGATAAAGAAAATTTTTCATTTTTTATTTTCAATTTCATTCACCTCCAAGGTAGAGTATAAACTACCCCTGTCAAAAATCTGTCAAAAATAGAGCGATTTATGGATTAAAAAAAAGATTGAAGCTGTTTTTTATCGGGAAGTTAAGAGTCTTGCTGGCCCTGGAAAATGCGCCTAAAATTTGAGGAATCAGAGTTTTTCGTAGAGAAGCATCAAACCCTGAAGAAGAAGATTGGGATCTACTTTCTGGATTTCAGCGGTTTCATTGGAAATTAAGTCTGCCAGCCCTCCTGTTGCTACCACCTTTACATTGTTTCCTAATTCTTTCTTAATCATTTGAATGATCTTTTCTGCTTGTCCGACAAATCCATACAGTAATCCTGACTGCATGCAGTGGATCGTATTTTTTCCGATAGGGGAGGGGGGGGCTGTTATTTGAACCCTTGGCAGTTTAGCTGCTCGAGAGAAAAGCGCTTCTGCTGAAATGGCAATTCCAGGGGCTATTGAGGTTCCTAAAAACTCTCCTTTTTTTGATACTGCGCTGAAAGTGGTGGCTGTGCCAAAATCTACAACAATGACAGGTCCACCATATTGTTTAAATGCGCTGTATGCGCCCACCAGAAGATCAGCTCCCACCTCTTCGGGATGGTCTGTAGAAATGGAAAGAGGAATTTTGAGAGACTCTCCAGCAAAACGAGGAGAGCAGCAAAAATATTTTTGGCACATTTCTTGAAAGGGCGAATTTAGAGGAGGAACAACGCTGGAAATAGCAATTCCGTCGATTTTTTTTATTAATTTTTCAGCTCCGAGTTTTTGCAAAAATAGACTGGCTTCAAGTCCCCATTCATCTGATGTTTTATCTCGAACAGTGGCTGTTCTCCAAAAAGTTTTTAATTTTGACTTTTGAAAAATTCCCCATCCAATATTGCTGTTTCCAATATCAATGCAGAGCAGCACGCAGTTTCACCTCTTCACTTTAAAAGCTTTAATGGGAATGTTCATCACAAAGATATTCATAGTGGAATAGATTTGCGTTCTTTTGCAGCAAACCCTGTTTAGCCTCTTTTTTATGCATTAAATAAGACTCGAAGAAAAGAAGAGAGTACTGCAAGATAAGGCGAGCTTTCGAATTTTTTTCCTGACAGCTTGGAATATCTTTAAAAAGCAGGCATGTCCAGTCTGTAAAAGTAAAGTGGGTTCCTTTTTTTATGATCAGAAGAAATTTGTCGGGATTGGCGTAATCATAAGCAGTTCTTCTAAGTAGGTTTTTTTCCAAAAGAACAAATCTGAGGAAAAAATTTAAATTGCTCAGATCTTTTTCTCCTAAAATATGCATTTGAGGGATGGGAATTCTCTTAAAATCTTTAGAAGTGTAGTCTTTGATAAAGGGAGCGAGATAAAGCGCTGCTTTAATGCGTGGTTCATGGTAATTTGGAATTCCTCCACTGAGACCTACAGCAGTCCAACCTCCTAAAGAATGCCCTGCTGCACCCACAGCATTTTCATTGATCAAGCCAAAAAGCTGCGATTCTGGAGTTCTGTTCATTTTAAGCAGTTCATCAAGAGAGGCTTTCATATCAGTTAATCTTTCTTCAGCAAATTGAAGGATAGGTTTTTTAATATTAAAAAATTTAACAGGTTTTATTGAGTTGTAGAAAAGGGCGTCAGTATGTTCAGGAGCTGCCACAATATATCCGTTTGCTGCTAAAAATTGGGTTAAGAACAAAGACTGTGAAGCAGCTCCTAAATACCCATGGGAGAAGAGAATCAAAGGGCATGCTTCTTTTTTGCCAGAAATTCCGCTTACAGGCAGCCAGATTTTAAGGGATAGATTTTTCACCTTTCCATTCTGCAGCTGATATTGAAATTGGTGCGAAATTTCCTCTGGAGCTGTTTGGAATTCCATTTAATTATCTTTCAGGATTGATGAGCAGTTGTTCAACCTCTTTTAAGATAATCTGAGCTATTTTTAATTTGCTCATTCTGGGCAGGGATTTGGAAAGTTTAGTTTTATAAAAAAGCGTGATCTCGTTTTCATCTGCTCCAAACGGGCTTTTCCCATCCCAATGGATGAGATTTCCAACCACCAGATCTAAATTTTTCTCTTGTAATTTTTTTAAAGCGTTTTTTTCTAAATTCTCTGTTTCTGCGGCAAATCCAATCAGAATTTGATTTTTTTTTCTTCGGGATAAAAGCGCAAGAATGTCAGGAGTGGGAACCAGTTCAAGAATTTTTGAGGATCCTGACTTTTTTTCTTTTTCCGAATGAAAGAGGCTCGGTTTCCAGTCGCTGACAGCGGCCGCTGAAATAAAAATATCGCTTTCTAAAAATTTTTGTTCCGCGGCAGCAAACATTTCATCCGCTGTTTTTACTTTGATTATGGCTGCTCCATAGGGAGGTTGAAGGTTTACAGGGCCACTAATTAAAGTGACCTTGGCGCCAAATTGGAGAGCAGCTTTAGCAAGAGCGTATCCCATTTTTCCGCTGGAAGGATTGCTTAAAAATCGGATAGGATCAAAAGGTTCTTGAGTTGGTCCGGCGGTAATAAGGATTTTTTTATCTGAGAAAATCCTATGGTTTACCAATAAGGCATGGATTTCTTCCAAGATTTTTTCGGGTTCTTCCATTCTTCCCATTCCTTCATACCCACAGGCTAAGTTTCCAGAAACAGGTCCAATTATTTCTATTCCTCTATTTTGCAAAATTTGGATATTTTCTTGGGTTGCAGGGTTCTCCCACATAAAAAGATTCATGGCAGGACAGACTGCCACTTGTTTTTGCGAAGCAAGAACAAGGGTTGTCAATAAGTCATCAGCTATTCCATGTGCGATTTTTCCGATAATATTTGCAGTGGCAGGAGCGACTAGAATTAGATCTGCGATCTCTGAAAGGGTAATGTGCTGAATTTTACCTGATTCAGACGCTTCAAAATTTCCACTTAATACGGGGTTTCCTGAAAGAGTGGCAAAGGTTATGGGACCTATGAATTTTTTCGCATGTTCTGTTAAAACACAGTGGACAGTGTATTCCGCTTTTGTCAAAAGACGAGTCAATTCAGCTGCTTTGTAAGCAGCAATTCCTCCTGAAACACCTAAAACAAGAGTTTTGTTCATTCTTTCCTTCTAGGGTATAATTTTGCTTTCAAGATCGGTTAAAATGTTTGGGTGAGACTTTATTTTTTCTATTATTTTTGAATTTAGCAGTATTTCCAGATCGTGATTCCAGTTCGCGCCGGGATGAAAATACAATTCGTGGCTGCCGTTTAAATTCATCTCCAGCAAACTTAAAACGTACTCACTGGTTAAGGAAAAGGTTTCTAATAGTCCAAAGACGGAATCAAAGATAAAAAACCCTTCTTTTTCGAGTTTCTGTTTCATCCCTCTGGTCAGCCAGTGGTAAATTTTTCCATGAGCCGCTTTCCAGAACTGCTTTTGAGTTGGCGTTTTTCTCCAAATGGTTAAATCTTCTCGCGGGACTCTTATCCACTTAGCTCCGAGTTCTTTCCCCATCTCAACAGCCAAATTGAAAATTTTAGGGTGGATATGCTGATGGTGGTGGCCATCCACATGAGACAATTTTAAACCTATTTTTTGAAAGGCTTCAAATTGTGCTTTTATTTCTTTCTGCATTTGTTCTGATGCTTTGGGGTTAAAAAGATACTTAATCCAGGTCACAGCAGGATTATTAGGAAAGTTGCCCTCTTTATCCACGATCAGAGGGATCTCAGCAGGATTGAGAACTGCTTTTCCATCTACGGCTGTCAAATGGATTCCTATCCTTAGAGCAGGATTTTTTTTTGCCAGTTCAACAGCTTCTTGGGCCGCTATTCCACCCATCATTAAACTGGCTGAGTGAAGAGATCCCGCCTGATGGGCTCTTATCACAGCTTGATTGACAGCGGACGAAGCACCAAAATCATCTGCATTTAAAAGAATCATGTTACTTCCACTGAAGTTTGTCCCTATTCATTTTCCCGCGCTCTTTTAATCCCCATGAAAAAATGGATCATGCAGGGAAGAACGACCAGCGCTTGGAATGTAACCAGAGATAATCCAACTGTCATGGTAAATCCGAGGCTTCTTAAACCACTGCTGGTAAAAAGAAGAGCAGTAAATCCTGAAATACTGGTTAGAGCGCTTAAAAGGACTGATTTTCCTGTACTGGTCGAAAAAATTGAAGCTTCTCCTTTTTCTCGATAACGATTGATGACATACACTCCAAAAGCGACTCCAATTCCTAAAATTACCGGAAGAGTAAGGAGATTAGCAGGGTTAAAAGGGGAATTGAATAAAACCATGGTTCCTAGAAGCCATAACAATCCAATTGCAAGAGGGGTCAAAGTTAGGAGCGTTAAACTGATCTGTCTGAATTGCAGAAATGTGACTATCAGAATGACGATGAAGGCAATCCAGGCAGCATGTTGATAACTCATCAGCATCATTCGTAAGGTTTCATAAATTAAAATTGGAGTTCCTGTCACATTGGGATCCACTGTCCTTAACTGTGCCACAAATCTATCCAGGTTAGCTCGCTGCCAGATATTGGTTGCGGGGAAGATTTGGATAGCGATTTTCTGACCTGTTTTGCTAATGAATTCATTTTTGACATAAGGGGGAAGATCCGATAAAGTGATCAGGTGGTTCGGGATTCCATTTTTTATTAATTGCAGTCCTTCATTTAATTCAGAGAAAAATTTTACCTGGAAAGAAGATAAAGCTTTCTCTGCTGTTGGACTATTGGTTGTTTTTATCGTTTTTAAAAAAATTGATATGGCCTTTTGAAAAGAAGTCAATCCAGAATGGATTTTTCCCAGTTCAGCCACAGTGGATGAACCTGGCAGCAGATACCTTCCAGGGAACATAAAGATTGAGAAGAAACCAAAGGCTCCTCCCGCGCTTCTGGTCATTTGAACCGCTTTATGGACTGAGTTTTTCATGCCTTCAAAAGTTTGAATTAATGCCTGTAAATTTATCGCTGCGGAAGGTTTTGGATCTGCAGCATGAATTCCCAACATTTCTTTCTTAATTTTCTGAAGCAGCGGAATTTTTGCTTTTTGATTTTGAGGAATAAAGGGGAGAGGACTGATAATTCTTCCAACTGTTGAAAGGGCTTCCAACTGATTGACATAAATTTGAGCCTTTTCAGGGTTGTCTGCCACAATGACAGCTACTAAAGAAGATTGGTTAGCAATTTTTATCATTTTTAATTCAGTTGTCACAGAGCTGACGTGAGGAAATAAGTGTAAAATATCTCGATCAAATGAGATATTCTGGGCTTTTATTCCTAAGAAAAAAGAGAGAGCAGCGGCTCCTATAACAATATATGATGCATTTTTTAGGAAAAATTTTTCCATTTTTTCTCCAATTTGCGGCAGATGAAGAGGAATTGCTTTGGTCTCCTTATTATTTTCAGTTAGCAGCAGGAGGGCGGGGAGGATTGTCATGGTTGAAACAAAACAGAGCAAAAGCGCCCCTCCAGTGGCTGTCCCTAATTCTGCGATCCCTTTGTATTCTGTCAGAGACACAGCAAAAAAGCCGAGAGCCATGGTAACAGCTGCTGTTAAAAGTCCTGCTCCTGTTGAAACATAGGTGCTGCGGATTGCTTCTTTTGGGGACTTTAAAAGAGTTCTTTCTTCTTTGTATCTGCCCATAAATTGAATTGAAAAATCAACTGCCAGCCCGATCAGCATGGGGAAAATGCTGATCGTAAAAATATTTAAATATTTAACGGAAAAAGCAATCCATCCTAAAGACCAGCCAATTCCGATAAAAAGCGAAATGATCGCCAGAAAAGGTTTTTTCCATTCCATGAATCCTAAAATGAAAATGGAAGCTGATAAAAAGAGGGCAAGGATTCCTGCAAACAGGATGTCATGTTTTGAAACCTGCATGGCCTGCACTCCCATGACAGGTTCGCCTGTTAAGTGGACATGGACTTCAGGAAAAAGAGGCGCAATTTTTTTTACCTCTTTTTGGACAACTTCAACTGCTGGTATAACCTGTCCAATTCCGCGTTTACTTTTTGCCGGAGTGGCTAACAAAATTGCATATTTTCCATTTTTGAGAGTGAAATAAATGCGATGATTTAAGAAGGTGAAGTTTTGATCTTTTCCGAGTTTGATGTTTAAGTTAAAGAAATTTTGCAGAGGACTGCTTTTTTTAACTCCTCCTTCCTGCACTGCTTTTGTCATAGCAGAAACAAGTCCCTCAATTTCTTTAAGGCCTAAAACGTAGGATTTTAAATTTTTAGGTATTTTGTTGGAATGGGGCTGTTTTCCCGCTTTATTTTCTCCGAATTGATAAACCGCTTTCCAAAAATGAACCAGATTTTCACGCGTTCGAATCGAGATCAAAAGCGGTTTCATAACCTTCAACAAAGAAGAGATTTTTTTAAGCCCTTTAGGAGGCAGATAATCCATTGCCCAGGATTCAAAGGGCTTGATGTTATATGAATAGAGGACTGTGGCTAGATAAGGACTGGGTTTTATCTTTCCTGCAAGAGCTCTCAAAAAAGCTAAATTCGCTTTTGGGTTTTTCCCATGAGCCACAACATAGATCTGAGGTTCTTGATCGAATTCTCTAGAGAAATTTTTATAAGTTTGGCTGAAACTTTCACCATTACTGTTGAGTCCTGCGAAATTAGGCAGGAAAACAATTGTTTTATAGGCATAAAAAGCCCCTAAAAAGGCAATAATAATCCCTGCCCATATCACTCGTGAAGGATAATTTAAGATGATATCCAGATATCTATCTCGTATTCTCTCAATCCAGTTTTTTATCTGGCTCATGTTTTCTTTAATTTCCTTCTTGCTTCTTATTGGCGATTCAGCCTCAGGATTTTGCTCGCTTCAAATTGCTGTCTCCTTCGGAGCTGAGATTTCGCTCGCTCGCAAACCTCTCACAAGCGTTAGAAAATCTTGACGACACTGAACTGCACAGTTAAATACTTTCGAGGATTTTTGCGAAAATCTTTCATAAATTTTGTCAATTGAGCGGAAAGAGCTGTTAAGTTATTGTAAAGAGATTTATTTTTTAATAATAGCCCAAGACTTCCCTGTCCATCCTGAAGTCTTTTTGAAACAGCCGCAAGAGACGCCATGGCTTGAGAAGCATTTTTATAAAACTGTTTATTGTTGGCGAGCGCTCCAAGACTTCCTTTCCCTTCATTAATTTTTTGAAGAAGGGATGCAGCATTGGCAAACGTCATGCTTGAATTTTTATACAAGGATGGATTGGTTAAAAGTTCATGAACAGCTCCATCTTTGGCGTTGGCTGTTTTAGCAAGATGGTTCATCTTTTTTATTAATCCATTCATGTTATTATAGAGTGATGGATCTTTGAGCAGATGTCCCAGAGTGCCTTTTCCCTGTTCTATTCCTCCCATAACATGGGTTGCTGTATCATAAAGCGTAGGGTTGGTAAAAAATTTTCCAAGAGTTCCTTTTCCTTCTTGTATGGATTTGAGCATTTCGCCTGTATAAAGAGTGGCTTCTGCTGTGGCTTTTAGAGCTTTGTTAAAATTATCATACACGGATTGATTTGTAACTAGTTTTCCAAGAGTTCCTTTTCCTTCTTTTACATTTTCCGCAATTTCAGATGTAACTTGCTGCAGGGAACTTGTAATGCCGGCAGTTTGAGTGATAATGGTATTAAAATCCGCGGTTTCGATGCTTGGAATTTCAATGGCTTCTAGGTGATTCTCTCCTGGTACAAAGTGCAGGCGGTGGGCATATTGGGTTCCAGGGGTAATAGCGACAATTTTTTCTCCTCCAAAAAATCCCTGATTCACCAGAAAAGCCACAGAATCCGCTCGGATTAAAGAAATTTTATCTTTTGAAATATTCATTAAAACAATGACGTGTTTTAACATGGATTGAGTATTCCGATATTTTTTCAACAGAATTTGATATTTTCTGAACTGGACAGGATTGGTTAAACTTAAGTGGTTAATCTGGTTTTTAAGACTACTCAGTTTTTGCATTAGAGGTTTATCTACGGTCACATTTGAGAGCTCTCCTGGGGGTATAAAACTGATTTTTGCTACAGATCCTATTCGAACTCCAGACATCATGACTGGAGCTCCAACGGTTAGTCCTCTGACAGAAGAAAAAAGGGACCGTGCATAAACTGTTGAAACGAATAATTTTTCAGGTCTAACAAATAAAATAAAAAAAATGGCAGTAGCGATTCCTGCCAGGATAAAACCGCCAACCCGGACATCATGCCATGAAACTGCCCGTTTTCGGGATGAAAGCATATAATAACCCTCCTCTGCATCAATAAGTTTTATTTCGCTGTGGATTTAGTATCGCGAAAGAATCTTTTCCGTTCTAAAGAAAATATCCTTTAGCGCGTGGATAAAATCTTTAAACTAGAAAGAAATTCCTGAACATACGAATCAGTGGAATTTAGGAGAGTCTGCCAATCCCCTTCAACAAGAATCTTCCCATCTTTCAAAATGACCAGTTTGGTTTTATTTGCACAGGGGTGATTGGTATTGGGTTTTACAACAATCCCTGAGGAAGTTTTGTGAGCGCAGTGGGTGACCATCTGATAACTGCTGATTAAATCTTGAGTGACTAAAATAGAGGTAACACTCTCCACATCTCTGAGTCTGATGATTAATTCAGCGATATGACTTGCTGTTATTGGATCTAATCCAGCAGTGGGCTCATCATAAAGAATAATTTGGTGTTCTCCTGCCATGCCGCGGGCAATCCCGACTCTGCGCTTCATTCCACCCGACAGTTCTGCGGGGAATTTAACGGCATCCTCTTCCTGAAGATCCACTACTTGTAAAAGATGCCTCGTTTTTTCAAAAATTTCTTCTTCTGTGAATTTTCCTTCTTCTTTCATCCGATAGGAGATATTGTCATAAACGGTGAGAGAATCAAAAAGAGAAGACTCTTGAAAAACCATCCCCATGGTTTTTCGGACAGGAACTAACTCCTCTTCATTAAGAGGAGTTATATTGGTTCCGGCGATGATAATTTCTCCTTCGTCAGGTTTGTCCAGTCCCAGGATTAAACGGAGAATCGTGGATTTGCCTTGGCCGCTCCCACCTAAAATAATGATGGTTTCTTTCTCTTGAACGGTTAGATTAATCCCTCTCAGAACTTCCTGATTTCCGAATCCTTTCCAGACATTTTTTAGTTCTATTAGAGCCATGTTAAAATTTTAAGTGGGTGAAAAAGCTGATCCCTTTGGTCAAGAAAAAATCACTGGCAATAATCAGGATGGAAGAAATGACAACGGCATGGGTTGTGCTTTTTCCGATTCCCCTTGTGCCTCCTTTTGTTTTTAATCCTTGATAACAGGCAGTGGTAGAAATAACTATGGCAAAGGTTAAGGATTTAAAAAAACTGTAGTATAGATCATGCAGGACAATATGATGCTTCACTGACATCCAGTAAATATGGTAGCTTTGATGCACGCTGAGCCAGGTCATGACCCACCCGCTCCATATAGAAACCAGATCGGTTATGGCTGTTAAAAGAGGAAGAGCAATTACACAAGCTAAAATTCTGGGAGTAATGAGTTTTTTGATATAATTGGCGCCAAGAGAACGCAGGGCGTCCACCTGCTGGCTGATCACCATTCCTCCTAATTCAGAAGCAATCCCTGACCCGACTCTTCCCGAAAACATTAAAGCAGCTAAAACAGGACCTAATTCTCGGATCATAGTAAAAGCCACGATCTGTCCCATGGTACCGGTTGTGCCATATTGTTTTTCAACCACCACAGTTTGGAATGCGAAAACAGCTCCTGTGAAAAAACTGGTTAAAAGGATGACGACAAGAGAGCCGATTCCGATAGCATCCAGCTGCTCTAAGAGGTCATCCAGATAAAAAGGTTTTGAAAAAATATTTTGAATTGCTTTTAAAAATAGGTAAAAGGCTTCTTGAATGTCCAGGAGTACTTCTTTAAAGTTTTCTAAAATATTTAGAGCTTCCATTCTTGTTTCTTCAGTGTATCCCTTTCATTCAATTGCTGCAACGGCATTTATTCTGCAGTTATCATGCCATAACCCTATGTCTGATTACCCTTTATAAGGCAAAATTCCTTTTTTAAACTTTAAATAATGGTATTTTTGGATTTTTGCGGCGATGGTACGAGCTTATTTTAATCAGATAGGTTTTTTATTTTTTTAAAAAGAAGGAATTGACAAAAGGTTCAAGAATGACAAAAAAATTAAATGATCTATATCACATAATTTAGATCATTCTTATTTTCGCACTTTTTCTGCAGCTGACAAAAATTATAAAACTATTTGGAGGTGGGAAATGAAGTGGTACAACCAGGTTGACAGAAGAAAAAAGCTCTGGCTTCTCCTCCTGCTGTTATTTATTTTTTCAGGGGGTTTCCTTTTTTTAAGAAAGGCTCAAGCAGCAGGGAATATAACTCCAAGGAGGCCGCATTTTACCTCAAATCAAAATGGAAAAGTACCGCAGTACTGGCTTAGACTTGAAAACCGAAAAAAATACGCTTATCTTAAAAAAGCAAAATTTGTGGGGAAAGCGGTCTGTTTTGACTGCCACCCACAGCCCGGTGATGAACCAGGACTGTCTCGCCCCCAGTGGGATTTAGACGTTCATGAAAAAATTGCGGGCACTTTTCAATGCGAAGCCTGCCATGGTCCAGCCTCACTTCATGTGAAAGCAAATGCCGCGAAATTTATTTTAGATCCAACTTATCTTCCAAAGCCTATCCAGAATGAAATGTGTCAAGCCTGCCATCTGCAAGGCATGGTTTCTTTTCATGCAGGAGCAAATCTCACTTGTTTAAACTGTCATCAATTCCATACTTATGACAACCCTTATGATTTAAAAATTCGCCCTGAACGAGATCTGTGCTATAAATGCCACCCTGGAGTAGAATCTCAATTTAACATGTACACCCATCATCCTGTGAATGAAGGGATTATGAACTGCACAGACTGTCATGCTGCTCATTTTAGTTCCATGTTTAATGAACTTGTGGGGCAGTCAGCAGTTATGGGATCAAGAGCTTCTATTGAAGCCTGTGGTAAATGCCATCCAGCAGAAGCAGGTCCTTATGTTTCTTCTCCAACAGCTTTAGAAGGATGTATTGGCTGCCATTTGCCCCATGGCTCTCCTTTTTCGAATTTAGAGAGAATGCCCCAGCCCGCCCTTTGTATTAAATGTCATGAACCCATGACATTCCAGTATGGCCTGGTTACTTTTGGGATGAAATGCACAAATTGTCATCCGGATATCCATGGGTCTGACCATATCAGACAATTGTTTCACTAAGGAGGGGAAAGATGAGAAAGAGAGAGATGATAAAAAAAGTAGTGCTCACTGTAGTATTAGGAATTTTCCTTGTGCAGCCTGTATTTGCTCAAGTTTTTCTGCCAGAACCCCCTGCAACTTTTGGGCTCCCCATTCCCAATTATGGAGTTCCTACCAGTCAGGCGATTCATGGTCCCTGGAATGAGGCTTCTATTATGAATGGAATTATTGCAGCCATTCTTGCTAATAACCCGAATGTTTCAATGAATGCTTCATTTAATGTGAATACGATTACAGGGAATTCGGGGATTTTAGATCCGTATGGACCTCTGCAGAATGGATTTTATTTGAATTCATTAGATTTTGTCACTCTGCTGGGTCCTAAAACCACCCTTTTTGCTCATCTTCGAAATCAGGATGACTTCAATCGAGCAGCTCTGCTCAATATCCAGGATGGACACTTAAAAGAAACTTTCAAATATACGGAATTGATTGATCGAAAAGTTTCAGAAGATGAACCTTTAAATTCAACAGGAATTGACGGGACTTCCTGGTTCGGATTTCCTGATGTTCCAAAAGCCCCACAGTTAGCTTCTGTGGACACTTTAAATTTTGTTAATGGGTTTAACCCCAATCAGTATTTTTATCCGATTATTGACAATTTTTTAGTGAATGATCTCCAGTACACTTACAATAATGGATTGAGTTTTTTTGCGAATGATTGGCTGAGAAGCCAGACTGGTCAGCAGTATCTAGATCTAAGCACGACTAGCAATTTTAATGAAATCAATAATGGGAGAGATAATAATCTTGCAGCTCTTACAGAAGGAGCTGCTTATACCAGCCCAGGAAATGATCAGTTTTACTTTGGAACAACGGCTCGCAGTTGGAATGATCAGACTCAGTTGAATCAGCAGGTCGTTAGTTTGACTGCTGCAGGGGGGAACCTAGAACCCACTGGGAATCTTATTTATAATGATACGCGGTGGAGCATTAATCAAGCAGGTCTTCAGATTCCTATCAGCGATAAGATTTCTTTTCATGGCTCCTGGAAGAGATGGGATAAGATTTCTGATGGCGTTTTTGGAACAGGGGGACTGTCCACCAATTTTAACGGCTCACTAGATGCTTCTATTATGGCTTTTGCGGATGCAACAGATATGCCTACAGGGCTGCAGCCAGGATTTGATGTGAATCAGTACAGAGGAGGATTAACCTTTAATCTGGGTCCCAGTAATGCAGCCTTTTTTGATATGGGTCACTGGGAAGAAATTCCAAATACAGGAGTTTTAGGACAGACTCTTCAAAACCGAGATAATGCGGATCTCTTTTTCCGCCACATTTTTGGGAATCAAGCTTTATCCCTTTATGGCGCCTGGGAGCAGAACAATCTTTCGCGGACTGTTGATTATCAGTTTTTTGATATTGAAACCGCATTTGATCCTTTTGTGAATACCACGTTTGGGTTAGGAACTGAAGGGAGCGCCACTTTTAAGGAAGCCAGCACACCATTCGGATTTCCAGTGATTATTTTTAATCCTGCTCCTGGCAGCGGACTCTCCTCATTTGTGCAGCCTGCAGCCACAATCCCTTGTATTCCTTTCCCTGGAGGAACTCTTGATAACTGCGGAACGAACAGCATTACTTACCCAGTAGATGGATTTGAAAATGTGACAGCAGCCGAACTGACTCAGTTAGGGGTTCCTAACTGCTACACTTCTCATGTGGCAGGATGTATGTTCCCTGGAGAATATCCTGTGTCTGCTCCAACAGGAAGACAGTCTGTCACGTTTAATACTGAGCTTGCCCAGGCTGAACTCAATGGTCCTCTTACTCGCAATTTAAATTACAGTTTTAAAATTCAGAAAACCTTTGCTCAAGGATCTTTATTTAGAACAGATCCTCAAAATCAGTGGATCGGAAGGCTGCATTTGGATTGGACACCAACCAGCAGATTAGAATTGGGGGCAGGGTATCGTTTATTGGATAATCAAAGTGATAACAGCTACTGGATCTATCCTTTCCATTATCAATCCAATACCGTAGATTTTACAGCAAATTATGCGGTCGCCAAAAAAATTTCTTTGTATGCTTCTTACTGGAATTATATTCAAAAGATCAATATGAGTGATCCAGTGCTTTTAACAGGGACTGAAAATTTTGTTTATCCTCCTGATTTCAGCGCCACTGGACCTGTCCCTGCCTTTGGAAATCTTTTGTCTTCTTTCCTGTTCTCTCAGGTTGTCGAAAATTATGCGTGCGCTCCTGGTGCTGTCGCAGGACCTAATACCATTCCCGCTTGCACAGCAGGAGCTGAAAATGCAGTGAATGATGCATTCAGCGATCAAGATCAAGAGATCATGGCAGGGGTCAATTTTAACGTTTCTAAAGTTTGGCAGATCAGCGCGAATTATCAACATTCAGAACCTCGAAGTTTTCAAAATGTTTATCTTGGTAATCCCTTATTTTCTCCCGGATCCGATACATCAGGTCCTAATATCCCCGATGGATTTATTGCGGCAGAACCGGTTTTGGATATCATGCAGGCAGTCAATGGCAGAGAAAATATTTGGGGTTTAAACTTTACTCATGAGTTTACCGATAAATCCAGTCTTGGACTTGGGGTTGATTATATGGTATTCAATAATTTAGTCCCCAGAATTGTAGGAGGCTCACTTCCAATTGGCTGCACCTCTCCCATTCCACCTTATGGCTGTGGAGCTCCATTCCCGAACTACGGCACCAATGTTTTCGAATATGGTCAGAGTCTGGATGATGGCTCAATTTTTTCTACTGCGATTACTTATACGAAGACTTTTTAGCTAGAAGATTCATTTTAATGCAGCAACTTTGTTTATGGAGGGGGAAGGAAAGAGAACCTTCCTCCTTCCTTTTATTCAAGGTCGTTTTTAAGTTTTTTTCTTACTGCACCAGTACTTTTTATGAACTTTTTAGCATCTTTAACTGCTTTTTCAGATTCAGCCACTGATACCTCTGAAAAATCATCGTAATCCGCTTCATTTCTTAAAGACATTAATTTTTGATAGATTTTTCCATTTTCCAGCGAGATTAGTCGGCTTTTAATGAAATGAAGCGAAAACATGGTTTTAACCCCATCATGTTTTGCAGGATCAATTCCTTTTAAAATTAAAAGTGAACGGGCTGCATGAAAAGCTGAATAATAACTTCTATTCGCAGCTGTTTTGTATCGTTTTGATTTTAAATTATGCACCGCGTCATCTAACATTTCCAAGCTTTTTTTATATCTTAAATCTGAGAGGGCGATTTTATCTTCTCGAGTTAATTCCATAAAAGAAAATCCCGTCATTTGTTATATTTTGATAAAATCCGGTTTTATATTGTTTGTTTTTATTGAAAGATTCCATTGATAAAATTGCGATTGAAAAAGGGATTCCTGTTTTAATCTCTTCTCGATAAAAAAGATCATTGATTAAGGATACAATCCACGGTTCTTTTTTATGCACAGTGACAAGGACATCCATATCTGATTCTTCTGAAAAATCCCCTCTGACTCTTGAACCAAATGCAATGATATGGACAATTTTTTTATCTGCCATTTTGGTTAATTTTGCGGCAGTTCTTTTAATTGCCTGGAATTCATCTGTAAACATTTGAAAAGTATTCCTTTCTATTTCCCTCTTTCCTTTACTATTATAACAGATTTCAAGATTGAAAACAATTTTATTCACTCCCTTTTTTATTGGGCTGAGAGGTCTTGTGCAACTTCTTTTAAAATAATTTCTCTTTTGGCGAGCTCTTTTATAAATAAGCTGCCTGGAATCGCTTTTTCCAGAGGAATGACCCCTTTTTCAATTTCCCCTTTTGCCAGCATAATCGCCACGATAGAAGCGGGAAATCCAGTGGTTCTTTCCATGGCTGTAAATCCTGTTTTTGAATCTTGAAAATCCAGGATATCCAGTTTGATTTCAGTGAGTTTCTGATTTTTTTCCCCTTTTGCAGTAACCCTGAGGACGATCAGATCAGGATCTTCAGGGAAATTCATGGCAGGAGCAGCTAGACGGCTGAAAACAGCTCTTGGAGAGATTTTTATACCTGCTTCTTCTATTTTAATCTCTTCTGAATTAAAGAATCCCAGATCAAAAAAAAGTTTCATTTTTTCGTAGTGACCAGGATATCGAACTGTTTTATAATCATAGTTTTGAACTCGACCTTCAAATGTCCAGGGACAGGTAGATGTCCCACCTGTTGTGACGAAAGCTTCGCACTTTCCGACTGGGGCAGCAAATTCAAGGGTTTCCAATTCTGAAAAAGCGGGTATTTCGGTGATCTTCCCTTTTCTTAATACAGTGGCTTTCCCTGAATACTCATTGATCAATCCTTCCATACTGAAAACAAGTTTGTAGTAAAATGGGGGTTTTGGATTCTGGGGAAGCCCGCCGCATCGAATTTTGATCTCATGGCAGACATCCATTTTTTCCATGGCATACACTGCCAGGGTATTTCCCATTCCAGGGGCTAGTCCACAGTCAGGCACAATGCTGATTCCCGCTTGACGAGCTTCTGCATTCAATTCATGCTGCTGAAAAACGATAGAAGTGTTTCCCCCTAAATCGCAGAGATTAACTTTTGCCTGGATGGCTGCCTGGGTGATAAAAGGATTAAAATAATAGGGGACAGCGCTTAAAGCAGAATTGCAGTCAGACAAAACTCGAATCAGTTCTTTAAGGCTGCTGACATCAATCTGCCTGGGAAGAGCCGTATTTTTTCCTGTCAAGTCATTAACCTTTTGAGCTGCTCTTTCGGCTTGAGCCTTATCTTTGTCCAGGAGAAGGATTTGGGAGGCTTCCCCAAAAAGAGCCATGTCATAAGCCGCCGCAGTTCCCTGCTGTCCTGTTCCTAATACAGCATAAGTATATTTCATTTTTATCCTCCTGATTTTCTATTTTGAGCTGTTTTACTGAGTAATTTTGTGTTTTTGAGAGGTTATGGGATTCTCCTGAATAAAGTGAAATCCAGCAGCATTTTCACTGCTAACAACAGCAGTCCTGCTGCAGCAAAATACCAGGCAATATCTTGATATTTTTTTACAATTTTTATTTTTTTGCTTAGTTTTGACAATATTTTTTTAAGAGCGATAACATTACTAATTTTGTAATATTTTCCTCCCGAGAGTTTAGAAATTTTTTTCAATGTTTTTTCTTGAAGATTGACTTTGATAGGTATTCCAGGCATATAAGTTCCTTTTTTTGTGCCAACCCCAAATGCATAAATTCTGATCCCCTGCTCATTTGCTGCTTTTGCGGCTATTGTGGGACTGCTTCCTGCGTTATTACCTCCATCACTGAAAAGAAGAATGACTTTGTGCGCCTCAGGATATCCATCAAGAAGGCTCATGGCTGAAAAAATAGCATCTCCAATAGCTGTGCCTCCTAAATGGGCATGGACACTAGAAATCGCTGAAAGGATTTTCTGTTTGTTTGTGGTTGGATTTAATCTAACGAGAGGGTAAGTTGAAAAAGTGATGATCCCAACAGGATAAGATTCGGATTCATGTTTTATAAAATGTTCGGCGGCCTGTTTTGCGGCTCCGATTCGAGAAGGAAAAACATCCTGTGCCATCATGGAGCCAGATGTGTCAAAAAGGATCGCTGCTGCGATCTGGTTAGAGGGGAGTGGTAGAACAGCTTTTGGTCGCGCAAGGGCAGTAATTAAAGCAAGGAAAATAAATAACTCTAATATAAATGATCCATGTCTTCTCCAGGATTTTATTTCTCCTCCAATCTGTTTTAGGGTTTTAATGCTGGAAAAGTTCAGGGTCTCCTGTTTCTGTTTTTTGCGATAAAAGGAGTATAAAGCCACTGCTGCTGGCAGAAAAATGAGCAGGAACAAAAAGTCAGGAGCTTGAAAAGTCATGAGGTTTTGGCGTGACGATTTAAGAACTGCAGAAAAGAATCAGCAGGAGGAATGCGGGTTGAGAAAAAAGCCGGGTGGGTCCCTAGGCGGAAAAACTCAATTTCAAGATTTTTATAAAAGTTCACTCTTTTTTCCTGATATTCATCCCTAATTTTTTTTGAAGAAGAATCTAGAAAAAAAGGTTCGTTGGTTTCTAAATCGCGCAGCATCATTCTTCCTGATGGAGGAAGCTCCCATTCCAACGGATCTGAAATAATTAGGGGGAAAATTTCGTGTTTTTTTGATAAAGTTTTTATAAGCCAGGATGGGATCGAATCTTGAAAATCAGAAAGAATGAAAATATATCCTTTTCTTTTTAAAAGGCGCTGGAGAAAATAGAGAGCTTGCTCTAAAGAGCTTTTGCCAGGTTTTGTAAGCTCTAAGAGGTTTAAGTTTTTCTGCATGAAAATTCCTCCTTTCGCAGGAGGTGAATAAATAAGTCCAGTTTTTCCATAAGCCATGACTCCAAACTGGTCATGATGTCCTAAGGCCAGAAAAGCTAAGAGACCAGCGATTTCATATCCTAACTCTGATTTCAGTCTTTCTTGAGTTCCAAAATTCATGGAAGGGGATTTGTCTAAAATTACAAGATAAGTTAGTTCTCGTTCTTCGCTCAGCTCTTTCACATAAGGGGTACCCATTCTGGCAGTAACGTTCCAGTCAATTTGGCGGATGTCATCTCCCCATTGATAGGGTCTGACCTCTTTCAGCTCGACCCCCTGTCCTTTAAAAAGACTTTTATACTCTCCTGTCAGCAGTCCTTCTGTGAATCTTTTATTTTTTATTTTCAGCCGTTTTAAAAAAGTTATGAGGGAATGATTATTCATGGAACTGCAACGCTCTGCAGAATTTTAGAAATTAAATCTTCTGTTTTGATCTCTTCCGCAAGAGCTTCATAAGATAAGATGATGCGGTGGCGAAGCACATCTGGAGCCAGTTCTTTAATATCTTCAGGTAGAACATAATCTCTTTTCTTTAAATAGGCCTCCGCTTTTGCAGAAAGAGCTAAAAATAGGGTTCCTCTTGGACTTGCTCCGTATTGAATCCAGTTTTTAAAGTTTAAATTGAAAGCAGATGGATTTCTAGTGGCTTGAATCAGATCCGCGATATAACCTTTCAGTTTTGGTTCTAAATGCACTTCACGAACTTCTTTTTGAATTTCTAAAATTAATTCGGGATTAGATACCACAGAAATTGCAGGAATTTCTGATGATGCCATTCGATCCAGAATGATCATTTCTTCTTCTTTAGATGGATAAGTAATGACAAGTTTCAGCATAAATCTATCTACTTGAGCCTCTGGAAGGGGATAAGTTCCTTCTGTTTCAATTGGATTTTGGGTCGCCATCACAAAAAATGGAAAGGGGAGCGGGATGGATTCTCCACCGATCGTAACTTGTTTTTCTTGCATAGCTTCTAATAGAGCGCTTTGAACTTTTGCAGGGGCACGGTTAATTTCATCTGCCAGCACAAAATTCGCAAAAACAGGACCCTGCACCGTTTCAAATTTTCCATTTTTACTGTCGTAAATTTTAGTTCCAGTCAGATCCGCAGGTAGAAGATCCGGGGTAAACTGGATTCTTTTAAAGGAGGTTCCTAAAACTTTTGTCAGGGTGCGGAGGGTTAAAGTTTTTGCCAGACCTGGAACTCCTTCCAGCAAAATATGTCCGTCAGCTAAAAGAGCGGTGAGAAGCCTTCTCAATAAAACTTCCTGGCCAACAATGACTTTTCGCATTTGTACTAACGTGTCATCTATAAATGCGCGGGTTTTTGAGATGGATTGTTCAATCATGAGCTGCCCCAGTCAAAAGATTGTCTTTTGTTTTTCTAGAAGGAAAACCTAAAATTTTTCTAAAAGTGGTGAAAAGCAGCTGCCAGGCTTCCTCAGCTTTTTCTTGTTTTGCAAATTTAACCTGGTCAGATTCTTGAAGCAGGAGGGTGATATTTTGGATTTCCTCTCGATGAGTCGATGAATTTAATTTTTGAACCGTTTCCGTTGTCGTTAGAAAAGAAGCTTCTAGATGGTATTTTTTTTGGACGTAGGCATCCACAAGAGCTGAGAAACGAGCCATTGCCTCTTTTGGCTGCTCTTGATGGAATGAACCTTCTAAAAAATTTAATTCTTGGAGGAGTTGTTCTTCCCATGGGATAGGGGACTGTCGTAAAGTTGGGGTTGGTTTTTGAGACGCTGCTTTGGTCCGTCTTAAAAAAAGCAGGATATAGGCAGCGACTGCTGAGAAAATAAAAAATCCAAGCAGCATCTCAATTTCCAAAGGTTCTGTTTTTAACATCATGATTTCTATTTCTCAATAAAATGAATTTTCATTTTTTTATTTAGGATGCGAGTAAAAAACGATAAATCTATCAAATCCTTGATGGTCAACCAGCAGAAGAGTAGGTCCGGTGGGGTTAGTTTTCAAAAGATGTTCAAATTCCCCCACAGATTTAATAGGTTGGCGGTCCACCTGCTGGATGATGTCCCCTGGAGTAATGCCGGCTTGCTGCGCCAGGGAGTTTGGATCTACCAGGACAACCAAAAGCCCTGAGCCCATCTGAAGATTATATTTTTGTTTTAACGAAGGAGTGATGGTTTTTAAATGCATTCCCCAAAAAGAAGGGGTTTTCACTGCTGTGGCCACTTTTTTCACTGCGGGTCTAGCGCCAATCACTACAGGCAAATACAATTTTTGTCTTCCCCTTAGAACCTCAATCATGACCTTTGTTCCTGCTTCAGTTCCAATGGTGAAATCTAAGAGCGACTGGGGGGATGAGACTTTGTGTCCATTAAAATTCACAATAACATCTCCCTGTTTAATTCCCGCTTTTGCCGCAGGTCCATTGGATATGACTTGAGCCACAAGAACTCCTTTTTTAATCCCAAAATATTTAACAAGAGAAGGGGTTAGAGGTTCCATATAAATTCCTAGATACCCATGGACGACTTTCCCTTTGGTGATCAATTGGTAAAGTTCACTTTTCACAATATTAATTGGAATGGCAAATCCGATTCCAACATCTCCTCCACTAGGGGTGGCAATCGCTGTATTCATTCCCACAATTTTTCCGTGGATATTCACAAGCGCCCCTCCAGAGTTTCCAGGGTTGATCGGGGCATCGGTTTGAATTAAATCATGGTAAATCGCCTGCGCCTGTCCATGAACAGTAATGTCTCGATTTAAAGCAGAAATAACCCCAACTGTAACAGTGGAACGAAATCCATAAGGGTTGCCTATGGCAATGGCCCACTGGCCAACCTGAATGTGATCAGAGTTTCCCAATTTTCCAGCAGGGAGGGGATGATGGGGGTTAATTTTAAGAATCGCTAAATCAGAAATAGGGTCAACCCCCACAATTTTTGCATTCCGATAAGTTTTACCGCTGCTTAAGATCACCGATATTTTGCTCGCATTTCTAATGACATGGTCATTGGTTAAAATATATCCATCGCTTCGAATGATCATGCCTGATCCAAGACTGGTAAATTGCTCTTTATATTGAGGGATGAAAAATTGCTTTAAAAATTGCTGAAAAGGGTTTCCCTGAAACCCATTTGCATAAGGGGCTGCAGCCGCATTGACTGTGCCCTGGGCGCTGATGTTGACGACCACCGGCGTTACTTTTTTTACAACACTCACAAACCCATTCTGGAACTGCTCTAAAAGAGATGCGCTGGATGGGCTGGTTCTAAAGGCAACAAATAAAAGAGCCAGAATTAAAATAACATAGATAAATCGCTCGTATCGAGCCATTTTTGTTCACCTCCACAGTGATTTTTTATTTATTAATTTGAATTTCATTAATAACTTTTTTTACTCCTGCTACTTCTCTTGCTAGATGAGTGGCTAGCAGAGATTGTTCTTGATGGGACACTTTTCCATTGAGGACGACAGTGCCATCATACGTCTGAACACGCAGCTTTAATCCTGCGATCCCTTCTTCAGCGACAAGCCTTTCGAAGACAAGGGATGTTATTTTAAAATCGCGAAATACCTGGACTGGTGTTCTGAGGGTATGAGTTACTTGAATCTCGTTGTTTACAGTTCTCACTCCTTTCACTTTATTGACAATTGAAAAAATTTTCGTTTCTTCTTCTTGATTGGCTTTTCCCATGAGCTGGATTTCTTTATCACTGGATCTGACTTTTATAGTGAATAAAGCTAAAGGATATGTTTTTGCGGTTCTGCCCAGAATTTCGGCTGTGACAGCGGCATTTTTTACCCCGTTCCAGTGTCTCCAAGCCCAGTACACCCCAGCCGCTAGAATTAATATTAAAAGAATTTTTTTCATTCTTTCTTATTTCTTCTCCAAGTTCATGATTTTTCATTCTTTTAAATGATTTAACACATATCGAAGCGGAAACAATCTGTTCATAATTTCCAGCTTGATTCTCGCTGTCTCAGCAGGTATAGTTAAATCAGAGCATATAAATAAAAAAAATAGGGAGGTAAGGTTATGGAAATTCAAGCAGCAGGGAAAATTTATTCAACTTTAAGGGGCGCAGATTTGACATCTTCTGCGCCAAAGGGAACAAAGTCAACATTAAAAGCAGCGGCTCAGACGCCTACAATTGACCCAACCTCGATCCAGGGCTCCTCTGGAATCCCGCCTACAGGAGCTGTTTTTGTTGGAGTTTCTCCACAGGATCAGGTTTCTATTTACCATGGCACAGTGGCAGGAGATGTGGATGCAGCGCCATCGGCTCAGGAGCTTTTAAAAACGGCGCCTGATACGGGCGGACTTACAAATGCAGATTATATTTACAGTCAGATTTCAAAATTAAATGGCGGTGTACAGCTTCCTGTTTTTACAGATCCAAATGGGAATCAAGTCAAGTCTCTGATTTATGTTTCAGGAAGCAGTCAGGGTCCTTATGGAGCTTTTCACATTGATGATGCAGGACAGACAGGTTTTGACAAGATTGTTGTGGACAGTTTGAATGCTTCTGGAAATTACTCTACTGGATCAAGTTTGATAAAGCCGCTTCCAAGCACTTCAGGAATGGTTTATAATGGTCCAAATGGTCTCTTTAAGGTGACAGATATATCGGATCCCAGGCTTCAATCCACTAATGCTAATCAACTTTTACAGGCGATTGCTTCACAAGAACAGTCTAATCGCGCTTTAATGACCTATCTGACCACTGGAAATCCTGCTGCGGCGCCAAGCAGACTAACAGGAGTTGTCAATAACTCCAGCTTGACAAAAGCTCAGTTGGCTCAAAAATTAACAGGATTGAACCAGAGCGTCAATTCCTTGATGAAAGCAGTGGCAGCATCAAGTCCTGGAAGACAATATTTGTCAACAGCTTTATATGCTGCTGAATTAACAGAAAGTTTTGAGCAGCTTGGCAGTTATGCTAATGCTGGACAGACTGATGGGGAGGCTTTAAGTCGCTGGACTGCTTTCAGTCTTGCTCCTGAAATTGCTCTTGTCCCTGGTTTTAACAGTGCTGTGACTCAGCAGTGGTGGCAGGATGGGCATCCGGATTGGGTAAATAATAATTCTCAAAGCGATCAATCAACAGATGGGAATGCTGCAGGAGTCATGTTCCTCGGGTTTTTAAATCATTATCTTGGAATTCCTCTAGATCAGATTATAAAAAATATGCCTGCCACACAGGGAGATAATGGATCTCCTTTAGGAGATACGTATGTGAATTTGACCAAGCAGTATCCTAAATTGGCGGGAGAGGTCGCGCAGCTGGCTGGAAGTGGAGCCACTGGAGCAACTGGACAGGATGCGTTTAATGCGATGATTAATCTTTTGACGAAAAATGCCGCGAATTCAAATGGGACTTTAAATCTTCCAGCAAATGGAGATCCCTATTTGAGTATGCCTGGAGCAGTAAATGGTGGATTGTACGCGACTGCTCCGGCAGCTGCCAACTCGGGGAAACCTGCAGCAGTAACAGCTTAAACATTAAGAGTCAGTATCGTCTTTGATTGGGCGCTGCGTGAACAGGAAAAATTTCCGCAGCGCTCCAGCATTTTGGGCTCTAATTTTAAAAAAAAGTGTAGGTGTACTTCAGTTCAAATTTCTGGTTTTCCTGGAGAGGACTGGTGCCTGTAATTGATGACACAAATTGTGGACCTAAGATATAAATAGCATAAAGATGGCTGAAGGTTCGGAATCTCCAGTCTAAAATAGCATCTTCTGAGCCAGGGTGAGGGGCTGTAGAATCATTCTGATACTGAACCTGCAGGTTGAGATATCGAGAAAAAGCGTAAGTCAAACTGTCAGTATCCAGAATTAAGTGAATCTTTCCTGCTACTAATAGAAGGGTTTGATCACTGTGAGAATAACCGGCAGAAAAATGAATTCCAGGGTTGATACTGATGGCATAGTTAATTCCGTGTTCAGGTCCTGTAAAAGTTCTCCCCCAGTAATAACTCAAAAAATATGAAAAAAGAGAAGTTGGGTTCGAATTATAAGAAATAACGCGATCCTGAGTTACATATTCTCCTGCTTGAACTGTAAGATTAGGGATGGGTTGGAAAGAAGCGGGAAGATTCCAATCGGTTTTATCATAAGGCTGAAAGTACAAAAAAGAGCCATCATTGAATAAAATGGTCGTATTATAATGAAAGTCAGAGTCAAAAGGTTCTCCCTGCAGAAAATTGACATGCAGAAATTCATCAAAAAATTGCACGTGGCGGATATTAAGGATTTCCGGTCTGATCGTAAATGTTTCATTCAAATCTGTTGTATTGTCATCTGAAAATTTCCGAAATCCAAGTTCAGGATTAAAATTGGGCTCTTGATCTTCTTGAAGAAAGGTAGCATTAACCCAATCATTTTGATAATCTGCCCCCAAAAGCCCTCCCCAGTTATTTCCTTTTAATCCAGGGGTATTGGTCTCAGCAAAAAAACCTCCAATTCCAAAATGGGAATTTAAGAAATTAAGATTGTAGTCAGTCCCATAAGTATCATTATTTAATAGAGAGTCCCCTGGAACATCTTTCTGGATCCCGATAAATCCAACATAAGAACCGGATGAAAACCTCTGCTTCAATCGTTCCACTCCATAATTGATTGGAGGGGTTAGAGAAGTGGCATCCTGGCGAACCGCTAACACACCAATATCTTCATTTTCAATTGAACCATCCACTTTTAATCCCCCTTCAAGAGGAACAACAGCTCCTGTAACAGGATCAATTCCAATATTTCTGCTGAAAAACAATTGATTTAATCCAGAAAATCCAGCATTAAAGATGTCTTCTCTTTCGAGAAAAAAAGAACGATCTTCAGGTAAATAAAGGGGAATCGGTGAGAAATTAATCTGTTCTAAATCCGCCGGAGTTTGAGAAAAATCGGGATTGACAGTGGCTCTTCCCATGATTCCACTGGTAATTCCAAATTTATAGTCAAACCCGGAAGTTCCATAAAACCCAAAAGGTTCTGAGACATTTCTCTGATACTCTCCTGAAACGTAGGGTTCAAATAATTGAAGTTTTGTGGATTTGATTCCATGAAAAGGACCGATTGCTCCTGCTTGTGAAAGGGTATAAATACCGTAAATCCTCTGCCAGGCTGTCCATACATCCACTTCTTGTTTTCTGCGAATATCTCTCTGAAAATTAATCCCCAAGGTCGTATTTTTGCTACTGAAATTCAGGGTTGAAAAAGGGATCGCTATTTCAGCGATCCAGCCTGTTTTAACGATTTTTGCTCGGGAATGCCAGATTCCATTCCAGTTAACATCTACAAGACTCCCGTCTTCTCCGACCAGGGCATCCAATTTTGTCCCTAATGGATTGACCGCAAAAAAATACCCGTTCTGCCCGCTGTCAGTTGGATCAATAATAATTAAAAACTGATCATCAGTTCCTTGATTTCCATCTCTGACCAATTGTTTTGCCAGAATTTTAGAAGGATGGGGATCATAACAGTGAATTCCAAAATAAATCGCTGTTTTTGTATAAAGGATTCGAACTGTTGTTTTCATGGTGGCAGGTTTTCCATTATCAGGTGAATATTGAATAAAATGGGAAATAAAAGCTCCTTTTTTCCATACGGGATCTTTGAGAGTTCCTGTTAAATGAGGAGGGCGTTTGACATAAACAGGGGTAATATTTCTTGGGGCAGCATAGGATTCTATCGGAATGTATCCGACAAACAACAGGATAAACAAAAAGATCCAGAAAATTTGTGGAAGTGAAGTAAGTCGCTTTTTGAAGATCATTATGACGACTAATTTTTTCTTAATCTTGCTTTTCCAGATTCAATAAGATTAGAGAGGACATCCACCAGGACATCGCGATCTCTGTCGTGTTCTTCAAGGATTCCATCAAATTCTTTTTCAGAGACCATGAAAAAGATGCCATAAGAGTACTGGCCTCCTTGGATTTTATTTTTCCATATAATATGTCCTGTTATAAGAGGGGATTCAACGGCATGGGAAGAAAAAGGAGAAAAATCTAACAGCACGGTTGAGTCAAGCTGCAGATCAACTAATGTTTCCATTTGAAGCCCTTCCAGACTGAAATCGCTGATAATGCAGGTTTGCCATTTGTCATTTTCTTCTGAGTACCAAAAATTTAAAAAAAGCTGAACAGAGTAGCGGTGATAACGCCTTCTCTCCTTTTCAGATTCTCTTTTATCTCTTCCTGGAACTGAATCCACTCTTCTTATTGTACCACGAATCTCATTCCCATTCAATGGTTCCAGGGGGTTTTGGGGTAATGTCATAAACGACTCGATTGATTCCTTTCACTTCACTGATGATTCTGCTGGAAATTCTATCTAAAACTTCCCATGGGAGACGCGCGTAAGAGGCTGTCATTCCATCATTGGAGTGAACTGCTCTTACAGCCGCCACATTTTCATAAGTTCTTTTATCACCCATGACTCCAACCGTTTTTATAGGCAGAAGAACAGCAAAAAATTGCCAAAGTCGAGTGATTTCATCTGTTTTTTCAACTTCTTCCCGAACAATAGCATCTGCTCTGCGCAGAAGGGAAATCTGTCCTTTGTTAATTTCTCCTAAAATACGGACAGCTAGACCTGGGCCAGGGAAAGGCTGTCTCTGTAAAATTTTGTTTGAAATTCCAAGTTTTTTGCCGATTTCTCGAACTTCATCTTTAAATAGATATCGGAGCGGTTCAATTAAGCTCAGCTTCATGGTTTTAGGAAGCCCCCCTACATTGTGATGGGTTTTAATTTTTGCCGAAAGTTTGTTCTGATCCTGTGAGCTTTCTATGACATCAGGATAAAGAGTTCCCTGGATAAGAAATCTCGCTTTCAAAGGTTTGGCTCTATTTTCAAAAAGAGAGATGAATGTTCTCCCAATGATTTTTCTCTTTTCTTCCGGATTCTTAACGTTTTTAAGTTTTTCAAGAAAAATTTTCGCTCCATTAATGAGATGGAAGCTCATTGGAAACTTAGAGAGAATTGAAACAACTTCTTCTTTTTCTTGTTTTCGCAAAAGTCCTGTGTCCACAAAAATAGAATGAAGATTTTTTCCGATCGCTTTTGCTGCTAACAGAGCAGCCACAGTTGAATCAACGCCTCCTGAAACGGCGCAGATGACTTTTTCATTTTTTGTTAGTTCGCGGATTTGCTGGATAGAATCTTCTATAAAAGAGCTGAGGTTCCAGGTAAATTCGCATCCGCAGATATCTAAAAAATTTTTTAAAAGAATTTTTCCAAAAGGAGTGTGAGATACTTCCGGATGGAACTGCACGCCGTAAATTTTTTTCTCTTCATGACCCAGCGCTGAGATTAATCCTGAAAAGCTTCGCGCAATCACGTGAAATTGGGGAGGGACTTTTGAAACCTCATCTCCATGGCTCATCCAGCAGTGGCTTCCACTTTTTACGTCTTGAAACAAAGGGGAAGAATTTAAAATTTCAATTTGAGCTGGCCCATACTCTCTTTTAGAAGAAGACTTCACTTTTCCATTAAATTTTTCTGCCAGCAGCTGCATTCCATAGCAAATCCCAAGAACAGGAAGGTTTTGTTTTAAAATCCAGTCTGGGAGTTTTGGAGCATTTTCATCATAGACACTGGCAGGTCCCCCGCTTAAAATGAACCCTTTTGGCTGTAAAGATAGAACTTTTGTTATAGAACTGTCAAAAGGGAGAAGTTCAGTATAAACCCCTAGTTCTCGAATTCTTCTGCAGATTAGTTGGTTGTACTGAGATCCATAATCTAAAACAAGAATGCTCTCCTGGTTTTTCATTCGCCGCATCGCAAAAACAGGAGGATACTTTCCCAGACATCTTTAGAATGCGGTCCTAAATGAGGAATATGATCGGTTTTGCTGTATAAAGTCAATTTATAAGCCGTTTGGAAACTTTTTAATTCTCGAATTAGATCTTGAATTTTGGAAATCGAAACGATCGCATCAGAGTCTCCTAAAAGAAGCAGAAGACTGGATTGAAATCGATCCAGATATTGGAGCATAGAGCGTTTCCTATAGGGTTCAGGGTTCTGATTTGCCAGCGAGCCTGTGAACAGAAAAAGGCTGACTATTTGCCAGGTTTGACCTCTGTCTTTTGATTTTTGCAGGAAGTTCCAGTAAGACATAAAGTCTAGAATACAGGGAAGAAGAATCACTCCTTTTGTTTTTATTTGGCATGATGCGATAAAATTTGCTGACGCGCCTTCTCCTTCTCCCAGAAAAAAAAGTTGAGACAAATCAATATATCCTTTTCCAGAAAGATATTCGACTGCGGAAAGTGTATCTTTGACTTCTCCTCCTGAAAATTCGGGAACACCATCAGAAAGCCCCTGTCCACGATACTCTGGGGAAAAAGCCAGAAAGCCTTTCTGCGCCAGAGAAATGCTGGCAGACAGCGAAAATGGGGTGAATCCCCAGAAACCACTGTGTCCGACAATGACAGCAGGCAGGTTTGTTTGGTTCAATGGCGCAGCTAGAAAACCGCGGACATTATAGGACTCTGATTGATATTGAACAACTTCAATTTTTATTTCATTTTTTTCTTGAGTTTGTTCGGAAAAAACGGGACATGGGATTGGACCCACAGGAGATAAAGCTTCCAATAAGACTTCGAGAATGAGTTTTGCTGCATCAGGATTCGTATGTTTCAATTGAATTGCCTGGTTTAAAAGAAAGAGTTCTCCTTCAGCAGGTTGATTTCGATTTTGTTTCACTTTTATCCCTTTTTGGCATGCCTCATCCAACTCTTCAAGATTTTTTTCTTGATGGGAGGCATCAGGTAAATTTTTCCATTCATTCAAAAATTCTTCCAATTCATCAAATCGTATTCCAAAACCTGGAGGCTTCAGCAGCTTCAAGATTTTTTTTCGCGTTGAAAAAAGAGACTTTCGTGTTTCAGCAGATGGGTTATTTTTCCAGGAGCTGCTGAAATTCTGCCATAAAGGAAGAAGAGTTAATAAGAGCTGTCGTTCCTGTTCTGTTAAAAGAGCGGATGTGAAAGGAAGGGTTGGTTCAGCAGAAAGTCTGATCATGCTTTATGTTTCTTGCAAGCTTCAATAAAACCTTTGAAAATAGGTCGAAATATTGTGAACATTTCGCGAGCTTCGGGATGCCACTGAACCCCTACAACCCAGGGATGATTTTGAGACTGCACTGCTTCAATGATTCCGTCAGATGACAAAGCAGACGCAGATAAAGCAGGGGCTAATTGTTTAATTGCCTGGTGATGTCTTGAATTGACTTCAATCTCTTCTCCCCAGTAAACACTCAAGAGAGAGTCCGGTTTTATTTTTACTAGATGGCGAAGCCCCCTTTTTTCTTCTCTTGTCAAATGATTTTGATCTTTATGAGATGAATGAAGGCCATTCACTATTTGATGTGCCAGATCCTGGTACAGGGTTCCTCTCATCGCCACGTTCAACACTTGAATCCCTCTGCATATCGCAAAAACAGGTTTTTTCGAGGATAAAAAGTGGCGCAGGGCTTGAAACTCGAACAGGTCTCTTTCTTCATCCGGCTCATCGCAGAAGCTCTCTTTTTCTTCACCATAGAATTTAGGATGAACATCTCCGCCCCCTGATAAGAGAATACCCGTGATTTCAGCAAACTCTAAAGGATCTCCGGGGCGAAAAACGATAGGGTTTCCGCCTGATTTTGTAATGGCTTCAATATATTCATCATCAGAGGGTATTTTAACCTTTCCTAACAGAGTGGCGATTTTTAAGTTTTCAAGATTTGGGGCTGGATGCATCATACTCGAATACAAGCCACTTTATGACCTGACTCCACTGCTTTTAGTTCTGGAACACTTTCTTTGCATTTTTCTATGGCAATAGGACATCGGGTATGGAAAGGACAGCCAGGTGGGGGATGAATAGGGGAGGGGATATCCCCTTGAAGAATGATCCTCTGCCTTTGTTTTTGTATTTCTGGATCTGGGATTGGAATAGCGCTCATCAGAGCTTTTGTATAAGGGTGTAAGGGATTGTTATACAATTTATTTTTTTCAGCAATTTCCATGAACTTTCCGAGATACATGACAGCCACATGATTAGAGATGTGTTTAACAACAGAAAGATCGTGTGAAATAAAAATATAGGTAAGCTTAAATTTTTGTTGAAGCTCCTGCATCAGATTAATGACCTGCGCCTGAATGGAAACGTCCAAGGCGCTAACAGGTTCGTCAGCAACGATCAGTTTAGGCTGCACAGCTAATGCTCTGGCAATTCCAATTCTCTGTCTCTGGCCTCCACTGAATTCATGGGGATAGCGGTTCGCTTGGTTTGAGTTTAATCCTACCACATTCAGCAGCTCTTTAACCCTTTCCTGGCTTCCTTTCCCATTGGTTAGATGATGCAGTTTTAAAGGTTCTGCAATAATGCCTCCAACTGTCATTCTTGGATTTAAAGAAGCATAAGGGTCTTGAAAAATGATCTGCATTTTTTTTCGCAGGTGCCTAAGTACTTTTGAATTAGCTTTAAAAACATCGGTTCCATCAAAAATAACTTCACCGTCAGTGGGTTCATTTAATCTCAAAATCACTCTTCCAAGCGTTGATTTTCCTGAGCCGGATTCTCCGACTATTCCAAGGGTTTCCCCTTCATTAACTTCTAAGCTGACATCGTCAACAGCCCGAACATTTCCAACAGTTTTTGAAAAAATAAATCCTGATGTTATTGGAAAATATTTTTTTAAGTTTTTAACGTCCAGCAGGCTCACAGGACCTCCAGCATTGAGAAGATGTTTTACTCAAGATTGATTTCATTATCCATAAACTCATAGGGCTGCCTCTGCTTGAATTTTAACTTTATCAAAAAGGATGCATCGAGATAAATGATTGGGCTCCACGATTTTTAAGTCAGGTTCTGAACTAAAACACTGCTGAACAGCCAGTTTGCATCGAGGGGCAAACGTGCAGGAGTTAGCTTTTTCTTTTAAAACAGGAGGCTGTCCATCAATTGGGATTAATTTCCTGTTCTGCGTTTCATCCAGTCGTGGTAGAGAGGTTAGAAGTCCTGCTGTATAAGGGTGTTTCGGGTTTTTAAAAAGAATTTGAGAAGGGGCTTTTTCAACCGCTCTTCCTGCATACATGACCATGACATCCTCACAGACATCAGCGACAATTCCGAGGTTGTGGGTGATGAGGATAATACTGGTTTGAAACTCTTTCTGGAGGTCTTTCATGAGGTCTAAAATTTGAGCCTGAACCGTTACATCCAACGCTGTTGTGGGTTCATCAGCAATCAAGAGAGAGGGGTTGCAGGAAAGAGCCATTGCGATCATTGCTCTCTGTCTCATTCCTCCGCTTAATTGATGGGGATAAGCCCTGCATCGTTCCACAGGATTTGGGATTTTAACTTTTTCAAGCATTTGGATTGCTTTTTCTTTTGCTTTTTGTTTTGGGAGCCTTTGATGGATTTGAATGGCTTCAGAGATTTGATCTCCAATCGTAAAAACAGGGTTTAATGAAGTCATGGGATCCTGGAAAATGACTGAAATTTTTCCCCCTCGGATTTTGTGCATCTCAGAATCAGATAAATCTAAAAGATTTTGATTATTAAAGATAATTTTTCCCGATACGATTTTTCCAGGGGGAGGGATTAATCTCATAACAGCTAATGCAGTCATGGATTTGCCACAGCCTGATTCTCCCACAATCCCGAGAGTTTTCCCTTTTTCTATCGAAAAACTTAATCCATCAACTGCCCGAACTATGCCTTCATCCGTAAAGAACTGAACTTTTAGATCTTGGATGTCAAGCAGAGGCATGATTTTTTTCTTCTCCTGCAGATATTCTATTTCCTTGTGTCATCGTTTTCATCTTCTCATTTTAGGATCAAAAGCATCTCTAAGTCCATCCCCTAAAAGATTGAATGCCAGAACTGTAATAACAATTAGAAACCCTGGGAGCAGAATCCATGGATAATGAATCAGAGCGACCACATTCTGTGCTTCTGTCAGCATATTTCCCCAACTTGCCCTTGGCTGCTGAATTCCCAAATCCAGGAAGCTCAGAAACGCTTCTAGCAAAATATAGTTTGGAATGCTCAAAGTCATTAAAACAATAATCTGGGAAAAAGTGTTCGGAATGATATGCCTCACAATAGTTCTGAGATTAGAACATCCAATTCCTTCAGCTGCCATGACATATTCTCTTTCCCTCAGGGAAAGCACCATTCCTCGAACAATACGAGCGATAAAGGGCCAACTGATAAAAGCAATGATAAAAATGATCATGAAATAGACATCCACAGATGAGATATTCTCAGGAATGACAGCTCTCAGAGCTAAAAGTAAATATAAGGAAGGGATGGTCATCAGCATTTCCCCAAATCTCTGGATCCAGTTGTCAATATCAATAGAGGGTTTCCAGTTTCTGATTTTAAATAAGTAAATGGGAATATTTAAAGGATTCCACCAGTTTTCGCTGTGAGATAAATAACTGGCAGAAATCAGAATAATTCTTACAATAAAGGCAGCGGCAAGCCCTGTTAGAGCTCCATTTCGAGAATATAGAGCAATCTCATGGTGTTTCATCCCAGTGTAAAGTCCGATTCCGGAGCCGATCAGGAGCAGAGAAATTTCCCACCAGATCCCCAGTTTAATCGGTTTACCAGCATAAAATCCTGAGATTCCACCGATCAGCATGCCGAAACTGTAACTGATTAGAACCCCAAAAAGTCCTATGGTTAGTGAGATTCGAGAACCATATAAAATTCGTGAAAAAATATCGCGTCCTAGTCTTCCGCTGCCAAAAAGATAGATTCTGGCAGGGGGACTTACTCCAAATAATCGCATTTTCATGGGGATAAATCCCAATAAATAATGAGTTTTAGCTCCAGGAGCTGTATAAAAGAAGTGGATGGGGTAAATTCTTGAAGTGATAGGAATGTAATGACCTGAATATTCTGGTTTCTCAACATAGTTATAGATAAAAGGGTCTAAATGAAATTTCCCCTGCTGATCAAAAAAATGAATGGCAACAGGAGGCATATAAGATTTTAAATGGTCCGCAAAAGTTTGAGAATAAGGAGAAATGAAGTCTGCGAAGACCATCAAAAAATAAAGAAAAATCAGCACCCAAAAACCAAACACTGCCAGTTTATTTTTTTTGAGCTGACGAAAAGCGATCTGCCATTCAGATTTAGGTTT
The DNA here is from genome assembly GCA_021800275.1 of bacterium. GTDB lineage: Bacteria > Vulcanimicrobiota > JABDET01 > JABDET01 > JABDET01 > JAKAVV01. The sequence goes on from JAJYZB010000007.1 coordinate 60,302, forward strand.
GATCGTTTTAATGGCTTGAAATTCAGGTTTCTCTTTTTCTAGTGTTTGGACTGCCATGAAGAGGTCAACTCCCGTACCGAATTCTGGGATCAGCCCAAGCCAAAAGAATATCTCCAATCAGATTTCCTATAATTAAAAACATTCCTGAAATCATGACATCTCCCATGACTAAGTAGAGGTCTTTCTCAAGGATAGCGCGGTAGATTAAATAACCCAGCCCAGGCCAGCCCATTACAATTTCAATCGTTAGAATGCCGGAGATAAGGGATCCCAATTGGAATCCAAAAAGGGTGATAATGGGATTCAGAGCATTTCTGAAAACGTGTTTAAATACAACCGTTTTTTCTGAGACTCCTTTGGCTCTTGCTGTTGTCACATATTCTGCTCTAAGCACTTCAAGAGTACTTGCCCTCATTTGTCTTAACATATAAGCAACACTAACCACAGATTCAACCAGAGTCGGAAGGGCTAGATGACGCAGAAGATCCCAAAACTTCCCCCAAGGGGAAAGGAAGTAGTAATCAGGAGAACTCGATCCGCCAATAGGAAAATTTGCTTTCTGAAAAAGATAGTAAGTTCCCAATAAAATGAAAAACAATCCTACCCCTGTTAAAACAGCACCTTTGATAAATCTCCAGACATTTTCTTTCCTGCCTGCTGGATGATGAAGGGAGAAAAAACCTCCTAAAACGGCGGCAAAAATAGAAATCAGTTGGATGGTTGGGATGGCATAGTTAAAGGGGAAAAGTTTTGCCCTTGCCGCTAAAAATAGCACAACAAGGGCTAGAAAGAAATCAGGGATGGCATATCCGATGTAAGAATAAAAAATCGTGGCTTGATCAAAATATTTTCCCTGTTTAACAGCAGCAAAAGTTCCAAGAGGAAGAGCGATCGCCCAACTGACAATAGTAATAGCTATGGCTAAAATGAGAGTATTGATCATGGGATGATATAGAACTTTTGCAATGGGTTCTCTATAAGCGAAAGAGATTCCGAAATTAAACGCTCTCCAGGAGTGAAAGTTCCATGTAAACCAGGATCTCCAATTCCAGACCGAGTATTTTTTCCAGTTTTGAGGATGAGGTAAAATTCCTCTGACCCAGCGGTAGTACTGAACATACCAGGGTTTATTTAATCCAAACTGCCGCTCCATTTCCAATAGAACTTTTTTTGTGATATGAGGATTTAATTTAAGAATGTCCAGATAGTTTCCAGGAGCCAGCTGCATAATTAAAAAGGAGATAAAAGAGATGCCAATCAAGAGAACAACCATGCTCAGCATTCTTTTTGCAATGTATCGTATCATTTATTTTCTTTTTTCATGGTGTGAGTTTGTCTGATTTGGTTTGCCCCTGAGTTTTGAACAACAGAACCCGGGTGATTTCTACGTGCAGGGGCTGTGATAGACTTTGTATGATGAGAAACCGGGATAGTGGAGACAGCAGTTTTTTCTGCACGGTGCTTCATATAGGCTTGATCCATCAACATGTCATCTGTTGTATTATAAGTCAAATATTCGCCTATCACAGTAGGGTCAGCATTTCCCACTTTATTGCTGAATGCAAAGATTTCATCTTTAACAGGGAGCAGAATTTGAGGTTCTTCTGTATAGAGAATCTGTTCTAACTTGTCATAAATTTTTTTTCTTTTCTTAAAATTGTAGGTGCTGATTCCTTCCATTGCCAGTTTGTCAATTTCAGCTTCCCAAGGGGTTGCCGGCTTTTTTTGCAGAGGATACCACTGATGATCTTCTGCATTTGAAAGCCAGAAATCATCATTTTCTGATGGTTCTATATCACCTGACCCGATCCAACCCAATAAAATCGCTTCATAATCAAAATTATTGTCCAGCTTTGTGATTAACGTGTTAAAATCAATGGAATGAAAATGGACTTTGATTCCCATTTTTGCCAGGTCGCTCTGGATCAGTTCTCCTTTCTCGAGCCTGATATTATTTCCAGAGTTTGTTAAAAGACTGAATTCTACTCGATTTCCATACTGATCATACATTTTTCCATGCTTCCAGTGAAATCCGGCTTCTCTAAAAAGTTTTTTCGCTTTTTGGGGATCATGGTGGTAAACAGGCACGTTTGGATCATACCACAGGGATCCAGGAGAAAAATCCTCGATATCATCATAGCCAAACCCATTGTAGCAGAGCTTGATCATGGTCTGACGATCAATTGAGTAAGCGATTCCCTGCCTGAAAAGTTTGTTCGTAAACCAGCGGTACTTTACTTTGTTTAAAAACTTGGAATGGGGATTTTCATTGAAAATAATGATAGATTGATCCCCACCAGGTCCTAAATTTTCAAGACGGTAGTTTCCTCTTTTTTCTCCTGCTTTTAAATCATTGTAGAATTTAGGAGGAAAAACCGGAAATGCATCAATATCTCCTGAAATGAATTTTAAAAACCAGGTGTTGTAATCTCTGACATAAGTGATCACAATATGATTTAAGTAAGGGAGCCTTTGTCTTTTGATGTCTTTTGCATAAAAATAAGGGTTCCTTGTTAATATGATTCTCTGCTGAGGATCATATTCTTGGATTTCATAAGCCCCAGAGACTACAATTTTGTCAGGTGGAGTGCTGACCCCATAAGCAGCCTCAAATTCATGATCTTTATAGGCTTTTTCAAGGGATTTTTTTGAAACAATAGGCATAGAGCCCGCGACCCCAAAAAGAAAAGCGCTGTCAGGACTTGGAAGAATGAATCGGACTGCTGTAGGATTTACTGCCTTGACTTGAATGGGTTTCCCATTTAAAAAGAGATAAGAAGAGTCTAAATTCGGAACATTGGGATCTTCCATTACGTGATATGAAAAAACTACATCCTGAGCAGTGATTGAAGTTCCATTTGACCATCTTAACCCTTTCCTTAGATAAAAAGTCCAGATTAATTTGTTCTTGGAATGAGTCCATTTGTAAGCCAGTCCTGGAACTATTTGATTAGTTTTATAATTGTAGTCCAGTAGAGCAGAAAACAGCATGGTCGCCATTTCAGCGCTTGTGGCATCATCAGCAGTAATGGGATTGAACGTTTGGGGACCTGTGCCAAAATCGGCAAGACTCAAGGTTCCGCCATAATGCCCTGGCTTACAGCGATTGATAATTCTCCAAGGTTTTACATGGATTTTTTCAAAAGGTGGTGGATCATAGGATTTAGCTTCAGTTAGAAATGAGCAGCCGGACAAAGAAAAAAGAACAAAAATAAAAAGGGAAGCACCAGCCAGAGCAGGCAGAAAAAATTTTTGTGATAGCTTGGGAGATTTTTTCATCGCTGAATTTATTGGCTCTGACAACTTAATATTTTAGAATTACAATAATCGTGGAGAGAATTAAAAATGACCAGGCAAGCCAGGCTGTAATTCGGGCAATCTGGTCATCCATTGTTTTTTTCCGGAGATAAGGAGCCGCCTCAATTTTACCTCCTACTAATCCGATTCCAGATATTCCTTCGCTTTTACTGGTCTGAGAAGTCACTGCGACAATCAGAGCTAAAGATACAATGAAATAGATTACTAACAAGACGTCCATTAAGATCGCTAACATGACAACCTCCTGATGCAACTGCTAATATCGTTTTGGTTCATTAATACTATTCTTTCATTGGGTGAATTCGCTTTTATGAATCCTTTCCCTTCATAAGGTTAGGAATTAGGCGTAGAGCAGGAAGTATCCTATGTTATAATGGGAGTGGTTAGGATAGACATACAGATTCTGGTGGGCGGAACAGGACTTGAACCTGTGACCTCATGCATGTGAGGCATGCGCTCTAACCGACTGAGCTACCCGCCCAATTTTCCTCTATGACCAGACGCAATTTTTCTTGGCAAAGCCGATAACCTTGTTTCTTTGATTTAGATTTTCTGCTAAAATTCCCTGTTTTGTGGACAAAATTCTGGCTCGAATAATTCGTGAACATTCAGCCAGTCCTAGCACAGGACCTGCAGCAGAATTATACCCTGACAAGGAATGATGGCAACTTGTCTGAAGATGTTGGCGAGATGCGGCTGCAGGGAAAATTTTTACAAAATGGAAGCTGTAACTTTAAAAAAATATATCAATATAAGATAATCTAAATTTCGGAGGTGTTTCATGACATTAAAATCAGGAATTAAGTTTTTTATTTTGTTAGCCGCTTTCCAACTAGGGCTAGCTCAGATCGCTTTTTCTTATGGACAGCTTCCTAAAACAGTTAAACCTATCCATTATTTTATTTTCATTCACCCTAACTTTAAAAAGCATGGTTTTGGCGGACGTGAATACATTGATATTAAAATCTTAAAACCAACCCAAAAAATTGTCATGAACTCTCTAAATTTGAAAATTATTTCCGCCGAAATTTTAAAGCCAGCCTTAAAAGCGAAAACAGAGGCTAATTCTAAAACAGAACTTTTAACTTTAACTTTTCCTAAACTCCTTGAAAAAGGTTATTATCAATTAGAACTGACCTGGATCGGAAAAATGAGTTTAAAACCCAGGGGCTTATTTTATATTCCGGGCAGTTCATGGAAAAAAACAATCATTTCTACTCAATTTGAATCTGTGGATGCAAGAAGGATGTTCCCTGGTTGGGATGAGCCAGCTTTTAAAGCTACTTTTCAATTATCAGTGAAGGTCCCTAAGATTTTTATGGCGGTTTCCAATATGCCAATAAAACGGATTAAAAATTACAAAAAGGGTGAAAAATTAGTTATCTTTTATCCCTCTCCTATCATGTCTTCGTATCTGGTTGAATTAACTGCTGGAAAATTAGGCTATATTTCTGGTGAATCTGATAGAATTAAAATTCGCGTGATTGCTCCTCTTGGGCAGCAGAAAAAAGGAGAATACGCGTTAGGCATTGCAGAGAAAGATTTGCATTATTATGATAAATATTATGGAATCAAATACCCTCTTCCTAAGCTGGATTTAATTGCTGTGCCAGGCGGGTTTGGCGGCGCAATGGAAAATTGGGGCGCTATCACTTTCAGCGAAAGCCTCCTTCTGTTTAATCCTAAAACCTCTTCCCTCCATCATAAAATTACAATTTATGAAGTGGTCAGTCATGAAATGGCGCATCAATGGACTGGAGATCTGGTTACTATGAATTGGTGGAACAATATCTGGCTGAATGAAGGGTTTGCCGATTGGATGATGGATAAAGTAACAGCTCATTTTAATCCTGAGTGGCACATTAATCTTTTAACCAATAATGAAAAAAATAATGCCATGGTGGCAGATGCTTTTAAAACAATTCGCCCTATTGAAAGAAAGATACCCGTCGGAAGAATGGCTGACATCGCTTTTTCTTCCATTGTTTATCGTAAAGCCGCGACCCTCGTAAAAATGCTGCAAGAATATCTTGGGCCTGAGGTCTTTCAAAAAGGAATACAGCATTATCTCAGAGTTTACAAATATTCCAATGCGACTTCATCGGATTTATGGAATTCTCTTGAGTTGGAGTCTGGCAAACCTGTGGCGAAAATTGCAGAAAGGTGGATAACCCAACCCGGATTTCCTCAAATTTACGTTCATCGTTCTTGTTCAGGGAAAAATGAAATTATAACTTTAACCCAATCCCGATATTCTATTTTCCCAGGAGTAAAAAATTATCTGTGGAGAATTCCGGTTTACTTGACTCTTGATTCTTCTCCGCAAATCAATGCCCGCTTTATTTTGTGGAAAAAGAAGAAAATTGCATTCGGACCTGATACCTGTGGAATCCCAGTTGTATTCCATCAGCAGGGATATTATCGAATTCACTATTCTCAGAACCTGTTTAAGAAAATGATCAAGAACCTCCCAAAACTTTCTATGGTGCAAAGAATAAATTTTTTGAATGATACGTGGGCTTTTGTTGAAAATGGAGAATACCCCGCGAACAACTACTTTGCGTTAATCAAAAAATTCCAATTCAGCACAAATCTGGCTGTATGGGGACAGATCTTAGGCGGAGAAAGAAGCATGGGAGCTATCCCTTTAATTTATAAGTTAGAAAATAAAACGCAAAAAGCTAAGTTCAGAAAGTTTGCCATTCAATTTTTAGTTCCTGTTTATAAAAAAACAGGATGGAACGTAAAGCCTCATGAAAAATCCAATCTATCAATTTTAAGAAAAAAGGTGCTTCAAACATTGGCGATGTTAGGGGATAAACCTGTCATTTCTCGAGGGCTTCACTTATTTAAAACTTTTCTATCCAACCCAAATTCAGTTTCGGGAAATCTTCGTTCAGTTGTTTTATATATTGGAGGCAGATACGGCGGGAAACAAGACTATAATGAGCTGTATCGCCTAGTTTTAAAGGCAAAGACAGTTCATGAAAAAAGACAGTATTTGTTTGCGATGGCTTCGACTCGGAATCCGATTCTTGCCAAAAAATTCATTCATGATGTGGTGCATCTCTCATTATCCCATCGTTTAGACCCAGTGAGTTCCGGGTTCTCAATTTTAGGACTCGCTTTCTCTGGACACCCGAAAATGGTATGGCACTTTACGAAAAATCACCTTCATTTTCTGCAGCAAAGGATCCCGGCTTTTATGATGTCTTTTTATTTGCAGGGATTGATGCGTTCATTTAATGGGAGTAAGACCGTAAATAATATCGCTCTGTATGCGAGAACGCGCCTTTCCCCAATTTATCAGCCAGTTATTTCAAAAGGATTGGAGTACAACCAGCTTTATGAAAATCTCAGATCTAAGCTGATTCCCCAGATTTCTAAAATCCCCATGATTTCGAAATCGGGTTCCTCTCTTTCCGGATTAGAAAGTTCTATGCCATTGAAATAAATTGTGAAATGTGTTTTCTTTGTCAGTGATTTAAAAAGATTTAGGGGATTCACTCTGGTTGAGCTCTTAATAGGGTTCGCCCTATTTTCTTTACTTTTAACTATGCTGGCCATAGGAATGCAGGTATCCCATAAAACTCTTCTGCTTTCAGATCAAGCCACTGCTCTTAATTTTCGTCTGCAAACTGCTTTAGATGACACAGTGCGGATGGTTCGACAGGCTGTCAATGTTACCTATTATCATCAGCCAATTAAAAGTTCTCAGGTGGGCTTAATTTTAACTGAGCCAGATGGGAGTTCAGTTATCCTTTCTTTTTCAAATGGAACTCTTTACGATAATGGCTCCCCCATTGCGGATAACCTGCAGAGTATTGACTTTAAAATTAAAGATAGTGGTGTTGTAAAAAACGTAATGATTACCATGACAGCAGACACCGAGAACGCCAGCGGCGCTGCTTTAACGAAAACCCTCATTTCATCAGTTAGTTTGAGAAATGTTCCTCCTGGAGCTGCCATCTCTTTAGGGTCATCTAATGCAAGTCCTGGCGGTTCAAGTGTTAATTCTAGCGGTAGTTCTCTGCCTCTTCACTGCATTACCGGGCATATTGCGGTCTGCTGCACGTACACTGAATGCTACAACTCAAGCGGCAAATTAGTGTCAGGTTATTATTTTGGAATCTGCAGTGGACCAGCTTTAGGGCTTTGTTTAACTCAGCAGGGAGCTGGGGCAGGGGGAAACAGACCTTAAAAGGTTGAATCGTATTCACCAAAAATTTCTCTCAGTAGATGGCAGATTTCGCCTAAAGTGACTGAAGATTTGACAGCAGCAGTAAAAGAAGGAATTAAATTTTCACCGGCAAGCGCTGTTTTTTTAAGAAGCCTTAAAGAATCTTTTACTGCAGCTTGATTCCGTTCTTTTTTTAATTTTACTGTCTCTGCTGCTGCTTGTCTTTCAATCTCGGGAGATATTTGCAGGGTAGGGGGGAGAGTTTCTTTGTCATTTTGGAGAGCATTCACTCCAACAACAATCTCTTTTTTTTCTTCGCAGTTTAGTTGATACTGATAGGCGCTTCGATGGATTTCCTGCTCAAAATAATGAGATGAAAGACATTCCAATGCCCCTCCTCTTAGCTCAATTTCTTTTAAAATGTTGTGAATTTTTTCTTCCATCTCTTTTGTGAGAGATTCAAGATAATAGGAGCCGCCCACGGGATCCACGACCTGGGTGATCCCAGACTCATAAGCCAGAATCTGCTGGGTTCTTAAAGCAAGTCTTGCCGATTCTTCAGTTGGCAGAGCAAGGGCTTCATCATAAGAATTTGTGTGCAGAGATTGGGTTCCTCCAAGAACTGAGGCAAGCGCCTGAAGAGCAACTCTTACTATATTGTTTAAAGGCTGCTGGCTGGTCAGTGCTGCTCCTGAGGTTTGAGTGTGAAATCTGAGCATCATGGCTTTTTGATTTTTAATCTTAAATTTTTCTTTCATGAGATAAGCCCATACTTTTCGAGCCGCCCGAAATTTCGCAATTTCTTCGAAGAAATGATTGTGGCAGGCAAAGAAAAAAGAGATTTTAGTTCCGAGCTCTTCCAGTGAAAGCCCTCGTTTTTCAGCCTCTTTTAAATAAGCTAGAGCATTGGCGAAAGTAAAAGCCACTTCTTGTTCTGCTGTGCTTCCTGCTTCTCGAATATGATACCCGCTGATTGAAATGGGATTCATTTTAGGGGAAAACTTCAAACAGTGTTCCATAATATCAATTGTCAGTTTCAGGGAAAACTGGACAGGAAAAATATAAGTTCCTCGAGCAGTAAATTCTTTTAGAATATCGTTTTGAAGAGTGCCTGCTAATTTTTGGGAAACAGTGCCCTGGGCTTCCCCAAGGGCACTGTAAAATGCCAGTAAAATTCCTGCTGTTGCATTAATGGTCATTGAAGTGCTGATTTGATCTAAGGGAATTTCTTTGAATAAAAGCTTCATGTCATTCAAAGATGAGATGCTGACTCCAACCCTTCCCACTTCACCCATGGCTTTGGGATCATCAGGATCATATCCCATCTGAGTTGGAAGATCAAAAGCTGTTGACAGCCCTGTCTGACCTTCTTTTAACAAAAGGTGGAACCGTCGATTGGTTTCTCTAGCGCTGCCATAGCCAGCGTACTGGCGCATAGTCCAGAGTTTTTTTCGATACATTTCAGGATGAATTCCACGAGTAAACGGAAATTCTCCCGGATTTCCAAGATCAGTTTTGATGCTGAGATCTTGAATGTCTTCTGGTGTATAAAAAATTTTTGATGATTCCAGATTACAAAACCTCTTTGAGTCGCGCTTTCACAGCCTGATGAATCAGGTGCAACTCGAACTCAAGATGAGCCAGAGTAAGAGAGTTCAGTCTAGCACGGTTTTGTTTTAAATCCCGCCTCATTTCTCTTTCAATATATCCCAGTTGGAGGTAGGCAAGGTCTCTTGCATCCGGATTGAGGACTGTGTGAAATTCATTATGCGGATGAATAATAAGTCCTATCAAGTGATTAAGATAAGAATTTTGAAGAGACCGTCTGAAACCATTAATGTTTTTACCTGTTCTAACTTCACTGAAAAAGGTGTACGTCATCCAGGAAAATAAATGGCTTAAGCTTAAGATTTGATTTTGATTTTTAACCTGTTTCTGCATATCCAGGACTCGATTTAAAACCACAGGGCTGAAAAAACGATTGAGAACTGCTTCTTGCATTTTCGCAATCTTTCCGCGAATGGGGTAGTTGTACGGTTTTAAGAAGTCTTCTGGCACAGAAAAATGATCATACCAGACTTCAGGAGCCAGTTTATTTAAAAAGCGCGGAGAAAATGCAAAAGCATCAGGGGAAAACAGATAGAGATTTAAAATATTTAATGCTCTGACTTGCACGGTTTTTGGAACAGGAGTTAATGGAATTCCTGCTCCAGGATCCCCTTTATGGCTTTTGCTGTAATATTCTCCTCCGATAAACCGAGCCACATCCTGGGTATAAAATGCATACCCTCCAAGAGTCATGTCAAAAGCGATTCTGAGACGATGATAGCTCTCTCCTTGCGCCGGCCATTTTTGATTGATTTCTTTCCATAAACGATGGTAGAGTTGGAAACGGTAAACTGCGTATTTGAGAGGATTTCTGGAAAGATCAAAAATCTCACTTAAGGGATCAATGGCATAGGGTCCATAAGTATTTTCATCAGTTTCATACACATGTCCAGGTTTTGCTGAAAGAGAAGCGATTTTTTTCAGAGCTTTTTTATCCTGTTCAGGGGTTCTGCCGTTCAGCGGGGTATAACCATACTGGATTGCCCAGTAATCATAAGCCCCAATCGTAGGGGTAAAGTAATTCACTTTCATCTTTGGAGAGGGTGGAATATTGGCTGGCAGATAATCCATGACAGAAGCTGAAAGTCCTTCTTTACTCGTTATTTTATAATTGAAAATATCTTTAAAAGGAAGGTACGTGCTGGCATGGAAATTGTGCCTTAAACCCAGACAGTGCCCTGACTCATGCATAATGACAGATTTCAGATACGCATCCACAAACCAGCCTGGAACTTTAAAGCGCCCTGGCTGAGAGGAATTTAGAGCAAGACTTAAAGCTCCAAGCTCCCCCTGCTGTTCTTCTAATTCAGGAAAAATTGAAAGGTTGTCTGGTTCACTTGTATGATATAGAGAACGCACAAATTGTTTCTGCAGATACCCTGTTAAATCGAGTGAGGGGCTGATTTCATTGATATAGAGGTGTTTGATGTCTCTAATCATTCCTCCATCAATCACGATTTGTGCGCTGTAAATTTCTCCTGTTAAGGGATTTACTTCTGATGGTCCAAAGGAAGAAAAATCAGAATGGCTGGAATCCATCCAATAGACCATGTTGTATCTGATATCTCCTGGTTTCCATTTAGAGTGTTCAGGTTGAATTTTTACTTCAACTGCATTTTTAATTCCAATTTTTGCAAAGGCTTTATTCCATTCCAGAATAGCGGATTTAATGACAGGGCGATATTTTTTGGGGGTTGTGTTTTCAATCCAAAAGACAATCGGTTTCTTATGCATATTCCAGCGGTTAATGTATCGAACAATCGGGGAGTTTACACTTTTGCTGGAAAAATTTTTGATGGCAGTTAAAAAGTATCCAATACGATCATCGGCTAATCGGGGAACATAATGATCCTGGGGAAGCCGAGAGATGCTGTAGTGAATTCCCAGTGAAAGGGATCTCCAGTTAGGGATCATTTGAACATAATTTCGATTCTTGGGCTTAGATGAAGCAACAAACACCTCATCAGTTTGGATTTCATCATTTAAAGGGAAAGTTTTTAAGGTTTGGATATAACTTCGGGATACATTAAAACTGTAATTTCCTTTTAAAGAGCTGCTGATATCATGAGACAGTCCTGCAAGATCCGATAAAAATAGAGGTGTGGCATCAATAAGAACAGCGTGATTTTTATTGATCGAAAGAATTTTTAAGCTGGCTAAGACAGAGGAAGTAAAATCATCTTTGACGGCTTCTGCCTGGGTCGTATTTTTAGCCGCAGTAATATAAGGATTTTCTTCAATAAATTGAATTTGGTGATGGATTCGTTTCCATTTAAAGATAAAATTATTAATGGGTGAACCGGTCACCCAATCTCCTGCTCCCAGACCTCTGGTTAAGCTAATGGTCAGTAAAAATGGGGAGTTTAATTGGTTTTGTTTAATTTCCAAGAAAAATTTTCCATCTTTTTGATATAAAGTGAAAAGTCCTTTTAACTTTTTTGTCTGTTGAATGACTTGTTGAAATGGCTTATAAAAGCTTTTTTTATGTTTAAGAGTTTTTGTGGTCGGTTTTGCGAACACGGGAAAAGACAGTGAAGATAAGAGTAAAAAAGTAACGAATGATTTTTTAAATAGTTTCACTTAGGACTCCTTTTTTGTTGAGACAGAGCGACTTTCTGTCCAACTAATTTTTTTGCCTCATCAAAAGCTTCTTCTAATTTTTCTATATTTTTCCCCCCTGCTTCAGCCAGATCGGCTTTTCCGCCCCCCCCACCGTCTAAAATTTTTGCAACAGGCCTTATCAATTCTACGGCAGAAAAACCAAGCTGGATTAGGTCAGAAGTGACCCCGCAGATCAGACTGAGTTTTCCTTCGACAGGAGATGCGAGTAAAATAATGCCGGATTTTAATTGTTTTTTTAACGTGTCCATCATTGTTCTCAGAGATTCTTTATTTTCAGTTTCGACTTTTTCAATCACACACATGATACCACCAACATTTTGAATTTTTTCTTTCAAAGAGAGCGCGCTTTTAGAGGCAAGCTCCTGGCGCAAGGATCGGATTTCTTTTTCTTTATCTTCAAGTCTTAATTTAAACATCTCTTCTTCTTGAATTTTAAGTTTTTTAAATTCTTGAAAATAAAGTAAAGCTGCTTCCCCTGCCTTTGCTTCAAGTCTTCTCATGCCTTTTGAAATGGAAGATTCTTTAAGGAGAACAAAAAAACCAATCTCGCCAACAGAGTGAACGTGAGTTCCTCCACACAGCTCTTTACTGAATCCATCCACTAAAACAGCTCTAACTGCCTCCCCATATTTTTCACCGAAAAATGCGAGAGCCCCTAATTCTTTTGCTTTTTCCGGGGTTGTCGAAACTGTTTCAACTGTTAAGTTTTTCTGGATAGTTTTGTTGACAAGGGATTCAATTTTGAGCAATTCTTCACTGGAAATAGCTTGTGGATGTGAAAAATCTAAACGAAGATAGGTATCACAGACATAAGAACCTGCCTGCTGAACGTGGGGACCTAGTATTTCCCGCAGGGCTGCATGAAGAAGATGGGTGGCTGTGTGATGTTTTCGAATCAGGTCTCTGCGGTTCACATCCACTAAAGCTTTTGCCACTTCGCCTGTTTTCAAATCGCCTATTTCAACTTGAATACTATGAAAAAAATATCCACCTTCATTTTTTTGAGTGTCTAAAATTTTTGCCTGCCCTGTTCCCCAGATCAATATTCCGGTATCCCCAATCTGCCCCCCGCTTTCAGCATAAAAAGGGGTGCGGTCTAAAATTACAACTCCGTTTTCTCCTGATATTAATCTTTTTGTGGTTTCATGTTTTTTATTTTCCAAAATTTTTTGAAGGAACAGGATTTTTCCATCTGCTTCTAGTGTTTCATATCCTAAAAAATGGGTAGGTTGAAGGATGCTGACTTCAGCCTGGGCAGCATCTGATCCAGATTGAACGACTTTTTTTATTTCTTCATGAGCAAAAGCGGTATCCAGCAGATCCACAATTCCTTGTCTGGAAGCTCTAGAACGTTCTCTCTGTTTTTCCATTTCTATTTGAAAACCGGATTCATCTACATGAAATCCTTCGTTTTCGAGCAGTTCTTTAGCTACTTCAAAAGGAAAGCCTTTCTCATCATGCAGCCTAAAAAGAACTTCTCCTGGAATGATTCGAGTGGATTTATATTTCTCCCAAGCCAGGTTCCATAATTCTGCCTCACAGTTTTCCAGCAGTTTTTTAAATTCTGATATCTCTTTTTCAATCGCTTGTTTGACAATATCTCTTTTTTCTCGAAGTTCGGGATAAATTTTGTCCATGCCGATCAAGTCAATAAAATAAAGAGCATATTTAGAAATAGAATCTGTTTGGACAGGCAGGTTTCGGAAATAGAGATAGGCTCGGCGCAGAATTTTTCTTAGCACATAACCTCTGCCTTCATTAGATGGAACAGCTCCATCAGAGATCATAAAGAGAGAGGCTCTGAGGTGGTCAGCCGCAATGCGAGCTGAAATCTGAACTTTGGGATTACTCCCAATGGGAGCAAGAGACTCGTAAATACTTTTAAACAGATCAGTATCATAAGGAGAATCTTTTCCTTGTAAAATCATAGTCAGGCGTTCCAGTCCTGCACCTGTGTCAATGTTTTTTTGAGGAAGTTCATGCAGTTTTCCTTTTTCATCTTTGTGATACATGGTAAAAACAAGATTCCAGATTTCAATATACTGATCACAGGGTTCTCCTGAAGGATTCATTCTCTCGCAGCCGGGCTTGCAGTCAGGATCACCACATCCGTATTTAATTCCCCGGTCGTAATAAATTTCCGTATCCGGACCACAGGTCCCGGTTTTTCCAATAGGACCCCACCAGTTGTCATCTAATCTGAACAATCGCTCACTCGGAATGCCAATATTTTTCCAGATTTGATAAGCTTCTTCATCATCGGGATAAACACTGACAAAAAGTTTTTCAGGCGGAATCTTGTATTCCCGGGTCAGGAGTTCATAAGCCCATGTAATGGCTTCTTCTTTAAAATAATCCCCAAAGGAAAAGTTTCCCAGCATTTCAAAAAAAGTATGGTGGCGAGTTGTGTGTCCAACTTTTTCAATATCATCTGCCCGCAAGCATTTCTGACAGGTCGTGATTCTGGGGGCTGCGGGTTTTGCGATTCCAGCAAACTCAGCTTTAAAAGGGGACATTCCGGCAGTAACCCAGAGAAGAGATGGATCATTAGCTGGAATCAGAGGAAAACTGGGCAATCGTTTGTGCTTGCGCTTCTCGTTTTCAAAAAATTTAAGAAAAGTGTCTCGAACTTCATAACCTGGCCAGTTATTTTCTTTATCACTCATGCAGGGATTAGAGCCTTTATTTTATCGGCATTTCCGTGTTCTGTCAATGGGTCTGTTTCTGCGAGACTTTTGAAGAATGAGAAGCTTGCTCTTGATTAAATTTTTCAACCATGGCATGCCATTTTTTCAATTGTTCTGACGTTAAAACCCCTATAATCGTTCTGCCCAGTTTAATTCTTTGGTACCGAATCTCTCCGCCAATAACAGCGCTTTTTTCAACCTGTTTTTTAATCTTTTTTAAACTGGCATTTTTACTCAGCAGGTCCTGGAGGTTCAATTCTGAAAGACTGAGATCAGCGTTTAATTTAATCATTTCTTTCTGAAAGCTTTCAAAAGCCAGCTTCATGGCTCCTAATTGTATTTGTGTTAATCCAAGGGGTTTAGCATAATCCCAAATAAACCCAAACTGCTGTCCTGATGAGGAGTTGTTTCTTGTGCTAGCGTTAGGAGATGATGATGATGATCCACTGGTTTGGGTTTGAGAAAAAACAATGGAACCACTTAAAAAATTAAGCAGAAAAAAAACGATCAACAATTTTGAAAAAGATTTCACGAAAAGCATCCTCCTTATTTCTATATCTGTCCTTATCGGACACTTTATGAGTTTCTACGAAAAACACTTTCTACGAAAAACAGAACACCCCTTCAGAAAATTTACACATTGGAAATAAAAAAATAGCTTCATTTAACTATAAATTATGTTAATATAAGAAAAGAATGATTCATGCGATTTCAAACACACCCATCTTATCGTCGATTTCGAGCCGCCAAAACTTACACGCCTCTTCTGAAGAAACTCCATTTTTAACAGACATAAAACCCTGGATTCAGAGAATGAAACAGGTGATTCAAAAAAGCCGCCAAAATTCTCCTGGTTTGTCTGATCAGGACTGGATATTATTAGCCTGTTCTGAGGCTTTGAAATCCCCTGCAGGTTGGGGGAGAGTAGGCGCAGTGCTGGTCAAGAACGGAAAAATGATGGGGAAAGGAGGCTCTATAGGCGGATTAAGAATTCATGCTGAAATGGATGCATTAAAAAATGCAGGATCATTAGGAATTCCTGAGTTAAATAAAGATGTTACTGCCTATGTCAGTCTGCAGCCTTGTAATTTCCGCGATTCAGGCGTGCCCTTTAAATCCTGCTGCCAATATCTGGCAGAATCAGGGATTAAAAAGGTAGTTTTTGCCGGGATAGATCCCAGAGTTGGCAAAAATGGAATTGATTTCTTAAAATCGCATGGAATTCAGGTGCAGCAGATACAGGATCCAAAATTACAGGTTTTAGGAGAAAAAATATTTAATCTTCTGGATACTTCCATACCTGCATCCTGGCGGAAAGAACTTTGTTGAAGGAACTTATCCTGACTTAATGAAAAGTAAATTTATGGGAACAACTGAAAGGCTGGAAGAAACCCGCTACTGTCCTACCTGCGAAAAAAAAACGAATCACTGGGTCACGCGAATTGTCGTGCCAACAATTTCTGAAGAGAACTCTTCAGGAGGCGGAAAGGGAGATATCGTAAAAATAGAATGCAGACTTTGCGGAACGGTTGACAATCGCTGATTCGAATTGAATTTTAGTTATCACTGGATTGAAACAGTTAAAGAGCTCAAAGCAAAATTTTCGTAATCGCTCGTTGTCAAGCCTGGCAGATCTACGGGATCCTCAAGATAATCGTTGGGTTGATTGTTAATTGTATAAGGGTTAGAAATATTTTCGTTGAAATTAATGAGTGGAGGGGTCGTTGGAAGGGCTGCTCCAATTTCGCTGATAACAGGGGGAATGCATTGATTCTGTGGATTTAAACAATTTACCAGAGAACTAGAAGCAGGAACAATATAGGTAAAAACATTAATATCGAACTGCTGCGCATTCCCGAGATACGTGTCTGGGAGTTTTAAAACAATGATCAAGCTATTCCCGTTTGAAGTAATACTGCCAGGTGTAATAGCTTGTGGACCTGTCCACTGCTGAGGCTGCTGGGAAGTTGGAGAAGCGATTCTGTCGTTACGAATCCATCCTGAATTATCCAGTTCAAAATAATCAGTCCAAGTGTCAGGGTTTGTAGTAACAAGAGTATCACTTCCGATTAAACTGGTGTTTAAATCATTGACAGCAATGCGGTACACTCCCAGGTACTGTGTGCCGTTCTCTGTAAAAGAGGTTGTTATTCCTCCTTGAACTGTTACTTGAAAACGAAGAGTTTTAGAAACAGGCGCTAGGAGGGGAGGGGGACCTGTTGAGCATCCAGCAGACAGAAAAGGGATAAAAATAAAAGAAAGTAAACTATACAAAAGCCATGAAATGGCTGTTCCTATCTTTTTTATCTGGACTTTTGTTAATTCTGTCTTTTCCGCCATTTAATTTGTTCTTTTTGGCATGGTTTGCTTTTGTTCCTGTATTCTTTTCCATCCAAAATAAATCTCGCACCATGGTTATATTCTTAATGGCAGCTGCTTTTCTTCTTTTTTACCTCGAGTTTTTGCACTGGCTGACCATTTTTGCCTGGTACGGCTGGATCTTTTCCGTTATGTATAGTGTACTGTGGATTGTGGTCTGGACATGGATTGTTTATCCACTTTTAATTGTTCAGAAATCTTCCTGGAGTCAAATTTTTGCATTGAGTTTCTCTTTTGCGGCTTTAGAGGTGTTTTTAAGCCTAGGACCACTGGCATTCCCATGGATAGAACTGGGATATTCGCAGTGGAAATTTCTGCCCGTTGTTCAGATAACAAGTTTAATTGGTGTCGTAGGATTAAGTTTTTTAATTTTTCTATGTGGTCAGCTTCTTTTCCAGGGAATACGGGAAAAAAGGCTCCTCTATATTTTTTTGGGGATTTTATGTTTTTTTATCCCTGCTGCATATGGAGCTGTTCGTCTTCGAGAAAAACCTTCACAAAAAACGTTGTCAGCGGCTTTGATTCAAACGAATGATTCCGAATCATTAAAGTGGAGCACAAGGGCATTTAAAAGCTCTCTTGTTGAGTTAAATGATTTAATTTTAAAAGCGAGTCAAAGCCATCCCGATTTGATTATACTTCCTGAAACAGCCGTGGCTGGCTATTTGAATCGAGATCCGGTTCTGCAGGATTTAGTGAGAAAATGGGCTCAACGCACCAGAACATATCTAATGGTTGGAACTCTTTTGGACAAAGATGGCTCTCCTGAAAATGCCCTTGTCTTAGTTAAGCCTGACGGATTCTGGAGACAGAAATATATCAAGGTCAGGTTGGTTCCATTTGGTGAATATGTGCCCGGTTTTTTTGAGCGCTTTAAAAATTTTTTCCCTGTTTTAAGAGGGCTCGTTAATTTTAAAGCGGGAAAAAAATTTAATGTTCTAAATTTTCCTGAAGGTAAATTTGGAGCCATGATCTGTTTCGAGTCCTCTTTTGGCTGGATTTCCAGAAAGTTCACAAAAAATGGAGCTAAATTTCTGGTTGTCTCTAGTAATGACGCATGGTTTGAAGGAACGCCGGCTCAACAGATTCATGCCTCAATGGCTGTTTTTCGAGCGGTTGAAAATAAAAGAAGTTTTATTCAAGTTGGAAACACTGGAATATCATGCTCAGTAGATCCTTTTGGAAAAATTTTAGTCTGGCAGAGACCTGAAACAAAAGCTGTAGTTCTGACAAAAATACCGTTGGAGTCAGGATTGACCGTGTATGATCTTATCGGCAGACTCCTTCCTTATTTTTGGATTATCGGATTTTTGTTTTGCGCGATTTCTTATGCGCTTAAAAGCAGAGGTTTTAAAGCAAAAACGAACGAATAAATATTAAACGTATGTTCAGTAAAATAGGTCCGGCTTTCAAGCTGTTTTTAGGTGTTTTAGTTTTAGTGGGACTGTGCATTCTTGTTCAGAAAGATTTTCACGCAAACAAAAAAATTTTTTTGGATTCCCCTTATTCTCCAAGGTTGGTTTTAAAACACGTGACTGTGGTTGGATGGAACCAGTCGCATCGGGTCTGGGAGTTTAAGAGCCATGAATTATGGGTGGATCATCAGGGAAAGTTTTTAACTTACAAAGGAAAAGGAATTGGCATATTGTTTTACAAGAACAAATCGTTCCTGACAGTTCATGCTCCTAAACTGATGTTTAATATGATCACAAAATCTGTTCATGCTTCAGGAGGGGTTTATTTAAGCGCAAAACCTTCTACTTTTCTGACTGCAAATCAACTTTTTTGGAATCAAAATTCTCAAAAACTTCTGGTCCCAGGAAATGTGTTTGTTAAAACCCCCTGCGGTGAACTAACAGCTCATCGCCTCATCCTTCTTGCTCATGAGGGAAAAGTATCAGTAAGGGGAGCTGAAATGAAATTTCGAACGACTCTTTTTTTAAAAAAAGAAAGAAAGTACATTTTGAACCACTGCGAAACAGGGGCATTATAGAAGTTATTAGAAATGACTGCGTGACACTGTAAAGGAAAATTAAGGTCGGTATAAAAATTAAAGAACGAAGCAAAGCATGTTTCTTTGTGGAGGAAAGCATGAAAAAAAGTTTTCTGATCTCTCTTTTGTTCTCTTTTCTTTTTTCATTTTCAGGCTGCGCGCAGCATTCTGCTCCGTCTTCATCTGTCTCTAAAGTTCCAGTCATTGGAATGGTGTTAGACAAGGGTGGTCTTGGTGATGAATCTTTTAATGATTCAGCCTATCGTGGACTTAAAAAAGCGGAAAAAAAATTCGGAAACAAAATGGGGGTAAAACTTTTAGAATCTCATTCTTCTGCAGATTACTACCCAAATCTGCAAGCCCTTGCCCAGTCAGGCTGCAGTCTAGTTTTTGCGGTTGGATATTTAATGACTGATGCCGTAAGACAAGTGGCTCCGCAATTTCCTAACACAAAATTCGCTATTATTGATGGAGTTATTCCTAATATTTCAAATGTAGCTTCATTGACTTTTAAAGAACAGGAAAGCTCTTTTTTAGCGGGATTTTTAGCTGGTTCCATGACTCGAACAAAAACGGTTGGATTTATTGGGGGAGAAAGGAGCTGGCTGATTAAAAAATTTGAAGCAGGCTATAAAGCGGGTGTAGAAACTGCAAACCCAAAAGTAAGAGTTTTAACAGGTTACACAGGTTCGTTTTCAAATCCTTCTATAGGAGAAGAAATGGCATTGGCACAATTCAGCGAAGGAGCTGATATTATTTATCATGCAGCAGGAGCCTGCGGGATCGGAGTCATTAATGCCGCTAGAAAAAAAGGGAAAGGATATTTTGCAATAGGGGTGGATGAGGATCAGGATTCTATTGCTCCCGGTAGAGTTTTAACCAGTGCTGAAAAACATGTAAATGTCGCAGTTTATGATACAATTCAATTATTTATGAAAGGAAAATTTACTCCCGGAATACACAAGTACGGTTTAAAAAACGATGGAGTTGGTCTTTCCCCCATGAAATACACAAAAAAAGATATTCCCCCAAGGATTTTAAAGCTGCTTGCTGCTTACACCAGAGCTATTTCAGATGGGAAAATAGTGGTTCCTGAAACTCTTTCAGAGCTGAAAAAATTTCACCCCGTAAGATTGAGTTTAAAAAAGTTAAAATTAAAAACGACAAAAGCGAAAACTTAAACAGTGGATTCCAGCAAACAGCAGAACATTCTTGTTGAACTGAAAAACATAACAAAAAAGTTTGGCGCATTAATAGCTAATGACAAAGTTAATCTTTCAATAGAAAAAGGGGAAATTCATGCTCTTGTGGGTGAAAATGGAGCAGGGAAAACAACCTTGATGAATGTTTTTTACGGGCTTTATCAACCTGATTTCGGAAAAATTTATCTGAATGGAACCGAAATTCACATGGCGAATCCGAAAACAGCGATTTCTTTAGGAATTGGAATGGTTCACCAGCATTTCATGCTGATCCCTCCTTTAACTGTGGCTGAAAATATTGTTTTAGGAGAAGAACCGGGGAATTTTTTAACATACAACAAGTCAAAAGCAATTTCTGAAGTTCAACAAATCTCAGAAAAACATGGATTAAACGTTGATCCAGCAGCCCTTGTTTCAACGCTTTCCGTTGGAACAGAACAAAGAGTTGAAATTTTAAAACTTTTGTATCGGCGGGCATCTATTTTAATTTTCGATGAACCAACCGCTGTTTTAACTCCTCAAGAAACAAAAGATTTGTTTAGAATTTTCAACAGTTTAAAAAAAGAAGGAAAAACGATCGTTTTTATATCCCATAAATTGAAAGAAGTCATGGAAATTTCGGATCGGATTACAGTGATGCGTCAGGGAAAAACAGTTGGAGTTTTAGTAAAAGAAAAAACGAGCGAAGCTGAAATAGCTCGATTAATGGTTGGAAGAGACGTTCTTTTTATTCCTGATAAAGAGGTTTTTCCTAAAGGGGATGTTGTTTTAGAAGTTCAAAACCTGCAGGCAGTCAATGATCGACACCTCCCTGCACTGCAGGGTGTTTCTTTCACTGTCAAGGCGGGGGAAATTTTAGGAGTGGCAGGAGTTGCTGGTAATGGTCAGACAGAGTTAGCTGAAGTTTTAACAGGTCTTCGTTCAGTTAAAAATGGTAAAATCTTTTTAAAAGGTCAGGACGTGACACAAGATTCTCCAGGAGAAAAAATAAAATTAGGAATTGCCCATATTTTAGGAATTGCCCACGTTCCAGAGGATCGGCATAAAAGAGGATTGATTTTAGATTTTCCTGTTGCTTATAATTTAATTTTAGGATCCCAAAACAAACTTCCTTTTTCAAAGAATCTTATTTTAGATTCTCAAGCCATTCAGAATTTTGCCAAAGAAAAAATCGTTGAATTTGATATCCGTCCAGGGAATGAAAATCTGCCTGCTCGTTATCTTTCCGGTGGAAACCAGCAGAAAGTGGTGATTGCGAGAGAATTCTCAAGGGATCCCTCTTTTCTCGTTATTTCTCAGCCTACCCGTGGGGTTGATGTGGGGGGAATCGAATTTATTCATCATCAAATTCTTTCTATGAAAAAAAAGGGAAAAGCGATTCTTTTAATCAGTTTAGAATTGGATGAAATTTTAAATCTTTCCGATCGAATCGCGGTTTTGTATAATGGCAAGATCATGAAGATTTTAGAGCGAGCAGCAGCGACAGAAGAACAATTAGGATTATTGATGGCAGGTATTTCAGAATACTCTTCTACTGAAAAAAGTTAATGAAAAAAATTGCAAGAGAAATTTTACTCCCGATTTCCAGTATTTTTTTTGCTTTTTTAGTGGGAGCTGTGATTATTAAAGCAAGCGGGAGATCTCCTTTTCTTGCTTATCAATCCTTATTGATGGGAGGATTTGGATCTTTGGGAAATCTCGCCCAGACCTGTCTTTTTTCTATCCCTTTGATTTTTACAGGACTATCAGTCGCATTAGCTTATAAATGCGGTCTTTTCAACATTGGAGGAGAAGGACAGTTTTTACTGGGGGGTCTTTTTTCCATGGCTGCCGGGATTTATATCCACGCTCCTTTTATCATTCATTTTCCTCTCTGTCTTTTATGCGGGTTTGCAGGTGGAGCAGTCGCAGGTGCTATTCCCGGCTGGCTGAAAGCTCGCTATGGAATCCATGAAGTGATCAATACGATCATGTTAAATTGGATCTGCTTAAATTTTGTTGCCTATATAGTGAATGGACCCATGAAATCTCCGAGCGGCCTTGGCACACCAGAACCTCTAAAAACAGCGATCCCGCCTCTCATTATTCCTGATTCTGTCATCCCTGGAAATCAGTTGAATATCGGTTTTATCATTGCCATTGTTTTTGTTTTGCTGGTAGGATTTTATTTATCTCGGACTGTCCAGGGATATAATCTAAAAGCAGTTGGCTTAAACCCGATGGCAGCTGAATACGGCGGAATTTCGATTTCAAAAAATATCTTTTTAGCCATGTGCTTAGCAGGTGGTTTGTCCGGACTTGGAGGGACCTTTTACTATCTCGGAGATCTGGGAAGAATCCCTTCCACTTTAAGTTTTACTGGATATGGTTTTGAAGGGATTGCTGTGGCTCTTGTCGGAGGTCTCAACCCTATTGGGGTTTTCGGAGCAAGTTTATTATTTGGTTCCCTGGAATCCGGAGGAATTTTTATGCAGTTAAATGCAAATGTTCCCAAAGATCTAGTTACTATTATTCAGGCCCTTGTCATTATTTTTGTAATTGTCCCTGGTCTGGTTCAATCTGTTTTTAACTGGTATCGAGCAAAAAAGGAGAAAGAAGGATTTGAATACTCTTAGCGTTGTTCGAGATTTTACTGCCACTACTTTTAGGCTTTCTACGCCGATTATTTTTGCGGCATTAGGCGGAGTCATTTCCGAAAGATCGGGAGTTGTAAATATAGGATTGGAAGGAATGATGCTGATAGGCGCTTTTGGAGCGACAGTCGGGTCCTATTATTCTCACAACCCATGGATTGGGCTGCTTGTTGGGGCTGCTGCCGGGGGCCTGGCTGCCCTTATCCATGCGATTCTCAGCATCCATTTTAAGGCCGATCAAATTGTGAGTGGAGTAGCTATCAATATGCTGGCTTTAGGGAGCTCCAATTACCTTTTGCTTTTGTTGTTTAAAACGGCGGGGAATTCTCCCGCTGTTCCAACCATACACTGGAAGATTTTTGCCATTGCTGCTTTTATCTTAGCGTTTTTGATTCATTATTTTCTTTATCATACTCCTGCAGGCTTACGCATTCGCGCTGTTGGCGAACATCCGAAAGCAGCGGATACAGCGGGAATTAATGTGTTTTTCATCCGATACTGCTGTGTTATCGCAAGTGGAATTCTGGCAGGAATAGGAGGGACTTATCTTTCAATTTCACTTTTAAACCGCTTTACGAGAGACATATCTGCTGGAACTGGATTCATTGCTTTAGCGGCTGTTATTTTCGGGAAATGGACACCTGTAGGAGCATTAGGAGCAGGTTTATTTTTTGGAATGGCTTATGCTCTTCAATTTGTCCTTCCAGGACTTCTTCCACATGGAGTGAAGATTCCTCCCGAATTTTTCAACAGTCTTCCTTATTTATTGACCATGGTTGTTTTAGTTGGAGTTGTTGGAAAAGCTGTTCCTCCTGCTAGCGATGGAATCCCTTATGATCCGAAAGAATCTCGCTGAAAAAGTCATACTTGCAGGACTTCTGTTTCCAGAAGATCTGCTGGATGAAGAAGAAATTTTAAAGGAATTCGAAACCCTTGTTTATTCAGCCGGCGCCATTTCTGTCGGGAAAGCCTTCCAACATCGTCAATCTTATGATCCTGCTTATGGCATTGGAAAAGGGAAAATGGAAGAAGTTCTGCTTTTGTTGAAACAAACAGGCGCAAAAACCGTTCTTTTTTTAAATAATCTTACTCCTGTGCAGCAGAGAAATCTTGAAAAAGCATTTCAAAAAAAAGTGGTGGATCGAACTGCTCTAATTCTAGATATTTTTGCTCAAAGGGCGAGAACAAAAGAAGGAAAACTTCAAGTTGAATTAGCGCAGCTGAAGTACCAGCTGCCTCGTCTTTCTGAAATCTGGGAAACTTTCTCAAGGCTGGGCGGAGGAATTGGAACTCGAGGTCCAGGTGAGCAAAAATTAGAATCCGATCGGAGGAAAATCCAGGATCGAATCAGAAAACTTGAATCAGAGATTAAAAAAGTTCGAAAACACAGAGAACTTTTGCGCGAAGGAAGAAAAAGAAAAAATCTTTTAACGGCATCTTTAATTGGATACACCAATTCTGGAAAGACCTCTCTTTTAAATGCTCTGACAGGATCTAGAGCTTATGTGGCAGAAAAATTCTTTGCCACTTTAGATCCCCTGGTTCGTAAACTGACCTTCAATAATGACAAACCTCTTCTTTTAACTGATACTGTCGGTTTTTTAAAAAATCTTCCTCCTCAATTAATTACTGCTTTTAAAGCTACTCTTGAAGAATTGGAAGAGTCGGATTTGCTGATTCATGTTCTGGATGGGTCAAATCCACAAAATTTAAAGTTAGCAGAAGATGTTCAGGAAATTTTAGAAGAACTCAATCTTATGGAAAAGCCTGTCATACTGGTCATTAACAAAAGCGACAAGATCAACAGTGCTTCAAAAAAAGAGCTTCAAGAATCTTTTCCAGACTCTTTCTTTGTCTCAGCTCTAACAGGAAAAGGATTGGAGGAGTTGAAAACTGCTCTACAAAATGCGTTCCATGATATCCACCAGAGCAAGGAAAACGATGACAAAGCGAGAGCTTATTGAAGAATTATCTCGCAAAACGATTTTGCCCAAAAAAGAGATGGAAAAATTCCTTCGCCTGCTGCTTCAGGCAATCATCGAATCTCTTAGAGAAGGAACCCCTGTCCAGCTCATTCCATTTGGCACTTTTACCACCCAGATTAGAAGTTCAAGAGTGATTAAAAATCCAAGAACGGGTTTAAAAATAGAAGCACCGTCTAAAAAGGTCCCTATTTTTAGACCTGGCAGAATGCTTCGGACAGCTTTTGATTAAATCCAAGTATCATTCAGCATTAAACCTTATCTGGAAGTATTCAAAACCAGGCATCCGGATGGATTTATTTGAAATTCGAAAATTAATGTCTGAGCTGAATAACCCTGAAAAATCGTTTCCAAGCATTCTTGTCGGAGGAACCAATGGCAAAGGTTCTGTCACAACTTTTTTGAGCCGAATTTTGTTCGAAGCAGGCTATAAAGTTGGTGTTTATACTTCTCCTCATTTAAATTTTTATAGAGAAAGAATTCAGATTCTAAAACAGAACCAACCTTCCTTTTTCCATGAAGAAAGCTGGTTTAGAAATATCATTAAAATAGTCGAATCCATTGAGAAATCTAACTTGTCACTGACACAGTTCGAAATACTGACGGCCCTGGCTTTTTTAATTTTTCAAGAAGAAAAAATTGATGCAGCTGTCCTGGAAGTAGGGTTAGGGGGTAGATTGGATGCAACTAATATTGTTGAACCATTGCTGAGTGTTGTTACAGATATCTCTTATGATCATCAAGAATATTTAGGAAACACTCTGCCAGAAATTGCTAAAGAAAAGGCAGGTATTTTCAGGACAGACATTCCCTGTTTAGTTTTAAATCAAAGTCAGGAAGTGATGGAAGTTTTCAAAAGTCAGGCTGCAAAAAGCGGCGCTCACCTGCAAATTGTCGAATCAGGAAAGCTTATTTCTTTTTCTTGTTCAGGACAGTTCTTTCGATATGAGGATGAAACTTACTTCTCAAAATTAATTGGACGTCATCAGGTCAGAAATGGATCCGCAGCCATTCGTGCGGCTAAAACGCTTCAAAATAAAGGATTCAAAATTTCAGAGAATCATATAAAAGCAGGGATTTGTAAAGCTTTTTGGCCTGCCAGATTTGAAATCATCGAAGAAAATCCAATTTTTATTTTGGATGGCGCTCATAATCCTGGAGGAGCTTCGGTTTTGTCGCAAACCCTTCGAGAATTGAAACTTCCTGAGCCGCATGTTTTAATTTTGGGTATTTTACAGGAAAAAAATATTAAACAAATGTTTATTGAATTATCTCCCTGGGGGGAAACCTGGATTTTTTGCCAGTCCCATAGTCCAAGAGCATCTTCTCCAGAAAGTTTGCATGATCTTGCTCGGGAAACGGTTCCTCAAAAAATATTATTTTTTTGTGGTGGGGTAGGGGAGGCAATTCGCCTTGGTTTATTGAAAACAAACGGGAAAGGCACCATTTGCACTGCGGGTTCTTTAACGACAGCAGGAGAAGCTAGAAGAATCTTGTCAGGCATAAAATTAAAAAAGCTTAAAAATTAAATACGTTAATGATGTGGAGCAGATTTGAAAGCCATGGTTAGAATTTTGGAGTTAAAAAATTCAGCGGAAATTGTCGAAGCTCTGAAATTGATAGAAGTAGATGAAGTAGGAATTGGGATGATGGCTCCTAAAGCCCATCATTATGTTTTAAAAATCGATTCCCTTTCAGTGCCGGCGGCAAATATTTTAAAACAAGAGATGCTGGCTGTGGGCGGGGATGCTGCTCTTCACCGCAAAGCCTGCGATTTCTCAATTCAAAATACCCCCTGTTTATTGATGGGAACTTATCATCAATATCAAAAAGTGATTAAAAAACTGCAAGTTCAGCCTTTTGGACTTAAAGCCACAGGAAAAGAGATGCAAAATGTCCTGCGTCATTTTTTTTCTACTCCATCCTCTATCCAGGCTGGACCCTATCTTTTAGATTTTTCTAGCCCATTAGTCATGGGGATCTTAAACGTAACCCCAGATTCTTTTTCGGGAGATGGTATTGTTAATAATATTGAGCTTTTACTCAAAAAAGCGGACCAGTTTATTAAGGACGGCGCTGATCTTCTGGATATTGGCGGAGAGTCCACCAGACCAGGAGCTGTTAAAATTCCTGCTGAAGAAGAGCTAAAACGGGTTCTTCCTGTTATTAAAGAAGTTTCCAGAAACTTCTCAGTCCCTATTTCAATTGATACTTATAAGCCAGAAGTTGCAGAAAAAGCCCTTAAAAATGGAGCGCATATTGTGAATGATGTCTGGGGGTTAAAAAAAGAGCCAGGTATGCTTCGGATAATTAAAGAATACGGGGCGCCTGTAATTCTCATGCATAATCAAGAAGAGCCTGTTTACCGGGATTTAATAAGAGAGATGCTCGAGTATTTTAAAGATCGTCTTACCATGCTTGAAAATTCTCACTACCCGACTGAGAAAGCGATTTTAGACCCAGGAATCGGTTTTGGGAAAAAACCATGGCACAATCTTTCTGTTTTAAAACACTTGAATGAATTTAGAATCTTTGGAAGAGCCCTTCTGCTTGGCGCTTCTCGAAAATCATTTATCCAGTATGCTGCGGGCGCAGACGTCAATAACAGAATTCCTGGAAGTTTAGCTTCAGTTGTTTTAGGGTATATGTCTGGATTCCATATTTTTCGTGTTCATGATGTCAAAGAGTCAAAACAGGCTTTAAACTTAGTCAAAGCAGTGAAAAGAGCGAATCAACATGGACAAAATTAAAATTGAACAAGCGGTTTTTTATGGATATCACGGAGTTTACGATGAAGAACGCAAATTAGGACAGAAATTTATCGTGGATATGGAAATTTTAGGAGATTTTCAGGAAGCAGCTGAAGAAGATAATCTTGAAAAAACGGTCAACTACGTTGAGGTTTTTCAGGTGACAAAAAAAATAGTTGAAAGAAAAAAGTTTCGACTTTTAGAAGCTCTAGCTCTCCATGTCTGTGAAGCAGTACTGAACAGGTTTAAAAACATTCAGACAGCAAAGGTTCGTATCCAGAAACCGAATGTTTCTATTTCCGGCGTTCTATCTGGTGTTACTGTTGAATTAACTCGCTCGCGGCAGAAGTGATCCACCCCAAAAAATATTCATGAAATTGCAGACAGTCTATATTGGTTTAGGATCAAATCTTTCTCCGCGGGTTTTTCATCTCAAAAAAGGAATATCGGGGCTGACCCAAAATGGTATAAAAATTCAAGCCATCTCATCAGTTTATCTTTCATCCCCTGTTGGATATCGGGATCAACCCAATTTTTTAAATGCTGTAGTAAAAGGAAGAACAAACCTTTCTCCCCACCATTTGATTCAAGCTCTTCTTAAAATTGAGAAAGAAAATGGAAGAGTTCGGAATTTAAAGGGAAGGGAAAGAACCCTGGATCTGGATCTGCTTCTTTATAATAGTATGTGCATGCAGACTTCTGACCTTATTTTACCCCACCCCAGGATAACAGAGAGGAAGTTTGTTCTTATCCCGCTCCTTGAAATTGAGCCCAATTTAGCTTCTCCTGAAGGGGAATCATACCAAAAAGCCCTGCTGAATTTAAGTTTTGAGCAGGAATATCACGCTCAAACAGTAAAATGTTATCGTCATTCATGGGTCAAGCAAAATTGTTAAAAGATTGTTAATTTTTTATTATCTTCTTGTAACATCACTTTACAATTTTAAAAAATGCTTGATAATGTTAATAAGAAAATTTAAAAAGGAGGCTGAAAAAAATGGGTGGAATGACAGGTGGTTTTGGAATAGGGCAGGGAGGAGGGTTTAGTCCTCTGAGTTTTATGGGTGGATATGGGTTAGGTTCTATAAGTGGATTAATGGGTGGAATGATGATGGGGGGTGGAGGAATGCTCGGAGGAATGGGAGGCGGGATGGGAATGATGCTTCCTATGATGATGATGGGGGGGCTGTCCATGCTGCCTATGATGATGATGATGGGTGGAATGTTTGGTCAGGGACAGCAAGCGGCTGGCAGTGGGTATCCTGGTGGGTACGGCGGCGGGTACGGCGGGTATCCTGGTGGATATGGCGGCGGAATCCCTGGCGGATACGGATATGGGTGTGCTGAGGGGTATGGCGGGTACGGCGGTGGAATCCCTGGCGGATACGGTGGGTATCCTCCAGTTGCCCAATGTCCAGTAGGGTGGGGTGGACCTCCTCAGAATTCAGGCAATTGCTGCTGTGATCCTCAACAGGGTGGGGGCTGTGGATGTGGAGGAAATGAATTTCCTTCCCCAGAGAGCGGAAATTTGAACAATAATCCTCAAAACAAAACCGTTAGTTATACAGATGGCAATGGGTATAAAATTACCACCAACTACTCGAATGGCACTTATCCACAGGTTCAAATTTTTAATCCTCAAGGAAAACTTTTAACAACTGAAAGTGGTGATCCCCATGAATCTCTGGGTTCAGGAGTCAAAGACTTGAATGGTGGAGTGGAAAGTGATTGGACGAAAAGTGGGCGCCAGTTGATACTTCCTGATGGAACAGTTGTCAGTATGTCTGCTGATGGAAATATCCCTTCACCTGGACATACAGGAGGAATTACAGGGGTTAACATCTATGATCAAAATGGTGGTGAAGCGGTTCAGGAAAGTGGATTCAATACGGGAAATCCGACCATCAATGAAACCAATAATCCCTATGCCATTGCTCAAGGAGAAAACAACATTAACTGGAATAATGCTGCAGCTATTGGCCAGAACTGCAATGGACAATATACCTTTGAACAGTTGCAGTCTCGCGATGTTCCAGTAGGTCCTGCCCCTGCTCCTGGTCAACCACAACCTCAACCACAACCTCAGCCACAGCAGAACAAACCAGGAGCTCCTATCTGGTCATGGCTCCTGTGCCCACCGGCTGCTCTAGGGTATGATGTTGTTGAACATGCTGGTGTCGGTTCAGG
Organism: bacterium; assembly: GCA_021800275.1. Taxonomy (GTDB): domain Bacteria; phylum Vulcanimicrobiota; class JABDET01; order JABDET01; family JABDET01; genus JAKAVV01. The sequence continues at coordinate 89,843 of JAJYZB010000007.1, forward strand.
AATTGACAACTTCTTCGGAAATGTTGGTTCTGGCATCAGCAGCGGAGCAAGCTGGCTGTGGAATCATAGTCTAGGCGCAACGTTCTAAGTTTTACAAATAGCAAATTGATAAAGGGCTCTTATTCAGAGCCCTTTTCTTTTTTGGAAGGGACCGCATCCTCACTAAGCTTCCACAAAAAATTGTAGTTCTTAAGAGAAGGAATTTTTAACAGCCCATTGAAAAGAAAAAATCATGGATCCCGAAAAAGTTGAATTATTAGATTACTGCAGCGAACTGCTGAATGGAAAAGAGTCTGCAGAAGGGCTTGCTAAAGCTATAGCAGTCAATAGAGAAAAAACTCTAAAATTAAAAAAAGACTTTAATGATGGAGTATCTCAGAGAAATCAAGAAGTTCAGTCGAAATGTCACAATGAAATTCATGAAGCTGAAGAAGCTCTGAATTTTTATTTGGAAAGCTTAAATATCCTTGAAAAATATGTCAAAGATTCAAAACGTCAGGTTTTACTAAGAGGAATGGAATCTGTGAGAAGGGGATTGGTCTCCATGACGAATTCCTTTTTTCGTTATCAATTAGCGGCCATGGTGGCTGAAGGTCCTACTGATATGCCGAATTATAATCTCTTGTTCCAATCAGTCAAAAAATATCAAGAGAATACGGGGACTAAACAAGAAGTTTTAGATTGGATTAAAGCCATGAAGTTTTCTGTAGAGCAAATGAAACCTGCTTTTGAAAAGAACAAGAAACTTGAAACCATTCAGAGGTTTTTGCATGTCTTAGATAAACATCAGGAAACATTAACAAATATTGAACAGAACCTTCAAAAAAACCAGCCAGTCAATGACCTTATGGAACAATTTAAAGAAAATTGTGAAATGCTCAGAGAAGTCCAAAACCCGGCGGTCATGGAGATTTTAAGTTCTGGTCCAACTCATTCTATAACAGCCAATGTTATGATTCATACGACCAGAATGTTTATAGAAAGAACAGCTAATTACGATCAATTTACTGCGGCTTTGAATTCTCTGGAAGGGGAGTATCAATATTTCAAAAAACAGCTCGAAATTATACATTCCTCAGGAGTTAATGCCTCGAAAGAGCTGGCCGAAGAAGCTCTAAAACACATGGAAATTTATGGCCAGGCTGTCGAATATTTCCATCATTATCAAGAAACTTTTGACGTTGAATTTCTTAGAAGAGGAGTTTTAACTTTAGAAGAAGCTATGAAAAAACTTTACGAAACTTCTAAAACGGTTTTTGAATTAGGGGATCGCGAAGGAAAAGTTCCCTGTGTCCGCTGCCAGCATTATAATCCCAGTGATAGAAAGACTTGTGAAAAATGCGGAGCTGTTTTAGTTAAAAGCATTGAAGATAAAGCTCAGCAGTTAGACGATGAAATTCGGCAGATTTTACTGGAAATGCCTGCCACTGAAAACATTAGAAAAATTTTAGAGGCGGGAGATAATATCATTCAAGGAAATATTAGTAAAGAAGAGTTTTCCAGCGCTGTTGATTGGATGGATGGCGTTGTTCAAGATAATTGGAAACCTATAGAAGAAGCTAAGAAAAAAGAGAAACTCTCACAGGTTGAAGAAGAAGCTTATTTACAGTTCTCTTCAGGAGTCAGGACATTAAAAGAAGGTCTTTCTAAATATCGGCAGTATTTAGAAACAGAAAATACATCCTTTATTAAAGAAGGAGCAAGATTAATTCTATTGGGCGCATACAATGTTTTCCAATTTCAGAAAAAAGCTCCTCAAATTGCCAAAAAAGTAAGTTCTGACAAGTGAGGAACATTCGTATTTTGTAAGTTTCCTACGAAAAAGGGTGGGGAACACGAAAAAGATCTTTTTCCGCTGTCGGTTTAGGAGAAAGCCCCATTTTATACAAATAATCATAAAGCCGCTTATTTTTAAGAGTTTCCATTAAATAGCCGCTGTGCAGTGGCTGCAGTCCTGGTATTATCACTTTGGCAACTTTTAACCCCTGTTGGTCAGCTTCTTCATTGGTAATATCAACATAAATAACTTGATATCCTTTATTTTTTAAAATTGAGACAACTTGCTCAAGATCTTGAGCAAGATTACCAGTGGAAGTATTGATAAGGGAATTTAAATCACGGATCATGGATGAAGAATCCAAAAAGGAAACATAAGGTTGGAAATCTTCTCTAAAAGTAAGGGCAACATGATCTTCAAAAGTCTTAACTCTCTGAAAAGCTTCTTTAATAGGAGTGTGCAGTATCTCTTTTTTATTTTTCTCTGGCGAACGGATTAAAGAGTTTCTCAAACAAGCAGCTTCAAGAAGTGCGTGCTGCAGGGCTCGATTTGAATCAAGCCCTGCAGATGAGCTTACGCAAATTGGGGGTCCTTTCCCATATTTTTGACGCAGTGTTACCAGAAACGCAGGAATCCTTAAATCTGTTGTCATGTCCACAACTTTCCATATTAAATGAATTTTATTAAATTTTTCTTTAAAAAGGATGGCTAATGGATGATCTGGGGGTTGTTCAAGATCAATTTTGGGCATAGTTAACTTATTCAGCCACAGAAGAGTAAAAGCATCTCTTTCAATGACTTCATAAATTCCAGCCAGGAGCGCCTGTTCTAGAGTTACACCTGCCGCATGTCCTGAGGAGTTTCCCCAAAAAATTAAGGGTTCATCTTCCAGTCTCTGGCGGTATATCTTGACATATTGGTAGGGAACCCAGATATCTTCACGCTCGGTTAAAGAGCTGCCTTTTATCCATCGGACCCTGGTCTTTTCAGTAAAAGGTTCGCAGATAAAACCAGACTGCTGAAATTGAGATAAAGAATAACTAGGCAGGTCTTCAGGATGGACAGCCTTTTCTTTTAAATCTTTCCAGGATGTTAAAGGCAGATCTTCAATTAAAAGTTCAAAAGCGCAAATATGTTCTATGATTTCAGAAAGGCATTTTTGATAGGCTTCAGGTCTAGAGTAAGCTTTCCCTGAACCTGCCACCCAGGTTTCCGGATAATGATATTTATAATTTCCTTTAACAAATCCAGTTCCACCATAAGTAAAAATAATGGGTTCTCCAAATACTGGAGGGATTTCCACAATTTCTTTTATCATCTATTATTGAGAGGCAGTAGGCGACTATTCCTCTTCAAACCCCTGCTTTGTAGAAACTCGCAGAGATGACATACCCATCATAATCCCGATAATCTTCTCTCTGCTTCACATTCAGAAATTCGTACATTATTATAAAAATACCTTTGAAATTAGGAGTTAAACGGTGATCCAGCCCTTTAGCAAACAGACATATTACTTCGCCAAATATTTCTTTGGCGAAGTAGATTTAAATGCTCTTAGCGGTTCCTTGATTTTGTCGAAAAGAATCTCTCTGCGAACAGATGACATATATTATTTTTCTGACTAGGACTCGAAAACATAAATAAGGTTCAGAATGAATCCTGAGAGTTCTGGACCTAAATCCACACTGGTTGGCTTAATAATCAACTGAGGCTTCTGGTTAGGGCGATAAATTTCAACAGAACGCTGGAAGGGGTCAATAAGAACACCAATTCTCGCCCCATTCGAAAGATAGACCAACATTTTTTTCTGGAGTTCCTCGAGCGACTGACTAACAGAGAGAATCTCAAAAACAGCATCAGGGCAGAAAGGTCCAAATCCCTGGCGCTCTTTTGGAGTAAGGGCATTCCATCTTTCTTTTTTAACCCAGGAAGCATCTGGAGATAAAACTGAACCATCTGAAAGCCGGAATCCAGTAGAAGAATCGAAAACAACACCCGATTTTACCCCTCGGTTCCAAAGGCTTAATTGGGTATGCACCTCACTGCTGACCCGCCCCCTTTCTGCCCCTGTTGGGGTCACAACCAGTTCCCCTTTTTGGGTCCGCTCAAATTGATACCCAGGGTTTCGTTCAGAAAGTTTAAGGAGATCTTCATCTGTTACTGTCCATACCGAGTTTATCGTAATTCCCATAAGAATTCACCTTTTAGGTAAAATGTTCTTTAAAAATGAGCAAAATCCTGGGTTTTAGGATTTCCCATGTCCAGCAAGATTTTATGTTTGGTTTCTACTGGATTATGTCTAAATTGTCAACGCATTTCTGACAGATTTAGAACAATTTTGCCAATGTTAAAACCCGAAAATAGAATTGTTCTCATCACCAGAGTGAGGAGCAGCGTTGCTGAGAACAGAAAGATGGGTCAAAGCCTGTTTTATTAGGTCAGGAGTAATATGCTTTAGAATGCTCATTTTAGAATAAAATTGACCGATAAACACTTCTCGAAGATTTGAATAAACTTTTATCGAGTTCTTGTTAAAATAAAGTCGAGAAATGGGTAATAATTCAAATATACTGTTAATCTCTTTTTTATAAGCAGGAACTTTTAAGTAAGAACGAGCAGCGGTCTGGTCTTTAGCAGAGATGAAATATTTTCGGTCAAACTCCATATCTCCAATTTCTACTTCATGCTCCAGAGAAAGCGATTTTCCGACTTCGTCTAGAACGTTTTCTTTTCGAATTGAAAGTTCTTCTGGTAAATTAGAAGGGGAATCAGGACTCAACAAAAAATCAATGATGATATGATAATAATATTGATTGTCATGAGTAAATTCTATGGTATAATGGTTTCCCTGAAAATTTCCTGAAAGAGTCACCCTGAGGTTGAAAAATGCCCATGATGTTTTATCCTGAGAGATTGATGCATTCAAATCAGAGGCTAAATCGCGAAAAAATTTTTTCCAATATCCAGAGCCTAGCAGCACCGCTAACAACAAAATTGCTGTGCATACAAAGCCAATAATCCATCCAAAAAAATAACCATAGACTAGTAATAGTAAAATTCCTCCAAGAGATACTGCAAAGGTAACAATGATCAGCAAAACTATAAAAACATCGCTGATTTTTCTATGGCTTTTTACAGACTTATCTGGGAACGGCACTGCAGCTCCTTGACAAGTGAAATCTTCCCTAAGATACAGCATTTTTCAGCTCCTGTAACTTGAGGAACATTTGAAGGTTTTCCACTCAGAGTCTCATAAGCTAAAATAGCAAAACAAAGCGCTTCTTTTGCTTTTGAAGGAATTCCTAATTTTTCTAAAGAATAAACTGAAATTTTGTGACTGAATGTCTCTTTAACCTTTTTCTGCAACATTTTCATTAAGGTTAAATTTTTCACCCCTCCCCCACTCACATAAATTTCATCTATCTGACTGGCATATCGTAATAAATGGAGGACTACAGACTCAGCAGTAAAAGCTGCGGCTGTCGCTAATAGGTCTTCGATAGCAAGTTTTTTTCTCAGCAGCTTATGGACAAGCTCTTTTCCAAACCAACTTTTTTCTGCAGATTTCGGAATTTTTTTTTGTATAAATGGATGGCTTAAAAGTTCTTTTAAAATTTTTTGATCTACTTTTCCTTTTGAAGCAAGTCTTCCATCTACATCGCAAGAAATTCTCCCCTTAAATTTTTTCTGAACAAGAGAATCTAACAGTCCATTTCCTGGTCCTGTATCTCCGGCTGTAATTTCGGACAGCTTTCCTCCAGGGGGAAGATAAGTAAAATTAGCAATCCCCCCTAAATTCAGCAGCGCCCTTCCTTTTTTTGGATGAGTGAAGAGCAGCCAATCCACATAAGGAACAAGGGGAGCTCCTTCCCCACCACAAGCTATATCTGCGGCTCGAAAATCGCTGACTGTCAAAATTGTCGTTTTTTGAGCAATCACACTCCCCTCCCCTATCTGAAAAGTAAAAGGGGGTTGATTTTCTGCTACGCTGGAAGGGGGCTGATGGTAAAGGGTTTGCCCATGAGATCCAATAAAAGCAATTGAATCTGGAGAAATTCTTTCTTTTTTTAAAAGTTTTAAAACAGCTTGAGCAAATTGTTCTCCAATTTCCATATTTAATTCCCCAATTTCTTTAAGCTGAGTTTTGGGAGACAACGCATTTAAAATTCTAGTCCGAATTTTACGGGAATAAGGGAAAGCAAAAAAAGCTTTCAGCTCCACTTTAAAAGGAATTTGAGTAATTTTTACAAGGGCAGCATCAATTCCATCTGCTGACGTCCCTGACATTAACCCAATGCCAAAAATTTTATTTCCTCCGAGAAAAATCATTTCTAGCTCAGATGAGAGAAAAAGATCGAATCCCGGCATTCAGGGTTCAATAAAAGCATTATCTCCATGTGGGTTGTCAGACGGTTCAATCAGTTTATTCAGTAAGGTGCTGTTATTAAATATATTGTTATTCAGCATTCGTGTTTCTAAATTCAATCTAAACCATGCGGTTCCTGTATAATTTACCGAACCGCAAAACAAAATGTTTCTTTTTTAACAGGATCCATAACTTATCTAAAGGTCAGTCGGGAATGATAATAAAGGATTGATTTTAACAAAGGTCAGTCAGCAAACGTATCGAATTAAAACGACATGGATAATGGAAATCTAACGACTAAGACTGGAACCCTTATTCTTATCGGAGGAGCAGAGGACAAACTCCAGGAAAAATTTATCCTTCGAACAGTCTATCAATACTGTGGGGGATCACGAGCTAGAATCACGATCGTACCCAGCGCCTCTGTCAGTGATGAAAGTGCAGCAGAATATAAAGAAATTTTTACAGATTTTGGCGTTGAAAGGGTTGAGGTTGTTCCTCTTTTCAATCGCAGAGATGCTAATGAATCACACGTGGTCAAAGAACTGGAATCTTCTACAGGAATTTTTATTGCAGGGGGAGATCAAAGTAAAATCGCAAAAATCCTCCATGGTACAAGAGCTTTCGCGGCCATTCAGAATTCTTATCAAAAACATGGGGCTATTATTGCTGGCACCAGCGCTGGAGCAGCAGCAGTCAGCAATCCCATGATTGCCAGCGGTCCTAAAGGAAGCATTCCAAGAAGTGGAATGGCAAAAATGGCTTCAGGGTTAGGCTTAAGTCATTATTTACTGGTTGATCAACATTTCCACCAAAGAGACCGTTTAGGTCGCTTAATTGCAGGTGTGTTATCCTATCCTCATATGTTAGGAATAGGAATTGATGAAGATACAGCAGCCATTGTTTCTCCAGATGATCATCTTTCTATTCTGGGAAGAGGAACAGTCACCATTGTGGATGCCTGTCAAGCTCAGTGCCTGAATCCATCCACAACCCCGCAAGGAAGCCCTTTGTCCTTCTCAGAACTTATCATTCATATGTTAATAGCAGGAGAGCTCTTTGATTTGAATAAACGCTCAGTTATCTCTAAGGAGAAAACCCATGAAACTTTTGGAAAGTCAAGTCTTTCGCGGTCCTAACATTTACAGTATAAAGCCTGTAATCCGCTTTGTTCTGGATATTGAAGATCTAGAAGAAAAGCCCTCGAATTTAATTCCTGATTTTTCGGAAGGACTGATTAAAATCCTCCCGTCTCTGCATCAACACCGCTGTTCAGAAGGAGTGCCAGGAGGCTTTGTTTCCAGACTTCAGGAAGGAACCTGGGCAGGACATATCATCGAGCATATTGCCATTGAGCTGCAGTGTCTTGTTGGAACACAGGTCGGGTTTGGAAGATGCCGTTCCACAGGAAAAAAAGGACAGTATAATGTCATTTTTTCTTATTTAGTGGAAAAAGTGGGAAAACAGGCGGGACTGACTGCCATCAAAATTGTGGAACATCTGGCTTATGGCAAACCCCTGAATTTAAAAGAAGATATGGCTCTTTTATGGCGCATCCTGGATGAAACCAAATATGGACCAAGCACACAGGGGATTATAGATAAAGCTACTGAACGAGACATTCCTATCCTTCGTTTAAGTAATCAAAACCTGGTTCAACTCGGACATGGAAAATATCAAAAAAGAATTGAAGCAACTGTTACTTCAATGACAGGCTTAATCGCTACTGATATTGCAGGAAATAAGCAGCTCACGAAAAGCCTTCTAGGAGACATTGGAATTCCAGTTCCAAAGGGGGATATTGCTCGAACAGTGGATGAAGCTGTTGAAATTGCAGAAAGCATAGGATACCCAGTTGTTATTAAACCTTTAAATGCGAATCATGGAAAAGGAGTAGCAGTTCAGCTTTTTACTGCGAAAGAAGTTGTAGAAGCATTTGATCGAGCTGTAGATTTTTCAGATGAAATAGTGGTTGAGCAGTTCATAGAGGGACATGACCACAGGGTTCTGGTTATCGGAGGAGAAGTCGTTGCTGCAGCAGAGCGCCTGCCCGCCCATGTTATAGGGGATGGAAAACAAACAGTTGAAGCTCTGCTTGAGATTGAAAACCAGAACCCTCTGCGCGGAGAAGGACATGAAAAACCACTTTCAAAAATCGTGGTCAATCTGGAAACAGAGAGATGTCTGGCAAAACAGGGGCTTAATTTGCAGGCGATTCCTCGCAGAGGGGAAAAAGTCTGGTTGAAATTTACCGCGAATATCAGCACAGGCGGCACGGCATTAGATCGAACAGACGAAATCCATCCATCTAACCTGGAGGCTGCCAGACGAGCGGCAAAAGTTATCGGACTGGATATTGCTGGAGTAGATATGATTACTAAGGATATCAGCCAGCCTCTTGAAGAAAACAAAGGGGCGATCTGTGAGGTAAACGCTGCACCAGGTTTCAGAATGCACCTCCATCCATCTTCTGGAAAACCAAGGGATGTGGCTGGTGCTTTATTGGATATGTTATTTCCGCCAAACTCACCCTCCAGGGTCCCGATTGTGGCAATTACAGGAACCAATGGAAAAACCACTACTTCCAGAATGTTGGCTCATATTCTTAAATTAAGTGGACATAAAGTAGGACTGACCACAACAGATGGTCTTTATATAGATGGGAAGCGTCTTCTGCAGGGGGACCTCACCGGTCCATGGTCAGCCCAAATCGTGCTTCGAGATCCAAACGTTGATTTTGCGGTTCTGGAGACGGCAAGAGGTGGAATCTTGCGATCAGGATTAGGATTTGACACGTGCCAGATTGGAATCATTACTAACGTTTCTGCTGACCATCTGGGTTTGCGAGGAATTGAAACAGTGGAAGAACTAGCTTATGTTAAATCACTGGTTGTTGAAGTCGTGCAGGACAATGGCTATTCCATTTTAAATGCTGAAGATCCAAACGTGAAATTGATTACCGAGAGAGCTCATGGTAAAATTTGTTATTTTTCTATCAATCCCAATCATGAGTTATTTCAAAAACATATCAAAAAACAGGGAATCGGTATTACACTCAAAAAAACGCTCATGATTGTTAAGCATGGAAACAAGATCATTCCAATTATTGATGTGAAAGAAATTCCTGCGACATTTAACGGACTTGCTGTTTTTAATACAGCCAATGCTATGGCTGCTGCTCTAGCCGCTTATCTTACAAATGTTAATTTAGAAGATATTAGAACAGGACTTAAAACTTTTAACACTAATTTCTATCTGTCCCCAGGAAGGTTAAATCTTATCCAGGTGAGAGATTTTCAGGTTTTAATTGATTATGCACATAATATTGAAGCCTATCGCAATATCACTCAATTTATCCACAAGCTTTCTGCTGACCGCAGAATCGGAATTGTTGCAGCTCCAGGAGACAGGCGAGACGTAGATCTTATGGAAATTGGGAAAATTGCAGGAGAAGCTTTTGATAAACTAATTATTAAAGAAGACGAAGATACGCGAGGAAGGCAGCCCGGCGAAATAGCTAATTTATTAGAAAAAGCGGCCCTTGCTGCAGGCAGGCAGCCTGAGGACATACAGATTATTTTAAATGAATTTGAAGCTGTTAGCAAAACTTTAAAAGAAGCCAAAAAAGACGATCTAATCGTCATTACTGCAGCTAAAATTCAGCAGACTTTTGATCAGGTTGAGAGCTTTCGAAATGGAGCCGCTAAAAATTTGGGTATAATAAAAGAGATAAAATTGGTTTCAAAGGAGGGCTGATCATGGCAAATTTAGGAATCACGAAAGAAGATCTTGTCTTGGTTGTCGGAGCTACTGGAAGGCAGGGTGGAGCAGTGGCAAAGAAACTTCTTGAAAACAACTGGAAAATCAGAGTTTTAGCTCGAAAATCGGAAAAAGCCTTTGAACTAAAAGAAAAAGGAGCTGAAATTTTCATTGGAAATCTGGATGAGCCCTCCATAATTGAAAAAGCGTTTCAAGGTGTTTCTGGAGTTTTTTCAGTCCAAAACTTTTGGGAAGCAGGGTATGAAAAAGAAATTGCCCAGGGGAAACTTCTGGCGGATCTGGCAAAAAAGTATCAAGTCAGGCATTTTATTTACAGTTCTGTTCAGAGCGCCAACCGGAAAACAGGGATTCCTCATTTTGAAAGCAAATGGGAAATAGAAGAATACATTCGACAATTAAAACTTCCCTATACTATTTTGAGACCTGTATTTTTGATGCAGAACTTTCTATATCCTAATTTTAAAAAAGCCATTGAATCAGGTGTTCTCCCCATGGAAGTAAAATCTAACCGTCAGCTCCAAATGGTTAATGTAGATCATGTTGGAGATTTTGCTCAATTAAGTTTTGCAAAACAGTTGATTGGAGAAGAACTTGATCTGGCAAGTGAGGAATTAACCCCTGTCCAGATGGCTGATGTTTTCAGCAAAGCTCTTGGAAAACATGTCAAATATATGAATGTTCCATTAGAGGAATCTGAAAGAACAAAGGGAAAAGAATGGGCAAAAATGTTTGAGTGGTTCAATAAAGTGGGATATAATGTTAATATACAGCAGCTGAAATCCAGATATGGACTACCATTGATGGATTTAAACACATTTGTATATCGAATCTGGATTCCACAAAAACTGGCTGTTTGATGGTTTTAAGCGATAAAACAATCAGAGAGGAGATTAATGCAGGAAGGATTGTGATTGATCCCTTTCAGCCTTCCTGCATCCAACCTTCCAGTGTGGATTTACATGTAGATCGATATTTTCGAGTTTTTCGCAACTCCAGATATCCCTTTATTGATGTTCGAAAACCTCAAGAAGATTTAACAGAACTAATCGAAGTTAAAGAGGATGAACCTTTTATTCTGCATCCAGGGGAATTTGCTTTAGGTTCAACACTTGAAAAAGTGATCCTGCCGGATGATATTGTAGCTCGTCTTGAAGGAAAAAGCTCACTCGGAAGACTTGGACTTTTAATTCATTCTACTGCCGGATTTATTGATCCGGGTTGGAAAGGAAATTTAACGTTAGAACTATCGAATGTAGCGAATCTTCCAATCACGCTTTACTTCGGAATGAAAATTGGTCAGATTTCTTTTCTGCGCTGCACAACTCCTGTAGAGCATCCCTATGGATCAAAAGTTTTAGGCAGCCGTTATCAAGAACAAAAAGGTCCAACCCCTAGTCGTTTTTATTTGGATTTTACAAAAACCACTTCCTAAAATAAATGAATTATCATGAGGAGGCAGTTCACATAATGAGCAAACTCGTGTTAAAACAATCATCCCTGGTTCTTGATGAAGAACGAATTCAAAGAACGCTGTCACGAATGGCGCATGAAATTTTAGAAAATCATAAAGGAACTGATAATCTAGCTCTTATTGGGATAAGAACACGCGGCGTTTTTTTAAGCGAAAGACTGTCAAAAGAGATTGAAAAATTAGAAAAAACGAAAATCCCAACAGGGATTTTAGACATTACGCTGTATCGGGATGATCTATCGCTGCTGTCTGATTTCCCTGTGATGAAAAAAACTGAAGTTTCATTTGATGTGAACGAGAAAAAAATTATTCTGGTGGATGATGTCCTTTTTACGGGAAGAACAGTTCGAGCCGCTATTGATGAAATTTTAGATCTGGGAAGACCCTTAATGATCCAGCTTGCAGTATTAATTGACCGTGGACACAGAGAACTTCCCTTTTGCGCTGATTTTGTGGGAAAAAATTTGCCAACTTCTAAAAAAGAACATGTGGATGTTCGCCTGAAAGAATGTGATACTGAAGAAGGGGTCTGGATTTCAAAACCATAAAAAATACTTTGTTTCTGGTGGTCATTTGCCGCAAAATTACTCCCCTCAGAAATGATTCTGCAGGAATTTAGACATCAGCAGAGAAAAAAAAAAATTAACCTTTAAATTCGATCCTTGAGAGGTCGAGAAGGAGGAAAAATGAAAAAAGATTTACTCGGCTTAGAAGAAACCTCAACAGAAGAGATTAAATTTTATCTGGACACAGCAGAAACCTTCAAAGAAATTTTATCTCGCCCTATTAAAAAAGTCCCTACTTTACGAGGAAAAACAATCGTTACTTTATTTTATGAACCCTCTACAAGAACCCGCATGAGTTTTGAATTAGCAGGAAAAAGGATGGGAGCTGATCTTTCCAATATCTCTGTTTCAGGTTCCAGCATTGAAAAAGGGGAATCTCTCAAAGATACGGTTAGAACGATTGAAGCCATGGGAATAGACATGATTATTATTAGGCACGGAAAAGCAGGGGCGCCTCATCTGGCAGCTAAAACAATTAAAGCCAGTGTTGTTAATGCGGGTGACGGAGCCCATGAACATCCAACTCAGGGACTTTTAGATTTATTTACCATCCAGGAGAAAAAAAGAAGAATTGATGGACTGAATATTTTAATTATCGGTGATATTGCTCATTCTAGAGTTGCCAGAAGTGATATTTGGGGAATCACAAAAATGGGGGGGAGAGTGACGGTCTGCGGACCCCCTACCCTGATTCCTGTTGAAATTGAAAAAATGGGAGTTGACATATCTTATTCTCTTGATTCTATTCTTCCCCAAGCAGATGTCATTTATATTTTAAGACTGCAGTTGGAACGTCAGAAAAAAGGACTTTTTCCTTCAATTCAAGAGTACATTGACTACTATGCGATTACAAAAGAAAGATTAGCCAGAGCTAAATCGGATGTATTAATTATGCACCCAGGTCCTATGAACATTGGACTTGAAATTACAGAAGATGTAGCGACTTCTTCTCATTCTGTCATTGAAGAACAGGTATTGAATGGGGTTGCTGTCCGAATGGCAGTCTTAAATTATCTTCTGGAGGAGCACTCTCCCTTGAAAACAGGGAATCTCTTTTCAAAAGATCTGGTATCAACAGCCCCTATGCGAAGATCGGAATGAATTAATGCCAAGGTGCTCCATACTTTGCAAGGACTGACTGCAGTGAGGAGGAAAACATGAAAATCATCATTAAAAATGCGCATCTTTTCGACCCATCTGAAAATCTGGACAATGTTTCAGATCTTTTAATCGAAAATGAAAAAATTATTGGAATTGGAAAAAATTTATCTTCTGACAGCGCCTCAATATACAATATGGAAGGGAAAACGGTTTTCCCTGGATTCATGGATATGCATGTTCATCTCAGAGAACCTGGAAGAGAAGATAAAGAAACCATTGGAACTGGATGTAAAGCTGCTTCACAAGGAGGATTTACAGCCATTGCCTGTATGCCCAACACAAATCCTCCGCTTGACGATGTTTCAGTCCTTCATTATGTTTTAAATAAATCTAAAAATGCCCCTGTCAAAGTTTATCCTACTGCCTGTGTTTCTAAAGGACAAAAGGGAGAAGAGATCACGGAAATGGGAAAACTGGCAGAAGAAGGCGCAGTCGCTTTTTCAGATGATGGGAAACCAGTGAAAACGGCAGAGCTTATGAGAAGAGCGATGGAATATTCAAAATTGGTGGACAAAGTAATTATTGATCATAATGAAGAAGAGACTTTAGCTCAAGGAGTTATGCACGAAGGGTATTATTCCACTCTCCTGGGATTAAAAGGGATCCCTTCAGAATGTGAGAGTATTGCTGTCGCAAGAAATATTCTGTTAGCCGAATTAACAGGTGGAAAATATCATGCAGCTCATTTATCCTCTGCCAAAAGCGTGGATCTCATCCGAAAAGCGAAAGAAAAAGGGTTAAATGTTACAGCAGAAGTGACGATTCATCATCTACTTTTAACCCATGAATCTCTTACCACTTATGATGCGAATTATAAAATCAATCCTCCTTTAAGAACTGAAAAAGACAGAGAAGCCCTTATTAAAGGTGTACAGGATGGAACCATAGGCTGCATTGTCAGTGATCATGCCCCACATACACGCGAAGAAAAAGAGATGGAGTTCGACCTCGCTCCTTTTGGAATTTCTGGAGTAGAAATTTTAATACCGCTTCTATTTAGTGAACTTATATTAAAAGGAAAAATTTCATTAAAAAAAGCCGTTGAAGCTTTATCTTATTCCCCCTATAAAATTTTAGGGCTGGCTCCTCCTAGAATTAAAATAAATGGACCTGCCGATCTGACAATTTTAGATTTAAAGGCTGCTGAAACCATTCGTGTTTCTGAATTCAAATCAAAAGGCAAAAATTCCCCTTATGACGGGAAAACTGTCACTGGAATTCCTGTAATGACAGTGGTAAATGGCAAGATAGAAATGGAAAAAACAACAGCCGCATTGGCCCTCACGTAACTAAAACTCTATCGTTTGCTGAACTGGAATGACTTTCGGGCGCGTTTGCGTCCGTATTTTTTTCTCTCTTTAACTCGCGGATCACGGGTTAGAAAACCAGACTGACGAAGGGGTTTTCTAAATTCGAGATTCGCGGAAAGCAGGGCTCTAGAAATTCCATGTCTAACTGCTCCAACTTGACCGGACAATCCCCCACCTTGAATCCTTGCGATAACATTATACTGCCCTTCAGTTCCAGTAGCTGTAAAAGGTTCTTTCAGCATTGCCACAAACATATTTCTTTTTCCGAAATAAACTTCAGCGGGTTTTTCGTTAACTATGACTTTTCCATCGCCAGGAGTCAGCCAGACACGGGCAATCGCTGTTTTCCTTCGGCCTGTACCATAATATCGAGTTTGCTGGGATGATGATTTCGCTTTCACAACTTCCTCCTAAATAAGAATTTCCAGGTCATTTTCAATTAAACAATTAGAGGTTTAGGATCTTGCGCCTGATGGGGATGCTGAGAACCAACATAGATTTTAAGCTTCTTCAATCTTCGATCTCGCAATTTATTCTGGGGCAGCATTCCTTTTACTGCTAATGCAATAATCCGTTCAGGGTGTTTTGCTCTCATCTCTTTCAGAGATACTTCTTTCAATCCGCCAGGATATTGAGAATGGCGATAATATCTTTTTTGTTCTTCCTTTTGTCCAGTCACTTTTACTTTTTCAGCATTTGTTACGATCACAAAATCGCCCACATCCTGATGTGGAACAAAAGTGGGTTTGTGTTTGCCACTGAGAACTTGAGCAATTCGAACCGCTAATCTACCTAAGGTTTTGCCTTCTGCATCTACAAAATACCAATCTTTTTCCATAACTTTTCTATATTTTGAAGAAAAAACTTAAATTCCTGCTGAAATAGTAGAATCTTTTTTAAAAAAATTTTGAAGCAGAATGCCAAAGGGTGTCATTCACTCCAGGCAGAATAAATAAAACTGTAGTGGACAAAAAGGAAACCTCTGTTTTTTTAAAACAAGCTCGAGACTTATTTCGAGAAGGAGAAGTTTTATTAAAAAAAGATAAAAAAAAAGCAGAAGAAAAGATTCAGGAAGCCCTTGCCCTATCTTTGAAGCTTATTGAAGTTTCTCCCAACACTGTTGAAGCTTATGAAATTGCTAGTCAAATCTTCTTAAGACAGGGAGATAAAAAATCATTTTTATTCTATCAAAAAGGGTATCAATATCTAAAAACCGGAGGGACGTTTCCTGAGCCGGAAGCTCCACCTGCTGCTGAGCTCAAACCAAAGAAAAAAGAGCGTCCAAAAGAGAGCCTTGTTCCTATCCCCCTCTCTCTGCTCACTTTTCCTAAGCCCACTTATAAAGAACCTGATCGTTCTTTCCTGCCTAATTCCCTGCCAATACCAGTTTCATTTAAAAATATACAGCAGACAGGACTAATCGAACTGAAAGCGACTTTAAAACCTCAGGGGAAAAATAAACCCCAGCTTATACAATTTTCTCCTCAAAATATTCAGTTTATTGTTTCACAGCATTCTTTCATAAGCGGATTGCATAAAATACAACTGTACAAGAATGCTTCTAAACTTACTTCACCATTATCCCTGCGAGTTAACCCTCATTTTAAACTTCTCAATTTTTTATCTCATCCTGCTAATCTCGAAACCCGGCTGAAATTAAAGGGTTCGACAAAAGAAAAAGATTTTTATCCTGTGATTCGT
Organism: bacterium; assembly: GCA_021800275.1. Lineage (GTDB taxonomy): Bacteria > Vulcanimicrobiota > JABDET01 > JABDET01 > JABDET01 > JAKAVV01. The sequence continues at coordinate 105,975 of JAJYZB010000007.1, forward strand.
CCAGCGGTTATTCATCGAGGAAAATTTATTTTACCCTCGCAAGCTCTAGGGCTTAATGGGATACTTGCGTTACCACAAAGGCAATTTATTGAAAAGATCAATCCACTCATCGTTGGAAAATCTTTAAGACCTATTTTTCACCTGCCCGATTTTTTAATTCCTTATTTCGGGCAGAAAAAAAATGTTTTTTTAAACCTTAAAAAGACACCGCTTAATTCGATTCAGCCCGTTGTAAAAATCTCATTAAAATTAGAGTTTATCCTTAGTAGAATCCCCTGTGTCCAGCTTGAAAAACCTTTTATAAAACCTTTCTACAGCCAGACAAAATTAAAAGAAATGCCCGAAGTCATGCCTTGGTATGAGGCCGCTAAAATGAAGTCGCGAATGAGAGATTTTTTAATTCCTTGTTATCCTCCGCAAAAAAATTATCTGTTAAGCTATAAAATACGGATACAGAACCCAGTCATCCCTATTGCAAAAGCGACTGCAAAAACAATATTCCCTTCTGTACAGGCAGTCGATCTTTCAATGAAAAAATTAATCCTGGTTACAGTGAAAAATATGCATGCTTACCCTCTCGAGAAAAAAATAAAAACAATTTTTCTCTATCGAATTCCCCTGTCTTCAAAGCTTTATGCTGCTAGCCGCGCTGCTCGCTCAAAATATAGACTTAAATCCTATCCTGCCATTAGAATACATATACAGCCGCTTAACCTTTTTCGATATTTACCGAAATCTTTTCGACTCTTGAGAACAAAAAGACCAGCGCTTAAAACAGATCTCCCCACAAAAAATTTCATTATGGGTAAACCCATTAACTCTTCGGTCGCGAAAATGAAGGGCAAAACTGAAATTTTATTCATTTTAAAACTTGAAAATGGGAAACTCCGCTCTCTCCCACTGCTGCAGATCCCATTTCGATTAGAATTTAAATGTGTCTCCATTTATCAACAAGGCAGCCCGCAGACTCCTGGAATTTTATTGAGAAAAGGTGTTCCTAAAACCCGAATGCAGAGCATTTCACCGCCTGTTAATTCATTGATGAAAAAAAAAGCGCCGATTCAGCTGCAGGTGCAGCCTTCTGTTTTAACAAAATCGTTCAAATTTTTAAAAATGCCTGAAATTCGCCCTCCTGAGGAATCTTTGCTAAATAAAATTGATGATGGCGAGCATCCCCTTTACCTGTATGCCCTGGAATTGGATAAACAGTCTGATGAATTAATGTTAGAGGGCAGCTTGCAGGAAGCTGTTCAAGGGTATATTGAAGGAGGTTCAGCTTTAATAGAAGCAGGGGAACTGCAGGGAGCAGCAGAAATGCTAGAGAAAGCTTTAAAAGGAAAACCTTCTGATTTAGAAATTTTAAAAAAATTGGATAGACTGCAAGTTCAGGGGGCTATTTTAAAGCCTGGAATTAAGCTGGAAATTCAAAGAAAAATTTATGGTTTAAAAATATAATGGAGGGGATGCATGGCAATGGCAGCAGCTGGTAAAAAGGAACTTTTAAATGACGCGGTTACTCACTTCAAAAAAGCGCTGGAACATAATCCAAAAGAACCACTGGCGTATTTTAATTTAGGGGTTGTTTACTGGCAAACAGGAAACTTTGATGATGCCATCAAATCTTTTTCACAAACCATACAGTTAGACCCTAATCTCGTGGATGCTTATGCTAATTTAGGATTTCTCCATATCGAAAAAAAGAACTTCGATGAAGCTCTAAAACATCTCAATAAGGCTCTTGAAGCAAACCAGAATGATCCCACTGTCCATTATTATATAGGAATCGCATACAGACAAAAAGGAATGCATGATGAAGCTCTAAAATCTTTCAATAAAATTTTGCAGCTAGATCCTAAATATGTTGATGCTCATTTAAATTTAGGTTATATTTATTACGACAAAAAGGACTTCGATAAAGCGATTGAGTCTTATCAAAAAGCCATTTCTTTGAATCCGAACGATTGGGTTGCCTACTACAATCTCGGACTGGCTTACCGCCAGAAAGAAATGTGGGATAAAGCAGTTGAATCATTTCAGAAAGCAGTTGACTTAAATCAGGGATTTGCTGATGGGCTGATCAATTTAGGATTTGCAAAATCTAAACTCTCTGAAACCCTGCCATAAGAATGGCTGTGAGAGCTGAATTTCAAATTTTTCAAATTTTAAATGAGGAAGGGAATACGGTTAGAGGTATTCCTGAACTTTCTCCTGACAGGCTTCTGGCAGTGTATCAGGGAATGAAAACCATTCGTCTTTTGGATGAAAAAATGATCGGGCTCCAAAGGCAGGGAAGGATTGGGTTTTATGGAGCCTCTACAGGAGAAGAAGCAGCTGTAATCGGTTCAGCAGAAGCGCTTAAACCAGAAGATTGGATTTTTCCTGCGCTTCGACAGGGAGGAGCCCTTTTATACCGCGGTTTCCACTTAAAAGATTTTATCAGCCAGGTTTTTGGAAATTCTGGAGACCTGCATAAAGGGCACCAAATGCCCTGCCATTACTCAAGCCGATCCTTCCATCATACAGCCTGGTCATCCTGCATTGCGACTCAACTTCCTCATGCCGTTGGAGCTGGATATGCCTCAAAATATTTAAATGAAACATCAGTGATTTTTGCCTACCTAGGGGATGGAGCAACCAGCACTGCTGATTTTCACGCAGCGTTGAATTTTGCCGGTGTGTTTCGGGTTCCTGTTGTTTTTTTCTGCCAAAACAATCAATGGGCTATTTCTGTACCCCTAGAAAAACAAACTGCGGTAAAATTTCTATCCTTGAAAGCTTCAGCTTATGGAATACCCGGTATATGTGTAGATGGAAATGATGTATTAGCCTGTTATCATGCATCAAAAGAAGCTGCTGACAAAGCGAGAAAAGGAGCTGGGCCCACGTTTATTGAGGCAGTAACGTTTAGAGTAGGGGCACACACCACCTCTGATGATCCTAAATTATACAGAGATGAATCTATGGTCGAAGCCTGGAAAAAAAGGGATCCTATTTTACGAATGAGAAAATTTCTGGAAAGCGAAAAGTTATGGAATCAAAAAATGGAAAAAGATCTAGATAAAAAAATTGCAGATGAAATTCAGGATGCCATTGAAAAAGTTGAATCCTTTCCTCCACCCGAGGTTGAAACTCTTTTTGAAGACACTTTCTTAAAAAAGTCATGGAATCTAATTGAACAAGAAAAAGACTTAAACTGCATTCTCCATCCTGAGCAGTTAACTGCAAATCGCTTTTGATATGAATTCAAAAGATGTCATAATCATTGGCGGCGGTCCAGCAGGATATGTCGCAGCTATTAGACTTGGACAGTTAGGGAAAAAAACACTTCTCATTGACCGCGAAAAAATAGGAGGCACTTGCTTAAATTTTGGCTGCATTCCTTCAAAAGCTTTAATTCATTTAGCCAGTTTATTCCATAGTATAAAAAAAGCTGAAAAAATTGGCATAAAAGTATCCAGTCTTTCTGCTGATATGAGCGTGTTCCAGACCTGGAAAAGCCAGGTCGTTCATCGCTTGACCAGTGGAATAGCCACTCTATGCAAAAATGTTCAAGTTGAAATAGCAGCAGGTCATGCCACTTTTGTTAATGATCACGAAATTGAAATTACAGATGGAAACTCCAAGAGTAAGGTAAGGGCGGATAATTTCATCATCGCATCAGGATGCTCCCCTACCCTTCTTCCTGGTTTTTCACTTGAAGAAAAAAAGATTATTACCTCTAAACAAGCCCTTGACCTGGATCAAATCCCCAAAAGCCTTCTTGTCATTGGGGGTGGAGTTATTGGACTGGAATTAGGAATGGCATTTCAAAAACTGGGGAGCCGTCTGATAGTCGTGGAATTGTTAGATCAGCTGCTTCCTGGAACAGATCCTGAACTGGTTCGTTATGTGGAAAGAAATTTAAAAAAATATGGTGCTGAAATTTTCTTAAAAAGCAAAGTCATTCAGCATAAGAAAAAAGGTGAAAACTTCGAGGTAGTGTTAGAAACTCCGAATGGAGAAAAAAAGATAGAAACTCATGTCATTTTAATTTCGGTTGGATTAAAACCTAATACGGAAGGATTGGGCTTAAATAAGCTGGGAATTAAAACGGATTCAAGAGGGTTTATCCCAACAGATTCACAAGGGAGAACCAACGTTTCTCATGCCTTTGCCGTTGGAGATGTAAAGGGTCCTCCTTTTTTAGCGCACAAAGCATTTAAAGAAGGAGAAGTTGCCGCAGAGGTGATCTGTGGGCTGCCGAGAGCTCTGGATTATCAAGCTCTTCCATTCGCCATTTTCACAGATCCAGAAATTGCTTCTGTTGGACTAACGGAAAAACTGGCAAAAGAACAGGAAGAAGTTGTGATCGGCCGCTACCCTATGGGAGCATCAGGAAGAGGATTAACCATGGATGAATCAGAAGGATTGATGAAAGTCATCATCAGCAAAAAGACACAGGAAATTTTAGGACTCCATCTCGTTTGCCCTGAAGCTAGCGAATTGATCAGTGAAGGGGCATTAGCTATTGAAATGGGCGCTTTTGCTTTAGATGTTGGTTCTACAATTCATCCTCATCCTACCTTATCAGAAGGGATCATGGAGGCATTTAAACAGACCATTGGAGAAGCCGTTCATATCCAAAATCCGCCAAAGCTTCTCATTTCTTAACACGGTAAGCCAATGCTGACAATGGTCAATCTTTAATCATGCTCAATGTTCTAACCATTTTCGGGACCAGACCTGAAGCCATTAAGTTGGCTCCTGTGATAAAAGAACTGCAAAAAGCTTCCGGAATTTGCTCGAAAGTCGCAGTTACAGGACAGCACCGTCAGATGCTGGATCAAGTGCTGGATCTTTTTCAAATTAAGCCTGATGTGGATCTCAATATTATGCTTCACAACCAGAGCCTTTTTCAAATTACGAATCGTTCATTAACAGGGCTTGAAAAACTTTTTGACCAGGAAAGACCGGATCTGGTTCTAGTTCAAGGGGACACAACCACCTGTTTTGCAGCCGCATTATCCGCTTTTTACTGCCAGATACCTGTTGGACATGTGGAGGCAGGATTAAGGACAGAAAATAAATATAACCCATTCCCTGAAGAGATGAATCGGAGATTGACAACAGTTTTATCGGATCTTCATTTTGCTCCAACCGATCTCGCGAAAGAGAATTTAATCCAATGCGGGGTTCCTGAAAAAAAAATTTTTGTTACTGGAAATACCATTGTGGATGCCCTTCAAAATATTTTGGAACAACCAATCCATGATGCTCATCCCGTTTTAGAAAGAATCCCTCACAATAGTAGAATTATTTTAGTTGAAGCCCATCGAAGAGAAAACTTAGGAAACCCAATGGAAAACATCTGCCAGGCTCTCGATAAATTAGTAGAGAACTTTCCTGATCTTCATCTTATTTTTTCAGTCCATAAAAACCCAAAAGTGAGAGAAGTTGTTTATAGAAAACTTCAAAATAAAGAAAGAATTTTTTTAATTGAACCTGTGGATTATCCGACCCTCATTCATTTGCAGTCAAAAGCCTATCTGATTTTAACTGATTCAGGAGGAATACAGGAAGAGGCTCCTTCATTGGGAAAACCAGTTCTGGTCATGAGAAAAACAACAGAAAGACCAGAAGGGGTAAAAGCTGGTGTGGCTAAACTGGTAGGAACTAATGCCAAAAGCGTTTTTTTAGAAACAGCCAGGCTGCTGAAAGACAAAAAGCTCTATAATAAAATGAGCAGAATCGCTAACCCTTATGGAGATGGGAAAGCATCTAAACGGATTGTTCAGATCATTCAACACCATTTTAAACGAAAAAAAGAAAAATGAGTTTCATTTGACCCGCAGAGATCGAGGAATTGCAAACATCTGCTGTAAAAAGGGGATAAACCACTGATTAAAGAATATTAAAAAAGTGGTGAAGGAGTAAATTCAATGCATCCAATTCTCTTTCGAATCCCGGCTTTTGCGATAGGAAGTCATTTTTTCCCTGGGTTTGATATTTATACTTATGGAGTTGCTTTAAGTTTCGCTTTCGCAGTTGCTTTCTGGATCATTCTCATTAGAGCTAAAAAAGCTGGAATACCAACTGAAACTATGAGTGACCTGTGTTTTCTCCTTTTATTTGCGGGAATTGTCGGCTCAAGACTATTATTTATTTTAGAACCCATTTATCACCATCACTACTCTTATATTAAACATTTCTGGGAAACCTTTAATTTAAGGCAGGGAGGACTCAGTATTTCAGGTGGTTTAATTTTAGCCTTTATTTCAGGAACCTGGTTTGTCAGAAAGAAAAAACTGAATTTTTGGAAAGTAGGAGATGTGATTGCTCCTGCTTTAGCGGTTGGAATGGGGCTTGGAAGGATCGGCTGCTTTTTTAACGGATGCTGTGTGGGGGTCCGTTCTCACCTCCCTATTGCATTTGTCTTTATCGGAAATCCCACCTATCATGGACACCGTCTTCCAACTCAATTATTTGAACTTGTTTTAGATTTAATCGCTGCGATAATTCTGCTTACGCGCTTTAAAAATGCGAAACCTGGGGTGACATTTTTATGGGGAGCTATTTTAGTCAGTGCAGCTCGATTTATTGTCGAATTCTGGAGAGCGGATCGAATTCAGGAAGGACCTTTGACCCTGGTTCAATGGATCTGTTTGGCTACAGCTCTTGCTGCTGCCGTGTTTTTAGTCTATTTGCAGAGAAGATCTTCAGAAAATAGTCCTGCAGACCAAGCTCAAGTTAGTGTTCTGGCGGGAAAAAGTTAAACCCGTAAGCATAAAAACCGAAAAGGTTAAAAAAATCCTCCATGCCCAACTCAAGGAACTATATTTTTAAAAAGGGCAAAATCCCAGAAAGACTTGATCTTTTTTTAAGTCGAGAAACAGGCATGACTCGCTCAAAAATTAAAAATCTACTGCGGGATGAGAAAATTAAAATAAATGGAAATCTTCCCGAAAAACCAGGAGTCCTGTTAAAAGGAGGAGAAAATTTAGAAATTATCTGTCCTGATCCAGAGCCTTCCAAGTTAGAACCAGAACCTATCCCTATTGAAATTTTATATGAAGATCAATCTCTGCTGGTAATCAATAAACCTGCTGGTTTAGTGGTTCATCCTGCAGCAGGTCACTGGAAAGGGACTTTAGTGAATGCTCTTCTCCATCATTTTAAACAACTCTCTTCCATTGATCCAACAAGACCTGGGATTATCCATCGTCTGGATAAGGATACAAGCGGGCTGCTTCTTGTCGCAAAAAACGACTATTCTCATCTCCAGTTATCAAAACAGTTGAAAAATCGAGAAATTAAGAAAGATTATGCTGTCCTGGTTTATGGCAGAATAATGCAAAATGAAGGAATCATTGACAAACCTATTGGCAGACATCCAAAAGATCGGAAAAAAATGGGAATCATTCCTTCAGGAAGAGAAGCAGTCACTCGATTTAAAGTCTTAAAAAGGTTTAATGCCCATACCTTTCTTGAATGTCGGATTGAGACAGGGAGAACCCATCAAATTCGGGTTCACCTCTCCAGTATCGGGCATCCAGTTGTCGGGGATTCGTTGTATGGCAGGAAAAAAGATGACCTGGCAGATCGTCAGATGCTCCATTCTTGGAAAATTAAATTTGATCATCCTGAAACTTCACAAGAGATGAAATTTGAAGCCAATTTCCCCTATGATTTCGAGAAAGTTTTAATGCATCTGCAGGTTGATCCTATTCCTGTCTAAAAGCAGATGTGAAAAACCTTTATTTAATAATTTTTTAACAATAAAACTGAACTGAAATATAGTAATTTTTTCTTGATAGAACTATAATAGAACTATGGAGAGTGTTCAAGGTCGCAGTATCCCGCGTTTATCCAATCCCCTGCTTTTAATTCCTGGAGGTACAAGCCAAAAATTCGGACTGCGGGCGATTGCCAGGTATTTACAGAAAGGGGGAAATAACCGCTATGTTGGAGATTTCCAAATAGGAAATGAAGAAAAATTTATTCAACAAATGAGAAATAGGTCAGGAAACATGGCTTCATTATATTATTCTAGAGAATTTGGAAGTCTTGAAGGGAATGCGCAAGAAATTAAAGCGGCTGTTGACAGCATAAGAGAGGCTACTGGTTCTGACAAAGTAGATATTGTGGCAGAATGTAAAGGCGCAATTGAAACACGAGAGTACTTAAAAGAAGGAGGAGATCACGTCGGAAATTTTATTCTTCTCGTTCCACCTAATCACGGAATACCAATTGGAATAGGTTCGTTGTGGCCCATAATAAAGATGCAGAAATTTCTCCATTTTCCGTTTCCCCAGGTGAGAGGATATTCCTTAACTCCTGAAACAGGAGACACGATTTTAAATTTCAGACCTGATTTTCACATCGGAAAATGGCATACCAATCGTTATTTTAAGAAATTAAATTCTCCTAAAAATTTAGAAGCCGAAAAAAAGAAAACGGAAAGTTTAACTGTACTGGCTGGTTCCGATATTCGACAATTAAAAGGGAAATATTTTCCTGGGATTCCTGGCAAATGGCTGAAAGGGGATGGACTTGTCCCTGAATGGAGCGCCAGACTCCCGAATGCTGAAAACATCTTTATCCATGGAAAAAAATACATCCATGCTGATTTTAAATTTAACCCTGTGATTCATGCTAAAATTGCGGAAATTCTAACAGGAATTCCTGTGCCTGCAAGAATGGCAAAACAAATTATAAAAAAGGATTGTCCAGACTAAAAGAAAATTAAATTTGTAAATGAAGAATTGGGTCGGGGAAGACTTTTTAAAACAGATCCTTGCAGCGAAAAAGCCCGCGCATGCATATTTATTTTTCGGTTCAGAAAATTCTCAAAAAGAAGAGAAAGCAAAACAGTTTGCCACATCCCTTTTATGCCTAGAAAAAAATGGGTGTGGAGTGTGCTTATCGTGTAAAAAAATCAAATCTGGAAATCACCCCGATTTTCGAGTAATTCATCCGGACGGAGAAAAAATTAAAATCTCTCAAATCCGAAATTTAAAGGCAGAAGCCAGGTACGGTCCACTTGAAGGAGATTGGAAAATTTTCATAATCGCTGACAGTCAGTCTTTTACTGAAGAAGCGGGACAAAGTTTGTTGAAAATTCTAGAAGAACCGGAAGGGGAAATTATTTTTATTCTGACTGCGCCTAACCCATCCAGTATTCTCCCTACCCTTGCTTCTAGATGCCAGTGGGTTCCTATTCAGCCATCAGTCCAGGAACATGACAGCGAAAAAAACTCTGCCTGGCAGACGCTTTTGAGAGAAATGCCTGAAGATTTTTTAAAATTTGCGGGAAACTCTTTTGAAATCTTTGAAAAAGCCTCTTTGCTAGAAGATTATCAGGAAAATAGAGAAGCGATTTTTAAATTTCTGCTAAGCTTTTTCAGAGACCTGATGGTCATTAAATCAGGATGGGAAGATGGGATCCTGTTAGAAAAGTTTCAACGAATCGAGAAAGAAATGGCAGATAAATTAACTTTTTATGACATTCAAAAAAAGATTGATGCGGCAGAGGAAGCACTTAATTACTTAAACCATTCGGGAAATTTCAGATTGGTGATTGAAAACCTGCTTTATAAAATAAAAACATAAATTAACCTAGTCGTGCGTTCTTTAAGGCTTCGCCGCAGGAACAATTTTCATCCGGATCCATTTTTTCAATCATTTTTAAGATTAACTTTTTTACCTTATCAATATTATCATTAAAAACGTGAATGACTTCCTCATGGCTGACCGGCTCAACTCCCTCTGTTCCAACATCATAATCAGTCAATAATGAAATATTGGCATAGCATAATTCTAACTCTCTAGCAAGGATCACTTCAGGATACTGCGTCATATTGATCACTTCCCATCCTTGAGAAGCAAACCATCTGCTTTCACTTCGCGTAGAAAATCGAGGTCCCTGAATAACAACAACAGTTCCTTTATCACGGTGCAAAATTTTCAATTCTTCGCAGGATTGAGATGCCAGCTTCCTCAGCTTCGGACAGTAAGGATCCGCTGCGGAAACATGTGTTGTCACAGGCCCATCATAAAATGTATCCAGTCTTCCGCTGGTTCTGTCCACAAACTGATCGCAGATAACAAATTCTCCTAATTTTAAATGAGACTGAAGCGCACCAGCAGCACAAGGTCCTATAATCTTTCGGACCCCGATCGTTTTCATCGCCCAGAGATTTGCCTTATAAGGAATTTTGTGAGGAGGAAGACTGTGATCTTTTCCATGCCTTGGGAGGAAAGCCACTTTCTTTCCAAAAATTGAGCCAACAGCCAACCTGTCACTGGGAGAACCAAAAGGGGTCTCTACTTTTATCTCTTCAACTTTATCAAAAAATGAGTAAAGCCCAGAACCTCCAAAAACGCCAATTTTTGCTTCCAATTTTATTTCTCTTTTCCTTCTTCAGGAGGTGGTTCTGGTCGTTTTTTGGGGGGATAATCTTTCAAAAAATCGCTGGGTTTTAAATTTTCGATGAAACGCTTGAATTTTTTCTGTTCTTCTTCTGCAGCCTCTTTATCGGCAAGGGTTTCTTCAAGAACAATGCGTTCTGAAACGAAAATAGGGGCATTGGTTCTTAAAGCAAGAGCGATGGAATCAGAAGGGCGCGCATCAATCTCCAGGTTTCCCCCATTCGCTTCTAAAATAACTTTTGCGTAAAAAGTATTTTCCTGAAGATCATGGATAACAATTCTTGCCACTTTGGCTTTCAATGCTTGAATGATAGAACGCATTAAATCATGAGAAAGTGGACGAGGAACAGGGGTGCCTTCCAGAGCAAGGGCAATGGCAGTAGCTTCAAAAGGTCCAATCAAAATCGGAAGATATCTCTTCCCTTCAATATCTTTCAAAATAACAACTGGATCATGTGTTAATAAATCAATCCCTAGTTTATCAACTTTCATGCGCCGCATTTTGTCTATCATCTCTAATATCTATTATACCATTTGTCCTTTCTGCTTCTTCGACATAGAAAAAAACAAACCTTTTGGACGTCTATTTAGCTTCAACGTTTTCTTGTTTTCGAAGCTGATTGAGTCGTTCTTGGATTAAGGTATTGTCAGGGTATAATTCCAGAGCTTTTTTATAAACAGCTTCTGCTTTTTGAAACTGGGCAGTTTGAACATAAAGATCTCCAAGAGCAATTCGAGCATTAAATCCTTCTCCGACCCCTAAAGGATCCAGAAAAATCGTTTTTTGATACTGAACTTCGGCATTAACAGCTTCACCAATCTTTTGATAAGTTCGACCCAGATAGTAATGAGCATCAGGGTAAAACGGGGACAATAAAACTTCCTCTTTAAAATAATCCAGAGCCAGTTTAGGCTGATGGTTGAACTGGAGCAAAATTCTTCCCATGTACTCATAAGCCAGAACATCTTTGGGATTAATCTGCATCGCAAAAGCCAACTGTCTTTGGGCAAGATCCAGGTGTCCTTGATTGAAATAAACTATGCCTATCCCTGTATGCACGATGGAAGAAGGACCCATTCTGGCTGCCAGACGAAATTCATTCAATGATTTAGAAAAACTTCTTCCTCTGATTTGAGCATAAGCATAATCAAAAAAAGCAAGCCGAATATCTGCATTTTGATCATCCGGATAATCCACCATTCTGTCTTCGAGCTGCTCTACTCGATGTCTGAGATCCCCAACCCATGCCTTTGAAACAACATAATAGACCATGGCAAGAGAGTTATCAGGATCTCGATATAAAACTTTCCGAAATAAACGCGCGGCCGCAATCCAATCTTTTCGATAATAAGCTTTCATTCCCTTATTCATGCTGTTTGAGACCGAAGATCGGGTAGAAGAATAAGAACTCTGGGGTGAAACCAGGATTAAAAGAAAGAGAAGAATTGGAAAAAACTTCTTCATTTTAAAATGAATCCTCATTTTTCAGCATGGAACCTTATCCAGAGGCAATTTCAAAGAATCAGGCAGCAGTTCTGGAGATACTTTTCCTTCAAAAACATATCTAGCTGGTCCAGACATATAGATAACTCCGCTGCCATCCCATTCTACTTCAATCACCCCACCAGGCATTTCTACTTCTATCTTTTCTGGGAGTCCTTTTAAAATACGCGCGGCCGCCGCTGAGGCGCACGCGCCAGTTCCACATGCCATTGTTGGACCTACTCCTCTTTCCCAAACTTTAACACGAAGCTGAGAAGGACCCAAAATTTCTACGAATTCCACATTGCTTTGATGAGGATGCTCCGGATGAATAGATAGCTGTTTTCCATGTTCTTCCAGGTTCCATGGATCGCCTTTTCCTTTGAATACTACAAAATGCGGATTTCCCATGGAAATAGTTCCACCCTCTACCATTTTTGTATTTCCATCCAGCTTGAGTTTTACCCCAAGATTTTGAGCCTCTATGGTCAAGAATTCACCCGCTTTAGGATGGAGATCTCCAAATCTAGGCTTCCCCATATCTACTCTAACTTTTTCCACTTTTCCATTGACAGCAAAACACTCGGGAGCAATCAATCCTGCGCGGGTTTCAATTTTAAATTTTTTATTTGAAGCATAACCTTTTTCATAAATGTGCCGAGCTAAACAGCGAATTCCATTTCCGCACATTTCTGCTTCACTTCCATCGCTGTTGAAGATCCGCATTCTAAAATCTGCTTCTTTTGAAGGCAGCAAAACAATTAAGCCATCTGCTCCAACTCCAAAATGGCGGCTGCAGAATACTTTTGAGAAAGCAGAGTAATTCAAATCTTCTCCTTTTAAATTTTCGATTAAAACAAAATCATTTCCGGTGCCATGCATTTTATAAAAGATCATTTATACTGCTCCTTTGATACAATTAAGTTATTCTTTAATCAACTCTAACGGGGACTGAGTTTCCTGCCAAGCTTCTTCAAAAACATTAACATTTAAAGGTTTTAACGGAGAAACAGTTGTAATCGCGTGTTTGTAAACGAGTTGAATTTTTCCTTCGTTTTCAAGAAATAAAGTAAAATTATCAAAACCTCTGACCATTCCTTTCAACTGAACTCCATTCACCAAATAGACAGTAACCCCCACTTTCTCTTTTTTGGCTTGATTGAGAAAATAATCCTGAAAATTCAACTGGCCTTTTCCCATAATCTCCTCCTAGAAAACCACCTCTATTTTTTTATATTGAGGTGGTTTTTAAAGTACTAATAACCTTATCATGAATCTTTGCTGCCAGAAGATCCCACTCTCCAAAAGGTTCTGCTTCTTCCCAAAAAACACCTTTTTCTTTTCGATACCAAATAATCTGTCTGTGGGAATATTGGTAGGTATGATAAACAATCTTGTCCTTTGACTCTTTCCAGGAACACTTTCCTTCAAGATAGGGAAAAACTTCTTGATATCCATGGGTTTGAAAAGCTTTCAAGGTTTTAGGGTATTTTTCAAGTAAATTTTTTACTTCTTCAATAAGACCCTGTTTTTCTTGTTCATCCACTCTTTCCATGATCCTTTTTCTTAGTTTTTCTCTATCGCGGAGAAAAACAAAATGCAGAACTTTTAGTTTTTCCGCGCGTGGATCGCGCATTTTCCAGAATTGTGAGGGGGGATTTCCAGTTCGAACATAGATCTCATAAAATCGAATCAATCTGCGAGGATTATTTTTATCTAAAATTTTTGCCCCTTCTGGATCGATCTGAGAGAGTTTTTCATAAAACGAGAGTGTTCCTTCCTGCTGAAACCTTTCTTCCAATTCTTTCCGCAGCTTTTCATCAGGAGGAGCATCAGGAAAAAAATACCCCTGTACAACAGCTTTTATATAAAGTCCTGAGCTCCCAACCATGATTGGGATCTTATCTCTTGCGTGAATTTCCTGAATTGCTTTCCAGGCACATTCCACATAATCAGCCAACGTAAAGGACTGATCAGGATTGATAAAATCAATAAGGTGATGTGGGATCCCCTGCTGTTCTTCAAGAGTTGGCTTCGCAGTTCCAATGTTCATCTCTTTGTAAATCTGTCGAGAATCGGCTGAAACAATCTCTGCGCTCAATCGTTTTGCTAGAGCAGCGGCAATTCCAGTTTTTCCCACAGACGTGGGTCCTGAAATAACAATTAAAGGGACGGATCTTGTACTTGACAAAAGTTGAGCAGTTCCTTTACTTTTATTGTTTGTCTTTATATCCGAGTTTTTCCTTCTCTAATACAAGTGAGTGAAACGTTCTAATGATATGGATTTGCAACTAAAATTTTACGAGGTTTTGAACCATCGGCAGGCCCAACCACACCATTTTTTTCCATAACATCCATCAGCCTTCCTGCCCTGGCATACCCAATTTTAAGTTTCCTCTGCAGAGTTGAAACACTTGCCTGTCCTGTTCGTAAAATAATTTCTTTAGCTTCTTGATAGAGATCGTCTTCATCTTCAGTGGATTCAACTTCCAAATCCCGATCAGAATTCTGGGGAAGCTGAACTAAATTTTCGGGAGAGGGCTGCTGACTCCAAAAAGAGACCAAAGCCTCAATTTCTTTTAAACTCACCAGAGCTCCCTGAAGCCGCACAGGCTTCATGGCATCAATTGGGGCAAATAACATATCCCCTCTTCCCAGCAATTTTTCGGCTCCACCAGTGTCTAGAATTGTTCGAGAATCAGCGATGCTGGAGACAGCAAAAGCCACACGAGAAGGGATATTCGCTTTAATGATTCCAGTGATCACATCCACGCTGGGTCTTTGAGTAGCTACAATAAGATGAATTCCTGCGGCGCGAGCCAGGGCAGTCAACCTAGCAATACTGGCTTCAACCTGGGCCGCTGCAAGCATCATCAAATCAGCTAGTTCATCAATCAAAACAATGATATAAGGAAGAGGACTTTCAGGATTTGCTTTATTGTACTCTTCCAAATTTCTAACTCGTGCCTCTTTAAAAGTGTTATAACGCTCATCCATGATAGCTAAAACATCCAGCAAAACTTTTGCGGCTTGCTTCGGATCTGTTACCACTTCTTGAATTAAGTGTGGGATCCCATCATAAATAGTCAGTTCAACTCGTTTCGGATCAATCATGACAAATTGCACCTCAAGAGGGGTGGCTTTCAGCAAAATGCTGGCAATTAAAGTGTTGATGCAGACTGTTTTACCGGATCCAGTCGCTCCTGCGATTAAAAGATGTGGCATCCTTTTCAATTCAGTAAAAATAGGCTGACCCGTAATATCACGACCCAAAGCCAGAGTCATTTTCAGAGGTGATTCTTGAAACAAGGTGGATGCCGCCATATCCTTAAAATAAACGACAGCTACAGAACTGTTCGGAATTTCTATTCCAATCGCGCTTTTTCCTGGAATTGGAGCTTCAATTCGAAGACTCATCGCAGCTAGAGCAAGGGCTAAATCATCGCTTAAAGCCACAATTTTACTGACTTTTACTCCTTTTGCAGGCTGCAGCTCATACCGAGTCACACTGGGTCCTCTTTCAACATGGACGACTTTAGCTTCAATGCCAAAACTTAAAAGAGTTTCTTCAAGAAGGGTACTGTAATCCGCAGGCTCAATCCGAGGACCATTTTCTCGCTTTGGCTCAGCCTCTTCCAGGAGTTTCAAATCAGGGAGGTGATAACCTTTTAAATCTTCGATTTCATCTCCATCACAAGAAAAAAGAATTTCAGGGTTAGTAGATTCAGGTTTAAAAACAGTTTCTTGCTGTTGAAGTGAGGACTGCAGGCGTTCTCCTGAATCACTGTTACCAGAAGGGTCATTATCCACGTTAGTTCCTACCATGATTGGAGATTCATTATCCACTTCTTCCCTATCCATTTTATCATCTTCATCAGAATTGGAAACTTCTGCAGTAGAAGCACTGGTCAAAACAGATTTTTTTGCCTTAGACCGTTTCATCACCTTTTTGCTCCTGGCAGAAACTTTTAAAATTGCCTGAATCAGTGAAAGAATAGCTTTAAAAAGTTTTTTTACGTTTTGGATCAAAGAAAACCAAGTGTTTTTCAGGTCAACCCACAGACTTTTCAATGAGATATTAGTGATCAGCAGCATGGTGACAGCTAGCATGGTCGAAGAAAAAATAACAGCCCCGCCTTCCCCCAAAAATTTTATGAGGGGCCAAACTAGAAACTCTGAATTTCCCCCTTGATTCATAAGATCAAAAAGGAAGGATAAACTTGTAAACCAGCCCGCTAAATAGATCAAATAATGCCAGAGAGGCTTATAATCTGGACTCATCATGAATACAGCGATAAGAATAGGAATCAATTCAGTCACATAAGTAGTAGTTCCCAACCAGTGGAACAAAAACGACTTTAAATGGGAACCCAGAATCCCTCCCCATGAGGTAAAAAAAACAACGGTTAGATAAACAGAAAAACTGCACAGAAGAACGGCTGCAATTTCCGCAATTCGGTTTGCTTGTGGCTTGTTATTTTTTTTAAACTTTAACTTATACCTGCTCCCTTTTTTCACCCCGCTGCTCCCTGTTTTTCAAATTTCAACGTCAGTCGTGAATTTCCTTCCCTATTTACATTTTCGCTTGGGAATAACAAGGTGGCATACTTAAAAGGAAAATCTCTTGTCATCGAGAACAAATAATTTTTAATGAGCGATAATCTTGAAGACCAGGAATGGGCAAAAATTGGGGTCTCTGCCTCCCTTTTAAAACAGTATGGACAGGACTCAAAGCTTTTTCTAGAAAGGCTGGCAAACTGGCTTGAACAAATTATGCCCAGTGAAACTAAAGTTAAAAGACGCGGTTTTTTCTCTCATAAATCCATCGCAAAACTGACGATTTCAGCAGGGGATCTCCAATATGGAATCGAAGACCCTGGTTCAGGTCTTCTTTCTTTTATTCGAACTCATGTGGTAAAAGGAATTGCCCTTAAATCCGAAGAAATGAAACCTGATCAATGGCTTTCTGAATTTGGCGACATTGTAAAAGAAAGAGCAAAAGGAAGCCAGGCAGCCCTTGACACATTAACAAAATTGATCGGTTAAAATTTCCCAATAAAATTTAAGTAAGGAGGAGTAATATGGCATACCAGGCTGGTTCTGTAGTTGGTCTCCCTGAATCTGCTCGCGCTCGATTAAAAGAAATGCGGGGTGGAGACGGGAAAACAGGAATTTTTACAAGTGATTTATCAGTCAACGAATTTTTACTGATTAAACAGGCGGGTTTTCTTCCTTTAGGACTTGTTATGGGAAGTTCTATTTATCATGTTGGATTTCAATTCAGCAAAGTTTTTCAAAATCAAGAGATGCAAGTTTTAACCCAGGCTTTATATAATGCCCGTGAACTTGCCATGACCCGGATGGAAGAAGAAGCAGATACCCTTGGAGCAGATGGAATTGTGGGGGTAAGGCTTGAGGTTAAACGATATGCCTGGGGGGAAGGACTTCTCGAAGTTCTAGCGATTGGAACTGCGATTAAACACGCTCGTGGAGAGCATTACCGCACTGTTGATAATCGTCCTTTTACCTCTGATTTAAGTGGTCAGGATTTCTGGACACTTTTGTGCGCAGGGTATCGGCCTGTTTCATTTGTGATGGGAAACTGTGTTTACCATGTTGCTTATCAAGGACTTCGCCAATCTTTAAGCCAGATGGGGCAAAATGTGGAGATGGTAAACTTTACTCAAGCTCTTTATGAAGCAAGAGAACTGGCTCAGCAGAGAATGCTGGCAGAAGCAGAAGCCCAAAAAGCGGAAGGAATTATTGGAGCACAGGTTACAGAATCTAACTGGGGATGGGATCCCCATGTCATTGAATACTTGGCAATGGGAACAGCGATTCTTCCATTAGAAGGGGATCACCAGATTTCTGTTCCTACCCTTGTCCTACCAATGAATAGTTAGGAGAAAGAAAAATGGGTAATGCTTTTGATCTTCCTGAAGCAGCACAAAAGCGTCTCAAACAGATGCGAGGTTCTGATGGAAAACCCGCAATGTTTACCAGTGATCTCTCAGTTAACGAATTTTTAATGGTGAAACAAGCAGGGTTTGCGCCTGTTGGACTTGTGATGGGAAGCTCGATTTACCATGTGGGGTATCAATTTCTTGTTCCTGGATTATTTGGCCTTTTCTGGAAAGACCAGGAGATTGGAGTAGCGACTCAGGCAAGTTATAATGCAAGAAGTCTTGCTATGAGTCGAATGATAGAAGAAGCCAATGCTCTTGAAGCAGATGGAATTATTGGAGTTCGATTTCAACTGCCTAGCTATGATTGGGGAAAAGAACTTCTTCATGTAGTTATCCTTGGAACAGCGGTTAAAAATATAAATGGGGAAAATTTCCGTGGACCTAAAAATCAAATTTTTACTTCTAATTTAAATGGTCAGGATTTCTGGACACTCCTGAAATCAGGACACCGTCCTTTATCCCTGATTATGGGAAACTGTGTTTATGCCTTAAGGCAGCAGGGAATCCTGCAGAGCTTCAAACAACTTGGGAAAAATATAGAGGTTCCAAATTATACTCAGGCAATCTATGCTGCAAGAGAATCAGCGCAAGAGAGAATGATGGCAGAACTCGGAAAATCAGAAACAAAACCAGATGGAGTCACAGGAGTGAACCTTGAAGAAAAAGTTAATCCGCACACAGACAATCGCGGAAATATAGAATATTATACAATTGACTTTTTTTCAGTTGGCACATCCGTTATTCCTTATGAAACAAAAGAACCTCTTTCTGCACCTGCTTTCATACAATTAATGAAATAAAAACAGTGGGTCACCACCCCTTGTTTATTCCAATTTCAGGCATTTAAATTTTCTTATTTTAATTTTAGTCAACATACCATGATAATCCCCTCACATTTTTTCCACGGCTTCAATCCCCATTAAACCGAGAACAGAACCCAAAACCTCTTTACAAACAAAAACTAAAAAAAGCCTCGCATCAGTTAATTTCCTGCCAGGAATTCCTAGTATTCTGCATTCTGTGTAAAAAGAATGAAACGTTCTAGCAAGTTCAACAGCATAACGGGGAAGGTGATGGGGTTCTCGCAGTGAAGACGCCATTTGTATAATAGAAGGGTATTGAGCCATTTTTTTAATTAAACTTTTTTCAGCTTCATTCTGGAGTGGAGTCAAATCCACTGCTTTACGAGAAGGAATCGCTATTCCTTGTTCTTCTGCCATTCTAATTAAGCTAGAGATTCTGGCATAGGCATATTGGGTGTAATAAAGAGGATTTTCTTCGGACTGAAGTTTTGCCAAATCTAAATCGAAATCTAGATGCGTGTCCCTGTGCCGCGCCAAAAAGTACCACCTTGCAGCATCTACCCCAACATCATCCAGCAGTTCAGTGATAGTAATAAACTCCCCCGCTCTTTTAGACATGCGGACAGGTTTTCCGCCAGAGAGCAAGGTAACCAGTTGAATCAAATAAATTTCGATAGAATCAGGCGGGTAACCCAGGGCTTGAACAGCAGCTTTTGTTCGGGCAATATAGCCATGATGATCAGGTCCAAGAAAATCAATCAATTTATCATATCCTCTTTCTTTTTTATACGCATGGTAAGCAATATCAGTAGCGAAATAAGTGGGAGATCCATCCTGACGAATCAAGACTCTGTCTTTGTCATCGTGAAAAGCGGTGGATTTAAACCAGACTGCTCCATCCTGTTCATAAAGATGTCCTTTTTCCTTTAAGTGATCAATAGTTTGGGTAACCTTTTCCCCTAACTGGCTCTGAAAAAACCAGTTCTGAAATTCGAGCCTAAACCGTTTTAAAACTTCTTTCTGCAAACTGACATTGTAAATCACAGCAGTACAACTTAAAAATTTAATCCTTTCTTTTTCATTAGGAATAAGCTCAAGGAGTTTATCGCCAAAACCATTTTTCAAGAGCGCAATTCTTTCAAAAGAAAAAATTTTCCGCCCATAAATAGATGTTCCTAAATTTTTAAAAATAGAGAGCTCATCCTTAGAGTCGTTCTTTTCAAATCCATTTCGAATCTGTTCTGCCATCCCTTTTAAATACTCACCCTGGTATAAATCTTCTGCAGTTTCTAAACTCCAGTCAGCGGGAACCCAAAAAATTCCATGAGCCTTATATCCTTTTGGCGGTTCAGAGCCAAGCAGCTGTAGGTATCGAGACTGAAGAGAATAAGCCAGATGTTCGATTTGGCTTCCTTCATCATTCACATAGAACTCTCGATCTGCCGTATGTCCAGAAGCTTCAATCAGTCGAGCTAAAGTATCGCCGACTGCAGCAGCCCTTGCATTCACTACATTTAAGGGTCCTGTAGGGTTAGCGCTTACAAACTCCAGCAAAAATTTTTTTTTGTGTTGAGATAAGGAATCTTGTTTTTCGTCAAAACTTCCTTCTATACTAAAAGATGACAACGGTTCAACAGAAACATTTTTTTTACTGGACATCTTTCTAAGAGATTCTTGAATAAAATGATCGGAAAGAAAAAAATTAATGAATCCTGGTTTAACGATTTCAATTTTATTGAAGATATTTTCGCTTTTCTGCAAATTTTCGACGAGGGCACTTGCAGCCAAAAATGGCTGAATTTTTAACTTTTTCGCCAAAACCAGGGCCGCATTGGTAGAAAAATCACCATGCTCAGTTCCTCTTGGCTGCTCAATAGAAAATTCAGGCATCCTGTCCAGACTGAATTGACTGGTTTCTCTGACTGTCTCAGCAGCTTGATACACAAGTCTTTTTATTGTTTCAATCATTTTCGAATATCCGAATCCCAAAAAAAATCAATGCTGCTTGTCGAACTGTTTATTGAACAGCAGGCACTAATTTGACTCTCAAGGTTCGCTTGATTCCATTTCGCCATAATTCTACAACAATAACAGTATCTGGTTTTTCTCTCCGAATGCGCGCGATCAATTCATTAACTCCAAGAATCCGATGCCCATTGATCTTTGTAATGACATCCCCTGGAAGAATCCCTCCCTTTTGGGCTGGGCTTCCAGGTTCAACAGTCTCGACAACCACTCCTTTCACAATTCTGAGATTTTCTTCCATCGCCAGTCCAGGAGTTAAATCATAAGCAGATACTCCCAATCTAACTCTTGATTTAAATTGAGGAAGATAGCCTTCATGCAAAAGTTCATCTGCTACTTTCATCGCAGTATTTGCAGGAATCGCAAATCCGAGACCCTGTGCTTTCATGGAGCCTCTTCCTTCCCAGACAAGAGTATTAATTCCAATAACATTCCCAAGAGTATTAATTAACGGACCTCCGGAGTTCCCTGGATTGATTGCTGCATCAGTTTGAATTAAATGACGATAGGGTTTATGTCCTGCAAGGACATTTCGATTTAATGCACTCACAACACCAACTGTTACAGTCCATCCAAAATTGAGAGGATTCCCAATGGCAATTGCTGTCTGCCCTAACTCCAGATCGCTAGAATTGCCGAATCTGGCATAAGGAAGATGAGTGGCAGGGATCTTTAAAACAGCTAGATCATACTGCTGCGCAGGAGCAACAAGAGCTGCTGTATATGTTTTTTCATTTGCCAGAGTGACCATAATTTTGTTAGCTCCCAGAAGGACATGAGCATTTGTTAAAATATATCCATCCGATCTAAAAATCACCCCTGAACCAATTTCAAGGGGATAATGGCTGTAGTAGCCTCCATAAGTTTTAATTCCAACAACTGCTGGTTTTACTTCTTTTACAGCTTTGATAACAGATTCTTCATAACTCGGAAATCGAACCTGTTCTTTTCCATTTATGCTTCCTAAAAAGAATGCAGCAGCGGCAAAACAAAAAAATAAAAAATACAAAGCTTTTGATGATTTGTTCCCATTCTGTCTGCTGATTTCTTGGATGGTTTGGGGGGTTTCGTCAGATTTACCGCCAATTTTTTTCATGCCATTCATGATCAAATCGTTAATACTCGCCCAGAATTTAAAAGCTCTCCACAGATGCTTGACATGCTGACAACCTGCCCACATTTAATTTTTTCTTCAATTTGATGATAATCCACACTGGTTCCCTCGATTAAAATTTTAATTCCCTGCTCCTGCAGGACGGTAAAACTTCCAAGCATCTCTGAGTTTTCGCAAACCATTAAAGCGGCATCATTAAAAAGAATGAGCATTTGGGGTTTGACTGGATTTGCAGATAAACTCTTCAGAAAAAACTTCATTAAAATCTTTCCGAGATGCTCGGTTCCATTTCCCAGAGATGAGCCTGTAATAAGGATGATTAAATCTGAACCTGACGGTGTATCTTCTTTTATCGGAGAAGGAAGGGTTTGCAGAGACTTTAAAAGTCCTGCTAAATCCTTTTCAGCAAAAGTCATGTTTTCTTTCATTATAGCTTAAATAATTTTTCCACTATTAAGAGTGAACTCCTTTTTACCGCTAACACAGATAGGTGGTAAGCATGCAGCACAAAATTAAAAAATGACTCAGGTTCAACCTGTGCAACAGAGTGAGACTCTCTTTAAGTTATTCGCTCTTTCTATAAAAACTTAAGAAAACCACGCATTAGGGCAATTTCATTACTCAAAACCCTTACAGCGGGAAGTAGGCATACCCCTCATTCCTCTTATGTATGATAAACGTCAATCCTGAATACACTTCAGTAATACCTGGAAGGATATCGCTTCTATGATAGTGGAACACATGCATTGCCTGTCCACACACCACCATCTTCACGCCATCCTTCTGAAGCTCTCTTATCAATACCACATTCGGATTTTCTTTCACGGGAATGGCAGCAGTCCCTAAATGTTTAGCATAAGCCTTGTTATTTAAAGCCCCAGGGGTTCCACTCGCATGAAACACCACGACCAGATGCAGATCCTTTTTTTCTACCCCTGCAACACGATACAGATCCACAATCCTTGCCACTACTTGCAGGCCTGGAGCAACGTAATTCGGATTCTTCGGAAAATTTAATATGCTGAACACAGCCATCACAGAATGATCTGATTTCGGCACATCTATCGCGTGAGGGGTCTCGAACGCGCGAATGCTGTACCGCAGAAGCACTGGATCATTCCCAAACCCTCCCTGCGCAAAAACGACACCCCCTATCAAGCCAACCACTAACATCAAACCAGCAATGCCTAATAAGCCTAACCCAATTCGTTTATTCCGAGAAAATTTCATTTCTCTCTCCTTTTCATCTAAATGTTTTATCTACTCTTTCTGCAGCATTGCAATTCATTCTAGCCCTGGTTAAATTTCCCTTTTAGTTCTCTCTATCAATTAAACAAAAATCTTACTAAAGTGCCGCATCTAACTTAAAGGGGACCATTAACTTTAACAGAATTCAAAAAAGCAGAACTACCATGAAACATCTCGTTCTTGTATTTTTTCCCCTATTGATTTTTTCATCATTGACTTCTGGGATTCCTCTTCAGCTTTCTGCTGCACCTTCCCATTCAGCAGCTTTTATTCAGAAAAAATCATCAGATAAAATGCCTGTTCAGTTCTCTAAACAAAAACTGACAGGAAGTCAAGCTCTTATTCGAGCTGAACAGTCACTCACCGGAATCAAAAAATTAAAAGCTGACGTTAAGTTTCATGTCTTTCTAAAAACACTGGGCTTTCCATTTACATTAAGAGCTGTGTATCGCTATACTCCTTCCGGCCATGTTAAGCTCACTTTTCATGGAATTCCAGCATTTTTTTCGAGTATCATGAACAAAAGCCTAAAAGCTTCTCTTGATCCATCCGGGCTTCCACTGAACTATGAAACAGATTATAAAATTGAATTTTCAAAACCTGAAAAAATTGGCAGTATATCCTGCCTGCTGATCAAGCTGACTCCAACAGCACATGCTGGTCCGATCCAAAACACCTCTCTTTGGATTTCTGAAACTAATTACACCATTCCAAAAGAAACGATTGCCTATTTTGATGGAATGGAAGTCACGGTTTACCGTAAATACGCTTTTATTCACCATCATTATCTCACCATAAAAGCCCATGCAGATTTAAATGACTCAAAAGAGTCAGATCTAAATGCCAGTGTAATGGCTGTTTTTAAAGATTACAAAGTAAATGACTGAAAATAACATTTCAACCGATTGGAAAAGCTTTTCCAACTCTCTTCTAGCCTGGTATTCTAAAAACAAAAGGATTCTTCCCTGGAGAGACAGCAGGGATCCCTATTCAATATGGATTTCCGAGATCATGCTCCAGCAGACACAGGTTATTTCAGTTATTCCTTATTATGAAAGATTCCTCAAGGAATTTCCTAATCTGAAATCTTTAGCAGAAGCACCTCTTGAAAAAGTTTTAAAATGCTGGGAAGGGCTGGGATACTATTCTAGAGCTCGTCATCTGCACAGCACCGCAAAAGAAGTGAAACAAAAATATGACGGAAATCTGCCGAATCGCTCGGAAGCTCTTGTTGAACTCCCTGGAATCGGAAATTATACAGCTTGCGCTGTTGCCAGCATAGCTTTTGGAGAACCTGTTCCTGTTGTGGATGGAAATGTATGGAGGGTTTTTTCTCGAATTCTGCTCCTTGAAGATCTGCCTTCTGTCGGAAAACCTAAAATTTTTAAATTCTTAAAAGAGATTATCCCTGAATCCACCCCCTCTACATTTAATCAAGCAATGATGGAGTTAGGAGCCCTGGTATGTGTTCCCCAAAATCCTTCCTGCAGCATCTGCCCTGTTCAAAACTTCTGTAAAGCTTTCCATCAAAAAAAAGTCGAAAACTATCCTAAAAAACCAGCTTCTAAAAAAATTCCTCACAACCTCTGGGCAGTTTTAGCAGCTGTTTGTCATGAGAAAATCTTACTGCGAAAAAGAGAACAAACTGGATTATGGGGTGGATTGTGGGATCTCCCTTCTGTCAAAATCAGGAAGCTGTCAGAAGCCAGAAATCAGGTACAGTCTATCATGGAAAAATTAAACTTGAAACCCTTAGGGAATCCTCTTAAACTTAATCCTGTGAATCATGTTCTCACACACTTTAAATTGACCCTTTACCCTTATGTGGCAGAGATTGAAAATAAGCCTGCTGTCAAAGGACATTCATGGGTGGAGTTAAAGGATAATCCTCACCCGATTCCAGTTCCACATTTAAAAATATTGAAAAACATTAAATTATAATATATTTTTGTGATGTACTGAACGAATATTAACATTGACAATACAAAAAGAATATGATATACTTTAATTTATGATAGATAAAGTGAAACAAGAAATTATTTCTTTAAAATTGCCTGAAGAGTTTCTTAAGATTAGCACAGAGTGCGCTCGCACTCTTAATTTATCCAGATCGGCTTATATCCGTGAAGCCATAGCCCGGATGAATCAAGAAACCTATTCACAAATAAAATTCAGACGAATGGCAAAAGCGTCCTTAAAAGTCAGAAAGGAAAGTATGCGGGTAAATCGCGAATTTTCAGAAATAGAGCAAGACATTGAAGCTTAACAGAGGAGAAATTTGGCTTGCCAATTTAAACCCTCAAAAAGGCACAGAACCAGGAAAAACAAGACCTGTTTTAATTATTCAATCTCAGGCGCTTTTAGATGCAGAACATCCTTCCACATTAATTATTCCGTTAACAACGAATCTAGTGGATGACACATGGCCCTTAAGGGTTAGAATTCCTGCCTCTCATAATCTCAAACGAAATTCAGATCTTTTAATTGATCAGATTCGGGCAATTGACAATACTAGATTAGTTAAAGGTCCTCTGATTTATATTTCTTCAGAACTGATTCACAAAGTGGATTCAGCCGTGAAAGAAGTTCTGGATTTAGAGTTATAACCTCTACTCCTCTTTTTTCAGCTTAAAAATGATGAAGTTTGGAACACTGCTGTAAGTCTTAAAAAAGTCAGAATCAATCTTTTGCGATGATCTTATGGGGATCGGTTCCTGAAAATCAAGAATAACAAACCCGCTGTTTAAAATATCTCTCATCATTGAAGCTAGGGGGCGGTGATAATAGCTGACTTTAAACTCCCCATCAAACCAGACATCATTAATTTTTCTTTCCTGAAAATAGTTTTCTCTCCCCCACATAAAAGGAGAATGAGTGGAAAACAAAAAGACGCCGTCTTTTTTTAAAACTCGATAGGCTTGTTTTAAAACTCTCTTCCATGTTCTCAAATAATGAAGCGCTAAACTGGAGTAAATCAAGTCAAAAGTCCGATCGAAAAATTTAAGGTTCTCCATACTCATAGTTTGAAACTCTATGTCAGGATAACTTTTTTTTGCCACTGCAATCAATTTTTGAGCGGCATCAATTCCAATAACTTTTCCAGCGCCCAGAGATTTTAAATGCTGACACTCTTCCCCGCTTCCGCATCCTAAGCACAACACTGCTTTTCCTTTGAGACCTGGAAGCATTTTGTACATGGCTGGTTTTTCAAGAAAAAAATGAAATAAGTTTTTGCCAGAACGCATCCGTTCTGCCCATTTTACCGCATACTGATTGTAAGATTGAATTGTATTCTTGTCGCTTGGCATGACAGGTTTATCTTCAAACTTTCATACTGCTTTTCGACATTGAATTTGAGACAGAGATGCAAAACTCCTTTGAAACTATGATTTTAAAATACATGATATTGTATACGAAAAACCCGCAAGGGTTAAACCCTGTTCATGGCGAACTTTAAAACGCAAAAATAATTTGAAGATTGACTTCTGCGCTGATCCTTAGTTAGGGATAAGAACAGATATTTGTCCGACAATCTGAGCAAATCAATAAGGAGGAGATTATGCCACTTGCAGCCACTGAAACTTACAACAATTACATTGGAGGAAAATGGGTCCAAACAAAAAGCGGAAAAACTTTTGAAGATCGAAATCCTGCCAATCGAGATGAAGTCATCGGAATCTTTCCAAAATCGTCGTCAGTAGATGTGGATGCAGCGGTTCATGCCGCTAAAAAAGCCTTTCGCTCCTGGAGTTCGACACCGGCCCCGGTCAGAGCCGAAATTTTATTTAAAGCGGGTCAGATTTTAATCCAGAGAAAAGAAGAATTTGCAAAACTCATGACCCGCGAGATGGGAAAAGTTTTAAAAGAAGCGCGTGGAGATGTTCAAGAAGCCATAGATCTTGTCTATTATGCTGCAGGTGAAGGAAGAAGACTTTTTGGGCAAACCACTCCTTCTGAACTTCCTGACAAATTTGCCATGTCTGTTCGCATGCCTGTGGGAGTCTGCGGCTTAATCACCCCCTGGAATTTTCCGATGGCGATTCCGATGTGGAAAATGGCTCCTGCCCTTGTCTGCGGCAATACCATTGTTTTTAAACCAGCGAGTGACACCCCTCTCTGCGCCGCAAAACTGGTTGAAGTTCTGGTTGAAGCTGGACTCCCAGAAGGGGTTTTGAATCTGGTTCACGGCTCTGGTGAAGAAGCGGGAATGGCTGTTTTAAGTCATCCCGATATACATCTTATCTCTTTCACCGGATCCGCCCAGGTAGGAAAAGAAGTCGCTCTAAAATCAGCGGAAAAATTCAAGAGAGTTTCCCTTGAGTTAGGTGGAAAAAACTGCATCTTGGTCATGGAAGACGCAAATTTAGATTCTGCTGTAGATGGAGCAGTCTGGGGAGCTTTTGGAACATCAGGACAGAGATGCACAGCTTCCAGCCGTTTGATTGTTCACAAAAAAGTGGTCAAAGATTACACCGAAAAACTAATGGAAAGAACTAAAAAATTAAAGTTAGGGGACGGACTTCTTCCAACCACTGACGTTGGACCTGTCATCAATGAAAATCGTCTCAAAAAGATCCATGAGTATGTAGAGATCGGAAAAAAAGAAGCCAAACTCTTATCTGGAGGTTCTCCTGCAAAAGAAGAAAATTTAGAAAAAGGAAATTTCTATTATCCCACTTTGTTTGGTGAAGTAAAACCTGAAGCTGTCATTGCTCAGGAAGAAATCTTTGGTCCTGTGACAACCATCATTCCTGTCGAAAACATGGAAGAAGCTTTCCATGTCGCTAATCATGTCAGATATGGTTTGTCCAGCTCTATTTACACTCAAGATGTCAATAAAGCTTTTAAAGCGATGAGAGAACTGGAAACAGGAATCGTTTATATCAATTCTTCCACTATTGGAGCAGAAGTTCATCTGCCTTTTGGAGGAACAAAAGACACTGGAAATGGCCATAGAGAAGCTGGTCAAACCATGCTGGATACTTACACTGAGTGGAAGACCATTTATGTGGATTACAGCGGAAAACTCCAGAAAGCCCAAGGGATTGATTAAACAGAAACTCACTAGCAAGCCATCTGAACTGATAATCGTTTAGGTTTTTCCGCTGCCTGAAAATAGCAGCGGAGATTTTTTTTGCTTAAAAATTTTTCTACTTTACCAGGCTTGATTAGCGTTAGGGGCAAGAGCAGACATCCATGCATTTCCAACGCTCATGGTAGTGCTGAACATGGTCGAAAACAACTGGTTCATCATTTTATAAATGGCTTGACTGGTTGTTGCAATCGTGGCGATTATTTGAGCCATGCTCTGTCTCTCATTTTGAGCCATCTGAACAATCGTCTGCATCATCATCTGCTGATTCTGCTGAGCCTGCTGGGCAACTGCCAGCATCTGCTGCTGCTGTGCTCCCTGCTGTTTCAGTGCCTCGACAGGATCATTACCTGGATTAGGTGATGATGAGGAAGTCGCTGAACCTCCTCCTGGGGGAGATGAACCTCCTGATCCTCCGCTTGCTGCAGAAGAACCTGACTGCACGTTTTGCGCTTGAACATCAGGAACAATTTTCAAAGCTGCCTGAGACGCATTTTTTAAAGCAGCTGGATCCACTTGTGAACTCAATTGTTCAGGAGTCATGTTCAGCTGCCCGGCTAAAGCGTTGTGAAGATTCGTAAGATTAGGATCAGAAGCTGCGCCTTGAGATTGTCCCTGAACAGCTCCCATATAGGCATCTGCCAACTGCAGCGGCGGCATATTAAGCTGCTGAGCAACTTTCTGCACGGCTGGATTTAAAGATGTGTTGGCAAGGATGGAAGCTGTTCCCAGAGCACCCTGCAGAAGAGCAGGATCTATATTCAGTGAATTAGCTGCATCCTGCACTGGCGTAGAAGATCCAGAGGCTCTGGCTTGTGACAAAGCATCCGCAATTTTTTCATGAGGAATATTCACATTCTGATGAGAAAGCCATCCTTCAGCGATTTGGGAACCCAGGTTGTCTTGATAATTTTGCAAAACCTGCGCGGTTTGTTCGGGAGTTATTTCACTTCCCTGGACAGAGCCTGTTCCCTGTGATTCTGCGCCTTGAGATGCCGAATCTAAAGCTTTATTAATAGAATCAGCAGAATCCGAACTTTTTCGAAGGTTGCTCTGCCCTTTCCGTTTTCTGGCTGCCCCTGCTCTCTGGCTGCCTAGCTGCTGCTGAACAGTGGAACTCTCTTTTTGAAAAGCATCTTTAGCGGCTTTATCAGCGCTGGTTGTTTCTGCTGCAACGGCTTTCTGAGCACCTTGAGCCGCGGTTTTAACAGCATTGGCTTCTGCTGCGCTTAGATTAACACCCGATGAACTTGCTGGATTAATGCTCATTTTCTTCTCCAGGCTTCATTATAACATAGAGCTTGCATTTTAGCAAAGAGTTTGCAAAAGAAATTGTTAAAATTTTGTTAATTTTTCCTCACTCCACGCAAAAAATAGAGCCTTTCCCATTTTACATGTCCCGAGCGGCTGACATCACAGCTTCAAGTCCATATTTTAAAGAAACCATATCCAGAGAAGTGGGTTTTCTTAAAGCATCAACCTCAAGTTCTTCTATTTCAGGCAGAGAGTTTCTGACAACACCAAATTGACTGTCATCAGTAACCTGAAGTAAAAAACGAAGCAGATTGGGTTTTACTTTATGGGGATCGACTTCTTCGATACCTGTTGTAACAGCCAGAATATTGACTCTATGCCTACCCAATAACGAAGCAATTTCCCCTAAAACGCCAGGACGATCCTTTAAAACTTTGCATTCGAGATACCACAATTCTGAAGACACTAAAACACCATCCCAGAAATCATTTAGGAATATTCCACTCATCAATAAAAGTTGGACCAGGAGGGGACACTGCTGACTTTTGCTCTGTTTTTTGAGATGACTGGGGCTGCTGAGCGGCCTGCTGGTCAGGCTTTTGAATCTGAGTTTTTCCACTGTCAAGCAGCCGAATTGTAAGAGGATACTCCAAAACCAGTTGATTGTTTAAATAATTCTGGACCCAGTAATGCCCCTCTATCTGAAATTCTAATTCAGCAAAAACATTTATCATTAATTGGGGAGTATAAGTATCCTCAAGAGAAAAGGTTTGTTCTCCTGTTTCAACAAAAGTTTTTGTTCTGGTGGGATCTAAAATTTTTACTGACTGCGAGAAACTTCCGCTGCCATTTGCCCACGCGTTGATCACATGAAATTTATCCATGCGGAAAGGCAGCTGAGGAAAAGGCAGCTCGTAAAAAAGATACTGCAGTGTAGGTGGTCTCTGTTCTTCTTCTAGAAGATCGAGGCACATTACAGAAAATTGTAAAGATGGTGTCTTTTGCACAATACTTCCTTTATTTCAGGATTTTTTTCTGAAATCCTTTTTGTTCTAAAATCAGTTCTGCGCAGCGGTAACCACTTTGAACCGCTCCTTCCATGGTTGCTGGCCATCCTGTGTCAGTCCAATCTCCTGCCAAATAAAAATGTGGAATCTCGGTTTTATGTGAAGGACGCAAATTATCTGTCTCCGGTTTTATCGAAAAAGTGGCTCTCATTTCGCGGACCAGACGAGATTTAACCAAATTAGCTTTTTCTGAATCAGGCAAATACTTTTGAAGTTCTCGAATTCCCATGTCAATTAATTCCGAATTGCTGGTTTTCGAAAACTCATAGGATGCGCTGATCACTAATTGAATATAATAGGCTCCTTGACTATCATTTTCATCAGGCTTAGCGAAAAACCAGTGAATCGGGGAACCAGGGAAAGCTCCAAAACGCTTATCCGTGATCTTCCTATCGAACCAGAAATGAATTCCCACAATTGGAGTGGTTTCCAGCCTCCTGAATCGTTTAAAAAAAGGATCTTCTTGAAGAGGAAGTGGTAGAATTGGAAGCAAATTATAAAAAGGTAAGGATGAAATTAAATCATCTGCTTCCAATTTTGTTCCTTCTTCAAGAAAAACGGAAGGCTTGCTTTCTGAAAAAACAATCTGTTTAATGGTTCCTCTTACACTTTTTACCCCTAAATCTCCAAAAAGAGTTTTTTCTGCTTCACGATAAAGAGAAACCAGAGGAACATTCGGAATACCAACTGCAGCCGAGTCAGCGGACTGAAGGAAAGCTTCTTTTAAAACCATAACCCCATATTTTGCGGACATATTCTCAAGCGTTTCATTCAGACTTGAAATTAAAATAATTTTCCAGAATCTCTCGATCACGGAAAAAGGCTGCTTCTCTTTTTTCAGCCATTCGCTCATGCTCATTTTCTCTAAAATTTCGGCATTTTCATGTCCCACTGAAAGTCGAGCAAAAAGAGATAGAATGCTCCATTTTTCGCGCACAGAAAATAGAGGAGCTGCTAAGAAGCCTGGAAGAAAATGAAATGGAGCAGGAAAAATTGAAGGAGATAAAATCGTTGTTTTTCCATTGGCTAAAAAAGGGATAGAAGAGTGAAATGAAATCAGATTTCTTATCTTCAGTCTTTCAAAGAGATCCAGAATAGAATGGCAGCATCCTAAAACGACATGCTGACAGTTGTCAATCCAATCTTCCCCATCCTGGAACCCCGAAGCTCTTCCTCCAAGATAACGATGCCTCTCAACTATCTGAACAGAGCATCCTTCTGCAGCCAGAGCCGCTGCCGCAGCAATCCCTGAAAGTCCCCCCCCTAAAATCAAAACAGAAGGCTTCATGCTGCCTCAATAAACTCAGAGTTTCTCCATGCTTTATAGACAATTTTCAACTTTTCAAAAAAAGAAAGATGAATCCGTTTCTCAAAAACTTGACTTTCTTGACGGCTTATTTTTTCTAAAAGCCCCTTATAAATTCCGAACAGAGCCGCAAGCGCCCTCTGACTGTCTTCATTGATGAGAGACACCAACTTCTCTCCTTGAGCATAATAATCTCTTGCCCTTTCAAATTCAAAATGGAGCAGTTTTCGAAACCTCTCATCTACAATTCTTTCTTGCAATGATGTTTCAGAACATCGAAATCGCTTTAAATCTTCGAGAGGAATATAAATTCTACCCAGCTGCTGATCTTCTCTAATATCTCTCAAAATGTTTGTTAACTGAAAAGCTATTCCCGCTGCCTCAGCATATTCTAAAGCTTTCCTGTCTCTATATCCAAATATGCAGATGCAAACCAATCCTACAATAGATGCGACTCGATAACAGTATTGATACAAATCCTCAAATTTTTCGTAAGATTTTTTTTCTAAATCCATTCCCACTCCGCTGATTAACTCAAAAAAATAAGATCGAGGAATAGAAAATCTCTGAATGGTATCTAAAAGCGCAGGAAAAATTGGGTGATCAGAAACTCCAGTCTCAAAAGCTTTTTGGGTCATTTCTTTCCATTTATTTAAAACTTCTTTCTTGTTTTCTAGATTCGCCTCAGGAATATCATCAACCAGATCATCGCACTGACGCATAAATGAATAAACCGCATATAAAGCAGCTCTCTTCTGCTTTGGCAGCAAAAGAAACGCATAATAAAAATTTCCGGCCCTTTTTCTGACTATACGTTTACAGCAGCGATAAGACTGCAGTAATTTATCTTTCATGCCGAAAAAGGAAGTGAGGCTAAAGCCTCAATTAAAATTTTCAATTTTAATCTTCGAGGCACCACAGGTCTTTTTAAAAGCACGTCATAATCGATCTTTTTAATTCCATCCAAAACCGCGATGCCTCCTTTTGTGAAGGCTCTCAAATCAATTTTAAGCACTCCATTTACCATCTGAATCAGCTTCATGCCTTTTATAAACATGTCTCTTGTTCTTTCTGTCTCAAAAGCCATCAATTTTTTAAAGTTTTTTCCAGCGGTACTTTGATGCAGGTCTGGTTCAGACACTTCAAATCTCTGCATGTCCTCTAAAGGAATATAGATCCTCCCTTTCTGCAGATCAACGGCTGTATCCTGCCAAAAATTAGCTAACTGCAGAGCAGTGCAGGTTAAATCAGATAGTTTCTGCCTCTCTTCATCGCAATACCCAAAAAGATATAAAACCAGATGACCCACAGGATTAGCAGAATTTTTGCAGTAGTCGAGGACCTCGAGAAAAGTTTGATAACGAGTTTTAACCTGATCCTGTTTAAACGCTTGAATCAGTCTCCAAAATGGTTCTTTAGGCAGATGAAATTCAGCAATCGTCTCCAGAAGAGCTTGATAAATTGGGTGTTCTGCTTTTCCTTTATAACAAGAATTCAACTGATTCTCCCAGTCGTCTAACAAACGGTAAGCGCGGGCTGGATCACCTGTTTCATCCCCCAGATCATCTGACCAGCGGCAGAAAGCGTAAATACTATATAAATGCTGTCTTAAGTTTTTAGGAACAAAAAGGCTCCCCACTGTAAAATTTTCATAATGGGTCCGGGCTAATTTTTCACAGTAGGAAAATGCTTCTTTATTAGCAATCATTATCTTTCATTGTCTCTTTTCATCGAAATTTAATTTCTCCCTGCCACTTCTCCTTTACAAGGATGAAAAAAAAAATAATTGAATACTTCATGAAATATGCCTTCCAATGAACTCAATGGAAAAGAAGAATTTACTCTGGTTTCTTCAGGAGGTGTTCTCTATCGCCTCCACAATGATGAGATCCAGGTCTGCCTTATCGCAAAAAAAGGAATGAAAGTGTGGGCTCTGCCCAGAGGAAGAGTTGAACCAGGAGAAACTTCAGAGCAAACAGCTCTTAGGGAAGTAAGAGAAGAGACCGGTTTTAAGGCAAAAATACTGGAAGAAATTGACCAGATTCATTTTCGTTTTTACTCAAAAATAGACGATGAATTCATCCACAGGATCGTTCATTTTTATCTGATGTCCTGGGAGAACATAAAACCTGAAAAACGAGACAAAGAAGTGGACACTGCGCAGTGGTATCAAATTGATAACGGGATACAGATATTGAAATATGACAATGAAAAAGAAGTATTAAAAAAAGCAAAGAAAATCATAAAAAGTCAGTTGAAATCTTAATTCGAATGAATCACTAAAAATTTAACCCAGAAGCGAATGCCGCAATTTAAACAAAAAAATTCTCTTATGGCACAGGGGAGATCCCATTCCCTGATTTCGCGCACTGCTCCTCTGCATCTTAAACAAGCGATCATTGTCTTTCCGCCATTTTATCCTTCTACCATAAAACATAGGCTCTTGTGGGGCCTGATTCATTCGCTCTCTTCTCACTCGTAAATGGTGAGCCCTCTCACTCATTTTATTATAGCGAAATTTTACTGAAAAAGCAACAGCTTGGCAGGAATTTTTTTTCGAAGTTCGAATTTTAGGCAATCGTGAGCAATTTTGAACGAACTTTTGTGATGATCAAACCCGATGCCGTGGAAAGAGGTTTAACAGGAAAGATCCTCTCCAGAATTGAGAGAAAAGGTTTCAAGATGGTTGGCATGAAGTTCCTTCTAATGACAAAGTCCAAAGCTGAAGAATTGTACTCTCCGCACAAAGGAAAACCTTTTTTTGTCTCTCTGGTGGAATTCATCACATCGGCTCCTCTGGTGGTAATGGTTTTAGAAGGACCTGACTGTATTCGTCAAATTCGAAAACTGATGGGAGCCACAAACTGCGCTGAAGCTGAACCTGGAACTATTCGGGGCGATTTTGGAGTTTCTATTCAAAACAACCTGATCCATGGTTCTGATTCTCCCGAGTCTGCAAAAAGAGAAATGGCAGTATTTTTTACAGAGCAGGAACTGGTCAACCACCAGCGTTCACTGGAAAAATGGATCTCTCCGGCTCCAACTCCAGTTCATTAAATTCACAAAAAGGAACGCTTTATATCTGTCCAACCCCGATTGGAAATCTGGACGATCTCACTTTTCGGGCTGCGCGAATCTTAAAAGAAGTGGATCTCATAGCAGCTGAAAATACACTGCACACCCAGAAGCTTCTGAATCATTATGGAATTTCAAAACCATTAATCAGTTACTTTGATTCTGAAAAAGCAGAAATCAAAGAGGAAAAATTAATTGCTAAATTAGAAAGCGGTCTCAATATAGCCCTTGTTTCAAGCGCTGGAACCCCACTTATCAGCGATCCCGGATACAAACTGATAAAAAAATGCATTGATAAAAAGATCAAGATTGTGCCACTGCCAGGACCATCGGCAGCAGTAACGGCTTTAACGATATCAGGAATCTCTCCTCATCAATTTTTTTTTGGCGGATTCCTGCCCTCTAAAACGAAAGCAAGAAAATCAGCTTTAAAACAGATCGAATCTTCTCCCTGCACACTAATCTTTTATGAAGCTCCTCATCGAATTGTTGAGAGTTTATCGGACTGTTTGGAAATTTTAGGGAACAGAGAAGCCGCTCTAGTTCGTGAGTTGACAAAAATATATGAAGAGACCCTTCGAGGAAAACTTTCTGAAATTCTAGACTGGATCCAAATAAAACCAATCAAAGGGGAAATCACCCTGGTTATTTCAGGAAACCAGAACAATGCTGCTGACCGTTTAAAAAGAGCTGAAATCGAAATGGAATCCCTGGTGAAAAAAGGAATTCCGCTTTCACAAGCAGCAAAGGAGGCGGCAAAAAAACATGAAATCTCGAAAAATAAATTATATTCTCGGGCTCGTTTGCTTACTCTTTAGTTTTCTTCTGCAGGGATGCAGAAGACCTGTTGTCATTTTACAATTTCCGCTCAAAAACCATGCTTCCTGGATTTATAAAGGAGTGACTCAATACAAGATTATTGGAACAGCAGAGAAAACACCGCCTATGAAATATGTCCTTGCCTCCCACCAGCTTTCCAAGAAAACTTCATCCCCTTTCAGTCTTACTTTATCAGCAGAAGGCAGCCCTCTTGAAACCCTGCAGCTGATGAAAACCCCAAAGGGCATAATCAATCCTTTAACTGGAGATTTGTGGATTCCAAGACAGATTAAAATGGGGGACACCTGGAACACCCATGATCAAGGGAGCAAGATTTCATTTACTCTAAGCAGCATGACAAAAATAACTGTCCCTGCGGGGACCTTTTCTATATATATCATAAATTTCAAGGGTCCACAAAAATACCACGGCTCCTTTTCTCTGGATCCATCTGTGGGCATTATTTCTTTTAACTGGTCAGCGCGCTCCTCCAGCGGACTATCTCAAACCAGACTCAAACTGGTTTCGTACCAGCTGCATTGAAATAACAGGAAAAATTTCATTGAATCATGAAGCCTTACCTCAAAAATAATGTCAAAACCCTTTACAATTCCCCTGGATAAAAAACTCTACCACATCCACTGTTTCAATCCCTTCTTTATTCAAATGTGCAGCATTTGAGAAAAACAAATCAAAAGTAGTTCCCCCACAAGCAGTGATATAAAGCCAGCAGGAATCAGGAGATATTAAAATCAATAACCTATCACATATTGATAAATCATACTTTCAAAAGGAGGTTGTTTATGTCATCTTTTTT
Source organism: bacterium (assembly GCA_021800275.1). Lineage (GTDB taxonomy): Bacteria > Vulcanimicrobiota > JABDET01 > JABDET01 > JABDET01 > JAKAVV01. Next base: position 142,451 of record JAJYZB010000007.1, read on the forward strand.
CCAAAAACATCAAACTTTCTTCGGACTCACTGTAGGAGCTGTGATTCTTGCAGGCTCCCTTCTCCTGGGCATCTTTCTGTTAAAAGGATCTCCAGCGGCTTATGGATATTCTGCGGGAAATTCAAGTTTATCTACTGTGGGGGGAGTGGCTGCCCTGGTTCACGGCAGACCTGCCCTTATCCTCATTCACCCCAATGGGCAAGTCTCTGCTCAATTTCTTTCTTCAGGAGTAGAGTTCCCGGGAACCAATTCGGTTTCTGTGTCCTGCAGTCAAGGAGGAAATGGAGCGTTCTCTTGTTTTGCTGTAGGTCCTGATCA
>JAJYZB010000019.1 GCA_021800275.1 bacterium
ATAACTCTTGCTGTTCTCGGTTTTCTGGCATCTGCGCGAATTGGAATAAAACCTTATATGGATCCAATTGTCCCCTGGAGCCCTGTTATCTTTATTATTGGGGTTATACTGTCCCTCTATTCTCCCGCCATTTATGAAATTTCACACTTCACATAATCTTACTTTTTGGGGACATTGCTTTTTGGGGCTGCTGGTTCAACAATGAGTTCTCCCTGCATCAAATGATGCAGAGGTCCACAGTCCACATCTCCACATTTGAAAATAAATGTCCCTGGTTTTGCCGCGATAAAAGTAACATGTGCGGGTTTGTCGGGGTAAATCGTGACTCTAATACGATAAGCAGGAATACTAAGTTGATGAAGCACAGCATCACTTTCAAGAGTTAAATGGACGATTTGCCCCTGTTTAACAATAATTTTTTTGGGTTTCCATCCTCCGATCAATTTTCCATGTCTGTACTGCACAATACTTGCGATCATCGTGATATTAACTTGACTGCGATTGGTTTTACTTCCTCCACAATTTGGAGAAGCTGCGGCTGTGAAAAAAAGAGCGGATATTGAAAATACAATGAGCCAAAAAGTCGAGCTTTTCCTGGAATTTTCCATCATGGAATTTCCCCCCTTTTTATATGTTGCTATATTTATGATACTCCAGCCAGGGCAACTCTGTCAATCGGTTAAAGATCCGATTTTTTGACAGAGGGAACTATTTCGTAAACAGCGGCAGAAAAAAAGGTGATGAAAATCCCAACAATGAAAAGAAGAGGGCTGAATGGAATAATAGGGTCAAGGTAAGGTTTTGTTCCAAAGCGAGCCGAGGAAAGGAAAGTGATGACACAGATCAGAATCCCCGTTAAAAAAACGCTTGAAAAAGCCAGTTTTCGAAAAAAAGATCGGGGGCCAGGTTCTAAAATTTTCTCTTTTTCGATCGTTATTTCTTCTAATGGGACGATAGGGAAAATTTTAAGAAATAAAACATAAAGAAAAATTCCAAAAGCTCCTGTTCCAATAATAATAGAAATTTCTACCCAGGTAGGTTTGTAAAAGCCTTGTGGATAAGGGAGAAGGGTTCCAAAAACCTGGGAAGGAACAATAATAATAAACCGTTTTAAGATTGCCGCAACATTCACCAGAAAACCCGCGATAACAGTCAATCCAATGCTCCATTTATTGAAAGCAAACTGCAGGAAAAGAATGCCGAAAGCCGCAAAAAGGGAAGACACAGTAGTCCAGTAAAGCCCGCCATAAGGGCCAAAAAGAGTTCTAAGGGCTACCAAAGTGTCAATTTTAGGAGAAGCATAAAATGAGGTCAGATCGTCAATAATCATAAAATAAATGTAAGTGGCTGTAAGAACCCATAAAAAATTTCCAAGCCACTTGAAAGCTTCAAGTTTAATTTCTTCTTCAAGACCAAGCCATTTGCGCAAGATTGCTGCGATGATAATCAACATTCCGACTCCTGAAACACCTGCCATAACAACAAATTCAGGGGCTTGAAGATCGCTGAACCACCCCGGTCTTCCACCTTGTATTCCAAAAATAAAACCAAGAGTAGAATGGGCTGTCACCAGAAGAGGTAAAATAGCAAGCGCCATCCAGAAGCTGGTTTTATAATGTCTTGTCTGTTCTGCCGCTGTTCCTTTATAACCGCATGCCCAGATCTTGTAAAACCAGCGAAACGGGAGATTTTGAGACGCGCAGTAAGCGGCATCCGATCTTCCTGCCAGCCATAAGTAAATGGCGCTTGCAAAAAAATAAGCGCCGGCAATAAGAGTAAAGTCTCCAAAAAAGGGGGACATGGGTCTAGCAAAAAGCGGAAGATACACAAGGGCATGAAGAGGACGACCGACATCGGCAAAAATACAAAAAGTCGAGATTAATAGACTGATAACAGCAAGAAGTTCTGCCATTCGGGCCAAAGGCTTGAGAATTTTTAGATTGAAAAGGCGGATAAGAGCTGACGTCACAATTCCCGCAAAACTAATCCCCACAAAATAAATGTCAAAAACAATATAAACTCCCCAGGCTGACCCCCCAAGCCCTATGGTTCTCATTCCTGTAACAAGCAGTCCATACTTTTGTTCAACCAAAAAAGCAAAAATCCCTAAAAGAAAAAGGAGCAGAAAAAAAGCCATTAGAAAAATTGTCTTTAAATCGAAGCGCCAGAGCTTCGGCAAAATTTTAGATTTTAAGTCACTCATTTCTGCTTAATCCTCCTGTCGTTTTAGTTAAATAAGTTACTTTTGGTTTTGTTCCTTCTGCGTGCAGCAGCTGGAAAGCTCTCGGACTTTGGGAAAGTTTGGAAACTAGACTTTCAGGATTATTGAGGTCTCCAAAAGTGATCGCTCTGGCAGGACAAACTTCTGCACAGGCAGGAAGTCTTTGAACCTGCTCATCTTTAATCGGTTGATTTAAAAGTTCTGCTATTTCACGGACATTTCGAATTCTCTGAAAACAAAAAGAGCATTTTTCCACAACCCCTCGCGGTCTGAGCGATACATTGGGGTTGATGTAATTTTTATAGGTTTCAGGCCAGTAGGGTTCTGCCCAGTTGAAATACCGACGGGAATAAGGACAGGCTTGCATGCAAAACCTGCATCCGATGCAGCGATCGTAAATTTGCGCCACAATGCCTTCTTCATCAATCATGGTGGCGCCAACAGGGCAAACTTTAACGCAAGGAGGATCTTCGCACTGCATGCAGGGGAGAGGAATTAAACCGGCTTGTTTTAGCTCAGGTCCAACTTTCTGCTGGGGGTCTAAAAGCTCCATCCAGTAAATCTGGGTTCCGAAATACAATTCCCCATCGCGAGAAATCGGGATGTTATTTTCTGCCATGCAGGCCGCAACACACCCGCCGCAGCCAGTGCATTTGTCCAGATCGATCACCATCCCCCATTTAGGAGTTGGTCCAGGGGGTTCACCTGTAAATTTCTTTTTCTTTTTTTTTATTTTTTTTCTCCCAAAAGCGATTTTCGGCAGCATCAAAATAGGCGCTAATAGGAAAAAAATAAGCCCTAAAATTTTCACAAGTCCTCTTCTGGTCAATTGTCCATCTAAAGATAGATCTTCAGAAAGGAACCACTGCCGAACAAGAAGGATGATCTGATTTTTGAATTTGCTCATTGTTTCTCCACCTTTACCCGTGTTCCCCAGTTTCCTGGAAGACCGGTTAAAGGATCAAGGTACGGAAAAAGAATTTCTTTTGGATTAACCCCTTTGTTTTTAGCGAACCTTCCATACTGAGTATGACCTGTTCCCAGAGCCATCCAGATCATTCCTCTTTGAATTTTCGATGAAATTTTTAGATGAGTTCCAAAGCTGCCTACAGGGGAAGAGACTTTTACCCTGTCCTTTTCCGAAAGTTTCATAAGAGCCGCATCTTCAGGGGAGATTTCAATCCAGGACTCCCAATTCCAGGGAACCCCGCATTGAAGCTTGTGGATTTCCCACATTCTTGGAATGTTAGCTCCTGATCCTTCAGCATAAGTGATGGGTTTGTACGGGAGAAAATAAAAAGGAAAATCACTCTTGTTTCCTTCCCAGTGAGGTAGTTCTGCATGAGGAAAGCAGATTTGCTCAAAGTTGGAAAATTCTTTTTTCATCATGGATTTTATCGTTTGGGAGCAGAACTCGAATTTTTTTGACGGAGTTTTAAATAAATCAATGTTAAATGGATAAGGCGGGTTTTCCCAATACCCTTTTTCATAAAAATTTTCATAAAATTTTTTTCTGCTGTGAGATGTGATTGAACCTTTTCTTATTTTGTGAATCCCTTCCGCTCTTTTTTCAAAAACTTCTTTAAAATCCCCCCAGGGGAAATTCAAATCAAAAGGATGCCCCATCTTTTTTGCCAATTCAATGACCACATCGCCGGTGTTTTTTGTATTATAAAGAGGTTCCACAACAGGCTGGCGCGCTCCAAAGATCGGATACCCTGTTGTAGGAGCAATACAGGCATCTTCCCATCGTTCAAGATAAGTGCAGTCGGGAAGAATGAGGTCTGAAAACCAGGCGCTTTCATCCATAAAAGGGGAAAAACTCACGATAAAAGGGATTGTGGAAAGAGCTTTTTCCCATCGATCTGGATTGATTCTGGTAAAAAGCGGATTGACGTAATAAAGAAAAAGAGCTTTTAAAGAATAAGGTTCTTGTTTTAGAATTTTATCAGGCAGGACTTCAACAGCCCCTCCTTCGCACAAAGGAAAGTCATTTTTGTTTCCCCTATCAAGTCGTGGAAATTTAAGCCCTTTTTCCGCCGTTTCATCCAGTTTGACAGCAGCCCAGCGAGAAAGAGGAGGGGGAATTTGAGTGAGCAGTCCTCCAGGAGAATTGATGCTCCCAAGAAGAGCGTTAAGCGCCAAAACCGAACGGGCAATTTCGAAACCATTAGAGGTGGAGGTTGAACGCCCATCCGCAAAAACCACGCTGGGCCGATACTGGCGCAAATCGCGCGCAAGTTTTACGATGACACTGGAGGGAACCCCTGTCATTTTAGCCACTACTTCAGGAGAATAATTTCCAAGAAGTTCTTTAAACCCTTTGTGGGTTTTCCCTTCAGAGTCTTTCCAGTTTTCAAATCCATAAGTCTGGGTTTCAACGAACTTGCGGTCATAAAGGTTTTCTTTCACTAAAACGTGGGAAATGCCAAGAGCAAGAGCATCATAAGCTCCAGGAAGAATGGGAATCCATTCATCCGCGTGTTCAGCAGTCAGAGAGCAAACAGGTTCAACCTGAACCAGTCTCCCTCTTTTAACAGGATTTTTTTCCTGGTTAGAGGAGAACCTGCTGGTAAAATAAATCCCCTGACAAGTCGTTTCAAAAAGAGCGGCTCCAAAACTCAAAACAAAGAGAGTTTCTGACCAGTTAGTTCCAGGAAGATCCTGGGTGCCCATCATGAAATTTGCGGCTGTTTTCATTCCACCATCTGAAGTGGAAAAAGGATCGAAAAAATTAGGGGTTCCAAAAACCTGACAGAATCTCTGCCATAACTCAACCATCATTCCTCTTGGTCTCCCGCAGAGCAAAGCCAATCCCTGCGGATTTACCTTTCTTATTTTTGTCAGCTTTTCCGCTAATTCAGAAATAGCCTCATTCCACGAAATTTCTTTCCACCTGCCAGACCCCCGTTTTCCTTGTTGTTTTAAAGGATTTTGAATCCGATCAGGATCATAAAGAACTTGAAGACCGCTCTGTCCTTTAGGTCCTATTCCTCCCAAATTTACAGGAGAATCTCCCCCCTCGATTTTCACTGCTCTTCCCTCTTCAACTTTAACCTTGATTCCACATCCAACAGAACATTGATAACAGGAAGAAGCAAGGGTAAGGGTTTCTCCAAAAAACCATTTCTTTTCTCCGGGAACAGGCGGTTTTTCAGGCATGAAATCTTCAGGTTTTCGGAAATAAGCTAATGGATCCTCTCTGACCCCGCATCCGGCAAGCCCTGCCAGACCCAGACCCCCTGTCGCAAAAGCCGCTTTGAGAAATTCCCTTCGATTTAAGTCTTCCATAAAATCTCCTCTCCTCCTCAATGGATGTTATTGATGGCATGTCGTGCAGTCCAGTCGGGCGCCCATTTTTTCATGACAGGCAAGACACTGGGTCATGGTAAAAGGAATGCGAATGTGGGTAAAAGGCGCTGTTTTGTTTTTTACATCGCCATGACAGGTTGAACACTTCATTTTTGCCAGGGTAACATGCATTCTATGGGAAAAATAAACATCGCCAGGAAGACGATCGACAATCACCCACTGGATTTGTTCTCCTGGATGTTTCTTGAACCATTGAATCACTTCTTTTTCTGCCAAAGATTTTCCCTGAGGGGTAGAATGACACTGGGTGCAAATAGAACGAGATGGAATCCCAGCAACAGGGAGAACCTGCGCAAAAACATGGCAGTCAATGCAGTGGCGAATATGCTTCATGTGAATTTTATGATTGAACCAAAAGGGCTGAGCGACTTGTTTCCCTGTTAATGCCGCGCAGCCGGAAGCAAGAAGCAAAACCACCACTGCACTCAGCGCGCTTATTCTTTTAACTGCTCTTGTCATCGTTCTTAAATTCCGGTTTCCATGCGCTGGTTGTTCCACGACAATCCTCTTTCAGACAATCCTATTTCTTGTAATTTACATTTGTTTTATACTTCAAGGTAGAGACCCATTTTGCCAGGATCCAGCGAAGCCTTGCCGATATGTCCAGTTTTTTCTTATGATGCTTGCCATGCAATCTTATCTTGTGAGCAAGCCAATCATTAATCCATTTAGCGCTCCTGACTTTTCCCACGCCTGACAGATCAGGGGGCTTTATCCCTTTCTTTTTCTTAACAAGTCCTGCCAGTGGACCTAGATTTTGCAACATCTGATTTTCTTTTGAAGGAAGTTTCTTGATCCCAAGAGCTTTTATGGTGTGGCACTTGTTGCACTTGTTTTTCAAAAAAAGCTGTTCTCCGAAAGGAATCTTCTTGCTCGCGCTTGCATTGGTAAATCCTATGAAGATACAGACCGCTGCAAAAACCCCCAGGACAAGAATTTTAAAACTTTTTTTAATCATGATTCTTACCTCCTTTTAAGGCGCCTTCGGCGCCAGATTCTCATTCGCTCGCAATCCCGCGCTCGCAAGCGGCGGGGCTACTCACTCATTTCGAATTAAAATTTAAATCCGAATGTCATATAATAAACATTAACTGAAAAATTCCCAGGAAGAGTATCCATCAAGAACTGTCCCTTATAATTTCCCGATGGACTGACAGGAACGTAGGTTAAACCATCAAGCTGATAGTCATTGAGGATCAGACTCTCATTTAAGTATCCAAAACTAATAATTTTTTTCGTTTTTCCTTTCCCCAAAGTGTAAGTGAAAACAGGGTTTAATTCTTGCTCTCTAGAGCTGGTGTTATCATTCAGGTAAGGAAGATAAATATGGTCATTGTAATCAATGTAAGGATAACTTGCAGGAGCCAGAGGACTATAAGGGAAAATGCTTCCCCAATCTTGTGATTGAGTATAACGAAACTTAAATTTTAGATGGTTGGCGAGATGAGACATAAAATTCCAGCCGAAAGTAATGACTCTATCTACACTTCCCGCTGTCCAGTTGCTGTAAGAAAACCATCCTGGTTCCACTCCTGTTGGCCCATCGCAAATAGGGGATGGGGCAAAACATCCGGTTAAAGACGGGGGGTATGGATCACTTGTAGAGAGGGGCATCATGACCCAGGTTCGGGAAAGCTGATCGTAACGGTAGCTTTCATTGCTGTAAAAAAGGGAGAGCCTGGACCTCTGCGCAACCTGAAAATCTCCGCTTAAAGAATACAGGCTGTGGCTGTCATCCTGAAGCCCGAACATTGGAACAAGAGCTGTAGTGGAATATCCCGCATAAGACATAGGAACTTGATTATTATAAATATCTTTTCCGTTAAGGAGATAAGCTGTCAGAGAAACTCTGTCAATTGGAGAGAAATTAACCAGCCATAAAAACTGATCCCTGTACCGTTTCGCTTCATTAAAATGAACAAGGTACGGAAATTCCCAGGTCTGAATCACTCCATCATAAGGAGCCCAGGGATCATAAGTTCCATTTCTATTGGCAAAATAATAGGAAATATGGAAATTGAGCCAGGAAGCGAGAGCATAACTATCAAAAGAAAATTTGACTTTATTTTCACTCAGATGGGCGGCCTCAAGATCGGTATTATCGGTAATGTTATTATTAAAACTGGTGGTAAAAGATGTGTTCTTGAAAAGATTAAAGGATACCTCTCCACCTGTTGTAATGTTCCGGTAACTGGTGTTAAATTGATTCACCAGCCCCCCTGTTCCCGTGTCGTTTTCCCACCAGAGATCACCAGTTGCCATTCCAGGAAAATGTGTCAGCGGGGTTTGATTGTCAAAACTGTACTCGCGATAATGGGCTTTTAAATGAATAAAATGAACAGGTGATGCTGTGTAAAGAGCATTATAGTAAAGAGTGCTGGCTTTGCAATCACAGGAACTGATCGGGAGAGATGCTGGATTAGAGGGATCAAAGGCAGCGCCATTAAAATTGACGCCGGTAAGGGCGGTATTCGTGGTGTAAGGGAGTAATGCTTGATTTTGCCACATCAATCCCCAGGAACCGGCAAGGGTAAACCTTCCATGCCATGGGAGAGCAAAAACAGCGCCAGAAAATGAAAGATCCTGATACTGATCGCTTGGAGGAAGAGAAATTCCTCCAACTGCAGGTCCTGATCCAACATAATGGGAATACCCCCACCAGGGATCATTCATGTCATCATTATCATTGGCTACTGCATTGAACGGGTTGGCAAAAATTAATTCTTGATTATTGTTCGTAAAAAAAGAATGATGATAGGAAGCTGTAAAATAATAGGGGCTTTTCAGATATTCTGCTTTAAATCCGCTGTTTAAAATATCGTAATTAATCGGCTCTGAAAGTTCCACACTGTTAATCCCGAAATCTCCGAAGTACGGCTCTTCCCCTGTTTCTCTTGTCCAGTGAACACGGCCTGTCAGGGTCAGGGTATTATTGGGGGTATCTGTGGCTTTAACTCCGAACTGACTTCGATATTTTGTCTCATCAAAAAGATGATAATACAGAGGATTGTTCAGAAATCCATCAAGAGTCTGAGCAGTGAGAGGAGTGGATTGATACACTCCATTTTGAGTTGAGGCAAGGGTGTTCTGCACATCAGGCGGGAGAGTCAAATTTGCTGTTCCAATGCCGGAATAAAGAGTTTTTACGTTATACATGTAATTATGAGGAATTTCGTCAAAAAAAGCGTTAATACCGTAATTTCCGTAACTTCCTGTTTGAAAATCCACTCGGTTTGTGTCAAGTCCTATGTTTCTGGCATGGAGATTAAAGTAATTCGCGCCCTTCAAGTAGTTAACCAGAAGCCCTCCTGAAACTCCTGTAACCAAATCTTGAAATTCATTGAATTTTGCCGACTCTCTTTCCCCGCTTACAATTCTTGGAACAAGATAATACTCAAAATTCATGTAATGCGGGGAAGGAATTTTAGATTTCGATTTCGCGCGGGCGGAAGACCTGGATTTTGTTTTCGTTTTTCCTTTCGTCCGGGCTATTGAGAGAAGCGAGGGAAAAATCAGTAAAATTGTAATAATAAAAATTAAATTTACTCTTTTTTTCATTACACTCACCTCTTTCATCTTAAAAATGTGATGCCTGAAGGAGAATTGCTGCCGTGAATTTCTCTGTGGCAGTTTGTGCACCCGTGGTAAAGTCCAAAAACTGGAAGTCCTTGATAAGGGGTCTCTCCCGCCTGACTCGTGTTCAAGAAAAAGACCTTTGTGTCGTGATGGGGACCAATTTCATCATGGCATCTCTGGCAGAGAAAAGGTTCTTCCATGACCAGAAGATTGCGGTGAGATGAACCATGAGGAACATGGCAGTTTAAACAGTCCTCTTCTTCAGGCGGGTGTTCCCAGAGAAAAGGTCCGCGTTTTGCGGGATGGCATTTCCAGCAGAGCTGATTAATTGAATTGGCGGTAATCAAATGGGAGGTGAAAGTTCCATGGGGATTATGGCACTGTGTGCAAACCAGACCTGTTCCCGATTTTCCCGTGCGAAGCGGATGATGGGAAAATTTTAAAAAATCAATTCGAATGTTTTTGTGGCATTGGAAACAAGTGGATGGAATTGACGATTTTGCCAAAAGATAAGGATTCATGAAACTGGAACTTACTTTATGCACATTATGACAGTTTGTGCATGCAAGATCATGGGTCTGGTGAACACTTCCTTCCCACAAAGCTACTTTTCCGCCGGAATGACACTTCAAACAAACTTTATTAATTTTTTCAGGAGGGGTGG